>QCBM01000021.1 GCA_003281605.1 Prochlorococcus sp. AG-347-I06 | reverse complement strand
CCGATCTATCTTTTGCTACTGCAATACTTAACCCGGGGGGAGAAAAACTCGCTTGACTTACCCAAGATGCAAGCATAGCTCCTTTAATATTATTCTCATCTTTGCCTTTAGAGGCTGTCAGAATACAAAGTGAACCGATTACTCTTCCAAGAGCTTGTAGCTTTGGATCCGTTTTGCTTGTAATCATTCCAGTATCTGACTTTCTGGGTTTTTTCTTTGCTTTTTTTATAATTTTTCTTCCAAAGTGAGTTCCTATTTCTTCTAATTCTTTAATCTTTGGTTTATTTGGGCTGAATTTAATCCTTATAGGGTCAAAACTAAACTTAAAACCACCGTCTTTTAATTTTGATTCAAGTAAATCTATAGCTTCGCCGCTCCAGCCAAAACTACCAAAAATTCCAACTGGCTTATCTCTATTACCTTCTGCTAATAATGTTCCTAGTGCACTAACTATTGGAGTTGGGGCGTGACCACCCAATGTGGGAGAGCCTATTAAATATCCATCAGCATTTTGGATAGACTTTACAAGTACATCATTAGGCGTAAATTCACAATTAATACTTTCTACTTCTACAGAGGTTCTATTTAATCCTTTAGCCAATGCGTCACCTATTGAGGCTGTATTTCCATATGCACTTGCATATATAAGAGCAATCTTAGGATTATTTGTTGAGAGATTTTCTCCCCATCTAATATAGTCATTTAAAAAGCTTTTTAAGCTATATTCGATCGCAGGACCATGTAATGGTGCAATAGTTTTAATGTCATAATCTACAATTTTTTCAGTTATTGATACTACTTGATTAGACATTGGTGCCATCAAGCAATCATAAAAATGTTTCCTATCAATTTCTGTACTAACTCGATTTGTTTCAGACCAATCAGCAGAAGCAATGTGAGCAGAGAAAATTTTTTCACTAAGTAGTATTTCTTGATTACCTTCATAAATTATCAGGCCACCAGGCCAACGTGCTGTTGGAATAGGAATTAACTCCAGTGAAATATTATCTAATTCTAAATAGAGTTCTTTTTTGATTATGTTTATTTCCGGTAATTCAATTTCAATAAAGTTTTGTAAGGTAGGATTTCTTTGATTCCAAAGTTCACTAATAAGTTTAAAGCCAGGATTTGAGCAAGTTATAGTTAAGTCTTTAAATTGCTTACTTAAGTTTTTTATAGTTTCTATTATCTGGGGATTGATATGTCCAGAGATGACGTTAATTTTTTTTAATTTAAAATGTTTAAAAAAGTTGGAAATTATCTCGTTAAATGAATTTAAATATTGTTTTTCAGGTGGATAAATAATAAAAAGTTCTTCATTATTTCTTATCAAAAAAGTGTTAAATGATGTTCCTTTTTCGAGATTAAATTCAAGTTCAAATCTTTCCTTATTATGATCAAGAAATCTGATGCAAGTGAAATTTTCAGCAATTTCAAATTCTGAAAAGGCTTGATTTTCTTTAAGTAAGCTAATATTAATCCCTGACATTTTGAAAACTTATTTACCAATAGTGAAAAGCAAGCTTTTAGTCTAACACTGGGGTTAAAAAGGGTTTCAACTGATTTTCAACTGTCGACCTAAACATTCTATGTTCTGGAAAATCTTTTAATCCATCAATTATACCTACATAGATTGCCTATTGGTCATTATTCGCGTGTAGTGATTACGCATTTAAAAAAACCCTATTACTCAAAGTCTTTTAATGTTTTTATTAAATCAAGTGTTTCCTTATTTCCACTTTTTATTAAAACTACTTTATAGGTATAAATGAGTCAAAAATCTTTTATTAATTTACCCTTTTTGTATTTTCAACTATGTCGCATTCATTTCAATATGATTTTCAAATTTTGGTAATCTTTCCCGTAAATAAACAAATTTTTTAATTTGATGAAATTAAGAAGAAAAATAGCATTACTTTTTGCTTCCATATCATTATTTTCTTTAGGAATTGGAGAAAGTATCAATGCAAATGATAATTTCAATATGAGAAATACCGGTGGTGAATATTTAGGAGATATTAATAATGGCAATA
>QCBM01000020.1 GCA_003281605.1 Prochlorococcus sp. AG-347-I06 | reverse complement strand
CCATCTGAAAAATTATTTTCAAAGTAATGTTCGTTCATTTTTTCATATCTTAATAAAATATCTTTCCTTTTTTTTATTTCTCCATATGAAATTGATATTTCAGAAACACGTTTAATAACTTTCTTTAAATTTAAACTTGATTTCAATTCAATATATGATTTTTGTTCGCCTCCCTCTAAATTAATACTTTTTATATCTGGATCAAGATATATAGAGAATCCTAGTTCTTTATATCTCCATATATTATTGAAAATACCTAGGTGAGGTTTAAATTCTGATGAATCTTCTATTATCACAAAATTCCTTCCTTTTTTTTTAAATAGAGAAATGCCATCTAATTTAGAATCGATTGGCTTTTTGACTATATCTACGACTGTTGGGTAAATGTCCATAATGGTTCTAAGAGAATTATTTTTTCGCAAATATTTATCCCCTTTCTTTCTCAAATGCATAAAAATTTTACTTCTATTGTCATTAAGTAATAAATAATCCTTATCTTTATAAAATTTATCGTTAGAAAGCATACATCCATGATCAGAAAATATAAAAGTAAAATCAAATATTTCCTTATCATATTTTTTGAAAAAAATATCAAATGTATTAAGAAGTTTTCTACTCCCAATTTTTGTGCTTATTGGCAGAGAACTGTAGTCCGAAACACAATGATGGAAGTCATTTAACCTTATAAAAAAAAATTGATTATTTTTATCTTCCTTAATATTATTTGCACTAAAAAAATCAAGAAATGAATCATAATTAATGATTCTTTTCAGGTCTTTATTAGTACAAATGCCAGTTTCAATTTCATTTTTTGAAAAATTTGTGTAAACTTTAAAATTGTTCTTATTTAAATACTGAAACATTGTTTCTAAATTTTCATTTTGATAGAATCTTGGCCATTCAATTCTTGTGTTACATCCATTATATTTTGGATAAAGTCCAGTATATAAACAAGCTAGGCTTCTTGGTGTATCAGGAGCTGGTGTATAAGTATTAATGTATGTACATCCTCCGAAATTTTCCAACCAATTATCAAATGGCGTTGGTTTACAATTATTTTTATCAACTACATTTAATTTATTCGCTCTTAACATATCGCAGAAAAGCATTAATATCTTCATATTCCTAAAGATGGCTTTTTTAATTCTATAATTTTTTATTTAAAAAAATAATAAATACACTTAATTTAGTAATTATATTCTTATACATAAATTATTTTTTTCGAGGTTAAAAATATTTTTTTATTTTTAATTAAAAGAATAATTTAAAAAATCATTTAATTCTAAATATACTACTATAAGGTGTTTAATCTTAGAATTGAAATCTGCATATTTTAAAATTGTTTTTTCAGATTTATCTTGGCTATCATTGTTCAATATAAGAATAAATATCCTTCAAATTCCTAAGAAATTTAGTTTTAATAGCTTTCTCAATCCAAAATTCACCATTAAATACCAATAAGATAATAGATACTTTAAATGACCTTAATCATAAAACAATCCACTTTTTTGGAATTAGTCCTTTGAATCCCCAGCATCTCTCTGAATTATAGTCTTGATATGCTGGAGCAATAATAATTTTATCTTTATGATTCGATAGCCACGCCCCCCACCAGCTGAACGTACTATCAGCAATAATAAAATGTTTACATAAAGACATTAAATGTAAGTCATCAATTGGATTTCTATTTATGATAGTTTTAATTCGAAGTGGGTCAATGTGTTTTTTTAGATGGTGGTAATGACTTAAATCTCCAAATATAAAGAAATATGGGGATCTTATTTTGTTGTTAATTAAATTAATCGCTTTTATATAGTAATTAGTTAGATCTCTTTTTTTAAAGTTAATAAGATTTTTATTAGGCTCGCGTAAGTGCAACGCAACAGAATTTTCATATTTAATATGTTTTTTATTTTGAATATTTTTTTTTGTTAATTCCTTTAAAAAGACAAGGTCATTTCTTATTTCACTTTCTATGTCAATGAAGTAATCTTCACTTTGCCAATATCCCTCAATCCTTAAATTTCGCTTAGGTTCAATTTTTAATAGTTTATTATTAAAGTCTATACTTTTTTGGTAGATGTAGCTTCTATAATTAAGAGGTAAAGGTT
>QCBM01000019.1 GCA_003281605.1 Prochlorococcus sp. AG-347-I06 | reverse complement strand
ATTTTTAGAGAAAAGTTTATTTATCCATAAGTTACTTTCATTGGTGTATTTAAGTGTCGATAGAGAAAAATATGCAACTGCACAATTAGGATCAAGTTCAATTGCTTTACGAGTAGATATTTCTGCGTCTTTTAATTTGCCGAGATCTGCCAATATGTTTCCAAGATTTGAATGCGCTTCTGCGAAATCAGGATTAAGTTCAATTGCTTTACGAACAGATAACTCTGCTTCCTTTAAATTTCCAATATTTTTTAATATTCCTCCAAGATTAGAATGAGCAGTTGCGAAATCAGGATTTAGTTTAATTGCTTTACTTGTAGATAATTCTGCCTCTTCTAATTTGCCAAGATCCCTCAAAATACTTCCTAGATTTAAAAGGCCATTTACAAAATCAGGTTTAAGTTTAACTGCTTTACGAGTAGATAATTCTGCCTCTTCTAATTTGCCAAGATCCCTCAAAATGCTTCCTAGATTTAAATGAGCATTTACAAAATCAGGCTTAAGTTCAATTGCCTTACGAGTAGATAATTCTGCCTCTTTTAATCTCCCAAGACCTCTTAAAATACTTCCTAGATTTGAATGAGCATTTGCGAAATCAGGCTTAAGTTCAATTGCCTTACGAGTAGATAATTCTGCCTCTTCTAATTTACCGAGTTCTCTTAAAATTCCTCCCAGATTGGAATGTAAAGTAGCATCTTTGGGGTTAAGAGCAATTGCTTTATTAATCGATAATATTGCATCTTTTAACCTTCCTGAATTTATTAAAATAATTCCATAATTTGCAAAAACTAAACTTTTATTGAATCCTTTTTCTATTAGAAATTCATATAATTTGATTGCTTGAGTTATATTGCCCTGAGATTGATACTGAGTTGCTTGATTAAGAATTTGATGATATTTTATTTGGTTCATTAATATATTTTTTTTTCTTTTCTTTGAATAATTATTTTTTCCAAAACCTTCCATTTTTGTAAAATTTAATCTATTTATATTTGTGAGTATAGTATTTCATATGAAATTATTAAATTTCTCTCTTAATTGAGATTCAAATTTTAAATATCTAATGCTTTAAAATAAAACGCCTTTATTTTGGTTCAAATATTATTATTATCTGATATCAACCTTAGCGCATGCTCACCTATGAAAAGTCTTGTACTATATTATTAAGTATCTATTGCAATAACTGATCTTTCCTTTTCTTTTAGATTTAATATCATTGAATGGCAGTAAAAAACTGGCTTAAACTTTTTTATGGTCAAAAAATAGTTTTCACGTGGATTTCACTTAGAAAAATTTATGTAATAATTAGCTCAAACCCATTGATATAACTGTTTTTTATTTATCTTTTTAAAGGGTCTATTGAGTTGGAGTAGTTCTACGGTATTTTGTCATTTATAGTTAGGTTTTAGCGATTTGTCACATGCTTATCAAGTAGATTAGAGACGCGATTTTACTAAGGTTTCGACTCTCTATTGGTCATTGGTTAGTCAAGGCACTTTGGCACTTTTTTTGTTGAGAAATTGTAGAGTAGTTTTTTTCTCTACATATTTTTTCTTAAAGCAGATATTCATACAATATAAATATTTATTGATTAATACTGAAGGTCTTTATATTTATCGTTTTTAGTAATGATTTCCATAGAAGGTTTAAGCATTTCTTTGTAGTTTTTCCAACCTCCAATTGATTTTGAATTTATAGGGGAACGAACTTCAACATTGCTTGCTGTTGATACTGAGCGCTTATTTAAGTGAGGTGATAAATATGTATCTTTCCACTGCCAATCTAACCAAGATATTAAAGATTTAATTTCTTCATTTGGATTAGTAACTAATGAGTCATAATTAAGGTCATATATTTTTGATCTAAATCTATTTTTATATTCTGTCATTACTTCTTCTTGATCTATGTAAACTTTTGCAGTGTCAACAAGGGACGATGAATATTCATTTCCTGGAGCAAAATGTGCTCGAAAAATTGATAGAATATTATCTAAAGGATTTCTAAAACAGTGGATAATTTTGGCATTTATAATTTCTTTTGAGATGATGCCTGCATATTGATAATTGATTAAGCATTTGTTTGTTGTGATATTAAATTTTCTTGTATATTTGCTA
>QCBM01000018.1 GCA_003281605.1 Prochlorococcus sp. AG-347-I06 | reverse complement strand
TAGCAAATATACAAGAAAATTTAACATCACAACTAACAAATGCTTAATCAACTATCAATATGCAGGGATCATCTCAAAAGAAATAATAAATGCCAAAATTATTCACTGTTTTAGAAATCCTTTAGATAATATTCTTTCAATTTTTCGAGCAAATTTTGCTAATGGAAATGAATATTCATCATCCCTTGTTGATACTGCAAAAGTTTATATAGATCAAGAAGAAATAATGACAGTATATAAAAAAAGATTTAGATCAAAAATATATGACTTAAATTATGATTTATTAGTGCAAAATCCCTATAAAGAAATAAAATCATTGATTTCTTGGTTAGGTTGGGATTGGCACGATCAATATTTATCACCACATCTCAATCCACGCTCGGTTTCAACAGCAAGCAATATTCAAGTGCGTTCACCAATCAATTCAAAATCAATTGGTGGATGGAAGAACTATAAAGATATGCTGAAACCTGCTATGGAAATCATTACTCAAAACAGTAAATATCAAGATTTAAAGTATTAATTCAGAAATATATTTTTATTCATATCTACAAATTAGAAAAATTTGTAAAGAAAGCCACTACTCTACGATTTCTCTATAGAGATAAGAATTTTAGTCTTAGGGAAACCTGCGGGAAAACTACTTTTTGAAATTATAACTGGGTTTATAAACTATTCTTCACTCCCACTCAATAGTTCCAGGTGGTTTACTTGTAATATCATAAACAACTCTATTAACTGAAATTACTTCATTTACGATTCTATTTGCAATCCTCTCCAAAATCTCGAAAGGAATTTTTGACCAATCGGCTGTCATGCCATCTTCACTAGATACGCATCGTAAAACTATTGGCCATGCATAAGTCCTTTTATCTCCCATAACTCCTACAGTTTTAACCGGTAGCAATACTGCAAAAGCTTGCCAAATATCGTTATAAAGACCAGCTTTTTTAATTTCATCTCTCACTATCCAGTCTGCATCTCTTAAACAATCAAGTTTTTCATTATTCACCTCTCCCAAAATTCTTATAGCTAATCCCGGGCCTGGGAATGGATGCCTTTTTATAATTTCGTCGGGCAAACCTAAAGCAGCGCCGACTTTTCTGACTTCATCCTTAAAAAGTTTTCTTAATGGCTCAACTAATTTAAATTGTAAATCTTTTGGCAATCCACCCACGTTATGATGACTCTTTATTTTTACAGCTATTCTTTCACCAGTCTTAGGATCAATATTAGTACCAGCACTTTCAATAACATCAGGATAAAGAGTACCTTGAGCCAAGTACTGAAAAGGTCCTAATCTATTGCTTTCTTCTTCAAATACTCTAATAAATTCTTCACCAATAATTTTCCTTTTTTGTTCTGGATCAGTAATCCCTTTTAATTTAGAAATAAACCTTTCCCTTGCATTAATGTATTGGACTTTAATGTGAAATTTCTTATCAAAAAAATTCATTAAAAATTCTGGTTCCCCTTTTCTCATGAAACCTTGGTCAATAAACATGCATGTAAGCTGATTTCCAATTGCTTTATTAAGAAGAAAAGCAAGGGTTGAGGAATCAACTCCTCCTGACAAGGCAAGCAAAACTCTTTTCTTGCCAACTTGCTCTCTTATCCTGGGAATAGCTTCCTCTATATAGGTTTCGGTTGTCCAATCAGCCTCACAACAAGAAATTTTATAAACAAAATTTTTAATTATTTCCATCCCAAACTCCGAATGTATAACTTCAGGATGAAATTGTACGCCAAATAATTTCTTTACATCATTTGAAATTGCTGCATGGAGTGTATTCTCAGTATGAGCAATTTTATTAAATCCATCAGGCAAACAATTAATTGAATCGCCATGACTCATCCACATTATAGATTTATCTTCTACATCACAAAAGAGTTCAGATTCTTGATCTATATTTATTGGTGCTCTTCCATATTCAGCTTTTTTGGTTGCTGAAATAACTGACCCTCCAAGTTCTTTAACCATTAATTGCATTCCATAGCATATGCCAAGAATAGGAATTCCTAAATTAAAAATTTTATCATCACATTTCGGAGCATTTTGTTCATATACAGAATTTGGGCCTCCACTTAAAATCATCCCTTTAGGATTAATATCATTAATTTCTTCAATTGAAATACGATTACTTACCACAAGAGAAAAAACATTAGTTTCTCTAATTCGTCTTGCAATCAATTCGGAATATTGAGATCCGAAATCTAAAATTAATATTGAAGGATCTCGTTCTTTTTTGAAAGATGTTTGACTCATGTATAAAAGTTAGCTCAATTTATTTACAAAAGCATAATGAATCACAAATTAATTCTATTGAAAATAAGAAATATACTTATTCCCGTAAATTCCAGCCCACCTGATTTTCCTTTTTCTATCAAAAATGATAGATGCAATTTTCATATCAGTTTTTACATACCTATTTACATAAGTAAAAGAACGCTTTTCAATCATATTGGATAAACTGTGGAATAATTTATCAGCTAAAGATTGATTAAATCTTTCAAGAAGTAATAATGCATCCTCTAGATTATTTAACTGAGATAATTCAAATAATTTTTCAGGTGGTACCTTTTCTTGAACCGCTAAATAAACAAGAATCTCGATTCTTGCATCAGCTAAATGATTATGTGTATGAAAAATACCACCTGCTAATTTAATTAATTTTCCGTGATAACCAAAAAGAATTACAGTT
>QCBM01000017.1 GCA_003281605.1 Prochlorococcus sp. AG-347-I06 | reverse complement strand
TCCTTAAGAGATAAAGATAAGAAAGAGTTTTTAAATCTAAAAGAAAGGAAAAATAAATTAGAAAAAAAATTATATAGACTAATCCCTGAAATAAAGCCTAAGATTTTTGAAGTAGAAGAAATTGCAAAATATTTACCAAAAAATAGTTTATTGATTGAGTACAAAAAATATAAACCTTTTTTTAGTAAAAATAATGAGGCAAGATATATTGCCTTGATAATCAATGAAAATGGAGAAAAAGATTCTATAGATTTAGGCTTAGCAAAAAAAATTGATAACCAAATTAAATATGCTTATGCCCAATCAACTTCTTTACCAGAATTTGAATCTCAATTTGAAAATTCCCAAAGAGCTTGGAATTATGTTAGTGATTTGATAATTACTCCCTTAAAAAAATCAATAGGAGAAGTTGAAACATTATTTATCTCACCAGATTCTCAGATTAATAATGTACCTTTTGCAGCCCTAAGTTTAGATAAGGGAGATAAATTACTCCCTGATTCATTCAATTTAAGACTACTTACAACAGGAAGAGAACTTATATCTTTATCCAAAAAATCAAATACTTCAAATACCAATTCTATTGTTTTTGCTAATCCAAATTACAATAATTCTAGTAATCCTATTCAAGAAGAAATAAGAGAAAAAAATCCTTTTTCAATTTCTCAAAGTCGTTCTATAGATTTAGATTCGGCTCATTGGGATCAGCTTCCTGGGACATCAATAGAAGGTAAAGCAGTAGCAAAATTGCTTGATGCAAAATTATTCGAAAAAGATGATGCAACCGTAATAGCCTTGGAGAATCAAAAAAATAATAAAATTATTCATATAGCTAGTCATGCTTTTTATTTAGAGGATAAGGAAAATAAGATTGAAGATTCTATGCTAAGGAGTGGAATAGTTTTCTCAGGAGCAAACTTACCAGATGCTAATCCTCTAGATGATGGATATTTAATGGCATTAGAAATAGCAAGATTAGATTGGGAGGGTACTGATTTAGTTGTTATATCTGCTTGTGAATCGGGAAGAGGGAAATTCTTATCTGGAGAAGGTCTATATGGATTAAAAAGAGCCATTAATGTGGCGGGTGCAAAATCTAGTTTACTTTCTTTATGGAAAGTAGATGATGAGGCAACTGCAGTTTTTATGAAAAGCTTTTATGAGAAATTAATTATGGGTGAAGGTAAAGCTGAAGCATTAATCAATACACAGAGAGAGTTTAGAAATCATAAAAATAAAAACTATAGACATCCCTATATCTGGGCTGCATTTCAACTAAGTGGTGATTGGAGACCAATCTTTTTCTAAATAGCAAAGACAATGTAATTTATAAATTTGGAATCAATTCTTTTTATTCAGAACTATATATAAATGTCCTATTAATTCTTATTCAAAAATAATAATTTTTGGGATAGCTCATATACTTAATCTTTATTGACATGACAAAAACAGAAGAGACAGAATCTCTCCGAGATTTAGCGATTGATGCTTACCAAAAAGGAGATAATAATGAAGCTATTAAATTATTTACAAAAATAATAAATATTGGGAGCCCTACCTCTGACATTCTCTTTAGAAGAGGATTTTGCTCTTATATTTTGAATGACTTTAAATCCTCAATAATTGATTGTTCCAAAGCAATAGAACTTAATTGCGGGTCTTACTATGCAGATTCAATTTATTTTCAAATACGTGGTTCTAGTAAAGAACATTTAATGGATTACCATGGAGCGATAGAAGACTTTTCTAAGGCTATAGAGAATATAGAAACTTCTCCATCTTCAAAAAGTGAAGATGAGTTTTATAAAAGTTTTTATGCTCAAAAAACATTTGTTTATCTAGGTCGATCAAGAATGTTTATAGAGATACAAGAATATAAAAAAGCCCATAAAGATCTATTAGATGCTTTAGAAATTGCTGACACTTCAAAAGAAAAGGATGAAATAAATAAATTGATTAATGATATAAAACCAAAAATAAAATCTAGGAGAAGAGGCCCAAAAAAATCATCTTATAATACAAAAACTATCTCAAAAATACCTTTAGTCCAAATAAAGGAAGATTCTCAAAATTCAGACCATAAAGTTAGTGATAACGCCCTTTTAGAAGTGATAAAAGAATTAGATAATATGACCGGTTTAAAAAATATTAAAGAAGAGATTAATAGGATTATCACTTTTGCAAAATTGCAAATTGAAAGAGAAAAATTTGGGCTAGGAAAAGATAATATAAATAATAATTTTATCTTTTTAGGGTCTCCTGGTACTGGCAAAACTGAAATAGCCCGTATCTTAGGAAAACTTTTATCTTCCTTAGGTTTACTTGAAAAAGGACACTTTGTAGAGACAGATAGATCAGGATTAGTTGGCTGTTATTTAGGTAAAACTGCTGCTAAAACACTATCAAAATGTAATGAGGCTCTGGGAGGAGTCTTATTCATTGATGAGGCATATAGCTTATGTACTTCCGAGTCAGAAGATGATTATGGTAAAGAAGCTATATCTACGTTATTGAAATTTATGGAAGACAATAAAAATAATATATCGGTTATTGTTGCGGGATATAACCTTGAAATGGAAAGCTTCCTTACTTCTAACCCTGGTTTGAGAAGCAGATTTAATACAACATTTAAATTTTCTGACTATAAAGACAAAGAACTTTTTCAAATAGTTTTACACATGATTAATGATAGAGGACGAATGATAAAGGATGAGTCAAAAAATTCTCTAAAAGATTTGATCTCCAATATTTCATGTAATAAAAGGTCTACCTTCGGTAATGCTAGAAGCATGAGGAATCTGGTTGAAACTGTAATTAAAAGGCAGTCCTATAGACTATCCCATGGCTTAATAAATAAAAGCTCAATAACTAAAGAAGATTTTATTGTTTTAACTAAAGAAGATTTCTCTTTGACTGATAATCAAATAAAAAATTTATAGTAAAAATTCTTATATTGATA
>QCBM01000016.1 GCA_003281605.1 Prochlorococcus sp. AG-347-I06 | reverse complement strand
GAAATCTGATTTAAGAGGAAATGTTGGAATTGCTCCAAAAGTTTATGATTTTTATTTAAAAAATAGAGATCAAATTTCATCAATAATATTTAGTGGCGATGTTTTGAAAGAACCAAGTATTAAAAAGTGGAAGGATTTTTATTCTAAATTTAAAGGAGATGTGAAAATATATATTGCACCTGGTAACCATGATATTGGTGGTAAGCATTTTGATTCTGCCTTGAGGGATGTTTTTAAAATAATTCCTCACAAGAATCAATCAGGTTTAAGTTTCCCTTTTAAATTAATTTTGAATAAATCACTTTTCATAATTGGAGATAGTAATAGCGAAAAAAACCCTTTAGATGAAATAATGTCAATAATCGATAGAGAAAAAGAATTTGAAATTATATATGTAGTAATTCATCATGCTTTTCCAGAGGGATTAAGTAAGGTCGCAAATGCATCAGGAAAGCATAATTTTATTAAAAATTCTTATTTTGTGGATAAGTTGAAAAATAATAATAAAAAGATTATTTTCTTATATGGAGATGGTGGGGCATTCCCAAATAAACCAAGGTACAAATGTATAAAATTAGCAAATAGTTACCATATGATAAGTGGCATTGGGGAAGTAGTGGGAGATACAATTTTTGTGATTAATAATAAAAAATTATATAGAATGGAAATTTAAAATAATCTTGATAATTTTTTAACTTCAATTATTATTTTTTAAAAATTAAAAAAATCTGTATATTAAATCCTCTTTATCGTCTTATAAAAATTAACTTTTTGCCAAGCTCCAATCAGCAATATTATCAATAAACATATCTTCCAAAGAGAGGAGAGTTTTTTGTACGATTTCTATATCAAGGTCAATCATCTTTGTCTTTTATTAACTGCTCTGGAGTTAGTTGGTGCTTATTTTAAAAATCTTTGACGTATTAATCCATAACTGTGGTTTATAGTTGTTCTTGTTCTTTATCTAATTGTCTATTTATTAACAATGCTATAGTTGTTAATCATAATGTTTTTCTGATTATGCGAGGTGATATCCTAAATTTAGTTACTGGAGGAGACAATCTATTGAAAAAGAAAGGATTGAACTTCTTTGAGAACCTAAAATCTCTTTAAATATTGGATTAGATAAAAAAATTCAATACTTTAAAAATATTTATCCTGAATTATATAAATGTTGAAATTTAAAAATAAAATTCTTATCACAGGTGCTGCAGGATTCATTGGAGCAGCTCTTTCTCAAAAACTTTTAGCAGAAGGTTTTGACATTGTAGGTGTAGATAACCTTAATGAATATTACGATATAAATTTAAAAAAGAGCCGACTTAATGAAATAAAAAAAATATCAAAAATGAATATATCTAAATGGACTTTCTATAATGATTCAATTGATAATTTAGAGAGAATTAATAAAATCTTTGAAATTGAGAAGCCAAAAATTGTTGTTAATTTAGCCGCTCATGCAGGAGTTAGATATTCCTTAATTAATCCACATTGTTTTAATAAAACTAATATTTTAGGATTTGGAAATATTCTTGAGAATTGTAGATTAAATAATATATGTCATCTTATTTATGCCTCTAGCAGTTCAGTATATGGTGGGAATGAATTACTACCTTATAAAGAGAATCAATCTGTAAACCATCCAGTAAGCTTATATGCCGCGACCAAAAAAGCAAATGAATTGATGGCCCATACTTATAGTCATAACTATAATCTACCTACAACAGGTTTACGATTTTTTACTGTATATGGACCCTGGGGAAGACCAGACATGGCTCCAATTATTTTTGCAAAGGCAATTGCAAAAGGTGAAGAAATAAATGTTAATAACTTCGGAAAAATGAAAAGAGACTTCACTTATATTGATGATATAGTTGAAGGAATTTACAGATGCTGTTTGAAACCAGCAACACCAGATATAAAATTCAAAACTTTAGAGCCAAATCCTTCCACCTCCTATGCTCCTTATAGAATATTTAATATTGGAAGTGATCAACCGATAGATTTAATTAAATTTATAGAAATAATTGAAAATAATTTGAATAAAAAAGCAATAATGAACTTTTGTCCTCTTCCAAAGGGAGATGTGATTGCCACCAGTGCTGACACATCAGATTTTTATGAATGGACAAATTTTTATCCATCTACAAAAATAGAAGAAGGTATGAAAAAATTTATAAATTGGTTTAAAGAATATTATTTTTAATAAAATATTTCTTTATTTCTTATCCAATGCCGTTTTTAATTTTTGAAAAATATCTTGAATTGATAATGGATCAAAAGTTAAAAACGGCCTACAAACATCGTAAACATAATCTAAATCTGAAGCAATAATCCTAACATTATTTATATTTGCTTCTATTAAAGGCAATCCATAAGACTCTTTTAAAGATGGATAAACCAAATAGTCCATATGCTCATATAGATTAATAACAGTCGAATAATTTAATTTACCTAAAAATTTAAGGTAAGGTAGATTTTGATTAATTTTATTTATATTTTTTAATTCATTTACATCTAAAGTTAAAAGTAGTTTAAATGATATACCTGATTTTTTGTATAACATATTAAATGCATCCAGTAATTTATAGTGATTCTTATGTTCGTAAAAAGATGCAGGAAAAAAAAACAAAGTATTATTTTGTGAAAGATATTTAATGCTATTTATAAGATTTAGATCAAGTTCAGTTAAATTATTTTTTATAAAATTAAATTTCTCAAAGTCATACTTTCCCCAGATTCTATCCTGCAAAAATATTTTGTTATTTAAATATTTTGTTAATAATTTAAACATTGAATTAGTTTGTACAATTATAAAATCTGACTTTCTTAAAAATAAATTCAGAAGACTTTTTTGAATTAATAAATACAATTTTAATTTAAAAAAATTAAAGTTAAAAGATTTTGATATTAAATCTTCGAATATTAGTCTATTTTGAGCAAATATATATATTTCAGTATTTCGAAATCTTATAAAAGGAGGGATACCGTTTAAATAAATCTCTGTAAATTTATTTAAATAAGTATTATTTTTTTTATAAGCATATAAATATCTCAAGAAAAAGTAATATCTAATAATAAAAATTTGAAGATTTCTGAATAAGCTTTTCTTAATAAAAATTTTTTTTGCACTTTTAAAATGGATATGATTTTGTTTAAATCTATAATCTAATATTAAAAAATTATCATCTCTATCTAAAAAAGAATGTAATAAATACAAATAAGTTTTTCCTCCTCCATCGTGTA
>QCBM01000015.1 GCA_003281605.1 Prochlorococcus sp. AG-347-I06 | reverse complement strand
CAAAAATGATTAAATATTATCTTGATGAAGAAATTATTATTAAAAATGTAGAAACTTATATTTGTCATTATCAAAAGGATCGAGAATATGTTCTACAAAATTTATCAAAACTTGTTGTTAAGTCTGTAGCAGAAGCTGGTGGTTATGGAATGTTAATTGGCCCTCACTCAACAACGAGTGAGATAGAAGAATTCGCTAATAAAATTAAAAATAATCCTAGAAATTTCATAGCACAACCAACATTAGAGTTATCTACTGTGCCATCATTATGTGATGGAGAACTATATCCATGTCATGTTGATTTAAGACCTTATATCTTAAGAGGGAAAGATTCATGGGTTAGCCCAGGCGGGCTTACGAGAGTAGCATTAAAAAAAGGATCATTAGTCGTTAATTCTTCTCAAGGTGGAGGATGCAAAGATACATGGGTTGTAGGTAAATAATATGCTTTTAAGTCGTGTAGCAGAATCTCTTTATTGGATCAATCGTTATTTAGAACGTGCGGAAAACATATCTCGTTTCGTGGAAGTAAGCGAAGCAATGTCATTAGATTGTCCACCAGGAAGTGCCGAACCTTGGCTCCCTTTAATTGATGCTTCGAGTGACAGAGAATCTTTTGATAAGAGATTCCCAGAGAAAAAACCAGCTGACGTTATTAATTTTTTAATAAGAGATCGTTTAAACCCAAATAGTATAATTTCTTGCATTCAAATGGCAAGAGAAAATGCGAGACAAATCAGAGATGTCATGACCACAGAAATGTGGGAACAGATTAATATTTTATATTGGAATATGCAAGAAGGAGAGGCAATATGGAATAAACCAAGACAAGAACAATTAAGTGAAATAAGGAGGGAATGTCAGCTTTTTTATGGAATTACAGATGCGACTCTAAGCAAAGATCTTGCCTGGAGATTTAGCATTCTTGGAAGATTAATCGAAAGAGCTGACAAAACATCAAGAATTTTAGATGTTAAATATTATTTACTCCTACCCAGTTTAGATGAACTTGGAGGAGTTCTTGATGAGCTGCAATGGATAGCACTTTTACGTTCAGCTGGAGCTTATCAAATGTTTAGGAAAGCAGTGCAAAATTCTATAAAGCCTAATTCAGTTGCGAGATTTCTTTTACTTGATCCAATTTTCCCTAGATCAGTAAGATACTGTCTTGATGGGATAAGCAATACACTTAAAACGATAGATACCTCACCATCTGCTGAAAATCCTTCAGAATTAGAATGTATGAGAGGTTTGCTTAAAGCAAAGTGGAGTTATATCAGAATTGAAGATATAATCAATGATGGTTTACATGAGGCAATCGATTCATTGCAAATGGATTTAAATAAATTAAATGATCTCATTCAAGAAAAATATTTTATTAATTAATAAGTTTATTAATGAGAATTAAATACATTCACAAACTTGAATATAAATACGAAGACCCTGTTCAATTAGGCGAGCATAGATTATGTATAAAGCCAAGGTCAAATGGATTCCAAAAGCTGAAGAATTTTGAATTAAAAATAACTCCAGAACCAGTAATTATTTATCCATTACTTGCTGCCAGCGGAGAAGAAATTAATAGAATCAGATTTAATGGATTAACAGATAATTTAACTATTGAATCAATCAGCGAAGTTGAAACTATTAAACATCCAAACATTATTGATGGAGTTAAAAATAGAGATTTAACATTACCTTTTTGTAGAAGCATTATTAACAGAGATTTACAGGGAGCATTAGAGGGATGGATGCCAAATGGACAACACGATCCGTCTGCAGTAGAACTTGCCCAAGAAGCCTTAGCAGGAAGTATTAATAACGCATTATCATTTACATACCAACTAATAGAAATTATTCAAGATCGGGTTAAATATACCAAAAGACATACTGGTCCAGCATGGCCGGCTAGTAGAACGCTTAGAGAACGTATAGGTTCATGCAGAGATTTAGCAATGCTAATGGTTGAAGCTTGCAGGTCTATAGGTATCCCAAGTAGGTTTGTAAGTGGTTATCATTTTGAAGATCCCTTACCCTCTGAGTTGGATTTACACGCTTGGGCTGAATTATATATTCCAGGTGCTGGTTGGAGAGGTTTTGATCCAAGCGGGAAAGGATTAATAGATGATAGATATTTAACATTGGTATCATCTTCAAAATCTAATTTAACCTCTGTAATTACAGGAAACTTTATAGGAAAAAATAATTTAGAAAATACTTTATCCTGGGAAATTAAACCTCTTAAAATTAAATAAACACTAAATTTTTAATCTTTTGAAAAAACGAAAAAATATAAATAATAATATGTTTCTTTTTTAGTGTTAATTGATACGTTCTTGGATATATATATCTGTTTTCATTTGTTTAATCTTTAAAGAAAATTGAACTCAAGTTTAGAAATTCCAGTTATCAAATCAAACAAATCGAAAATGTTTGAATTGATAAGTTATGAAAAATTTCGCGATACAAAAGATGTAAGATTTTTTGATATTAGTGTTAATAAATCAAACTATAGAGATCTAGTTATTCACAGTGGGCCTGCAGTAAGTCCGCCAAATGATGAAGAATTTAATAATTGGCAATTTTACATACATCACAATCAAGAAGATAATCTACTGGCTATCTCCGGGGGAAGAACATTTTTTCTTGTCAATTTTGGCTGGGATTACCCTTTTTATAAAGTTAGATTAGAATCTTGCGGATACATTTTAAGAATACCAAGAGGAACTTTTCATAGATCAGTATCTGACGAAAACGGTTCCATAGTTTTAAATCAAGCTATAAGAGATAAAGAAGGTACAGTTGAATCTGAATTCAAGGTTACGAATAGCAAAGATAACAAAAAACTTCTTGATTGTATAACCAATTTAGAGCCTAGATTCAAAATTTACAGTGTTAAATAATCTTAAAAAGGAGTTCCAAATTTAGTCATCAATTTTAAAAATTATCTAATTGTTATAAAATAGAATTACTCAAATTTATTAATATGAAATTTTTTAGGTTTTTAAGATATTTTTTATGTATAACTTTTTCTTTCTTGGTTTTATCATCTCCAGTTTTTGCTGGGGCGAATGTTGCTGTTAAGGGAGAAGGAGATGAAGTTCCAAGTTATGTAAGATCTAATATCACAGGATTTGATTTCCATGGAGAGGATCTTCATTTATCTTCTATAGCTGGAGCAGTTGCTAGAGACGCAGATTTTAGTGATGTTGATTTACATGGAACTACATTAACCCTATCTGATTTAAAAGGTTCTAATTTAAATGGAATCGACCTGACCGATACCCTTTCTGATCGAGTTAATTTCCAAAAAACAGATCTTAGAAATGCTGTTTTAATAAATATGATCGCATCAGGCAGCAGTTTTGCAGGAGCTCAAATAGAAGGAGCAGATTTTTCTTATGCCATCCTTGACAGCGAAGACCAAAGAAATCTTTGTGAAATAGCTGATGGGATCAATCCAACTACAGGAGTTTCAACAAGAGAAAGTCTTGAGTGTAGTTAGCATTAAAAATTATAAGTAAACTTTCTTACCGTCATTAAATTTATAAATCCTTTGTTCATCGTCTTGAAAAATCATCTCACCATTTAAT
>QCBM01000014.1 GCA_003281605.1 Prochlorococcus sp. AG-347-I06 | reverse complement strand
AGGACCCTTTACACAAAATGTTCCGAACCCAATCGGAAGCTTTAGTGCAATTTTAATATTACTTTTGTTATGTATTTTTTATACAGTAAAATCAAAAAAGATTTTTACTAGACGTTTTAATTAGATATAAATTTGGATTGATTTTTGATTAGTAATTGTCATATTAAAATAAAGCTTAATATTCATATGAACTTTGAGGCCGGAATAAGGTTTATTGTGTTTTTAATAATTTTTGGAGTTACAAACTATCTAATGATGTTGAGAAGATATGAAAACGACATCAAAAAAAAGAAATATTTACAGCAGAAAAAAATTTCCAGGCTATACCCTAAAGGTTCATTTATTTTCTGAAATTAAAAAAGGTTTTTGTAGAATTTCCTCACCATTTTTTATTAGTTTTTTGCCAACCTTCGTTTAACAATTTTTGCCATAATAATCTTGCTTCTTCAATAACAATTTTTTTTCTAGTTTTCATTAATGGAGGATTTTCTCCATGAATTCCCATAATAATTCCTTCTTCAATAAACATATAATCAATAGATTTATCAGAATTATATCTATCTTTGTAGAAACGCATCACCCCTACAAAATTGGAGTCAATTAACCAGAAATCATTAGTTGTATTCAAAAATCCAAAATGAAATTAAATTAATAATATGCTTTCATTACAATTTGCGAGGGGAAATATTTATTTAGTTTATTCAAATTTGATATGTTTTTTCTTTTTGTCTACTTTTTTTCAATTCGCCACGTTTTTTCTTAACCTCAACTCTTTTCTTTTGTGATGCTTTAGTGGGTTGTGTATATTTTCTTAATTTAAAAGGTTTATTTAAAGCATTTTTTATTATTGAACTAAATTTCATTAAAGCTAGCTGCCTATTTAATAATTGATTTCTGTGTTCTTGAACCGCTAAACGTAAGCTATTATTCACTAATTTATTTTTCAAGTTTCTCTTAAGAATTTCTTTCTGATAATCATTTAATACTTTGGAATCTTCTAAATTAAAAATAATCTCTACTCTGCTTTCAATTTTATTTACATTTTGTCCTCCAGGACCGGAGGATCTGGAAAATCGCCACTTAATTTCGTTGGATGGGATTACTAATGTTTTAGTAATTTTTAAATCCATTTTTAGTTCTTTTTGATTTAGATCTTTAGAATGATCTCCTTAATACTTTAAAACATACCTTAAAATTCGATCGGTAAATACTGGGCGGTTAAGTTAGGTAAACCGAAATTCGGTGTATTTGCCGTATCAATATCTTCGGTATTTATCCTTTCATATTTCAAAGAATTATCAGATATTGAATTTGTACTAATTCAAAGGTCACTTATGTATTCAATGTTTGATCTTCTTTTTGAAACACCTTCATATCGCCCTGTATATGTTATTTCCGATAGTGAAATGAAGGAGTTAAAGAAAAACCAACATCAAGAAGAGCTTGATGAAATTACAACACAAAAAGTAAGACTTGAAGATGCTTTTAAAGCTCAACTAAAACATCTTGAAGAGAGAGAAAAAGAAGTAAAAAAAGAACTTAAAGTACTCTCAGCCTCAAAAGATAAATAATTTATTTTTAGAGAAATTACTTTTTTCAAAGACGGTTAAAAACCGTCTTTTTTTAATTCTTATAGTTTTAAGGGATATATTAAACCCACAGATTTTAAAAATATTTTCCATAATTAAAGCATGAACAATAACAAAGAAAAAATAAGAATGTTCTTACCCTTTAGTTGGGTAATTTGTGCAGCAATATCTTTTGCTTATATAAATTCGCATTTAATAAATACCTAATATAAATGTCTTATCCCTCAAAAGACGAAATACTTGCATCTTCAAAAGGGTGGGTAGCATCTTTTTTAAATTTTCTTCCTGGTTTAGGTTCTGGTTATTTATATCAAAGAAGATGGAAACCATATTTTTTTACCCTAACTGCTAGTACTGCATGGTTCGCTTTAGGTATTTTTTTACAAGGTGATTCAGAACCCTCTCAAAATGAACAAATAATTGGAATTTTTGGTCTTTTATTCATATCAATAGTTACAGTTATAGAAGCCAACTTGGCTTTCAAAAAAGCAAGTAATAAAACAAAAGCTGAAAAAGAAAAAACAATATCCTCAAACAAAAAAGGATGGTTTAAATAATTCAAAAATTAGATCTAAAAAATATTTTTTTAGTTCTTAGTTTTTTAATTTAAGTAAAAATTACCATATATAAATTTTAAGATAATTTAAAAATTTTCTTAGTTATAAAAAAATAAAATTTCCTTTTCTTTGAGACCTTCCCATCCCGAGTCTATTAATAATTGATTTAATGTTTCTTTATCAAAATGCTTAGAACCTGTTTTGACACATCTATTTCTCATTGATTTTTTAACACCACTCCTTTGTCTTTTATTCTCCTCATTCATAATTCTATTGTATAGATCTAGCATTTTTTGAGGGATTGGAGTACCGTCAAGATCCACTCCATTTTGAATAGCAAGATCAACAGCCTGCATTCCCATTTTCTTCATATATAAAAAAAAAGCTGAAACTATAATAAAACAAAACTTATTAATCCAAAATTCTTTGAATAATAATTTATTGATTTTGAATTTCCTTAAGTACTCTAATAGCCTCTTTAATGTGTTCAGGACCATTCAATAAATCTCTAAAAATATGCCTAACTGTTCCTTTGCGATCAATAACGTAAGTTACCCTACCATCCATAAAGCCTAATACTTTAGGAACTTTAAAAGTTTTCCTAAGAGAGTCATTTGTATCACAAAGTAATGGATATTGTAATTTATTTTTATTAGCAAATGCCAAATGACTTGATGTACTTCCATTACTTACTCCCCAAACTTGTGCACCTAATACTTTAAATAAATCATATTTATCTCTAAATCCGCAAACTTCTATAGTGCAACCCGGCGTATCATCTTTTGGATAAAAAAACAAAACAAGGGGATTTTCTAAACCCTTATTTGATCTTTTAACTCCATTTTGATCCAGTAAAGAAAATTCTGGAATTTTATCTCCAATCTGCACAATGATTCTTATAAAGTTCCATATTAGAGGTTAATATGTTTTTTTTGTGGCCTTAAATTAAATAACTAATATTAAAGTCAGTTTTTTTGTTTTAAAAGATACTAAAAAATTATTGAAATAAACTAGGGTGAATTTTTTAATTCAATAATATGGAATTAATTATTTATATTTTTTTATTTCTTATTCTTTTTTTGGGAGTTATTTTAAACTTAAAAATAACTAATTATAAAAAAGTTAAAGAAATACGAAACAAAGCTAAAGATTATTCAAAAAAAGATAATTAAATATGTATTTCTAAGATTAAAATTCAATTTTTTCATTTGGAGTAAATACTGAGCAATATTTTTTTACTAAGTCCTTTGGCTGACTAGTGGAAGAATTCGTTAATCTTAATTTTAGTTTTTCTATAGCCTCATTAGCATTAATCTCACCGAGTCGATATCTTGCACACGTATCCAATACTTTAAACATTTTTGTGGTAACGGCTTCAGCTGGATAAATCAGAAAAAAAAGGTAAAAAACAACAAATAAGTACTTCATTTTTTTAAAGATGGTATATATTTAGTGAATAGTTTCAAT
>QCBM01000013.1 GCA_003281605.1 Prochlorococcus sp. AG-347-I06 | reverse complement strand
TTATATTTATTAATGAATAAAATAGCTTACGTAGCTATGAGCGCTGACTTGGTTCATCCTGGGCATATTAATATAATTAGAGAAGCTTCTAAACTTGGGGAAGTACACATAGGACTTTTAACAGATAAAGCGATAGCTAGTTATAAAAGAGTACCTCTCATGTCATGGGATCAAAGAGCAGAAGTTATTGGTTCATTAAGCCTTGTTAAAAAGGTTATTCCACAAGAAACTTTAGATTATGTTCCTAATCTTTTGAAAATCAAACCAGACTATGTTGTACATGGAGATGATTGGCAAACTGGAGTGCAAAGAAAAATTAGAGATGAAGTTATTGAAGTTATTAAAGAGTGGGGAGGTTTATTAGTAGAAATACCCTATACAGAAAATATTTCTTCAACACAATTACATAATTCATTAAGAGAAATAGGTACATCCCCTGAAATTAGGAGATCTAGGCTGAGAAAATTAATAGAAGCCAAGCCAATAATAAGATTTCTAGATTTGCATAATGCATTAAGTGGCTTAATTATTGAAAATACAAGGGTTGAAACAAAAGAAGGTTTTAAAGAGTTTGATGGTATGTGGGCAAGTTCTCTTACAGACTCAACATCAAAGGGAAAACCAGATATTGAAGCAGTTGACACTTCAGCTCGTATAAATACCTTAAATGAAATTATAGAAGTTACAACTAAGCCAATAATCTATGATGGTGATACTGGCGGAAAGCCTGAACATTTTTGTTTTACTGTTAAAACACTTGAAAGACTGGGTGTCTCAGCAATAATAATTGAGGATAAAACAGGATTGAAAAAAAACTCCCTTTTTGGAAACGAAGTAGAACAAACTCAAGATTCAATAGAAGATTTCTCTTATAAAATCAAAAGTGGAAAATTAGCGCAACAAAGTGATGATTTTATGATTATCGCTAGACTTGAAAGTCTGATTTTAGGAAAAGGTATAGATCATGCTTTAGAAAGAGCGGAAGCATTTATAGATGCTGGAGCTGACGGGATAATGATACATTCAAGACAAAAAACGGCTGAAGAAATATTTGAATTTGCTAGGATATATAATAATTTTTCACAAAGAAAACCATTAATAGCTGTACCTTCAAGTTATAGTCAAACTTATGAAAAAGAACTAGAGGAAAATGGTATAAATATTGTTATTTATGCTAATCAATTACTTCGCGCGGCATATCCAGCCATGATAAATACTGCTAAATCAATACTTGAAAATAGTCGAGCAAAAGATTCTGAAGAATATTTGATCTCGATTAATGATATATTGAATTTAATTCCAGGTACAAGGTAGTTGATAGATCCTAAATACTTTTATGATGTTTTAAAAAAAGAAGGAGTTGATTTTTTTTGTGGTGTGCCTGATTCTCTTCTAAAAGAATTTTGTAAATATATTGAATCTAATAATAATAAATACAACCATGTAATTTCTGCTAATGAAGGTTCTGCTATAGCGATTGCAAGTGGTTATCATTTGGCAACCGGGAAGATACCATTAGTATATTTACAGAATTCTGGAATTGGCAATACTATAAACCCTTTGCTTTCTTTAGCTGATAAGGAGGTTTATTCAATACCTTTAATTTTATTAATAGGTTGGAGAGGAGAGCCTGGAGTGAAAGATGAACCCCAACATATTAAACAAGGTAGAATTTCTCAAAATTTGTTAAATGCAATTGAAATTCCATTTAAAATAATCGATGGAAATAATGTTGATACTGAAAATAATATTAAATGGGCAGTATCTACTGCCAAGGCAAAAAGTTCCCCAGTGGCAATTTTGGTTAAGAAAAATAGCTTCAACAAAATAGAAAAAAGCTTTAGCTCTGAAATTAATAATGAACACCTTTTAACTAGAGAAAAAGTGATATCCTTCATAGCTAAACATATGCCAAAAGGTAATAAGATTGTCTCTACAACCGGAATGATATCTAGAGAACTATATGAGCAAAGAGATTTTCTTAATCAAGATCATTCTTCTGATTTCTTAACGGTTGGGTCAATGGGGCATGCCTCCCAAATTGCACTTGGAATATCACTATCAAGTCCAAAGATGAAAATAGTTTGTCTTGATGGGGATGGATCAATTCTAATGCATATGGGTGGTCTTACTAATATAGGTACTTATAGAGATATTAATTTTTTTCATATAGTATTAAATAATGGGGCGCATGATAGTGTAGGTGGTCAACCTACTCTTGGAAGAGAAATATCATTCACCAAGATTGCAAAAGCTTGTAATTATGAGATTGTTGTAGGCCCTTTGATTAATGAAAATGAGATAGAAAAAAATTTAATAGAGCTTAGTAATATTAAAGGGACAAGATTCCTAGAAATAATCATAAAAAAAGGATCAAGAAAAGACCTTGGTAGGCCTAAAGAATCCCCAATTCATAATAAGGAAATTTTTGTTTCTAAAATAAAAAAATATTTAGAAGAAAAAAGTCGACCTTAATTAATGAAATATTGGAATCATTTTAATCCTACAAAAATTGCATTTGGTAATGGTTGTCGCAGATTTTTGATTGAAAAGATTAGCGGAAAGAAATTATTAATTGTTACTTCAAATAGAGGCAAAATGCAAATAATGCAAGATCAAATATTAAGTCAAATTTTAAAAGATAATTATTTAATTGATTCAGTAACCTCAAATCCAGGATTAGATTTAATAAGAGAAGAATTAGTCAATATTAAAGATCTTAATTTTGATGCTTTAATTGCGTTTGGTGGAGGTTCATCTATTGATACGGCTAAAGCTCTGGCATCATGTTTAAATACTAAAGGATTAAATTTTGATATTGAGAATGTAATCAAGGAACCTAAAAAGTCTTTGAATAGGAATCTATTACCAATATATGCTTTACCTACAACAGCAGGGACCGGCTCAGAAGTTACTCAGTTTTCAACTATTTGGGATAAGAAAAATAAAAAAAAATTATCTATTTCACATAAAAATTTGTTCCCAAAAATGGCAATTGTTGATCCTGAACTTACATACTCTGTTCCTTTCGATCCGACTTTTTCAACTGGTTTGGATGCTTTAAACCAATCATTTGAATCTATATGGAATAAAAACAAAACTCCATTTTCAATTTTTATGGCTTCAAAAGCAATTGGAAATTCAATAGAAGCAATTCCTAGACTATTAAATAATTTAGGTGATGTTCAAGCAAGGTATCTAATGGCAGAGGCAAGCCTCCTTTCAGGATTGTCAATCAGTCAAACTTTTACAGCCATCTGTCATTCAATCTCCTACCCAATCACTATTAATTATGAAGTTGATCATGGAATAGCTTGTGCATTCACAATGAAGTCAGTAGCTAAAAAAGTTTTAGCAGAAAATCCAGATTGTTTTAAAGAAATCATTTTTTATAATAAATTTAGCTCTCCTGAAAAGTTACTAGAAGAGATTGACTATATTCTTGAAATTTTGCAAGTGCGCAAGAAAGCAAAAAAACTTATAAAGACAAAAGATAATCTTTTATCTATAAGTAATGAAATGATTACACCAAGTAGAAGTAAAAATTTCATTTTGCCAGTATCAAATAAATTACTAATGGAGATATTAAATGAATCATATGATTAGGTAATTTTATAAACAATATTTTTAGTTGATGAAGAATAATTGAAAAATAATATAGTATATGAATTAATTCTTAGTTCTTATTCTTTAAATATAAAAACTTTTTATCTACAATTCATTTGGAAAATTTTGTTTAACTTTTTTGACCAAAATTTTTCATATTATTTATTGCTTCTTCCCAACCTAAAGGCTTATATCCAGTTTTATTTCTAAATTTATTACTATTTAATGATCTATCAATAATATTTTCTGAGTCTTTTTTTATCTTTATTTCCTTATTATGAATCTTTTTTACAATGTTTAGCAATGAGAATTTATCTATAGGATCAGATGATAAGTGATAAAGACCAGATAATGAATAATTTGGGATAATATATTTTTCTATAACCTTAGCAAGTTCAAGAGTTGTTAATCCTGAAAATATTGCTTTTGAAAAACCTTTAATACTATTTTGTTGTGATAAAAACCAATTTATTAATTGGTAATTACTATTTAATTCGTATCCAATTAATGATGTTCTTAATGTAATAGAAGATTCATTATATATCTCTCCAAGAAACTTTGTTTTGCCATATAAATCTTTTGCATCAGGTATATCTTCTTCTTTATAGGAGCCTTTACTACCTGAGAAAACACAATCGGTACTTATTTGGATCAAACGGGATTCAAACTTTATACATATTTCATTTAAAAGGTGTGGAAATAATGCATTAACTTGAATAGAGTTTTTTTTATCTGTTCCTTCAGATTTTTGTTTTATTAAACCTATACAATTTATGACCACATTAGGTCTGATTTCTTCGAATAATTTTTTTAAAAAATTTATATTTTTACAATCTGCTTCAATTATATTTTTATCAAAATCAATATTATTAAAAGAGGATATTTTTTCTTTATTTCTAACTATTCCATA
>QCBM01000012.1 GCA_003281605.1 Prochlorococcus sp. AG-347-I06 | reverse complement strand
TCAAAAAGATATACTTGATCAATATTAATTGGAACTCCAAGGAATTGGTTGACTGCCTCAATTAAAAAAGTACCCGAGCCACACATAAAATCTATTAATGGAACTTTGCCATTCCATTGAGTCATATTTATCAATCCAGAAGCTAAATTTTCTTTTAATGGAGCATTTCCAATTGCGGGTCTATAGCCTCTTTTATGTAAGCTTTCTAAGCTGCTTTGAAGACTGAGAATTGCTTTATTATTATTTAAATGCAGATGAATTATAAAATCAGGATTATCTAGAGAAATATTTGATCTTTTATTCCAAACTGCCTGTTGCAAATCAGTTATAGAATTTTTTACTTCAAGAGCTGTGAAATGAGTATGACTTAAAGAAGATGTTCTCCCAGTTACTTGAACATAAAACGTTTTATCAAAGTGCAACCAATTTAACCAATCAAATGAATCTCTAACCCCCGTATATAAAGATTGCTTGTCATAGCAATTAAAACTTGCAATTTCTCTATAAAAACGAAAAGCTAATCTGGAATAGAAATGAACTCTATAAAAAGTTTCAAAATCACATTCAAAATTAATAAATCTTTTATAAGTATTAATATTAAAGCCGCCTAAATTTGAAATTTCTTCTGCTAAAGATTTCTCTAGTCCCTCTGGAGATGATGCCACTACATTCATATACGATAAAACTTAGTAAAAAAACTATTCAATAACCATTTTGCCTGTCAGAATATAAATGTCCAATTGGACTAGGTGATCTCAACCGATGTTTCGGACAGCGGTTCGATTCCGCTCAACTCCACTATTTGGGGTTGTAATGGTTTCGACGGGGCATAAGGAAGGTGACTGAAGCCGGCTCGGTTAGAGCAAAAACACAAATGCTAACAAAATCGTTAGTTTCTCCCGTCAAACAGCACCAGTTGCTGCTTGATCCTAAAGGAGATGGGGTTATATCAGCCTTATCAACCAAATGATACGAGGAGTCTGGAAGGGCTCCACTTTTTTTAAATAATCAGGAAGTTGTAATAGATAATTTATTAGTGTGTAAATATTGCTGCAAATGCTTGTATTAAAAAGAATTTTTTTAATTTTATAAGTATAAATACCGAGAAGATAAGTTTTAAATTAATTTATCTTATTAAAAAATCAAATCTTGCAAAATGGAATCTAATAAAAAGCTGAATGACTTGGTATTAAATCTCAAACCAAAAGTTATTAGATTCACTGGCGAAAAATTTCCCAATGAACTATGGAATAGTAGTTGTTCAAAAAAAAATAAGAAAATATCTAACTAAAAATTTAATTAAATGCTTGAAAAAGGATTTTTAGGCATTTTTTTTAAACATTTTTTTGACAATTTCTGAAGTAATTTAAATTCGCTTTTATTTAAATTCCACTTGAACACATTAGATACATCTCTAACTTGAGATTTTTTTCGCATTCCAACGAGTGGAATAGCGCCTTGATAACAACACCAATTAATTGCTACTTGAGCTTGGGAAACTGATCTTTGATTTGCAATTCTTTTTAAACACCTCCGCAATTCATATGTTGGTTTTTTATAGTTTTCAAATAATGCATTGCGAATAAAACTTTTTTCTTTATTCTCTTCTTTATCTGGATCAATACAAAGTATTCCAAATGACAAAGGACTGTAAGCAAAGAAATCAATATTATTTTCTTCGCAAATTTTTTTAACCTGATATTGTTTTCCTAAATCGGGAGCAAGCAAAGAAAACTGTATCTGAACACTCTTTAAACTCTGATCTCTTTTTGCCAAGAAATTCATTAATTTCATCAATCTTTTAGGGCCAATATTTGATAAGCCTATTTGAAAATCAAAGCCTTGATCTTTTAAATCGCAAAGATTATTTAAAAGCCCTAATTCCTGCCAAGGATTGTATTTTGCAGTTGACCAATGTAATTGAACTATATCTAATTTGTTATTAAGTCTTTCTAAACTTTTCAAAAAAGGTTTATTAAAACCTCTGTTACCTATTCTCCAGGGATAAGGTGCAAGTTTGGTTGCTACTTGAATTCTTTTTTTCTTTGCTGAAGGAGTATTTTGTAAAAATTTGCCTATCAACAATTCACTTCTGCCCTTAAGATTCCCAGTACCATAAGAATCTGCAGTATCAATTAGATCGAAACCTCTTCGTAACGCTTCATTATATGTCTCACGTAAATCATCGTCGTTTATAGATTGGTAATTCCAAAAAAGCTTATTCCCCCAAGACCACGTACCTAATCCAATTCTTTTCTTCACTAGCAAATTTAAATAAGGAACTTTATAAGGTTATCTAAAAATATTAACTTCTTTAAAATATTTAAAAAATAAGTTTTAAAGGATTAAGAATCAATTTCTCTTGACATTATGAAATTATTCTCCAAAGTAGGAGTAATAAAAGTAAAAAATTGTTCATTACCGTTTGCGGACAAAAAGGGGGTGTGGCCAAGACCTGCACAAGTATTCACCTTGCAAGTGTTTGGCATTCTGAAGGTAAAAAAGTTTGCATAGTAGATGCCGACAAGAATAGATCAGCTTTAGCATACGCATCGAGAGGCAATCTTCCATTTCCAGTTTTCCCCGTCAGTTCAGCTGCTAAAGCATCAAGATCATCAGAAATTGTAATAACTGATGGCCAAGCTAGCAGTGATCAAGAAGAACTTAAGCACTTAGCGTATGGTTCAGATTTAGTTATCTTACCTACAACTGCAAAAGCAAGATCAGTAGAATTAACTGTTGAACTAGCTAATTTATTAAGCAACTTAAAAGTTAACCATGCAGTAGTAATAGTAAAAGTTGATTTTAGACAGCAAAAAGCAGCGCAACAAGCCAAAGCAGCTCTAGAAAATTTTGGTTTGTATGTTTTTGATACATATATACCCTTACTTTCAGCATTTGATAAAGCAGAAGCCTCGGGCAATGCTGTATTTGAAGCTGTAGACGACTTAGGTAGATCAGATCCTCGTCGAATGACGGGCTGGTCTGCTTATTGCTCAATTGCCTCACAAATTCCATGCCTGATTTCGAAGCCCTCATCCGACACCAACAAGATCAACAACCAACAACCAATAAGCGCTTAAAAGTAGTAGATAAAACAGATTTTGATAACTCAAAAAGCGAAGAGCTTACAACTAAATCTGGATTATTATTTAACTTTATTGGAGGTTTTATAGGTTCTGTAATTGGAACTTTAACAATTCTATTTCTTTATCTAAATGAATATCTACCAATAGATTTAGTAAAACTTAAGTAGTATATTCGCTATTAATTTTCGCATACCTTGAAAAGCATTGCTATAACTAGGTTTTACTATTAAAATTTAGTGGTATCTAAGTGGTACTAAACTATTTTCACCCCTGAGATTGAAGTAATAATCTAATTAGCGGTATTTTGGCGGTATTGAAATAGCAATAGTAAATAATAATTAACTTGTTTAATTTCGCTTTTTATATTGCTCAAAATGATATCTAAGAAATTGAGAATCAATATTATGTTTTTGGTGTTTAAATATTTTTTTATTTTCAAATAGTTGCAATCCCTTAATTTTATAATTATCAGGATCTATATAAAAAGAATGCCTATCAAATTGGGCATGATGATTTGGACAAAGACAAAGCATATTCTGTACAACATCTGGACCTTGTGATGGTCTACCAACTCCTTTTATATGTGCGCCAATAGCAATTGGATTGCCAGAAGGTACCTCTAACTTAATTCCACAAACTTGACATTTATATTGATACATCAAAGTTATTTTTTCTCTATTTTCTCTAATCCTCTGAACTCTTTCACGAGTCTCTTCTACTCTTGGTGCTCTTTGATATGAGACTTTTAGATTTTCTCCTATATCTTCTTCTAATTGATCAATTTTCAAATTACTATTTAAATGAAATCTGCATACATAAAAACCACTTTTACCTCTAACTCTCTCGCATTTATCTACATAGTAGAGACCATCATATCTATATCCAATTTCAGGACCATTCTTTATTTGATAACCCCTAGTAACCCTTACAGGGGAACGCAATTCATAACTTAAACGTAAACCTTGATTACCTACAGTGAATTGTTGATCAGCAACTTGTTTTTTATCTCTTTGACCACCGTGTCCTGTATAAAGAATAAAATCCAAATCATCTATATCATCCTCATAACCACCTGACAAGACGATAGAACATGCTCCATCTTTTGCACCACCCCATATTCCTGCTTGTAATGGAGCATGTATTCCAGCATCACTCAAATCTTTTCTATTCTGAAAAATTTGGCCTATTGAAATTCCTTCTACTGATCCAAAATGTACTGACATCCACTTTTTAATTTAATGATACTGTTCTGAAAAAAAATATCAAAAAAGGGTTGGGAAGGTTGATGTTGTTGGATCATGCTAATGAAAAAATTCAGATTACTTTTATAAATATTCAAATTCATGCAAGAATAATAAAAAAATAATTTCATTATGTTGAAGTTTTTATCATTAATTTTCATATCTTTACTACCCATTAGTGCCTTAGCAATTGAGATCAGTTCACCTGCATTTAAAGATGGAGAAACAATACCCAAAAAGTATGGATGTAAATACAACGGTGGGAAAGACATATCCATACCAATAAATTTTTCAAACGTCCCTAAAAATGCGCAATCAATCGTACTAATAATGGATGATCCTGATGCAAAAAAAGTCGTAGGAAAAACTTGGGTACATTGGATATTGTCAGATATTCCTCCTGATACAAAATATTTAGATGAAGTTAAATATGGAAAAGTTGGCATTGGAGTTGCAGGAAAAAACAGTGATAGAAGTAAAAAATATTTTGGTCCTTGCCCACCAAAAAATGAACATCAATACAACATCAAAGCTTATTCGCTAAACACAAAATTAGATAAAAGTTTAAAAGCATTAACTCAGGAAAAATTTGAGAAATTATATGAAAACGAAATTATCAGTTCATTTATGATTTCTGGTAAATTTAAATAATTTACGTTGTTAATCTAGTGGTACAAAAGTGGTATCACCAAAACGACATCTCTCAAAACTATTGCCCTGGAGGGGATTTGAGGTTAGGTAGTATATTCGCTATTTATTTCAACATACTTTTTAGAAAGATCGCATCCCCAAGCTGTACCTTGCGATTCGCCAGAATTTAGATTAATAATAATTTTTACAATATCATCAACTAAATATCTACCTTTCATTCTGGACTCAATATAGGCTGTGACTTTTTCTGGATCATATTTATTTAACTTTCCTTTTTCCAAAATCTGAGCGTTACCTATAAACAAATCGACGTCATTTAAATTAAATTTAACTCCAGAATTGCCTGCAGCAGAAATGATTCGTCCCCAATTCGGATCACAACCATGTATCGCAGTTTTTACCAAGGCAGAATTACAAATAGATTTCGCGAGCAAAATTGCATCATCAATATTTTTTGCTCCTTGAACCAAAACTTCTAATAAACAATTTGCTCCCTCTCCATCCCTTGCAATATTTTTTGCCAAGTTTTGACATACAATATCTATCCCTTTTTGAATAATTGGGAAAAAACTTTTTTTAATTTTCTCTCCTGCATTTATTCCAACAAAAGAATCATTTGTACTTGTCTCTCCATCAACTGATATTGCATTAAAAGATTTTTTAACTGCAATTGCAATCATTTTGTCCCATTCTTCTTTTTCAATCCCCGCATCGCAGGTAAGAAAAGCAAGCATTGTAGCCATATTGGGGTAAATCATTCCTGAACCTTTTGCAAATCCCGCTATTTTTATTTTTCTACCTTGAATAATCGTCTCTATTAAGACTTTTTTCAATTTCAAATCGGTAGTTAAAATTGCTTCTGCTGCATTTTGAAAATTATTACCCTTTAAATCATTTACTAAATTCGGTAAATTTTTTACTAAATCATTTATTTTTATTGGAACACCAATTACACCAGTTGAGCACATTAAAACTTCTTCTTCTTTTATTCCCAAAAGTTCCGCAATCTTTCCTGTGGCAATTTGAAAATGTTGAATTCCATGAGTTCCTGTACATGCATTTGCTTGACCAGAATTAATTAGTATTGCTCGTAGAAAACCTGAAGTTGTTTTAATCCTTTCCTCACAAATATCCACACAAGAAGAACGAACTATTGATTGGGTAAACATCCCACTAAAAATACTGCCTTTTGGAGCGAGTATTAGTGCTAAATCTTTTTTATTAGAAGCTTTTAATCCAGCAGATATCCCAGCAAAAAGAAACCCCTTGGGTGTTTCCTTAATGTCATCAACAAGGGACCATTTGGATTCTAACTGGCTCAAACTTTTTGGTATTTTAATTCATACTAACTACTCTTTAATACTAAAGAAACAGGTATTTAGATTATTATTAATTATATGGATATTCTTAAAAAATCAAAAAACAACCAAAGAAGAATTGGTTTAAC
>QCBM01000011.1 GCA_003281605.1 Prochlorococcus sp. AG-347-I06 | reverse complement strand
TAAAAATACTTTGTGGACAGTTTGGTGATTTTTTTATATTTATTTTTCTTCTATTAGTTTCAATAAGTAATTTTTTTGATTTATTGATTCTTTGCTTAGATTCAGATTTTTTTATATTAAGCTTTATCTTATTTGCCAATTTAAGGTATTTAGAACTCTCTTGGTATTTTTTATCATTATGCAGAATATTTGCTCTTGCGAAGAAAATATTAATTTGATCTTGAATCTTTTTGTTATTTAAAAAATTTTTAGAGAAAAGTGTATTTATCCATAGGTTATTTTCATTGGCGTATTTAAGTGTCGATAGAGAAAAATATGCACTTGCGCAATTAGGATCAAGTTCTATTGCTTTACGAACAGATAGTTCTGCTTCCTTTAAATTTCCAAGATCTTTTAATATTCCTCCAAGATATAGATGAGCAAATGCATAATTACGATTAAGTTTTATTGCTTTACGGATATATGATTCTGCTTCCTTTAAATTTCCAAGACCTTTTAATATTCCTCCAAGATTAGAATAGGCATCACAAGAATTAGGATTAAGTTCTATTGCTTTACGAACAGATAGTTCTGCTTCCTTGAAATTTCCAAGATCTTTTAATATTCTTCCAAGATTTAGATGAGTCAAGGCGTAATTAGGATTAAGTTCTATTGCTTTACGGATATATAATTCGGCTTCCTTTAAATTTCCAAGATCTTTTAATATTCCTCCAAGATTGGAATAGGCATCAGAAGAATTAGGATTAAGTTCTATTGCTTTACGGACAGATAATTCTGCTTCCTTGAAATTTCCAAGATCTTTTAATATTCCTCCAAGATTTAGATGAGCGAATGTGTAATTGGGATTAAGTTCTATTGCTTTACGAACTGATAGCTCTGCTTCCTTTAATTTTCCTAATCCTCGCAAAAGTACACCAAAATTAGAAAATACCTTCGCGTCTGCGAATCCTTGATTAATACAATATTGATAAAATTTTGCTGCCTCTGAAACATTTCCTTGTGAATGAACTTGAAATGCTTTACTTAATACTTGTTCTTTAGATGGGTTAATTTTTTTGGTGTTTTTATTTATTTTTTTATTAAATTGATCTTCATTTTCAAAAACCTTCATTCTCTAGTAATGTTGTTCAATCTAGTGTTGATTATAATTATATAATTCTTTAGAAACTATCGAATATTGTTTTTAAATGTCAAAATTTGGATATTTCTAACAAATTCTTTACAATTTTTTTATCAAGTATTCTCCATTTCCATAACGTTATCAATCAGTCAGTTTGTCATAAGTTTGTCACGCAAAATTTACCCCTGTTATAGGGCTGGATTAGAGCAGTGGAACTATTGAACGGGAATAAACGGATTTTAAGAACCGAGTTATGACTATAACTAATAGTCATAAAAAAATATAACTTAAATATTAGATCACTTGATGCTAATGTTTTTCAGATTCAAGATTTACTTAAGTTTTTAAAAACACTTTTGCTGAACTTTTGAGAAAAATCATATAAGGTTTGTTTGCTCTTCATTTATATGATTATATTTTATAAAAATTTACTCCAATAATAATTCTATCTTTTTCGCCTTTATAGAATACAGAGTGTTTTCTTTTGGCTGGGAAAATAATTATCAAACCATTAAAAGGTAAAATTTCCTGATTTGGATTTTCTAATTTTAAAATACCTGGCTCATCACAAGTTTGATCCCCAACCGATAAATAATAAACAAGGGAAAACTTTTTTTTAGCAATATTTAATCCTTCTATTCTGTCTATTTTATTTAAATGATCATGACTTATTAAACCTCCCCCTGAACGAAATATAGTAAAAAAAGAATCGCTTATAAAGATATCTGATTTCAGACTATTTTTTGCAATTACAATTAATTGTTTTTTAAAATTATCTATACTTAACTCACTTCTTTCAAATAACTTGTAATCTGAACCACAAGCATCGCCAAATGTTGGGAACTGATATATTTCTTGATTTCTAGCTTTTATACTATATAGGTCTTTAACGAGTTTTTTGTCTACTGGCAAATTTATGGTGATGAGATTTAAATTTGAGTCAGATTTTATGGAAGAGCTTTCTGAACTATTTTTTTCAGAGTTTTTATCATTAATATTTTGTTCTCCTTGAAAAATACTTAATAATAATTTGTTAGTTCTATTTTTCTTATCAAGGAAATATGCCTTTGTTATATATTTGAGAGCTGAATCTATATCTTTTAAAAGATATAAACATATTCCTAAATCTCTGTGAGCCTCAAAAAAATTTGGTTGAAGTTTTATTGCTTTTTTAAATGATATTTCTGCTTCAGATAACTTCTTTAATTTTCTTAAAATATTTCCCAAATTATAATGTGCGTTTGCGTATTCAGGATTAAGTTCTATTGCTTTACGAATAAAAAATTCTGCTTCCCTTAATTTGCCAAGAGAATTTAATATTCCTCCAAGATTTGAATATAATTCTGCTTCATTAGGATTAAGTTCTATTGCTTTACGAATAAAAAATTCTGCTTCCTTTAATTTGCCAAGAGAATTTAATATTCCTCCAAGATTTGAATATCCCAATGCATATTCAGGATTAAGTTCTATTGCTTTACGAATAAATAATTCTGCTTCCTTCAATTTGCCAAGACTTTTTAGTATTAATCCATAATTAGAAAAAATTCTATGATCTTTAAAACCTTGATTAATAATAAATTGATAATATTTTGATGCTTCAGCGATATTACCTTGCAAATGAGAATTAAATGCTTTTTTTATAATGTCATCTTTCGAAAGATTTGATTTCAATTTTTTTTCTATATTCTTTGAATTTTTCTTTTCATCGAATCCCTTCATTTTTTTTTGAATCTGATTATTAATTTCTATATTATTTTATGATTATAAAAAATTATTGATTTAGATAGAACGACTTCTTTACAATAAGTTCATACAGTATGCTCCATTTAAATAATGTTAGTAGTAATAAGGCTTTCACGGGCTTGTCATAGGAATTGCTACTTCAAAGAAGTCAATGATAATAATTACTTTGAAGCGTCAAAATTGGTTAGAACTATTTAGTGTGAGTAGTTCCAAAATAATCTGTAAGTCAGAGTTGAGATTTAGTCAATTTCTTAGCATATGCTTTCTTTAGATGCATAAATTATTTCTTGATTAGTATTTAAGGTCTTTATATTTTTCTTTTTTAGTAATGATTTCCATCGCAGGCTTAAGCAACTCTTTGTAGTTTCTCCATCCTCCTAAAGATTTTGTGTTAATTGGTGAACGAACCTGAACATTGCTTCTTGTTGAGACTTTTCGTTTATTTAAATGTGGCGATAAATATAAATCATTCCAGCTCCAACCTAACCAATGAATCAAAGATTTTATTTCATCTGCGGGATGAGTCACTAACTTATCGTAATTTAATGAATATATATGATTTTTATATTCTTTCTTATATGTTCTCATAATCTCATCTTGATCAGAATAGACTTCGGCAGAATCAACCAAACTCGAAGAGAAATTATTCCCTGTTGCAAAATGTGCTCTGTAAGTTGAAAGAATGTTATCTAAAGGATTTCTATAACAATGTATTATTTTTGCATTAGGAATTGCTTTCGCAATAATGCCTGCATATTGATAATTAAATAACCACTTGTTTGTTGTGATTGTTTTACTATCTGTAATTTGTAATTTTTTCCAATATATCTCGCTAAGACTTTTTCGTTTTTCAGATTGTTTATATTCTCTATATGATTCTTCAAAGATATTAACTTCTCCAAGATCTTTTACTTTAGTATTTAAACTTATTATTGATTCGACAAGGGTAGAACCACATCTAGGTAAACCTACTATAAAAATGGACATTGAATAATTTTCAAATTTTTGATTATTGCTTTTAAAATTATCTGAGGATATTTTTAATTTTTTAGTTTTATCAATTAATAAATCTACTTCAGACTTATGCATTCTAAGTTTCATATTATTTGCATTAACAAGATTCTCAGCACTTTCTTCATATTGTCCTTTTCTATGAAAAATATTTGATCTTGCGAAAAAAATATTCACTAACTCTCTGTTATTTTTATTTATTAAGATTTTTTCAGAAAAAAGTTGATCATGCCATTTTTGAGTTGTTTTACTTGTTTGTATAGTTGATAGTGATAAGTACGCATCAGTTAATTGAGGATCAATTTCAAGTGCTTTTTGAGTATATGATTCTGCCTCTTTTAATCTACCTTGATCTTTTAATATGAATCCAAGATTATAATAAGCAATAGCAAAGTCTGATTTAAGTTTAATCGCTTTTTTGAGTTCTAATTCGGCTCTTTCAAAATTTCCTTGACCTATGAATAAAACTGCAAGATTGTAGTAAGCATTTGCATATTCAGGATTTAGAGAAATTGCTTTTTTAAGTTTTGATTCTGATTCTTTATGTTTTCCGATCTCGTTAAGGAATATTCCATAATTAGAAAAAACTCTACAGTCTTTTATTCCTTGTTTAATGAGATATTCATATAATTTTGCTGCTTCAAACTTCTTTCCTTGTGCCTGAAGATCGAATGCTTTTTTAATCAATTGACCTGTATTTAGTTTCTGTTTATTCTTTGAAATTTTTTCTTTCTTTGATTGGTTCTTTTTGCCAAAACCTTTCATCATTAATTTAGATAATTTTTTCATAGCTAGTATAGACTTTATAAATTTTTTTTTTAAGCTTTTCTTAGTTAAATAAAGATTTAATTTACTTGCAATTTCCAACGAATTCTCCAGAAATTATTCTATAAGTATGTTTGATTTACATAATTTAAGGTATGAGTCTGTTTGGCATGCTTTTGCCATGCAAAATACACTCTTTATTAGCGGGGGATTAGAGAAATAGTTTTGCTTGAGTTATCGAAAATTTATTTAAGCGAAGATCAAATTAAATATTTAAGTTTATATCTGTGATTTTGTTTAGTAATGCATCCTAAAAAATCTTTAAGATATATTTTCGAGATAGATTAAATTTATAAAAATTACTCATAGTTAAGATAATTATTCTATAGGGTACTCACCAAACACCAAAAGACCTGTGATAGCATAAATTTGTCACTACAAAATTTATAATCACTCCAAGAGTGAAAAACTACTTTACAATCTGAGTATTTACTAGATGTTGGTTATCAAATTTTAAAAATTTAAATTTTTAAGCTAAAAAGCTTTGAAATGAGATTTAAAAAAAATGAGCGAGTTTATTAAATTAAGTCGATCTACTGTTGAGAAATATCTTAGTTGTCCAAGATGTTGTGTACTTGATAAAAAATATCAAATAAAACCACCATCCTTACCATTTACTTTAAATATTGCTGTAGATAATTTATGTAAAAATGAATTTGATTACTACAGAAAAATTCAGGAGCCTCATCCTTTATTTATCGAAAATGGTATTGATGCTATTCCTTTTAAACACAAAGATTTAGAACGTTGGAGAAGTAATTTTCAAGGGATAAGATATAAGTCAATTGAACATAATTATGATTTTGGCGGAGCAGTGGATGATATATGGCAGAAAAAAAATGGTGATCTCATTATTGTTGATGTAAAAGCAACATCTAGAAATAATTTTGATTGGTCTGAGACTTTTAATAAGTACGAATATGCAAAATCTTATAAGAGACAATTAGAAATGTATCAGTGGTTATTTAAAAAAAACGGTTTTCAAGTAGCTAAGGAAGCTTATCTTTTATATTTCAATGGAAAGAAAAATGAAGAGTTATTTAATAACCAATTAAATTTTGACGTACATCTAATTAAATTAGATTGTTCTACTTCATGGGTAGAAAAAAAGATAATTGATACTGTAAATTTATTGCGTTCGGATACTTTTCCCAAACCTTCTTTAAATTGCGAATACTGTAATTATTTAAAAAAGCGTTGGCAGTTATCGATAACTTAATATTTATGAGATAATTTTTCATATTTCTGGAAAAGTAGTGAATAAAAGATAATCTTTAATTAGATTATTAATTTAGACTTTTGATAAAATCGAAAAATTCTGAAAGTAAGATAACAAATCATCTTCAACAAGATGTAATCAAAGTATCTGGTAAAACAATTTTTATAAATCCTTTTTTATATTGGCGGAGATTTGACGAAAATACTAATAGATGGCTCAGAGAACCTGGTCAAATGTCAGAGGATCAAATTTCACCAAACAGGAACCGTTTTTATCCAGAGATAGAGTGGGCTGATTTAAGTCATGAGCAAAAGCTCGTAAAAGATGCAACTGTTGAAATGTTTTTAAAAACTCTGGAATTGATAAGTACATTTCATCCTTATCTTAGCTCCGGACAATTATTAGAAGTGGAGAGAAAAATGGCGATTATAAAAAAGATTCCTTTCGAGAAGTGGGTAACAAAATCATTCGCCAAAAAAGCGAGATTATTAGAAAACGAAAGAAGAAAATTTCAAAGAGAGAGATTTATTAGTAGCTGGAGGGAATGGTTTAGTCTTGTAAATACTCAACAAGCCATTTTACCTTTAATAGTAACGATATTTATTTCTTCATTTATTGGATGGTCTTTAGGGATATCAAAAAATAGTTGTAATCCTTATTTTGAACAAAATTTAGATCAATCAGATTAATTTGTTTTTAATATTTTTTAAGTATCTGAGTTAATATAATTTTGAAAAAATAAATTTCTTATTTAAGATTATATTAAATAGAATAATTGCTTAAAAAAGTACAAGTTTTATGAGTGAAAATTTTAATTCAAATAATATTGAAAATGATGATTGTAACCTTAACAATGAAGATAGTGACTATAAAGATTTAATTACTAAACTTAGAGAGATAAAATCAAAAATTGCTTTATTGGAAAAAACAATATTTAAATAATTTTTATACCTTTGATAAAAACAACTCCTAATAAAAAACTTATCTCATTCAAAAGACAACCACTAGTCTTACTTATTTTTTCTTCTATTTCCTTTTTGTTGATTCTATTTAGGTTAATTTATTTACAACTTTTAAATTATGAATCTTTTAAGAAGATGTCAGATGAGAATAGGATCAGACTTATTGCTTCACAGCCAATACGGGGAAGAATTCTAGATAAAAATGGTTATGTTTTAGCAGATAGTAGAGTGAAATATTCTTTAATAATAAAGCCTCAATCTGTCAATAAAAGTAATTGGGAGAAACATAAATCAACTATTGCTAACTTGTTAAGTATTGATAGTAATGTAATTCAAAAAAAATACTCGGATGGTCTAAAAAATCAAAAACTTTCAGTAATTATTCTAGATGATTTAGATGTAGATCAATTAATAAAATTTAAGGAGAATGAAGGGAATTTAATTAGTTTTCAAATAGCTACCAAATTAATTAGAAATTATCCTTATAAATCTCTTGCTGCCCATTTAATTGGTTATACTCAGCCAATTACTGAATTAGAATATAAAATCCTATCTAAAAAGGGTTATAAATTAAATGACTTAATTGGGAGAACTGGAATTGAATACGTTTATGAGGATTTTATAAGAGGTGAATGGGGAGGAGAAATGGTTGAAGTAAATTCAATAGGAAAATTTCAAAGATCATTGGGTATAAGACCTCCAGTACAAGGTAATGATATTGAACTAACTATCGATCTTAATCTTCAATTAGTTGCTGAGGAAGTTCTTAAAGATAAAAAAGCTGGAGCGATAATAGTAATGGATCCACGAGATGGTGCAGTAAGAGCAATGGCAAGTAAACCTACATTTGATTTAAATTTTTTCTCAAAGGATTTTAAACCTGAGAAAGAATATAATAGCCTTTTTAATTCTCCTGAAAAACCTTTATTTAATAGAGCATTAAATGCCTACGATCCAGGCAGCGTTTGGAAAATTGTAACGGCTTTAGCTGGCTTGGAAAGTGGAAAATTCCCTAGAGAAACAATGTTAGATACGAAACCATGTATAACTTATGGGAGCCAATGTTTTAGAGAGCATAATGATTTAGGCTTTGGGCTTATAGGTTATGAAGATGCTTTAAGAGTTTCTAGTAATACATTTTTTTATCAAGTAGGTTATGGAGTAGGAGTTGATGAAATTTATAAGGTCTCGCGAAAGCTTGGTTTTAATTCTTTATCTGGAATTGAAATTTCTGAACAAGAAAATATAGGATTAGTAGCTAGTAGTAAATGGGCTAAAGAAGGCAGAGGATGGGGGCAACCGGGAAGAACCCCTTGGGTTCCAGAAGATATTGCGAGTATGTCTATTGGACAATTTGTTGTACAAGTTACTCCTATTCAAATAGCTAGAGCATATGCTGCAATTGCAAATGGAGGTTATCTAGTTACTCCTTATTTAGTTAAAAAAGATTATGAAAATTTACCAGATAAAAAACTTGTTAAAATTGATATTGATTCAAATAATATTCAGTTGATAAAAAGTGGTCTTAGGAAAGTAGTAGAGTCGGGCACTGGAGTATCAATTAATTATGGAGTTTCAAATTTACCTCCAGTTTCAGGCAAAACTGGAACTGCTGAAGATGGTGAAGGTGGCTTAGATCATGCTTGGTTCGTTTGCTTTACTCCCTCTGAAAAAAGCGAATTACTTGTAGTTGCTTTCGCGCAAAATACTCCTGGTGGAGGCTCTGTTCATGCACTACCTATGGCTAGAGAAATTTTAAAAGTTTGGAATGAAAAAGAATAAAATTTTATTAGGTTTTAAACGTTTATGTTTTTAATTTTTTCATTTGTAAAAGTCTTTGAATAATATCTTCAATAGTTTTTGTATCTATAGGTTTACTATACGAGGACAAAAGTTGTCTCCCTAAGACTTGACTTCCTAAATGTACTAATTGAATGCGTAATGAGGTCAGCAGTTCTAGCCCTATACCACCAGAAAATGTTGCAATTGCAATTGGTTGACCATTAAATAAATTCCTAAAGTCATCTCCCGAAATAGAAAGCCATGCTATGAAGTTGGAGAGAATGGGAGGTATAGATCCATTATATTCAGGTGCACAAATCACCCACCTTTCAATCTTGAAAAGCTTTTTTTTTAATTCTTTTATTTCATTTGGAATATTTTCTTTGCTGTGAATTCTTGGGTTAAACAATGGAATATCAAGAGTGGTAAGATCTAAAATTTCAGAATTTATTTTAAGTTCATTACTTTTTTCAAGAAATCTTTCAGAAAGTTCTAGATTTTTACCGCAACTAGCCGTAATGATTATTAGATCTCTTGTTTTAGTCATAAATTAGATAAATGAATTAATAGTTAGCGCCTGTTTTGCGGTGATGAACTGCCGTTAGACTATCGGATTTTAGTATATTACCGTGTAGTACTTCGGCGTAAATTACCCAATGATCTCCACATTCCATTCT
>QCBM01000010.1 GCA_003281605.1 Prochlorococcus sp. AG-347-I06 | reverse complement strand
GATGGCATTTCAACTAATCCAAACTATAAAATGTTGGCATTATTAATAGTCCTTTTAATTAATCTGTCTCTATTTTTTGTAATTGGCAATATGGGTAAAGCGTTTTTAAGAAATGCAGGAATTATGGGTTAAAAATTATTTATTTCTTTTTGGATATTCATCTTTACAATTTTGATTCTTCAAATAAAACTGTGATATTTTCTTGTCAAATTAGTATTTAAATAAAATTTGGATAATAAAGAGCCAGAAAATCCAGTAGTTTATCTTTCTAATTTAGTCAAGAAATTAGATGTAAAAAACAGAAATGGTTTAGTAGCCTTGGCAATTGTAAACCTTTTAGTGATTCTTTTATTTAAATTTTATTTGAAAGGATCTGGATTATTATCTTGAATTTAACTGCTTGTAGTATTATTCAGTTTTTTAATTAATCACAAAAGATTGAATTTGAATTCAACAAGGAAATTGAAGGCCTTATATAAATAAAAATAGACCCATACATGTCCTGCATAATTCTCATTTCATCGTCTAAATATACAATTGAAACCTGGCAATTTGGAGATTCTTTATTCCAAGGTAACTTATTCCATACCTCTTTAACTGGATACCATCTATCCATAAGTAATTCACTAAATAATGGAATCTTATTAAGTCCATCAACTTTGGAAACTTTTGTCTTTTGTAAGTTCATATCAAGTAAATTATTTCTTAAAACTAAATCACTTGCTAGGGTTATTACTCTTCCACCAAAAGTAGGCAATAGTTTGAACCAACCTAAGATAGGAATAGTTGTAAGCCCAAATATTGTAGTGTCAAAAGTAGATATAAATTCTTTTTTTTCAAAATCAATCTTTTGAGCAATTCTTCCAATAGTTGATATACCAAAGGATCCTACTTGCAATTGATGTAACTTAAAAAAAAGATTACTTTTAAATTCATCATTTAATGCCTTTTCAATAGCGAGGAAGAAAGGAGAACTTCGAAATAATTCAACATTAGAAAAAATCAATTCCCACTCTCCAGACAATAATTTTTCTGATATTTCAAAACTAAAGTCTTTAATAGCGTCAATCAATTCATCCATTTCATTAGCTTTTTCTTCATACATAGGAGAAATTAATTTATTTAATCTTTGCCCTCTGTCTGTAACAGCAGCTATTTTATATATATTTGACTTTATCTCTCCAATTTCTTTCATAACTCCAATACAAGAAATACTTATTAATCTTAGGAATATAATTTGATGTTGATGGCAATTTTAATAAAGCTGGTAATAAAATCAATTAATATTCTCCCCACCTTTTACCAATATCAAAACCCCATTCAGTGGTTAATTTAATTACTTCATCATGATTTTTGCATTTTGAAAGGGATAACTTTTTACTAGGATTATTTTCTATTAGCTCAGCAATTTGATTAAGTTGCTCAATTTTTTTTAGAAAATTACTTAGATCTTTATCTGACATTTATCTAGGAAGTAAATTTTTGATCATAAGTAAATATGTAATAAAGAACCCAGGCAACACCAATAATAAGAATTGCAATCATAATATTTACTGACCAAACGACTTCTATCATGTTATTTTTTTTATATTTTTAATATATCCAAAATTTAAATTAAATTAACCGTTAATAATTTAAATCTATAACAATACACTACTACTACTAGGTATATACAATAGTCATAAATAGTTTAAAAATTATGGGAGAAGCTAAGAGAAGGGAAGAGTTAGGCTTACCACCTAGAGAGAAGAAAAAGGAAAACCAGACATCGAAAAATCAACTAAATAAAATTTTAAATAATTATCCTTATTTACCTTTCATTTTAGGTTTTTCATTACTAGCAATATTAATTATCGATTTAGTTAATTACTACAAATAGATATATAAAAAGGGGATACTTTTAGCAGAAGAGAAGATTATTTTCGCAATTGCGAAATTATTTTTCCATAATAAAAATAAAACTCATGAAATCGATTAACACATCATACGCCTTAATTTTAGGGGTACTAACTTTATTTTCAATATCTAATGCAAATGCAGGTGGCTGCAGTTCTCATACTGAGAAGAAGGCAGAAATTGAATGCTCGTCTGATGATAAAAAATGTATAGAATCGAAAGAAAAAGAATCACTATTCAAAGTTGAGGCCTAAATGTTTGATAATCTTGGAACTGCTCTGGTACAGGCATTAGGCTTCTTTGCTGTGTTTGGTTTTTTTGTATATCAAACTTTATTCGCAGATAGCAAACCCAAAAATTCAAAATCAAATCCTAAAAAAACAAAGATTTCCAACAAAAAAGAATCAATTGAAAATGAACCTAAAAAAGGCTTATTTAACAGAAAATCTAAACCTGTTGAAGAGAATTTAACAGTCCAAAAAAAGGGATTATTTGGGAGAAAAAAAGAAGTTATTAAAGAAGAGATTAAACCAAAGAAAAAAGGTTGGTTTAAATAGGTAAAGGTACTTAAACTCTTTTTTGATATCTTTTATACAAAAACTTTTTTTAGTAACTTTATAATTTATAGAAGATTACATCCAAAATGAACCACAGAGAAATCACAAAAAAATATAGCGAGTTACTTAACAAGGCTGAGTTTGCTACAGGCCGTAAGGAAGTTGTAGGTCTTTTAAAAAAAGCTGCCAAATTGAAATCTCAGATTGAAATCAATTATTAGATCTTAAAATTAGTTTAATTCTAAATGTAAAATATTTTTTTAAATAAGTTTTAACATGAGATAATCTGCTTAGATTATTTTTCTTATGAATAAAAAAGGTTATACAACCGAAAGCGGTGGTAGACAAAATGGTTTTGCAATGGAACCAGAAATTAACCCCATATCAGAAGGCGAATCAAAGAAATCCATATTCTTATTTATTGGAATATTATTACCTTTTCTAATAGGCGGTTTTTATTATTTAAGGACTCTGAATATATTCTGATATTTTATAAGCCATTTTTAGCAATATATTCTTCTGAGCTAACTATATCTTGCATTAAGCTCTCTGATGAAGGATTAAATCCATTTTGCTCTAAAAAAGATTTAACCTTTTCAAATTTTTGCTGAATTTTTTTTGTATATGGGGTTGTCATCAAATAATCATCTTTTTCTGTTGAATAGTTCATTTGATTAACGGATTACTTTTACAATCAAATTTTGCAAAATATGCTATTGCTAGTGAAGTTATAAATATTACATAAATAATTTAATAGTAATAAATACTTATAAGTTTTTTGTATGAGGTCGATATTGGTTGATTTTTTTAAAGAGTACTTATTGTAACTAGTTCCATTAAATCTCTAGACTTCAGATATTTTTGAAATACTTCAGAATAAAATGCTTTTTTAGCAGCAAATTTTGATTCAAATTGAATTATTAATCCAAGCTGCCCCCCATCCCATTCATATGAGGTTGATTCTTGTATTAAATCTCTTTTTACTATTACTCCTCCTACAGATTTAATCCAAGGCAGTACTGTCCTTATATATTCCAGAAATAAATCAGCATTTGGAATTGAAATTTTCTTTAGCCAATAGCTCTTTGTCATCAAATCAACATATTCTGGGTAGAATATAGCACATGGAGGTAAGTATTTATCCTTAGCTATATACTCCAGCGTTTATTAAATGGAAACCGAAAATGATTTATTAAATTTACTTCTTAAATCTCCAAATTCAGAGAGTATACGTACTATTGCCGAACAACTTGAAATTGATCATAATTTTTCCTTTACCAAAGATAGAAATGATTTGCAGGGTGTTTGGGAGCTTAGGTGGAGTAGTTCTAGTAGTCCTTTTTTAAAATATTCTCCTTTTATTGATAACCTTCAAATTCTTGATCCCTTAAATTTAAATGGTCTTAATTTACTTAAACCTAGAGGAATAAAATCAATTATTGGTACTGGAATTTTAATAAGACTTAACTACATAAATGAAAAAAAAATTGGGGTCAAATTTACACATGCTGGTGTTATTGGTCCTAAATTTGGAAGAAAAAATATAAAGGCTATGAAAGAAATAAATAATGAACAATTAGGGTGGTTAGAGATAACTTATTTAAGCGATAAGCTTAGAATCTGTAGAGGTGATAAAGGAACTTTATTTGTCTTAAGAAAAATAAATTCACCGACTTTATTCAAGAATTTCAAGGAATTTATTAAAATCTATTAAAAATAGAAATTAATTCTTTATCCAAATAGACTTTAGTACGAAATAAATTGGTAAATATTTAAATGATTCTTTAGGTATTTCATAACTTAAGAATTTTAGTGCTTCTTCTAACCAGTAACCAATATCAAATCCTAAAAGAATTTTTTCTACAACAAACCAAAATTCTTTATCAAATATAATTCTGAAGTTTAAGTAAATATATTCCCAATGAAAGGTATTCCAATATTGGGTTAAAAATGAGGATAAAATAAGCCATAGTGATATAAATAGAAAACTTTTAAGAAATTTATAAAATTTTTTCATATACCAGCAACTGTCTTATTTAATTTCAAATATCTCTTATTATTATTTGGATCAAATTTAATTTCCATTAAATATATTCAAAAAGATATAAAAATATTGAGAAAATAGTAAATTTTCGTGGCATTAATAATCTATTCTTCTTTTTTTAGATTCTGTGCCTTTAGATTTTTATTCTTAAGAAAAAATCCTAAAAACAGAAAAGCAATATATATTAGAAAACTTATGCCAAAAATTAAAATTATCTTTGAAATATCCATAAATGATTTTTTTTATAAATTAAATCATTTTTTGCGAAGTTTTATCTATGGTAATGATTTTTCATTTATCACGATAACGAGCTTCAATTATTAAGCTAATAATATTATTTAAATCATATGCAAGTAGCTTTTGCCTGGAGCCTTTGTCTATCAGTTGGTGTTGTTTTATTATCAATTATTCCATTAACTATAGGGCGATTTAAAGCGGGATATTCTGTTGAAAATATGTCTGCTCCAAGGGCTTTATTCGATGAATTACCTTCTTTTGGAAAAAGAGCAGTTTGGTGTCATCAAAATTGTTGGGAAAGTATTTCCCTACATGCACCAGCATGTCTTCTTTGTTTGATTACTTTAACTGACTCTAATATTGCAATAATTGCAGCATTGATTCATCCTATTTTTCGTTTTTTATATATTGGTGCATATGTATTTAATATCCCAACAGCTAGAGGTTTAATGTGGGCCTCAGGAATTTTTACAACACTTTTGCTTTACAAAGAAGGCTTAACACAATTGATATAAACTATTTAAACAATAAACTTTTCTAAATTTTTTAATTGATATTCATTGATTAGTTCCACTTTATTCGATTTTGCAAGTTGATGAGCAGACTTTGTAAAGCCAGATTTTGAGACTATTATTGCATGTGTACCTTTCCAAAATAATTTACCAGCTGAAATCTCCTGAACTGCCTTATTTCCAATGGCTTTTTCATGATCTTTGCATTGAATACATATTCTCAAATCATTTATTGATGCAATTAAGTCAACCCCTTGATCTCCTGTATTAGGGGTTTCTTTTACTTCCCAGCCATTTTGTTTGAGAATTTCCATACAATGATTTTCAAATCTAATACCTTTTTTGTAGTTTTCCTTGTTTTTACTTGAGTAGTTTTTTTCTATTAGGTTTAAGCATGATTTCTCTATTTGACTTGCTATAAATATAAACCAATCTTCAGTCTCGAGCTTTCTAATAGATCCAATTATCTCATCATCAATAGTAGGATTTTCATTACAATATGATCTCCACTTTTCGAAAAATAATTCCATAGTGCCAAATTTTTTTAAAATTACTTTTTCCCAGAAGTATGGTATCCCCTCTTTAAAACGCTTGGATCCATTTAATATATTTTTCTCAATAGCTTTTTCATCAAGAGGTGGATTGCCAATCCATTTTTTATAGTCCTCGTTACCGTAGGCATCTATTTCCCTTAATCTGATCCTCTCTTCTAACAAATTATATTTGTTTTCTTCTATTAAATTATTAATTGTTTGAATAAAGAAATTGGAATTTAAGGCATTATTTAATTTATACTTTTTCTTTTTAATATGATAATCCCTTGCAATTATAAAAATTAAAAAAATGATAAAAATAATTAAAATAAAAAAAATTTTCATCTAAGAATTTATTTTCGTTCTAAAAAGTTTTTGTTTTTCTAATAACAAAATTATTTTTTGTTATTACTGAAGATTCATTTACTTCAAACCCATTAATTGCTGATATTTCTCCTTTTATGCCTTCTAATGTTAATTGCTCGATAATGCCTTTTATTACTTCATCCTCCACCAATTTTCTATCAATTCTCTCAGGGGTAATATCTGTAAGCCATTTTGAGGTCTTTTTTTTTACAACCTCTGTAGGGTTAGTTATTTTTAAGTAGATAGCCATTTTTTAATTCATTCAGTTGAATTATAAGCATTAAATCTTCTTAACTTTTATTATTGTCATTACTTTCCCACTCAAGAAATTGAAAAACAAAAATTGCAAAGATAGAGAAAAATACTATGAACAACCCTAACCATCCTATAAATTTGTGCTCTGTAAATAGATTTGTAAGCATTGATTTCTCTTGATATCTTGATTCCATTTCATATTGATAAGAATCAATAACTTGAAATATATTCATAATTAATAATTTAATAAATCATTCAATTTGCTGATAATAATTTTAACCGTTTAACTTACTAAAGGCTTCCGCGAGGAAATCTGGCCTTTTTCTTATTATAGAAAAATTCAGTTTATTTATTAAGACTAAATTGACTTCAGCAATCGTTAAGATTTCATTTTTCTTGTTAAGAAATTTTGAAATTACATTAATCCTAGGGCTTTTATCAATGTTGAATTCGCTCTCGATTATTATTTTTTCACCAAGGAATAAAGGAGATTTATATTTTATTGAAGTATTGATTAAAGGTAAATCTAAGCCATTTTTAGTTAGTTCGAAATAACTTATTCCTACTTCTGAAAGTGCATTTATTCGGCTTTCTTCAAGCCAATTAAAATATTTACCGTGCCACATTACACCTTCATGATCAGCATGTTGAGGTAAAACAATTTTTTCTATTTTCCAAACTGGTTTTGAGTTCATCTTTTATTTAAAAAATATTTTAATTCAATGAAAAAACTTATTTTGATATTGTAGATTAATTTTATTTATTAACATAAGAATCATCAAAACTATATTTATAAAGTTATGTTTAATCGTAAAAATAGAAGTAGAAAAATGAAGAAGATTTTTCAATGGGAAGAATATTTAAATTGGAAAAATATGTCAAAGGAACAGAAATTAAATTTAAAGAGGGCGTGCTTATTCCCCTTTCTCGTCTATCTGGTTTATGTTTTTCTTAATCAATACTCCTTGGCAATTCTTTTGTTAATAGGTCTTTATTTTTTAATTAGATTTAAAAATAGAAATAAGTTGGGAAGATGAATATATTTTTTTTGATTTATTTAGATTTGTTTTAAAGTTATCTAGTTTTTCTAAATAACCTTATTGGCATATGACAATAGTATTAGATAAATTTTTTTTATGAAAAGAATTATTTTGTTTTTATGTGTATTAGTTTTTTCAATATTTTCTAATACGGATAATTTATTAGCAAAAGAAATTGAAAATAACATTAAAGAGAATATTTCTAATGAAATTGAAGAAATTAAGCCTGATAATAAAAAAACTAATATTTCTAATTCTTCAGCAGAAGATATTTTTGGAGATGAACAAACTTTTCCATTCGTAGCAGGTTTAGGGAAAAATGCTGCCCATTAATTTCAAGGTTCTTGATAATTTAGAAAAATATTTTTTTAACTAATGAAAGGTCTTAGGGTCCTAGAGCTTTCTGAAGCACTTGATGTTGATAGCTCCGACTTATTAGCTGTTTGTGCAATTCTAAAAATAAAAGCCACATCTAGATTAAGCATGCTTTCATTTGAAGAATGTAAAAAGATAACTGATTACTATGAAATTAAAAATTAGAATTTTTTATAAATTATTTTATTTTTTAATATCCTTAATCATTGATACTAAAGTTGAATGAATTTCTTCTTCAGATATTTCATTTTTAAAATTGATAATTGCTGATTTGCCATCGTAATTGATTTTTATATAACTATTATTAATTTCTTCCATATAAGCATTCTTAAATCTTGATATCTTCCCATAATGAATAAGATATTTGTGCACTGAATCTATGTGATCATTGTTCATGTGATCACAAACTCTTTTACTTGTTTCTTTACTAATAATTTTCATTTAAAAAACAAATTTGTTTTAAGTTAATCTATTTTTTTCATTATTCAAAGTTTTAATCATTTTAATTATTAAATTTTTAACTTCATTTTTATCAACAGCTCTAACCAAGTTATTTCTCAAATTTGATGCTCCTTTAAAGTCTTTGCATGTCCATGAGATATGTTTTCTTGCAATTAGCAATCCGTGATCTCCTTTTTCTTTTATTAATTCATCAAGATGCTCAATAATTAAATATAGTTTTTCTTCTGTGTTTGGTTCTTTAAAATTTTTATTTTCTCTAAGGGCATAATCTATTTCTCCTATTTTCCATGGGGATCCTAGAATTCCTCGTCCAATCATTACACCATCAGCATTTGTTTTTTTTAAACAATTAAGAGCGTCATCTGGATTTTTGATATCACCATTAGCAATTACTGGAATTTCCAGCAACTTTTTAAGTCTCCCGATCATTTCCCAATCTGACTTGCCTGAAAAACCCTGTTTTCTAGTTCTTCCATGAAGTGTGATCATCGTTGCTCCTGCATCTTGCAGTTTAAATAAGAAATCCTCTATATTTTCTTCTTTACTATCCCATCCGAGTCGTGTTTTTACTGTTACTGGAACCCTAACAGCTTTTACAACATTTTTGACTAATTCTATAGCAAGTTTTCGGTCTTTAATTAAGGCACTGCCTCCACCTTTCTTTGCTATTTTTTTTACTGGACATCCCATATTTAAATCAATTAAAAAAGCTCCAGAGTCCTCAGCTTGTTTTGCAGCTTCAGAAACAGCATATGGCCTATTATCAAATATTTGCACGCCAATTGGACCTTCTTCTGAATCTATTTTATTGATTTTTTGTGTGCCATATCCTTTTTTAAGACTTGTGGCATTTATCATTTCTGTAAAAAGTAAAGAGTTCGGAGCCCATTTACGTACAAGTCTTCTAAAAATGTTATCTGTAACTCCTGCTAATGGCGATAGCATTACCTTACTCGTAATTATCCTGTTAACTCCTCTTCCATTTAGCCTTATATTTGAAGACATATAATTTAAAATTTATTTAATCTTTCTTTATTATAAATTCAGATATGGGGTTGATTTTATGTTTTCTATTTATTTCTTAATTTATAATAAGTGCTTTTACTTAAATAGGCCTAATTCATTACTTTTTTTGCTAGTTTATGTTGAGTTGAAATTTAAAAAGGAAATTTTTTCTTGTTTATATTAGTATCAATTTTTCTTCCAATAATTATTTTTATTGCACCAATAAATGTAAATGCTATTCAAGGTAATTTAGATTTATCAAGTGCTCAAACTTCTGTAGGCAAAAGATTTGCTAAAGTTTTTTGTGATGCTAAGAGGGAAGGTTTAGATTCCGATTTTGCTAGTGAATATGCTTTGAATAATACATATTTGAAATTTGTAGCGTTTCCAGATGATGACGAATATTTGGCTGATTTATGGAATTTTACCCACAATAATATATTAGATAATTGTGGTGAATTTGTAGATATAAATGATCTAAAAGACCTAGAGATTTTTTTTAAAGAAGAAGGTTTAATTGCATCAAATAGGGAACTCTATTTACCAACTTTTGAGAATAATTAGATTAAATTTTTAGCATGTACTAAAATATAAATAGAATATGAAAATTTATGAAACTATTAGGTTTAAATTCACCTGAAATATTCATAATTTTAGTAATTTTGCTTTCAATTTTAGGTCCAAAAAGAGTTGAAAAAGGTTTCTTATTATTCAAAAAACTATTAAAGTTCCTCTTAAGTAAAGATGAAGATCAAAGCTCAGCAAATTCAAAAGTAAAACCAGAGGAACCAG
>QCBM01000009.1 GCA_003281605.1 Prochlorococcus sp. AG-347-I06 | reverse complement strand
CTTCTATAGTTTTTTTAACGAATTTATCTAAATTTAAATTTAATGCAAATATTAAGAAATTTTTAGTTTATTTTTCAGTTTTTGAAATTTGTTTATTACCAGTAGTTTATTTGAATTCCACTATTGCATACAGGTTATTACTCTATTCATTTCCAAGTAGTATATTTATAACATCATTCATACCAGATATAAATTTATTTAAATTAAATGAAAAAAATTTTTATATCTTTCTAATCATGATGTCATTTGCTTCATTAATAATCTGGATGAAATATGCATTTCATGCTTATTGTTGGTTACCGTATAACAATATTTTATTTTGATTATTCAAATATTAATTTAATTTTTATCTAATAAGTTAGTTATTTATTTATTAATAATTTTTTTAATTCTTAAAATATTCTGAATAGTAACTAAATAATTTTGTATCATTGTTTAAATATGAAAGGTCTTAAAAATTAAAGAACAAAAATTATTAAATCTTTTATTAAAGCAATCTAGATTCGTTAAGACTTCTATAGCTATGTCTATAGATTTTGTTTGTTGTATATTAACTGTCTGGATTGCGTACTATTTAAGGCTTGGAGAGGTTATTGAATTTAGTGAATTAGGATTTAATATTTTTCTTATTTCAATATTATTATTTTTTGCTGTTTCTATATATCTTGGTTTGTATAAAACAATTCTGAGATTTTCTGGAATATACGCACTTTTTGATATATCTAAAGTAATAGCATTATATGCGATTATATATTCAGTAATTATTGTTTTTATTGGGATAGAAAGAGTCCCCAGAACAATTGGATTAATACAACCTCTACTACTTTGGATATTTGTAAGTTGTTGGAGAATCTTGATTAAAAAGATATTAAGTAGAGGCAATAATAATTATTTAATTAATAAAAAAATACCCTCAAGGGCTTTGGTTTATGGATCAGGAAAAGCGGGAAGGCAATTAGTAAGAGCAATGCAAGAAAGTTCTGAAATCCAAATTAAAGGTTTTTTAGATGATGAAAATACTAAAATTGGATGCTTTATTGATGGAAAAGCAATATTCTCTCCAAATCAGTTACAAAATCTAATTGATGAAAAAAAAATAAACTTGATTTTACTCGCGATTCCTTCTGTTTCAAAAAAAAGGAGACTTGAAATAATTAGAAATTTAATGAAATATAAAATTGCAGTAAGGACAGTTCCAGGAATAGCAGACTTAGCTCAGGGGAAAAGTACTATTACTGATTTTAATGAACTAGAAGTTGATGATTTGCTAGGAAGGATTGAAGTACAGCCATATAAAGACTTGATGAAAAAAAATATTTCCTCGAAAACTATATTAGTTACAGGGGCCGGTGGTTCAATAGGTAGTGAATTATGTAGACAAATTGTAAAGCTTAATCCTAAAAGGCTTCTTTTATTAGAAATAAGTGAGTTTGCTCTATATTCAATCCTCGAAGAATTAGAGCAAAATAAGAATAAGAATATTGAAGTCATACCATTGATAGGATCGGTTCAAGACTTTGGAAGATTGAATGAAGTTATTTCTATATGGAGGCCTCAAACTATCTATCATGCCGCAGCATATAAACATGTTCCTATCGTTGAATATAATCTTGTTGAAGGACTAAAAAATAATGTCTTTGGAACATATGAATTAGCAAAATTATCTTTAATTTATGAGATAGAGGATTTTGTTTTCGTCTCAACTGATAAAGCAGTTAGACCTACAAATATGATGGGTGCCACAAAAAGATTAGCAGAACTAATTTTGCAAGCATTAAATCATAATAATCAGTTGACAAACAATAATAAAAAAACAAAATTTTCAATAGTAAGATTTGGAAATGTTCTTGAATCTTCTGGATCAGTAATACCTAAGTTTAGAGAACAAATAAAAAAAGGTGGGCCAATAACACTAACTCATAAAGATGTAACGAGGTATTTTATGACAATAACGGAAGCAGCTCAGTTAGTTATTCAAGCAGGAGCAATTGCCGAGGGAGGTGATGTTTTTGTTCTTGATATGGGTAAACCTATAAAAATATATGATTTAGCTATCAGGATGATTGAATTGTCTGGATTGAATGTTAAGAATTCTTCTAGTAATAAGGGTGAAATTGAAATAGTTATTACTGGGCTGAGACCTGGGGAGAAATTATATGAAGAGCTTCTATTATCTGATTCTCCTTCTGATACTTTACATCCAAAAATATATAAATCTAATGAACCTTTTTTTGAAATTGATAAGCTCAATATTGAAATAAATTCAATTAAAGAGTTTATGAAAAATAATCAATTAGAAGAAATCTTGGGAAAGCTAAAAAAATTAATTTCAGGATTCGAACCAAATCAAAATATCTTAGACTACACATTCAATAAAAAAAAATAAATTTATAATATATTTTTTTTCAATGCATAGTTAAGAAAATGAAATTATCATCAAATTTAAGATTTTATGATCTTTTTTTGTCAATATCAATTTTAATAATTTTTAGTCCTCTAATTATGCTTGTTTTTTTCATTTGTTTATTAGAGACAGGCAAACCTCTTTTTATACAGTTAAGGGTAGGTAAAAATCAAAATCCATTTAAGCTTATTAAATTTAGAACAATGAGAATTAATACACCTTCATTAGCCTCACATCTTGTAAATAAAAACTCAATTACAAAATTTGGGAAACTAATTAGAATTCTGAAAATTGATGAACTGCCTCAACTTATAAATGTGATTCGAGGGGAAATGAGTTTAGTGGGTCCTAGGCCCTGTTTATTTAATCAAGAAGAATTGATAAAAGAAAGACTTAAAGAAGATATTTTTTCTGCAAAGCCAGGTATCACTGGACTTGCACAAATTAATGAAGTGGATATGTCTGATCCAAAAAAATTAAGCGAATTTGATAAAAAAATGATTAATACATTAAATCAAAAAACTTATTTTAAGTACTTACTTTTTACTTTTATAGGTAAAGGAATGGGAGACAGAATTAAAAATAAATAAACTAATATTATCTAAATTTTTTCTAAATTATCTATAAGTAATCCCTCATTTATTTAAAAGGAAAAATTTAATAATACATAGTATTTTTTTTTAATTTTTAAAAATTATAAATTAATTTAAAAAGCCTTTAAAAATATTTTTATTTAGAATTAAATTTTTATTTACTTAGTTAAATATATGATAATATTGTTAAACTTTTCAAGTAAAATAATCATGCACGAGTCTGAAAATCTTATAATTTCTAATCTCATATGACTAAAAGTCTTGTAACAGGTGGAGCTGGTTTTATAGGTTCGCATATAGTAGATGAATTGATTAAAAAAGATCATATTGTTACTTGCATTGACAATGAATTTGCAAATAATGATTCTTTTTTCTGGAATAAGAAAGCAATTAATATAAAAGGTGATATTTTAGATGATGATCTATTGAAAAATGTATTAAAAGGTATAGATAATGTGTTTCATTGTGCGGCAGAATCAAAAATAGTGACATCATTAGAAGACCCAATCGAGACGATGCGAATTAATTCCCTCGGGACATGTAAGCTTTTGCAGTATTCAAGAGAATATTCAATAAATAGATTCATTTATTCATCTACTTCATCTGGTTATGGTTCCAATCCTTGTCCGAATAAAGAATCTCAACTTGATGATTGTTTAAACCCTTATTCTTTATCAAAAATAGCTGGTGAAAAACTTTGTAAAATGTATTTTAATTTGTATGGTTTAAAAACTATCATACTTAGATATTTTAATGTTTTTGGAGAACGATCATCAAGTGAAAGCAGATATTCTTCTGTGATAGCTGCCTTTTTAAAACAAAAGAAAAATAAAATCCCTTTAACTATTGTTGGCGATGGCAATCAAAAAAGAGATTTTATTCATGTATCCGACGTTGTTTCAGCAAATATTTATGCGGCATGTAATGATGTACCAAATTCTGCTTATGGTGAGGTTTATAATGTTGGTTATGGTGAGAATATATCAATAAATGAAATTGCAAGTATTATTTCAGATAATAAAATTTATATCCCTGCTAGAGAAGGAGAAGTTAAGGAAAATCTTGCAGATATTACAAAATTTAAAGATACTTTTAATTGGTCACCAAAAATATCATTTAAAAGTTGGATAACAGATTTGTTGAGTAACTCTTAAATTGTTTTTAAAATAATAATATTTGCGGATTTTAAATTATGTTTTATTCACTTTAATAATAAAATTTATTCTATAAATTTAAAAATTCAAAATTTACTAATAAATTTAACTGCTTTTTATCTCAAAACTCTAATCTATTGATATAAATGTAAAAATAAAGTGGAGCCAAGCGGATTTGAACCGCTGACCCCCTGCATGCCATGCAGGTGCTCTACCAGCTGAGCTATGGCCCCAAATCTGGAAACGTCAGTCATATCATTCAATCCAAAGATTTCTTTCGTGACGTCCGTAATTCCTATAGTACTTTATAGCGTTTGATTATTGAAATCTGCACCTTAAAATGCACCTAGAGATTTACAAGTTGTAGCATGCTTTCTGGAGCTGTTCTAAAGCAATTCCGCACCTACTTAAAAAGTCAGGTTGGTCATGGCTGGAGTGTAGAAGGAAGAAAAAGCAAAGGAAGACTTTTAACTAGAGTATCTTTCAGATACTTAACTGGCGAAAGAAGTGTAGTTTTATTGGAAATAATATTCCTACTTTTGGAAGTATAGGTTGAGTACATTTTATACCTACCCTATATCCTCACATGTAGGAAAAATATATTAAGTACCAATCTATATTTGTTTTTATGGCTTCTTTTTTATAACAAAAACAATAAAAATTAATTTTTTAAAAATTTGGAGGGATATCAATAGAGATATTTATAGGCTATTAAATTAAAAAAGAGCCTATAGAAATTAATCTATAAGCTCAAATTTCATATAAATTTTGAAAAAAAATAAAAAGTAAAAAACTATATTTAAAAAAAGCTTTTTTACAATTAATTTTTATTTTACCAATAATATTTTTGAAGAGTACTTGAACTTGAAGGCCAGTAATCTCTATAACCGTTAGAATAAGTGTTATAACACCAGCCACCCGAACAGGAATAGGCTTTTGCGCTATCCGCTCCAACAACAGATAGGATACTAAAACCTCCAAGTAAAGCTGGGATTAAAAGAATTGGAGAAAAACGTTTTTTAAACATGATAATTTTTGATTGTGAGGAAATATCCTCGTTACATATTTAACTTGTTCTTGCCTATTAAAAGTGATTCCATTCATTTAAATATGTATCGAAAAATATTAAGAAATCCTTTTTCATTGGCTATATTTCAACTTAGTGGAGACGAAAGAACAATTTATTTTTAAGGAAGGAATCACTTCTAATATTTCAGAACAATAGAAAAATATAAAACAGCTTTCACTTTATGATGAACCTTAAGTCAATTTTTTTGTCAATTTTAGGTATATGCTTTACCTCAATTATTTTTGGCATATCAATAATAAGTCAGCCTGCAGATGCCAGCTGTCTAAATAGCGATGCGACAGATTTTCAAGTCATCGAATTGAATAAAGGTGACATAAATGAATAACCGATATTCTAAATCATTTAAAAGAATACAAAAAGAAGTTTTTGAATCTATATATGATGTTCCGTTGGAAGATCGAATAAGCTACTATCAAGAATTTGATGACTGGTTTTTTTCTGATCCGCATGAATATCAAGTGCTTTGGGTCCCAACATTAAAGTAGTTATAAATTTTTAAAATTTACTTTTTTGGAATTAAATTTACTCACAAATATTTCTATCAATAATCGAACTTCTTCTTTGATTAAATTGTTTAGATTTTGGTGACTTTTCAGAAAACAATAATCTTAAAGCTAGATTTTTATCATTATTAAATTTTTCATTAATAATATTAGTCCATTTTGAAACATTATCTCCTAGGGAATTAGTTAAATCATCAATATTTACAAATTTTTCCTTAGAAGAAGCTACTATTTTTATTTCTAAAAACTGACCAATTGAAGTTCCAACCGGTCTAAGTTTAAGGATAAATTTTTCTCCAGGTTTAATTGGTCTCAAAGGCCAAAAAATCTTCCCATTAATTGGCTTATTTATTAAGGCTTTCTTGGTCCAAATAAGTTTTTTATTTTGAGATATTTGAATTTCATTAATTGCTTCTTTTACAAAAATAAGTGGCTTATCAAAATTTAATAATACAGTTATTGAAGAATCTTCTTTATTAAAAACCGTTGGAGAAATTAGGCAAGCACTATCAGCAGCTGTTCCTCTTGAACGACTTATGATTTCAATTCTTTGCAAAGGTATTGAAGCTATATTTGCTGATAATCTTGGTTTTAAAATTTCTGGCCCAAATAAGATTAAAACTATTGCTGCAGATGTTAAGGGTATCAATTTTTTGAATCTATTAGATAACTTTTCTAATGTAAAATTGAATTTCTTATTTTTGATTAAACCTATTTCAGGAATGGCATTTGGTTCAAGAATTTCTACAAAATTAATAAGTCTATTTATTCCACCTTTAAATTTTTCAATTGGGAGGTTAATAATATTTTCATCATTTATTCTATTTTTTACAAGTTCTGTAAATTCTTTTGCGGTAAGTATTCCCTGAAAATAGACAACATTATTTTCATCATCAATCTTTGCAGCTAACAAAATTTTTGGATTTCCTTTTTTTCTAAACCAATATTTAAGAGGTATTTCTATTTCATCAGATGTGAATCCTGTAAATAAAATCTGAATAGAAAATCCATTAATTATGATTAAATTATTTTTTTCAGATTTATTTTTTAGATGCCAATCGAGATTCCTTTCCTTTATAGTTTTTTTTAGTCCGTTTATAGCAAGCTTGATTGGTTCATATAAACTTTCAGAATCTAAAAAAATTGTATCTTCAGGGATAGAAAATGCTTCTATTGGAATGAATGATTTATCTTTTTTATTCATAAAATAACCTGGGCTGCCATTTTTCTTAATAGTGGTATATCTCCTTCTTGTTCTGGCGTTCCTAAAAAATTCTCCAATTCAGTAATAAAATTTTCTAAAACCAAAGGGTCCTCGCGTAAGATATGAAATTCATTTATTTGACTAAGATGTTTTGCGGTTTTTTGAGTTATTTTAGCCTTAATACTTTTTTCAGGAATTAATTTACTTACCCAAGATTGTTTATGATTGCATTCTTCTGCGATAAATCTTTGAGAATAACCCATACTAAATAATTTCCATGCTTTCTTTCTATCAGGATATTTTGCCCAGCGAGATTTTTCAGGCCCAATAATTTCATTAATTATTTCTAAGGAAAATTCTTTTATAGATTCCAATATTAAATTTAAATTATCAAATTCATCTGGAAAATTTACATTATTTTCTGAAACAGGCTCTAATGAATTTTTTTCATGATCTTTGAGATCCCTAGCTTGGTATACGCCAGAAAGATATTTTCTAATAGCTTCAGCAATTAAAATTAAGTTGTCATTATTCTCTTGAGGAGGACTAAGTGATACTAAAAATTCTATATCAGGCTCCCATTTCTTATTTTTCCCAAATTTTTTGATGTATTTAGGTCTACATTCTTTATATTTTTTTAAATATGAATCATGAAGAGATTCAACATATTTAAGTGAAAGTTTCTCACCACATCGTATCCAAGCATTTCTTACACGAGTTGGAGTACTATCTCCAAGAAGAGCCCAATCACGTATCAACAGACAACCTTTTGATTTGAGATATTTCTTTAAATCTTCATTACCTTTTGATCGGTCGTTTATGAATGTAGATAAGTTGGATAGGACTGGATTCCAGTTATAAATTATTTCAAGAAAATAGTAATTAAAATTATCCCCACTTTCATTTACTTTCTTTAAGTTATCCCAATTAACCGGATTAGATTCTTTGGTTTCATCATTTTGAATAATATGCAAACTCGGAGAGCCATCATCTAACAATATTAATGAAAGCATATCAAAAAGATTAACTTCGTAAAATTCTTTCTTCTCGTTATAAAGTCTTACTATAAATTTATATAATCCAAAACTTACTCTACATCTCATACAAATTAAAGGTTCTATTAATTTAGTATTTTTTTTGCTTAAATTAAAAATAATTAAATCACTATCTTTATTTATTTTTTGATAATCAAGATCTAATTCATTTAAATATTCAATTGCAGCTTTGATCTGCAAGGATTTGACTCCTTCTTGTATAGAATTATCACCTATTAGAATTTCAGAATAACTGCCATTCATTCATTCAATAAAATCTATAATTATTTTAACTTATGATTAAAAATAATTTATAAAAGAGATTTGGAATCATAAAAAATTATTCAGAACAAGAAGTAAATGTACAATTACTTAAAATCAAATGAATTTAATTGCAAAAGGTCGTTACACAGACCAACAAGGTCGTTCTCATAACTTTCGAGTTCAGACTGATACTTCAGACAGAAGATACATTGAATCTTTAGTCCGTGCTCAATATCCTGCTAGAGACGTAATTATTAATTATGTAGGAGGTTAATTCCAAAAATTTAAAAATTTTCAATTGAGGGCTTAACCCTCAATTTTTTTGGCTCATATTTAATAAAATTCATTTCTGGATCATAACTAATAGATCCAATATCAAAAGTTTGTTCGTTTTTCATTTTTATTGATAAATCTTTCTCATATTGATCGATTGAATCGATTCTTTCTATAAAACCAGGATGTGTTGAATCCTTCTTTGTTTCTTGCCCATCTCCAGATTCTTTATAAACAAATTTTATTGATTCAGTACAAGTTTTAATAGGATAATTTGCGTTAAAAAGAATTAAACAAGCTTTTTTATCCGCATCCATTTCAGAATTTCTTGAAATTTCATAATAAAGAAGTTCTCTATTTTTCTTATTAAGATTAAAACCTTCCTTACTTTCTTGGAGAGAATTTACAAAACTTGAATCATCTAAAATATGACTTAATTCATGAGCAACAATAAATGCTAAAACATCTTTTCTTTTATCAATAACCTTAAATGATGCCCTAGAAATGAAAATATTATTATTTGGGGAAGCACTTGCTTCAATATTACCTAAAAGATATGACTGCCGAACTATTTCATTCTTTTCATGTTGCTTTTCACCTAATTGCTTTTTAAATGGATTTAAACCTTTAAAAAAGGTACAATCTCCCTGGTCGCATATATCAATTTCTTCAGCCAACCAATTTGCATAATTACCTGAATTTATAGAAAAATAAATAGTTTCGTTCCCTAGATAATTATATTTAGCTAATCTTTCTAAAATTGTTTTTAAAGATTTATATTCTTGAGGCATTTCTATTTTTACTTCAGAAAAATTATCTTTTTTTAAATTTTTATATATTAAGTAAAAATTGCTAATACCAAAAATTATGGATAGTAAGTAGGGCAAGCACTTTTTTTTGATAATCATGAAAATTCTTAGGAAATTTATTAATCGATAATCTATTGTTCTTGATTTTTAAAAAGATTCCTTAATTAATTTCAATTGATAATTTATCACTATGTTAAGCAAGTATAATTTAAATAATTAAAGATTAATTGGCCATATTTGATGAAAATAATTTTTTTAATTATATTTTTTTTGAATATTTTTATTGATTCAAATTTAATAGCAAAATCCAAAAAAGATATCTTATTCTTAAGGACTGAAGGCAAAGTATCTAAAAAAGAAATAAATCAATTAAAAGAGCAAGCGTTAGATGCATATAGTAATGGTTCATATAAAAAATCTTTAGAACTTAATGAAAAAATACTTCGTATTAACAAAAAGAAATTATCAGTTAATGACCCAGAAATTGCTGACACTTTAATTACTATAGGGGAATTGCATTTTGATTTATATGATTTTAAAAAAGCTAGATCTTTTTTCTTAGATGCTTTAGAAATTTATAAATTAAATAAAAAAAATGAACCTGATAAATTTATTAATTTATTTAATCAAATTTCGATGACTTATCAAAAAGAGGGTTTTTTTAAAAGTTCTCTCTTTTATAAAAAAAAAGAGCTTGATTTAGCTGAAAGTTTTTTTGAACCTAATAATGAAAATATTGCAGATATCTTAAATGATTTAGGATTAATTTATGGAGAAATCGGTGAATATGAAAAATCAAAAAAAATGTTTTTAAAATCTCTTGAAATTTCAAGGGATCAATATGGTAATGAAGATAGTTTGAGTAGAACATTATCTAATTTAGGTTGGCTTTATTCATTAACTGGCAAATTTGCAGAGTCAGAGACTTATTATATTGATTCTCTTGAGATTGATAAAAAAAATTTGGAAGAAAATAAATACTTTATAGGAATAACAAAAAATAATCTAGGAAGATTATATAAATCGCAAGGACTTTACAAAAAAGCCGAGAAGTACTACAAGGAAGGTTTACAAATTGCTATAGAAACTAGTGGAATTGACCATCCTAGCGTTGCTGTAAGCAAAAATAATTTAGGTCATCTTTATAGTGATCAAGAAAGATTTAAAGAAGCAGAAGTCTTATATTTAGAAGCAATTAAAATTTTTGTAGCAAAGTATGGACCAAATCATCCAACAGTAGGAGTATTCAGAAATAATTTAGCTGTAAATTATGTTGATCAAGGTCTATTTGATGATGCCCGTTTTGTATATCAAAATTCTCTTAAAACTATTGAGGAATTTTTTGGCCAAGATCATCCTCAGACTTCAACTGTTTATAATAATTTAGGAATTTTTTACAGTGAACAAAATCTTTTCGATGAAGCCGAGAAGTATTATTTGAAATCTTTAAATATCGATAAAAAATATTTTGGTAATTATCATCCTAAAGTTTTTATTACACAAGTTAATTTAATACATAATTATGTAGATTCTGGAAATTTAAAGGAGGCTATAAAACTAGCAAAAAATTACTATACAGATAAGTTAATTTTTATTCAAAAAGAAGCTCCCCTTTTATCATTAAACGATCGCGAATTGTTCAAAATAAAATATGGAGCAAATAATTTACCTTTTTCATTTGTATCTTCAGAAGAAAA
>QCBM01000008.1 GCA_003281605.1 Prochlorococcus sp. AG-347-I06 | reverse complement strand
GACAATTTTACTTGGTCGGCAATGGTATTAGCTGCTCAAGGAAAAAAAATAAATCAAATATCGATTGATGAAATTGCTTGGTTAACTAAATTACGGAGAGGATTAGAAGAAACCAGAAAAGGATTTGTTACTGAATTATTGGATAAATTGGGAGATGATCCTCTTACTCCTGAATCCCTTGATGATTTAGAGACTTTATTAATAAGAGCTGATGTAGGGATTGATTCAACCGATAAAGTTATAAGTTCTCTTAGAACAAAATTAAACGAGGAAGTCGTGGGTGGTGAAGCAGGAATAAAATTTTTGAAGAAGGAATTAAAATTAATTATCGATAAACCAATAAAAAATTCGGGTTCTGATCTTTTAGTTCCCCAAAAAGGTAAATTAAATGTCTGGTTATTAGTAGGAGTTAATGGTGTTGGTAAAACCACTACATTAGGGAAGTTAGCATATTTGTCATCAAAAAGTAATTATAAAACTTTGATTGCTGCTGCTGATACTTTTAGGGCGGCCGCAGTAGAACAACTTAAAGTGTGGGGAGATAGAAGTAATGTTGACGTCATATCTAATCAATCAAAAAATGCTGATCCAGCTGCTGTAGTTTTTGATGCAATTAATTCTGCGAAAAAAAGAAATGTTGATTTATTGCTTGTTGATACAGCGGGTAGATTACAAACAAAAAACAATTTGATGGATGAATTAACAAAAATAAAAAAAATTATTGATAAAAAGGTCCCAGATGCACTTGTTGAATCATTATTAGTTTTAGATGCAAGTCAGGGACAAAATGGCTTAAAACAAGCAAAAAGTTTCGCTAAATCAGCAGATTTAAGTGGAGCAATTATTACTAAATTAGATGGCACTTCTAGAGGAGGTGTTTCTTTAGCAGTATCTGAAGAAGTAAATTTGCCCATAAGGTTTATTGGAGCTGGAGAAGGTATAAAAGATTTGAGACCATTTAATAGTTATGAATTTGTAGAGGCTATGCTTGCAGATAAATAAAAATTTAATTAATTTTTTTTAAAAACTTAAATTTAATGTTAAAACATACTTATCTATTAGATTTGTTTTGGCAAATAATCAAAAAGAAAAAATACTTTCGAATAAAATTGTCCAAAATTTTTTAGAAAATGATCCTAAATTCACCTTAAAAAATAAATATAAATTCGCTGAAATTGCATCTTCTCTAGCATATTATTTAAAATCTTTTTCCAACATAAATAAACTACTGGATTATGTTTGCTTAATTTTTAAACATATTTTTAGTGAGAATATAATTTTAATTATTCCTTTAAATTACGAGGGTGAGATATGGAATGAAAATATAAAAATTTCTGTTAATTATGAATCTTCAACAATTCAAGAAGCGATTAATAGTTTTTTGGATCAATTTCATTTTTCAAAAAATTTTAAAATAAAAGAAATTGTAACTTTTGAAAATGCTTTAAAAAGTAGATTTAAAGAATATAAAATTGAAACCAAAAAAATAATATCCAGAGGCAAATGTAGAGGATTTATTTATATTTTTAGCGAAGATATTTCTAGACATTCGATTACTGAAGATAGTAATTTTAATTTTATTGAAAATTGTCTAGCTGTTGGATTAGAAAATTACTACTTAATAAAAACAAAGAAAAAGCATGACAATTTAGATAGAGAAATTTCCACTGGTGCTGAAATTCAATCTCAATTACTCCCGGATTATTGTCCAATTATCCATGGTATAGACCTTGCTGCACATTGTAGACCAGCTCTTCAGCTTGGTGGAGATTACTATGATTTTATGTGCTTAAAGACTAATATTTCTGAAAAAAGGAAAGAAAAATCAAGATGGGCCTTTGTAATAGGTGATGTCATGGGTAAAGGGATCCCAGCCGGTCTTTTAATGACTATGTTAAGAGGCATGCTTCGTGCAGAGGTTCTTACAGGTCTTCCTCCAGATAGAATTTTGCATGATTTGAATCAACTAGCAATTAATGATTTAGATCAATCGCATAGATTTGTGACATTATTTTATTCAGATTATGATCCTAGAACTAGAAAATTGAGATTCGCTAATGCAGCACATAATCCTCCTCTGCTTTGGAAAAGCTCAGATCAGAAAATTATTAGACTAGATGCAAAAGGATTTGTACTTGGACTACAAAAAGATGCTGAATATCATTGTGGTGAAATTAAGCTTAATCAAAATGATTTAGTTCTTTATTACACAGATGGAGTAATTGATACTTCTAATTCTTTAGGACAAAGATTTGATGAGGAAAGATTAATTAAAACTCTTACAAAATTGTGCAAGCAGTCTTATACATCCCAAGAAATATTAAATAAAATATTTAAAAAGCTAGACGATTTTACAGGTCAAAATAGACATCTTGAAGATGATGCCTCAATGGTTATTTTTCAATTAAAATAGATATTTTTGTCACTTATATAAAAAAATGCTTTATTAGAGATACTTAAAGTTATTAATTAATATGGCAAAAGTTTGGAGTAAAAGGTTTGATAATGCACTTGACCCCTTTATTGAAAAGTTTAATGCCTCTATTGGGTTTGATAGAAAGCTGATTTTAGAAGATTTAGATTGCTCGATTGCTCATGCGAAAATGCTTGGCAAAACAAAAGTTTTAACTTCTTCTGAATCTTTGCAAATTATTAATGGTTTAGAGTTAATAAAAGTTGAGTATTTGGAGGGTAAATTTTCTCCTGGTCCACCTTCAGAAGATATTCATTATTGCATAGAAGAAAAGCTGATAAGTTTAATTGGTGAAACTGGAAAAAAATTACATTCAGGTAGAAGTAGAAATGATCAAGTTGGTACAGATATAAGATTGTGGCTGAGAAAAGAGCTTGACAATATTGAAATTTTGATTACCGATTTGCAAAAATCCTTCTTAAATCTTGCAAAAGCAAATATTTATACCTTAATTCCTGGATATACCCATATGCAAAGAGCTCAACCATTATCTTTGGCTCATCATTTATTAGCTTATATAGAAATGCTCCAAAGAGACCGTGAAAGGTTTAAAGAAGTACGCGGAAGAGTAAATATTTCTCCTTTAGGAGCTGCAGCATTAGCTGGAACAAAATTAAAAATAGATAGGCACTTTACAGCTGCAGAATTAGGCTTTGAAAAGATTTATAAAAATAGTATTGATGCTGTTAGTGATAGAGATTTTTGTATAGAGTTTGTTTCTACATCTTCTTTGTTAATGTCTCATTTAAGTAAAATTTCAGAGGAAATAATTTTATGGGTAACTGATGAATTTTCTTTTGCAAAGTTAACAGATAAATGTTCTACAGGAAGTAGTTTAATGCCGCAGAAAAAAAATCCAGACGTTCCAGAATTGATAAGAGGTAAAACGGGAAGAGTGTATGGACATCTTCAGGCATTATTAACTATGGTCAAAGGGGTACCTCTCGCATACAATAAGGATTTTCAAGAGGATAAAGAGCCAATATTTGATACTGCAGAAACAATATCTTCTTGTGTTACGGCAATGACTATTCTCCTTAATGAGGGTATTGAATTTAATATTAAAAAATTATCTGATTCTGTAGAAAATGACTTTTCTAATGCTACGGATCTAGCAGATTATTTAGTTACTAAAGATGTTCCTTTTAGAACAGCTTATCAAGTTGTTGGTGAAATAGTTAAATATTGCCTGAAGAAAAAAATGCTGTTTAAAAATCTCAAAATTGATGAATTTAAAAAATTTCATCCCAAATTTGAAGAGGATGTTTTTGTGGACCTTAAACCTTTTAATGTTGTTAAATCAAGAAATAGCGAAGGTGGTACAGGTTTTGCTCAGGTAGAAAAGGAGGTAAATAATTGGAAAAAAAAATTGTCAATTTGAATCTCAATTATTTTTCTACAACAAGGGTATGCTTTGAAGTAGAATAATAAGGCAATGTTATGAGACTACCTATTGTAGTTTTTTTTAAGGTAAATTTTTTGTTGAGTTTAAAGTGAGTATTTTTGTTGGCAATTTGCCGTTCCGCGCAGAGCGTGAAGATGTTATAAAATTATTCGCCCCTTTTGGTGAAGTTTTAAATTGTTCTCTTCCCTTGGAGAGGGACACAGGAAGGAAAAGAGGATTCGCATTTATTGAAATGGCTGATGAAGCGATTGAGTCAACAGCTATTGATGGTTTGCAAGGTACGGAACTTATGGGTAGGCCATTAAGAATTAATAAGGCTGAGCCAAGAGGTTCGGGTGGATCTCGTAGAGGAGGAAGAGGCGGTAATAATGGTGGTGGCTACGGTGGTGGTGGCTATGGAGGCGGCGGCTACGGCGGTGGCAATAATAGCCCTAACGCTAATAATTCTTCTGGAGCAGAAGGTTGGGAAGACAGAAGCTATGGAAATTCTTCTGATAACTCCGAATATGAAAATGGTAGAAGTAGGAGAAAAAGGGGAGTGTCCAATGAGAGCAATGCTTCAAACGAGACAAATTAATAACCCATTTCTTTGAGTGCTGTCGTTAATTTAAATAAATATTCAATATTTAATTCATTTTTTATAGATTTATTTGAAATTTGATTTCTCCAAATTTTAGCTTTTGGTATACCTTCAACTAAATTTATAAGATGTTTACAAATATCCCAAGATTTTCCTCCATTACTTAAATGTGTCTCTATGTATGGAATTAAGGAGAATATAATTTTTGAGGCAGATTTGGGTTTTTTATTAATTCCATAAATCTTTTGATCAATTTCAGACCATCTTAAGGGATGTTTATAAATTGACCGTCCAATCATGACCCCATCAAAATCATTCAATGCTTTTAATGATTGATCGATATTTGTTAAACCCCCATTGATTTCTATTAATAATTCTGGATTTGATTTTTTCAATTTTTTTACTAAATCGTATTTAAGTGGAGGTATGGTCCTGTTTTGTTTTGGATTTAAACCTTTTAATATGGCTTTCCTTGCATGAACTGTAAATCTGTCAGCACCAGCATTTGATATGTACCTTACAAAATTATTCAAATTCAAGAAACTATCTTTGTTGTCTACACCTATTCTGTGTTTAATGGTAACTGGTAAGTTACAATTATTTTTCAACGATCCTATACATTTTGCTACTTTTTCAGGGTCTTTCATAAGTGAAGCACCAAAATTGCCAGAACAGACTCTTGGGCTTGGACAGCCAACATTAAAGTTTATTTCGTCATAACCCCAGTCTTCAGCCATTTTCGCAGCCTCTTTAAGGATTTCAGGATCGTCTCCACCAAATTGAATTGATATTGGGTGTTCTTCATTATTAAAATCTAAAAATTTTTCTTTTTTATCCGTATGAAATAAACTTTGAGCCACAATCATTTCCGTATACAAAAGAGCCTCAGAACTTATTTTTCTCATTATCATCCTGAAATGTTTATCAGTACAATCCATCATTGGAGCAATACTTAATTTATGAATATTTTTAATAGAATCAGGATGTATGGAACTCATTACTTTTTATGTGAGTAAATATATGAATCAATTTTTATCAAGAAGAACTTTTATTCTAATTCCTACTATGTCAATACTAAAAACATTTTTTAAGCCTATGCAAGTTTTAGCTTCTTCGATTGCTTCTAAAGAAGAGTGGAATTTATCAAAAGAAGAATGGAAATCTAGGCTAAGTCCAGAATCATATTATATTTTGAGGGAGGAAGGCACTGAAAGAGCTTTCAGTAGCGAATTAAATAATGAGAAAAGAAAAGGAGTTTTTCACTGCGCAGGATGTGATTTACCACTTTTTCTCTCAGATAAAAAGTTTGATAGTGGCACAGGGTGGCCAAGTTTTTGGGATCCAATACAAGGATCAGTTGCAACAAAAGTTGATTTTAAGTTGATTGTTCCAAGAACCGAATATCACTGCTCTAGATGCGGAGGTCACCAAGGACATGTTTTTAATGATGGGCCACTTCCTACAGGCAAAAGATACTGCAATAACGGATTAGCATTAAGGTTTGTTCCTGAGTAAAAAATTTGTGCGGCCTTCCGCAACTTGTTTTGTGCATCACTTTATTGGAAAATAGTTTTATTAAATTTTTAGAAAAATGATTGAAAATCAATCAGACAATATTGATATTAAAGAAAATGATGTTTCTAATCAGGATAATGCCCCTGAGGATACTTCAACTGCTGAAGATAAAATAATCGAAAATGATGAATTGACTTCTCAAAAAACAGAAGAAATAAACACCGAAGAATTAAAAAATACTATCTCAAATAATGATGCAAGGTTAGAACAATTAGAAAAAGAGCACGAAACATTAAAAAATCAATATGTAAGGATTTCAGCAGATTTTGATAATTTTAGAAAAAGGCAGTCTAGGGATCAGGATGATTTAAAAGTCCAACTTGTTTCTAAAACTTTAACTGCAATACTCCCAATCGTTGATAATTTTGAAAGAGCAAGACAACAATTAAAACCAGAAAGTGAAGAAGCTCAAGCCCTTCATAGAAGTTATCAAGGATTGTATAAACAATTGGTAGAAGTTTTAAAACAACAGGGAGTTTCGCCAATGCGAGTTGTTGGTCAGCAATTTGATCCAAATTTGCATGAAGCCGTATTAAGAGAGCCGAGTGAAGAGTTTGAAGAGGATTTTATTATTGAAGAATTACAGCGAGGATATCATTTAGAGGGAAAGGTTTTGAGACATGCATTGGTTAAGGTCTCTATGGGACCTGGTAAACAAAATTCACAAGAGGAAGTAGAAAAGGATACAGTTGAAGAGAATATTGATTCAGAGGAAAATACTTCTGAAGATGTATAAATTCCAAATTTTTATTTGAGCGTTGTTTAATGGCTGATTTTTATCAAATACTTGGAGTTTCACGAGATGCTGATGCTGATACCTTAAAAAGGGCTTATAGGAAATTAGCAAGACAATATCATCCTGATGTTAATAAAGAACCTGGTGCTGAAGATAAATTTAAAGAAATTGGTAAGGCTTATGAAGCATTAGCTGATCCTGAAACTAGAGCAAGATATGACCAATTTGGAGAAGCTGGCCTTGGAGGTGCAGCTGGAATGCCTGATATGGGCGATATGGGTGGATTTGCAGATTTATTTGAAACTTTTTTTAATGGTGGCTTCGGTGGACAAAATCCACAGGGAGGAAGAACTCAAAGAAGAGGTCCTCAACAAGGAGATGATTTAAGATATGATCTTAATGTTGATTTTAAAGATGCAATATTTGGTCAACAAAGAGAAATTACAATTCCTCATCTTGAGATATGCGAAGTTTGTAGAGGAACAGGTGCCAAACCAGGAACCGGACCAACAACTTGTACAACTTGTGGAGGAAGTGGACAAGTTAGAAGAGCCACGAGAACACCTTTTGGGAATTTCACACAAGTAGCTGAATGCCCTTCATGTAATGGAACTGGTCAAATAATCTCAGATCCATGTACAAGTTGCGGTGGTAATGGAGTAAAGCAAGTCAGGAAAAAATTACGGATTAATATTCCTGCAGGAGTTGATACAGGTACTAAATTAAGAGTTTCCGGAGAGGGAAATGTTGGTTTGAAAGGAGGCCCACCTGGCGATCTTTATGTTTTTATCAAGGTGAAGAATGATTCCAAATTAAAAAGAGATGGTGTGACTATATACTCAGAAATAGCCGTCAGTTATTTACAGGCAATTTTAGGAGATACTGTTGAAATTACTACAGTTGATGGCAAAGTTAATTTAAAAATTCCAAGTGGTACGCAACCAAATACAACCCTTTCACTTGAGAATAAAGGGGTACCTAGACTTGGTAATCCAGTTGCCAGAGGAAATCATGAAGTTCTAGTAAAGGTAAAATTGCCAACTCGTATAACTGATGAAGAGCGAAATCTTTTAGAGGATTTAGCTTCTCAATATTCAGATAAAAATATCAATTCCAGTAGTGGACTATTTAGTAAATTATTTGGTAAAGAATCTTAATGACTTTTTTAAAGTATTTGGATCTGAAATCTGTTCCATGTCCTTTAAATGTCGTCAAGATTAAATTGGCTTTAGAGAAATTATCCAAAAATGAACAACTTATTGTTGAATTAGATAAAGGTGAACCAGAAGAAATGGTATTAAAAAATTTAAAAGAGATGGGATATTTCTATGAACAAATCAATGAATATGAAAAATTTTTAAAAATAAAAATTCTGAATGAAAACTAATAGTAAATATTTAGGTTTAGTTACGAAAAAATTTAATGAATTTTTCTTTGTTGACCTTAAAAATAAAGAAAACTTTGGAAATAACGAAAGATTTTTATGTAAGGTAAGAAAGTCTATAAATTTCAAAGATCAATTTATTTATGTTGGAGATGAAGTAGAAATTGATAATATTGATTTAACAAGCAAACGGGCAGTAATAGCAAGTCTAAAAAAAAGACAAAATTTATTAAATAGACCATCAGTTGCAAATATTTCTAACATTTATATTACTTTTTCAGTTGAAGAGCCAAAGTTAAATTTATCTCAAGTTAATAGGTTTTTGATATCAGCAGAATCTATGGGTGTAGAAGTGTCATTAGTTTTGACAAAGTGTGATTTAATATCAGACAAAAAACAGATTTTTTTACTTGATAAATTCAAGAAATGGGGTTATCAAGCAATTTTTTTAAATTTATATAAATCTGATCAGTTTGAAGATTTATTAGCTCAGTTAAAGAAAAAAAAGTGTTCGATTTTTATGGGCCCATCCGGTGTCGGTAAAACTACTTTGCTTAACAAGATAATTCCAGGTCTTAAAAACTCTACTGCTCCAGTTTCCAATAAAATTAAGAGAGGAAAAAATACTACTCGAAATGTTGAGTTATTTTCTATATCGAATCAAAGTTACATTGTGGATACTCCTGGATTTAATATGCAACCACTAGAGGTTGATATTAAGTTGTTATCAAATCTTTATCCAGAAATATATAAACAGGTAATCGAAGAAGGGATTAAGTGTAAATTTCGGGACTGCTTACATTTAGAAGATGAAGGATGTAATTTAAATAAATCTTTCGAAAGATATTCTTTTTATAGAGAAATGATTGAGTCTTCTAAGAGTCACTATTATCAAAACCAGGAAGATTAAGATTTAATCCGCCAGTCAAATCATTCATCCTCTCTTTCATAGTTGTAGTTGATAATTCATGAGCTTTTTGAATAGCTTGTAGTATGTTTTGCTCTATTTGTTCTTTATTTGCATTTAAGATATTCTCTTGTACTTCTACCTTTAAAGGGAGTTGGTTTCCACTTATCCAAACTTTGATCATTTCATCATCACTTTTGCCTTCAATCTCCATATTTTCAAGTTCATCTTGTAATTTTTGAGCATCTTGCTGAATTTGTTTAGCTTTTTTAAAAGCTTCTGTAAGTTGTCCAAAGTTAGGAAGTCCAAAACCCGCCATTTTAAAAAAAGTTTCTTTAATTAGGATAGTCAAAACCAATCATTCTTACTTCAGGTTTTAGATAAATTCCATTTTTTTGTAGTACTTTTTGTTGAATTACAGTTATTAATTCATAAATATCTTTTGCACTTGCTGAAGAATTGTTAATTATAAAATTTGAATGCATTGTAGAAATTTCAGCATCGCCAATTCTATATCCCTTTAAACCCATATCATCAATTAATTTCGCTGCATAATTATTTTCAGGATTTTTAAAAACACTACCAAAACTTGGTAGATGATATGGTTGCGTTTCCGTTTTTAATTTAAGGTTATTTTTGGTTGTTTGAATTAATTGTTCTATATTTCCATTAGGTTCAAAATGTAGCTTTGCGCTAATAATTGTCAAATCATTACTTTGAAAAGAGCTAAATCTATACTCAAAGTCGATATCTCTTTTTTCAATTTCAAGTTTTTTATTAGTTTTATTATTTATAACTTTTACGGAAATAAGATTTTTTGCTAGCGATAAATTACCTGTGCCAGCATTCATATAAATTGCTCCTCCTAATGTTCCTGGAATTCCGATAGCCCATTCTCCTCCTTGTAATCCATTTTTAGCGAGAGAATTAGATAATGTCGGGAGCATTACACCTGCTTCTGCTTCAACAATTCCTGAATATGGCTCTATCTTTAATGATTTCAATTTTTTTGTACACACAACTAAGCCTTTTATGAAAATATTATTTATTAAAAGATTTGAACCTGCCCCAATTATTTGACATCTTTGTTTGTTTAAATTAGCCCATTTCACTAGATATGAAAGTTCTTCAATGCTTTTTGGCTCTGCAAAATATTCAGCTACTCCTCCCACTTTTATACTTGTATAACTACTTAAATTACAGTTTTCAGAAAAAATCTTTTTATTCATAAATTAATTTTTTTCATTTAAAGTTGACCATAAATTATGACAATCACCAGCTCCCATATTTAAAATTAAATCTCCTTTTTGAGTTAATTTGTAAAAATTCTTTGCAACTTCATAATAATTATTTATGTAACTAACATTTTTATTTTTTTTATAAATCAGATCAGTGATAATTTTCGAAGTAATTTTATTTTCGTTTTCTTCACCTGCTGCAAAAATGCTGGTTACATAAATAACATCTGCTTTTGATAATTCTTCAGCAAATTCTTTCGTAAATTGCTTTACTCGAGAGTATCTATGAGGTTGAAATATAGCTATTAATCTACTTTTTTGACATTCATTATTATTTTTTTGCTGAACCAACAATCTTCCTAATTTAATCGTCTCTTTTATTTCGTTTGGGTGATGTGCATAATCATCATATACACTTCTTTCATCTACTTGGCCTCTGAATTCAAATCTTTTTTTTGGTAGTTTAAGATATTTTATATTTTTCTTAATTTCTATAAAATCTACTCCTATCATTCTTGAGGCTGCTATTGCTGCGGTGATATTAGATAGATTGTGTAATCCTGGAATTGGAATATTTAAACTACTAATAAAATTTTCATTTTCATAGTATTTTCCAATTGTATACTTTGAATTAATTTCAGTCGGAATTATTGCAAAATCTACGTTTTTGGCTTTTTTGTTTGACCACTTACAATCAGAATTAAAATTATTTCTTGAGTTTTCACAATCAAAATTAAGTAGTAATTTTTTAGAGTTTTTAGCAAAACTTTTAAAAGAAGATATGACTTCACTTAAATTAGAAAAGTGATCGCAATGATCAAAATCAATGTTATTTATTATTCCGATATCAGACTTATATTTGTTAATTGTTCCATCAGATTCATCAACTTCAGCTACTAAGTATTTTGTATTTTCTAAATGACAATTAGAGTCGTAAATAGGAATTATTCCTCCAGTTATTGACGAAGAATTACGTGTACATAACTCAAGTAATGTAGATAGAAATGTACTGGTTGATGTTTTTCCGTGGCTGCCGGCTACCGTCAATGTAGTGTAAGTACGCATTAGCATTGCAAGTATCTCTGAACGATGTTTTATTGATAAATTTTTTTTTCTGCAGTACAAAAATTCTTCATTGTCTGGCTTAATTGCGGAGCTTACAACAAAATTAATTAATTTGTTGGTAAATTTTGAAATGACAAATTCAATATTTTGTCCAATTTGAGAATTAAAGATAATTGCACCCAATTTCTCCAATTTTTTAGTTTCATCGTTTTTAACTAAATCAGATCCTGAAACTGAACAACCTTTTTTAAGTAAACCCATTGCAACTGCT
>QCBM01000007.1 GCA_003281605.1 Prochlorococcus sp. AG-347-I06 | reverse complement strand
ATGGGTAATAATTTGGGGAACATTAGGCTCTTTCATTGATTATCCTCTTTACAAAAATAAAATTTACTTAGAGGGAAGTATATATCAGTATCTTACTTTCACAATTACAGCGATAATATCAATAATAAGTGCAAAGTTTTTTTATAAGAAAATTGATTTATAAAAACTTGTACCTAAATTTCTTAATAATTTTTGCTGGTTCTTTACTTTCATTGGACTCGTAAAGTATCCACTGATGGGTCTCAATATCATGGTCACAACCATAATTTCCAGATCGGTTATCGTAACTTGAAAGATATGAATGACAATTTTGGTCTGCCTCGAAAGCGGAGTCATAGCCTGTTAGAAAATATATCAAAAATAGAACAGTTATCAACAAAAAAAATACTTGAGAAACTAAATTAACTACCTTCATAAGATATTCTAAAATTTAAATATATCATCTAATAAAATCTTTCAATCTAAAAATATAGCTAACGTCCAACATTAAATACAAAGTCATGGAATTCTTGATTCTTTAAATACAGGATGACTAGCAATACTAAAATGATATTTAAGCATATCACTATTGATCCAAAAATATTTATTTGTTTTTTGCCTGGCAAAGTGTAAGTAAATTTCTTGCCTTTAAGAAAACCAGCTAAGCCTTTTTTTTCTTTTATTTGAGTATTTTGAGTATTATTCTTAACTTCATTATCTGAAAAACCTTTTACCATTACAAATTAAATAACAAATTTATAATATTCCAAAAAAATAAATTATTTTAATAATTAACAATTTTTAATCACATATGGGATCATTAATGAAATTCTCTCATTTGAGAAATTATTAAAAAAATAAGCTTCAATAATTTCCGTTTGCAGTCCCAATAAACTTGATTGACATTTGAATTTATTTTGGTCAAATACTACTAATTGAAGTTTTTCTATTTCAGAAACTAATTCTTTACATATTTGGATTCGAGAATCTTTAAAACAATCACTAGATTGTTTTAAAATTTTAGACTTTGTTGGTATTGTCTCAGCCATAACAAAATTAGATAACAACAAAAATTTGAGGAATAAAAAAGTTAAACATTTCATTACTTCTTAGGATTTCAAAATTTTGGATACCTCGTTAAGAGTATTGGGCATTGATCTAATTGCATCTTGCGATTTAAAAAAAAAGATGCCCTAAAAGAGCACCTTGTTATTAAAGGAAGAAACAGATTAAAAAAATTACCCTTGTACTCTATCCTTAAAAAGTTTACCTGCAGAGAATGTTGGAACTCTTTTAGCGGGTATTGCTATTTTTTCGCCTGTCTTAGGGTTTAAACCCTGTCTTGCAGAACGATCTCTTGGTTCAAAAGAACCAAATCCTAGTAAAGAGACTTTTTTGCCTTCCACTACTGAATCAACAATAGTTTCAATAGCTGCATCAACAACTAAAGAAACATCCGTTTTTGTGAGCTCTGTGCGAGCTGCAACAAGATTTACTAAATCAGCTTTGTTCATTGAAATTTAAATTAAAGCTAGGGGTTAAAAAAAAGATTTAAATCGAGTTTAAACCTCGAACTTTCACATCATATGGAGCAAATACAAATACGGCAACCGAAAATGCTGGCGGCGCAAAGCTTTATACAAATTTTAGGGACATTTTTAGCAACATTATTTATTTCTTATAACCGCGCTTTATCATTTCAAAAAAATAGCTTCTTGATTTAGAGAACAGCAAAAAGCATTGGTGGCACTAGATTTAGCATTAAAAATCTAACTAGATTTAGCAAAGAGGGAAAATGTCAAAGGGGGGTGAATTTAAGAATTTGAGCTATTTATTATGTTTTATTAATTTTCAGATATATTTCCTTCTCATCACATGAAAAAACACAATTTGTATTTTGAAATCAAGAAAAATCTAGTTTTCTCATTATTAAACTTTCTCTATAAATCGTTTTATGCACTGAACAGATGGATAAAGAAATTGTAATTAATGAGAAAATTAATCATCTCCAAGATCTAATAAAGTTGATTAGTGAAGCCTTAAATTTGAGTTTTTTTTTAAATTTTGCATCTATTATTCAAATATCAGTAATTTAAATAAATTATCTCAATATTTAACTAATCAATGATAAAGAAAAAGTGATTCATCTCAATAAGGGTAACCCATTTCCTTTAGGCAGTTCTCTAACTTCACAAGGGATTAATTTTTCCTTAGTAGCCACAAATGCAGAATATGTAGAAATCTTATTGTTTGAGAAAGAGGACTCTATTTCCCCCAAAAGCACATTCAAATTAGATCAGACTCATAATACAGGTCCATACTGGCATGCGGAAATAAAAAATCTAGATGAAGGTTGTATTTATGCTTTTAGAGTGAAACAAAAAAATAATGAGATTAATAATAACTATGAAAAAAAAGTATTACTTGATCCATGTTCAAGAGGTATTACCGGATGGAGAAGTTATAAAAGAGAAAATGCATTAAAAAATCAAGAAAATACTAATTCTTGTCTTAAAAGTGTTGTTTGCGATAGAAAATTATTTAATTTTAAGGATTATCCAAGACCGAAACATTCTTGGGAAGAAACAATTATTTATGAACTCCATATCAAAGCTTTCACTGAATCAACTGATAAAGATGAAAGTTGTTTTAAGAAATTTTTAAAAAAAATTCCTTATCTCAAAGAACTTGGTATTACAACAATTGAATTACTTCCAATTTTTTCTTTTGATCCTACTGATGCCCCAAATGGTCTAAAAAATTTTTGGGGATATAGTCCAATTAATTGGTTTACTCCGCATTTTGAATATCTTTCGAATGAATCCCCGGAAAATAATAGAGAGGAATTTAGAAGATTTGTAGAGGAATGTCATAAAGCAGACATTGAAGTCATCTTAGATGTTGTATACAATCACACTTGCGAAGGTGATTCAAAAGGGCCAGCAATATCTTGGAAAGGTATAGATGAAAATCTTTATTACTTTATTGGAAAAGATAAAAATTATCAGGACGTCTCCGGATGTGGTAATACTATTGCAGCAAACAGAGGATTAGTTAGAAAACTAATAATTGAATCTTTAAAATGTTGGGCAAGTGAATTAGGAGTTGATGGTTTTAGATTTGATTTAGGAATTGCCCTATCAAGAGGAGAAAATCTTTCACCGCTTGATAATCCTCCAATTTTTGAAGATATAGAATGTGAACCAGAACTCATCGATATCAAGTTCATAAGTGAGCCATGGGATTGTGGCGGTTTATATAAATTAGGTGATTTCCCATCTAAGAATACTTTCACTTGGAATGGTCATTTTAGAGATGACTTGAGGAGATTTTGGAAGGGGGATAAAGATACAGCTTGGAATATGAGCGATAAAATAAAAGGTTCTCCATCTATTTACAAAGAAGATAATATTTTTCCAAAGTCGATAAATTTTATTACTTCACATGATGGATTCACTTTAAAAGACTTAGTAACTTTCAATAGAAAACATAATTTTGCCAATAGAGAACAAAATAGAGATGGAGATAATCATAACAATTCTTGGAATCATGGTACTGAGGGACCAACTACGAACTTATTAATAAATGATTTAAGGAAAAGACAACAAAAAAATCTTGTTCTTAGTTTACTTATCTCTAAAGGTGTTCCAATGATACTAATGGGTGATGAAATAGGAAGATCACAAGGCGGTAACAACAATTCTTGGTGCCAAAATAATTTATTGGGATGGATGAATTGGGAACATGGTCAACAAGATTTGGAATTATTAGATTATTTTAAATACGTTATAAAAATCCGAAAAAAACTAATAAACATTTTTAATCCATCATTCTTCCCTAACAATCAAACCAATGAAAATATTCCAACATATCATTGGCATGGAACAAAGTTAAATAGCCCCGATTGGAGTAGTTGGTCGCACACAGTTGCCTTTAGCATTAACAAAAACAATACTAGTCCTCTGGTTTGGATAGGTTTAAATGCATATTCAAAAAGTATCGATTTCCCGTTGCCGAAATGTAAATATAATTGGTTAAAAATTATCGACACTAGCATGTCTAAGATTTTTGAACCCTTAACTATTAATGAAAAATCTGTTTCAATAAAGAGTAGAAGCTCTTTACTAATCATTTCAGAAGAAGTATTTGGGTCAAAAAATAATTTATTCTAAAAGCGGGCGGCGGGAATCGAACCCGCATCTTCAGCTTGGAAGGCTGAGGTTTTACCACTAAACCACGCCCGCATTAAGTAATTGAATTACCATTGCAATAATACATTATCAAACAATAAACAAAGTAAAAAGATTGGAAAATTCACACTCGAAAAAAAATATTTCTAGATCAACAACAAGATTAATGTTCTCTTATGGGCTAGGAGATGCAGGCACAGGTTTAGTCGCGACACAATTTGGTTTTTTTCTTTTCAAATTTTTTATTTCTGCAGGTTTACCAGTAATAATTGCAGGATCATTATTAATGTTAATAAAGATATGGGATGCAGTTAATGATCCGTTAATTGGATGGTTAAGTGATCGTACTAAATCAAGATGGGGGCCTAGAATCCCTTGGATGGTAGCAGCATCTGTTCCCCTTGGTTTCTCTTTAGCTGCGATATGGTGGACACCCACTGGTTCAGTGCAAACCAAGACTATTTACTATGCCATAATTTCTATAATCGTAATGACTGCTTATACAAGTATTAATCTTCCTTTCGCAGCTCTTTCTACTGAAATTTCTGAAAAAACAGCAATAAGAACAAGACTAAACGCATCTAGATTTACTGGCTCAATAATCGCAGGACTAACTGGTTTAATAATTGCTGGAGTTGTATTAGGTTCCGAAGGATCAGCAAATAATGAATATTTTTTAATGGGTAAAATAAGCGGATTTATTGCAGTTGCTGCAACATTAATTTCTTGTTGGGGATTAGCTCCATTCGCAAAAAAAGCAAGAAGGCCTTCAGGAAAAGTTGAAGCTATAACGCTTCAATTCAAAAGGATCTTCAGAAATAAAAAATTTCTAAAAGTTATTACGCTCTATATTCTTCTCTGGTGCGCCTTACAATTAATGCAAACAGTAGCGTTAATCTATGTCGAGGATGTACTGAACGTACCAACATATATTGCGAAGTGGATCCCGATACCTTTCCAAATTAGCGCTTTAGTGGGTTTACAAATATGGACCAGAGTATCAAATAAATTGAACAGGATTTCAGCGTTAAACTATGGAGCGATTATGTGGATTATTTCATGTACAGCAGCTTTATTTTTACCTTCATTATCAAAAATTTCAGTAGCTGGAGATAGTTTATTCCTAAATGCCAGCAACATATTTCTGTTCATTCTTTTAATTTTTATAATCTGTCTTATTGGCATTGGAGCTTCAACCGCTTTTCTTATCCCTTGGTCACTACTTCCTGATGCAATAGACGAAGACCCAGAGAAACCAGCAGGATTATATACTGCTTGGATGGTACTTATTCAGAAGATTGGTATTGCGTTTAGTGTTCAATTATTAGGATTTTTATTGTATTTATCAGGCTATCAATCATGCTTTGTTGATAAAGATGGTCTAAATATTATTGAACAATGCTTCTCAGCACAATTAACTATTAGATTATGTATTGGTTTTATACCCTCAATACTGGTAATAATTGGTCTTTTAATTATGAGAAAATGGGATCGGAAATTAATTACAAACTAATATAAAGATATGTATTACCTTAATTTTTTCAAAAGACTTCTAAGCAGTTTAATCATTGGCGGGCAAGCAATTAATTTTATCTTTAAGGGTAAAATTTCCAAAAATGATCTCTTTGACCAACTTATGGAGTCAGGTCCTGGCAGTTTGGTAATTGTATTGATTACAGGAATTGCCGCAGGTACAGTTTTTAATATTCAAGTTGCATCACAACTTACAAGCATGGGGGTTTCAAGCGAAATTGGAGGTTTATTAGCAGTAGGCATGGCGAGAGAAATGGCCCCTCTTCTAACTGCTACTTTAATGACTGGAAAGGTTGCCACTGCATATGCTGCTCAATTGGGCACTATGAAAGTCACAGAACAAATTGAGGCAATAACCATGTTAAGAACCGAACCAGTCCAATATTTGGTAGTCCCAAGGTTACTATCGATGGTAATAATGTCACCAATACAGTGTCTTTTGTTTTTATCTGTAGCTTTATGGAGCGGACAAATTTGGAGCACAATTTTTTATAAAGTTCCTCCGATAGTTTTTTGGACATCTGTAAGATCAGGTAATGTGAGTTTATCCAGTACAGACTTAACTTCAATGTTAATAAAATCTGTAGTGTTCGGATTACTCATTTCAATCATTGCTTGTGGATATGGACTCACAACTAAAGGTGGTCCAAAAGAAGTTGGAACAAGTACAACAGGCGCAGTCGTAATGACTCTTGTTACTGTATCTTTAATGGATGTGTTTCTGACACAAATTTTATTTGGATGACCCTATGTTTAACACTAAATCAAAAAAAGAGGACCCAGTAATAATATCTCCATCATTTCAGTTGCCAATCATTCTAATAGTTTTAAGTTTTATGCTTTTGTTTTTGAACATTGGTTCTTTGCCAACAATAGTTTTTGCTTCTTTTAGCTTTTTTTTGTTACTTCAGTCATTCACCTTAAGAATAAAAATAACAAATGATGATTTTATCGTTTTACAATTAGGGAAAGAGATTAGAACTTTTCCATTCAAGAACTGGATATCATGGAAATTCTTTTTCCCTATAATCCCAGGTATTTTTTATTTTAGAGAAAAGTCCAGTCCTCATTTATTACCAATTTTATTTAATCCAAAGCAATTAAAAGATGAGCTCTTAAAAAAAGTTGACTCCCTGGAAATTAAAAATTCTTAAAATTCAGACTTTGCTTAATCATCAAAATTATTTAAATGACCAATACAGAAATTTCCGACAATAATCCTGAAAAGGAATTAAAAATAGATAAGTCAATTTCAGATGATAAAACCAAACAAATTAGTAAGAAAAATACAACTCAAAATAAAAAAATTACACCGAAAAACGATAAATCAACTAAATCTTTTGATGAAATTTCTAATGAAATTTTTAGAGATCTCTTTTCAAAAAAAGATTCTTTAGTTAAAGAAATAAAAGACTTAGAAACCAAAAAAAATCAAATAGAAAAAGATATTGAGTCTAATTTTAAAGGACAGTCAGATAATATTGCTAAAAGAGTTAAAGGCTTTCAAGAGTACTTAACTGGAGCTTTGCAGAATCTTTCACAAAACGTAGAGAAACTTGAATTAGTTTCTCAACCAATAATTGTAAAGCCTTCTCCCCTTGATGAGAAAAAGCAAGGCAATAGCGCAAATAATGTAGTTAATGTTCCTGCTCTTTCCGAGACATTTAAGCCAGATGAAGAGATTATAAAAAGTTGCTTTTCAAGTTTCACAGGACAACCCGACTTTTATGCAGAACCTTGGAAATTAAGACGGAGTCTTGATTCCTCAGATATAGAAATTATGGATGATTGGTTCTTTAACATGGGCGGAAGAGGTTCTCTTGAAAGTAGAGGATCTAGACAAAAAAATGCCTTGTTATCAGCTGGCTTAATATCTATACTTGGCGAATTATATGGAGATCAATTTCAGACTCTTATTTTAGCTTCGCAGCCTGAACGATTAGGTGAATGGAGAAGAATTCTTCAAGATTCACTTGGTCTAACAAGGGATGACTTTGGACCTAATAGTGGGATTGTTCTTTTTGAAAGGCCTGAAGGTGTCATCGAGAGAGCTGATAGATTAGAAGCGAATGAAGAATTGCCATTTATTATCATTGATGCAGCAGAAACCTCTGTTGAAATTCCAATACTTCAATTCCCATTATGGGCTGCATTTGCTAGTTCAGATAATGAAATTTACGATGATCTTGAACTAAACTAAGCTTTATGAATATCTTAATAATTTTTGCAAGTTATCTTTTAGGATCACTTCCGACAGGTTTTTTAATTGGAAAATATCTCAAAAATATAGATCTAAGAACTATAGGTTCTGGATCTACAGGTGCCACAAATGTTTTAAGAAATGTTGGGAAATGGCCAGCACTTTTTGTATTTATCATTGACGTTGGGAAAGGCCTTATTGCAGTAAAAATTGCTCAATATTACACATATCAAGGATTAATAGAAGTTATAGCAGGGATATCCGCTATCTCAGGACATATTTGGCCAATATGGCTTAGAGGTAAAGGAGGAAAAGCTGTTGCAACTGGATTAGGTATGTTTTTAGCTCTTTCTTGGAAAGTTGGACTCGCATCTCTTGGCATTTTTTTAATAGTCCTAACAAAAACTAAATTTGTTTCTTTATCAAGTATTTCAGCTGCAATCTTACTTCCTATTTTTATGTTTTTTTACCTAGGTAAATTTATGCACTCATACTTTTTTATAAGTCTAATTGTCGCATTATTAGTAATCTGGAAACATAGAACAAACATAACAAGATTGCTTAAAGGAGAAGAATCCAAAATTAATCAGAATCAATAGATTTAAAGATTTCTATTAGAGCTTTATTAGGTTCTATAGCTTTCGAAATTGATCTACCAATGACCAACTTAGAAGCGCCATTATCTATAGCTTTATAAGGGGTCATTATTCTATTTTGATCATCTTTATTGTCAATATTTAATCTGATACCTGGTGTAATAAGTTCAAAATTATCCTTATAATTAGATCTCAACATTTTTACCTCCCAAGGGGAACAAACACATCCATCTAATCCGGCATCAAAAGACAACTTTGCAAGTCTCAATACATTTTCTTCAATTGAATTATTTCTATCAAGATCAGTTTGAAAATCTTTAAGAGAAAAGCTTGTTAAAACAGTTATTCCTACAACCAATGGAGGTTTTACACTGACTGAGGTGGCTCCTTCTAAAGATGCTTTTTTCGAATCCTTAAGAGCTTTTAAACCTGCTGAAGCATGAATAGAAATTATATCAACCCCTAATTTTGAAACTTGGAAACATGCTGCACGCATGGTATTTGGAATATCATGAAATTTTAAGTCTAAAAAAATTTTTTTATTTAAACCTTTTAATATTTCAATAACTCTTGGACCTTCCCTAACAAAAAGTTCTAAACCAACTTTAACCCACTTAATATTAGGACATTTTTCCAAAAGTAATTTTGCTTGACTTACATCTAATCCATCAATTGCCAATATTATTTTATCTTCTGAATTAAATCTGTTATGCATCAATTTTCAGTTTTCAAACCTCTTAATTATTTTTTTTCCAATTTGCAAAATTTTTCCTTCCAAATCATTTTTTGAATTAAAAACTAAATCAGGATTTATTACTTTTTGACTATCAATTTTTACACCCCCACCTTTAATAGATCTTTTGGATTCGCTGCTAGATTTGAAAAGTTTTAGAGCACTTAATAAGTAGAAAAACTTTACTGGAAAAACTACTTCTTTTAAAGAAATCTCTGGAATTTCTCCAACTTTTTCTTTCTGTCCAAGGAATAATTTTTCGCAGTTTGATTGCGCCTTTAATGCTTCTTCGGCCCCATGGAATAAAGTAGTAACCTCTAAAGCCATTCTTCTCTGTAATTCACGAGGATTTGAGTTTTCAAGAAAACTTAAATCTAATTCAGTAAGTAATTCAAAATAGGTGGGTATTATATTATCGGGTACTTTTTCTAATTTTGAATACATTGAAAGAGGATCTTCAGTTAAACCGACGGTATTAAATTCAGATTTACTCATCTTCTTAACTCCATCTAAACCTGTCAAAATTGGCAGCAGAACACCAAATTGAGGTTCTTGTTTAAAATGCTTTTGAAGGTCTCTTCCTATTGCAATATTAAATTTCTGATCTGTGCCTCCAAGCTCAATATCTGATTGAACAACTACCGAATCGTAACCTTGTAATAGTGGATACAAGAATTCATGTAAAGAAATTGGAACTTGCGCTGTGTACCTTTTATTAAATTCTTCCTTAGCAAGCATTTGACTAACTGTTGCACTCCCCATTAAGTCAATTATGGAATTAAGATTTAATCCTTTTAACCATTCACTGTTATATCTAATTTCTATTCTATCTTTTGAGTCAAAATCTAAAATAGATTCATTGGCTGGCTTTCCCATCCCTAGTTGGGTTAAATATGTTTTTGCATTATCCTTAACTTGTTGTTCCGCTAACTGAACTCTTGTTTTATTTTTTCCGGTTGGATCTCCAATTTGAGCAGTAAAATCCCCAATAATTAAAACTGCAATATGTCCATTATCTTGGAATGCCCTAAGTTTTTTAAACAATATGCTGTGCCCAAGATGAATATCGGTTCCAGTTGGATCGATGCCGAGTTTAACCCTTAATTTTTTATTATTTTTTTTCGCATGATCAATTATCTGCGAAAAGGTTTGATCTGATCCCTTAATTGGAAAATATTCTTCTATTCCTCTTGACAGCCATGATGGCAATTTTAAATTATCTGTCATGAAGATTTAACCGTCAATTTTAAGAAGTTTTATCAAGTTCATCCTTCATTCTTATTAAGGTTTTATTCATTTGATCGAACATTTGATCAGGAGTAATCCCAAATTGACTTAACTGTGTCTTTAATTGTTCTACTGTCATTTTTGCTTGAAAATCTTCAGACAATTCAAATCTTTTCATAAAAACCTTATAACGATCCATAAGAGATTCCATTTTTTTTATAAACATTTTTTTCCCTTCTCTGTCAAATTTCCCATAATCAGAGCCAAGCTTCATAAGTTCTTGGTAATCTGTAAAAAGCTTTTTAGCTTCTTCTTGAACGATGTCTGACTCAAAGAATCCCATTTTTATTTTTTACTTCGCAGATTAAGGCTCAATTACAAGATAACAAGAATCTTTTAAATTGATTAGAAGATTAATAAATTTTAGTTTATAAATAATTCTTTGATTTATATTTTTTCAGAATTAAATTTAGTAAACATGGTTTATAAATATTGGAAAAATTTAACGTAAATAATATTTCAAACCAAAATAGACAATTTGAACTATTTGGTTCAAATGTAAATACATCAACAAATTTTCAACACTCAAATAATCTAAAAATCAAAGGCGAAATCCTAACTGAATGGAGGGATAGAATACATAATCACCAATTAAAAATTTCAAAAGATAATCTCAATAAAACTTTGCACCAAACAAGTCTTCCTATAAAAAAAATTTCCAATGAAAGAAAAATTGATCCGTTTTCCTTGCAGCCATTATCATTGAACTTTTGGAGAACTAATCAATATATACACAATGGGCCAGCAATGTATTTTGTAATTGACTCGATGGCGAGTTCTAAAATAATCCTTTATATAGGAGAAACAAATTCAGCAAATAAAAGATGGAAGGGAGAACATGACTGTAAAAATTACCTCATGAACTATAAAGAAGCCCTAGCTCATAACAAACTCTCAAGTCACCAAGATATTCGTTTCTTCTTAGATGTACCTAAAGAAGTAAAATTAAGACGTAAATTAGAACAGCAACTGATATATTTATGGTTACCACCTTTTAATAAAGAAACTCGAGATAGGTGGACAACTACTTTCACAAACAATTAAAAGTTAATTAAAACCATTTTACAAATGCAATTTTCCACATTCCAAAAAAATCTAGATAACTGGCAAGGTGCTTCATTAATTTTTGGAGTTTTAGAGGAAGAAATTGCAAGCCAACTTGAAAACATAAAATTTGTTATTGACCCAAAATTATTACTAAAAAAGGTTACTCAAAAAAAATTTAAAGGAGAAAAAGGAAAAACTTTAAACTTTGAATTTTTAGATCAAAAATTAGAAACTTTATTCATAGTTGGTCTTGGCAAATCAAAAGACCTAAATAAAAGTGATATAGAAAACTCTATAGGAAATCTAGTTAGGAAAACTGTTGATAAAAATGAAAAAATTAGCATCTTGCTACCTTGGGAATTTATAAATTCACAACTAGAAATAAGTCAATTAGCAGAGTCAGTCAGATTATCTGCCTATAAGGACAATAGATTCAATAAGAAAAAAGATGAAAAGAAAGTTCTTAAAGAAATAGAGTTCTTGAATTTGAAAAAATTTGAGAATATTAGCTTTGAAGAGACAGCACAAATATGTGAAGGTGTAGAACTAGCAAGAAGACTTGTAGCCGCCCCTCCAAATAGCCTTACTCCTCAGGAAATGTCTATACAAGCTTCTCAAATAGCTAAAGATCATGGTTTGGGAGTAAAAATTTTAGAGGCAAAAGATTGTGAAGATTTAGGGATGGGTGCATATTTAGCTGTAGCAAAAGGGTCTGATCTAGATCCTAAATTTATACATCTTACTTTAAAGTCAGAGGGGCCTATAAAAGAAAAGATTGCGCTTGTTGGGAAGGGTTTAACCTTTGATTCTGGTGGATACAACCTAAAAGTGGGAGCCTCTCAAATTGAAATGATGAAATATGATATGGGCGGAAGCGCTGCAGTTTTAGGAGCAGCAAAAGCGCTAGGAGCAATAAAACCAAAGGGATTAGAAATTCATTTTATTGTGGCATCTTGCGAAAATATGATAAACGGATCTGCAGTACATCCTGGAGATGTAGTTAAAGCATCTAATGGTAAGACAATTGAAATAAATAACACTGATGCAGAGGGTAGACTCACATTAGCTGATGCTTTAACTTACGCATCAAATTTAAAACCGGATTCAATAATAGATCTTGCCACTTTAACAGGAGCTATCGTTGTTGCATTAGGGAATGATGTAGCAGGATTCTGGAGCAATAATGATGATCTAGCAAATGACCTAAAAGCCGCATCAGCCGAGTCTGGAGAAGAATTATGGCAAATGCCTTTACAAAAATCTTATAAAGAAGGGTTAAAGTCTCATATAGCTGACATGAAAAATACAGGTCCTAGAGCAGGTGGCTCAATAACTGCTGCTTTGTTTTTAGAGGAATTCTTTGAGCCAGAGATTAAATGGGCTCATATTGATATTGCTGGGACTTGTTGGACTGACAAGAATAAGGGGATTAACCCATCAGGTGCAACCGGTTTTGGAGTTAAAACTCTTGTTCAATGGATTAAAAATAAATAACTATATTTAAATCATTCATTCCAAAGATTTGTTGATCTAGCGTTATCGCCCCATAATTTATCCAACTTCTGATCTCTCCCACAAGAGAATCTATAAAACTTATATTTCAATTCATTTCTATCAGCGAAATCCTGATGATATTCTTCAGCCAACCAAAATTGACCTTTTGATTTTAGTTCTACAGATATTTTTTCTAATGGCACTCGCAACTCGTTAGAGGCCGCAAAAATAGCATTTTTTGCATCATTTTCCTCAGTTTCATCTTTGAAAAAGATCACTGGCCTATAAGAATCTCCACGATCACAAAATTGGCCCCCGCCGTCCAAAGGATCAATATTTCTGAAATAGAGCCTAAGTATCTTGGGTAAAGTTGCCAATTGGGAATCATAGTCCACCAAAACTACTTCTTGATGTCCTTCATGATTTTCGTAGGTAGGATTTTGTAAGTCTCCACCTGAATATCCACTTTGTACAAAATTTATCCCCTTTAATGACTCTAAATCATGTTCTAAACACCAAAAGCAACCTCCTGCGAGAATCAATTCCTCTGCAAAAGCGTTTACAGGGTGGATAAATATTGACAGAGCAATTATGAGAGGTAGGAAATATTTCATTTTTTTATTATAAAGTTCAAATAATAGAATTAATAATCTCTTTAGCAGCTCTCTGGACTACGCCCTCTTCTCCCAATTCTTTTTTTAAAAAATCATAACCTTTCTTAATTTTTATTTTTTCTGACTTCCGCTCAAGAATTCTACAAGATTTGGAGAAAATTTTCTTTTCGTCAAATTCTCTCTGCACAAACTCAGGGATTATTAATTTATTAACTAACAAATTTACTGGGGAAATAAATCTTACTTTGAAATTGAGAATTTTTTTAGCAATAAAAGCAGTTACCCTGCTCACTCTATAACCAACAATCTGTGGGATTCCATACAAGGCTAATTCCATATTAACTGTCCCAGATTTACAAAGAGCAATTTTAGTGAGCGAATAAATGTAAGGCTTTAATTTTGCGCTATCTTTTTGAGAAATCACAAATCCTTTAACTTGATATTTTCTTAAGGCTTTTTTGAATATTTCATCAAAAGTACTTCGACAGGAGGGGATATAGACAACCAAATTTGGATATTTTTGTTGTAAATTTTTAGCTGTTTTCATAAAAGTAGGTAATATATATCTCAATTCTTGAGGTCTTGATGCGGGCATTAAAAGAATGATGTTTTGATCTTGGCGAAGGTTGAGAATAGTTCGAGCATCTTTCTTCAGAGGAAGTTTTTTTGTCAAATCAATCATTGGATGTCCAACCCATAAAACATTTCCGCCCCTCTTTTGATAAAATTCTGCTTCTTTCTTGAAAATCGCAAAAATTTTATCAGAAAATTTTATAAGATTTGTTGTAGTATTATTGCCAACCCTCCAAGCCCACTCTTGGGGAGCAATATAATAAAAAATTGGAATTTTTGTCTTCGATCTTTTTAATTTAGTACCAATATTTATATTTGGACCCATATAGTCAATCAATATTAAACAATCTGGGGGATATTTTTTAAGTAATTTATAGAATCTTTTTTGAATTATTATTGTTGGCAGAATAAGAGGTAAAGCCTCCCAAATTCCTATTGCACTAATTGATGTAGTATCTTGAAGAATTTTTACACCTTCTTTCTTCATTCTCTCCCCACCTAATCCACAAATTTCTAAATCTATAGATTTTTTTTTGGCTTCATCAAATAACGCTTTTGATAACAAACTTCCGTGCAAATCTCCAGATACTTCTCCAGTACTTATAAATATCTTTTTATTCATAAATTCACTATGGGCATTGGTCCTCGTCTTTCTTTAGATATTGACTCTTTTAAAAAATTACATAATTTTGAAGATGAAAGATCTAATTCTCCTGTCATTAATTTTTCTAATGAACTTGAAATCGTATCATTAGATTTGAAAATTAGATTCCAAGTACTTTGAAGAATTTTTAAGTCAAAATTTTTATTTTCTAATAAACCACTTCTCTTAATTCCAATTCTATTCAAACCTCTCAATCTTCCTGGATGCCCTTCAGCTAAACAAAAAGGAGGTACATCTCTATCAACTCTAGTCATTCCTCCAATCATTGCCAAATATCCAACTTGTACAAATTGATGAATACCTAAACAACCTCCAATAATAGCTTTATCTTCAATTTTTACATGGCCTGCAACTTGAACACTATTTGATAAAACTATCCTATTTCCAAGTTCACAATTATGGCCGATGTGAGTGTAAGCCATCAACAAATTATTATTGCCAATAATAGTTTTTTCTCCTTCAAAAGTTGCTTTATTAATAGTTACACATTCTCTGAAAGTATTATTATCTCCAATAATTACCTCGGTAGGGGCCCCTTTATATTTAAGGTCCTGGGGATCAAGACCTATAAAAACACTAGGAAAAACTTTATTGTTCATACCAATTTGAGTTCTTCCAGAAATAACTGCATTCGGTCCTATTTCAGATCCTTTCCCGATAGTCACATCAGGACCAACAACAGCTCCTTGAGAGATAATAACCCCGTCATGTAATTCGGCACTTGGATCAACAAAAGCATTTGGGTGAACTTTTACACCACTAAAGCCTGAGTATGATTCATTATTTTTAAGATCCATATTTCTAATCAACTAATGAAAACATTAATTCTCCAGCACAAACCAAATTCCTATCAACGTGAACCTCACCTTTAACCTTCCCAAATCTTTGTCTTTTAATCGACAATAACTCACAAGAAATTATCAGTTGATCTCCAGGCACAACTGGTTTTCTGAATTTAACATTATTGATTCCAGCAAAAACGAAAAGCCCTTTTGGAAGATCGGGCATTTGCGTTACAATAATTCCACCAACCTGAGCCATTGATTCAACAATAAGAACCCCAGGCATCAAAGGTCTCTCAGGAAAGTGTCCCTGAAATTGAGGCTCATTCAGAGTTACATTTTTTACTGCAACAGCTCTCTCCCCTGGAATATTTTCTATAACCTTGTCCACAAGAGCAAAAGGATATCTGTGAGGTAATAAACCTAGTATGTGCTCAGAGGAAAGTTGATTATTTTCACTGGATAATTTCTTTTCCAAAACAATTAAAGATAAAGTTAATTTTTTAGCGATGAGGCCAACAAAGCGTTTAAAGAATGTGATCCTTTATAGACTAAAATTTGAGCCTTAGGTAACCCTACCAAAGCCAAGTCCCCAATTAGGTCCAAAATTTTATGTCTTATTGGTTCATCATCAAATCTTAATGGTGGATTAACCCATTTTTCATCGTCACAAACAAGGGCATTTTCCAAACTACCCCCTTTTATTAATCCAAGTTCGCTTAACTCTTGAAATTGATCTTTAAAACCAAATGTTCTCGCAGGAGCGATCATTTCAACAAAACTTTTTGGATTTAAATCAATCACAAAAGTTTGATTTCCAATTGCTTTATAGGCAAAACTTATGGTGGATATAATTGTAATTTTTTCAGAAGGAGTTGCTGCTATGACTGAACCTTCTTTATTTAAAATTATTGATTTATTAATTTCTTGAAAGAAATTATCTGGTTTAGGTGCCTTTTTTATCCCTACTTCTTCAAAATCTCTAACCCACTGGATTGCCGATCCATCTAAAAGAGGAATCTCTTTCCCATCAACCTCAATATGTATATAACTCAAGCCACAACCGGCAAGTGAAGATAATAAATGCTCTATAGTATATAAATTTTTACCCCCTAATTTAACCGCTGTACAAAGCATGGTACTTCCAATTAAATCTTGAGTAAGCTTGAAAATCTCGCCAGGTTTTTCCTTGAAAGAAACATAATACCCTTCTTTTTCGTAAGGAGAAATTATAACTCTTGTTTTTTCTCCACTATGAAGACCTATACCTTCTCTGGAGATAACTCCAGCCAAGGTGTAGCAGAAATCATAATTAGCAGGCCAAGAAAACACTTAAAACTTCCATCCTACTCCAAGTGTATATCTCATATCTCCAGTTAGGTCCTTGCTTGCAACATCTAACCTCAATGGACCAATTGGCGTTTTAACCCCAACTCCACCTCCAAGCGAATAACCAGAACCTGATTTCTGCAATAATTCTCCAGGTTTTCCTGGGACATCATTTTGAGAGCCCAAATCGCTTCCAGCATCGACAAATAAAGCTCCCGATATCATTTTCCAAACAGGGAATCTATATTCTACAGTACCTTCAACAAAACTTTTACTTACAGCCAAGTCACACGATCCCCATCCCCTAATAGATGATGTCCCTCCCATACAAAATGCTTCGTAAGGAGGTAATTCCCCAAGAATAGTTCCCGCCTTAAATTGAAACCCAATAGCTTGAGGGCAGTCTTCACTAGTGGCATCACTAGATCTACATGCTTTCGTTAAATTTATTAATTTTGTTGGTATAAAGAATGAATATGAAGTTTTCATTCTATTAAAAGTTGGAGAATTATTTCCCACTGAGACAAACTGTTCAGTACCAAAGGTTAATCTGTTTCCTGAAGTTGGGTTGGTGGAATTATTCAAATTATTTCTAGATGTACTTGCAATAACACTAACTAATGTATTTTCATCAGGGCATGAACCGTCATTTGGAGAAAATCCAATACAAATAATATCGCTTATATTATTTCTGGTTGTAGTTGGCGTCCTATCACCATAAGGTTTTTTGTTTCCATCGCTATCTGCCATCTTTACTTTCTTAAAATTCATTCCTGCAAGAACTCTCCATTTAGCGACCTTAAATGGATCTCCACCATTTAACGGCCTTGAGAAAGAAAATCCACCACCTGTTTTTTCTAAAACTACTGATGTAAAAGTATCAGAGCTAGATGGAGTTTGATCATCTACTGCATAAAATCTCCCATTTTCTTCACTTTTAAATTCTTGTGGATAATCTCTACTTGCAAAAACATTTGTTCTAAAAGATGTTCTATGTTTATCTCCTTTAATCCAAGGATCAGATAATGAAAAATTATAAGTAGTTGAATATTCTCCGAAATTTAGGTTTAAATTTGTAGACCATGCTCTTCCTAGTGCATTTGTTTCCTGTAAACCAATCGTGGCGAAGATTCCTGAACTATTACTATAACCAAGTCCGCCTGTTAATGATCCTGTTCTTTGCTCGCTCAGGTCTAAAAAAATTATGACTTGACCAAGATTTACATTGTCAGGACCGAGAGAAACCTTTACATCATCAAATAATGAAGTGGAATAGAGTCTACCGATATCAGCTTCTAAAATTTTTCTATTAAATATTGAACCAGGTTGTGTTTTTAATTCTCTTTTTATGACCCAATCTTTTGTTTTCCCTTTTCTAGGTTTTCCATCAATAATAGTTTCACCATCAGAACCTAGAAATCTTAATTTTACGTCAGATATTATGCCCTCAGAAACATTTAATGTTACTACTCCGTTCTCCGAGATTCTTTCTGGGCCATTAATTCTAGCTAAAGAATAACCCTCTTTTTCATAACGTTTTTTTATTATTTCTATCTTATTTTGAATTTCATTTAGGTTAAGAGTTGTTCCATAAAAATTATTAAAAATATCATCAACGTATTCATCAGAGATTAGTAAGTTTATTGGTTTAAGTTCAACTTTCTTCAAAATTGGATTTGGCACTACTTCTACTATTAGCCTCACGCCTAGTGGCCCCTCTTGGGACTTTATTTTAACTCCTGAGAACCAACCACTTGCATATATTGCATTGAGGTCTTGATTTAATGTTTGATTATTAACAATACTTCCAGGCTTTATGCTCATAGAATCATATGCAGCCAATTCAAGTTTTCTACCCTCCGGATGATTTTCCCAACCTTCGATAATTATTTCTGAGATAAGAACACTTTCTTCATTTTTAATATTATTATTTTCAGCGAGAAGAAACTGCTTCTCTTGTTTGATATCTATTCCTTTAAAAAAATCATTGTTAAGATTTGGTATTTCTAAGGTTTTTATTGATTGATCAACGTCCTTTGGCAAATACTTAGCAGCAAGTTTTGAATTATTTGATATCAAAATCAAGGGAGTAAAGGCAACACTTGTGAAAACCTTTCCAAATTTTAAAGAATGTTTCTTCATGATACTTTTGATGAAAATAAATAAAGTCAATATTTATTTAATTAGGCTCAAGAAAATTGTTAATTCTTCGGTGAATTTCACTATACGCTTCAAGTAAACCACCTAAATCATTTCTAAATCTATCTTTATCTAGACTTACAATTGTATCATTTTTTTGGTTTAGATCCCACAATCTACAATTATCAGGACTTATTTCATCTCCGAGAAGAATATTATTTTTAAGATCGTAACCATATTCCAATTTGAAATCCACAAGCCGAAGTTGAATATTTTTAAAGAAAATCTTCAGAATTTCATTAACTTTTAAAGTTAAATCAATTATTAATTCTAAATCATCAGAGCTTAATATATTCATTAATTTAATTCTATCTTTTGTAATAAGGGGATCATTAAGTTCATCATTTTTAAGGTAGATATCAATTAATGGTTTTGATAGGAAAGTTCCAGGTTTTATAGTCGTTTCTCTACATAAAGAACCATAAGCAGTATTTCTTAGAACAATTTCTAATGGAATTACTTTTATTTTTTTTGCAATCATTGTATTTTCTTTTTCGAGTTGAATAAAATGTGTTGGAATATTCTTCTTAATGAGAATCTCAAAAATTCTTGCACTTATTAAGCAATTAAGTTTTCCTTTACCTTCAAATTTTTCTTTTTTTAAAGCATTAAAAGCTGTAGCATCATCTTTAAATTCAATTTTTACTTTATCTACATCATCATGGGTAAATATTTTTTTTGCTTTTCCTTCATATATTAATTCATGTTTATTATTCATTAATTTAAAACCTAATTGTGATTACTAAAGTACTTTTTGTAATTAACATAATTATTAGAGATCAAATTCAAAAGATTTGATTTTATTTTAGCTGATTATCCATCGAAACCTCATAACCTTAAAGAAACAAATATATGGGAATTTATTCACCAAGTTCTAAGAGCTTTAGTAGATTAGAAAATATCTTTATAATTGGAAATGGCGGAAGAGAAAACTCTTTGGCTTGGGCTATTCAAAAAAATGAATTAGTTAAAAAAGTTTATTTAGTACCCGGCAACGCAGGTTCAGAGAGAATAAATAAATGTGAAAGAATAAAAATTGATATAAATAATGAAAAAGAATTGGTAGAAAAGCTTGATTTTCTTAAGATAGATTTAGTTGTAATTGGACCAGAAATTCCTCTTGCAAATGGATTAGCTGATTTACTTCGCAAAAAAGATTTTAAAGTATTTGGACCTAATAAAGATGGAGCAAAATTAGAATTTAGCAAATCTTGGGCTAAGGAATTTATGCAAAAAGCAAACATTCCAACTGCAAACTTTTGGAAAGTCAATTCTATAGAAGAAGCCAAAAAAATTATCAACTCATCATCAATCCCACTAGTAGTAAAAGCTGATGGTTTAGCTTCAGGTAAAGGTGTTTTTATTCCTAATTCAGCAGATGAATGCCTCAAAGCAGCAGAATCAATTTTTAACGGTAAATTTGGCAACTCTGGAAATATAGTTGTTTTAGAAGAAAAAATTCAAGGACCCGAAGTGTCAGTTTTTGCCTTATGTGATGGAGAGAGATATACACTACTTCCAACCGCCCAAGATCACAAACGACTTAACGAGAAAGATACAGGTCCAAATACAGGAGGTATGGGAGCTTATTCCCCTGCCCCATTATTAACAGAAGATTACCTTGATAAAATTATCGAAGAAATAATTGAACCTACAATCAATGAACTCAATAAAAGAAATATTGACTATAGAGGCGTAATTTACTTTGGGTTAATGATCACAAAATCTGGGCCCAAAGTTATAGAATATAATTGCAGATTTGGTGATCCAGAATGCCAAACAATCATGCCCTTGATGGATCAAAATTTTGTATTTCTTTTAGAAAAATGCTCAATGGGAAATTTAACTGGTGATGAAAAAATTATTTCTTCTGATAAGGTAAGTGGTTGTGTAATAGCGACCTCCAAAGGATATCCTCAAGAGTATAAAACTGGTTTTCAAATAAAAATAGGTAAGATTGACTCAAATGATTGTCAAATTTTCGACTCAGGTACTTCTTTAAGTTCAAATGGAAAATTATTAACTGATGGAGGAAGGGTCTTAAGTATTGTCTGTCAAGATAAAGATTTTGATATGGTTTTTGAAAGAGCATACAAGAATTTAAAAGAAATTCATTTTGAGGGTATTTACTTCAGAAATGATATAGGTCATCAAGTTAGAAAAAACTTTTCCAAGGAGAATTAAGCTTATGGTAGATACCAATAATCAAGAAAATAGAAAATATAACATCACTGATAACGAAGACCTGAATAATAACTATTGGATTAATAGAATCCTTGCTTGGTGGAGTGGGTTTAGTTTAAGAACAAAGTTGTTAGCTATAGCAACACTTGTCGTGAGCCTCCTAATGACAGGAATTACTTTTTTTGCTTTAAATAGTATTCAAAGAGATGCTGGAATGAATGATACTAGATACGCTCGAGATCTTGGCTTATTGTTATCTGGGAATGTTACAGAATTAGTTGCTAATAACCAAAAAAAAGAAATTTCAAATGTAGCTGAAAAGTTTTGGAGGTCAAGTCGAAACCTACGCTATATATTCTTTACTGATGCTGAAGATATTGTTCAACTCGGGATACCGATCAGTGCAACACCTACAAGCTCAGACAGTCAGTTTCAGCTCACTCGAAGATTAAAATTACCCTCAGAATTAAAGAAGAGACCACAATTTCCTTTAGTTAGACAGCATGCGACTCCTCAAGGTCAAGTGACAGATGTATTTGTCCCAATGTTGTGGAAGGGCAAATATCTTGGAACTTTAGCTTTGGGCGTTACCCCTAACAAGAAAGCACTAGCGAGTGCTGCTTTAACTAGAGAAGTAACCATTGCAGTTTTTATCTCCATTTGGGTTTTAGTCATACTTGGAGCTGTATTTAATGCTCTAACAATTACTAGACCCGTTAGAGAGTTAGTAAGAGGAGTTAGAGAAATCTCAAGAGGAAATTTTAAGTCCCGAATTTCTTTACCCATGACAGGTGATCTAGGAGAACTATTAAATGGATTTAACCGAATGGCCACACAGTTAGAAAATTATGATGAAGCTAATATAGAAGAACTAAAAGCGGCTCAAATCAAACAGCAATCGCTTATTGCCACAATGGCTGATGGCGCCATATTATTGGACTCACAAGGCAAGATTGTACTTACTAACCCAACAGCAAAGAGATTATTTCGCTGGGAAGGCAGATTCTTAGAGGGTAAATATTTTTTAAATGAAATCCCCGAGATTTTATCTAACGATTTACACACTAATATTGAGTCTATTTTAAACAGGGAAAAGGAGAAAGATGATTTAAGATTCAGTTTAGGAGAACCAGCAAGAACCTTAAGAATTGTCTTGCAATCAGTTTTAGATACTAATAAAGTTGAATTAAAAGGAATTGCTGTAACTATTCAGGATTTAACTAGAGAAGTTGAACTTAACGCTGCACAAAATAGATTTATTAGTAATGTTTCTCACGAATTAAGGACACCACTTTTTAATATCAAAAGTTATGTAGAGACCTTACATGATTTAAAAGATCAGCTTTCTGATGAAGAACAAATAGAATTTTTAGGAATTGCAAATTCAGAGACGGACAGATTAACAAGACTTGTAAATGATGTATTAGATTTATCAAGATTAGAGTCTGGGAAAATTGTTCAGCTAGAGCAAATAGACATAAAACCAGCGATAGAACAAACACTTAGAAATTATAGACTTAATGCTACAGAAAAAAATGTTTCATTAGCTCATGAAATAGAAGAAACTATTCCTCCGATTCTTGGGAATTTTGATTTACTTTTACAGGTTTTTGATAATTTGCTGGGTAATGGTTTGAAATTCAGTCCAAAAAATAGCTCCCTAATTATAAGAGCTTATACTTGGCCAGATTCCTGCCCTGCCTTCCCTCCAAATATTAAAAATGATGCAGCTCCCCAATGTGAATTAGTTTCACCACTTCCAAAAGTAAGAATTGAAATTGCTGATACTGGTTCAGGAATATCTCAGGCTGATCAAGAAAAGATATTTGATCGTTTTTATAGAGTAGAGAATTCCGTCCATACTGAGCAAGGTACAGGTTTAGGTTTATCTATAGTGCGGGGAATAATTGAAAAACATGGTGGTGAGATTCGTATGGCTAGTGAATTAGGTGTAGGAACTACTTTCTGGTTTGATTTAGCTTTAGCACAATCTGATAAAGATGAATTATTGACAAAAGCCCTTCATAATTCGGATTCTTTTTCAGGTTCTGAAATTAAAGAAATTAACTAATTTTTATCTAATCCTTTAAAAACATTTTGAACATTTTGATCAGGCACAACTCTATGAGGGGCACCACTAAATATTTGTTCAAAATTAGAAAAAGAATCTTTTATTTCTGGGCCACTATTCGTAATGATAAATTCTCTAATTCGTTTATCATGCCATGATCCCCGCATTTTAAAAACATTCAAAGCTCGTGCCATCTCACCTTTTATTTCTACATATTGAAGTAACAATATAGTATCCGTAATTGTTGAGATATGAGAATCAGTTATAGAATGACTCCCCATAAATTCTTCTGCAGTATTAGTAAAAAAGCCTGCTATCTCTTCTTGTTTGGTATAACCGGTAACAGCAATTACAAACTGTCTAAATGCATTCAAACTTACACCTCTGGCTAGTGCAGAGAGAGAGTCAATTGCCATTCTTTTTGGTTTGAATTGATTAATTTGCGTTTTAATAATTTGCAAGTGATCTTCTAATCCAGTTGATTCAGGATATGCACAAATAATTTTTAACAATCCATCACTTTCCATTTTTTCAAAATCTATTCCCCAGCTAGTCGCATTCCTAAGTAATTGAGCCCTAGATTCTTCATATGCAAAAAGTATTGCTCTTTCATTATTGTGATAAGCATCTTCAACAAATTTTGATACAAGCATTGTTTTACCTGTACCAGTAGCTCCAGTGGCGAGAATGATGGAATCTTGAAAATAACCTCCTCCACACATATCATCAAGATCTTTAACTCCAGAGCTAATCCTAATATTTGAGGATCTCTGCGTTAATCTCATTGCTCCAAGCGCAAACACACTTATTCCATCCGTTCCCATAGTAAATGGATATTCACCTTTCATATGTACAGTCCCTCTTAACTTCAAAACCTCTAGAGTTCTTCTCCTCTTTTCTGACTCAAGAACATTTCTTAATAAGACAACATTATCAGATACAAATTCTTCTACTCCATATCTAGCAATTGGTCCGTAGTCATCAACCCTTTCTGTAGTCATAACAGTTGTAACACCTATTTCTTTTAATCTTGCTATCAGTCTAAATATTTCTCTTCTAACAACGTAGATCGCATCATATTGTTGAAAGACTGCGGTTATTGAATCTATTGCAACTCTTTTAGCTTTATATTTTCTAATTGCATAACTAATTCTCTCAATAAGACCAGACAAATCAAAGTTACCTGCAACATCCTGCCCATCAGGGTCAGGAGAAGCATCCAAAATAAAAAGTTTATTTTGATCAATTAATTCCTGTAAGTCCCAACCAAAACTAGCGGCATTTCTAATAATATCTAAAGGTGATTCCTCAAATGTGACGAAAATTCCTGGCTCATCAAAATTACAAATTCCATGATGTAAATATTGCAGTGAAAAAACAGTCTTACCAGTTCCTGATGTCCCGCTAACGAGGGTACTTCGAGATACAGGCAAACCACCCCTACAAACATCATCAAAGCCTTCTATTCCAGTTGGTAATTTTTGTACTTGCATTTTACTTGATTTACCAAATTTCTTATCATTCATAGTTTTGTGCTAATAAACAAAAGTAAAATAATTTTTGACTTTATCTTTAATTATAAAAGTTTATAATATATTATTTATCTCCACTATATTCAGTTTCAGTTAATTCATCAAAAAGTAGATCTAAACCAATTAAAACTTTCTCTCTATCTGAAAGATCACCTATTATTTTTCTTACTGGCGGAGGCAAAATTTTAGCTAAAGTTGGAGTAGCTAAAATCTTGTCTTCCTCTGCAAGTTGTGGTTGCTTAAGTACATCAATAACCTTTAAAGCATAAACTCCTTTGAATTCATTTTCTAAAATTTCTCTTAAAGTATTTAAGGCTCTCATCGAATTAGGAGTATTTCCAGCAACATAGAGCTTTAAAATGTATGTTTTCCTCGCTGCCATTTTTATAGATCCTGAATTGATATAAAAGATTTAAAAACCCTTGACTTATTACACTATAAAATAGGAGAATAAACAAACTATTATGATTGCTCATTAGGCAAAATCAAATTATAAATTTGAGCCTGATAGCGTCTTTAAAATATGGCAAATTCTAAAAACTCCTCAAACAATTCTCTAAAAAGTAATGAATTGTACGCGATAGCAGAAACTTCGGGTCAACAATTTTGGTTCGAAGTTAATAGATACTATGACATAGACAGGTTAAATGCAAAAGAGAAAGATAAAATAACACTTGAAAAAGTTTTACTTTTAAAGGACAAAGACTCTATTACTGTTGGGAAACCTTATGTTAAGGACGCCAAAATTGAATTAGAAGTAGTTTCCCATAAAAGAGATAAGAAAATTATTGTATATAAGATGCGTCCGAAAAAAAAGACAAGAAGAAAAATGGGTCATAGACAAGAACTTACAAGAGTTATGGTAAAATCTATATCAATAGGTAAAGCTACTCCTAAGTCTTCTTCGAAAAAAGATACTGTTAAAAAGGAAGCTAAACCAAAATCAGAAAAATCAACAAATTAAAAATTTCTAATGGCACATAAAAAAGGAACAGGTTCTACAAGAAACGGTCGAGATTCAAATTCCAAAAGACTGGGTGTCAAAGCTTATGGTGGAGAAAAAGTAACTGCTGGATCAATTTTAATTCGCCAAAGAGGTACATCATTTTTGCCAGGAAACAATGTTGGTAAAGGTAAAGATGACACCCTTTATGCACTTAAAGAAGGAACTGTAAGTTTCGAAAGCATTAAACGGAATTTAAGAAATAGAAAAAGAGTTAATATAGCTATCTAATTTTTTTATAAGCTCTTGTAGTTATAAGAATAGGATGAAATACCTCTAGAAATTTTGATTGAAGAGTCTCAAAAAACTTTTCAACAATTTCACTATCATCAATATGAAAAGGATATTCATTGTTATCTCCTTTGTAGAAATACCAATTGAATAGAGCAATAGAATTACTATCCATAATTTCACTAAAATGATTAATTTGAGAAGCTGGATCTGCAAGATGTTCTAAAACATCAAGGCAAATTATAGTATCAAATTTCAATATTTTTGTATCTTGAATTGTCTTGCAAAAAGTAAGTTTTTTTTCGACTCCTAATTTCTTAGCCCTGTATTCAACAAAGTTTCTATTTGTCTCATTAATATCTACAAAAAAAACATGCTCAACTTTTGAAGACATAGCGTTAGCTAGGGCATGCGTTCCAATACCTCCTCCAAAATCTAAAACCAAATCTCTAGAAAATCTCTGCTGAAGTTTTAAAGTATCAGCGATGTAGGCCTTGCTTGTGATGTGCCAAGCAGCTAAATCAGCTACATGCCGATCTCCAACTATTTCAGTATAAAAATCTGAAACATCATTCAAAGCATCTCCAGGATGTGAATTTGCTAAATTCATCTTTGCATTTGCAAGGAATCCATCTAAATCACACTCTCTAATAGACAAGTATTCCATTAAGTGTGATTTCAAATTAAAAGCATTGTCTAAAAACTCTTTTAAAATAAAATTATTGTTTTTCAATTTCTTTCTCTAAATTTCCAATATCAAAATCATAGGATGGTTATAAATCTTTCTCAAAGTATTCTTAATATTAAAAATGGAAACTAAAGATGGATTCTTAGTAATTAATAAAAATAAAGGCTGCACCTCTCATGATTGCGTTAAACAAATAAGGAAGTTATTTAATACAAAAAAGGTCGGTCACACAGGAACTCTTGACCCAGAAGTTATAGGAATATTACCAATCGCTATAGGCAGTGCAACAAGATTTATTCAATATCTCCCTCAGGGTAAAACTTACATAGGACAAATTAAATTAGGGATAAGAACTAACACTGATGATATTCACGGAGAAATAATTAATCAAAAAAGTTGGCCTAAAATCAATGATGAAAAATTAGATCAATACTTAAATAGATTTAGAGGAATTATTAAACAAATTCCGCCGAAAGTATCTAGTGTGCACGTTAATGGTGAGAGAGCTTATAAGAAATCTTTCAGGAATGAAGTTTTTGAATTAGCACCAAGAGAAGTAAAAATAGAAGAACTTATTTTAATGAAATGGGACCAAATAAACGGAATCATAGAAATAAAAATCAAATGTTCAGCTGGCACATACATAAGATCAATTGCAAGAGATTTGGGTGAAATTCTCAATTCAGAGGGTTGCCTTCTACAACTAAAAAGAATTTCAGCTTGTGGCTTTGATGAAAAACATTCCATAAAAATATCAGATATAGAAAAAGAGAAAAATAAAACATCACAACTTATTATTCCAACAATTTCTGCTCTTAGTCACATTTCAACATTAGTCTTGGATAAAGAAGAAGAAATAAATTTTTGGCAAACTGGAAGAGCGATTAAGGTTGACACTAATTACTTTAAAGAAAGCAAAACTTTTGATTATGAAAAACCTATAAAAGTATTAGACAAAGGAAAAAATCTTCTTGGTATAGGCTTTTTTAATAAAGAACAAACTAATATAAATCCAAAATTGGTCCTTAATGCAAAATAATTTTTTTATAAAAAATATTTTTTAAACGGTTTTATTTCAACTCCTTTATAAAAGTATTTTAGGATGACATTTGCTTTTTCTCCCTTATTTGCCATATATTTAGCACCCCATTGACTCATACCCACTCCGTGGCCAGCTCCATATCCCGAAACTACTAAAATCTTGTTTGTAGATAATGAATTAGGAGAATTTTTTGGAACTAATAATCTTTGACCTATATTTATAAATGATGGATCTTTAATATTATTTAAGGCAACTAATGATTCAACGCTTACGTCATATTGATCAGCTATAAGTATCAAGCTATCTCCAACTCGAACAATATAGGTAAGAGGTTCATTTTCTGATAAATTTGCTGGTAATACTTTATGGCTCTCATCACTAGATATAGAATCATTATCTTCGATAAATTGAAATCTTACTAAAGTACTTTTGAGGTTCATTCTTTTTCGAATATCAACTCCTGAAATTTGATCAGTTCCAAATTCACCATGAATTCTCACATTTTTTACTCGACCCGTACTTGTTACATTTAAAATTTCAATTTTATTAATTCCTCCAATGGTTGGGAATAGATTTTGCAATTGAGACTTTGAAAACTTTTTATTCCACCGAAGTTTTGGATTATTTTTATCAAAGTCTTTAACACTTGATAAATATGGATATTTATTTTTCCATACATCTTGGCTATTTTCTGTCATACCAGCCGAACTACTATGAAATAAAGCATTAATTAATTTATTTTTATATGTCAAAACTAATGATCTTGTGCTGTTTACTGCTCTTTTAGTTTTATGTGTCCCAGCCTCAAGTCCTATATAGACCTGATTCATATTTGTCGAATCAATATCGTATAGGGGATTTCCTTTTTGCTTCAAAGCATAAGTTCTAGATGCGATAGCTTGAGCTTTTAATGCTTCCAAAGGCCATTTAGGGGGCATTTCTGAACCAACAACACTACTGAGATACTTCTCAATCCCAAGAACATTAACTACCAATATTTGATTATCACTTATAAAAATGTTCAATTTACCTGCGTATCTTTTCTGACCAACCCAAATGCCTCTTCTATCTGAGGACCTCACTACAAATTTATCCTCATTTTTCAAGTCATAAATTTTTTGTTTATTCTTGTCAAAAATTAAAGTAGTTCTATTATTTTGTTTTTTTAAAGTTAAACCTTTAATTTTTTTATTTGAAAATCTTTGACCTTTGATTGTTAATGGAATTGATTTATCTGACCTAATTCTAATTTTTTTGTCTTTTAAAATTAAAACACTTATGGTAGGTTCTCTTGAAGCTGATAAAGCTCGGTTCTGGGAAAAACAAAAAATTAATATACTTATTAAACAAAAGTTATGGGTGGTTTTTATAATCTTTAATATCACTTTGTTTGAAAAACAAATTTTGAAATTGCCTTAATTTCACTAAAAGTCTAAATTTAATCCAGATAAAAAAACAACAATATTAATATAAGTGAACATCACCTTCCTAGGAACAAGCTCAGGAGTCCCGTCCTTAACGAGAAATGTTTCTTCCCTAGCGCTTAAATTATCACAGTCATCAGAAGTTTGGCTTTTTGATTGTGGAGAAGGAACGCAACATCAAATAATGAAGAGCAATATTAAATCTTCGCAAATCAAGAAAATATTTATTACGCATATGCATGGGGATCATATTTATGGTTTACCTGGACTATTGGCTACCCTAGGTTTGTCAGGAAATAGTGATGGTATTGAAATTTACGGTCCTTCAGAATTACGAGGTTTTATAAATTCAGCACTTAAAAGTAGTTTTTGCAAATTGTCTTTCCCACTAAATTTTGTGGAAGTTGAAAATTTTGCATCAGAAAATAAAATTCTATTTGAAAACAACAAAATAAAAGTAAATTGTGCCTGCCTTAAACATAAAATACCTGCTTATGGTTATAGGGTAAGTGAAAAAGATAAGCCAGGTATATTTGATATCAAAAAAGCAGAGGCTCTAAAAATAGCACCTGGCCCAATTTATTCAGAACTGCAACGAGGTAAAAAAGTCGTATTAGCGGATGGTAGGTCATTCGATGGGAAAGAATTCTGTGGACCTCCTAGAAAAGGTGAAAGTTTTGTTTATTGCACAGATACAGTGTTTAGCGAATCAGCTGTTTCACTATCAAAAAATGCCGATTTACTTGTACATGAATCGACTTTTTCAGAGGAGGATGAAAGCATGGCCTACGAAAAATTACATTCCACAACAATCATGGCTGCCAATACAGCATTATTATCTAACACAAAAAAATTAATTATTACTCATTTAAGTCCACGATACACCAATAAAAATGCAATCACGCCAAGCGATTTGCTTAAAGAGGCTCAAAAAGTATTTCCAAATACTGAACTTGCAAAAGATTTTCTAACGGCAGAAATAAAATAAACTGCAACAGTTCGTTAGCAGGAGCGTTGTAAATGACCAACCCATGGAATAATGGTCATAGGTTTTCTATATTGATGTTGATCGAAATGGTTTCTATTTTTTCATCACTACATAAGTCTTGTAAAAGACTATTTATTTTTCTTCCATTAATTATTGGTTTACTTATTAATCCAATCTCTGCAAATGCACTATATCCTAGTGATCCTTCATCAGTTGACGTTCTAAAAGATGATCTTCACGGTGCCGACCTTCATAATACTGAATATGTTAAATATGATTTATCTAATCAAGATTTAGGAGAAGCTAATCTTCAAGGTGCCTATATGAGCGTAACAACTGCAAAAAACTCTAGTTTTAAAGGAGCAAATATGACAGACCTCATTGCATATGCAACACGCTTTGATAATGCTGATTTTACAGACGCAAATCTTACTAATGGTGAGCTAATGAAAAGTGTATTTGATGGAGCAATTATTGATGGAGCTGACTTTACTGACGCAAACCTTGATTTAAAGACAAGAAAATCTCTTTGCGAAAGAGCAACAGGTACCAATTCACAAACAGGTGTAAATACAGTCGACAGCTTAGAATGTTCTGGCTTAAAAGGTTACATGCCTCCCAAGCCAAAAGCATAAGATTTAAAGCTAACTAACTTCAGATGGGAAGATATTACCAGGCTCTTTTGAGTCTGGTTTTTTGCTATACCACCATTCTTGTATATCAGAAGAAAATTTCTTCGAAAAAAAAGTTATAACTGTCTCCACAGGTTTTGATCCTGGCTCCAATATCTGTACTGAGTAAGATGGGCATTTTCTTGAAGCCATATCAGCAACAAATCTAGACCCTATTCTTCTCCAACTAGGCTCCTTACTTCTCCAAGCAAGCCTTGAGCAGGGCCAAGGTAGCTCTTCCCTATCATAAAGTCTGCAACATGGACCAATTACCTTATAACTGTACTGACCTCCATAACTTGATTGAACACTGCCAGTCTTGAAAAATTCAAATTTATTCATTTACAAAAAAGCCACCTTCATAGAGGGTGGCAGAGAAATAATGAATAATCAACTTTGAAAAGTTAATTTTTTATAATTAATACAATTCTTCCTCAGCATGAGTTGTAATTGTTACATCAGATGTTGGATAAGCAACACATGTAAGAACAAAACCAGCTTCTAGTTGGTCATCATCTAAGAAACTTTGATCCGACTGATCAACACTTCCTGAAGTAACTTTTCCAGCACATGTTGAACATGCTCCAGCTCTGCAGGAATAAGGAAGGTCGATACCTTGTTCTTCAGCAGCGTCGAGGATGTACTGATCATCAGGTACTTCAATAGTTGAATTGAGACCTTCACCTTCGTTGATGAGTGTAACTTTGTAAGAAGCCATTTAAATAAAAAATTGTTGGTAATTAATACCTATCAAATACATTTTTAACATCGATTGAGTAGATATGTGAGATTTTGAAGTAAAAAATGACACAATAAAATGTATGAAAGAGTATCTATAAGAAAAACTTATACTTAGGTTGAATTACTGGCTTTTTGCGCAGAAATGCATGCCCAATCTTTTCTAGTTGATACATCCAATAATTTCAAGTCATTCTGAATTAATATTTTTATAATTTCATCCTTTTGCGAATTGAGAATTCCACTGAAAATGACTTCCCCATTGTTTCTCAAGCACTTATAAATATTTGGAATCATTCCTTTTATTACCTCGGCAAGAATATTGCATAAAACAAAATCAAATTGTGTGAGTTGATTGTTTAAAATTACCTCATTAAAAGATCCCAAATATGTATTTAAATTATTTAAATCACCGAAATTTAGTTGGAAATTAGATTTTGTTGAATTTATAGCTAAATAATCATTATCCACTGCATAAACCTCCTTAGCGCCAAGCAATCTTGCGGCGACACTCAAAATCCCGCTACCACTCCCAATATCTAATATCTTTTTATCAAAAAAGAAAATATTCTCCATTTTTTCCAAGCAAAGATAAGTCGAAGGGTGACTTCCTGTACCAAAGGCTGCTCCAGGATCAATTTTTATGATTTTTTTATCTTTAAATTTTTCATTTAGATTCATCCAACAAGGCAATATTAAAAGATGATTTCCTACTAATTCAGGTGCCCAATATTTCTTCCAGCTTGTCAACCAATCCTCCTCTTTAATAATACTCCAGTCAAAAAATTGACTATTAGGTGCATTAATGTTTAAAAGTTTGCTAATTACTTTTTCAAAACTACTTCTAGAAGTCTCGCCCCAATCATCTCTTGGAAGCCATATATTCACCTCTTTTTTATTTTCATTTTTAATAAAATATTCAAATGAAAAACTAAATATTCCCAGCTCATTTAACTTCCAAATAATAATTTCTTCAGAATCACTTTCTATCAGAAAAGTTAGTTTATACCAATCTTTAATTGCCATTAATAGAGCTGGCCTCTTTATAGAGTAACTGGATTAGCGTTGGTAATTCCCTCTACTTCAATAATGGTATCAAGCAACTTATTAGGAATTGGATCATCAATACTTAGAACCATAACAGCTTCCCCTCTAACAATTTTGCGCCCAACTTGCATAGAGGCAATATTTACATTGTTGCTGCCTAATAAAGAACCAAGCTTGCCAATAATACCAGGCATATCCCTGTGCCTAGTAACCAACATATATCTACTTGGCGATACATTAACAGGATATTGATCAATACTAATTATTCTTAATTCACCATCAGCAAAAATGCTACCTGCTACGCTATGGTCTCCATTATCTCCATAAGTGGTTAACTGAAGCGACCCACTAGCAAATTCAGGTCTCGCCTCATCTTTATTCTCGACTACCGAAATACCTCTTGAATCTGCTTCTAGAGAGGCATTCACATAATTAATTCTATCTCCCAAAGCTTTGCTTAGAAGACCTTTTAGACTAGCTATTATTAATGGCTGAGAAGGATGTTGAACAAATTCACCTTGAAGCTTTACTTCTAGTTTTTGAATCTGACCACCTGAAAGCTGGCTTATAAGCAGACCCATTGTTTCAGCCAACTGCAAATGAGGTTTTAGACTATCCATAATATCAGGACTCAAACCTGGAATATTTACTGCAGTTCTAGCAGATAAACCAAGCAAGACATCTCTTATTTGTTCTGCAACATCAACAGCTACATTTTCTTGAGCTTCGCGTGTAGATGCTCCTAAATGTGGGGTAAGTATAAGATTCTTTTCAACCTTCAAAAGTGGTGAATTAGATTCCAAAGGTTCTTTAGAAAAGACATCTATTGCAGCACCTGCAATCAATGGTTGATTTAAAGCTTGTGCTAATGCCTCTTCATCAATTAAGCCTCCTCGAGCACAATTAATCAATTTTGCGCTACTTTTCATACTTTTAAGTACGTCTATATTTACTAAATTCTCTGTCTCTGGTGTGCGAGGCAAATGCAAAGTTACATAATCAGATTGTTTGAATAAATTATCTAGTTCAGATAGTTTAACTTGTATTTGTTGAGCCCTTTCAGTTGATACATAGGGGTCATATCCGTAAACTTCCATTCCTAATGCATTAGCAACTTTCGCTACATGAGCACCAATTTTACCTAAACCTACCACACCTAATTTTTTCTTATAAAGCTCATTACCAACAAATTTCTTTCTTTCCCATTTACCTGACAAAGTACTACTATTAGCAATTGGGATATGTCTAGATAAAGCCAACATCATAGCTATAGTATGTTCAGCAGCAGCTATTGTGTTGCCCCCTGGTGAATTAACAACAAGAACTCCTTTTTGCGTAGCAGCCTTAACATCTACATTATCAACTCCAACTCCTGCTCTTCCAATAATTCTCAGTTTACTTGAAGAGTTAATAATTTCCTCAGTCACTTGAGTCCCAGAGCGAATCATTAAAGCATCATAATCTTTAATAATGGAAGCTAGCTCAGAGTCTGAGATCCCTATCTTCTGATCAACCTGAGCAACTTGTGAAAGAATATCGATTCCTGTTTGATCAATTGGATCTGTAATGAGAACTTTTGTCATTTAAGATTGGTTCTTTAATCTTTTACTTTAACTTAATCTATAGTGTATGTATCTTATTTTATTAATTTGAATAACACACAAACATTTGAGGATTAAAATT
>QCBM01000006.1 GCA_003281605.1 Prochlorococcus sp. AG-347-I06 | reverse complement strand
GATTCACGATTTTTTGAGCCTAAATTTACACCCCCACTAGCAGTAGCTATATGTTACGAAATTAGTGATGGATTGAAAATAAGAAAGGCTGTTAAAAGCGGTGCAAAACTAATAATATCTGCAGCAAATTTAGATCCCTATCCAACTAAGCTTTATAATCAATTCCTATCTTTGGCTAGATTAAGAAGTATTGAAAATAAGAGACACAATTTACTCGTATCAAACACAGGACCTTCGGGTTTAGTTCAGGATGATGGAAAAATAATTCAGCTTTTAGATTTAAATGTTGAACGAAATGAAATAGTTTTTCCTAGCTTTTCCTCCGAAAAGACTTTTTATACAAAATTTGGAGATAAACCTATTTTGTTATTGTTTATATTTTTTATTGGATTAAATTTTTTTTGGAAAATTAATTAATTAATCCACCACCTAATAAAATTTCTCCTTTATAAAAAACTGCAGCTTGTCCGGGCGTTACTGAACTTTGACTTTCTTCAAAAATTAATTTAAATGTTTTACTTGGATTATCTAAATTTCTCAAAGGAATTAAAGTCCCTTTTACTGGATGACTTCTATATCTGATTTGTGCTTCTACTTTTATCTCACCCTTAGGTTCTTCGATTGAAACCCAGTTAACCTTACTAATTATAGCTTCTTTATTAAGTAGATCACTTTTATCTGCTACGTAAACTATGTTTTTTTCCTTGTTTAAACTTTTTACATATAATGGTTCCGGCCAGGCGATTCCCAAACCTTTTCTTTGACCTACCGTAAAGTGCTGAATACCATTATGTGTTCCAAGGACTTTACCATTTACATGAATAATTTCTCCTTCTTTGGGTTCAATGTGTTTGTCGATAAATCTCTGCATTGATCCATAATGCTCAACTAAACATAAATCTTGACTTTCTGGTTTTTGAGCAGTTCTAAGACCTAATCTCAGGGCTTCTTTTCTTGTTTCTTCTTTTTTCATTTCACCAAGAGGAAATTCTAATCTGCTTAGTACTTCTTGTGAAAGAGAATATAGAAAGTAACTTTGGTCTTTGTTCTCATCAGCGCCTCTGAGGAGAAGGAGGTCCTTAAATACAAAGCTCTTGCAATCAAGTTTATTAGCATAAGATGATTTTTTTATCCTTGCGTAATGTCCGGTAGCAATATGAGTAAAGTGTTTTTTGTTAATTGCATAATTAAGCATCTCTTCAAACTTTACATTCTTGTTGCACATCGAACATGGAAGTGGAGTGAATCCTTTTTCATAGCTTTCAGTGGTTTTTTTAATTACCTCTCTTTCGAAAATTTCTCTTGAGTCTATTATTTTATGATTAATTCCCAAATCTTCACAAAGGCCAGCAGCATCAACTAATCCTTCAGAACAACAGGAGCCTTGTCCTTTCATTAGCCAAAGAGTTAGTCCCTCAACATTCCAGCCTCTTTCTACAAGAAGAGCCGCTGAAAGGGAACTATCTACGCCACCAGAAAGACCTACAATAATATTTTTCTTCTTTTTAGTTTTATTATTAGAAGAAAAAAAGTTCTCTAATTTTTTATCCCTTTGTGTCTTTAACATGAAAGTTTAAATTTTTGAACAGTTTTTCAATTGCTTTGTAATCATTATGAACGAAATTGTATGGCCAACAATTGATTCTGAACATTTAATTGTTGATTCGAAGCAAATGTTGATATTAGAGAAAGAAATGTTTTCTGATGGAATGCCACAAGAAGCATTGATGGAAAAAGCTGGTATACAAATTAGTAGATGGCTCTTAAAAAAGAAACCTCTTCTCAAGCATGGAACAACTGTTTTTATAGGTCCTGGGCATAATGGCGGGGATGGTGCCGTGATAGCTAGAGAGCTTTTTTTGAAAGGTTTTTATGTCCAGGTATGGTGTCCATTCCCTATAAAAAAAACATTAACTAATAGCCACCTTAATTATCTTACATCTATTGGTGTCACAAAATTAGCAGAGCCACCTGTTGCAAATGGGAAAGAGCTTTGGATTGATGCAGTTTTTGGTAATAATCAAACAAGAAAAGTTGATAATAAATTAATAAAACTATTTAATCAAAAATTTCATAACAATAATGGCAAGGTAATAAGTATTGATATTCCAACAGGATTATGTCCTGATAAAGGAGAGCCTTTTTTTGATAGCGCAGTAAAGGCAGACTATACCTTGGCCATTGGTCTTAATAAAATAGGGTTGATCCAAGATTCTGCTTTACCTTTTATTGGAGAATTGCACCATATAGATATTGGGGTACCTTTTAGTAAACTATCCAAAGTTGATAAAAAGATTTTTAAGGTTACCTACAAAGATATAAAAAATATTGATTTACCTTCTTTACCAAAAACTTCCAACAAATATAAAAGAGGTAGAACATTATTAATAGCTGGAAGTGAAAAATATCCTGGTGCTGCATACTTAGCACTAAAAGGGGCTATTGCAAGTGGAGCGGGCTTTATCTCTGCGGTTCTGCCTGGGATAGTTGCTGAATCTATTTGGCAAGTTGCTCCAGAAATAGTTTTAAAAGAAACTATGCAATCTAACCAAAATGGAAATGCGTCTTTATTTAGTGCATTAAAAAATATTGATTTAAGTTTATTTGATTCAGTAGCTGTCGGTCCAGGGATAGGAATTGATTGTGATGATTGGCAAAAATCGAAAGACTATCTTGTTAGTTTTGGAGGATTATTGATATTGGATGCAGATGCACTTAATAGAATTTCAGAATCTAAGTTAGGGGCAAATTTCTTTTTAGAGAGAAAATTTAAAACATGGATTACACCACATAGCCAAGAATTTCGAAGGTTATTCCCTAATATCAATTCTTCTACCAATTTAGGGCTAGCTCTTGATGCAGCAAAAGAATTTGACATTAGTATTTTATTAAAGGGAGCTAACAGCATAATTGCTGATAATAAAAAAGTATGGCAACTTTTTGGAACCGATTCTCAGACAGCTCGAGCTGGATTGGGTGATCTTTTATCTGGATTTATAGCTGGCAGTTCTGCTATTGATTTAAACTTTTGTAGGAATATAACAACAGATTTTTTTGCTAAATATGTACTTTTGCATTCATTTGCTGCATCAAAGTGCAAAAAAGGTTCAAATGCTTCTGCTATCGGTGACGAATTATCGAAATTAATCAGAAATATAAAAACGAGACAAATATCTTGAAAGAAACAATTTAAGAGAGTTATTTATAGTTTTAAACACATAAGTGTACAAATATTACTTGAAATCTGAAGCCCGCATTAAATATTTGGCCATTTCCATAAAAATGTAGGAAAGTTTTAATACCTAATTGGGTCAAATTTATGGTTTCATCTTTACCAACACAAGCAGAACAACCTAAAAGGAGGAGTAATGATCCAATCAGTTGGTACTTACAAAATATTGGTAGAGTCCCTTTATTAACACCTGCCGAAGAGATTGAATTGGGTAATCAAGTCCAGAAAATGATGATTCTTACGGAAGATGGACAATTAAATGAAAAGACTAATGAATTTACAACTCAGCAAAAAAGAACAATAAAAATTGGTCGAAGAGCTAAAGAAAGAATGATGAAAGCTAATCTAAGATTAGTTGTCAGTGTTGCAAAAAAATATCAAGGTAAAGGACTCGAACTTCTTGATTTAGTACAAGAAGGTTCTCTTGGATTGGAGAGGGCTGTTGAAAAATTTGATCCGACAAGGGGGTATAAGTTTTCTACATACGCTTTCTGGTGGATTAGACAGAGTATGACAAGAGCAATTGCTTGTCAATCAAGAACAATTCGTTTACCTGTTCACTTAAGTGAAAGGTTAGCTTCAATTAGAAAAGTTAGTAGAGATTTGGCTCATAAACTTGGTGCTATGCCCAGTAGGATTGAAATTGCAGAGGCGATGGAAATTGATGTAGAAGAATTGGATTCAGTTTTGAGACAAGCTTTATCGACAAGTAGTTTAGATGCTCCAGTAAATGGCGATGACGGCAGAAGCTTTTTAGGTGATTTAATTGCTGATAGTAATAGTGAAGAACCTTTAGATCAAGTTGAACAAAAAATGCATCAAGAGCAACTTGGTAAGTGGTTAACTCATTTGAGCGAGCAAGAACAACATGTTCTTAAATTAAGATTTGGGCTTGATGCAAATGAGAGACACACACTTGCTGAAATTGGAAGATTATTAGAAGTTTCCAGAGAAAGAGTGAGGCAAGTTGAACTTAAGGCACTAAGAAAATTAAGGAATTTAACTAGAAAATTACCTAGTGGTATTTGATCTAATCTTCTGCCCAAATATATTTTGTTAATTCTTCTGAAGGTGGTTCGGGAGCTTCAATAGCATTTTTAACTGACTCCGAAATCTCTGCGTCAATTTTCTTTTCAATAACTTTTAATTCTTCTTCCGTTGCGAATTTACCGTCAATAATTTCTTTGGCTAGCTTCTTAATGGGATCTCTTTTTCCCCAAAATTCCTTCTCTTTTTCAGACCTTAATTCATCTGGATCTGCAAGAGAATGGCCTCTATATCTATAAGTTAAACATTCTAAGAGTGTAGGCCCTTCTCCTGCTCTAGCACGATCAATTGCTCTTTGTGCTGCTCCTCTCACTGCTAACACATCCATTCCATCAACTTCCTCACCGTGCATACCAAAAGCAGACGCTTTTCTCCAGATTTCTGGGTTACTAGTGGCTCTATCATGAGCCATACCAATAGCCCATTTATTATTTTCAACAACAAAAATTATGGGTAATTTCCATAACTGAGCCATATTTAAACATTCAAAAAACTGCCCATTATTGCAAGTCCCATCCCCAAAGAATGCTGCAGTTACTGCATCACTATTACTGTTACCAGCAACTTCCTTTTTGTATTTACTTGAAAAGGCTGCCCCTAAGGCAACTGGAATTCCCTCTCCAATAAATGCATATCCTCCCAGTAAATGATGCTCTCTTGAAAATAAGTGCATGGATCCACCTCGGCCTTTACTACATCCAGTAGCTTTACCAAAAAGCTCACTCATTACTTCAAATGAGGGAACCCCCGCACTTAGTGCATGAACATGATCGCGATATGTACTACAAAACCAATCATGTTTCTTTTTCATGGCGCCAATTACTCCAGTGCTTATAGCTTCTTGACCGTTATATAAATGAACGAAACCAAACATTTTCCCCCTGTAATACATTTCTGCACACTTATCTTCAAACCTACGACCAAGAGTCATGTCTTCATAAAGAAATAATCCGGTTTCTCGATCTAATTCGGATTTTTTTATGTCTTGAAGATTTGAGATTCTCTCTACATGTGTTTCCAAGAAAAATACCTTAACGAAGTTTTGATTTGTTAACATTCTAAGCTGTGAAGGGCGATTTTCATGATTTTCTTTAATAACTCTGTAAGACCTTGTGAAAAATTTTTTTAACTTGATAAAATTTGTCTAAGAATTTTCAATAGGATATTTGCTTGGAACTTCCTTTAGACCATTTTCGTTTAATTGGCGTAAGCCCCTCTGCAACTTCTGAGGAAATATTAAGGGCGTTTCAATTACGTTTAGATAAAACACCCGATGAAGGTTTTACTTATGAAGTTTTAACCCAAAGATCTGAGTTGCTCCGCCTCACAGCCGATTTACTTACAGATCCAGAAAGCCGAAGAGATTACGAAAATTTGTTATTAAATGGGAATTCTGGATTAGATTTTTCCTCAAATAGAGAAGTAGCAGGATTAATACTACTTTGGGAATCGGGTTCAGCAAAAGAAGCTTTTAAAATCACGAGAAAAGCATTGCAGCCCCCACAAACTCCAGCTTTAGGAAGTAGTAGAGAAGCTGATTTAACACTATTGGCTGCTTTAACAGCTAGAGATTCTGCAATTCAAGAACAACAGCTAAGATCCTATTCGAACGCCGCTGATTTTTTACATGAAGGTATTCAACTTCTACAAAGAATGGGTAAGCTTGAAAACAGAAGAAAAGAACTTGAAGAGGACTTGCTTGCTTTGCTTCCTTTCAGAATCCTAGATTTACTTAGTAGGGATCTTAATGATCAAGAGTCTCATAAAAAAGGCTTAAGTATGTTGGAAAATTTAATAATCAAAAGAGGTGGTTTAGAAGGTGAAAATAAATCTGAATATAAAGATTATTTAAATCAGCAAGAGTTTGAAGCTTTTTTTCAACAAATTAAGCCATTCTTGACAGTGCAAGAACAGATTGATTTGTTTCTTGAATTACAAAAAAGAGGATCGTTAGAAGCAGGATTTTTAGCTTTTCTATCCTTAACAGCTATTGGTTTCTCTAGAAGAAAGCCGGAAAAATTATTTGAAGCGAGAAGAATTTTAAAGAAACTAAATTTATCAGGTCTTGATTCAATGCCTTTAATTGGTTGTTTAGATTTGCTTTTAGCTGATGTTGACCAGGCCTCTGCAAGGTTTTCAAGTAGTTCTGATGAAAATTTACGAGATTGGCTTAATAATTATTCAGGAAATAAGTTAGAAGCGATATGTATTTTTTGTAAAAATTGGCTAGAGAATGATGTTTTAGTTGGGTATAGAGACATTGACTCAAAAGAGGTTGATTTAGATTCTTGGTTTGAAGATAGGGAAATTCAAGAATTTATTGAAAAATTAGAAAAGAAATCAAATAGAATTGCAATTAGGTCAAATCTTCAGAACCAACAGATTGAGAAGGAAACCTCTACAAAAACGACTGAAGATTTTGATAATTTATTGGGCAGTATTGATGAAAGGAAATTACCTTGGCCTGGGGGTATAAAACAAGATTATGAAAAGGTTGAGATCAAAGAAAACGAATTCAATGAGGAATACTTTAAGAAAAAACCAATAGAGTTTTATAATTTCTTAATTGAAAAAATTGCAGAATTAAAGTTTAATTTTGGGGAATTTTTGAAGGATAAAGGCATTATTAAACAGTCACCTTATTTAGTTTATATTTATGCGTTTTTAATTTTATTTGCATTTGGCATTGGTATTGGATTTTTAAGAAATAATTTTAAAAAGTCAATTCAGAAGGAAGCTAATTTTGAAAAAACTTTAATTGCCAAAGATAAAAATCAAAAGATTAGTGAAAAAGATATTATTCAAGAAATAAAAAAAAATCCTTCAAGCAAATTGAATTCTATTTCTGAGAAATCTACTTCAATTTTTTCCGATCAATTCAAAGAACTTAATTCCCCTTCACCTTCTTTGGAAGATATTAGGAATTTAATTAATGGATGGCTTCTAAATAAAAGTAATTACTTAGCTGGAAAGAGTGAAATTAATCTTTCCAAGATTGTTAGTAAAGGTTTGATTGATAGAACTATCGAAGAAAGACAGAACGATATCAAGAAGGGAATTTACAAAGAAATTAATTCCCAAATACGTAAGATTGATTTGGAATCGCAAACTTCATCTCGAATAGTTGTTTTAGCAGAATTGAATTATCTGGAGAGATTAGTAAAGAATTCTGGTGAATTTGTTAATGAAACATCATTAAATCCCCTTAAAGTTAAATATATTTTGGGTTTTTCAAATAAATCATGGAAATTGGTTGATTTCGTGAGTGGCTTGTAATTACAAACTTCAAGATCATCTATAATATTTAAAATTACTTTTGAATAATGTTTGATGAACTCTCGTCACGCTTTGAAGACGCAGTAAAGGGTTTAAGAGGCGAAGCAAAAATTAGTGAAAATAATATTAACGATGCCTTGAAGGAGGTAAAAAGAGCACTCCTTGATGCAGATGTTAGTTTGTCTGTAGTAAAAGAGTTTATAACAGATGTTAAAGATAAAGCTATTGGAGAAGAAGTAGTAAGGGGTGTAAACCCAGGTCAGAAATTTATAGAAGTTGTAAATAAAGAATTAATTCACATCATGGGGAATGAAAATTCTCCATTAAACGAAAATGAAAAAAGTCCTACAGTCATTTTGATGGCTGGACTTCAGGGAGCGGGTAAAACAACTGCAACAGGAAAGTTAGGACTTTATTTAAAGGAAAATGATAAAAAAGTTCTTTTGGTGGCTGCAGATATTTATCGACCAGCAGCTGTAGAGCAGCTTAAAACATTGGGAAGTCAATATGAATTGGAAGTTTTTTCAGCTAAAGAAGAAAATAGCAAACCAGAAGAAATAGCAAAGGAAGCATTAGATTTTGCTAGTGAAAATGATTTTAATTCGATAATTATTGATACTGCAGGAAGACTGCAAATTGATGATTCCATGATGAGTGAAATGGTTCGAATAAAAGAAGTTTCTAATCCTGATGAGGTTTTGCTTGTTGTTGATTCGATGATTGGGCAAGAAGCTGCAGACTTAACAAAGTCATTTCATGAAAAAGTAGGCATCACAGGGGCGATATTAACTAAGTTGGATGGTGACTCAAGAGGCGGAGCTGCTTTATCAATAAGAAAGATAAGTGGTAAACCAATCAAATTTATAGGTGTAGGTGAAAAAATAGAGGCCCTGCAACCATTTCATCCAGAGAGAATGGCCAGCAGAATTTTAGGCATGGGTGATGTATTGACACTTGTTGAAAAAGCACAAAAAGAAGTTGAACTTGCTGATGCAGAAGCGATGCAAAAGAAACTTCAAGAAGCGACTTTTGATTTTAATGATTTTGTAAAGCAAATGAGATTAATTAAAAGAATGGGTTCACTTGGTGGATTGATAAAATTGATTCCTGGAATGAATAAAATAGATGATGGGATGATAAAAGATGGAGAAGATCAACTTAAGAAAATAGAATCTATGATCTCGTCAATGACTCTTGAGGAGAAACAAAAACCCGAAGTTCTTGCCGCTCAACCCTCAAGAAGACAGAGAATCGCTCAGGGTAGTGGTTATGAAGCAAAAGACGTAGATAAAGTATTAGCTGATTTTCAAAGAATGAGAGGTTTTATGAAACAAATGTCTAACGGAGGAATGCCAGGAATGGGAGGAATGCCAGGAATGGGAGGTATGAGTGGTAATAAGCCAATGAAAAAACAAAAAAATAATAAAAAGAAAAAAGGTTTTGCCGATTTATAATTTCTATATTTTTACCTTTAAATGATATTATTATTAAAAACGCATTAAATTAAGATGATTAAATTGCGCCTTAAGCGCTTTGGAAAGAAAAAAGAAGCAAGTTTCAGAATTGTTGCATGCAATAGTACTTCCAGAAGAGATGGCAGACCTCTTCAAGAACTAGGTTTTTATAATCCAAGAACTAAGGAAACCAGGCTTGACACAGAAGCTTTAAGAACAAGACTTACTCAAGGTGCTCAGCCAACTGATGTTGTGAGAACTTTATTAGAAAAGGGAGGGTTATTAGAAAAAACAGAAAGACCCTCTATCTCAATTGGTAAAGCAAAGTTAGAGAACGAAAAATTAGCTAAGGTCAAAACTAAAGACGAAGAAAATGATAGTAGTAAAGTTGAAAACGAGAGTAATGAAGCTGAAAGCTAGTGATTTGATAAATTTCTATTCTTATTCAATAACTAGATGAAGGAAGTTTCCAAAACTGGTCACTTCAAAATTGATTTGCCAAGCTCTGATGCCGCTACAGCATTATCTGGACCTGGTAATTCTTTCTTAAAAAAATTTGAGTCTCTTACAGGAGTTTCTTTAACAATTAGAGGCTTACAACTTGAGATGAACGGTGGAATATCGAAAATCGAGAGAGCCTCAGCATTAGTAGAACTAACAAGACCAATTTGGGAACAAGGGTTAGAAGTCCCAGAGGTAGATCTTAAAGCGGCTTTAAGCTCTTTAAATATGGGCGAATCGTCTTCACATGCAGAACTTGGAAAAAAAATTCTTGCGCGTTCCAAAGAAGGAAGATTTTTAAGACCAAGAACTATAAGGCAAAAAGAATATGTTGAATCAATTGAAAACTTTGATCTTACATTCGCAATTGGCCCAGCTGGTACTGGTAAAACATTTTTAGCAACTGTTTGCGCGGCAAGGCTATTGAATGAGAAAAAAATTGAAAAAATTATTCTTACCAGACCAGCTGTAGAAGCTGGTGAAAGTTTGGGATTTCTACCTGGTGATTTGCAACAAAAAGTAGATCCATATTTAAGGCCTTTATTTGATTCTTTACATAGTATTTTCGGGATTGATAGAACAAGTTCGTTAATTGATAAGGGAATTATTGAAGTTGCTCCTTTGGCATTTATGAGAGGAAGAACCTTAGATAATTCTTTAATTATTTTGGATGAGGCACAAAATACTACTTGCTCTCAAATGAGAATGTTTTTGACCAGATTAGGAGAGAGATCAAAAATGGTTGTAAACGGAGATATTACTCAAATTGATTTAAAAAAAGATCAGGAAAGCGGCCTCATTGAAGCATCGAGAATTTTCTCTGAAACTGAAGGTATAAAATTTTGTTATTTAAATATTGAAGATGTAGTTCGTCATCCTTTAGTTCAGAAAATTATTGAGGCTTATCAATAAATTTATAACTCTGGAGATCCGTACCCTGAAATTTTAAAAATCAATTAGAATAAGTCTATATTTATAAAAAAAAATGCCAGCAAGTAGTAATTTCAATCAAGCTATTCGTGAAGCACAAACTAGTTCAATTGTTGGACCTAATGTTGTTCAAAAAGCTTTACCTTACGTAGGTGGAGGAATGGTTCTAACTTCTTTAGGCGTTTTAGCAGGTGTTTCACTCATAGCAACAAATCCTGGTCTTTTTCAGCCTCTCTCAATTGTTGCATTAATTGCAGAATTGATTTTGTTTTTTGTTGCCACAAGCGCTGCAAATAGCGCAAATAATGCGAAGGCATTGCCTTTGTTAACAGGATTTAGTTTGTTAACTGGATTCACCTTGAGTGGAATAGTTGCTTTAGCAATAGGAACAATTGGTATTGGTTCGGTTGGAACAGCAGCCTTAGCTACTGGTATAACTTTCGTTATTGCCTCTTACACTGGCCAAAGAATGAGTGATAGTGTTGGTCAAGCACTAAGTGGAGTAGTTGGTCTTGGATTAATAGGATTGCTTATAGCAATGTTTGTCCAACTAATTGGAGGATTCTTTGCTCCAGGAGTTTTTGGAGGTTCAGGACTCGAATTAATAATTGCCGGATTTGGAACTGTATTATTTGTGGCAATGTCTTTCGTTGATTTTTATACAATGCCAAGAAGATATAATGATGATCAATACCTTGCAGGGGCTTTAGGTATGTATCTTACATATATAAATCTTTTTGTTTTTATATTAAGATTAATGATTGCACTACAAGGTGGTGGAAGAAGAGACTAAACACATTATTTAAACCAATAATCTAAAGCGTAGATTTGTTTCTACGCTTTTTTATTGGGCGATATCAAGAATTTGTTTTTTTATGAATTCCTTTTGCTCTGAGTCATACTTCACTGAATTATCAAAACTATTGCCCATATTATCTAAGTCTCTAAGTACTCGATTGACAGACTTTGTAACTGAATTAGTTTCTAGCAGTTTTAAAATAGCCTTACATCTATCTGAAATGTTCTCCGATGTTATCTCATATTCATGATTATTATCTCTTCGATGAATAATAATTTGAGCGGAACTCATTATTAAATTTTTTACTACTATTTCTGTTACAGCATCACCACCTTCGTTCAATTTGTAAATTAGTGAAAAAGGAAGTTTATCTAACAAAAAACAATCTTTATCTGATAAAGCGTAAGCAAAAAATCCTCTGAGTCCATTTCTTGTTTTAGTTAGCTCTGCGATTCTATCTGCTAAAACCTCTTCGCTGAGTAAATCCTCAGCCCACTCTTTGCACCATTGTGCGGATATGTTTATTGCTTGCGTGAAAGAAGCTTCTTTTAAATTTATGGTTTTTTTTTTCATTTTTGATCAGAATTTTATTATTGATGCATTAAAAGTCTTTGGCTAATTATAGATCTGGGTTTGTAACTTTACTAGGAAGGCCAAATGTCGGTAAATCTACTTTAATAAATAAATTGATTGGAGAAAAAATAACAATTACTTCTCCAATAGCGCAAACTACTAGAAATAAATTAAAAGGAATACTAACTACAGAAAATGGGCAAATAATTTTTGTCGATACGCCAGGTGTTCATAAACCTCATCATCGACTTGGAGAGATATTAGTAAAAAACGCAAAATCTGCAATTAATGGAGTTGATATGGTAATTTTTGTTATTGATTCGAGTGAAGAACCTGGTAGAGGTGATGAATATATTTTGAATTTTCTAATAGCAAATAAAACTGAATTTATTGTGGCATTAAATAAGTGGGATTTGGTTAATAAGGAATTTAGGAATTTACGATTAGATCAATATAGAAGGTTTTTTGGAATTAATAGAAACTTTCAAATTGTAAGTGCTTCTAAAGGAGAGGGATGTTCTGATCTAGTAGATATGGCGCTTAATTTTCTTCCAGAGGGACCAAAACTTTATAGCGAAGAGACGATTTGCGACCAACCATTAGATAACTTATTATCTGATTTGGTAAGAGAGCAGGTATTAAAAAATACAAGAGAAGAGGTACCTCATAGTGTCGCAGTAAAGATAGAAAAAAGAGAAGAAATGAAAAGAAAAAATGGCAAAGTTTTTACAGCTATTTTGGCTACTATTATTGTTGAAAGATCAACTCAAAAAGGCATTCTTATTGGAAAGAAAGGTTCAATGTTAAAAATGATTGGTCAGTCAGCAAGATCAAATATGTCAAAATTAATTGATGGTCCAGTTCATCTAGAGTTGTTTGTGAAAGTTATTCCAAATTGGAGAAAAAAAGAATCAAGGTTAATTGAGTTTGGTTATGAGGAAGATTTCTAGATGAGTAGTTTTCATTTTGATGTAATTTCATTGTTCCCTAAAGCTTTTGAATTAATAAATAATTTAGGGGTCATAACAAAAGCTTTAGATAAGAATTTGATCGAGGTAAATTTACATGATTTGAGAGAATATGGAGAAGGATCTTACAGGCAAGTAGACGATAAGCCTTATGGAGGAGGCGCAGGTATGGTGTTAAAACCAGAACCTATTTATAAGGCGTATGAATCAATTAGAAAATTACCTAAAAGTAAAACTTTGTTGATGACCCCACAGGGTAAAGTCCTAAAGCAAAAGGATCTTGAGAGATGGTCCACTTTGGATCAAATAATAATTATTTGTGGTCAATATGAAGGTTTTGATGAAAGGATACGATGTTTAGCTGATGAAGAGATATCGATAGGTGATTATGTACTTTCTGGAGGTGAAATACCGGCTATATCAATAATTAACGGCTTGACTAGATTATTGCCAGGAACTCTTGGTGATCCAAACTCCTTAGTCGATGAGAGTCATAATTCTTCTTTACTAGAATATCCTCAATACACGAGGCCATTAACTTTTAAGGATATGAAAGTGCCAGATGTTCTAGTGAGCGGTAATCATGAAGAGATTAAATCATGGAGAAGAAGAAAAAGTTTTGAAAGAACATTGCAAAGAAGAAGTGACTTAATTTCAAATGAAACCTACAAAAAATCCCCACAAAGTAAGAGAATAATAAAAGAAAATAATCAATTCATGAAATTTAGAATAGGTAATGGATACGATATTCACAGACTAGTAAAGGATAGAGATTTAATTATTGGAGGTGTAAAATTGCATCATCCTGAAAATTTAGGTTTGGATGGTCATAGTGATGCTGATGTTTTAAGTCACTCAATAATGGATGCATTATTGGGAGCACTTTCGTTGGGTGACATAGGAAAGTATTTCCCCCCATCTGATGAAAAATGGAAAAATGCTGATAGCTTATTTTTGTTATCAAAAGTAATTGACTTGATTAGACAAGATGATTGGGAAATAAATAATATTGATAGTGTTCTTGTGGCTGAAAGGCCAAAAATCATGCCACATATAAAACTAATGAAAAAAAACATTTCTGAAATCTTAAATATTGATGAAAATTTAATTGGGATTAAAGCAACCACGAATGAAAAATTAGGGCCAGAAGGGAGAGAAGAGGGTATAAGTTGCCATTCAGTAGTTCTACTCGAGAAAAAATGATATTTAAATTAAATTTGAAAAAAAAAATTCAAAGATTTTGTTTATTATTAATTTGCTTAGTAGTTTTAATTTTTCAATCTGATATTCCCAATTTAAAAGCTCTTACAATGAATAATTTTCAACATGAAATGGTCATAGAGGAATTAAGACTTAAAGTACCTGCCGATGTAAAAGCAGTTTGGTTAAATGCTGAAAAAGAAATATGGGAGCCATGGTTATCTTCTCAAGATGGTTTTTTGGGAAGACAATTATTTTGGGATAAAGAAAAAGAAGAAGCTTTAATATTAGTAAATTGGAAAAGTAAGAAATTATGGAAAAGCATACCAATGTCAGAAGTAAATGTAGTTCAACAAAAATTTGAAGATAATGTTAAAGCTGCTCTAAATGTAGGTGAAAATCCCTTTGAATTAATTTATGAGGGAGAATTAGATAAGCAAAGATGAATTTTGATATCAAATTTGATTTTCAAAGAAGAGATAGGCTTGGACTCGTTGAGGCTATTTGGGGTCAAGATAAGAGTATCGACCAATTAGAGAGATTATCTTCAAATGTATTAAGTAAAAATGAGGTTGTTTTCATTACTAGGATTAATAGTGAAAAGGCTAATTATCTTTTAGATTTGTATGAAGATGCACGATTCTATGAAGAAGCAAATTGCTTAACAATTGGGAAAAATCTGAATAAAATAATTACTAATAAAAAAGTTGCCATTATTTCAGGAGGGTCAAGTGATTTAGCCGTAACACTTGAAGCCCAATTAGCACTTGAAATTCATGGAGTTAGTTGTCAATCTTTTATAGATGTTGGGGTAGCTGGACTCCATCGATTGATGAGTCAGTTAGAAGAAATTAATAAATATGATGTATTAATAGTCTGTGCTGGAATGGAAGGAGCTTTGGCAACAGTTGTGGGTGGATTGTTGGCACAACCTATAATTGCAGTACCTGTCTCAGTGGGCTACGGCGTTAGCAAGGATGGAGAAACTGCTTTAAACAGTATGTTGTCAAGTTGTTCTCCAGGTATTGCAGTGATGAATATAGATAACGGTTACGGAGCAGGAATGGCGGCCCTAAGAATTATTAAAAGCATTTCCTGAGTAATTACTTTTTTTCTATTTCTAATAGGTTTTCTATCCATAAATTAAGTTGTTTTGATAGCATTCCTTCTTCTCTCTTTTTAATTGCTTTTATCACAACTTCTGTATTTACCCATTCTGGAAATCTTTTCGACATTTATTTTTATATTCAGTAATTTTAATTTGGTACAAATTTATATAAAAACAAGATCTAAGTAACAAATTTAATCATTTATGTTTGATTTAGTACCTAATCTATTCAGCTCAGATGAGTTATATTCACTTTCTACATTCTTAAGTCTTTCAATTAGCTCAGAGAGATCTTTATGCGCTAACTCACCATTTTGCTCCCATTTGAGGGTCCTTGAGTTAATATCAATTTTTTCTTTCATTTTTGTATTTAGGTATTAAAAATATATAACGAAAATAGGAGAAATTTGGTTATTGTTTCAAGCCTAAACTTAAAAAATTATGAAGATTTTTAATGTATAAAGAATTTATCTTTTAACCACCGCCAACTATTGAAACTATTTCTAAATTATCACCATCTTTAAGCTTCACTTTTTCCCATTTCATTGAATTTATAATTAAATTATTTAACTCCACTACAATTGTGTTTGGTTTATATCCCATATGTTTAAGAACTGTAGATATTAGAACTTTTTCTTGATCAAGTTCTATTTTTTTTTCTTCTCCATTTACCTTAATTTTCATGAGATAACTCTTTTAGAATCATAATAGCGTCTTCTTTAGGATCTTCAGAATTCATTAATTGCGAAACTAGGGCAACTTTTTTAAACCCATTTCTTTTTAAATATGAAATATTATTTGACTTGATTCCTCCAATAGCAAACCAAGGAATATTTAAATCCTTTGTTAATATTTTGATATTTTCAATACCTAAAGGTTTTTTATTCTTTTTTGTTGAAGTTTCAAATACTGGTCCTATTCCTATGTAATTACAACCCTCCTTAAGAGCATTTGAAATATCAATTGCATTGTTTGCACTTATGCCGATAACTTTTGAATATCCTAATAGTTTTCTTGCGGTTTTTAAGTCTAAATCGTCTTGCCCGAGATGAATTCCATCCGCGTTAGATGCTAGTGCTATATCAACTCTATCGTTAATGATGAACAATGAATTATATTTTTTACATAGATTTTTAATATGAATTGCTTCTTGAAGATGTTCTTGATCAGTCCCCGTTTTAAATCTATGTTGGATAATTCTTACTCCCGCAATTAAAATCTCTTCTATTATTTCTAATAAATTGTCTTTTTGATCTGTGATTACATATAAGTCATTTTCTTTTAATATTTCCTCCGACTTCTTAAACTTGCTATAACTCAATAAGTCAATTTCAATAGTATAAATTTCATATCTAATTTCCGAAGCGATTTTTGAAAGCTCATGATTCTGTAGCCTAGTGAATTCTTCTATTACACGTAATGCTTCTTGAACCCTGGCTGAATTTGAACTTATAATTTGATCAGAAGTTTTTCTGTTGATTTGCTCTTGATGAGTCAATCCTCTACATTTGTCCTCAATGTGATTTCTAGATTGTTTATAAACTTCTAAATGATTTTTTCCTAAAATTTGTCTAAAATTTTTAATCTTTTCAACATATTTTTCTTTGCCTAGACCAAATCTAGCCCAATCCTCTAATACTCTTAGTCCTTCTCTAGCTCTATCTAGATTAGCGTCAATAATTTGATAAATTCTTAAATCTTCAGCGTCTTTACTATCGGTATTCAGCATTTGTAATTTATTTTTTGTAGTTTTTAAAAATTTCTAGAGCATTATCTCTATCTTTTTTAATTTGATTAGAAAGTTGATCTATATTTTTGAACTTGATTTGAGATCTAAGTTTTTCAACTGGTTCTACAGATAAATTGAAACCATATAGATCAATATCTTTATTTATTAAATGAACTTCAACTGCAGATGGCAATAAAGGATTTATTGTTGGTTGAGAGCCAAGATTCATAACAGATTCAATTTTTTGGTTGGAATTTTCTATGGTTGTCCAAGATGCGTAAACCCCCTCTCCAGGTAAAAATTTTCTGCCATCTATTTCAAGATTTGCGGTAGGCCATCCTATACTTTTCCCAATTCCTTTACCTTTAACAACCTTTCCATTAAAACTATAAGGCCTATTAAGAATTTTGAAAGCATTTTTCAGATCACTTTTCTCTAATAGATCTCTTATTCTGCTGCTGCTGATTCTACCTTCCTTATCTTCTAAAATTGGAGTAATTTTTAGTTTAATATCCGTATCCATTATCATATTTTTTATTGTATTAATGTCTCCACTTCTTTTGAAACCAAATTTAAAATTAGCACCTACAGAAATAATTTTTGCTTGTAATTGATTTATTAAAATATCTCCTACGAATCTTTCTGCACTTAGTTTTGATAGTTCCATATCAAAAGGAATCAGAACTAATTGTTCAATCCCCAGATCTTCAAGAACTGATAGCTTTTCATCAGGCAAATCAAGTCTAAGACGCGTCTCTTTGTAAAGAATTTCTCGGGGATGAGGCCAGAAGCTCGCAATTGTTGGGGTATATTTATTTTCTTCAACTACACTTTTTATTAATTGTCTGTGGCCAGCATGAAGGCCATCAAAACTTCCAATAGCAATTGAAGTAGGATTCTTAACTTCAGATGGCGATATTAAAGAGATCAAAAGATTACGTGCAATTTTATGATTTTGATGGCAAATTTGAATTGATTATAGTTTATTCAATCAAATGAATGCCTGACAAAATTGATTTTCAGTCCCTCTCATTTGGAATGCGGCGCATTGGATGGATACGCTTTTGGGTTCAATCCATTTTAGGAGTTGTTGTTGCAGCTGTTTTGCTTTTTTCAAATGTTGTAAATAATAGCGAAGGACAGCTTGGCTTAACTCCTGGTCTATCACTTACAACGATATCTTTGATTTTACTACTTTTTAGTCTTTGGCAAGGTTGGTTAATAGTTAGAACAGGAAGAGCAATTGCAAGCAATGCAAGACCTTCAAGAGGACAAACCAGTAAATTAATAAAAAGAGGACTAGTAGTTGATTTATTAGGAATTTTGTTTGGATTAATTGGATATCAAGCTCTTATGGGCGCCTTATTTATACAAGCATCCTCTCAGACAACTGGACAATTGATAACTGCGACGTCTGATATCCCAATTACTGGACTTGAAATATTATCAGTTCTCAGTAATACACAAGTTATTGCTTCTCATTTTTTTGGACTTTGCTTTTCTTTATGGCTTCTAAGAAGGATTTACAAATGAATTATTAATTTTAGGTAAGTCTTCCAAATTACCTCTCCAAAATAAATCTGGTTCTACAGGTGTAAGAGATATTTTATTTTCTTGTATTTGAGATACGTCACTGGGCCAGTTTTTTGGGCCATAACCTTTTGATTTAAGATCTAAAACAACTTCACCTGCTAACCAATAATAATCATCTCCCCTTGGGTCTTCCCTTTTGGAAAATTGATTTTTATATTTTCTTACCGATAATCTTGTCCATGATAATTTTTTTATCTTGTTTTTTTCGCAGGGGGGTATGTTCAAATTTAACAAAAGTGAAGCTGGCCAACTATCGTTAATGGCTTGTTCGGCAATATTCATTGCAATTTCTCCAGCAAATTCAAAATTCTTCCATTTAAAACTAGCAACACTTATTGCCATGGAGGGAACATTTTCTAAAGTACCTTCCATAGCTGCAGCGACTGTGCCAGAACAAAAAATGTCTGTTCCTAAATTGGGCCCATGATTTATTCCAGATAGTACTAGATCAGGTTTATAATCCAAGAGTTCAGATAGTGCTAATTTGACACAATCTGCAGGTGTGCCGGAACATCCCCAAGCTTCAATTCCTTCTCCAAATAATTCGTCAGCTTTTTCCACTCTTAATGGTGATTGTAAAGTAAGACCATGGCCAGTAGCTGATCTTTCTTGGTCAGGACATACTACTTTTACCTTATGTCCTCTTTTTTGGGCTGATTTTGCTAAAGCTCTTATCCCAGCTGCGAAAACACCGTCATCATTGCTAATTAATATATTTAACGGTTTCATTAATCAATACATTTTATTTATGGACGATATTTAAGTAAGATGAAATAATACTTATTTTTACTATATCAGTGAGTCAAATTGAATCATTAAGTCAAATTGAGGAAAAACTTAATAATCTTTCTCTAACAGCAAAAAATAATATAGTTAATTCTAATACTCATGAAGAACTGGATCAATTGAGAGTTTCCTTGCTAGGAAAAAAAGGTGATTTATCAATTATCTTGAAAACGATGGGGCAATTATCTGCCACTGATAGACCAATTATTGGCCAGAAGGCAAATTTAATAAAGATAAATTTGCAAGAACTAATTACTGAAAGAAAAAATAAACTAAACAGTGAAGCCTTAGATAAAAAGATTAATAAAGAGAAAATTGATGTAACTACACCTTCAATTGGAACTCCCCGTGGGAATAAACATCCTTTAATTTTAACTCAAGACGAAATAATAGATATTTTTTGTGGTTTAGGATACTCAGTTGAAAGTGGCCCTGAAATAGAAACTGATTTTTATAATTTTGAGTCCCTCAACATACCAAAAAATCATCCCGCAAGAGATATGCAAGATACTTTCTACTTAGATGAAAATCGACTTTTAAGGACCCATACTTCTCCTGTTCAGATAAGGTACTTAGAGAAAAATCCTCCTCCAGTAAGAATTATTGCTCCCGGGCGAGTATATCGGAGAGATTCAGTGGATGCTACTCATTCCCCTGTATTTAATCAGGTTGAGGTTTTATGTATCGATCAAGACATTAATTTTAGTCATTTAAGAGGAACAGTTCTTACATTTTTAAAGACCTTTTTTGGAGATATTCCTGTAAGATTTAGAGCTAGTTATTTCCCATTTACTGAACCTTCAGCAGAAGTAGACGTCCAGTGGAAAGGTAAATGGCTAGAAGTAATGGGCTGCGGAATGGTAGATCCAAAGGTCTTAGAAAAATTAGGAATAGATTCTGAAAAATGGACTGGTTTTGCAGCAGGATTAGGAGTTGAGAGATTTTGTATGGTGAGACATCAAATTGACGACATCAGAAAATTTTATACAAATGATCTTAGATTCTTAGAACAGTTCTAATGGTATTTAATTCTTAAATTAGGATTGTCCAACAAATTAGTTTAAGATAGACCTAGTTTAAATTTTTTGATTGGTACGTAAAGCAGGACTAATCGTTAATGATGGAAAGGAACTAGCTGTTCAAACTGCAACTTCTGTTCAGAAAAAATTGGAAAAATCTAATTTTGAAGTTGTAAGAGTCAGTAGCTCTGGAGGGATGGTTGGATTCGCAAATCCTGATCAACATGTTCGCCCTTTGGGATATACGAATTGTGTTCCTGAAGGATTTGATTCGTCAATGGAATTTGCAATTGTTCTTGGCGGAGATGGGACTGTGCTTTCTGCTGCAAGGCAAACCGCACCTGCTAAGATTCCAATTCTCACAATAAATACTGGTCATTTAGGATTTCTTGCGGAAGCTTATTTATCTAACCTAGATGATGCTATAGATAAAATAATTACTGGAAATTGGGATATTGAAGAAAGAACTTGCTTTATTATTAGTGTAATGCGGAATGATCAGAGGAGATGGGAGTCTCTTTGCCTTAATGAGATGGCTCTTCATAGAGAACCTCTAACAAGTATGTGTCACTTTGAGATTTCTATAGGGCGTCATGCTCCTGTTGATATATCAGCTGATGGAGTAATTTTATCTACTCCAACTGGTTCTACTGCATATTCTCTGAGTGCTGGAGGACCAGTTATTACACCTGATTGTCCAGTAGTACAATTAACTCCTATTGCGCCACATTCGTTGGCCTCAAGGGCACTAGTTTTTAATGATTCAGAACCAGTAACTGTTTTCCCTGCTACTCCTGAAAGGTTGGTAATGGTTGTTGATGGAAATGCTGGTTGTTATGTTTGGCCTGAAGATAGAGTTTTAATAAGAAAAAGTAAACATTCAGTAAAGTTTATTCGACTTGAAGATCATGAATTTTTCCAAGTTTTAAGAAATAAACTAGGTTGGGGTTTGCCTCATGTGGCTAAGCCTAACAAATAACAATTATTTGAATTTATTTTTTCCCTTTTAATAGAAAAACAGGATTATTTGGTTCTAATCTCATTCCCTCGGCAATACTTAAGCTTTTGTAGGTCTGAATTAAATTTAAATTTGTTTTGAAATTTTTTATCTTCTAATGCCTCCTTCAGCTCTTTAATAGTTTGAAAGTCAATTATTGGGATAACGATAATATCTCCAATACTCATCCACTGATCCAAGAAATTAATAATTTGAAGTTTAGTCTTTTTATCACAGCCTCCAATTACTAATCTATTAGGTTTTTTAAAAGGACTTAAATTTTTTGTATTCAAGATATTATTTATGTTTTCTTCACAAATAAATTTTGGTTTAACGCCAAGCCTTTCTGAATTTTCTAGTATTAATGCTTTTGATCCAATCCTTTTATCGATACAAAACAAATCTAAGTTAGGCCTTAATTTTAATGCCTCTAACCCAATTGACCCACAACCTGCTCCTATGTCCCATATTACGCCATTTTTTGGGAGCTCTAGATCCGCTAAGATTTGAACGCGAACCTCTCTTTTAGTTAATAAGTTTGGTCTATCATCAAAAGTCTTAAAAATATGGTCACTTATTCCGAAAAGAGGGAGATTATTATTCGAGTAATTTTTTTTTGTTCTTTTAAGAACAACAATGTTCAAACTTGATATGTCAGATGGTAATGATTCCTTAAGATTTAATTTTCTTATCTTTTCATTCTCAAAACCAATCTCTTCACAGAGCCAAAAATCGTAGAAGTCAATAAGATTTAATTCTGATAAGTTTTTTTTGATTATTTCTAAACTTTTATTATTTGAATCTGTAATAATAGCCAAACTTGAAGGCCTTGATTTAAGAGCATCAACTAACCTAGTCGAATCTCTGCCGTGAATACTTATATTAACAGTATCTTGCCATGGAATCTTTAACTTGCTAAATGCTTTTTGAATGCAAGTATTCGAAGGGTAAAAACTTAATTCATCTTTTGAAAAATTTTCTAGAAGTATTCTCCCAATTCCAAACCAGAGTGGATCTCCTCTAGAAATTAGAATTACATCACTTTTTTGAGATTGAAGCCAGTTAATCAGTTCGTTATTACTTTTGCTCGAAAAAAATGATTTCTTTTTAATTAAATCATTTTCGTTCCATGATTTAATTTCTTCAAAATATGAATTTGGAACTGCAATATTTTCTGTTTCTAAAAATAGATTTTGTAATTTTAAAGAAAGATCCTCAAATTTATAAGAATTAATCCCAATTACATGAATTTTTTTATTAACTTCAGTCATCAATATTTCATGAAATGGAATTTAATTGTTTGAATGTTTTATTAAATTATCTTATTATTATCCGAGCTATCATAATAAATTAATTGTCTGAAAGGAGAAAAAGATTACATGATTTATTGTTAACTCTAATTAATAAAGATAGTGAATTTGAGTTTATTGAAGAAGATTCTAGCGATTTAACATCTAGCTATTCTGAAAATGACACTTTGAATTTATCTCGAGTTATAGAAAAAAATCGTAAAATAATCAAAAGATATCAAGCTATTGTAAGAACAGCTGTAACTCTAGATGCCCTGATGGATTCTGAAAATGAAGAAAATTACAAAATCAAGTAAAAATATTTTTTTAAAAGGAATATTTCCTTTACTTTTACTACTATCCTTCATTTTTAACCCAATAAAAGTATCTGCAGAGGTTGCAGAAACAGAAATAAATGGGGAATTAATGAATGCTAGTAGTGAATTTTTAAGGGACTTGGACTTTGAAACTTGGCAATTAGTAGCTTATAAATCACCTTTTTTTGAAGATAAATTGATCTTGAGAGTAATAGGATATCCAGGAAATCTCAGAATTGATCATCCCTCTGAATTAAGGGTTGAATCAGGTAGAAAAAAGTGGCTTTTAGATGATAAAACATTACTTAATACGGAATTAGCAAATGATGGAAGACAAGCTGCAGCAGAATTCGATCTTGATGAATTGATTAAAAATTTAGATAAAAATAGACCATTAAGATTATCTTTGTCAGGTGTTTTTTCTGAATTGCCTGTTCCTCCCTTCGTTGTTAAAGAGTGGAGATCAATAAACTGAATTTGATTTTTTGGAGATGTCTGAAAAAAATGTAAGCCATACAAAATGGATGAAAAGGGCAATTTATTTGGCTTCGTTAGGAAAAAATACAACGAGTCCGAATCCAAGAGTAGGAGCAGTAATACTTGATAAAAAGGGAAACCTGATTTCAGAAGGATTTCACTATAAAGCGGGGATGCCTCATGCAGAGGCAATGGCTATTAATAATTTAAAAAAGGATGCAAAAGGTGGAACAATGTATGTGAATCTTGAACCTTGTTGCCATCAAGGGAAAACACCTCCATGTGTGGATAAGGTGATATCCTCTGGTTTAAAAAAGATATACATATCTATGGAAGACCCTGATAAAAGAGTCTGTGGTAAAGGTATAAAAATCCTAAAAGAGGCGGGAATTCAAGTTCACTTAGGATTATGTAAAAAAGAATCTCTCAAATTAAATGAGGCTTTTATTCATAGAAATATTACTAAAAAGTCATTTGGTGTTCTTAAATGGGCAATGAGTATTGATGGAAGAATAGCTCTAAAAAATGGAAAAAGTAAATGGATTACATGTGAAGAATCAAGGGCACTAGTTCACTCTTTTAGAGCAGAATTTGATGCAATAATCATTGGTGGAAATACATTAAGGAAAGATAATCCATTATTGACTACTAGAGGTTTAAAAAAACCTGAGCCTTTAAGAGTTGTTTTTACAAAAAGTTTAGATCTTCCTTCAAAATCTAATCTTTGGGATTGTAGTAAGGCAAAAACTTTAGTTATTTATGATTCTTCCTCAGCAAATGAAAGCTACCTCTCTAGGATTCCGAAATGTGTGGAGATAGAAAAAGTATCATCAGATAATCCAGAGTTGATTTCAAAAATACTTGCAAAAAAAGGATGTAATAAAGTTCTTTGGGAATGTGGCCCAGGATTGGCTACTGCCGCTATCCAATCTAATTGCATCCAGGAACTTATTACTTTTATAGCACCAAAAATTTTTGGTGGAGAAAATAGTATGAATCCCTTAAGCGATTTTGAATTTAAAGAAATGCACGAAATTATTAAATTAAATGATTCTCAGTTGAGTTTGATTGGGAATGATATATGTGTTAAGAGCTTATTCAAAAATTAAATTTTTATACTAATTTTTATGAGTCAAAGTATCGTACGGTTCTTACCCAAAAAAAACAATACAGATACGGAAACTCTTCGTTTAGTTTATAATAAGTTCAAAATTGATCATAACTATGCCAATAAGACAAGACGATAATCAACCTAATAGAAGATTTGGAATTGTAAATATTATTTTGATAGGAGTTGGAGCATTACTTTTATTTAGTAGCCTTTTCCCAAACCAAAATATGCAAATCCCTAGGGTTCCTTATTCTTTATTTATTGATCAGGTTAATGATGGTGAAGTAAAGCGTGCATATATCACTCAGGAACAGATTAGATATGAGTTAAATGGAGCTGAAGAAGGGGCCCCTTCAGTATTAGCGACTACTCCGATTTTTGATATGGACCTCCCACAAAGGCTAGAAAGTAAAGGGGTGGAATTTGCTGCTGCTCCCCCAAAGAAACCTAATTTCTTCTCAACCATTTTGAGTTGGGTTGTTCCTCCTTTAATTTTTATTCTTGTTTTACAATTTTTTGCTAGAAGAAGTATGGGAGGAGGAGGAGCTCAAGGAGCTCTAAGTTTTACTAAAAGTAAAGCTAAAGTTTATGTACCTGATGATGAATCTAAAGTAACATTTGCAGATGTTGCAGGGGTCGATGAAGCTAAGGACGAACTCACAGAAATAGTTGATTTTTTAAAGAAACCAGAAAGATACACAGATATAGGTGCAAGAATACCTAAAGGTGTTCTTTTAGTTGGTCCTCCAGGAACAGGAAAGACTCTTCTCTCCAAAGCGGTCGCTGGAGAAGCAGAAGTTCCTTTCTTTATTATCTCAGGATCTGAATTTGTTGAACTTTTTGTTGGTGCAGGTGCAGCAAGAGTCAGGGATTTATTTGAACAAGCAAAGAAGAAAGCTCCTTGCATCATTTTTATTGATGAATTAGATGCTATTGGTAAAAGTCGTTCAGGATCAATGGGTGTAGTTGGTGGTAATGATGAAAGAGAACAGACTTTAAATCAGCTTCTTACTGAAATGGATGGATTTGCCTCCGCTGATAAGCCAGTTATAGTTCTTGCTGCTACTAACCAGCCCGAAGTGCTTGACGCAGCACTTTTAAGACCCGGTAGATTTGACAGACAGGTTTTAGTTGATAGACCAGATTTATCTGGTAGAAAAAACTATATTAGAGATCTATACGAAAAAAGTTAAACTTGCAGATTCAATTGACTTAGATTCAATTGCTCAAGCTACTAGTGGATTCGCAGGGGCTGATTTGGCTAACATGGTAAATGAAGCTGCTTTACTCGCAGCAAGAGCAAAAAGGAAAAGTGTAGAACAACAAGATTTAAGTGAAGCTATTGAGAGAGTTGTCGCCGGTTTGGAAAAGAAGAGTCGTGTTTTGCAAGATGATGAAAAGAAAGTTGTTGCCTATCACGAAGTGGGTCATGCAATAGTAGGGCATCTTATGCCTGGAGGTTCAAAAGTTGCAAAAATTTCAATTGTGCCAAGAGGTATGAGTGCACTTGGCTATACGCTTCAATTGCCTACTGAAGAAAGATTTTTTGAATTCTAAAGAGGAATTAAAGGGACAAATTGCTACACTTCTTGGTGGAAGATCTGCAGAAGAGGTAGTTTTTGGAAAGATTACTACTGGAGCCTCAAATGATTTGCAAAGAGCAACCGATATAGCAGAACAAATGGTGGGTACTTTCGGGATGAGTGATATTCTTGGCCCTCTTGCTTATGACAAACAAGGTGGAGGTCAGTTTTTAGGTAATGGAAATAATCCTAGAAGATCCGTTAGTGATGCTACAGCCCAAGCTATAGATAAAGAAGTTAGAGATTTAGTAGATGATGCGCATGAAACTGCACTTAATATATTGAGGAATAATTTACCTCTCCTTGAATCGATTTCCCAAAAAATTCTAAAAGAGGAAGTTATTGAAGGGGAGGATCTCAAAACTCTTCTAGCAGAAAGTAAAATGCCTGCATAGTACAATTTAGGTTTCCATATAGAGTTAAATGTTAAACCCAATCAAGCTCGAAAAAAAACATTTTTTATCAAGCTTGGATACATCATTTGATGAATTTCTACATATCCTTGAGATAGCTAAAAATTTTAAAAATAAAGATTTAAATTTTAAATTACAAGATAAAGTCTTAGGGCTTATTTTTGATAAATCTTCTACTCGTACAAGGGTTAGTTTCCATGTGGCAATGTCCAGACTTGGCGGTACAACGGTTGATTTAAATCCAACAACTTCACAAATTGGAAGGGGCGAGCCAATTAAAGATACAGCGAGAGTGTTAAGTAGATATTGCGATGTTCTCGCAATAAGAACCTTTAAACAAACTGATATTGAAGAGTATTCAAAATGGTCTTCTAAGCCAGTTATTAATGCCCTCACAGATTTAGAGCATCCCTGCCAAGCACTTGCCGATTTCATGACAATTAAAGAGGAATTTAGTGATTATAAAAAAGTGGTTTTGACCTTTATAGGAGATGGTAATAATGTCGCTAATTCTCTAATTTTGTATGGAGCTTTATTGGGAGTAGAAGTTAGAATTGCATGCCCTAAGGGTTATGAACCGAATGATTTGGTTATCAATAGAGCCAAAAACATTTATAAAAATAAAAATTTATTAAAAATTACTCATGATCCAATTTCTGCGGTACAGGGAGCAAATGTTTTGTATACAGATGTTTGGTCATCAATGGGGGAAGAAAATCAAAAAGAAAATAAAGATAAAAACTTTCTTGGATTTACTATTGACCCTAATTTAGTAAGAAATGCAGACAAAAATGCAATTATTCTTCATTGTCTTCCTGCCTATAGAACTAAAGAGATAACTGATGAAGTGATTGAAAGTAAAAATAGTAGAATCTTTGAACAAGCAGAAAATAGAATGCATGTACAACAAGCACTTTTAGCTTGTCTCCTTTCCTGAAACATTGCAAAAAAATTAATTAAGAGGTACAAATGTATTAGAGTACATTTGTTTTATGGAAACATTTTCTGGCAATAATCTTACTGAGGCGCAAAATGAGCTGTACGGCTGGATAAAGAACTATATGAAAAAATTTCAGCACAGTCCATCAATAAGACAGATGATGCAAGCTATGGGATTAAAATCTCCAGCTCCTATTCAAAGCCGCTTAAGGCATCTACAAGAAAAAGGATATATCTCATGGCAAGAAGGGAAAGCTAGAACGATGCAAATTGTTGATGAGATTTCTGATGTGGTTCCAATAATGGGTTCTGTTGCTGCTGGAGGATTAATTGAAACTTTTGCAGATGTGCAAGAAAATTTAGATTTATCTGATGTCCTTAAGAAAAAGGATATTTTTGCTCTTACAGTTAATGGAGATTCAATGATAGATGCTTGTATAGCAAATGGTGATATGGTTCTTATGGAACCAGTAAAAGATTCATACTCCTTGAAAAATGGAACAATAGTTAGTGCGATGGTTCCTGGATCAGGCACTACACTTAAATATTTTTTTAGAAAAAAAAATTATATTGTTTTGGAAGCTGCAAATCCTAACTATGAGCCTTTAAATCTTAGTTTTGATGAAGTCTCAATTCAAGGGAAATTATTAGCTGTTTGGAGAAAACTTTAATAAAAAATTAACTAATTATTTTATTTATTTTTTTCTCTTCCGTAATCATCTTCAAATCTTAAAATATCATCTTCTCCTAAATAACTTCCACTTTGAACTTCTATAAGTATCAGAGTTGTTTGCTTTTTATTGGATAATCGATGCTTCGTTTTAATTGGAACATGACAACTTTCATTCTTTTTAAGTTCTAAAATATTATTTCCGATTTCAACTGTTGCAGTACCTTCAACTATAATCCAATGTTCAGCTCTATGATTATGCATTTGAAGCGATAGAGATGAAAATGGCTTTACTTCAATTTTTTTTACTTTCCATAAAATACTTTCCTCTATTAATGTGTAGTTTCCCCATGGTCTGTAGATTTTTCTGTGTTCATCGACTTCAATTCGGGAGCTTTTTTTTAATTCATTTACAATAGTTTTAACCTCTTCAGAATAATTCCTATTTGCAATAAGAACAGCATCATTAGTCTCAATAATGATTAAATTTTCTACACCTAATCCAATAACTAATCTATGTTCACTATTTATTAAATTATTTTGCCCGTACTTTTGAATTACATCCCCAAGTAATACATTCCCATACTTATCTTTCTTTGAGTTATCCCAAAATGATTTCCAACCCCCAATATCGCTCCATCCAATATTTATAGGCATAACAAGACAAGCTTGGGTTTTTTCCATTACAGCTTTATCTAATGAAATATTAGGGCAAAGATTAAATTCTTTTTTGTCAATTTTTTCAAAATATAAGTCATTTGTTTTCTGTTTTAAGGCTTTTCTACATGATGCAATTATTTCAGGAGAATATTTTTCTATCTCATTAATTATAACTTTTGCTTTAAAAAGAAACATTCCGCTGTTCCAAGTAAATCGTTTATCTTTTAAAAATTCCTCGGCTAATTTTTTACTTGGTTTTTTCAACAAACTTTTCAACTTTTAGACAATTTAAATTTTCTAAATTAAATAGACATGATGATTTTATATAGCCATAACCTGTTTCAGGAGCTTCTGGTATTATCCCAAAGGTAATTAGATTTTCTTTATCGGCATATATCTCTGCTTCTTTAATTATTTTTATAAAGGCAGTTTTGTCTTTAATTAAATGATCTGAAGGAAGAATAAGAAGTTTAGATTCTTCATCAATTTCTAATGCTCTTAAAGCTCCTAAAGCTACAGCAGGACAAGTATTTTTTCTAACAGGCTCTAAAATAATACTTTTAGCTTGAACATTTACTTGTCTTAATTGTTCAGCAGTTATAAATCTATGTTCTTCATTACAAATAACAATTGGATTATCAATATTATCAATTTCTTTTATTCTTTCTAGAGTTAACTGAAGGAAGGAAAGATTACTCTCATCAAAAGATAAATATTGCTTTGGGAGGCTAGTTCTTGATTTTGGCCATAATCTAGTACCTGATCCTCCACATAAAATTATTGGAATTATTTTTGGATTTTTTTTCAATTAAAAAAAGAATTATTTATTTATTATAAAAATCAAAATATAACTAAGCATAATTTATATTAAAAATCTCAATATTAAAAATTGCTAAATTTAGAAATAAATATAAAGGTTACTAGTTTTTTTAAAATTTTAATTTAACTTTTTTAAGTTTCTTCCTAATTAAAAACTATTTATTTAATTTCTAAAATGAATTAACATATTATCTACTGAACCAATAATATGAAAATATTAGTAACAGGAGCTGCTGGATTTATTGGATTTCATATTTGTAAAAAACTTATTTTTAGTGATATTGAGGTTATTGGCTTAGATAATGTTAATGATTATTATGATGTTGACCTTAAATTAAGCAGGTTAAATGAATTACAAAAAATTGCAAAGCTTAAACAAATTAATTTTGAATTTTATAAGGTTGATTTAATTGACTTCCATAAAATAGGCAGCATTTTTTGTAAATCAAGAGAAACCAATTCGAAAATTTCTCATGTCATTCATTTGGCTGCACAAGCTGGTGTCCGATATTCTCTAGAAAATCCAACTGCATACATAGATTCCAATTTAGTTGGTTTTTTTAATATTATTGAACAAAGCAAACTTAATAAAGTTGAACATTTTTATTATGCAAGTAGTAGTTCAGTTTATGGTGGCAATAATAAACTCCCTTTTGAAGAAAAAGATAATGTTGATAAACCAATAAGCTTATATGCAGCTACTAAAAAATCAAATGAGCTTCTAGCACATACCTATAGCCATCTGTTTAATATGCCCACTACAGGTTTAAGGTTTTTTACAGTATATGGTCCTTGGGGTAGGCCTGATATGGCTTTATTTAAATTTACAAGAGCAATTTTAAATAATGAGCCAATTAGGGTATTTAATCAGGGCAAAATGCTTAGGGATTTTACGTTTATTGATGATGTAATTCAATCTATTTTTTCCCTTTTAATGAAAAATTCCTTAGATAAAGATTTAAATAGTAAAAATAAACCCAGAAATAGTAATAAATTCACACCCTATAAAATTTTTAATATAGGCAACTCAAAACCTACTAAACTAAATGACTATATAATTGCAATTGAAAATAATTTAGGTAAAAAAGCTCAAGTAATTCTTGATGATATGCAACCAGGTGATGTAGAAGCAACTTTTGCCGATACTAATTTGCTTCAAAAATATATTAACTTTAAACCGAATACTTCAATAGAAGATGGTATAAAAAAGTTTATAAATTGGTATTTAGAGTATCATTATAATTAATTCTATTTTTTAGATATTGCATAATAATAATTTACCAAATATTAGTAATTGCATTGTTGCTGTAATAGGACTGGGATATGTAGGATTGCCTTTATCTTTAGCTATAGCAAAAAATAAAAATTGTTTAAGAAGTGATAAAAAATTAAATAGAAGAGTAATAGGATATGATCTAAATTCGCAAAGAATAAGGGAACTTAAAGAAGGTTTTGACAAAAATATTGTTTTTAAAAAAAAAGAATTAATTGATCTTAAATTTATAGAATATACAAATGATCTTGAGGATCTAAAAAATGTTGATATTTTTATCGTTACCGTGCCAACGCCAATTGATAAAAAAAAGGAACCTGATCTTTCTCTAATAAAAAAAGCATCTTTTGAAATCGGAAAAATAATAAATTCTGATAATACAAAAAAAGATAATCAAATCATCATTTTTGAAAGTACTTTTTATCCTGGGATTACTGAAGAAATTTGCATTCCAATAATAGAAAAAACTTCTAAGAAAAAATTTAATTCTTCTGTTTTAAAAAATACTTTCTACTGTGGATATAGTCCAGAAAGAATTAATCCAGGGGATCAAAATAATACAATAGACAATATTGTAAAAGTAACAAGTGGCTCAAATCCTGAAGTTGCAATTTGGATTGATAATTTTTATGGATCTTTTATAAAAGCTGGGACTCATAAAGTGAAAAGCATAAAAGTAGCAGAGGCAGCTAAAATAATTGAAAATACACAAAGAGATATTAATATTGCACTGGTTAATGAATTAGCTATTTTTTTTAAAAAACTTGGTATTGATACCAATGAAGTTCTTGATGCAGCTGCCACAAAATGGAATTTCCATAAATATCGTCCTGGATTAGTGGGAGGTCATTGCATTGGAGTTGATCCATATTATTTGACTTATAAAGCTAATCAAATTGGTTTTAAAGCTTCATTGATTTCTTCAGGAAGAAAGATTAATGATTTTATGCATGAATATTTGTTTTTGGAAATTATATCTCAAATAAGTAAAAGAAAAATCGAATATGAAGTAGAGAAAGTATTAATTTTCGGAGTCACCTATAAGGAAAACTGTTCAGATTTAAGGAACTCTCAAATGTTATTTTTAATAGAGAATCTTAAGAAAGAAAATATGGAGATAACTATAGTAGATCCAAATGTTAATAAAGATCTACTGTACTCAGAAATAGGAATTAAAGCCAACAATGAAATTCCTGAAAACAAAAAATATACATTGATTATATTTGCTTTAAATAATAAAAATTTTTATTCAATATCAGAAAAAGTTTTTGCAGAAATCAGTACTCCTGGAACAATAATATTTGATTTGGTAAATAGATTTTTTGGAGATAATATTTTTCATTTATAAGAATGATATTAAAACTTTGGGAAAACTACTATAGGTATTTAAAAGCATCAGGAAAATATAGTTATTTAGCCATAATTTTTGGAATTATAGGCGCAATTTTGGAAACAATTTCTATATATCTTATGGCTAACATAATCACAAAGATTGAGAATCAAAGTATATTATCAGGAATAATAAACGTTAGTAATTTTAATTTAAGACAAGAGGTCTACCTCTCTTTATTTTTATTTGTAGCTTTAATGTCAGCCATTTTCTATTATCTTTCTAATAAAAATATTGTAAAAGCAAAATGTTTTATCGAAAGATTTGTAAGAGATGAGATTACAGATATGACGATAAATATAAAATGGGAATATTATTTAAAATTAAGTCAAGGAGATATATCTAAGTCAATTATTTCGGAGGGACAAAATATTTCAGAAGGATATATGTATTTTTTACAATCTCTTAATTATTTTATTATTGCTTTAATTTACTTTTTTACTTGCCTGTTTTTGGTTCCTGACACTTTTATAATTTTGATAATTTATGGTTTTTTAGTATTAAGAATATATATTTATTATTCAAATAAATCTGCAAAGTATGGGAGTAAGCTTTCAGATATAACTTCCAGTATTGGAAATTGGAGTTCCTCTATATTTAACAATTTAAAATATATACGTACAATAAGCAAGGATAAATTAGCGAAAAAGGAGTCTAAAAAGATTTTTTTGAGATTCTCAAATTCCTACTTTAATGCGATGGAAGCAAGCTATAAATCAAAGTTAGTAACTGAAATTCTTTCTGTAATATTTATATTCTTATCCATTACATACATTATTTTATACAATTCAGCAGCTTCAAATTTAATACTTTCATTATCACTTTTTATAAGGATGGCACCTAAGGTATATAATGCCCAAACAAGACTTCTCGATGCTATCGCCTTAATTTCATGGCCTAAATTACATTTAAAAAAACTTAGTTGGGCTAAAAAATATAGAGAGGATTTAAGAAATAATAAATCTGATTTAAATTTTAAGGGAAATATAATTTTTGATTCCGTTTGTTTTAATTATCCCGATTCAGTTCCTTTGCTTGAAAATCTTAATTTAAGAATAAATCAAAACGAGTCAGTTGGGATTATTGGAAAATCTGGATCTGGGAAAAGTACGCTATTAGATCTTTTATCAGGAATAATTAGACCTAAAAAAGGTAATATTTATATTTCTGGCAAAAATTTAAATGATTTAAATATTAATAAATGGAGGGAGAATTTTGGAATTGTAATGCAAGATAATTTTTTTAAAAATGATACATTAATTTCAAATATTTGTTTAACTGAAAATTCTATAAATGAAGATTTAGTTAAAAATTGTCTCATTAAGGCTAATGCTTGGAAGTTTGTAGAAAATTTGCCTAATAGATTGTACGAAAATATTTATGATCAAGGAATGCGTTTTTCTGGAGGCGAAAGAAAAAAACTTGCATTAGCTAGAGCTTTATATACAAATCCAAAATTACTAATTCTCGATGAACCATCTACAGGTCTAGATGAAAAATCTGAAAAAGAATTTATTGATATAATTAAAACCTTAATAGGGAAAATGATTATTGTAATAATTTCTCATAAAAAAGAAGTAGTTCAAATTTGTGATAAAGTTTTTATTTTAGAAGATAAAAAATTAAGAAATATAAATGAAAAAATCTAATACTAATAGTTTTCAACAAAAATGTAAATTTTTATTTATAGCCCCTGGTCTTGATTCTGGAGGCGCTGAAAAAATTTTATTTAATGTTGCTACAAATATTAATAAGGATAACATTATATTAATTTCATTAACTGATATTGGTTTTTATGGAAATTGTTTAATTGAGAAAGGTTACAAAATATACTCTTTAAATATGAAAAAAAATATTTTTTTCATATTTAAAGTTTTTAAATTATTTAAATTAATTTTAAAACTTAAACCAGAAATTGTTCATACTTGGCTTTATCATGCAAATTTAATAGGTGGATCTATTGCGAGGATTTTAGGCATTAATAAAATTATTTGGAGTATTCATCATGATTATGAAGAACCTAATATTTTTTTTGCAATTGAAATGAAAATACTAACAATATTAAGTTATTTCTTGCCTAATAAAATTGTTTTTTGTTCTTTAAGGTCAAAAACAAATCATATAAAAAATGGATATAAAAAATCACCCTCTATCCTAATAAATAATGGAGTTGCGCTCGATATTTTTAGGCCAAACAAAAAATTTAGAAAAGAAATTAGATCTAAATTAAATATCGAAGATAATTGTTTACTAATTGGAAATATTGCTAGATATCATCCAATTAAAGATCATGATAATTTATTAAAAGCTCTTTTTTTATTAAAAAGTTTTCAAGTAAATTTCAAATGTATATTAATTGGAGCTGGATTATCAAATAATAATGATTTTTTATCTCAAAAGATAATGCAATTAGATCTAAATAAGGAAGTAATACTATATGGTAAAAGTTTTGAAATACATAAGATATTAAATGCTTTAGATATTAATGTTTTATCATCAAGAAAAGAGGCATTCCCAATTACTTTAATTGAAGCAATGGCTGTTGATATTCCTTGTATTAGTACTAATGTTGGAGATGCCAAGGAAATTATAGGAGAAACAGGTTGGACCATAAATATTTCAGATCCATTATCATTAGCACTTCAATTAAAAGAAGTTTCTGAAAAAAGGTTTATTTTAAACAAAAAGTCTTCGTCACCCAGAAGAAGAGTAAAAGATAACTTTTCATTAGATATAATGAATTATAAATATACGAAATTATATAATAGTTTTAAATAATAAAAATTAAATAAGTTTGATTATTTGAAATTCATGGCTCATTATTTAATGCGATTTGATGATATCAATCCTCGTATGGACTGGCAAAGATTTTTAAGAATAAAAAACATTTTGGAGAAATACAAAATAAAATCAATTCTTGGAGTAGTTCCAGATTGTAGAGATTATAATTTAATGGTTTCTAATAATTTCCCTAATTATTATGATTACTTAAGAAAGTGCAAATCTTATGGAGATGTTATAGCTCAACATGGATATACACATTTATATGATTCTAATTCAAAAGCTATTTTTGCAAATTCTCGTAATTCTGAATTCGCAGGTCATGAATTTAATAAACAATTAAAAAAAATTTCAAAAGGTAAAAGTTTATTAAGTAAAGAATTTTTGTGGGAACCTGTTTTTATGGCTCCAGCCCATTCATTTGATAAAAATACTTTAAGAGCTTTAGATAAATTACATTTTAAATTTATTTTAGATGGTTTTTCTTTATTTCCTTATAAGGAGGATAATCTTACTTTTATCCCTCAAGTTTCTTCATTTCCTTTACCAAAAATAATTCCTTGCATCTCCCAACTATGTATTCATATTAATACTATTTCAGATAAAGAATTGGAAAGACTTATTATTTTTATTGATAAAAACCATAATAGATTTATTTCAATTAATGAATTAAGACTAAGCAAAAAATATTTAAAAATAATTGATAAAAAATTAACTTTCGTTTCTATAAAATTTTTTAGATATCTAAGAAATTTTTTTAAAATTTTCAATAAATTATTAATTAATATACTTTGTATAAAACAAAGAACATTTTATAAAATCTTATTCAAAAATAAGAGTATTTATGATTGGCATCTAAATGGGACTTTTTATTGTAGAAAATATAAAATGATTTCTCTTGAAATAATAAATTCTTTTAAGCCTGATATATACATTGATATTGGTTGTGGTTTGGGGGAAATTCTCTCAAAAGTGAAAATAGATAGTTTATATAAGTACGGATATGATTCTGATTTAAGACTAAAAAACTTAATTTCAATTTTATACAAAAATAAATTTATATTTTTTGAAAGAGAAGAAGAACTATTTGACCACACATTATTAGTAAAAAAAAGAAAAGATCTCATATTAATATCTATGTTGGGTTTTGCTCATGATTACAGTAAGTCAGAAATTGAGAAAATGATTTTAAATTATTATAAAAAAATTGGTAGTTTTATATTATTGATAGATGCTTTTTACGTTAAAGATAAGCTATATAAATATAATCATCATGAATTCTTTTTTAATCACATTGGTTTAGTAAAATTTTTATATAAAGTAGATAAACTTAGATCCTTATATTGTATAAAAATTGGAAAATAAAAAAAATAACCAAAAGACCATAATAATAGTCTCAAATTGTACTTGGTATTTATATAATTTTAGATATGAATTATTAGCTCTTCTGAACAAGAGAGGTTACAAACTAATACTTGCTTCTCCTTTAGATAAATATAAGCTAAAAATTGCAAAATTCTTTACCAATAATGAGAGATTATTTCTAGTGAGAGGATCAGAAAATCCTTTCTTAGAATTATTTACTATTATTCACTTAATATATATTTTTCTAAAATATAAACCAATCTTAATTCACAACTTTACTATTAAGCCCTGTCTTTATGGAGGTTTTGTAGGAAGACTAACTGGGACTAAATATTTAATAAATCATATAACTGGGTTAGGACCATCATTTTTAAGTAATAGAAAAAAAATTAAATTTATTAATAAAATTTTTAAGCCAATTTATAAATATGCTTTTTCAAGTAAATCTACATTAAGTATTTTTCATAATCAAGAAGATAGGGATTTTTTTATAAAAGAAAAATTATGCATTCTTGAAAATACAAGAATAATTAAGGGTTCAGGAGTTAATATTGATCACTTTAAAGTTGATTCAAAAGTAAAAATTAAAACTCCATCAAAAAGAAAAATTCAAGTTTTATTTCCAGCAAGGATAATTAAGGAGAAGGGAATAATCGAACTTATTTCTGCTTGTGAGTCCCTTTGGATGGAAGAATATAAATTTGTACTTAATATTGTTGGAGATATAGATTTGCATAATAAAAGTACTTTAAGTAAAAAAAATCTAGAAAAATTCAAGCTTAATAAAAATATCAATTTATTGGGAAAGTCAAATAATATGTTAAAGATTTATAGGAAAATGGATTTTGTGGTTTTACCTTCTTGGAGAGAGGGATTATCTAAATCGCTCATTGAAGCTTCGGCAATGTCATTGCCTATTATTACAACTAATGTACCTGGATGCAAAGATGTAATTATTGATAAATATTCAGGTATTTTGGTCCCACCAAGAGATGAAAAAAGTTTAAAAAAAGCTATGAAGATATTTTTAGATAATAAAGATTTATCGGAAACTTATGGGCTAAACGCTAGAAAAATAGTTGAGAACAATTTTTCGACTATTAGAATTAATACTCAAATATTAAAAATTTATAACGACTTTTTAAATAATTAATATGCTTATATATTCGCTTCCCCTATTTTTTCTGGTTTTATTAGCTTGTTCTGAAATAAATAAAAAATTTCAAAATATACTTTCAAGTAGAATATTCTACTTATCCATATTTTCTATATTTCTTATTTTTATCGGTTTTAGAGATAAAATTGGATGCGACTGGGATACTTATGAGAGAAATTTTAAGGATATTGTGAATATCCCATTTATAGATATCTTAAGCAACCAATCAAACTTCTTTAATATTGGATACATATTCATCACAAAAATTGTCTCATTAAAATTCAAATTCAATATCAATATTTTCGTTATTTCATCAATTTTTACAGGTTCTTTATTTTATTTCTGCTCAAAATTAAAAAGAACTTATTTGTCACTAATGATTTCTTATCCATATTATTTCTTAATAATTGGAATGGGACCAATAAGGCAATCTTTGGCTATATCTTTTTTAATGCTTGCATTACTATATATTTATTTAAATAATTAT
>QCBM01000005.1 GCA_003281605.1 Prochlorococcus sp. AG-347-I06 | reverse complement strand
AAGATACTTTGACCCAGATAAATTCGATATTATTCAATTTGACCAAAGAGGTTGCGGTTCTTCAACTCCTTTCTCCGAATTAAAAGAAAATACGACCAATCATTTAGTTGATGATATTGAGAAATTAAGGATCCTTTTAAAAATAGATACTTGGCATTTGTTTGGTGGATCTTGGGGCTCAACACTTTCACTTATATATGCGATTAAAAATCCCTCAAGAGTTATCAGCTTAACTTTGCGAGGAATATTTTTATGTAGAAAGTTTGAATTATTGTGGTTCTATCAATATGGTGCGAGTGAGATATTCCCCGATGAATTTGAAGAATATATTTCTGTAATACCAAAAGAAGAAAGAAATGATTTAATAACTTCTTTTTATAAATATCTAACATCATCAGATGCAAATCTTAGATCAAAAGCAGCAGCAGCTTGGACAAAATGGGAACTCTCAACAAGTCATTTAATAAATAAAAAATTTGATTTTGATAATTCTAAAGTTAATTCTTTTTCAGATGCCTTTGCAAGGATCGAATGTCATTATTTTATTAATAATATTTTCTTAGAGGATGATTTTATTTTGAAAAATATAAAAACAATAGAATCGATTCCTACAAAAATAATTCAGGGTAGGTATGACGTAGTATGTCCGGTTAGGAGTGCTTGGGATCTAAATAAAAAATTAAAGAATTCTGAATTAATTATTGTTGATGATGCTGGTCATTCAATGAGTGAAAAAGGTATTTCTATCGAACTAATAAAAGCTGTAAAAGGAATTCAAAATCTCTAAAAGAGAGAATATTACTTTAAAAATTAAAGGCCATTATCTTCAATATTTTGTGCAATACTCCTAAGAAGTTCGACGATATCAGAATCTTCGCATTTAGTATCTTCTTTGAGCAAAATGCACTCGTCTCTAATACTTACATTAGTACTCCACCATATACCTGAACTATTGGTATCGTCCCATTCAAATCTTTCAGACATAATTAATAAAATCTAATAAATACATTAAAGCTTGCATTAGTTCATCGTGGATTTATATATTTAATTTCAAAATTTAAAAAGCTTTCCAAGGCGTTAAAAGGAATCTAGAAATTTCTGACAATAAAATTTAGAAATCTAATTTCAGTTCGTATTGTTTTTCCTTTTCCTTAGAAACAGTTTTTTTATTATTTATATTTTTTCTAAGCCTTTTTCTAGAACCATGCTTTAAATAAATTTCCTTCGAAATATCCCAATAACCATCCTTTTTAGTGATTTCCTGAATTTTCTTCTTTGCAATTTTAGTGCTATTTGGGATGTCAATTATTGGTCGTATGTAATTAATTTGTTGATATTCTTCTTGATTAAATCTAGATAGTAGCCATGGTTCATGAATGAAATTAAGTGATATATCCTTTAATTCTGGTATCCATTTTTTTATAAATTTTCCTTGAGGATCATGATCTTTTCCCTGCTTAATAGGATTATAAATTCTATTGGTATTTATAGACGTAGTTCCAGATTGTATTTGGCATTGGTTCCAATGTATTCCAGGCTCATAATCTACAAATTTATTTGCTAATTCAGAACCTGAATCTTGCCATGGTAGCCATAAATTATAGCTAGCAAAAGACATTAACATCGCTCGCATCCTGAAGTTAATCCATCCATTGAAATTTAATGAACGCATACATGCATCTATAAAAGGAATGCCCGTATTACCTGAACTCCATGAATAAAGTAATTCATTATTTTTTTCTCTAATATTTTTAAAAAAAGGATGGTATTCCCTAAACTCTAGTTCTGGTTCACTTTCAAGTTTCTGAATAAAATGACAATGCCAAGTTAATCTGCTTTTTAACATCCTTGAATTATTGTTTTTTGATATATTAGCCTTTTTAAAAATTTCTTTTAATGAAATGCATCCCCAACAAATATATGGGGATAGTCTTGTACAACTATCAAATGATTTTTCTGGGCTAGATATATCTTTTGAATAAGAATCTAATTTATTACTAAAGAAGTATTGCATTCTCTCTAAACCTTTCTTTCTTCCACCTTGTATTCTTCCTGGACAAGTTTCTTTTTTAAAGGAAAAAATTTTGTCTGAGGGTATTTCTCCAATATTAAAGTTAATAGAATTAATTCTTAATGGAGCTTTGAGTAAGTTTTTTTCGGAATTTTTTTGCCACTTTTTAGACCAATTATTCCTATCTAAATTTCCTCTAAAAACTGAAAATTGTAGAAATTCCTTCCAAATAATATTTTTGCTTGAAGCCCATTCTCTCACTTTTTGATCTCTTTTATAAGTAAGCCAATCTCCTGTTTCTTGATGGCTATATATACCTTTGACTTTAAATTTTGAACTAATTTCATCAAATATATTAATAACATTCCCAGTCCTAATAATTAATGGTTGTCCAATCTCAGCAAGTGCATTTCTTAAATCTATTAAACTTTCTTTGCAAAATTGCCATTGTCTATCTGAATGAGTATTTTGCCTCCAAATATCTAACTCAATAATAAAAATAGGTAAAATATCATTATCTTTTATAGCCTCATAGAGAGCTTCGTTATCAAAAATTCTTAAATCTTTCTTAAACCATAAGATATTTATTTCTTTCATGATTTTTTCTTTTAATCCTAGAAAAATAAGATTAAGTTTGTAGGTAAAAAATATAAAAAATTTTAGAATAACTAAAAATCAAAAAAATGAAAATAACAAAAAAACTTTGGAAGGATAATTATGAGATTGCTTTACTAAGTTTAAATACAAAATTTGTTCAAGGTTTAAAGAATGGAAGTCTTCCTAAAAATATCTTTCAAGAATATTTAGCTCAAGATTATTTCTTCTTAGAGACTTTTGCTAAGGCTTATGGGCTTGCTGTTTCCAAATCAAAAGATAAGTACTCAATAAGGAAATTAAGTGAACTGTTAATGGGCGTTTCAGAGGAGTTAATACTTCATGAAACGTATGCAAAAGAATGGGGTATTGATTTGTCTAATAACTATATAAAAAAAGCCACTAAAAATTATACAGATTTCCTGGATGATACTTCCAAAAGACTTAGCTCCGTTGAAATAATGTTTGCAATGACTCCATGTATGCGACTTTATTCTTGGATAGGAAAAAGTTTGTATGAGGAGGATTTTGATATTAAATATAAAGAATGGATAATTACTTATTCTGATGAGAGCTTTGAAAAGCTAGCAGATTCACTTGAAAATCTTATTGAGACTAATAAAGAAACATATGATATTAATCAGGCCAAATATTTATACAGGAGAGCTATGGAATTGGAGTTAGATTTTTTTAATGCATATTCAGATTTTTGATTTAAATTACTATTTACTAATAGTACTTTCAAAAACAAGTTAACAAATTATGTATTCTAAAATTGCACTTTCAATAGGCGGTAGCGACTCCGGGGGTGGAGCAGGCATACAGGCTGACTTAAGAACTTTCATGGCCCTTAAAGTACATGGATGTTCTGTTATTACATGTATTACCGCACAAAATAGTATAGAGGTTACATGCGTTCAACCAGTAGAGAAGAATACTTTATTAAATCAGTTAGATACTTTATTTGCTGATTTTGGTATTGATGCCTTAAAAACTGGAATGTTATTAAATGAAAGGATAATTAATGATACGGCTTCAAAATTAAATACATACAAAATAACCAAAATTATTGACCCAGTAATGGTTACAAGAACTGGTTCTAAATTACTGGAAGATTCTGCTATTAATGCTTATAAAAAACTCTTATTACCAATTGCTGATTTGGTAACTCCAAATATTTATGAAGCAAATCTACTTTCTGGTTTAGAAATAAGGAATAAAGAAGATATCGAAAATTCAGCAAGAAAAATTATTGGTCTTGGAGCTCAAGCGGTACTTATAAAAGGTGGCGGTTTAAAAGATATGAAAGGGAAGGATTTTTTTCTTGACTTGAATGGTAGAAAAGAGTGGCTTGTTAATAATTTTATAAATACAGAAAATACCCACGGTAGCGGATGTACTTTGAGTGCTGCTATTTGTGGTTACAAGGCTTTAGGGTTTGGTCTATTTGATTCCATACAAAAAGCGAAATTATTTGTTGAGAAATCTTTAGGCAATTCTTATAAAATAGGATCTGGCCCTGGTCCCTTAGGCCATAATTAATTATTTATTGAAGCGGAGTTAGAACCACCATTTTCTGTAGGGCTTTTTTAAAAATAAGATTTCTTCAGTCTCCCATCCTCCCTCTAACCACTCAAGATGTTCAAGTAATAAAGACTCACTTTCCCTTTTGCTTAATTTCCCAATTCTATTAGCAATACCATCGAACCTTACTTTCATCAATTCCTCAATCTTGATGTTATTCATAGGTTAAATAATAAATTTTTTCTACTCTTACTTGTATACATTTTCTTGTCAACGATTTAATTTTATTTGTTTACTAGCAGTTCTAAAATATGTATTAAATACAACTTTTTAAAATAGATAGTAATTAAGACTTATTCACATAGATTTAATTAAAGATTAATTTATATAAAAATACTTTAACTATGAATAAAGAAGAAACATCAAAGCAAAAAACTATTTTAAATGTAGGCTATTGTGAAACGACCTCTGAATGGCTCAATAGAATCATTACTGAACTGGCAGATGAAAATAAAAATTTTGTAGATTTGTCAGTTATTTGTGCTTAACTTTTTGGAAAATATATTTTACTTTGATTTGTTTGCAGGTTTCTAAATAATATTGAGATTAATTTTAAAGATATTGTTATGGTTATATTTTTGAAATTATCCTTTAGATTTTATAGATTTACGCTATCGAGGTATAAGGAATGAATCAAAATTCTGTTAAAACAATTGGCATTAATGATGAGCCAAGAAAAGATTCACACTTAGTAAATGTAAATCAGGCTGATGGATTAAAAGGCATCCTTAATAGGGATTTTGATGAATGGTCTAATTTTGATAGTTGGGAAAGTATTTCAGTTCAGCAATGGATTTTTTCTAAAGCTTTGGATGTTCTCAGAGGTAAGAAAATTGATATTAAATGCGATTGTTGTGAAAATAATGATTTGATCCCAAATGATTTTGAGAGCATAAAAAAAGAAAAATGCTTTGGTAAAAAAAGTGCTTACATGATTGAAAAAGTTGTAGATGAAATTGTATTAGCTAAGGCACAAAGAGAAAGTGATGGGACATATTCTGCGTAAGATTCATAACTATCTATAGAGTGAAAAATCTTTTACTTACCAGTGAAAATTATCAGAAGAACCAATCGTTAGATTTCTAGTGGACATCTTATGGAACTTAAAGTGTACCGAATTACTGAACTCCCTTTCATCTGAGTAATTCACAAGATCCACTGGATCGATGTTTTCGTCGAACCATGTATCATATTCAATATGGTTTGGTTCAGCAAAATAACTCATATCCAATTAATAGCTTTTCAAAATCATATAAACGGTACATGCGATACAAAATTTAAATTCTTAATTTTTAGATAATCTATATTTTTAACTTGTTCATAAAGATTAGTTGCTAAAAAGATAGGAGAAATATCTATAAATTCATGACTCTCGATACAACCATGGTTTCTATCCATCCCCACTTCACAATCAAGGATGGGAAGATGGACCAGTGCATAGCTCTTTTAGAAGAAATTTTGGTACTGACAAAAGCTAATGAACCTGACTGCCTTTTTTTTAATATCACTACATGTGGGTCAGATAAAGCTTATGTAAGAGAGGCATATAAAGATGGTGCCGCCGCTTTATTTCATCTCAAAAATATGGGACATATGATTCCCAAGCTTTTTGAAGTGTCAGATATTACTGTGCAGGTCCAAGGCCCTGCAAAGGAGATCGAACCCTTGAAAGAAATACTGCCAGAAGCTGATTTCTATGAAGCAATATCTGGATTCTGATTTAGATTTTATATATTGACAGTCGATCTAAAATAAATAGCAATTATCTTTTTTTTATGACTATCGAAACTACTGTTTTCACCTTTAAACTTTCAAATACATTTGAGGAATGGTTAAAAATGTTTGATAGTCCAGAGATAGATGCATTTCATAAAACGGTAGGAATTACTCCTCTATATCGTGGCAAAAGTTTAATTGATCCAAAAGAAGTTATTGTTATTCATCAAGCTGAAGAAGGTGTAGCTAAGCATGTTTTTTCAGATCCTGAAACCATTAAGAATATAGAATCTGGAGGACATATTTATAGCACAACGAAAATCACAAGTTGGGTTTCTGATTAATCGAAAAACTAACTATGCAAACTTATTCAAGTTTAATCGGAACAGGAATTGCATATAAGATCTTGAAAACAAAATTAGGCCATAGCAGAGTTTAAGGATAAAAGAATTAACTAATTTATTTTTTTAAATTATTAATAAGAATCTGAGTGCTAGAGGTAACCATAGACATAGAAGAAGCATTAGTAAAAGAGTAATGGCATGGATATTTGGAATGTATTGCTCTCTCAAAATTTGCGTTTTCATGATTTATCTCGCCTTCTTAAGTTTGATTTCTCTTCTGATTAGCAAAGCAATAACTACAACACACATGTTCATTAGAAATATGTCAAATGGCATTTAATAAAAAAGTCTCTAATCAATTAATAGCAAGATTATTGATCTACGCATCAAGAAATGATTATTAATGTTTATTGGCTTAATAAAACAAATTTAAAAATTAAATTTATGCTTAAATATCTCAGTTCTCTTAACTATTAAATGGCTTATTCAGAAACAAGAATAGTAATAGGCGGTTTAACTCATATACCTGTTCTTATTTTTATAACAATTTTATTAAAGGTAAGTTTGGAATTAAAACTGATGAGACAAAAGATAACGTAGTTAAAGGAGAGCCAGTTAAAATTATTGAGGTAAAAAATACTGTAGTTAAAGAAGGAAAAGTAGAAGTTATAAAAGAAATCTCAAATAAGCTGGATAGTATTGAACAGAAGGCTGATGAGGTTTATGAAAAGGTAAAGAAGAAAAAGAAAAAAAAGAAGGAGAAGAAGAAAAATAACTAAATTGAGATCCTATCAAGCATCAATACATCTTGAGCTTGGATTGTATCTCTCTCATCTTCTTCTTCGGGATCTTTATAAGATTCAATTTCAGCTTGAATTTTTCTCTTGTAAACCCCTTTGATATAGTCCATTTCTCTTTTATCTTTGTCCAGAATTGAGAATGGTGATCTCTTTAAGTTCATAACTTTCTCCTAAATAAATAAAATTTAATCAACTCCAGTTTTTATCAGATTCAACAAAGCTATCCAAAGTTTGCTGATTTCTGTTTTCTTCCTCAAGAAGTTCTTCTTCTGATCTCCCTTCAATCTCAGATTTAAAATCTTCATTTACTGTGGGTTTGGTAGACATTTGCTCATGACGACTACATCTATGTTCTAACTAGTTAGAGAGGCCATGTGACTAATAAATATGTACGGTTTGAGGTACTGCGATATACGGATAAAGGATCAACAATTTAATTTAAATATGGATAAAATGACTCTTATCAATTTTTGCTTTTAAGAATCATCAATAAAGGTAGACCAATAAGCATCAAACTCCCATCAATTAATAAGAAAGTATTCAGGTTTATTTATCCATTCCTTCGGGAGTATCCCAATTTAGGGAAATTCCTCTTTTAATTAGTTGTTTTTTCATATCATCCATCTCTTTTTTGATTTTGTTGTAGTAAGCCAACTCCTCTGGATCATCAGAACCAAGACCATAATTCATGGTTGCTGCAATATATATTTTGTGCATCCGGTATGAAGAAAGTGACATTGCAGGAATACAGGTTTTATCAAATTTATCTGAATTCAAGATTAAATGATGTCCTATGAGATCCCAGCTATATTAGTCAATAGTGCAAGTGCCCTCGTCGGGACTTGAACCCGAGACCTCTCCCTTACCAAGGGAAGAAATTGCTTTATAAAATTAAGTATTTGTAGTCTTTTAAAGAGGAAAATATCTTATATACTACTTAATTAGTGCAAAAATTAGTGCATAATAAGGTTAATTAGCTTGATTTATGCATAAAAGAGCAACTAAACAAGAAACTGAATTAAGAGTTGCACATGCTGCTGAATTAGTTGCTGAAGGACAAGCCTATTCATCTATTACTTCCCTTGTTGCCGCAAAATATGGAATCTCAAGAAGAAGAGCCAGGCAGATCACTTCTAATGCTTATCTTTTGCTGAAAGATGATATTGAGAAAGGAGACTTAAATCGCCCTGAAATGACAGCAAAATTGGTATGCACTTTAGAAACTGCAATGTTTAGAGCAATGCAAGAAAAACAATATTCAGCAGTTGCAAGTAATGCAAAAGTTCTTATGAAATTAGTTGGTTTGGAAGCAAAAATCAAAAGTTAGAGCGGGTGCTTTGGGAGCACTAGGTCGCAGGTTCGAATCCTGTCGCCCCGATTGACTTCTCAGCTTTCTCAATTATCCTCTGGGCGATCTCTGGGCGATCATTTGCAATACCTTGCATAGCTTTGCTGTCTGCATCGCCCGCTATGTTAAAAACCATTTATTCACAAGATCTTTTACTTGATGATGACTGAATTAAATTACCCATCCAATTTTTAATATCTGATAAGACTTCCAAATCTAATTTGTAGTAAACCCATCTACCCTCTTGCCTATCAGAGATAAGACCTGAATCTTTTAGGATCTTTATGTGATAAGAAATTTTAGATTGAGATAATCCAGTTACTTTAACTATGTCGCAAACGCATATCTCTCCACCCATCATTAATTCAAGAATATTTATTCTGATCGGATCTGAGAGGGACTCCATTATCCCAATAAATTGCTTACTATTAATCTTTTTAAGTTGTTCTAACAAAATCAAAAGATCATTAACTTATTAAATACTAACCTAAAAAAATTAATTACACATATCAAGAATTATTGATGCATCAAATATTTTTGATATATAATAAAGCAGTTTTCAATATTTGTTATGAAAATTGGAATTAACGGATTTGGAAGAATTGGGAGATTAGTTTTAAGAATTTTATGGGAAAGAAAAGATATTGAAATAACTCATATAAATGAAATAAGTGGGAATTCTTTAATTGCATCTCATCTTCTAGAGTTTGATTCCGTTCATGGTAGATGGAATAAAAATATAACTTCGAATGACAACGAAATAATAATTGAAGGTAAAAAAATTTCCTTTACATCAACAAAGAATTATCTTGATGTTCCATGGAATAAATCTTCGGTTGATCTTGTTTTGGAATGTACAGGGAAAAATAAAGATCCCAAAGAATTAAATCCATACTTTGATTCTCTTGGAATAAAAAAAGTAATTGTTGCCTGTCCTGTAAAAGGAATTGTTGGAGGGGAACAAGCACTTAATATTGTTTATGGAATTAATCAAGACCTTTATAAACCTGAAAAACATAAATTAATTACAGCAGCATCATGTACTACAAATTGCTTGGCTCCCATCGTAAAAGTTGTTAATGAAAATTTCTCAATTAAACATGGGGTCATAACAACTATTCATGACCTTACAAATACACAATCTCTAGTAGATTTTTACAAAAGTGACTTAAGAAGAGCGAGAGGATGCATGCAAAGCTTAATACCTACTACAACTGGATCAGCTAAGGCGATTGCTGAAATTTTCCCTGAATTAGAAGGAAAACTAAATGGTCATGCAGTAAGGGTTCCACTTCTAAACGCCTCATTAACCGATGTAGTTTTTGAATTAAATAAAGAAGTAACTGAAGAGCAAGTAAATAATGAATTTAAAAAAGCATCTGAAACATACTTAAAAGGTATTCTTGGATACGAGGAGAGACCCTTAGTGTCCGCTGATTACTTAAATGACTGTAGAAGTTCAATAATTGATGGGCTTTCAACGATGGTTGTAAATTCAAAATTATTAAAGATTTATGCTTGGTACGACAATGAGTGGGGTTATAGTTGCAGGCTTGCAGATCTTACTTCTTATGTAATTGAAAAAGAAAAGCAATTTTAGTTTTTATGAAGTTATCTAGCCTTCAACAATATAGTGTCGTTACCGCAAACTATTGGGCATTTACTCTTACTGACGGTGCATTGAGGATACTAGTTGTTGGTCATTTTCATGAACTTGGTTATTCAACTCTGCAAATTGCTTTACTTTTTCTTTTCTATGAATTTTTTGGAATAATTACAAATCTTTTTGGAGGCTGGATAGGGGCAAGATATGGTTTAAGACTTACTTTATGGATAGGAACAATTCTGCAAATTCTTGCTCTTTTTATGCTGATTCCAGTCAAAGAGAATTGGTCAGTAATCTTTAGCGTCTCATACGTTATGTTAGCCCAAGCGCTTAGTGGGGTAGCAAAAGATTTAAATAAAATGAGTGCAAAAAGTGCTGTTAAATCAATAGTTCCAGATTCAGGAGAGAATAATCAAAATAGTCAAAAACAATTGTTTAAGTGGGTTTCAGTTCTAACAGGATCCAAAAATGCACTCAAGGGTGTTGGCTTCTTCCTAGGGGGTCTCTTATACAAGCTATTGGGCTTTAATAATGCAGTTGGAATAATGGGTTTAGGTCTATGCTTGGCATTCTTCTTAACTTTATGTCTTCCTAAAGATTCAGGGAAAATGAAAAGAAAGCCAATCTTTAAAGATCTTTATTCAAAGTCTCAAGGTATTAATATTCTTTCAAGTGCCAGGTTTTTCTTATTTGGAGCAAGAGATGTCTGGTTTGTAGTAGCTCTTCCGGTATTTTTAGACATTTCTTTTGGATGGGATTATTTAAAAATAGGACTCTTCTTGGGTGGATGGATAATAATCTATGGTTTCTTTCAAGTGTTAGCTCCATTACTTAGAAAAGTATGGGGGAAAAATAATAGCCCAACAAAAACTACCGTTCAATTTTGGGGACTTATCTTAACTTTTATTCCTTTATTTATTGCTGGAGCATTAAACGGTGATAAATCATTAGGTCCTGTAATTGTTATTGGATTAATAATATTCGGCTTTATTTTTGCAATGAATTCATCTACTCATTCGTACTTGATTTTGGCTTATTCAGATAATGAGAAAGTAAGTTTAAATGTTGGTTATTACTATATGGCTAATGCAGCTGGAAGATTGTTTGGAACCCTACTATCTGGCTTGTTATTTATGCTCGGTAAAAATGCCACTATAGGTATGCAGTATTGTTTATATACTTCCTCTATTTTGATTTTTATTGCTTGGCTTACTAGTTCTAAATTACCTTCCTATTCTTCCAACAGCCTCAATTGATTTTTTTAAAATTTCTCCTTTCAAGGGAACGAAACCTAAGGCAGGAGCTTTATCTTGATATTCATCGCTGAGCAATTTATAGAATGTATCTTGAATTGCCTTAGTATTTCTTCCATTACCTCTTTCGTAAGCAAGTATCCAAGTCAATGTTGCTATTGGATAAGCTCCTTTAGCAGTAGGATTGGGATTTTTACCAGCCAAGTTTTCATCAAGATTTATTCCATTTAAAGCTATTGCACCTGATTCAGTATTAGGGGTAACGAATTCACCAGAAAGATTTTGAAGTGCAGCAGCCTTAACATTACCTTTAATGTATGACTGGTTTACATAACCAATTGCACCTGGAGTATTTTGAATAACACCTGCAACACCAGAATTACCTTTTGCGCCAACTCCCGAAGGCCATTTAACTGATTTACCAGTACCTAAATTCCAGGTTTTAGAGAAAGCCTCCATCGAATTTGTAAAAGCTTTGGTCGTGCCTGAGCCATCAGAACGATGCGCCCAAGTTAATTTACCTGACTTACATCCTAATTCCTTCCAATTTTTTATCATTCCCATTGCTACTTGAACAGCCTGCTCTTGAGTTAATTTCAAATCGCAATCATAGTTATATCCAAACGCAATTGTTCCACCAACCATCGGTATTTGTACGAGTCCTCTTTTAACTTTCTCTATATCAGAATCTTTCATTGGATCATCTGATGCACCAAAACTAACAGTTTCGTCTATGAAAGCTTTTCTTCCAGATCCTGAACCTACTGCTTGATAATTAACTCTAGGACCTCCAGATTTAGCTAAGTCAAAAAACCACCTGGTATAAATTTTCGAAGGGAAAGATGCACCAGCTCCACTCAATCTTTTTGAAGCCATCGCAGATGGAGCAAGTATTAATGAAATTGCAGAAGATAAAATGAGAGTTTTTTTGAAAATACTCATTAGCCACTTTGATTAAAGTCAATTCATTTATAGCATCAAACAAAAGACGAAATTCAAAGGTTAAGAAATACATCAAAATATTTTGATATAATCAATAATTCTTGATATATACGACCTGTTCGCTCTTTTTAAACGATTATTACTTGCATAAAAAAGAGGGTTTTATCCCTCTATGTTGGATCGACTGTCAATCAATGATATTTTACAGCTCCTAAAGCACTAGGTCTTTGTTTAGCGATTATTTAGCGATTAATTGTATATCTAAGGATAATTTTGTATAACTTTGGCCTATTTTTAAGACTCGTAATTTTGTAGATATAGAAACTAACAAGCTATAGCCTCACTTGATTATTTAACCTACTGTCTCAATTTGTCGTATGGGTGCTTTAGGAGCACTAGGTCGCAGGTTCGAATCCTTTAGCCCCGATGACTTCTACTTTCTAAGATTTATTCAGTTAATCTAATTTTTTGATTCAAGGGAAGAGATGATAGCAAGCTATTCGATAAGACATAGGTATTTAAAAAATCTTCCCATCCTTTTTGTTCGATAATTGAAATAAGATTATCTAGACTTTCAATAATTTCTTTTATTGGCAATTCTTTAGTTCTTAACTCAGTATTTCCGCCCCATGAAGCCAATGTATCTGGCAGTGAGGTGGGTTTAGCCCATAAGGTAACGAGATACATATACTGTTCTAACGTCCAAGCACTAGCTCTATCAAGCTCAATTCGATAAAAACAATCTGTATACCTAGACCTAGAGCGATCTTCAAAGTCAACTGTGATGCCAAATTTTAAATAACTATTATCAACTTCGACAAAATAAAAATCAGTTGGGATTGAGGCCCATAATTCATCAGATTTAAAAGTATTGTATGAGTCTCTTCCTCTATTTAAATCACCACATTTTTGGCATCCTCTTCCACTCATATGATCCCTCGCTTGTTGTTCAAAAGGTCCATGCAATGGGCAGGTTATTTTTACTCTGTTTTGAGTAACTTTCGAGAAATCTTTTACTAATTCATAAGAATATTTATTTGAATGTTGTTCTTGTGATTTTCTTATCCACTCCTCTTTACCAATGGGTCTCAACTCATTCCATAAATATTCCATATGACACTTTCTACAACCACTCCTGAAGTGAAGTGAAGGTGTTTGATTAAATTCTTTATGTACCCTGCAGATTATTTGAACAGGAGAATGAGAAGGCGATTTTTTTGATAACTTAACTTTTGAGTAATCATAAAGATCTCCATGTTTTTCTTTTGCTCTTCTTAAAAATTCATCCATCGTAAGAGAAAGTTTTTTAGCCGTTAATTCTTTTGCACATTTAGGGCAACCAACCCCTTTTAAATGAGTATGAGGTAATTGAGGAAATATTCCATGATCTGGCTTTTTACATTTGATAAGAATATTAGTTTTATTTGTTATGTAATTTACTAATGAATAATCATAATTATCTCTATGCTTTTTCTTAGCTTTTTTAATAAACTCTTCGGTTGTTTTTCTACATCTAATACTAGTTGCTTTAGCAGAACATAATTTGCAATTACTTAAGCCTCGCATAAAATTATTTGCTTCAGTCTCAAAAAATCCATGGCCCTCAATTTTGCAACCAACTTTTATCTTGTCATGTAAATTTCTGTAAGAAATTCTCGATAAGTCATATCTCTCATTATGGATTTTTTTACATCGCTCAATAAACTTATCAAAAGGTAGAACTTGCTTTGAAATCCATTTTTTTTGATTACATAATTTACATCCTTGTCCTGTTAAATGTTTAGTTCCTCTTTGTCTAAATGGCTTATGCTCTGGGTCTGGACAATTTATCAAATAATAATCTTTTTTAAAACGAAAAGAATTAATTAGATCGTAAGAGTAATACCCGTTATGAACTTCATTTGCTTCTCTTATAAAACTCTCAAGGGTATATGGCTCAATTCCTAGTTTTTCATTTTTTAATCTTGTTTTTTCTTTTGATCTAATTGATTTACACGTTACACAACCTTTACCTTGTCCATTACTTTGATAAAGAGGAGAGTAATGACTACCTTTTCTGCACATTAAACCATTAAAATATTTTTTTATATTTAATTTTTCAGCTTCCTTTGCACTTGAGGGCATCTTGAGCCATTCAAGAGGTATATCTTTTTTATATTTTATTTCATCATTTTCCACTAATAAAATTTTGAGTTGCTTTAAATGACTGTTTTAAAGTTAATTACCTTTCCTCATTTGTTCAAACATTGTTAGGTATTGAAGAGGAAATACATCCGCTAAGTTTTCAATCCTTTCAGCATCTAACTCAACCCCTTCGGGCAGTTTTTTTATTAATTTTGGGATAGCCAATTTTGTAGCATCTTTACAAAAATTGATTCTATAAACTGACTCTTTTTGAATGGTTTCTTTAATTGACCCATCTTTTTCAAAAATAGAATTTATATCGAGATTATTTCCCTTCAAAAGAGCAATCAATACGCTATCAGCAATTCTTAGTGCTTCTTTTGAATCTTTTCCATTTTTAATCCCAAATACCCATGTGCAAGCACCTACTCCAAAAGCTCTTGCAATACATTCATCATTACCTATTTCATCACAAGGCAACTTGAATGACTCCTCAATTTTCTTTAAGTCATAACCTTTTTCTCCCTCTGGAAAACCAGCAGAAGTTTTAATTGGAGAAATTAAACTTATTAATATTGATAGAAGAAATAATTTTTTCATTTTGATAGAAGGATTTAAAAATAATTTTTTTCTGATTTAAAATTTAATTGTTTATGATCTCAGTATGACTTTAAGTTCTTACAGAATGCATAGGATTTATCTAGCAGCAACGATGGGTTATGGTCTTGGCTCTGATGATCCTGAGGAAGTTGCATACTACAAGAAATTAAGGAAAGAAATGGAAGATATGAAGAAAGATCCAGTAAAAAAAGGTATCCCTCTATATTTTGAAATTAATGAAGGTAAGGATAAATGAACCTGAACATTTTTTTGTTAATTGATGGGAGTCTAATGCTTATTGGATTACCTTTATTGATGATCCTCAAAGGTAAAAAGAAGACTCCCTAATTCAATTATTTAACAGCGAAAGTTACCCCCATTACAGCAGTAATATCTTTCTTGATTGTTGTAGTATCATAAGATCCCCAGCTACTTACTCTAGTGGAATTAGGAACTGTGATTTGGAATACTCCAGTGTTCACTTTCTTCAAACCTCCCACTTCAGATCCTGCCTGAAGAGCAATCGCTTCAGCTCTGATACGTGCATCTTTTGCAGCCTTGGCGAGCATGTCTACTCTTTTATCAGCAAGCTTTGAATATGTAAATTCTGGTGAACTTGGTCTTACTAAAACACCATCACCAAGAAGTTCAGTTATCTTGCTGTGGGTCTTTTGAATGCGATAAACATCATTGCTTTGTATTTCTATACTCTGATAGGTAATCCATTCCGTTCTTATGATTTCATTTGTCTTCGGATGCTTGGTTTCATATTCCTTGATGCTCGCTGGTCCAAGATAAACTTCTTGTTTAATGCCATCTTCAATTCCATTGGCTTTCAGGAAATTTATAGTCTTTTTCATTGACTCTTTGTGCTTATTAAAAGAGTCAATTTGAGTTTTACCAGTAGCCCTGACCTGAACGGACCATTTGGCAATATCACTTTCAAAACTTTCCGTACTAGCACCAGTAACAGTGATTGAATTTTCAACCATCCGAAAACCTCTTACGAGAACGGTTGATGCCCCAATAAAACCACCAAGTGATAATACAGCCATTGCAAAAACAAGTGGCGGTGTGCGGCGTATAACGCTCAGAGAATCGCCCGGCAGCGACCTGAGTCTCTTAATAAATTTCATTGTCTATCAGTATGTGTGTAGGAGCTTTTTAACAGCTGAACCGAAAGAAAAATATTAAATCCCCTGATCTCAAATCCTTCAGTTCTTTTTGGCCATTAAGGGAAACATCTTATGTTGATGTGCCAATTTTGGAGTCGGTTACTTATATTGCCAGAGGAAATAATATGCAGCAAGAAGTAAATTTGTATTACTAGATTTAGTTACTCAATTTATCTAGTAATGCATTTACTTCAGGACCCCTAAATGGTATCGTCGGTTAGTTTTGCTGTAGAAAATAAAAGATTATTTTTCAAGAGATGATTTAAAGTCTTTGATCTAATATCTAAATAAATATTTTTAGAAAATAACAATTTTTGATACTGAAAAAAAAAGTGATTATCATAAAAAAAATGTTTAGAATTTTGTGACTTTAAGCGCAGTAGAAAATGAAGAGATCTACTCGTTTGATCAAGATGATCAATTCCTAGATGCAACTAGAATACAAATGGTTCTAGGTTCTCTAGAGAAAAGTTTGGTAGATAAAATAATTTCTAATATAGATTCGGTTGATACTGAATCTGGAGCAGGCCTAAAATGTAAAAGATATTTCTCAGAAACATATAGAAGGAACCCAAGAAATAAAGAAGAGTTAATCAGAAAATCAAATCTTTCTCAATTGCCATCTTTAGCGAAACAAGTTTCACAGGGAAGTTCGAAACAAAAATACTATGAAAGGTTAGATCAATTGATAAATGTTTTACAAATTTATAAAACAAGATCTCAATCTTTCGCTCACCCTGGGAATGAATATCACCCAGTTCATTGGCTAAGAGTACAAGCTTTAGCACTTGATCCTGTAATTAAACAACTGGGTTTTATAAATGTAATTGAAAGATATTATGCAGCAAAAAAAGGGAACCTTGATCTAGTTGAAATAGAAGAGAGTAAATTAACTGAAATTCCGAATAATTTACCAATGCCTGATTACGATGAAATTATCGGGAGAGAAAAACTTTCAGAGGAAATAAAAAATTATTTATTAAATCCAAGAAAACCAAGTGTAAGTATTTTTGGTGCTGGAGGAACAGGTAAAACAGCTTTAACATTGTCTGTTTTAAATGAATTAAAGTTTTCTGATGAAGATTCTAAAGAAATTGATTGTATTTTATACTCATCACTGAAAGAGGAATATTTAGAGGAGGGTGTAGTCAGAAAAGATATTATTAATTTAACAATGGAGGGAATTAAAGAGCAATTATTGCAAGGTTATAAATTCGCTAATACAGAATTTAGCGAAAATAATATTTTTCAAGAAGTATTTAACTTTGAAGATGGAAAAGATATTAATTCACTTTGGGAAGACTTCTTAAATACCTTTGGAAACTACAGATTTTTATTATGGGTAGATAATCTTGAGACACTGTCCAGTGATATTTATAAGGTGTTTTCTGAATTTGAAAATGAGTTACCAAGAGATTGGAAAATTATAATAACTTCAAGAATAAGAATTAGAGAATCTAGCAGTATTATTTCACTAGGACCTTTAGAACTTAAAAGTGCTGCAAAATTATTCCAAAAAGTTTATTTAGATAAATTAGGAAAAAAAATTTCATACGAAGAAGCTTCAGACTACTCTAATAAATTATTTTGTAACCCACTTGCAATAAAAAATGCAATTGGATACCAAAAGAAAAATAATACAAGCTTAATTGAATCAGTTCAATGTGGTGCAGATAGTATTATTTCATTCTCATTTACAAAACTTGTAGGTTCATTATCTAATGTAAGTAAAGACTGTCTTGAGGTACTTTTTGTTTTAGGAGAATCTAGAAAAATAGATATTAATAAGAGACTTTCAGTTGATATTGACAGTGTTACTGAATCCATTGCAGAAATTGAGGACTTGGGATTGGCCTTCAGGGGTACATCTTCTATGGATTGTATAAAATTGAATGATAACTTTAGATCTTATTTAAGCATATATCCTTTAAATGAAGATCTTAGATTTAGGTTGAATATTTATAAGGATGATCAAATTAATAAGAATATTTCGATACTAAATTCTGAAAATAATAGTTGGTCAAATCAGATGAAATTCAGCTTTCTAAGACCTGAAACACAGGTTGATGATACTTGTAGGGTGATTTGTAATGAGGCAATTGGTGCATTAGGACATTTTTATAAAATTAAAGATGAAGACCTTGTTTCTAACGATTTAAAAGAAGTTGCATTTGCAAAACTAAGAGATGCATTGAAAGATCTTGAGGATTTTAAAGATATAAATAGAGCTCAATCAGTCCCACCTGCTGTTTATCGTCTTATAGGTTTGATTTATCAAGAATTTAATGATCAACTTCAATGTATAAAGCACTTACAGCTTGCAGCTGATGGAAATGATCCTAATGCTTTATTAACGCTTTTTTATAGATTTGATGCACTTAAAGATAGTAGAGCTTGTGAATATGGATTCAGATTTTTTGATTCGCTAGATACCCCTCTTCCTGACTCATTACCATACTCTAAATTTATGACTGCATTTGCAAGACTATTGATCAGGCAAAATAAATTTGAGGATGTCTATAAAGTCACTGAAGATTGGTCAGAAAGAAAAGATACAAGTAAATCTTTGTTTTTGACACTTATAGCAGATGCATATAACCGACATGCACGGCACCTTATGAATGAAATGGTAGGTGAAAACATTAACCAAGAATATTTTGACAATATTAGTGATCTACTTTTGAAATGTTATGAACATCTAGATATTGATGGAAATTCACCTTATTACTCATCAAACAGAAATAGTCTTATGTGGTGGTTAATTTCTTCTGTTAATGCGTTTACAAGAAAATCTTTAAGTAAAACAGTTAATCTATTTTTCAAAGAAGATTTTTGTAAAATGGTTCTCCTGCTTAATAAAAATTATTTTTCACAGGCATATAATGAAAGTTATTATTATCAACAAAAAAAATATAGTGGTTCAAAGCTGAATGAACAGCTTATTAAAGTGACAACAACTAAAGAATTTTTTGAAGATATTATCTTTTTGCTTAAAGAGCTTAAACAAATATCCAACTACAATAAACTAGAAATATTAAATACAAGATGGTATGAGAGGAAAAATGTAATTTTAAAATTTAAAAATTATGCAGGATTGGATAAAAAATCAGCTATTTTTGAAGATAATGATAATAAGACTTACAGCATAACAAGTTCTGCATATGACTTTTATGCTAGTAGGAATGAAAGTACAAAAGGGAAATTACCAAATTATTTTAGGTTTTCTAATAAAATAAAATTGAATGCTGATGTTTATAAATACTATACAAATCATTCACTTGCCAGGAGACTTCTAATCCTAAATATAAATTCATCACTGTAGATAGCATTAAAGAAAATAATGTTCAGCAAGAAGTAAATTTGTATCACTAGATTTAGTTACTTAATTTATCTAGTAATGCATTTACTTCAGGATCACTAAATGGTCTCTCAGGTTTATTTTCATTGTGATAAGAAATCCATCTTTGTGATTGGTCATTATCACGCCTGTTATAGAAATAACATGCATTATCAACTTTGCTTGGGCTTTCTCCAAATTTAATTAATGGGAGTAATTTACATGATTTCCCACTTACAGTAGAAACTATATGCATCATTCCATCTTCAAGAGGTTGTTTTAAACTGTATTTATTTCTTGGTAAGGGCATTGTAACTCCCATTGCAGATTGGCAAAAATAATCAAACTTTCCGTCTTTATATGTACTTTCTCCAGGAATCACAAGAGGCGACTCAATCCAAAAATTTCTAAATAAGTTTAAAACTTCTTTTACCATTTCGTTATATGTGTTGTATCTCTCTTTTGCATTATCATCTCCAATTGCTCCTGAATGTCCTCTCCACATATTTCTAAATCTGTTTGCCCTCATTAAAATCCCAAGTAATTTTTTACCGGTTAATACATTTAAAAATTCTTCGCTTTCTATTGCTAATCTACTGAGCCAAACTTCTTTCATACTTTCTTCCTCCTTTATATCTTGGTTTATTTTTTTCGTTAGTAGGTTAAAAATTATATTCCAGGTACCAAAAGTACTTGAGCCAATATTATGATTTTTTTCTTTTAGAAAATTTGAGACTTCTGTCCATATTGAATTAAATTCTTCTTCGTTAATATAAAAACCACTCATTATATAAATTGCCAAAAATTGACTAAGAGCCTCAAAGAAATATTCAATATGTAATGACATTTTTATAGGAATACCATTAAAACTTTTTACTGTTTGAAGAATACTTGCCAATGGAAAGGGAAGTATTCTTATATCTAAATCATCTTTAGTTTCCTTTTGATATTTTTGATTAATAATCTTATTAAATTCTTTAATAGATTCTTTGGGTTGATCTATTTTTTCCCAAAGATTATTTTCGAAGTTACTTAATTTAAATTTAATATCGAATAATTTTTGATCGATTATTTCTAATTGATCTTGCTCTTTTTTATCAGGTATACATAAAAGTAATTTACCTATTGAACTTAAAGAAATTCTTGTTCTTCCAGGAGAAGCAAAAGAAGATGTTAAAGCTTGAAAAGCAAGTTTACCTCTTTTACTTTGTAGGATTTTTACTAAAACTTTTTTATTAATTCTTTTAGGGTTTATAACTACTTGCGCTATAGATTGATTCCTAATTCCAGAATCAAATTTTTTGGTATCAATGTCAGCTACATATTCATATACATTATTATTTCCATTGAGAAAAATAAATATAGAATTTTGATGTTCTATTATTTTCTCTAAAGTCGCATAGAAAATACTTTCAGATATTTCTTCTAAATGTTTAACCTCAATATCAATATTTTTATTAATTAGCGATAACTTTTCAAGGAAGATAGCTTCTCTTAAATCAGTTTTACTTTCAAATTCTCTTAAAAAACCTAATTCAGGATCTTCATCAGCTTTAGATTCATAAAAATTATTTATTAATTTTTGATCTCTGTCTTTATTAAAAGATAATTGTCCTTCAAATATAAATTTAGATTGAATTTTTTTCTTAATTATTACCAATCTGCCTTCAATTCCAGAAAAAGGTTTGAAAGTCCCAGCAGGGATATAAAAAATTCCTTCTAAACTGAATCCAATATCTTTTATAAATTCAAAAATATTTCTACTTCTAGTTTTTAATAAAAAGCCTGGAGAAACAATAAATAATGCTAAACCATTATCAGATAAATTTCTTAAAGAAGAAAATATGATTTCAGTCTCTCTGTGAAGATTAAATGCAAGTTTTTTATCATTTATTATTATCTCTTTATTTACTGAGGGATGCCTCATCATCATCGGAGGAAAAGAAACTATTAAATCAAATCTTTTTTCTAAGTCTTGATTAATTGGGAAATATTCATTTTTAAGCGTGGCATTTTTATTAAAAACTTCAGATAGTCTAAAGAGGTCTTTATTTATTTCATACCCATAAATCTCTTGAGGTTTTAATTCTTTTGAAATTTTATATAAAGTACTTCCATTTATCATTGATGGATCAAGAACAGATTTTATTTTTAAATTTTTTAGAAAGTTGCAAATAAAATTTTCTAAGACTTGTGGCGTAAAAAAAGAGGATTTATTGATACCAGAAAAGTGTCTACAGACAAGTTTCGTAAATATATATGGTGAAGGTTCTAGTGAGTATTTATTAAATTTTTCTAGTAATATCTTTGTTGCCAATTCTGGAGTTTCAAAACCACTCCAAAAAAGCTCATTCTCTATTTCCTTAAGTTTTACTTTTTCATTTGCCAAACAAGAAGAAGCAAGTTCTTCTGCTTTAGTAATTGTCGAAATATCTTTTGGACGCCATTCCAGTAAAATCTTTAAATCATTTTTTACATGCTTTGGCCCTATATCATTACAAGAAAATTTAACTCCAAAAGGTCTTTCTCCATTTGCTTTGTCGTCATAACTTTCTGCTTCTATCGAACCACAGTATAAAAATCGATTACTTTTACCTTTTGTTTTCTCCTCAATTCGAGCAAATAAATAACCTTTAAGCTCTCCTTTAATTAATTTGGAAAGCAATGGTTTTTCTGGGGTTCCAAAGTTTCCTGAAGGATTTTGACTTTCCCAGAAAAATTTAATTTCTCCCTTTTCAAATATTGGGAAATAGCCTTCTACAGGTAAAACAGAAGTTCCTTTTTTTTTCTTTAATTCACTAAATATTTTGTTTTTAAATTTAAAAAAATCTTTATACTGTATTTCTTCAGGTCTTCCTTCTTTTTCTAATGTTGCAAAAAGAATTAATGAATCCGCAAAACTTGAAACTCCACTCTGCTGACTTACTTTTGAATTGACAAGTCTTTGATTAATATCATTTCTGGAATATTCTGCTCCAACAATGAAAAGTTGATATGGAAAATTTTCCTTTGCCATTAGAATATACTCCTTACTTAAATTTATATGCTCTAAAGGTATTTAACATAAAGGAGGAAGTTGATTTTACCTTTACAAGATATTTATTAACTATATCTTTATCTAATTCTGATAGATCACTTTTCTTAATTTTTTTAATTGGTTCTCTTTTCCAAGAGCATATATTCTCAAGGCCTGAATTATTATCACATAATATTTTAAGTTGATTTACAAGATTTTCTTTCTTAAGTTCAAGAGGTTGTTGTTGTGAAAGCAAAGTAAGCCACTCTCTGTGAAGATCCTCTGCTTCATTGCTTCTTGCAATTTTTGTGCTCTTTTCAGAGGCATCTAAATGGCTAACTTTACTATTTAATTCTTCTATTAATTCTTTATTGATATTGGAATTTATTTTTTGGATTCTAAAGATTGAGCTTTGAGATTCTTTTGCATATTTTTCAAATAATTCAGGATTTTCTTTTTCAAAATTCTTGGCATCAAATCTTTGTGATTCTCTTTTTAAAATCCATTGAAATACTCCCTCAATAGAATTATTTGAACTACCAGATAATAGTCTTAGCTTTAGTTCAATAATTTTCTTTTGAGTTTCGATTTCTTTTTTTTCTTTAATAACTCTAAGCAATTCATTGTGAATGTCTTGAGCTTCAGAAGAGGGTTTTGTGGTTTTACCTGAACTAACTTGAGAATTTAGTTCTTCAATTTTAAGATCATTTTTTAATTGATCTTGAAGTTGTTCATTTATAAGATTTGATTCTTTAATGAAGGGATCTATTTCTCCATTTGGTTTTACAAACCACTCACCTCTGTGCCTGTGAAGCGAAAGTTTTTGGTGTATTAAACTTTCTAATTTTGAAACACTTGCTTTAGTTGTAATTGAGTGGGCTATGTAGAGAGGTCTAGGATTTCCTGTTTGGTGTTCATCCTTTCTATCCTCTCCTGATCGCCCAATCTCATTGCTTTTAACTAAGCCAATTTTTACGTAATTAGGAGTGCTGTATCCGAGAAGATCTTTTTCTTGCACGAAATAAATAATACCCGGATTGTTTAATTTTGAGTTCGTCATTTACTTCCCTCCTTAAACAGTAAAATTGAGTCCATTTTCGCCAAGTTCTCCATCTCCCGGAACGAGCATATGAAATATGCATTTTAATTTGGCATTACTTTCCGATAAGTTATTAAACTCATGTTCTGATAACTCTTTATTTTTTTGCGCTTTTTCTAAGTAAGTTTTATTAAATAAGTAAACTCTTTGAATAAGCATAGTTGCAATAAAGATATCTTGACCAGGACTAGATTTTAATTTATTTAAAAGATCAAGAACTGATTGAAAAGTTTCTGTACATAGCTTTAAAAATTTAGCTTTTTCAGGATCAATTTTGCCTTCACTTACAAGATCATCAATAGATTCAATCTTTGGTTTTTGAAGTTCTAAAAGTTCTTTATAAGAATTAGGAACAGAATCGCTAACCTTTATATCTTCAAAGGCTTCGGGATGAGTGCTTTTGATCTCATCATTGTTTTTGTTGTTTGTCATTAGGTTAAATCTCCGCGTTTAGGTTTTTAAGTACTTTTTCAATATCAATTAATTGGGGTATGAATCGATGCAGATTGCAATCACTCATATCAAGTAGTTGAATTAATTTATCAAGATAATGTTGGTCCTTCATAAGCTCATGAATTTCTTCATCAATTAAATGAGAATTAATATGCCTCATTTTTTGAAACCGCTTAGATTCGATAATTTTTAACTCATCAAGAAGTCGCATATTCTCATTTAGTTTGCGAATACTTTTCTCCTTAGTACGAGCAATTAAGTTAAGACAGTTTTCTATAACTGGAATTAATTCAGGTAGATCCTGAATTTCGTTAATGTTCTTTGTTTTTGTATTAACTCCGCCTTGCATGGCAAGTAATTCAAAATAAGAATTAGGAACATTTGGATTGCTGCTTTGAAAGTCTCCCTGATTTTCAGGGTGATCATTTTCAGAGCTGTTGAATTTGTTGTTGGATGTCATTGGATTAATGTGAGACATCCTTAGAATCTCAAAATTTTATTAAAAAAAAATATTCTACGTGCGAAAAACCAAATTAATTATTTTTGGTTTTGTATATTTCTCCTAGTTTTGATATGTTTGACTTAATCTCTTCTACAAATTCTGTAGGACTTTCAATAATTATTCCCTCTCTAAAACCTAATAGCCATCTTCTAAAATCGTTATCATTTTTTACTGTCCATGAAGGTAAATCTATCTCAACTGGATATGGGTAAGGATCATCTTTAATCATTTCTAGTACAAAGTTCCCACTTTCTGGTTCTTCCCAATTTTCATAAAATACTTTCTTTGAACCCTTTGCTAAACGCATTTGATTTAAGGGATATCTTTGAAGTTCTTCTCGAAGAAAGCGAAATATTTTTTCAGTTGTTCTGAAGCGAACTGTAATAAGTAATTTTTTAATATTTTCTTCACTACTTTTTAGTACTGCAATTTGTTTTTCAACAGTTTCACCAAAATAAATACTCCCCGAAATTTCTACCAATTTTTGAACTTTTCTAAGTGCTTTGTCTCTATCTTTTCTATTTCTTATTTTTGAGTTATCAATTCTCCTAAGAGCAATACGATCAATTCTTTCAGTTTTTAAAAGACCAGGTTCATCCCTAAAGGTTTTTTCTTCATAGGCCAAATACCAACCAATATTATTAAAAAGTAGTTGGATTGGCCAAACCAATTTGTTTTGAGAACCTTCTTTTTCTTCTTCGTTAAATTTACCTGCACTTCTAAAAAACTCAATTTCAATTAAAAAACCATTCTTTATAGCATTTTCAAGTTCTTCAGTATTTGTATCAACTGCTAAGGAATCTTTTTTTGTAAAAGTTGGATTAATAACAGATTTGTTTGCAAATGATCTGACTGGATAATTGTCTAAATTAAATCCAGCCCACTTAAACCTTTCTTTTAATTTAGTGTGCACACTTGAAATGGTTGGATCATTTAATTTATTTTTTGCTTGATCAATAATCTGAAAAATATCTTCAAGTCTGTTCCTTGATAAAACTGCAGTTCCTAATACATAACCATGCCTTGTATTATCATTTTTATCCCTAAATCCGTATGGAGTTAGAATTTTTTCAATATCTTTTCTAAGAGTATCTCTTTCCTCTTTGAAATAAATATTTTCTAATTTAGAAATATAGTGTTCGTGCAAACTAATACCCTTCTTATTGTTTTCATCTTTAATTCTTTTGTCATCAAAAGGGTTATGTAAGATATATCTGATTAAAGACATGACTCTAATAAATGCATCTTTTTCTGAATATCTTGATAGCCCTCCAAGTTCTCTATTAAAATTTTTGTCTTCAGGAGGCGGCTCAAGCTTACCTGTTGCTTCTTTATGGTTAATAAATCCCTGCTTATCAAGCCACTTGAGATCATCATGTAATTTTTCAATATCAGAATAACAACTGCCATGCAAAGTACTTAAAAATTTAGAGGCTTTGTTTTCAATAGATCCTTGAGGTATTGGGTTACATATTTGTTCCATTTCTAATTTTGTTTTTTTATCATCCGCACTTAAATCTGGAAATCTAATTAACAGTTGCATTAGATATAGAAGTCTCTCAAAATCTAATAATTTTGAGTATCCGTGCAATTCTTTTATTGAATCTTTATTTTTTCTTTGGGTAATATTTCTATCTAAATTCGAAAGTCTGCTTTTAATTTCTTTTGTAATATCTTCTGTTGATGATGGATCAATATTTATTAAAGTTGCAAAACCTTCAGATAAATCTGGCGAGAAAATTTTATTTGAGAGGGCTGCCGCAAATCTTTTAATTACTGGATCATCGACTTTCCTCTCTCTTAATTGATTCCATTCAAGGCAAATTTCTAATGGTGTTTTAAACCACCAGCCAATCCATTCAATTTCTTTATCAAATAAAAGATTTTGAGTAATTGTTAGACGCCAAGGTCTCATTGCAAAAGTAGCATCTAGGATAACTGGCTTATTTTGTCTTATGTATTCTTTAAGTCTTTCATGAAGTAAAGATTCAATTTCGTTCCAATTTCCTTGAATCGTTTCGTCTTTATAAAGTTCTTCTCTAATTTTGTCTGTTGATAAAATCTCTGCATTTATCAATGGCGCCAGTTCATTTGCAAGAGTTGATTTCCCGCTTGCAGGTATTCCAATAAACATATGACATCTTAGTCTCTCATTCATTTTTAGATAAAAAAATATTTACTTGATAATTAAATTTTTTAATTTTAATAAGCTAATCCTGGCATAAAAATTGGTTTTTCGCACGTAAAAAATATATTTTAGTTGCTTTTGGGAGAGTATTTGATTGTGAGCTTAAGGCTTACATCTAAACCTAGCCCCAGGAACAAAGTGAACACATTACACGAAAAAACTGCAACCATTGAAGCTCAAAGCTGGTTGTCCTCTCTACCAAGAGATACACAAATTAAAACTCTGAGTACGCAAATACTCAAAGAGCACTGGACTACTAAAAATTCAGCAGCACTTTCAACTGCCTTAGTTGATTGTTTCAAGCAAAAAGCTTGGGAAAAAGTTGCCTTTATGCCTTCTATCAAAAGTAGGAGAGAAGTAAGGGAATACAAAAGAGCTGTTGAGTGGATAAGAGATTGTCTTGGCGTTGAACCTGATGAATTGATGAGAACCTTAACTGGTCATCAACCTTCAGCTAAAGATGCAAGTGAGGCAGTGACTTATCTAATAGAACTTATTGCTACTGAAGAACCTAATACTTTGGAGCAGCTAAGTGATGATTTTAGATTTGGTAAATCCAAAATGATCGGATGGGAAACACTTCTCTCTTTAATGAAACAAGTTGATCCTGAATGGTCTAAAGCACATGAACGTTTAAAGGAATTATTAAATTCCTTAGATACATCACCAGCAGGAGATGCCCCAGTACAAACAAATCTCTTTGAAGCATCGAGTAGTTATTTAAAAGATAAAGACTCACTTCCAAGTGATAGTAAAACTCGCTTGATAAGCAGGTTAACAAAATTAAAAAATAACCCCTCTTTATGCAAAAGCAAAGGGACCTCTACTGAAAGAGTATCTAATACTTTGGACAGACTTTTAAGAGGTTTAATTCCCTCGGTAGCAGCAGCAGAAAGAGAAGCAGGACTTGCTAAAGCGTATGGAACTTACAGCTATGTAGGTGTAAGAGGTAACGCATCAGTAGTCGCAAAAAAAATTATCAAAAGAATCGGAAAAAATTCCGCAATTCAATTAGCAAACCAAATTTTGGAGGTATTTAAAAATGACTGACAACAGATTCTTTACTCAATCACAAAGACAAGAATTGTTTTTAAGAGCAAAAGGTAAATGCCAAAATTGCTCATGTGAAATAAGTCTCGATGACTTTCACGCTGATCACATAACTCCTTATTCATTAGGAGGAAAAACTGAATTAAGTAATGGTCAAGCTCTATGCCGATCATGCAATCTTAAAAAATCAGCATCTTTAAAAATAGATGTAAGTAATTGGCTTCCCCCTGGCTTTGAACTTAGGAAATGGCAAGAAGAATTTCTTCAAAGATGCTATATGTCTATGGTTCAGCAGATAAACAAGCCAAAAGAAGATATAAATGCTTTTATTCTTCACGCATTCCCAGGATCAGGAAAAACTCTTGCCTCTCTACTTATAGGTGCATATTTAAAGGAGCAAGGTTTTATAGAAAAAATTATTGTTACTGTTCCAAGTGATTTTTTAAGAGATCAAATGGAAGATGATGCTAGAACAATTGGTCTGCATCTTAATAAGAAAAATTCTTGCGCAGAAGGTTTTGACGGTATCGTTACTACTTACGCAAAAATAGGTTATCGGAACAATGATTCTGGAAATATGGTTAATGCTGAAATCTTACGAGATGTTTGTAAGAGGTATAAGACATTAATTATTGCTGATGAATGTCATCACTTAGGTGAACAAAAAAGATGGGGAGAATGTTTCTCTTTAGCTTTTGGTAATACGGTTGCTCGATTAATGACAAGTGGAACTCCATTTAGAAGTGATCGTCAAAAATTACCTTGGGTGAGATATTACAGGAACCAAATTGAATTAAGTCCACCCCATGCATATTCCTATGGATATGGAATAACGAAATGGAATACGAGGTATTGCGCTTTAGGTGATCAAGTTGTCCGAGATGTTGTTATTAAACAATGGAACGGAGTTGTTGATTTTACTATTAAAGAAAAGCGTGATGGCCAACTTGTTTCAGCACAAAAAGTTAAACACAAACTTACCGATAATATTGATCAAATTTACGAATGTCAGTTTGATTCAGTTACAGGTGAGAGGATCGTTGACAATAGAAGGCTTAGAAAAATCATTAAAAGGTTGAGAAGAAAGGCTTGTATTGAATGCGGTACTGAAAGGCATCCACATGGTACAGAATATGTTCGTAATATTTTGATCGCTGCAAACGATCAATTAGATGAATGTAGAAGATCGCATGAATGGGCTGGAGGATTAATTATTTGTGACAGTATTCCCCATGCTGATGCAGTTGCGAAGGCCTTAAAAAAGTGGACCAATGAAGAAGCTGTTGTTGTTCATTCAGAAACTGGTGACGACAAACGCGCTATTAAAAACTTCAAGACGAATAGAACTAAGAATAGACCTAAATGGATTATTGCCGTAGGCAAAATTTCTGAAGGAGTAGATATTAAGTTCCTTAGAGTTGGAGTTTATTTAACCACAATTCAGGCATCATTAAGATGGACTCAAATACTTGGAAGAATACTAAGAACTGAATCTGACTTATCTCATGATATGCAGACAGCATACTTCTACCAGTATGAAGATGGAATTGATTTGGTCCCTGATGATAATGGAGACTTATCTCCAGAGAGCGTAAACATCAAATTGTTTGCTGAATCATTAATGGATGAGAAAGCACAATTCGAATCTGTAGTTGAGCATGAAGATCGAAATCGTCCTCCTTCTGAAGGTGGTGATAGAGATTCAATCTCAATATCTGCTGAAACGCATTCAGCTAGTGGTAAAGAAACCCATCATATTTATGATGGCCAAAGAATAGAGATTAAAGAATTAGAAAAATTCAAAATCTTGACAGCTAAAACTGGATGGCCACCAGCTAAGTTAAAAAGTTTCATAGAAAAATGTGGGGAAGACGAATTGAGGAGGGTTCTATAAATGAACCCTACTCTCAAAATTAAAAGGACTTAAGCCATTTGATATCAAATGGCTTTTTTTTGTCTAAAGAAATTAAATTTCTAAACTACAGGCCTTAAGTAGGAAAAGTCTTAGGTCCGTACCTCCAGGCTGGTCTTCCTCCTTTAGAGATATCTTTATCCCTAGAAATTTCTTTTTCTAGAAAAAGTTTTTTACAAATTCGTCTAGTATGTTCCTGATTAAACGAAGTCGCATTAGCAATTTCTCTTATCGTTTTAAATTCATTTTTTGTATGTAAGAAATCAAGAATCAAGAAACTTAATTCTTGATTCTTGGAGGGTAATAATTCTCCTTCTCCTACACTTTCTAAAGTGAAACTGAAATCTTCTTCATCGCCTTTTAAATTCCAAATAATTCCTTTTCTACAGTTTCTTTTCCCTAAGCATTTCAAAATAAAGTGATTTTCATGGCTTTGTTTTGTTGGTACCCAAATACCCCAAATATCGCTAACAGCTCCACTCTGTGTAATTGCTCCAATTACATCATGTATAGATACTTCATGTCTAATTCCCTCTGGCTTTCTTAAATGCGCTGTACAAATAATAAGGATATTTAATTCACTTGCTAATTTATTTAATTCATAAAGAGGCGTTGCAAATTCAGGATCTCGCATTGAACGACCATTATTGGTTAATAATGTTGTAACGCTATCAAGCAATACAACTTTAAAAGAATGATTTAAAACTACCTCTTTCAGATTTTTAATATTTAGTCTGTCCCATCCATCTTCTGCGAAATAGAAATAAAGGTTGGAGTTTGGTCCATCTATATCCATTAACTCCAACTTATCAAGAGCATTATTTTTACTTTCATCTGATTGAACAACTAGTACTTTATTTTTTTGGGTAGTGATTTCTTCCAAAAAAATATTCCCCGTAGATATTGCATAAGCCATTTGATAAATAAATGAGGTTTTACCAGATCCTGTTTCGCCCGCAAGTAAAACGCATGAACCTCCAGCTCCAAAGGAATCGACAATCCATTCTTTTGAACTTTTTGTTTTTAATAAATCAGCTATATTTTCAGGACCTTTTCCTACATCCGAGGAGTAGTCTTTTAAAGATTTATTGTGATAACGATTTTGATAATTTTCATTATCAATTAGCTGTATTTTATCAATGTCGCAACCTGTGTAATCTGAGGGGTTCATTTTTAAACCTCCTTTTGTAATTCACTTATTAAGTCTTGACCCTTCCTGATAAGCCGTCCTCTATAGTGAAACTCTTTTAAAATTTCTTTTACGTTCCAAAGAATGGAAGAGTTTACACTAGCGCCAAAAATATAATGGTCTTCCTCTCTAAGAAAACCACCGTAAATATCGCGATTTTTCTTTAGGAATTGGGCACTACAACCTAGAACTATTTTTGCTTCCCTTGTGGGCAGCCAAGTTTGATTATTCATAAGATTAAAAAATATTTTTCCCGACCTTCAAACTCGTTCTCAATAATGAATAAGTCTCTCAGTCTGTAGTACCTTGGCTGAGCAACCGATAGTATTTTTTAACTATGCTTCAAGACCCCAAAATTTGTCGTAGGTGGTACTAGGGCTGGCAATTATGTGGCTGCCTGTTGGGGTGATGATATTTGACATCAACTACTCTTTACCAACATAAGCTCTTAAGCTGTCATAACCATTTGGTCAATTCTCAGCCACTTTTTTGAAGAACGCTAAGCGTTAAATATATATTAATACTGCTTATTGATATGTCTACATATATTCCTTCCTACGTCAGTTAAAACTAAACCTCAATCCTGTTTTTTAAATGTCTTTCAAATGCTTTTTCTAAGCTAAGTTCCGTTGTGTAAGAACCATAAAAAGAATTATGAGTTTCAACAGAATGACCCATTGCCGCCGCCGCATCTTTTACTGATATTGGGATAGTGGAACCCTTATGACATTGATGGGCATATCTATGTCTCAAACTATAAGGTGTTATTTCAGGGTTAGTTTTAATTATTTCTCTCCATACCTTATTCCTTTCAATTAATTGCCTTAGTGATTGACCAACATCACCATATTTATTTTTATCTTTTACCATTTCTATTTGATTTAAGACTGGCATCGGTAATGTAATCTTTTTTGATTCGAATAGTTCTATAAGGTTTTGGCCGAGGTTTTTCCTCGCCAAAAGATCCATAGGAAAAACTCTTCTATCTTCCTTTTTTGCTTTTGTGTTTATATTATTTTTGATATTACCAACATATAGTTTGCCATCTACAGCTCTAAGAACTGCAAGTTCAGAAAGCCTTAAGCCAAAAATAGAAATTAAGCCAACTGCTAGAAATAATGAAGAATCTCTTGATTCAAGATCATCTAATAATCTAAGTAAATCATGCTCCTCTATATATGGAGTTAATTTATCTTGTTTAGTCCTATTAGATTTTCCAATTAGTTCTTTTCTATAGTCTTCGCTTGGCGGTTGCCATCTTTTTTCGTTCTGTGAATGTCTTTCGATTCCATACTTTAAAATCTCACACCAAGCATTGATATATCTTTTCCTCTCATCAGGTTCTATATCAATAAGGTATTTATCCGATAATTTCTTTATAAGTTCAACTCCTGTATTTGGAGAGGGATTATTATTCATTTCTTCTAAGAATCTACTAATTCTTCTAGCCCAATCTTTTTCAGTTTTACTTGTTAAACCTTGTTTGGTTTGCATGAACTGATCAACCTTTGATGCAGTATTTAGATAAACTTTTAAGTCCTTTTCATAGTTGGCATCATTTTTATTTAGAGGCCTTATTAATAAGAAATCATTCCAACTTTTATTAGGTTGTTTCGTTGCTTCTCCAATGAATTGAGCTTTCCATCTTCTAGTGGCTTCTTTAAGAGTTAGGTTTTTTTCAACTATTAATGGTTTTATAAATTCGATAGCTTTTAGGATTTCTATACCTGAGGTTTTCTTCCATTCGATGGGTAAGGTTTGAGAGGTTCTTTTGTTGGCAGAACCTAGCCCTTCGTTATAAACATATAAAAGTTTTGTTCTACCGCTATTTTCGCCATTAACCCTAATTCCACGACCAAAATTAGTGCAGATATTTTTTCTTAATTCTTTTTCCCAAGAAGTGCTGTTAGCACTTGTCATTTTAAAAGTGTAATTAGTGCAAATATTAGTGCAGAATTGCTATATTGTCGACATATCTAGATATATCTGGCTAATAATCAATTTTAACTAATTTCTTATAACTTCTATTGTAGCAATGCTTTTGGCCATGCCCTCGTCGGGACTTGAACCCGAGACCTCTCCCTTACCAAGGGAGTGCTCTACCGCTGAGCTACAAGGGCAATTTTAAAGTGGGCCGGGTTGGATTTGAACCAACGTAGGCAGAGCCAGCGGATTTACAGTCCGCCCCCTTTAACCACTCGGGCACCGACCCCCACTATTTGAACTTATCAGTTAATGGTCACTTTGTGTGAAAATGTTTTGGTTTTTTTGTTTCTTTCTAGATAGCATTTAATAGAAAAGACTTTATTGATGATGAATATCTTATTGATAAATGGACCGAATCTAAATCTTTTGGGAACTAGAGAACCTGAAATATATGGTAATAAAACACTTTGTGATATAGAAAAAGATTTAACTAAAGTTGCTAAAGAAAAAAGTATTAATCTTGTATGTTTTCAAAGTAATCATGAAGGAGAAATAGTAGATAAAATTCAAGAATCTGTCAAAAGTATCCAAGGTATTCTTATAAATGCTGGCGCTTTTACTCATACCTCGATTTCTATTCGTGATGCTTTAATTGGATCAAAAATTCCGTTTGTAGAGTTACATATTTCAAATATTTTCAGTAGAGAGGATTTTCGTAAAGAATCTTTTCTTACAGATAAGGCTATAGGGATTATTAGTGGGTTCGGCATATCAAGTTATTCCTTAGCTCTTGAAGGAATTATTGGATATCTAAATAGTAAAGATTAAATGTTAGTCGATTTCAAAAGGCCAACTTCTCATATTAAATACCTATCGTCATTTACCTCAGATGAGTGGATCAAACTCGCATTATCTAATCCAATTGATATTCTTATTGACCATGCTCATTGTGAAAGAAAAGCAGCAGGAGTAGCTATTCAATTAATGTTTAGATATCCATCAGAACCAAATCTGGCAGAAGTTCTAAGTCCAATAGCGAGAGAGGAATTAGAGCATTTTGAAAAAATACTTTATTTTTTAAAGGATCTTGGACATTCTCTTGAGTCCTTAAAACCGCCTCCATATGGAGCTGAATTGTCCAAGAACATAAGAAAGGAAGAGCCCAATAGAATGCTTGATAGTTTCTTAATAGCAGGACTTATTGAAGCAAGAAGTCATGAAAGATTAAGTTTGCTTGCGCTGAATTCTGAAGATAAATCATTTAAATCCCTTTATGAGTCTCTGCTTGAGAGTGAGGCAAGACATTTTGGAGTTTACTGGAAACTAGCGCAAACTAAATTCTCCAAAAATCAAACTTTCAAAAGGTTACAGGAATTGTCTGAAATAGAGTCATCAATATTAGCAGAAACTTTTGTATTACCAAGGGTACATAGCTAAAGTTAATAAAATAAAAATGATAATAAACAAGTTTTTAAGTTTACTTAATCGATATAAAACTGATTTACCAACATTCACAATCGTTGGTGTAGGCCCTGGAGATCCATCGCTTTTAACACTTGCTGCTGTGGATGCAATAAAAAAAGCGAAAGTTATAGTTTTTCCAATATCAGATGATAATAAAAAGAGCTTCGCTGCGGAAATAGTCAAGAAATACACCAAATTTAAAAAAAATATACCTATCATCTTTCCAATGGCTAGGAAGGATTTTGATCCAGATGAAATATGGTCTAACGCAGTAGATAAAATTGTGAAATTTATAAAAAATGGAGAATCAGTTGTTTTACTTTGTCTTGGAGATACTTCACTATTTGCAAGCTCTTCTAATATTTTGAGGTTAATAAAAAAAAATCATGCTGAAATTATTACCAAAACCATACCTGGTATTTCCTCTATTGCGGCAGCAGCAGCTTTGAATGATTTTGATTTGGTAAAAAAAGGCGAGACTTTGATCATCAAAGAATGCCCTTCCTTAGAATCTGAATTAACAACCCTAATTAGGGAAAGTAAGGCCAATAAAACCGTATTAGCCATTATGAAAGTTGGCAAAAGATGGAATTTAGTCAGGGAAATTTTAAAAAAAGAGGATATCATCAATAAATCATTAATAGCTTTGAGTGTTGGTATGCCTGATCAAATTATTCAATATGCATCTCAATATAAAAAGGAATTTATGCCTTATTTTTCTTTGATTTTGATAAGGTTCGATTAATGTATAAAAAAGAAAAATTAGTTGAAAATCAATTTACATGGACAATATGTAAGGATCTATTATTTTTTGTTCTTGAAGATAAGGTTAGTGACGTATTTGTTTGTGAATTAGTTTGGGAAAGACTTTTTTATACTAGAGAAATAACTTTAAATAATTGGGTTTCCAGCTCATTAACTCCTTCTTATTGGTCAGAGAAATTTGAAAAAGCTCCACAAATCATTTCAGAGCGACCAGCCTCAGTACATTTGACTCGATCAATTCCAAAAGAGTATAAACAGGGATTGAAAAATTTTCTTAATTTTAAAGGCTATAAGATTAATGAACTCTATCCAAGAAGAACTAGAAGAGCGACGGCAGTAAATTGGTTGATTTATTGGGCGATTGAAAATGATTGTTTTTCAAAAGAAAGTGGATTAATGCCAAGTCCTAGTTCACCCCCTGTTAATCCAGTTAAAGGGCATTTTGGCGATCCAGAAATTAAATAAGTTTTTTTGAAAAAGGTAAATGATTCTATTAAAGGTATAGTTGTAATGGATACTAATTTCTTTGGAGAGAAGAATTGATTCTTCCTACAATAGCAATCATCGGAAGACCTAATGTTGGGAAATCTACCTTAGTAAATCGTCTTTGCCAAAGTAATGATGCAATAGTATTTGATAAGCCAGGTGTTACAAGAGATAGAACTTATCAAAATGCTTCATGGGGAGGTAAGGAATTCCAGATAGTTGATACTGGAGGTTTAGTTTTTGATGATGATAGTGAATTTCTCCCCGAGATAAGGACACAAGTTTTCTTGGCTCTAGAAGAGGCTTCACTAGCTTTACTGGTAGTAGATGGGAATCAAGGCGTTACCGATGGTGATTTATCAATAGCAAAATGGTTAAGAAACTCAAGCTGTAAAACAATTGTTGCTGTTAATAAATGCGAATCGACTACTCTTGGAATATCCTTAGCTTCAGAGTTCTGGAAATTAGGATTGGGCGAACCTAACCCTGTTTCGGCTATTCATGGTTCAGGTACTGGAGATCTTTTAGATCTCGTTATTGGCGAACTTCCTGAAAATAATATCGAGGATGATGAAGAAAAGATAATGATGTCAATTATTGGTAGGCCAAATGTTGGTAAATCTAGTTTGTTAAATTCAATCTGTGGAGAAAAGAGAGCAATAGTTAGTGATATTAGTGGTACGACAACTGATTCAATAGATACGCTTATTAAAAAAGGTGATAATCATTGGAAAATTATTGATACTGCAGGGATTAGAAGAAAGAAAAATGTTAAATATGGTACTGAATTCTTTGGTATTAATAGGGCTTTTAAATCAATAGATAGAAGTGATGTTTGTGTTTTAGTTATAGATGCGGTTGACGGAGTAACTGATCAAGATCAGAAGCTGGCTGGGCGCATTGAAGAACAAGGCAGAGCTTGCATAATTGTTGTTAATAAATGGGATCTTGTAGAAAAAAATAGTTCAACAATTTATCAAGTAGAAAAAGAACTTAGATCTAAACTTTATTTTTTACATTGGTCAAAAATGATTTTTATATCGGCCCTAACTGGTCAAAGAGTTGATAATATTTTTGAACATGCTCTTAACGCTGTAAATCAACATAGAAGAAGAGTTACAACATCAGTAGTTAATGAAGTACTTAAAGAATCAATCAGTTGGAAAAATCCTCCAACGAAGAGAAGCGGCAAGCAAGGTAGACTTTATTACGGTACTCAAGTAAAGAACAAACCTCCAACTTTTACTCTTTTTGTAAATGACCCTAAATTATTCGGAATAACTTATAGAAGATATATTGAAAAACAAATTAGAGTAAATTTAGGCTTTGAAGGCACACCCCTCATTTTACTTTGGAGGGGAAAACAGCAGAGAGCTTTAAATAAAGAAGTCGAAAGGGAAAATATTGAGTTAATTCAAAAAGATTAATGAATTTGCTAACCAAATTTTCTGTTGGTCAATACGTTCATGGTAATAGAAGTTGGCTGAGAATTATAGACAGTCGATTAAAAATAATCATCGTAATGATATTTTTAATCACTCCAATTTGGGCAGGTCCAATATGGAGATTGAGTTTAGTTGGTTTTTTATTATTAATTACTTTTTTAAGTTTATTGCCATCTAGAGTATGGTGGCGATCTTTATTTTTTCTCTCATTTTTATCACTATTAATTGGATGTATATCAATACTTGCTTCTTCTGATATTCAATCTCTTGATGGCTACTTAAGAAATCCCAATGAGTTGGACGTAGTACTGGAAAGCCAAAAAGAATGGAATATTTTGCAAATTCCTTCTCAGAAGATATGGTTTTTTAATTTAGGTCCCTTTAACTTATCAAGAAAAGCCTTTGAACTAGGAATAAAAACCTCTACTTTGATATTTACCGTTATTCATAGTGTGAATTTGATGCTTTTAACCACATTGCAGGAAGATATTGTATGGGGATTAAGTTGGTTTATGTATCCATTAAGAAAGATTGGATTGCCAATTAGTAAGTGGCTTTTTCAGTTGTTAATTGCATTACGTTTTATTCCTCTAGTGCAGGAAGAATTTCAAAATATCATTAAATCAGTGTCAGTTAGATCAATAAATTTTCGAAATTTAGGATTAAAGAAATCCTTTAATGTTTTATTAATCTTAGTAGAAAGATTATTTCAAAATATATTTCTGAGAATTGATCAAGGAGCAGAATCATTACTCTCAAAGAAAAAAATTATTATAAAAACCAACAGATTTAGAACTCTTTATCCTTCAAAATCTCTCAATGTAATTGTTAATACATTATCGATTTGTTTTATTTGCATAGCAATTTTTCTTAGAAAACTGTATGGTGCATTATAAATAACACAATATTTTAGGTTTGAGTTCTGAGCGTTATTTAAACCATCCAACATTTGGCATGCTATACCAAGTTTCTCCTGGAAATGATGGGAGAGATATTTATGCGACTTTATACGCTCAAAAAATGTTTTTTTTGGTAGAAGTTCGACAAAGAGAAGTTTTTTTTGAAGTTATACCTTATTTAGATGCTCGTAATCAGGCCGAATTAAATCTTCAAAAAGCTAGAAGAAAAGGATCTGAGGAACTATCTAAATGGGAGAATTTATTTACGCAAACTTTCTTATAAAAGGTGAACCCTGAAAATTATTTAAAAATAAAAAATAAAATACCATCAAATGTAAATATTCTTGCGGTAAGTAAAGGATTTAAAAGTCAAGAAATCAAGACTATTCAAAATATAGGTCAGAATGATTTTGGTGAAAGTAAGGTTCAAGAGGCGCTTGAAAAACAATTAACCTTAATAGATCTTAAACAAATTAATTGGCATTTTATTGGAAGAATACAAAGTAATAAAATAAGAAAAATTGTTCAAAATTTTAAATATATTCATTCAGTAGATTCATTTGAAAAGTTGCAAAAGATTTCTAATATTTCAAGTGAAGAGAAGAAAAATCCATTAATTATGTTGCAGGTTAAGTTGAGTGATGACCCTTCTAAAGGAGGCTTTAACCCTGAATTTTTAATTTTGAAATGGAGAGAAATTCAAGATTTGAAAAATATTTCATTAATCGGTTTGATGACTATTAATCCTAAAGGACTTAGCTCTAAAGAAAATTCAGGGTTGTTCAAAAAATGTCGTGCTCTCGCTGATTCTCTGCAACTACCAGATTGTTCCATGGGTATGTCAGGTGATTGGGAGGAAGCTATTGACGCTGGATCAACTTGGTTAAGATTAGGATCATTGATTTTTGGAGATAGATCCTAATAAGTTATTTTTTTTATAAAAATCTTATCTATAAACTTGCAGTAAAGTTCAACTAACGTTATCTAAGTATAGGTAGTTTATTCATTTAAAAAATGAATCAATTACTCAAGGTTCTTAAACCTTAGTAATCAATTTCAAGAGGATTTAAAAGGTGTCACTTATTTCTAGATTAAAGGCAGTTGTTGCAGGGGATGAGTATCTCGATGATGATTTTGATGAGTTGGATTATCCTTCAGAGGATGAATTAAATGATATTAATAATTTCAAACAAAATCCAAAGAATGCAAATGCCCTTGCAAATTCAAATCCATTCGATTTTATGAATAATAACAGATCATCAAAAGTAGTTGGTATGCCTGGAATCTCAAATTCATCTTCAGAAGTAAGTTTAATGGAACCAAGAAGTTTTGATGAGATGCCTCAAGCTATACAAGCATTAAGAGAGAGAAAAACTGTAATTCTCAATTTAACTATGATGGATCCTGATCAAGCTCAAAGAGCGGTTGATTTTATTGCTGGTGGTACATATGCAATTGATGGACATCAAGAGAGAGTTGGTGAAAGTATTTTTCTTTTTGCCCCAAGTTGTGTAAATGTAACTAGTTCTTCCCCAGAAGAAGCTTCTCCTTCTTCCGTGTCTTCAGAAAACACACCACAATATAGTTTTGGCAAAAATACTACTCCTGAACCAGCATGGGGAAATTCTAAATTAAGTGCTTATTCATGATTAATCTGTGACAGATAAAATTGCGATTATTGGTTTTGGAAATATTGCAAGTGCCATAGTTACCCCTCTACTAGATAACAAATTAATTCAGCCAGAGAATGTTTTTTGTGTTGTAAATACAGAAAAAAGTTTAGAAAACATAAAAAAAAATTATAAACATAATATAAACGTTTATAAATCAGGCTCTAAAGAGTCAAAAATAATTTGGGATTGTCAATATAAACTTCTTTCGATAAAACCCCAACAATTAGATGATATAAGTGAGGACCATCAAATAAAAAATAAGGACAATTTATTAGTTTCAATTCTTGCTGGGGTTTCAATAAAAAGACTTACCCAAAAGTTTCCTAATCATAAATGTGTGAGGGTGGTTACAAATATTCCAATAACTATTGGAAAAGGTTTAACAGGGATTTCTTGGGGAGAAGAAATTACAGAAGATCAGAAACAATTTACAAAAAAATTATTTGAAAATACTAGCAAAATTTATGAATTTACTGAAGATTACCTTGATATATTTTTAGCTTTAACTTCATCAGGTCCTGCAATTATTGCTTTGATTATAGAAGCATTAAGTGATGGAGGATTAAGCGGGGGATTACCAAAAAAAAATTCAGAGGAACTTGTTATGGAAATGATATTAGGGACTATTTGTTTAATAAAGGAAAATAAACTTACTACTTCTGAGCTGAAAAATTTAGTAACCTCTCCAGGTGGAACAACTATCTCTGCTTTAAGGGTTTTAGAAAAAAAGGGTGTAAGGTCAGCATTAATTGAATCAATAGTTTCAGCTAGTAATCGAAGTAAAGAGTTTCGTTAGTTTTTTCAATTATCTTTTAAGTTCATATAAACTTTTTCAAGTGAATTTATATTTTTAGTAATTGTGTATCTCTCAAGTACACGTTCTCTAGCTTTTTCTCCAAGATCTTTTGTAAATGAAGGGTGTTCTACAAGAATTGGGATTATAGTTTTTAATTGTGCAGCCACATTATCAGTTGAAATTACTATTCCTGCTCCGTTATCTAAAACTTCACCATCCGCTCCTGCATCTGTAGCTACACAAGCAGTACCAGCCGACATTGCCTCTAAAAGTGATAATGATAAACCTTCTACTAAGCTTGGCAAGAAAAATACTTCTGCTATTTGCATTATTGCTATCCTAGTTTCTAAATCTAATTCGGCACCCCACCAAATTAATTTCTCATTACCAAGGTTAGAAAAACTATTTTCAAGTGTTGGCTTCATTGGTCCATCTCCAACAATAACTAATTTGCAATTTTGAGTTCTTGTTTGGCGCCAAGAACGTAAAAGTGCCTCTATATTTTTTTCATTTGCAATCCTTCCCATGTATAAAAAGATTCTTTCATTTCCAAGTTTGTTTTTAACCTGATTATATTTTTTACTTTTTTCGCAAAAAGGTTGCCAAATATTTTCATCAACTCCGTTTGGAATAATTATTTGTTTTTCTTTAGGTACTCCTAATTTCTCAAGAACATTTTTTTGAGGTTCAGAAAAAATAATTATCTTATCGAACTTTGCTAAAGAGGGAGCATAAAGTTGATACGTTAATTGTTGTGTGCTAGCAGTAAGATTTCTATTTTTTGCATCAAATGGTGGATGAAATGTTCCTATAAGAGGAACATTAATTTTATTACAAAGCTCTGGAAGTCTAAAGTCTAAAGGAGATAAAGTTAGGCTTGCATGTACTATGTCAGGTTTTAATCTTTCCAATGATAGCCTCAGCTCTTTTTCTGCCCTTGGAGAGGGTATTGTATATACTTGAGATTTAATTAAATATGGGAGACTTACATCAGGATCATTTGCAAGAAATAATGGTTTTGATGAATTTGAACTAGAGGGATTATCGAAATGAATAAAACTAATTTTATATCCTCTGGCCTTTAATTCCTTAGTAGTTAAGTTACCGTAAGTTACATTTCCACAAAAAGGGGATTTTTTTCCCAACCAGGCAATATGAACCACATTAATTGAATTAACTATTTATAAAGTTAACAGGCAAAGGCGCCATGATCATATTTTTTAAATTTTTTAATGCTTCATGAAAATGCTAACTATATATTTCTCTCAACATTTTTAGTGAAGATAGATCTTTCTCTAATTGAGTAGAGATCCATGTCTCAATAATGAATAATATTTTAAGCCAGACTTTTTTGGGACCCAACAACTCTCCATTAGATTTGATTGGTAATTCTGGGAAAAGAAGTCTCTGTAATAGAGCAACTTCAGATGCATTTATTTTTAGGTTACTTTGAGGATCTTCTATGGATGAAAACCCTTCACTTGGCAAATAATAACAACTCCATTCCCAATTTCCTAAAGGTGGAATAATAGGTTCTCCAGTTTTACAACAATGATGAATTGGTAAATTAATACCCCCGATGGCTAATAGATGGATTAAAGATTGAATACTCATCGAGAGCATTTTAATATCTTCTTCTTGAGACTCCTTATATAAATAAATCCTATCAAGATGTGCAAGAACGCAAGATAAATAGTCTTGTTGCTTGTCATTATTACCTACTAATAAAAATGTTAATTCAGTTATTGCTTGTGCGGCTGCAAGACATTCAATATTTTTACCTAGGCCAGAATAGCTTTTTAATATTTTAATTTGACGTACAGATTTAAGATTTCTTTTCCTAAAAATCTGCAGACTTAAATATGTTAAAGGAGTAGCTGCGGCAAGACTACTTTTAGGACGCCTAGCACCAGGTACCGCTAATCTAACAATCCCTTGCTCATCGGTAAGGATAGTTATTAATCTATCATTCTCGCCTAATGGAGAAGCTTTAATACAGAGACCTTTTAGTCTGCACTCACCAGAACCAGACATTTAAATAACGTTTACTTCTTCAAAAATTTCACAAAAATTGGAAGTACCCACGCAACTAATTCCATTATCAAATAAATCAATTACTTGCGTCAGATTTTTTATACCACCTACAACTTTGATTTGATTTTGTGATCCTGTTATTTTTAGTATTTCGGAAACATCATTTGATGTAAGAGGAGACCCAAACCCGTCGCCGAATTGAAAATTTTTTATTCCTAATTCCAAACATATTTCTATCGCATTAATAAAAACTTCTTCTTTTAGTTTTGATTTATTTATGATTATTGAAACTGGTAATCCAGATAATTTAACCTGGTCAATTTCAGTAGCGAAAGTTTCTAAATTTCTTTTGGATAAATTTATAAAGTTTGGGATATATTCAATTCCTTTTGCACCCTTATCTTTTGCAAAACAAACTAATTCTTCAATAAATGAGACTGGTAAATCTGCTAAAGGGTAAGAAATTAGTGCGTTTATATCCGCACTGTAATTACCCAAACAGTTTTTAAGATCAGTTAAATAATTCAGTGAAGTAGAAATATTTTTGATATTGTATTTTCTTATCAAATCGCAATTCACACAGAAATCTTCCCAGGATAGATAAGGGTTAATAATTATCGCATGAATTTTCTCGTTTAATTCATATTCAATATTGGGCATTTAAAACTTATTTAGATTGAATCAGTCCATAACCTCCATGATTCCTTTTATATATAACTTGAAGTTCATTATTTTTTTTATTTCGAAAAACATAAAAATCATGATCAATTAGATCTAATTGTTTTCTTGCTTCTTCTGATGAAATTGGAGTCATTTCAAAGTATTTATTTTTAATGGATGGTTCAGGCAGACTTGCTTCAGTTCCTTCTTCAAATAAAGCTTTATCTAAAAAACTTGATTCCATACTTTCAATTGGTAAAAAATCTTTATTTTTAAATTGTTTATTATGAATTGTTTTATTGTTTCTTTCTTTATACTTACGTAATTTTCTACAAAGTTTATTTGAAACTAAATCAATGCTTGAGTATAGATTTTCAGTTTTTTCTTCAGCTCTAATCACGGTACCATTTGCAAAAATAGTAACTTCTGCAGTTTGGAACGACACTCTTGGGTTCTTTTCAATTGAAAGGTGTATGTCAGCTTCTTTAACGATATCCTTATAGTGATGTGTTGCTTTTTCTATCTTTGCCTCAGTATATTCTTTTAATGCTCCAGTGAGCTCAAGATTCTTTCCATGGATTAAAATTTTCATAACAAATATAAAAATATTTACTTACTTTCTAAATCTACTTAAATATGGAAAATAGAACAGCAATAATTAAACAACCTGATAATATTTCTTCTTTTAATGATGTTTATAAATTACAAAAAGAATATCAGGAGGCATTGATTTTAGACAATTCTAACCCTGACTTTATTTGGATAGGGGAGCATCAACTTTGTTACACGTTAGGTAGAGGATCTAATTACGATAATTTACTATTTTCTTTGGATGATGATAAATATGATCTTTTTAAGATTAATAGAGGTGGTGAGGTTACTTGTCATATGCCTGGACAATTAGTAACTTACTTGGTTTTAGATTTGAAAAATTTTAATAAAGATTTAAATTGGTATTTGAGAAAAATTGAAGAAATTATTATAAAAATTCTTGGAACTTTTAATATAAACTGTCATTCAAGAGAGGGTTTCACTGGTGTTTGGATAGGAAATAAGAAAATTGCTTCAATTGGAATTGGTTGTAAAAGATGGATAACAATAAATGGATTTTCAATCAATATTGATTGCGAATTAGAAAACTTTAATAAAATTGTTCCTTGCGGGATAGAAAATTGTCTTATGGCAAATATGATTGATTACAACAAAAATATAAATATTAAAGAAGTCAAGAGAATTGTTAAAAAAATCATTCAGGAAGAATTTAATTTTGATTTTGTATCACAATAGAAATTAAAATTTCAAAATAAATTTAATATGGGTGATTTAGCATACTGGCCTTCAGCCAAACTTCTTTCTAAAAAAGATAAATTTGCTAAAAATAGAGATTTTATTAAGAACCTTAATCATATAGATCAAATTTGGGAAAAATTAAAATTTAAGTGTGGTGATACTTTAGCTGTTTGCGATTTAAGAGGGAAATACAAAGAAAAATTCTCTTATTCTGAGCTGGCTGATTTAATAACAAAAGTCTCTTTTTCTTTTAAAAATTATGGTTTAGCAAAGGGGGATGTAGTTACTGTAATATCTGAAAATTCTCCAAGATGGCTAGTAGTTGATCAAGGCTTAATGCGTCTAGGAGCTATAAATGCAGTGAGAGGTATTAATTCTCCTTCAATAGAATTAGACTATATTATTGAGCACTCTAATTCAGTAGGTCTAATAGTTCAATCTAAGGAGATTTGGCTAAAGTTAAACAACAAAGAAGAATTAAAAAAAAGACTGAAATTTATAATCAATTTAGAAGATGAACAATTTGAAAGTTTCATAAGTTGGAGTAAATTTATAAGTTCAGCAGAAAAAGAAAATTCACAAAATAATAATCTTGAAAAATTTAATCCAGAAATAGATGACGTCGCTACTATTCTTTACACTTCTGGGACAACAGGAAAACCTAAAGGTGTGCCTTTGACTCATGCAAATTTTTTACATCAGATAATCAATTTAGCCTATATCGCTGATCCAGAACCAGGGACTTCTGTATTAAGCGTTTTGCCTATCTGGCATTCTTATGAGAGGAGTGCTGAATACTTCTTTTTTTCATGTGGTTGTTCTCAATATTATACAATTCCAAAATTTCTTAAAGATGATATTACACAAGTAAAACCAGTTGTCATGGCTACTGTACCAAGACTATGGGAAGCAATACATGATGGTTTTTTTCAGGCGTTGAAAAAAATGCCTTCCAAAAAGCAAAAACTTATTAAGTTTTTAATAAGCAATAGTTCGGTTTTCAAAAGAAGTCTTAGAAAGATAAGAAATATAGATATAAATCAAATAACTTTTAAATCAAAAATTCCCTTACTGGGTTCTGTTATTAGCCGATATCCTTTACATAAATTGTCTACTATTTTTTTATGGCCGAATATTCTTAGACAACTATGCGGAGAAAAACTGAAATTTCCCATTAACGGTGGAGGTGCATTGCCAGAACATGTAGATCTTTTTTTTGAATCTTTAGGTGTAGATGTTTTGGTGGGATATGGACTCACAGAAACTAGTCCAGTATTAACTTGTAGGAGAAGAGAATTAAATGTTAGAGGATCATCTGGGCAGCCTCTTTCATTTACTGAAATCAAAATAGTGAATGACGATAAAAAAAAGATTCTGAAGTTCAGAGAAGTCGGGAAAATTCTTGTTAGGGGGCCGCAAGTAATGAAAGGTTATCTTAATAATGAAATAGCTACAAATGATGTTTTATCCAAGGATGGGTGGTTTGATACTGGTGATTTAGGTTTTCTAATACCAAATGGCTCTCTCTTTATAACAGGAAGAGCCAAGGATACAATAGTGCTATCAAGTGGTGAAAATATAGAACCGAATCCGCTAGAGACTGAAATTCTTAGTTCTGAATTTATTAATCAGATTCAACTAGTAGGACAAGATAAGAAATTTTTAACGGCCCTTGTAGTTCCTAATGTCGAATTGGTTAAAAGCAAGTTTTTGGAAGAAGATCTTTCAAAATTAAACCTGAATAAGAATATTTGTTCATTTTTCAAATCACAAATTAATAATTTGCTTAAAAGTCGATTAGGAGCAAGATCAGAAGAACAAATATTAGATTGTTATTTTGTTGATGCCTTTACTCTAGAAAATGGCTTGTTAACACAAACTCTTAAACAAAAAAGAAAAGAAATAGAAAAAAAGTATGCGTTACAAATAGAAAATATGTATGAAAACAAATTTAGTAAGAAAATTTGATTTGTTCTATATATATTGAAAAGGTAATTTAATTTTTTATGGAAACAAAAAACTCAATATCTATAAAGCGCTCAATAGCTATTAAAGCTGTAGTTACACCAACTTGGAAGGAAGATGCTGAAAAAGAATTAAGTAAAGCAATTTCAAACATTGACCAGCAATTATCTCAACTTGAGCAGGAGGGGCAGCAAATAGTAAATAATATTAGATCCCAATCGGTTAATCCTCTAGATCCAAGAGTTCAAGAACAGGTTAGTCAGGTGCAACAACAAGTCGCAGCAAAAAGAAATGAAATTGAAGAACAAAAAAGAAATCTTCTTCAACAACAGAGTCAAGTTCGCGAATTAAAAATGGACGAAATTGTTGATCAAGGGCAAGTGGATAGTTTCTGTGATGTCACTGTGGGAGACAATCTTATTGAAAAAATGCAAGTCTCGATTACGGTTAAAGATGGAGTTATTCAATCTATAGATAATAATTAAAGAGAAGATATAGTATTTTTGATAAAAATAAGTAAATTTGAATTGGCGAAAAGTTTTAAATTCTAATCGATCTAAATTATTACTTTCTTAAGTTTTAAGAGTTTTCACTGAGAACATGATTTCGTATAATAATAACAAGTGTTTAAAAGGCGTCTTACCTCATAAATAAAAGACACTTTGGTAGATAGTCCTTGAAAACCATTGCTATAACTAATTTCCTATGTCTCACGAAATATTCATGCCTGCCTTGAGTTCTACTATGACGGAGGGCAAGATTGTGGAATGGTTGAAAAATCCAGGAGATAAGGTTGAAAGAGGAGAATCTGTCTTGGTTGTTGAATCTGATAAGGCAGATATGGATGTTGAATCTTTTCAAGATGGATATCTTGCAGCAGTTTTAATGCCTGCCGGCAGCACTGCACCTGTTGGAGAAACTATCGGTCTCATTGTAGAAAATGAGGATGAGATAGCTTCTGTCCAAGAACAAAATAAAGGAAATCAACCCGAAGTCTCTAGTTCAGACCAACTTGAATTGGTAAGCAATAAAACTGAAGAAAAAACAGTAGCCCAGACTGAAAATATCAATAAAGAAGCTGAAGAAGTCGTCTTAAAGAGTGAAAAGCCTGTCCCATCTTTTAATGTCGATCAAATTAATGCCGCAACAAGTAATGCTTCTTCGAGAATAGTTGCATCGCCAAGAGCTAAAAAACTAGCCTCTCAAATGGGGGTTGATTTAGCAAAGGTTCATGGATCTGGCCCACACGGAAGGATTCAAGCCGATGATATTTTAAAAGCTAATGGCCAACCTGTTTCTATACCATGGATAGGAGAAGGTGGTTCTCCTGCAAGTATTCCTGGTGAAAATTTGGGAGTTGAAAGTAAACCAGAAACTTCAGGAAATAGTTTTGGTAATCCTGGAGAAACAGTTCAATTTAATACTCTTCAAAAAGCGGTAAATAAAAATATGGAATCTAGTTTAGATGTTCCATGTTTTAGGGTAGGTTACTCTATCAATACAGATAAATTGGATAATTTCTACAAAAAGGTAAAACAGAACGGTGTTACTATGACTGCTTTACTTGTAAAGGCAGTTGCAAAGACACTAAAGAAACATCCTCAAGTTAACTCAAGATTTTCAGAAAATGGAATTTCTTATCCAGAAAATATAAATATTGCTGTTGCTGTTGCAATGGAAGATGGGGGACTAATAACTCCAGTATTAAAAGAACCATGCAATACTGATTTATTTGAATTATCTAGGGAATGGAAAGATCTCGTAAAAAGATCGAGATCAAAACAATTAGAACCAGAAGAATACTCAACGGGAACATTTACCTTATCTAACCTTGGTATGTTTGGTGTTGATAGATTTGACGCAATACTCCCCCCAGGGACCGGTGCGATCTTAGCGATAGCATCATCGAAACCAACTGTTGTAGCTAATAGTGATGGTTCAATATCTGTGAAAAAAATAATGCAGGTAAATCTTACAGCTGATCACAGAGTGATCTATGGAGCTGATGGTGCTTCATTCTTGAAAGACTTGGCTAACCTGATTGAAAATGAGCCAGAGACACTTGTATCATAAATTTAATTGATTTCTCAAATTAATAAAGAAGAAAGAGATTATAGGCTTGAATCTTATGATTATTTACTTGATCCTTCATTAATTGCTAGTAAACCTTCTGCAATTAGACATGAATCAAGATTGATGATAGTTAGAAATAGTGTTTTAGAAGAAGACTGTTTAACTAATAAATTTACCAAGAATCTTTTAGATGAATTTAGAGAAGGCGATCTTGTAGTAGTTAACAATACTAAGGTAATGAAAGCTAGGTTAAAGGTTGAATTAGAAAATAAGACATTAGTCGAATTATTAGTTTTAGAAAGATCCCATGAATGCGTTTGGTTATGTTTGGCAAAGCCAGCAAAAAAGTTAAAAATAAATAGAAAATTAAAATTAAAATCTCCATTAGCACAAGATATTAATTTGATTGTTGATGGAGTTGATGAAGAAACTGGAGGGAGATTTATTAAATTTCCGGAAAATATAACTTGTCTCAATTCAATGAATGAACTTCTTGATAAATACGGGGAAATCCCTCTTCCTCCTTATATAAAAAATTCCGAAGAAGAATCTTTTCATGATGAAAGTTATCAAACTGAGTATGCAACAAATCCGGGGGCAGTTGCTGCACCAACAGCTGGTTTACACTTAAGCAAAAGTCTTATTTCCAATCTAAAAAAAAAAGGCGTAATAATCTTACCGATAACTTTGCACGTGGGTTATGGAACATTCAAACCAATTGATCAAGAAGATTTAAGTAACTTAAAACTTCATAAAGAATGGGTAAGTGTTAATAAGGAAGTAGTGGAGGAAATAAAAAGAATAAAGAAAACAGATAGAAAAATAATTGCTATTGGTACAACTAGCGTAAGAGCTCTTGAAAGTTGTTATTCTCATGAAATTAATGACTTTATTCCCATAGCTAAATATGTAGATTTAGTAATTAAGCCAGGTTATAAATTTAAAGTGGTTGATGGATTATTAACTAATTTTCATCTCCCTAAAAGTTCATTATTACTTTTAGTAAGTGCAATGATTGGTAGAGAAAGATTATTAGATCTGTATAAAAAAGCCATAAAAGAAAAATTTAGATTCTTCTCTTATGGCGATGCGATGTATATTTCACCAGATTCAATACTGGAGAAAGAATAGATTTAGGCTTTGACTGGTTCTTGAATGATTCCGCTTGGAACTTCAGTAAACATAATTGACGATAAATACCTCTCTGCTAAATCAGGTAGAACAACTACAATTGTCTTCCCAGCATATTCATCTTGTTCAGCTAATCTAACAGCAGCAGCAGCGGCAGCCCCACAAGATATTCCTACTAATAGACCTTCCTCTTTAGCTAACCTAAGAGCCATCTCAATTGATTCGTCATTTGTTACTTGTTCGACCTTATCAACAATTGATAAGTCAAGGTTCTTTGGAATAAATCCTGCTCCAATTCCTTGGATTTTATGTGGTCCGGATTTAACCTCTTCCCCATTCATTGTCTGTGTAATAACAGGACTGTGTGATGGTTCTACAGCTACAGAAGTAATATTCTTGCCTTTCTCTTGCTTAATGTATCTTGAAACTCCTGTAATTGTGCCGCCAGTTCCAACCCCTGCAACAAGGACATCAATTTCGCCATCGCAATCATCCCAGATTTCTGGTCCAGTAGTTTTGAAATGAATTTCAGGGTTTGCTGGATTATCAAATTGACCTGGCATGAAATATTGAGAAGGATTACTATCTGCAATTTCTTTAGCCTTAGCTATTGCTCCAGGCATACCTTTAGATGCCTCTGTTAAAACAATTTCAGCACCCAACACTGCCATAACCCTTCTTCTTTCAATTGACATGGATTCTGGCATTGTAAGGATCAGTTTATAACCTCTTGCTGAAGCAGTAAAAGCTAGAGCAATTCCTGTATTTCCAGAAGTTGGCTCAACAATGGTTTTGTCTTTTGTAAGCTTTCCACTTTTCTCTGCATCCCAGATCATGTTTGCGCCAATCCTACATTTGACACTGTAAGCTGGGTTTCTACCTTCAATTTTTGCAAGTACTGTAGCTTTCGCGTTTTTAGTAACTGATTTTAATTTTACTAATGGAGTGTTTCCAATAGCAAAACTGTTGTCCTCATAAATTTTTGCCATTTATATTATTGAGAAAATATATATCAATTCTAACTATTATTCAAAAAAAGAGTATAAAAGTTTCTATACGGTAAATACTAGAAATTTAGAAATTATTTAGTGCTTCAGAAAAGCTTTTCCATAATTGATCTTGGTCTTCTAATCCAACTGATACTCTAATGAGGTGCGAGGGTATACCAAAACTTTCAGCCCAATCCAACTCGTCATAATGAGCTAGTAAAACATAAGGACAAACCAGAGTAAATTTTGTACCTAAACTAGGTCCTTTAGATACTTGTAGAGAATCATAAAATTTCTTAGCTTTTTTCAATCCTCCCTTAAATTCAAATGATAATAAGCAGCCGTATCCTCCATCAGAAGTAAGTAAAGAATTAAAATTTGGACAATTTTCAGGATGGAAAATATTTTTAATCTCGCTATGGGTCTCTAATCTTTTTTTTAATTCTAAACATGCTTTATTTTGTTCAAAAACTCTTAGATTTACATCTCTACTAACTTTCTCTAGATAAACTGTATCTCCATCGGAAAGTATTGGAAGATTAATCTCGTTTAATGCATTTCTAAATTGATCAACCCATTTGCTTTTTGGATTTAGTATTAATGATCCGGCAAGAATATCACCACTACCTGAAAAAATTTTTGTAAGTGAAGTAAAAACTATATCTGCATGTTCTATGGAATTTATATTTAAATTTGAACCAATTGTATCGTCAACAATTAAGGGAATATTTAATTTTTTTGCAATTTTTGAAATTTTTTTAATGTTTACACATTTGAGCATTGGATTACTTGGAAGTTCAATAATTAATGCTGATGGATTTATTCTTTTGATTTCTAATTCAATATCCGCGCAATTTTCTTCTGTAATTAACTGTGCTCCGTGAAAGATTTTCATTGGTAATTTAAGTACATCTACATATGGAAAACCAACTTGGAGTGTTGGTTTAGCTGGAAATAATTTATATATGATTTCTAATGATGTATGCAATGCAGACATTCCAGATGAAGTTAAGTGAATATCATTAGAGTTAATTTTTGTAGATTTAGAAATTCTATTTTTTATTCTTTGAGAACATTCATTTACATAAGATTTTGGAGGGCAATCTTCAAGACCTAGTTCTATAGCGGCAGCTCTTGAAGATAGACCAAGACCAGTATGTTGCCAAAAATATTTTGCATAAATACTTCCTTCTTTTTCAGTTATTAAGAAAGCTAAATTACCTCTTTTTTCTATTAATGAGAATTGTTCAGAAGTATTTCTATCAATGTATTTTTTAGCTTTAAAAGCTATGCTTTCATTCGGATATGGCCAGATACTTTTATTGTTGTAGTAATTTTCCTTTTTTACTTTTTCGCATAATCTTTTCACTATGGGATTTAGCCCGAATCTTGGGTAAATGGACTTCAATAAATTCATGCACTCTTGATCTTTTTCCTCGTAATTTATTACATCATTCCAAGTTGGTAATGCTACGGAAACGGCATGAATACTATCAGGAATTGCATATCCCAACTCTAAATTTTTCCATATAGGTTTTTTAAGTAAATCTCTCAATTTTCAGAATTTATTTAAAGCAAATAAAATGTCCGAGATTAAATCGTTTGTATCTTCACATCCAATTGATAATCTCACAAGAGCATCATCAATCCCTAGCAGATTTTTTGTTTTGTCATCAACAGAAGCATGAGTCATCGTTGCAGGGTGACAAATTAAACTTTCAACTCCTCCAAGGCTTTCTGCTAGAGAGAAATATTTGAGAGATTTGCAAAATTTAAAGGTATCCTCTTTATTTAAATTTAATTTTAGGGTGATCATTGAACCTCCAGATTTCATTTGCGATTTTGCTAAATTAAATTGCGGATGTTCTTGATTAAAAGGGTAAATTACTTTACTAATTATTTTCTGATTCCCTAATTCTTCAGAAATTAATTTTGCACTTTGCGTTTGTTGTTCGATTCTTAAAGGAAGAGTTTTTACTCCTCTCGTAATGAGCCAACTATCAAAAGGAGATGGTTGAAGCCCTAGAGCTTTTTGAGAGAAAAGTATCTTACTATTCCATACCTCATTATTTGTCAGTACTGCTCCACCAAGTGCATCACTATGTCCATTGATGAATTTTGTTGTGCTTACTAGAGATAGTGTTGCACCAAGGTCCAATGGTTTTTGAATAAGTGCCGTAGAAAAGGTGTTGTCTACTACTACTGGGATTTGTAGTTTTTTCGCTTCATTACAAATCGCCTTAATATCAAGTACCTTCAAAAGTGGATTAGTTGGACTTTCTAGCCATATCAAGGTTGGCTCGAAGTTTGAAATCTTTTTGATATTATTTTCGTTTGTAAAATCTGTGTATAAAACTTCTAGTCCAAATTTCTTGAAAACTTTTTCAAACATCCTTACTGTACAACCATAGAGATTTGACTCGCAGAGTATCTTGTCACCTGATTTTAGTGTTGATGAAATTGCAGTTACCGCGCTAATCCCAGATCCAAAAACTGTACAGTATTTAGAATCTTCAATTGATTTAAGGACGTTTTCTAGAATTCTAAAGTTTGGATTGCCTGATCTGGTGTAGTCGAAATTATCTTTATTTCCATGTTTAAAAGTAGATGTAGAAAAAATAGGAGGCATAACGCATCCAGTGTTTTCTGCAAATGTTTCCCCATGGTGAATGGATAAGGTCTTAAAACCTGGCTTTTTTATATTATTTTCCTTATTTTCCATTATTTTTAAAAATAAGAATTAAATTAAATCTCTCATTTTTAAAAGAGAGATTTAATAATCCAAAGAAAAGTAGGATTAAACTTTTCTTGAATAATATTCAACAACTAGTAGTTCGTTTATTTCAAGAGCCACCCACTCTCTATCGCATTTACCATTTATTTTTCCCGTTAATTTAGGTTTGTCTAAATCAAGATGAGGTGGGACATTTGCTAAACCAGGGAATTCTATATTACCTTCTACAAGTTTTTTGCTTGCTTTGTTTTCTTTAATTCCGATTACATCGCCTGATTTGCATTGATAACCAGCAATATCAAGAACCTTACCATTAACGGTTACATGGCCATGATTTACTAATTGTCTTGAGCCTGGAATGGTACCTCCAAAACCTAATCTAAAACAAACATTATCAAGTCTATTTTCTAAAAGTCTTAGTAGGTTAGTTCCTGTAGATCCATCTTGAGCTCTAGCTTTTTTTACATAACGGACTAGTTGTTTTTCAGAAACTCCATAATTAAACCTAAGTTTCTGCTTTTCTTCTAGACGAATTGCATATTCTGATCGCTTGCGACGGGCTTGGCCGTGCTGACCTGGAGGATTAGACTTCTTTGAAGCTTTCCTGGTGAGACCTGGTAGTTCTCCCAAGCGACGCGTAACCCTTAATCTGGGGCCGCGGTATCTTGACATAATTTTAAATTAAATAGAAAATTGCAATAAATTGGATAATTGATTAAATTCAATTAAACTAAATTACTACTGAGCTACTATTTTACATCATTAAAGTGTTCAAAACTATTAATAAATCAATTACTTCTGTACTTCTTTTTATGATTTCGTTTTATCAAAAGTGGTTTTCTCCTTTTTTTGGACCAAGATGCAGATTTATTCCAAGTTGCAGCTCTTATGGATATGAGGCAATTACTAGACACGGACCTTGGAAGGGAGGGTGGTTAACTTTAAGAAGATTAAGCAGATGTCATCCTTTAACCCCCTGTGGATGTGACCCTGTGCCTGACTAAATGGATGAAAATATTTATTTTTGTTAGGCAGGGATGTTGCCTATGTGATTCATTAAAAAACAAACTAGCAAAAATAAATCTTAATGAGTTATTCCCTAATCTTGAGGAGCTTAAGGAAATTGATATTGATAGGGTCGATTTATATAAAGATAAATATAAAAAATATGATTATGAAGTACCTGTTATTGCTGTTGAAGGAATTAGGTCAGAGGAGATTATAGAATTGCCTCGCATTTCTCCAAGATTAAAAGATGATCAATTAAAGAATTGGTTTCAAAAAAATATTAGTACCATTCTGGAGAAATAATTTTTTATATGAGATCTATAAAATTACATAAACTTTTAGATTTGGTAGGAATTATTCCTTCATTAGATTTAATCGATCATGAAATCAATAATATTTCTTTTAACTCTAAAGAAGTTCAAAAAGGAACTTTATTTTTAGGTATGCCTGGTTTAAATGTTGATGGAGGAAAATACTGTATTGAGGCAATTGAAAATGGCGCAGAGGCTGCCATTATTGGGTCTGCGGCAAAAGAACAAATTGGATCTATTGATCGAGAAAGGATTTTGGTTATAGAGGATAATTTAGATTATATTTTTGGTCAAATAGTCGCTGAGTTTTGGAATAGGCCTTCAAGAAAACTTAAACTTATTGGTGTTACGGGTACAAATGGAAAAACGACAATTACTTTTTTATTGGAATATCTTTTAAAAAAATTAGGGAAAAAGACTGCATTATTTGGGACCTTGCTCAATAGATGGCCTGGCTTTTCAGAAGTGGCTTCTCATACAACTGATTTCGCCGATAAACTTCAAAAGAAATTAAATGCTGCTTTTGAGGCAGAATCTGAATTTGCGGTATTAGAGGTAAGTTCTCATTCTATTGCTCAAAACAGGATATCAGGATGCGAATTTGAGGCGGCTATTTTTACTAATTTAACTCAAGATCATCTTGATTATCACTCAGATATGGAATCATATTTTCAAACAAAAAGAAAATTATTTTTCCCACCTTACTTAAAAGAAAAAGATGGTATTTGTGTATTAAATCATGATGACCCTTGGATATCTAAATTATCATCTGATCTTGAAAAAAGATCTTCATTAGTCTCGACGAAGATTACTGACAGTGAATTTGAAAATGATGATTGTTTTTTCGTAACAGAGAAAAAATTTACTGAAAGTGGTTCCACCTGTATTTTTCATACACCTAGAGAAAAAATTCAACTTTTTGTTCCACTTGTCGGTGAATTTAATTTAATGAATGCAATTCAAGCAATAACAATTTTGTATAAACTAAATTTTTCTTTAAAAGATCTATCAAAGTCAATTAAATCTTTCCCTGGTGCTCCTGGGAGAATGGAGAAAATGCAAATCGATAACAATGAAGCTTCAAGATCTCTTCCAACAGTAATTGTTGATTATGCCCACACTCCTGATGGATTAAAAAAAGTTTTGCAATCAATTAAAAAACTTTGTAAAGGGAAACTCATAACTGTTTTTGGCTGTGGGGGAGATCGAGACCGTACTAAAAGGCCTTTAATGGGATCAATAGCTGAAGAGTTTTCTGATCAACTTTTTATAACTTCAGATAATCCAAGATCAGAAGAACCCCAAAAGATAGTTAATGATATTTTGATGGGTATAAAAAAAAGAGAAAAAATAACAATTGAAATTGATAGATTTAAAGCAATAAATGAATCTATTAAATTTGCTAGTAAAGAAGATATTGTTTTAATTGCAGGAAAAGGACATGAAGACTACCAAATTCTCAATGATAAAGTTATTAATTTTGATGATAGAAAAATAGCTTATAAATTATTAAAAGAAAAAAATAAATCTAAATAAAATTTCTGAATTAAATAAGAAGAATTTTACGCAAATCACAAGAAAAGTTTCTTAAAATAAATATAGTTATTATTAATAAAATGAAAGGCTTAGCCTTAGTTGTAGGCGCAGGAGGAATTGGAACACAACTAGCTAGAGATTTGACTGAAAGTGAAAAAGATTTAGATGTTGTCTTGTGTGGAAGAGAAAGTGAATTTGATTCTTTTTGGGAATTAGATATAGAGGACTCTCAATCCCTTTTGCAGTTGAAAAATAAAATATCAAATCATCCTTCAAAATTAAGGTTAGTTTTTAATGCTACAGGGAGACTTCATAGTGATTCACTTCAACCAGAAAAAAGATTACAACACCTTGATAAAAAAAATATGATGGAAATTTTCTCAATAAATGCCTTTTCTCCTATTTTGTTAGCTAAAGCGATTGAAGAATTTATCCCAAAAGATTTTGATTTTAATTTTGCAAGTATAAGTGCAAGAGTTGGAAGTATTGGAGACAATCAAACTGGAGGTTGGTATTCATATAGAGCTGCAAAATCTGCCCAAAATCAGTTTTTTAAATCTTTAAGTATTGAGTGGGCTAGACGTTTCCCAAAGGCCACTATTACATTGCTTCATCCAGGAACAGTAGATACTGATTTATCACGACCTTTTCATAAATTTGTTCCAGAACATAAATTATTTAGTAAAGAAAAATCATCCCAATTTTTGATTAAAATTATTAAAAATCAAACTCCAGAATCTTCTGGAAAATTTATTGCATGGGATAGCTCAGAAATACCTTGGTAAATAGAATTTCCTCCTCAATATTAATAGATCTGAAAATTAAAAAAAATTAATCTAATAAAAATTTTCTTAAAATATAAAAGGAACTACTTTTTCTTTTTTCTAAAATGCGTTAGATATAAATTAGTAAAATTTGCGATAACCAATAAGATAAGCAAAAAGGTATTAAGCGCCATATTTCGAAAGGTTTCAAACATTATTACTAATAACAATAACTCTTTTCAACAGGAATGATAATTTAAGAATTTTACAATTAATAAAAACGGGGATAGCTTAAATTTCAACAAAAATTTTTTAATTCCTTTTTTGAAACTGATAGGAAAGGGGGCAAATATAGAATTTTTTATACAAATAAAGATCTTAGAAAATCTATAGTGAAAATAATTTGGACTATTTACAATTTAAAGTCAGTATTTTTTTTATTTCTCTAGCAAGTAATTCAATTTCAGCTTCTGTAGTTATTTGATGTACGCATGCTCTAAACCATTTTGGATCTTCTAAAACTCTAATCCAAATTTTCTTTTCTCCAAGTTTCTTTACAAATTTATCCTTATCTTTAATTTTTTCGATATTAAAACTAACAATCCCATTTAAATATTTTTTTTCTAAAACTAATTCAACACCATTTGATTGATTTAATTCATCCCAAAGTTTTCCACTTAATTTTTTGATAGTTTTGTTTTTTTCTTTTTCATGGCAGTCTTTATCCAAAAGATCTAAAGAATTCCTGAGCCCAGCAAGTAAAGGAATACAAGAGGTAGCTATTTCAAATTTCCTTGCATCATCATGAAAAAGATTATCTGAAGGCTCATAAATGCCTTGTTCTTTTTTTAATGATTTCCAACCAATTATTGTTGGATTTGTTTCATGAATAAATCTATCTGAGACATAAATGGCTCCAAGTCCTTCTGGTCCACATGCCCATTTATGAGAAGTTATTGAATATAAATCAGAATAAAAAACTTCTTTTTCAATATTTATGTGCCCAAAGGTTTGAGCACCATCAACAAGTAAATAAGAGTCTTCTCGATTATTTTTTAATTCGATAGAAATTTGTTTTAAAGGAATTTTATATCCAAAGTTCCATAAGATATGAGAAATAATTAGGATCTTAGTCTTACAATTTAGATTTTTCAAAATCTCTAAAATTATATTTTCGTCGTTTAGATTTTTAATTTTTTGGATTGGCAAAATTTTGAATATTAATTTATTTCTTCTGCAAAATTCTCGACTTGCAGCCACTATTCCAGGATGTTCACAGTCACTAATTAACAACTCTTCTCCCTCTTCTACTTTTATTCCCCAAAAGGGCAAAATCATACCGGAAGAGATATTTTCGGTAAAAGCTACATTCTTTGAATTGACACCTAATTTTTGCGCAATGATCCTTTTTGTGTTCAATATTTCTTTGTAAATAAAAGGCCACATATCATTGGTAAATGGTCCTAAATCTTGGATAATTTCCCAAGTTTTAAATATTGCTTCTAGAGAAGATTTTGGTAATGGTCCTTGACCGCCATAGTTGAAATAATACTTATTTTTTAATGCGGGTATTTGATCTCTTAGATTATTTCTCATGGGAATTTATATTATATTTTCAACTCTTGAATTTTTTCAAATATTGCCCACTAAAGTTACTGTTCTAAATTCAATATCCTCAATTACTTTCCAAGGTTCAGCACTCCTTTCTGCAAATTTTAAATTTTTAAATCCTAGTTCTTTAAAATCACTTATAAACTCTGGCTCATACCATGCTCCACTAATACATCCTGTCCATAAATCATGATCATTTTGCAATCTTAAAGGAACTTTTTTGTTAGAGACGATATCGCTAATTGCAATTCTTCCATTATCTTTTAAAACTCTTTTTATGTTATTTAGAAGGTTATTTCTAGATTCTGGACTTACCAAGTTTAAAACGCAATTACTTAAGATGATATCAACTGATTTATTTGCGATTAATGGATTTAAATCTTTACCTAATTCATCAAGTTTTTCAATTGAACCTTCTAGAAATTCTGTATTGTTGAAACCTATATTTTTTGTAACTTCTTTAGAGGCTGATCTTGATAAAGAAAGCATGTCAGGATTCTGATCAACTCCAATAACTTTCCCTTCTTTCCCAATAATTTGGGCACAAATGAAAGCATTTTTGCCGCTACCACTTCCAAGATCTAAGACTATATCATTTTTTTTAACATATTTTGTTGGATCACCACACCCATAGTCTCTTTCTATAACCTCTTGAGGAATTGCTTCAAGTAAAACGGGATTAAACCCAACTGGTGTACAAAGACAACTTTCTTTTTCTTGTGCGGCTGAGCCATATCTTTCTTGAATCGCATCTTTATGATTGAATTGATCAGGTGCTTTATTCGATGTGTTTGTATTACAGCAACTTTCAGACATATTTTTTAAAGGACTCTAAATAAATATAGCCAAAAAAAAGCCCCTGAAAAAGGGGCTTTTAATTTGTTTAATTAAATTATTTAGTGTAATTAACACCTCTGTAATTTAATTCTGCTTTTTCATTACTTGAAGAAGCGTCATCCATTCTGTTGGTGTATACGTTTCTTCTGTAGGTAAGTTCAACAAGTTGCTTTTTAGCAGCTTCTTTGTTTTGAACGTAGTTTTTACCTCTGTAAGTTAAAGTAGTCATGTTTCGATGTGACAACACGGCCATCCCCCGTTCCATGGTATGACTCGAACTGCGCCCTCAAATGAAGGTGAACGAAAAAGTAGCGATTGCTACAAAATAATTATAAACGTATTTTTAACTGCATGTCTAGCTTTTACAAATAGAAACTAAGATTTAATGTTTTTTTAATTATTATCTTAGGTAAATTTTTTTATAAAAAGTCTCTAAAAAGGTTTATGTTTATATTTGATTTAATCTTGATGTAACTATTTATTTATGACAGGTTTTTTATATTTCTTGGGAAATACTTTAAGGTGGCCAGTGTTAAAGCCAAAAGAATTTTTTTCACTACATGCTTATTTTTCAATTATTTATTTGATAACTTTTACTTTGAGTAAATATGATGTGAGCCAATCAAATTTAGTTTTTACTTTAGGAATTCTTGCACCTCTTTTAATCGCTATTGGTCAAGGTCTTCCAATTGATTGCCTTGATATGGAATCATCTTTGTTGAAGGAATTAAAAACTAAATAATATATATTTCGGTTAAAAATTTTTATAAAACTTGGACAACTTCGCTTATTTCAGGAATCATTTCTTTTAACTTTCTTTCAATACCCATTTTTAAAGTCATAGTGCTACTTGGGCAACTACCACATGCCCCTTGAAGTCTGACTTTGACAATTGGACCATCTATTTCTGCAATCTCTACATTACCTCCATCAGAAATTAAAAAAGGTCTTAGCTCGTCAAGGACTTTTTCTACATTTTCGTTTGTCAGCGGGAGTGTTTCAGTACTCATAATTCTGGATTAACTTTATAATAAGCCTAGAAAGAAATCTGTTTAATTGCAAAAAAGATAATTTTTTGTTGTGACTTCATTTAAAAATCCCACTAATGACAATAGCTACTTTGATGCAGTCTTAGTAGGGGCAGGGATAATGAGTAGCACTTTAGCCCTCCTGATTTCAGAAGTTTTACCAGATATAAAAATTCTTATTATAGAAAAATTAAATGCTCCAGGAAGTGAAAGTACTGGCGCTTTTAATAATGCAGGTACAGGACATGCCGCTAATTGCGAATTAAACTATACCACTTTAGATGAAAAAGGAAATCTAAAAATAGATAAAGCGCTCTCAATAAATCGTTCTTTTGAAACATCCATGTCTTTATGGGCCTCATTGTATGAAGTAGGGAAAATTGATATTAAGAAGTTTCTAAAATTTATTCCTCATATTAGCTTTGTGTCTGGTCAGGATAATATTTCTTTTTTAAAAAAAAGATTTCAGAAAATGACCGAAAATCCTGAATTTATCGATATGGAATTCTCTAAATCTTTTGATGAAATTTCATCATGGGCTCCTCTTATAACAAAAGATAGAAATCCATCTACTCAAATTGCTGCTACCAGAATAGTTAGAGGAACTGATATTAATTTTGAGGCTTTAACTAAAGAGTATTTGTCATTAGTTTCTTTAAACAAAAATGTTGAAATTAGATACAAAACAGAATTAGTAGATTTAAAGAAAATTGATAAAAAACAATGGGAACTAGAAATCAGTTCTGAAGGTAGAAAAACTTCAATTAGAACTGGCTACGTTTTTCTTGGTGCTGGTGGAAAAACAATAAATTATTTACAAAAATCAAAAATTCCAGAAGCAAAAAGTTATGGTGGATTTCCTGTTAGTGGAAAATGGCTTATTTGCGAGAAAAAAGATCTAACAGAAAAACATAACTCAAAAGTTTATGGAAAAGCTGATATTGGATCGCCACCAATGTCTGTGCCTCATTTAGACACCAGATGGATTGATAATAAAAAACTTCTTTTATATGGACCTTTTGCTGGATTTACAACGAAATTTCTAAAACAAAGTTCATACTTTGACTTATTTAGTTCAATTAAAAAGAATAATATTTTTTCTATGTTAGACGTTGGTTTCAAGAACAACGATTTAATTAATTACCTAATATCACAATCATTAAAGAACCATAACTCAAGAGTTGAGAATTTAAAGAATATGATGCCATCAGCTAATCCTTCTGATTGGTATTTAAAGAATGCTGGTCAAAGAGTCCAAATAATTAAAAAAACTGAAGGTGGTGGTTCTTTGAAATTTGGAACTGAGATTGTAAATTCATCTGATGGATCATTATCTGCTTTGTTGGGAGCTTCTCCCGGAGCAAGCACTGCGGTTTCAATTATGGTTGAGGTTCTAGAAAAATCTGTTTTATTTTTAAAAGATAAGCATAATCTTCAGAAAAAAATAAATGACTTAATTTATCCAGAACTATCAGTCTCAGAAAATTACAGTACCTTCATAAAAGAAATTAAAAAAAGAAATAATTCCATTTTAGGTTTCCATCCATAATTCTAATTAGCTAATATTAATCAAAATGTAATAAGAGGAGAATTTTTCTTTCTATATGACTGATATATCGGTTTCAAAAATTAGAAATTTCTGCATAATCGCTCATATTGACCATGGTAAATCTACCCTTGCAGATAGGTTGCTTCAAGATACTGGTACTGTGCAGCAAAGGGATATGCAAGAACAATTTTTGGACAGTATGGATCTTGAAAGAGAGAGAGGAATTACTATCAAGTTACAGGCCGCTAGGATGAAATATAAAGCTGACGATTCCCAAGAATATGTTTTGAACTTAATAGATACTCCAGGGCATGTTGATTTCTCTTATGAGGTTAGTAGATCTCTTCAAGCTTGTGAAGGCGCCTTACTTGTTGTTGATGCAAGTCAAGGAGTAGAAGCTCAAACCTTAGCTAATGTTTATCTTGCCTTGGAAAATAATCTTGAGATAATTCCTGTTTTAAATAAAGTTGATTTACCAGGGGCTGATGCTGAAAAAATAAAACAAGAAATAGAGGAAATTATTGGACTTGATACATCTAATGCAATAAATTGTTCAGCAAAAACTGGAGTTGGTATTAAAGATATTCTGGAAGCAATCGTAAGAAGAGTGCCTCCTCCTCAAGATGAAATTAAACTACCTACAAAGGCACTGATTTTTGATTCTTATTATGATCCGTACAGGGGAGTTATTGTTTATTTCAGAGTGATATCTGGGTCTCTAAATAAGAGAGAAAAAATATTATTAATGGCAAGTAAGAAAAATTATGAACTAGATGAGATAGGAATAATGGCTCCTGATCAGCAGCAAGTTGATGAATTACATGCAGGAGAAGTTGGTTATTTAGCTGCTTCTATAAAATCAGTTGCTGATGCGAGAGTGGGAGATACGATTACTCTTTTAAATTCACCTGCCAATGATCCTTTGCCTGGATATAAGACAGCAAATCCTATGGTTTTTTGTGGCTTATTCCCGACTGATGCTGATCAATTCCCAGATTTAAGAGTATCACTAGAAAAATTACAATTATCTGATGCAGCTTTAAAATATGAGCCCGAAACCAGTAGCGCAATGGGCTTCGGATTTAGGTGCGGATTCCTAGGACTTCTTCATATGGAGATTGTTCAAGAAAGATTAGAAAGAGAATATGACTTGGATCTAATCGTAACGGCACCATCAGTTATTTATAAAGTTAATTTAAATCAGAAGGAACATATCTTTATTGATAATCCTTCTACAATTCCTGATCCACAACTTAGAGAATCAATAGAAGAGCCTTATGTGAAAATGGAAATTTATGCTCCCAATGAATTTAATGGAACATTAATGGGTTTATGTCAAGAAAGAAGGGGAGTATTTATAGATATGAAATACATAACAACAGATCGAGTTACCTTGATTTATGAAATTCCATTAGCAGAAGTTGTTACAGATTTCTTTGATCAGATGAAAAGTAGAACCCAAGGTTATGCATCAATGGAATATCATTTGATTGGCTATAGAAAAAATGACCTTGTTAGATTAGATGTTTTAATAAATTCAGAAAGAGCAGATCCATTAACTTCTATTGTTCATAAAGATAAGGCTTATGGAATTGGCAGAAGTTTAGTTGAGAAATTAAAAGAACTTATTCCAAAACAACAATTTAAAATACCTATTCAAGCATCAATCGGTAGCAGGATTATTGCTAGTGAAAGCATAAGTGCTTTGCGAAAAGATGTTTTATCTAAATGTTACGGAGGGGATATTTCTAGGAAAAAGAAACTTTTAAAGAAACAAGCCAAAGGTAAAAAGAGGATGAAAGCAATGGGCAAAGTTGAAGTCCCTCAGGAAGCTTTTATGGCAGTCTTGAAATTAAACCAGTAATTTCTTTTAATTTAAAATTTTAAGCTATTTATTTTTAAGAGAATTGGGTATATTTCATTTATATCTTTAAAAAAAGATTTTGGATATTAACTCATTTAATCGTGTAGGCGCAAATATCAGAAAAGCAGGATTTTTAATTGTACTTTTTTATCTTCTTGTGGTTTTAATAATGAAATTTTTAGAGGCCAATAATTTTTTTGGCTATTCATTTTCAATGTTAAGCAATGATATCTTTGCCCCTCCTTCTCTTAATCATTTTTGTGGCACAGATAGATTAGGAAGAGATGTTTGCTTAAGAACTTTGCAAGGATCATCATTGGCGATAGAAGTTGTATTCTTAGCTATTCTTTTTTCATTAAGTTTGGGTTTGCCATTGGGATTATTAAGTGGATATTTTGGTGGTTTTTTTGATAAATGCTTATCACTAATAATGGATACTATTTTTTCAATACCTGTAATTTTGCTTTCAGTTGTGGTGGCTTTTGTATTGGGTAAGGGTATCCTTAACGCGGCTTTGGCATTGTGTATTGTTTACTCTCCTCAATATTTTAGATTAATCAGAAATCAGACAATATTGGTTAAATCCGAAACTTATGTGGAGGCAGCTCAAGTTGCAGGAGCTGATGTTAAAAAAATTATTTTTAAATATATTCTCCCAAATGTAATAACACCATTGCCTATTCTACTTACCCTAAATGCTGCAGATGCTGTTTTGGTATTAGGAAGTTTAGGATTTTTAGGCCTTGGCGTTCCTGCAGATGTCCCAGAGTGGGGAAGTGATTTAAATCTGGCTCTTGCCGCTTTACCTACAGGTATCTGGTGGACGGCTTTGTTCCCAGGTTTGGCAATGTTTTTTTTAGTTTTAGGTCTTTCTTTTATAGGAGAGGACCTTGAAGAAATTTTTGATAGTCAAAATTCTGAATAAATTTAGTTTTCTGTAATAGAATCAAATACTCCTTGATCATTCAACTTTGGATATTCTTTGGCTGATTTTTTATACACCGCAGCTAATTCTGGGTAACACCATTCAAAAAGTGTTTTTTGATATTCTTCCATATTTAACCCTTCTCCATTAGCGGGCAGTATACCTTTATTTTTTCTTTGGCGAACAGCTTCAAATAATAATATAGAAGCAGCAACTGAAACATTTAGAGATTGAACCATGCCTCTCATAGGTATAAAAATTGATTGATCAACCATTGATATAAGTTCATTACTTAGTCCCCATTTTTCTGCTCCTAAAACAAAACATGTATTTTGAGAATAATCAAAATTTCTATAATCTAATGATTCACCATTAAGAGTCGTTCCATATAATTTAAAACCCTTATTTTTTAAATCAGATATTGCCGTGATAGTGTTTTCATGATTATTCAGTTTTACCCATTTTTGACTTCCTTGAGCAGTACTATTAAAAGTCTTAACGGCATTCGTTTTGCTAATAAAGTTTGCTTCGAAAACTCCTGCTGCATCACATGTCCTTAATATTGCAGATAAATTATGTGGTTTATTGACATCCTCAACTAAAACAGTCAAGTTTTTCATTCTGCAATCTAAAACACTTTTGATTCGTTCAAATCTTCTTGGCAAAATTGACATTTATAATTTTTCTGACTTTTAAATTATATTCAAAAAATATTGATTACCTATTAAATCTCTTGGTTTATAATATTTTGGTAGTTTAAATTAACTCAATGGCATACATAGAATGGGACTATACAGTAATAACAAGTATGGTAGAAAAACAAGGGTGGTATCTACCTGATCGTGATTCAGAAGAATGGGATAAATTTAACGATGAATTAGGAGAAAAAATGAGAGGCGTTGGACTTATTTTTGAAAAATATTGTAAATTTACTCCTGACGTAGGAGAAGGAGTACATCTTTTAGATGACTAATCATAAATAGTTTTAAGCCATTGATGTATCCCTTAATCAATGGCTTATTAACTAATAAGATAATATATTTTCACTAAATTAGAACTGGCAATTATTAAGGCTTTATAAAGCTTGTACTCTAAAAAAAATCTTTTATTCCACAAAAAAGTTATTTAATTTCTATATTTGAATAAAAATATGAAAATTAAATTAACATTTTTATTCGATGGTGGTTGCCCACTTTGTTTGAGAGAAACAAATTTTCTTAAAAAAAGAGATACCTTAAATCAAATTGCATTTATAGATATTAATAGTAAAGATTATGATCAAAGTTTTTTTAATGACATCTCTTATTCAAAAGCTATGTCAAACCTGCATGGGATTATTGAAAATGGTGAAATTATTAGGGGACTAGATGTACTCGCATATTCTTATGAATTAGTTGGTTTAGGTTGGGTTTATTATCCCTTAAAGATTAAGCTCTTATCTCCATTATTGAGATTGGTTTACAGATATTGGGCAAAATATAGACTTCAAATTACAGGTAGATCAGATATTGAAAAACTTTGTACCTCACAATGTGAACAATAAATATGGAAAGTATCGATATAGACAGAATAATAGAAATGTGTTGGGAAGATAGAACACCCTTTGAAGCTATCAAGTATCAATTTGGTTTAAAAGAGGAAGATGCGATAAAAATTATGCGTCAAAATCTTAAACCCAAATCTTTCAAAGTCTGGAGAAAGAGAGTTTCGGGAAGAAATACAAAACATATGGCCCTTAAAGATTCAACAAGATTTAAATCTACTCATAAAAGAAAATTATAAATTTTGAAAAATCTTTCTACTAAAACTTGTCCTGTTTGCAATAGGCCGTTTGAGTGGCGTAAAAAATGGAAAAACTGTTGGGATGATGTTATCTACTGTTCAAAAAGATGCAGTAACAGGAAGTCGCAAAGATGAAACAAGTTTCAATTATTTTCCCGAATCAACTTTTTAGAGAAAGCGCAATCTTAAAAATAAATTGTGAAGTTTTGATTTTGGAAGACTCATTATTTTTTGGAAATGATAAATTTCATAAATTAATTAACCATAAAAATAAGTTAGTTTTTCATAGAGCATCTATGCTCGCTTATAAAAATTATTTAGAAATATCTGGCTTTAAAGTTTTATATATCGAAAACAAGAATAATGTTTCTACAGTTGATTACTTATCGGAATTTATTAAAAATAAATATCAGAAGATAAATCTCATTGACCCTCATGATTTTTTAATAATGAAGAGGATTAATAATTTTGTTGAAAGTAATGATTTAGCTTTAAATATTTTGCCTTCTCCTATGTTTATGAGCAGTGAAGATTTAAAAGATTTATTTGCATCAAATCCAAAAAAACCTCTTATGGGAAGATTTTATGAGAATCAAAGAAAGAGCCAAAAGATTTTAGTTAATCCTGATGATACTCCAGAAGGTGGTAAATGGAGTTTCGATGAAATGAACAGAAAAAAATTACCAAAAAAAATAAATATACCCGATACACCTAAATTACAAAAAAATAAATTTGTAGTTAATGCAGAAAGGTCATTAGCCAATTTTGATATTGAGTTTATTGGAGAAAGTAATAACTTTTTATATCCAACTAATTTTGAAGAGGCAGATGAATGGTTAAATGATTTTTTTAAACATAGATTTTTCTTATTTGGAGATTATGAGGATGCTATTTCTAAAGAAAATTCTTTTTTATGGCACAGTTTACTTTCTCCTCTTTTAAATAGCGGCTTATTAACCCCAGAAGTAGTAGTAAATAAGGCATTACTTTTTGCAAAAAATAATAATGTTCCTATTAACTCTTTAGAGGGTTTTATTCGTCAAATTATTGGATGGAGAGAATTTATTTGCCTCGTCTATAAAAAGTACGGAACAAAGATGCGAAACAGTAATTTTTGGAATTTTGAAGATAAGCCGATTCCAAAATCTTTTTATCAAGGAAATACAGGAATTGAACCAGTAGACGTTGTTATAAAAAATATTATTAAATTTGGTTATTGTCATCATATTGAGCGGCTAATGATTGTTGGCAACTTTATGCTTCTATGTAGAATTCACCCCAACCAAGTTTATAAATGGTTTATGGAAATGTTTATTGATTCCTATGATTGGGTCATGGTCCCAAATGTTTACGGAATGAGTCAGTTTAGTGATGGTGGTATCTTTTCAACAAAGCCATATATATCAAGCTCTAATTATGTAAAAAAAATGTCTAATTTTAAAAGTGGTCCATGGTGTGAAATATGGGATGGCTTATTTTGGAAATTTATTAAAGATAATGAAAGCTTTTTTAGAAAGCAATATCGTCTGGCAATGTTAACGAGAAATCTCGATAAAATGTCAGAGGAAAAATTAAATAATCACTTAAAAACGGCCGATAAATTTTTAAGAGATATTCAATAAATTAAGAGTAATAATCTACAGTTGTCTTTGAAAAATTAAAAGAATATTATGTTACGAAGAAATATTAAGTACGGATGTTAACTTAGAAAAAATTAGATTTATCTAATGGAAATTGGAACACTTTTTTTAAAAAGTAATTCGACGGGAATCATCACTTTTTCTGAATTAGATTGGATAACTACCCATCAATCTAATTTCAATAGGTTGGAGGAATCCATAGCAATTAAATTAGGCAGAATGCTTGATGCAGGATCTATCAATATTGGTTGTCGTTTGAAATTATGAATAAGTTTTTATTTTAATAATGAAGTATCAAAAAGAGAAAAAAATATTTTTTCGCGAAAGAATCCATTCTTTAAATATCTTTCTTTTTTTAGGATTTAATCTTTCACTTATTTCTATATTAGGTTTTATTTGGTTCAATTCTGTAACTGAAAAAGTAGTTTAAATTTTTGAATTTTTAGTATATTAAAGTTATCTTTAAAAAATTAATTATATTTTGAGCATAGGATATTTACAAAGAAAGGCAGCTTGGGAAATTTTATTAAAAGTTAGTTCGGGTGATTTTTCTGATCATGCTCTTGAAAAGGTTTTAAAAAATTATCAATTTAATCCTCTTGATATAGCTTTTATTACGGAATTATCTTTTGGATGCATAAGGTATAGAAAATTTCTTGATCTTTGGACGGATCACACATCAAAAATTACTCATACAAAGCAGCCTCCAAAGTTAAGATGGCTTCTACATATAGGTTTGTATCAACTATTGAAAATGGATAAAATCCCATTTCCCGCTGCTATTTCTACCACTGTAGAAGTAGCTAAAAAAACAGATTTAAATGGTTTAGCGGGAACTGTAAATGCGATATTGAGAAATGCATCAAGAAAATTAGAAAAAAAAATTTTTCCGGAATTATCTTCTGATAGAAAAGAGAGAATTTCTTATCTTGAATCATTTCCATTATGGCTCGTGAAGGATCTTTATAAATGGGTAGGTAATAGCGAGGTTGAAAATATCATTAAGGCATTTAATAAAAAACCATCAATTGATTTGAGAATTAACCAATTAAAAACTAATTTAGATAACTTTTTGAAAGTACTTCATGAAAATAAAATTGATGCTGAAATTATTAATGATTTACATAATGGAATTACTTTAAAATCTAATCCAAGATCTATAAAAAATTTACCTGGATATAGTGATGGACTTTGGACAATTCAAGATAGATCTTCTCAGTGGATAGCACCTCTGTTAAATCCAAAAGAAGGTGAAAGGATTTTAGATGCTTGTGCAGCTCCAGGTAGTAAGTCTACACACCTTGCAGAATTAACAAATGATAGTGCTGAAATCATTGCCGTAGATAGATCAGCAAAAAGATTGAAAATACTGCAATCAAATTTAGAAAGGTTAAATTTGAAATCTGTTAATACCCTTAAGGCTGATGCTACGAGTTTGATTGAATTAAATCCAAAGTTTATATCTTATTTTGATAAGATTTTATTAGATGCTCCATGTTCAGGCATTGGAACTCTTTCCAGGAATCCAGATTCTAGATGGTCTTTAAGTAAAGAAAAAATAAAATCTTTAACTTTATTACAGGAAAAACTTTTGGAGAGTATTTTCCCTCTTTTGAAAAAAGATGGCACTTTAGTTTATTCAACTTGTACGATTTGTCCTGATGAAAATAATCTATTAGTTGAACGATTTATTGAAAAAAATAAAACTTTAAAATTGATTAGCCAAAAGCAAATTTTGCCTAGCTTGGATTATCCTGGCGATGGATTTTATTCTGCAATAATTTCTTATAAATCTTAAAAATATAATTTATTTTTTAATTGGAATTTTATAAATTTCAGATATGAACTTCTTCCATAAATAAGCTGCATTTCCACTAGATAATTCAGATTCCTTGTTATCGTCGTAACCTATCCAGATCCCTGTTGTAAGGTTATCAATGGAACCAATAAACCAGAGATCTTTATTTTCATCAGATGTCCCTGTTTTCCCATAAATTTTCTTTCCTTTTATAAAGGCTGCTTTTGAAGTGCCTTCTTTTACAGATTTTTCAAGAAGTTTATTTATTTTCTTGTTTATTTTTAAATCTAATATTTTCTTGGTAAAAGATTTATTTTCCCAAATAGGTTGTTTTTTAAATGATTCTATTGTTTCTATGATTTCAGGGATTTGAATCTTCCCATTATTATTTATTGCAGAATATGCATTTGTGATGTTTAAAAGATTATCTCCGTAGGCGCCAATAGCTAATGATGGGAATTCCTCAAACTCTTGCTCGTAGCCTAGTCCAAATGAATTCGCTAAATTAATAATATTTTTTAAGCCGATTTTTTTTGTTATTGATATTGGAACGATATTTGATGAACTTTTAAATGATTCAATCAAAGATATTGAACCTCTATAGTCCTCTGAAAAATTTTTTGGGCAATAACTTTTCCAGCATATTGGTAAGTCTTCAAATTTATCACTTAATTTTATTCCTTCTATTAATGCAGCAGCATAAGGGATTATTTTAAAAGTAGAACCTAAAGGTCTTACAGATGAAATCACTCTATTGTATTCATTAATTGATGGATTTTTGCTGGTTATCATTGTCCTTATTAGTCCTGTGTTTGATTCGATAGATAACAGACCAAATTCAAGTTCTTTAGGACCTGCGTATCTTGATATTTTTTGACCTTTTTCTTGCCAATCTTTGTTGATAGAAGATTTGATTCTTAAAAACTTATAATCTTTTTTAATTCCAATTTTTTTATCTGTTTCCTGAAGAATAAAGTTTATTAGTAATTTATCATCCAAAAAATTACCAGCTGTTTGATAATTTAACTTTATTTTTTCTTGAATAGCCTTATTCTTATTTGCAAGAGAAATATATCCATCAACATACATTGACTCAAGAACTTTATTTCTATTTTTAATAGCTAGTTCAAAATTTTGATAAGGTGAATAAATTGATGGAGCTGGAGCTAATCCTGCAATTAATGCGATCTCCGATAATGTCAATTCTTCTATAAATTTTCCAAAATAAATTTGTGCAGCCTCGTTTACCCCGTATGCTCCTGATCCTAGATAAATATTATTTAAATATAGTTTTAAAATTTGATTTTTGTTATATCTAAATTCAAGTATGAGTGATAAAAATATTTCTTTGATTTTTCTTTGAAAACTTAAATGATTATTTAGAAAAAGTAATCTAGCAACTTGTTGTGTAATCGTACTTCCTCCCTCTTTAACATAACCACTTCTAATATTTTGAATAAGGGCACGTGAAATACTTTTTAAATCTATTCCATTATGTTTATAAAATCTTTTATCCTCAGAAGATATAAAAGAATGTTTAAGAAAAATTGGGATTTTATTATAACTATTATCTATTTCAAATTTGCGGCTTAATTTGCTTAGTATCTTATTATCAGAAGATGAAATTACGTAAGAATATTTGGTTTCCCGAGACTTTTTATTTTTAGAAACGTCTAATTTTAAGGTATTCAATAATAGACTAAAAAAATAAAAAGATATTCCAGAAAAAATTAATATTGGAATTATTAAAACAAAAGATTTGAATTTAATCTTTTGCACCTTAAGCAACTAAAAAACTATGTCCTATCGCTAAAGCTGTAACTAACATCCCAGTTATAAGGAAAGGTTGGGCACTTGCTTGATATTTGACATCAAACTTTAGAGGATCTCTTAGTAACCACATATCTTGAAATGTAATTTGTGGAATTACCAATAAAACCAAAATTACAGAGGCTAAATGTTGACCAATAATGACTAATACTACAACCATTGCTAATTGAAAAATATCAATCAGTCCTGCACTTATTCTACTTGCATTTTTAATTCCAAATACTACTGGTAGAGAATTCAAGCCTAGCTTTGAGTCTCCTTCAACACTTTTGAAATCATTAATAACAGCAATTCCAAGTCCTGAGAGGCTATAAGCAAGTGTTAGTATCGCCGTCACGATTGTTAATTTCCCAAACAAGGCTTGTCCTGCCCACCAAGGTAAAGCTATATAAGATGCTCCTAATGCATAATTTCCAAGCCAACCATTCTGTTTTAATTTGAGTGGTGGAGCAGAATATATATAACTAACAAAGGAACCTCCTAATGCCAAAATTAAGACGGAGGGGAAGCTGTGCTTAGCATATAAATCTAATAGAAAAGCAACTATTAAACCCGCTATAAGTAATACCCAGATTTGTATTTTTACATCTTTAATTGAAATTTTTCCAGAAGGAATTGGTCTATTTGGTTCATTAATTGCATCAATTTCTTTATCAAAAAAATCATTTATGGTTTGGGTATAACCAGCCAGAAGCGGCCCACTCATCAGCATACATGCTAATGAAGCTAGAACATTACTAAATGTCCATTCAAAATTTCCACTTGCAGCTGCTCCACAAATAACTCCCCATATCAAAGGGATCCATGTTATGGGTTTCATTAACTGTATACGCAGTTTCCATAAACTTGATGTTTTAGAGGCACCCTTAATTCCTAATAGTTGTTTTGGATCATTCACTTTTTTCTTTAACCTTTCTCAATTTCTTCTGGGAAAAACCAATTTTGCTCACCATTCTGAAATTTTGCAGTGATTCCAATACTTCTGCCGTCTGTCATTTTATAGCCTGTTATTACGGCTTTAGGACTTGAGGATATTTGATCGATTAATTTAGCTGGTAATCTATCTTTTACTTTGTTAATGTTAATTTTGATTTTACTACCGATTTTGGGTAATAATTTTGTTTCAGCCATAAGAGGTAAAATGGAAGCTATTATGCAAGATTAACAGCATTTGGACAATTTTACTAAAATGGTAGCTCTTCGTTTAATTCCTTGTTTAGATGTCGCCCATGGCAGAGTGGTTAAAGGTGTAAATTTTGTTAACTTGAGAGACTCAGGCGATCCTGTTGAATTGGCTTGTAGGTATTCTGATGAGGGCGCAGATGAATTGGTATTCTTAGATATTAGAGCTAGTGTAGAAAATAGAAATACATTAGTTAACCTTGTCTCTAGGACGGCAAAATCAGTAAAAATCCCATTTACAGTAGGTGGAGGAATAGATTCTGTTTCTTCAATTAATGATCTTTTAAGAGCTGGAGCGGATAAAGTAAGTTTGAATTCTTCTGCAGTTAGAAATCCAGATTTAATTTCCAAAAGTTCTAAAGAATTTGGCAATCAATGTATCGTGATAGCAATTGATGCTCGAAGAAAAGTTAATAAGTGTGGCGAGTGGGAGGTATATGTAAAAGGAGGGCGAGAAAATACTGGTATAGATGTATTAAGTTGGGCAAAGAAAGTTGAGGAGTTAGGCGCGGGGGAAATATTGCTTACTTCAATGGATGGTGATGGAACACAGAATGGATATGATTTGAATCTGACAGAATCTGTTGCAAATATTGTTGATATCCCAGTAATTGCTTCAGGAGGAGCAGGCTCTCTAGAAGATATCTATGATGTTTTCAAAGAAGGCAGGGCATCAGCAGCACTTTTAGCATCATTACTTCATGATAAGAAACTTACTTTAAAAGAAATAAAAACTTTCCTCCTCGAAAAAAAACTTTTAATTAGACCATATGAATAAAAATTTTAATTTAATCCCAAAAAAATAAGTTAAAATTTTAAAAATGAAATTCACAAAAACTATCGAAGTCAAAAATATATTTAATAAAATTTCCTATAAATATGACTTTTTAAATAATCTATTAAGTTTTGGGCTGCACAGATTATGGAAAAGGAAATTAGTTAATTTATTGGAACCTTTAAATGGTGAAGATTGGGCTGATTTATGCTGCGGAACTGGTGATTTAGCATTCTTAATTTCTGAGAGAGTTAGTCCAAGGGGTTCAATTACTGGGATTGACAGTGCAGAGGATATTTTAAATATTGCAAAGAAAAAATCAAAGCTTAAAAAAAATAAATTTATTAAGTGGGAAATTAAAGATGTATTAGAAATTAATGATTATTCAAAAAATTTTGATGGGATTTGTATGTCATATGGACTAAGAAACTTGAATAATGTTGAAGAAGGAATAAAAAAAGTTTTTTATCTTTTGAAGGATAAAGGTAGGGCAGGATTTTTGGATTTTAATCACTCAAGAAGAAATTCTTTATCTAATATTTTTCAGAAAATTTATTTAAGATTAGTCGTAGTAACTATTTCGCGGCTTTTTAATTTAAGTCCAGAGTACGCTTATATTGAAAAAAGTATTAGAAATTTTCCAAAAAAAAATGAGCTTATAAATATTGCTAAGGAAATTGGATTTAAAAAAGCTGAATATAGGACTATTTGGGGGGGGCAAATGGGAATACTAATTTTAACTAAATAAAGAATTTAGTTTTTTATTTTTCTCCAACAAAAAGAACACTTTCCCCATCTTTTGATTTCGCCCTCAGGAGTAGGGGAATTACAAAGAGTACAAATGCACATATTATTTTGATGGATTCTGCTTGGATGCTTTGCCCAAACTATCTTTGCATTAGTAGCTTTAATATTTTTATTTTTAATTTCATAATTTTGTATTATTTTTATTTCATTCAAAGTTATTCCAATTTTCTCGATTCTCTCTTTTAATTTATGCTTGTTATAGATTAAAGCTTGGCGCCACTGTGGATGATTTACTGCAATAGTAAGTATTTTTTTTTCAATATTTAATGGTTTGCATTCTTGAAATAGTTCCAAGCCAATTAAGGTCTTCCAATTTTCGTTGATTTTAGAAAGTTTATCTAAGTCTCCGCAGGATTTTTTGAAATTATCAAGACAATTTTTTAATGGATATGGATTCCTTATATTCACTATTGGCAAATACTGTTTGTCCAATTTGTAAAATTTACTTATTAAGACTAAAGTTAATCTAATCTTCAAAAAGATGCTCGTTGTTTAAATAAAGAATTTGTGAAAGTTTTTGGATCTGCAGCTAAGACAGTTTTTTGTTTAAAAAAAATTCAGGGTCAATATCCAACATGGAGACTTCATTACAAAATAAAATGTAAAAGTACCGAAAATGAGCTAACAAACTTGCTTGAATATTCTGAAATAAAGAAAAACCAGCCAGTAGCGATAATCGCTAGAGAACAGTTCTCAGGGGTTGGCCAAAATTCAAAAACTTGGGTTTCTCCAAAAGGTGGGATTTGGTTAAGTGCAGCTTACCCAATATTCTCAAAAGAATTTGCATGTCAAATATTTAATTTGTCTTTAGGTATTAAGTTATGTGAAATGCTTAGACAAGAGAATATAAATGTTTGTTTGAAATGGCCAAATGATATTTTTTTTGGTTCAAAAAAGTTGATTGGATTTTTACCAAGGGTAATAACAAGAGGCAAAGAAATTATCTATGTAAGAATAGGACTTGGCATGAATGTTTTAAATTGCACTCCATCAGAGGGTATTTCACTATCAAAAGTACTTCAAACTAAAAATATTAATCATCATTATTGGACAGCCAAAGTTCTTAAAGCTTTTAATGATGCAATTGAATGTAATAAGAAAAAAGAATATGTGATTAAATCTGCAAATAAGTTTCTTACTAAAAGTTTTTTACCTAGTGGTTATTGTCCTAATTCATGGAAAATTAGAGATATTGATTCAAATGGGAATTTAAGAATTGAAAATGAAACTCAACTGAAGGTAATTAAAAGGTTTTGAATTTAATTAACTTTTAATTCAACTATTCTTCCATCCTTAAATCTGGCTATTTTTTTTGCGCGATTTGCAACTTCATCTTCATGCGTTACTAAAACTATAGTTATTCCAGATTCATGCAGTTTGTCAAAAAGGTCTAATACATCTTCAGTGGTTTTTGAATCTAGTGCTCCAGTAGGTTCGTCTGCTAACAAAATTGCGGGATTATTGATAATAGCCCTCGCTATAGCAACTCGTTGTTGTTGACCTCCGGATAATTGGTTTGGGCGATTATTCATTCTTTCTGAAAGGCCAACTTTTTTTAAGGCATTCTTACCTCGCTCTAATCTTTGCTCAGGCTCAATACCAGCATAAATCATTGGTAAAGTTACGTTTTCAAGTGCAGTTGCGTCCGAAAGAAGATGAAATTGTTGAAAAACGAAGCCTAATTTTTGGTTGCGTATTTCCGCGAGCTCATCATCAGATAAATTCTCAACAGGAATACCATTTAATTTATAAATACCTTCAGATGGTCTATCTAGACATCCAATAATATTCATAGCTGTACTTTTGCCTGAGCCACTTGCCCCCATTACAGCTAAATAATCACCTTTATAAATTTCTAAGTTTATACTGTCTAAGGCTTTAACAGTTAGATCTTCTTTCCCATATGTTTTAGATATATTTTCTAAACTCGCGACTTTCTTAGACATTTATTGAAGAATTCTTCTAGGAAATATTATTCGCTGTAGCAATAATATCTTGTAAGAAAGGAGTTTCTGAAACTGCTGTATTAGCTAATTTAAAAAGAGGATTAGACAGGATTCCTCCAAGAGCAGTTACTGCGACACAAGTATAAAGTGCAATTCTCAAGGGAGGTAATCCTACAATTCCCCAATTAATTTCAGGATATGATTTAACTATTTCAGAAGCTTCCTGTGGTTCTTTTACCACCATCATTTTTATCACTGAAATGTAGTAATAAATAGATATAACTGAAGTTACTAATCCAACTATTACCAATAGATATTGATGATTTGCCCACCCTGCAAAGAACAAATATATCTTTCCAAAAAATCCTAACATTGGAGGTAAACCTCCAAGAGATAGAAGACAAAGGCTTAAGCCTAATGTAATGAGGGGATCTTTTTGGTAAAGTCCTGAGTAATCAAGAATTCTGTCGGAACCAGTTCTTAGTGAGAACAGTATTACACAAGAAAATGCACCCAAATTCATGAACAAATATGCAGCCAAATATAAAACAGCTGCTGATAAACCATCTTGTGTGTCAGATACTATTCCAATCATTACAAATCCGGCTTGTCCAATAGAACTGTAAGCTAGCATCCTTTTCATTGAGGTTTGAGCTAGAGCTACAACATTTCCTAGAGCCATGCTTAATATGGCCAAAATGGTAAATAAAAGTTTCCATTCTTCGTCAAAAGAAGAGAAAGTTGTGCTTAATATTCTTATAGCAAATGCAAAGCCCGCTGTTTTTGAACCAACAGATAAAAAAGCAACTACAGGCGTAGGGGAACCCTCGTATACATCAGGAGTCCATTGATGAAAGGGAACAGCAGCAATTTTAAATGCAACTGTTGATAAGACAAATACAAGAGCTAGTGAAGTAATGAAGGATGGCTTATTGATAATTTCTAAGCCTATTGTCGCTAAGTTTGTTGAACCAGTTAATCCATAGAGAAAAGAGGATCCATACAAATAAACAGCAGCAGCAGCTGATCCAACAAGAAGGTATTTTAAAGCCGCTTCTGAACTTCTTGGATCTCTCTTGAGGTAACCAGAAAGTAAGTAGCTTGCTACAGATAAAGTTTCTAGAGATATAAATACACTTATAAGGTCAGTAGATCCACACAAAAGCATTGCACCAAGGGTGGCTGAAAGAACTATTGCAGCAAACTCGCCAATAGGGCTGCCACTTTGTTCTGTATAACGCCAACTTATAAGTAAAGATACTAAGGTTGATAAAGATATTATTGATCTAAAAGCGATTGATAAATTATCTGAATTAAAGGACCCAAGGAATGCACTTTCTACCGGATTACTCCATTGCAATGCCAAACTAACAAGAGAGCTTCCAATTGATAAATAGGAAATTATTGGTGCCCATTTTGATGCAGTTTTTTCTCCAGCTAAATCTACAAGAAGTGTTCCAACAATACCTAGTAAAATAAAAGCCTCTGGAATAATGGCTTGAGCATTTAAATTAATTGTAAAGATTTCGTTGGGCACTTTATTAAATTGGATTAAATTAGATGTTTGATTGTAAGGGTCTAAGAGTTAATCTTAACTTGATTATAATTTGTGAGTATGATTTTTGAAATTTTCAGAAGAAAGAACTTGAAAAAGCTTCAAATAATCATAATATGCCCTAACTGAACAAAAACACCAATTTTTGAAATAAACCTTGGATCACACACTTGTTATTGTTGAAAGCCCCACCAAAGCAAAAACTATACGAAAGTTTTTGCCTCCTAACTATGAAGTTCTCGCTTCAATGGGACATGTAAGAGATCTTCCAAAAGGAGCTGCTGAAATACCTGCTGCGGTTAAAAAGGAAAAATGGTCAAGGATAGGAGTTAATACAACAGAAGATTTTGAACCACTTTATATAGTTCCAAAAGATAAGAAAAAGGTTGTTAAAGAGTTGAAAGATGCATTGAAAGGTGCGACCCAGCTTTTACTGGCAACTGATGAAGATAGAGAGGGAGAGAGTATTAGCTGGCATCTCATGCAAATACTTAAGCCTAAAATACCAACTAAGAGAATGGTTTTTCATGAAATCACAAAAAAGGCAATTAATAAAGCTTTAGACCAAACAAGAGAAATTGATATGGAACTTGTTCAGGCTCAAGAAACAAGAAGAATCTTGGACAGGCTTTTTGGATATGAATTATCTCCTTTACTTTGGAAGAAGGTAGCCCCCCGACTATCTGCTGGTCGTGTTCAATCAGTTTCTGTAAGACTTCTTGTTAGGAGAGAGAGAGAAAGAAGATCCTTTAAAAAAGCTAGTTACTGGGGCATTAAAGCTTCCTTAGTAAAAGATAATATTACTTTCGAAACTAAATTATTCAGTTTAAATGGTCAAAGAATTTCTAATGGTTCCGATTTCGACGAACAAACCGGTAAATTGAAAGATGGAAACAAATCTTTAGTAATTGGAGAAGAACAAGTAAATGATTTATTGAAGACTTTTTCCTCAGAGGATTGGTTAGTCTCAAAAATCGAAAAAAAGCCATCCACTCGTAAGCCAGTTCCTCCATTTACAACTAGCACATTACAACAAGAAGCAAATAGGAAGCTTCGTTTGTCTGCAAGAGAAACTATGAGATGTGCACAAGGCCTTTATGAGAGAGGTTTCATAACATATATGAGAACTGATTCAGTTCATCTCTCCGAACAAGCTACAAGAGCTTCTAGAGAATGTGTCAGTACTATGTATGGAAAAGAATATTTGTCTGACTCACCAAGACAATTTAATTCAACTGCAAGAAATGCTCAAGAAGCACACGAAGCTATTAGGCCGGCAGGTGATGTATTTAAAACACCAAAGGAAACTAATCTAACTGGTAGAGACTTATCGCTTTATGATTTAATTTGGAAAAGAACTGTAGCTAGTCAAATGGCAGAGGCTAGGCTAACAATGATTAATGCCGAAATTAGCGTGGGGGATGGATTATTTAAATCGAGCGGGAAAAGTATTGATTTCGCAGGATTCTTCAGAGCTTATGTCGAGGGAAGTGATGACCCAAGTTCATCCCTTGAACAACAAGAAATTGTTCTCCCAAACTTAGCAACTGGAACATGTCTTGAAGTTACTAATAAGGAATCTACTTTTCATGAAACTAAACCTCCTGCAAGATATACAGAGGCTGCATTAGTTAAAGTTCTTGAAAAAGAAGGGATTGGAAGACCTTCTACCTATGCAAGCATTATTGGGACCATAGTTGATAGAGGTTATGCGAATATATCTTCCAACACTTTGGCTCCAACCTTTACAGCTTTTGCTGTTACTGCTCTATTAGAGGAACATTTTCCTGATCTGGTTGATACTACTTTTACTGCAAAAATGGAATCTTCACTGGATGAAATATCTTCAGGTAATCTTGAGTGGCTACCATACCTCGAAACTTTCTATAAAGGTAAAAATGGTTTGGAGGTAAAGGTTCAGAAAACAGAGGGTGATATTGATGGTAAAGCTTATAGACAAGTTGATTTTGAAGACCTTCCTTGCGTAGTCAGAATAGGCTCCAACGGACCTTGGCTAGAGGGTACAAAAATTGATGAATCTGGTAATGAAATTCTGGCAAAAGGTAATCTTCCAATGGATATTACTCCTGGAGATTTAAACATAAAGCAAGTTGATCAAATCTTAAGTGGCCCATCGGATCTTGGAACTGATCCAAAAACTGGGGAAAAAGTCTTTTTAAGATTTGGCCCTTATGGACCTTACGTACAATTGGGAAATAATGATCAAGATAAAGCTAAACCAAGAAGAGCTTCATTACCCAAAGAGTTGAAAACTGATGATCTAACCCTAGATGAGGCTCTTGTACTTTTAAGTTTGCCTAGATTGTTAGGAGTTCATCCTGAAGGAGGAGTTATTGAGGCTGATAGAGGAAGATTTGGCCCGTATATCAAATGGATTAAAAATGAAAATGAAACTGAAAACAGATCCTTAAAGAAAGAGGATGATGTTTTTGCAGTTGATATAGAACGAGCATTAGAAATTCTTGCGGTGCCAAAAATGGGTAGAGGTGGTCAAGAGGTACTTAAAGACTTTGGAAAACCGAAAGAATTTAAAGAAAAAATTCAAATATTAAATGGAAGATATGGCGTCTATTTAAAATGTGGCAAAACTAATGTTTCGATTGCCAAAGATACAGATATAGAAAAAATTACTATAGATGATGCACTATCTCTTTTAGAAGAAAAACTAAAAGATAAAAAAGGCTCAATTTTAAAAAAAACAAAGATTAGTAATAAAAAAACTACAAGGAAAAAGAAAAGTTAGAAAAAATATGATTTTAAAAAAAAAAGAATTTTTTTTATTAATTTTTTTAATTTTCTTGCAATCATGCTCTGGAGGGAGGATTGGAAATTTTCTTGAAAGTAGTTTTAATGATTTAGAAAAAATAAGCAAAAATGAAGATTTACAAAAAAACTTATTAAATAAAAATGATATGAATTTAGAAAAAGAAAACAAAAAATTTGATGATAAAAAAAATAAAAAAATTAAAAAAGAAGAAAAGCCAAAAAATATTCCAGAAAATAAAAACGATATAAATTTAGAAAAAGAAAACAAAAAATTTGATGATCAAAAAAACAAAAAAATTAAGAATCTTTCAAAAAAAAGAAAAATTGAGCTTCAATCTTACAAAATAATATTCATTTTAAAAGATGTAGATCCAAAAGATCCCACTGAAGAGTTAAGTTCCATATTGAGTAATTCTGAGGTAAATTTTGAAATAGAAAAGATTGAACGTATCTTAGATTCAAAAAATAAAAGTATGAATAAAAATTAATTAAAAATATTCAACAAAAAATGAAAATAACAACTAAAACTGAAGCATTAAATATTGTCGAGACCTCTTATTTAGCATCTCTTTCCTCTTTATTATGGGTTGCATTATATTATTTGCCAATTGGGGGAGCTTTATTAAGGTTGATTTTACCCCTTCCAATGATCTTGTTGCACTTGAGAAGAGGAACTCAAATTGCATTGGAAGGACTTTTAATACAATTTCTACTTTTATTTATAATTATGGGTCCTGTTAGAGGAACTTTATTTTTATTTCCTTATGGTGTCTTGGCCTTTTGGTTAGGTTGGTGTTGGTTTAAAGAAAAGAGTTGGAAACTTAGTTTAACTGGGGGAGTTGTTATTGGAACCCTTGGCTTCTTACTAAGAGTAATAGCATTATCTACGTTGGTTGGAGATAATCTTTGGGTGTTAATTACAAGAGCGAGTTATGGTCTAATAGAAAAGTTCATTGGATTATTTAATTTACCTTTATATCCCTCAATTTTGAGTATACAATTAGGTGCAATTTTATTAATAATTTTTCAAGAAATAGTTTATGTTTTAACTGTGCATGTAGTTGCCTATTCTCTATTCCCTAGATTTAAATTAACCATCCCAGATCCTCCAAGATTATTAAAGAACTTTGTTGATTTTAATAATTAAAAAAAGAATGTACAGTACAAAATTAGAGATAAATTTTTTTGGTAATAAATCCAATAAAAAAAGACAACTCAATAAAATAAAAATACTGAAAAAGAATATTAAAAATTTAAAAATATTTCTTATAATCGCGGGCACTAATACATCTCAAATCCCAGGAATTTCAGCAGCAGGTATTAATGCAAAATCAAGGCGAACAACCGCTCTCGCAGATGCCGAATTTTTGCTCGAGGGTGCTTCAAAAGATCATAAATATAAATTGCCTCTTCTCAATGCAGGAGTAACTCCTGCCCTAATCAGTCATGTTTGTTCAAAACTTATAAATATTCATCCAGTTATTGTTCCTCTGGGAATAGGAGCAAAGCCTTATTTTAATCATTTGGTTGTAGAAGATAGAAATTTAGGTCCATCAAATTGTGTTACTACCGGAAAATCGATGACTAAAGAGAGAGTTTTAAATCTCTATGAAAAAGGTCTTGCGACAGGAAAATCCTTAAAACAACCAGTTTTAATTTCTGAATCTGTACCGGGAGGCACCACAACTGCTCAGGCAGTAATGGAAGCTTTTGGTTTGCAGGTGTCTAATTTAGTAGGGAGTAGTTTATTTAAAGCTCCAAGAGAACTAAGAAGAAAAGTAGTTAAAAAAGGACTTTTCAATGCAAATTTCGAGGCTGATTTCGACTCTTTCGATGTTGTCGCGGCGGTAGGTGATCCTTTCCAAGCTTTCTCAATGGGTCTCTTAATTGGTGCTAGGTTAGCAAACCAAACTGTAATATTGTCTGGCGGAAGTCAGATGTTAGCGGTCATTTTGCTTGTATTAGAATTTTTAGATGAAAAAAATAAAGATGAATTTATTGAAGATGTTTTTATTGCGACAACCGGTTGGCTTGTTAAAGATAATTCTCTAAATGATTTAGTAAATCTAATTAATGAAAAATATGATGTCAAATTATTAGGTTTAGCCAGTCCTTTAAATTTCAAATCTTCAAAATACAAAGAATTGAGAGATTATGAATTAGGTCATGTAAAAGAAGGTGTAGGTGCTGGTGGGATATCATTGCTTGCTTTCTTAGATGGATTTAAAAATGAAGAAATAGTTTCATTGTGTCAACAAAATCTGGAAATGATGAAGGGCCTAGGTCAAATTTCTTTTGAGAAGGATTGCTGAATGTTTTCAAAATTTGCAACCAGAAGAGAATTTTTAAATTGTGGTAAGCTTTCGCTTTTATTTTTCTTAAACTCTTGCAGTAATCTTCCTAATAGAGTAAAAATTGCATTACAAAATTCTTTTTATCCAGAATCTTTTAAAGATACGATCCCAAAAGATTGGAAGCAGGAAAAAATTAATTTTGAAAATATTCGAACACAAAAAAATAGAAACACAATTCTCAATTCTGACTTTACTTTAATAAATGATGGATGGATTTCTAGTGTAGATTTTTCAGAATTTGAAAAAATAAATGAATATACTCTGTTCGAAAATTTGGATAAGAGATCGATAGATTTTTTGGGAAGTTTTAATCAAAATCAGAGAAGTAAATTATTTCCTATTGGCGTAGTACCCTACACAATTATTATTAAAAATAATCAAGAATTAATAAATTCAGCCAGAAAATCTTGGGATTTTCTTCTTTCTAAAAAATTAACTGGGAAAATTATTTTTCCACAAAGTCCCAGAATAATATTGTCAATTGCTCAAAAAATTAATTCATCTAATTCTTTAAAAAAACTTCAAAGCCAAGCAATGTTATTTGATGATAAGAATATGCTCAATTGGTTGATTAATTCTGATGCTAGTGTCGCAATAGTTCCTTATAGTCTTTGTTCAAAATATTTAAAAATAGATCCAAGGCTTTCTTTAGTTTTCCCAAGCCAAGGTGTACCTTTGATGTGGCATTTTCTACTTAGTCGATCAAATTTAAATAATGCAATATTAATTAAATGGATTAAATCTTTAGAAAATAAATCAATAGTAGATAAATTAGTAAGCCAGGGTTGGTATCTACCATTTAATAGTGATTATTTGCAAAGTAAATATAAATCTGAAATGTTCCCCATCTCAGGCCCTTCTGAGAAATGTTGGAAAAATAGTTGGTCCTTCCCCGTATTAACAAATGAACAAAAAATTAATCTTGAAAATATCTGGAATGAGTTCTTATCCCCATAATCTTTTTGTGGGATTTTCAATTAATAAGTTATGAGTTTCTTTTAATAAATTTGGTATATCTAATTTACTAGGACATTTAGGAACACATTCATTACATTCTTGACAAAATGAGGAATTTTTTTCTTCCCACCAGTGGCCAGCTTTTCCTATTAAATTGTATCTTTCCTTTGAAAATTCTGATTGGCCATAACCAATAGATATATTTCTTAAACGAAGTATTTCTGGAATAGGCACTTCATTTGGACATGGAAGACAAGATCTACATTGTTCACATTTGGTTGAGTTTAATCTTTCATTAGAAACTTCCTCAATTTTGTTCAGGGCGCTTTTTTCAAGTTTTGTAAGCTTCTCGAATGAGTTTCTAAGTTTATGAGCAAATTCAAAATCTTTTTTGTTTGTTGCGCCCAAGGACAACGTCGTAATGCCTTTTGCTAGTAGAAATCGATACGCTAATTCTAATGGATGAAAAGGCTTAGAGGCCTCTAACAAAATATCACTTGGAGAATACAATCTACCCCCTTTATCAGCAGGTGATATTGCTAAAACTCCCATGCCTTTTTTTATAGCTTCCTCTGCTAAAGCAATCTTAGATTGATCTAAATAATGTAAATGAAGACTACAAAAAGTAAAAACTTCACAGTTAATTGCATCTTTAATTAGTGAATAACTTCCGTGAGAACTAAAACCAACTTGGTCAACTAGTTCCTTCTCAAGTATCCAAGATATGAATTTCTTACCCTCTCCATTAATAACCCAATCTAGATGTTGTTTTAAGTTGAGTCCGTGAATTGCAAGATTATTAATTTTCTCGCGATTTAAATTTTTAAGAGACTTTTTAAAATTATTTTTTAAAAAGTCAAAATCACCCTTTGGTAAAACTTTGGAAGTAATCACCCAATTTCTTTCTTTTATATTCTCTTCTATTGCTAGTTTTTTTATTGAATTTCCAATATGTGATTCAGCATCACCATAAGAGGGTGCTGTTTCTATGTGGTTAATTCCTACATAATATGCATTTTTTATTATGCTATACATTTTTTCGAGACTTTCAGTTGCTCGCATTGTCCCTAAAGTGAATAAGCTCACTTTCGCCCCTCTACCAAATGATCTTTTTTGTGAATTAATAATCATCTAAATATGATCAATGTCTTTTTATTTACTCTTTAATTTATTTATAGTTGAAAATCATTTAAAGTAAATTAAAGTAAATACAAAATTTTGCAAAAATATTTTTCTTAAATCTATGTTTACAGGAATAATTCAATCAGTTGGAAAACTAAGACAAGAAAAAAATATTTTAGAAATTGAAATTATAGATAATTTATTTGATATGGCAATCGGTGACAGCATAGCTGTTGATGGAATTTGTTTGACAGTTAAAGAGATTTTTCAAAATAAATTTACTGTTGATGTTAGTGAGGAGACATTAAAAAAAACAACTTTAGGAGTAAAGTCGAACCTGAATCAGATTGTTAATTTGGAGCCCGCTCTTAGAGTGTCTGACCGTCTGGGAGGACATATAGTCAGCGGACATGTTGATGGCCTTGGAACGGTCGAAAATATAGAAAAATTAGATAAATCTTGGCTCTTATCAATAAAGTGGAAAAATAATAATTTTTCAAAATATGTAGTTAATAAAGGAAGTATTTGTGTAAATGGTATAAGTCTTACGATTGCAAAATATGAGCAGGAAGGGGAAATATTTACTATTGCGATAATTCCTCATACTTGGCATAACACAAATCTAAATAAATTAAATATCGGTGATAGCGTAAACCTTGAGGCAGATGCACTAATTAAATATGTAGAGAAATTACTTTTATTTAATAAAAAAGGTAATCAAGATTTATCTTCAAATAATATTTCTTCCGAGTGGCTTAAAGAAAACGGTTGGTAAAATATATTTTTTAATTTAATGGAATCAGATAAATTGTTTTTGATTCTTTTTTAAGATCGATTTTAAATTCTTTACCAGGTTCTAGACCTAATTTTTTGGTGTAGGCATGACCAATTAATAGGTTCCCATTGCCATGAACTTTAGTTTTGAATTCTGTCTGTCTGCCTCTTGAACCTCTATTACCATTTTTACCATGACGACCATTTCCTATTTTGTAGCCCTTAGCTTCGATAAGCGCCCTGTAAAAACTTTTTCTTAAGATTCTTCCGCTAGGACCAATGTAACCACAACCTTTTGCTATCTCATCTTCAGATTTTTTACTTAATAATTTTGCTTTTTCAAGAAGTTCTTTTCCTTCTAGCATTATCTGACAAATTTCTAACTATATATTCTTACTAAAAAGGAGAACTGTGGCAATATAAATTAATAAAAAATATATTTAATTTTTTAAAATTAAGTTTTTATAAAAGATACAAAATAATGAATAAAATAACCCATATCCCATCTACAAAATGCCAGTACAGTTCAACAGCTTCCAATGGGAACATATTTTGACTAGTTAATCTTCCACCATTGATTCTCGATTGCCAAGCAATAATTAAAATCATTAAAGTGCCTAAAGTGACATGTAATCCATGAAAACCAGTAAGAGCATAAAAAGTACTTGCAAATAAATTATCGGTTAATCCAAAAGGTAAATGAAAATATTCAAATAATTGACATATTAAAAATATAATTCCAAGAAAAGCAGTAAAAAATAACCATTTTTGGGAATCAGAATTTTTATCTTTTAAAAGTGCTTTTCCTGCTTTATGGAAAGTTGCACTACTAACAAGTAATAAGATTGTATTGAGTGTAGGTATTGGAAGTTCTAATTCATAAATAGCACCATCAGGTAATGGATTTACTGCTTTATAAGTTAGATAAGCAGCAAAGAATCCTGCAAAAGTCATTCCGTCCGCAATTAGGAATGTTATAAGACCAAACATTCTGAAGTCTTCATGTGTTTCAGTGGCTTCAGAATTATTTTTTTGAATTTCTTTTGAGCTATCTAGAGTTGTCATAAGTTTTTATTTTCGTTCAGAAATTTCTTTACCATAACCATATGGTTCTTCAACTAATGGAGCTTCTCCTTCCCAATTTTCAACTGGAGGCGGAGAAGATGTTAACCATTCAGGTGTAAGAGCATTCCAAGGGTTATCTCCAGCCTCTTTCCCATTCCTCACACTAAGAAATACATTAATTAAAAAAGGAATCGTACTTATAGCCATCAAAAGAGCCCCAAGGCTACTAATTTGATTAACGAACTGGAATTGAGGATCATATTCTGCAACTCTTCTTGGCATTCCATTTAAACCAAGCCAATGTTGAGGAGCAAAGCACAAGTTAAATCCAATAAAGGTAATAATAAAATGTAAAATTCCTAATTTTTCATTGAGCATTTTTCCGGTTACTTTGGGGAACCAATGATAAATTGAAGAAAAAATAATAAAAACAGTTCCTCCATAAACTATGTAATGAAAATGGGCTACAACGAAATAGGTATCATGTACATGAATATCGAAAGGGACCTGTGCCAAAGCAACTCCTGTGATACCTCCAAAAACAAAATTTATAATAAATCCGCAAGAGAATAACATTGCACTATTGATGGAAATTTTACCTCCCCATAATGTTGCAACCCAATTGAAAAATTTTATACCAGTTGGAACAGCAATAAATGCCGTGGCAATAGTAAAGAATAGTCTCATCCAAGGGGGCGTTCCACTCGTAAACATGTGATGCGCCCAAACAACTAAACCTAAAACTACTATCCCCATTATTGAAAAAACCATTGTTGTATATCCAAAAAGTGGTTTTCTAGCATGTACAGGAAGTATTTCACTTACTAGACCAAAGGCAGGAAGGACCATAATGTATACAGCTGGATGAGAATAAAACCAAAATAAATGCTGATAAACTACGACATTGCCACCCAAGACAGGATTGAAAAAACCTGTATTAGCGATGATATCGAAGCTAAGTAGAATTAAAGTGCCAGCTAATACAGGAGTTGACAAAACAACTAATAGACTTGTTCCAAGCATTGCCCAACAATACATTGGCAATTGCATAAGTTTTAATCCTGGCCTTCTTAATTTGATAATGGTCGCGATAAAGTTTATTCCACCAAATATAGAACTGCCTCCAAGTAATAGAACGCTGAGAATCCAAATAATTTGTCCCGATTGAGGAGTAGTTATGCTCAAAGGTGGATAAGCAGTCCATCCAGCCTGAGCAGCACCCTCAACAAAATAGCTTGCTACCAGCATCAAACCTGAAGGAGGAATTAACCAAAAAGCTACAGCATTTAATCTTGGGAATGCCATATCTCTCGCACCTACATAAAATGGAATTAAATAATTTCCAAAAGCACCGTTAACTACAGGCACTATCCAAAGGAATATCATTATTGTTCCGTGTAACGTTAAAACTTGGTTATAAACATCTCTTGGCATAAAATCAGACATTGGGCTGGCCAGTTCAATTCTTATAGCGCTCGCTAAGGTTCCTCCTATTAAATAGAAGAGAAAACCACAAACCAAGTATTGAATCCCAATTACTTTGTGATCAAGGCTAAAACTAAAGTATCTAAGCCAGCCTTTGGGTTGAAGACTTTCATTATTAGTTTTTTGTGGATCAATTGATATTGTCATAAATTTACCTCTGGTTTTTTATTTTTGTTAAACCATTCTTTGTAATCAGATTCTTCTTCAACAATTATCGAGGCTCTCATTCCTCCATGATATGGGCCACATAATTCTGCACAAATTATCGGATATTTTCCTACTTTTGTAGGAGTGAAATTTAGGATAGTCGGTTGTCCAGGAATAATATCCTGCTTAATTCTGAACTCTGGTACCCAAAAAGCGTGAATGACATCTTTGGATTCCATTTTCATTGATACTTTTTGATCAACAGGAACGTGTAGTTCTCCTGATATGAAATTGCCTTTGGGATAATTGAATAGAAATGCAAATTGCATAGCTGAAACTTCAATTGATAAATTATTTATTGCTATTTCAGTATCAGAAGTTTGACTTATTCCAGCCCATATTTTTTCAGTGTTAGAACTCATCATTTCATGGTTATGATTTAGTTCTTTCATCCCTCCCATTCGATCGTAGATGTTGTAGCTATATAGACCTATTAATAAAACAATTATTGAAGGTATAATTGTCCACACAATTTCTAAGCTTAAATTTCCCTCTAAAGCTATACCATCGCCTATCTGATCATTTCTTTTCCTAAATTTAAATAAGCTATAAATAACTGCTATTGTCATTCCTATAAAAATAATTAATCCAATAATGAAAAGAATTTTAAAAAGTTCGTCATAAATTGGTGCATTAATACTTGCTTCCGCTGGGAGCAAATTTACATTAAAACCAATCCAAAAAGATATAGCAAAAACGAGGGAAATAATTAGTATTAAATAAATGTTTTTATTTAACAATTGATTACTTAAAAATTTGTATTTATATCCTCAAGATATTCAATTTTTTTAATCCTGCATCCTTTGTTAAAAGAAAAACATTTAAATTCACAACTTCTTAAGATTTATGAAATAAAAGGCGTATTATTAATAACTTTTTAGAGTTAATTGTCAGGGAAAAAAGATTAAATTAGTAAATTATTTTTTAAATTAAAGATATTAATTTTTAATTAATGTTTGGTTTTTGAATCTAATTTATTATGCAAAATAATAGGTTTTATCCATTTGATTAATAACCAATTATATAAATCAAAATATCTGACAATTTTTAAAAGGTTGGGAAGTCATAGTGTAATCGCACTCATAGCACTAATCGTAATTGGAGGTGCTACGAGAGTCATGGAGGCGGGACTTGCCTGCCCAGATTGGCCATTGTGTTATGGATCTTTTTTGCCTTTTAATCATATGAACTTAAGAGTATTTCTAGAGTGGTTTCATCGTCTAGATGCTTTTCTGGTTGGGATATTAATTCTTTTTAAATTTGCCCTTTCAATTATCTGGAAAAATGAAATTCCAAATTGGTTACCTAAAACTTATTCATTATTACTTTTTCTCGTTATTGTCCAAGGATCTTTTGGAGCTTTAACAGTAATAAACCTGCTTGATTCATATACTGTTACTGGCCATCTTTTAATAGCTTTTCTACTTCTCATCACAACAATTTCAATAAATCAAAATTTAGAAAATGACGACATAGAAGAGCCATTAATTTGGTGGAGATTATTATTGTTTTTTCCTCTTTTACTTACTCTCTTTCAATCTTTTATTGGAGTAAGGCTTTCATCAACTTGGTCAGCACATATTTGTTTATCTTTTAATAAACAATGTCTAATTCTAAATACTCATAAGTTATTTGCTTTTCCAATTGCTTTTTCAATTCTATTAATTATTGCTACTGCAATTTATAAGAGAAATTTGCTTAATGAAAATTGGAAATATCTCACAGCACTTATTTTCCTCTTGTTTTCCCAGATTGCTTTGGGTGTTTTAAGTCTTAAAACAAATTTAAATGAACCTACTTTTATTATCGGTCATCAACTTAACGCCTCTTTATTTATTGCGATATTAACAACATTGATTTTTAGAAATCCTTTTACCAAAAAAGGTCTTAACCAATCCCTAAATTCTCAAATGGTTGGTGTCAATTCATGAACAGTAGTAACTTAGAAAACTTGAAATATAAATCTTCAATTAGGGATGAAGTTGTACCTTCAAGAAAAAGATTAACTTTGCCACCTTGGCTTGAAGTAGCAAAACCTAGATTAATCCCACTTTTACTGGCAACAACTTTAGGAGGAATGGCTTTAACAGAGGAATGGCCTTTGTCTTCACCGAAGCTTATCTGCACTTTAGGAGGCGGGGCTTTGGCAGCAGCAGCAGCAGGAGCTCTTAATTGCTTGTGGGAAATGGAATTAGATAAGAGGATGACAAGAACTAGTAAAAGAGCTTTGCCAGCAGGAAAATTGTCATCTGAGACTGTTTTTTTAGCTGCCGTATCATGTACTTTGGCAGCTTCGATGCTTTTAGTAAGTGGTGTAAATTATTTGGCTGCGGGATTAACTCTTCTTGGTTTATTTAGCTATGTAATTTTATATACAGTTATTTTGAAACCTCGTACAACTAAAAATATTGTTTTCGGAGGAGTTGCTGGTGCTATACCACCTTTAGTTGGTGCATCTGCTGCCACAGGGCATGTAGGCCTAAGTGGTTGGTGGTTGTTTGGTTTAGTAATGTTATGGACTCCAGCTCATTTTTGGGCACTTGCAATTTTATTGAAGGACGATTACGCATCTGTTGGTATTCCTATGCTTCCTTCTGTTAAGGGTTCTGTTTTTACTGCTAAAGCGATTTCTCGTTACGGATGGGCAACAGTTTTAATGAGTATTATGGGAGTCTTCGCTTTACCAGAAGGGGGTCTCTTATACGGAATTATGTTATTGCCATTTAATGGAAGACTTTTGCAATTAATAAATGAATTAAAGAAATCTCCTGATGATCTTTCAAGAGCAAAGTCTCTTTTTAGGTGGTCTATTCTCTATATGTTTGGTATTTGTCTTTTGTTATTAATTTCCAGAACCCAACTATCCGTAGAATTTGAGCAGCAATCTATGCAAATTTTTTTATCTATAGTATCCCTCCTTAGTAATTAAATTAGATGTAAAATGTTTTTAAGAAATAGTAAGTTTGATGAATTATATAAAAGTTAAAGGGCTTTCAAAATCTTATCGAGAAATAAAGGCTTTAAAAAATTTATCAATGGAAATTGAAGCTGGAACATTATTCGGAATACTAGGTCCCAATGGTGCTGGCAAGTCAACACTTATAAAAATACTCGCTACTTTAATAGAGCCTGATAGTGGAGAAGTTTTAATAAATAATATTAATCTGATAAAAAATTCAAGGAAAATTAGAGAATTGATTGGTTATGTTGCCCAGGACATTGCACTTGATAAAATATTAACTGGAAGAGAGCTTTTGGATTTTCAATCAGATTTATATCACATCAACAAAAACAAAAAATTTGAAAGGATAAAGAAATTAATAGATCAATTAGAAATGAATGATTGGATTGATCGTAAGTGCGGAACTTATTCAGGGGGAATGAAAAGAAGAATAGATCTTGCAGCTGGACTTTTACATTTGCCCCAAGTATTAATATTGGATGAACCTACAGTTGGTTTAGATATTGAAAGTAGAAATATCATATGGCAACTTTTGAAAGATTTGAGAAATAATGGAATGACTATTATATTAAGCAGTCACTATCTTGATGAAATAGATAAATTGGCAGACAAATTAGTGATAATTGATGATGGAAGAGTTATAGCACAAGGGGATCCTAAAGAACTGAAAAATAAATTAGGAGGAGATAGAGTAACTTTGAAAGTAAGAGAATTTAGTAATCAGGAAGAAGCAAAAAATATATGCCAAATTTTATCTTCAATAGATGGAATTAGTCAGATTATTATAAATGAAGCTCAAGGGTTCTCGATAAATTTTGTAGCAGATAAGGAAAAAGATTTACTCACGAAGCTCAAAGTGGAATTGGCCTTCTCAAAGTTTGAAATTTTTTCTCTTACCCAAAGTCAGCCAAGCTTGGATGATGTATATCTTCAGGCAACCGGGAAAACATTATTGGATGCCGAAATTTCTATGGCAGGGAAAAGGGACCTTAAAAAAGAATCAAAGCAATCAATGCGATAAAAAAAATTCTTGTTAACTAACTATAATAAAGATTAATTACTGCTAATTATGGAATTACAACAGTATAATTTATTTTTTTTATATCAAGAAACATTTGCCTTAACAAAGAGATTATTTATTCAATTAAAAAGAAGACCATCAACTCTTTTAGCTGGAATATTACAACCTATAATTTGGCTTTTTTTATTTGGGGCATTATTCTCACAAGCTCCTGAAGGTTTTTTACCAGGAGTTGATTCTTATGGGAATTTTTTAGGAGCAGGACTTATTGTTTTTACTGCTTTTAGCGGAGCCCTAAACTCTGGTCTTCCTTTAATGTTTGATAGAGAGTTTGGATTTCTTAATAGATTACTTGTGGCTCCTTTAACTAGTAGATTATCCATAGTTTTGTCTTCTTTTTTTTACATAACAATCCTGAGCTTTGTTCAGAGCATTGTAATAATGGTTGTTTCATACACTTTGGGATATGGATGGCCCAACTTATATGGTTTAGGAATTGTCTTTACAACATTAATTCTATTAGTTCTTTTTGTAACATCAATAAGTTTATGTTTAGCGTTTGTTTTGCCAGGACATATTGAATTAATCGCTCTTATATTCGTGATAAATTTGCCTCTTCTTTTTGCCAGTACTGCTTTGGCTCCAATTTCTTTCATGCCAAATTGGCTTGGGTGGTTAGCTTCATTAAATCCATTAACTTTTGCGATCGAACCTATTAGGACTGCGTATACAGAAACTATTAATTTAGAATTAGTGGCTTTACACGCTCCATATGGTGATTTAACTTGTAAGAGTTGTATATCAATTTTATTTTCTTTAACAGTTTTATCCTTGATTATTATAAGGCCTCTGTTAAATAAGAAGTTAAATTAATAAATTTATGCTTTTAAAAAATCATCTAATAGAAGTTTTTAAAAAAGCCTCTCTAGAAAATAATTTTTTGCTTAAAGAAAATATTGTTATTAAGTGGGTCCATAGATTTGGGG
>QCBM01000004.1 GCA_003281605.1 Prochlorococcus sp. AG-347-I06 | reverse complement strand
AATCCCTGAACCTACAGTTCCAAAACCTACAATCCCAATTTTGCATCTTCTCATTTTTTCTTTCTTTTAACTTTGAATTTAATTTTATATTATTAGGCCTACAAAAATTCATTTGCTTGAGACTGCATTTTCAACAATATATTTAAAAAACCATTTGACCGAGAAGGAGTTAGGCTTGATCTCAAACCAGTATCTTCAATAAATTTCTTATCTATTTTAACAACATCATTTGGGGTTAATTCATTTAACCCAGTAATCAAAAATGCTAATAGACCCTTGGTTATTAGGGCATCAGAATATCCTTCCCAAAATAATTTACCCCCTTTAATATTTGCCTTAACAAAAACTTCTGAAACGCATCCCTTAACTTTATTTTCTTCAACAAGGATTTCATTATTTGGTTCCTTCAATTTTTTTCCTAACCACAAAATGTATTCATATTTTCTTTTTGGATCTCCTGATTTCTTCAACTTTTCTACTAATCTTGATAAATTATCGTATTTTTCCTGATTTTCCATTTTTAAACTATAAATTCATCGCTTTATAAGTCTTCTATTATACAAATATTTCTTTTTCTGTGATAAACCCTGATAAAGGAATATCCCAATCAGCTCTGGTCAATGGAACCGTACTTACACAATTGGAAGTTAATACTCCAATGCATGGAACATTTCTCCAATTATTATCTGTCCTTAATTTATCAAAATAACCTCCTCCATAACCTAATCTTGTTAAATTTTTATCTACAGAAAGACATGGGACAAGAATCATACTTATCTGGTTATAACTTAATGAAAAAGAGTTATTTGGACTTAGTATCCCCTCTGAATCTTTTGTGAGAGGTTCTTCATCCCATGGATGAAATAGTAATTCATTTTTATCTTTACATCTGGGCAAAGCTAAAGAAAATTTTTCCTTAAGACTTCTAATATCTACTTCATTTCTTAGAGGCCAATATATTGCTATGTAACCATTATTTTTATATTCCTTAATAGATGAATCAACATATAATTTTACATTCTTCACTACATTTTCTCTTTGATTTAGAGAAATCTCATCCCTAAGTTTTCTAAAGGAATGCCTCTCCAATTTCTTTTTTTCAGAAATATTCATATTGAATCTTCAGTTGATGCCATCTTCATTTAGTTTTGTGAGAGCTATGGCCAAGGCATCTGCTGAATCATCAGGTTTTGGAGGTTTTGTAAGTTCTAAGCTATACATAACTGCATCAAGAACTTCTTTCTTAGATGCTTTTCCAGACCCAGCAATGGTTAATTTTATCTGCGCAGGAGAATATTCACTGACATGAATTTTTTTTGAGGCCAACACCATCATAATTACGCCTCTAGCCTGCACCACACTTATGGTATTGCTTGATCTGTAAAAGAAAAATTTTTCTACCGCCGCTGATGTTGGATTCCAATGATTTATTAATTCATTAAGATCTTGGAATATCTCATAAAGTCTATCTTCTTCTTTTTTATCTTTACCTGTCTCAATGACACCACAATCTAATAATATCTTTTTTTCATTTTTTATTTCAATAATTCCATAACCGACTCTAGCTAATCCAGGGTCAATCCCAATTATTCTCACTGTAATTAAGCTTCTGCAGACAATTGAAATTTTGAAAGATTTTCTTTTTCATCTAAATCAAATACTTTACAAAAAGCTTGAATAACTCTTTCGCCTGAATCAACTTGTTCTAAGGGATCTTTTCTTAGTCTATGTCTTAAAGAGCAAGAAATAACTCTTGCTATATCATCTTCTTGCACTTCAGTTCTTCCCTCAAAGGCTGCAATTGCCCTTGCTGATCGATTCGTAACTATATCTCCACGTAAACCGTCTACATCTAGTTCTCCGCAGATTGCAGAAATATTCAATCTTAGGTCATCGTCCATTTGAACAGAATTTAATATTTCTTGTGCTTTAATAACTTTTTGTTGAAGTTCATCCTGTTGTTTCTCAACGCTCAATGAAAACTCATCAGGATTATCGTCAAAAGAAGTTCTTTGATCTACAACCTTTACTCTTAATTCAGCATCTCTAACTGTCTTAACCTCAACACTCATTCCAAACCTATCTAATAGTTGAGGTCTTAATTCACCTTCTTCTGGATTTCCTGAACCAATAAGGACAAATCTAGCAGGATGTCGAACTGACACTCCCTCTCTTTCAACTGTATTCCATCCTGAAGCAGCCGAATCTAAGAGTACATCGACTAAATGGTCATCAAGTAAATTAACTTCATCTACATAAAGTAAACCCCTATTAGCTTTTGCTAATAATCCTGGTTCAAATGCCTTAACACCTTCACTCAAAGCCTTCTCTATATCAATGGTTCCACAAAGTCTGTCTTCAGTAGCCCCTAATGGCAAGTCAACCATAGGTACTTGTTTTTGAACACTCTCTAGATTTTCTCCTTCAATAATTTTTTCCAAAACTTCTTTACTTTGTAAATCAGGATCGACTAAAGAACTATTGTATGGATCGTCTTTAACAACATCAATTGCAGGCAACAAATCAGCTAAGGCTCTTATTGTAGTTGACTTTCCAGTGCCTCTATCACCCATTATCATCACGCCTCCAATTCTTGGATCAATAACATTTAACAAGAGAGCCAATTTCATTTCTTCTTGGCCAATTACAGCTGTAAAGGGGAAAACTCTTCTTTTCTTTGTTGTAGGCACAGTTTTAGTTTTCTTAAATATTCAAATAATCAATAGATGTTACTTCAGAAAATGTTTTTAGTAAATATCCCTTTCAAATTAAAACTACAAATAAATAAAATCTAACTTAATTGATTATGTAGCTAGTTTCTTTTTGAATTGTTCAAAAACCAGTTTATTTGATGGACAATTCCTCTTAAAACATTTATTTCATGCATTGATGTATTTGACCTCAAAATAAAATTCTTAAATTTAGTGATTTTTGCCTTAGAAGTATGTTTTAAAAGATATCCAACCTTCAAAAGTAATTCCTCTATCTCCAAAAACGAATCATGAATTTGTTTTGATGATGCAAGATTAAAAACTTTTAGTTCTTGATCAAAGTTTCTTTTTGAAGACTTATTTAACTCATACAAAGCTATTGAAACAGCGTGAGAAAGATTTAATGAAGGATTATCCTGAGAAGTTGGAATATTAAAAGTTTTATTTGCCAAAAGCAATTCATTGTTAGTTAAACCACTATCTTCTCTTCCAAATATAATTGCTAAATTGTTTATCTTTTTAAAGGATAAAGTCCAATCAAATATATCCTCAGAAGATACAAAAAATGAATCTTTATTTACATCAATCCTTCCACAAGAGGCTAGAACCAAATCACAGTCAAAAATTGCTTTTTGAAGATCATCAAAAACCTTACAATGTTTAAGGAATTTTTGACCTTTAAGAGCCATTTTTCTTGCTTCTAAAGAAAATATGTCGCATTTAGGAGCAACAATTCTTAATTCATCAACTTCAAAATTACTGCATAATCTAGCAACGCTTCCTACATTTAAAGGGCCATTTGGTTCAACTAAAATTACCTTTAAATTAGAAAAATTTTTTCCCAAAATCATTCAAGGCTATGAAGATATTTTAATAAATTGGACATATTTATAGGATCAATTTCAAAACTTGGCATAGGAGGAGTCAGGCCTCCAGTAACTTGTTTTATTATCTCTTTATCGTTCAAACGTTGAGTTATTGAGTGTAAGTCTGGTCCCACTAATCCTCTCGCTGTAATTCCATGACATCCAACACAATTTATCTTAAAAAGAGCATCTCCTTCCTCAGCAGAGCCATTAAGCTCAAGAGTTTCAATAATATACTTGTTATTTTCATGATGATTTATGAAAAATATTGAAAAACAAATCAAAAAAACCCCAAATACAACAAAAACAATCTTTAAGAATTCTCTCTTAAAGTCTCTTTCTGCTGCAGTTGATGAAGATGTTGACACAAAAAATAGTCTCTATGTAACAATTGTGAGTAAGAAATTCAAAAAAGGCAAAAAAATGATCGAGCCTCTTCTATGTGGAATTGTTTTAGGTTTAGTTCCAATAACTCTTCTTGGATTATTCGTAAGCGCATGGAATCAATACAGAAGAGGTTCAGGGATGCTGGACATTGATTAAAAATGTTAATCTTGATTGCCCATAATTTCGTACATCTATAGTTTCCCACAAAGTACTTTTTTTAATAAAAAGTTCTGGAGAATGTTCACAAATAACTGTTGAATCTTTTTTTAAAATATTACAATTAAATAATTGATTTAAAACTAATTCATGGAAATCTACATCGTATGGAGGATCAAGATAAACAAAATCAAATTTTAATTTGTTTAAATCCATATTTCTAGATGATAAGTTTCTCTCATAATTAGGTTTTGTCCATTTCAAAACGTCTTTACAAATAACTTCGATATCATTTCTCCTATTATCTATGTTCTCCAACGAGAGTAAATTTTCTAAGCAAATTTTTGAGTTGATTTTGTTTTTTTCAATTGAAAGTATTTTTCTTGCCCCGTGATTATAGGCTTCACAAGATATGGCCCCTGTTCCACTAAATAAATCTAACCAGTTACTGTTTTCAACTCTTCTGTTCAGTATATTAAATACAGCTTCTCTCACTCTCAAAGTTGTAGGTCTGGTATAAGAATTATTTGGACTTTTGAGTTTTTTACCACCTATTAATCTTAAGTTTGTCTTCATCAGTCACTATCACTTATTGAATATTACTAAGCCATCGTCTCAAAAGTTTTTCACCGGTTTTTCCAGATTTTTCCGGATGAAATTGACAGGCCAATATATTATCATTCTCAATCATTGCAGTTAATTTTTCAGAGCCATAATCAACCTGAGCTGCAATAATCTTTGAATCAACTGGTATCGCATGATAGGAATGTACAAAATAGACCCAATTATTTAATTCTTCTAGCTCTAATAAAGTATTTGGTTTTGTGGGTAAAAGTTGGCACCAACCCATGTGTGGAATTCTTTGGTTAACAATATTAGGAATTTTTTGTATATTTCCTTTTAAAATTCCCAGCCCTTGAACCTTTCCTTCATCACTTGATTCAAAAAGGAGTTGTAGGCCTAAACATATCCCCAAAAAAGACTTCCCACTTTTAATCCAATTTTTCAAATCACTTATCAAATCAGTCTTTATGAGATTATTCATCGCTGGATCAAATGCACCAACCCCAGGGAGTATTATCGCTTTACAAAGCTTAGAGTCATTAAATTTTTTAATTAGTATGATTTCTTCTCCAAGACTTTCTAGAGATTTTGTTACAGAATGAATATTACCCATCCCATAGTCTATTAATCCAATTTTATGCAAAGCTTTTAAATTTATAAATGCTTAGTTAAAGTGCTCGAAAGAGTTGCTTTTGGCACAGCACCAACAACGGTATCAACCTTTTGCCCCCCTTTAAAGATCATTAATGTAGGAATACTTCTAATTCCGTATTGACTGGCAACATTTGGATTCTCATCAGTGTTTAATTTAAAAACTTTAATTTTCCCTTCAAAATCTTTTGAGATTTCTTCTACAACTGGTGCAACCATCCTACATGGACCGCACCATGGTGCCCAAAAATCAACCAATACTGGTAGATCACTTTGCAGTACATCCTTGTCAAATGAAGAATCAGTTACGGCTGGAGCTGATGACATAATTTAAGTATTCCTTTTTGAAAATTTAGCAGGCAATTCTTTTAAGTGATGATTTCATTACAGATAAAATAATATAAGTAACAAAATATCTAAAAAAAGCCCGATTAATCGGGCGATTTAGTGTGTGAGGAGTATGGGGTTTCCCCCATCATTTAATAATAACTCCTAATTAGAAAATTTTTCAATTTAATAACTTATTCACCAAGGTTTTCTCATTTTTCTCTAGATGTACTATTTGCCCATCCCGAGCTGCTGAGCTTTTTGATAAACCTTACCCTCTGTAAGAAGCGATGGTGCGATAACTATTTCAACTTCTTGCATTTCTTTAATATTTTTTGCCCCAAGAGTACTCATAGAGGTTCTTATGGCTCCTAATAAGTTATGTGTCCCATCATCAAGTAAGGCAGGGCCTTTAATTATTCTTTCTAAGGATCCTGTAGACCCAACTTCAATTCTTGTGCCCCTTGGCAATACTGGGCTTGGAGTAGCCATACCCCAGTGAAATCCTTTACCTGGAGCGTTTGAGGATTTAGCTATTGGGGATCCAATCATCACAGCATCTGCTCCACATGCCAAACATTTACAGATATCTCCACCAGTAACAATTCCTCCATCACCAATAATAGGAATATAACGACCATTTTCTTTAAAGTAATCATTTCTTGCCGCACTACAATCAGCAATAGCAGTTGCTTGAGGGATACCAATTCCCAATACTCCTCTTGATGTACATGCCGCTCCAGGCCCTATTCCAACCATCAATCCTGCAACCCCAGCATCCATGAGAAGTTTTGCAACTTCGTAAGTAACGCAATTCCCTGCTACAACTGGGATATTCATAGATTGGCAGAGATCTTTAATATTTAAGGTTTCCTTACCTTCCATGCCAAGATGTTCAGTAGAAACAACTGTTCCTTGAAGAAAAAATAAATCAATTTTGGAATTATTAAGTGTTTCTTTAAACTTAATGGCAGCTTGAGGCGTCCCACTAAAAGCTGCTATGCCTCCTTTTTCTTTAACCTCATTTATTCTTTGTATTATCAATCCCTCCTTGACCGGTTCACTGTATATTTTCTGCATTAATGGAACGAAATCATTCTTCCCAACTGATGCTATTTGGTTCAATATTTCATCTGGGTTTTCATATCGTGTTTGTATGCCCTCCATATTAATAACCCCTAAGGAACCTAATTTTGTGAGTTCTACAGCCGTATTGACATCGACTACACTATCCATGGCACTAGCAACGATAGGAACTTCTCTTTTAAAATCACCTATTGACCAGGAAGGATCAGTCAAATCGTAATCAAGTGTTCTATTACCAGGGACTAAAGCTATTTCATCGATGCCATAAGCCCTTCTGACTTTTTTATTTAAACCAAGTTCAATATTCACGATAATTTTCATTTATTCTGAATAAATTAACAACTAAAGGGGTAATAAGCCAAGATTTATTCAAAAACAACAGGTTTTATTTTGATTTGTGTGTAAATGTGAGTATTTGGGAATTAAATAAATCTTTTTTTTAATTCATTATGACAATCAGCGATTATTATTAAAAAAAGGATTTTTGTATGTCTGATATTTTAGATTCCGATAACTCAGGATTAAGCGAAGATAACGATCGAATTATTCAGACTGACTTAAGAAATGAGATGTCTCGCTCTTATTTAGAGTATGCAATGAGCGTTATCGTTGGTCGTGCTCTTCCAGATGCCAGGGATGGATTAAAACCTGTTCATCGAAGAATTCTTTATGCAATGTATGAACTTGGTTTGACTAGCGGTAGACCATACAGAAAATGTGCAAGAGTTGTTGGAGAAGTACTTGGTAAATATCACCCGCATGGAGATACAGCTGTTTATGATGCTTTGGTCAGGATGGCGCAGGATTTCTCTATGAGGATGCCACTAATAGACGGTCATGGAAACTTTGGTTCTGTAGATAACGACCCTCCAGCAGCAATGAGATATACAGAATCTCGTTTACAGTCTCTTACAGATGAAAGTTTGCTAGAGGATATTGAATCTGAAACTGTTGATTTCGCAGACAATTTTGACGGTTCTCAACAGGAACCAACAGTTTTACCGGCCAGAATCCCTCAACTACTTCTAAATGGATCATCTGGAATAGCAGTAGGAATGGCAACTAATATTCCACCTCATAACTTAGGAGAATTAATTAATGGTCTTAAATCAATAATTAAAAATCCTTCAATTGAAGATAGAGAACTTTTTGAAATAATAAAGGGTCCTGATTTTCCCACTGGTGGTCAAATCTTAGGCAGGGATGGGATAAGAGAAACTTTCAAGACAGGAAGGGGTTCAATAACCATGAGGGGTGTAGCAAATATTGAGCAAATTAAATCCACTGGTAGGGCAGAGAAAGATGCAGTAATAATTACAGAGCTTCCATTTCAAACTAATAAAGCGTCATTGATCGAAAGAATTGCAGACTTGGTTAATGAAAAAAAATTAGAAGGTATTTCTGATATTAGAGATGAAAGTGATCGAGATGGAATGAGAATTGTTATCGAACTAAAAAGAGATGCCTACCCACAAGTAGTTTTAAATAATTTATTTAAGTTAACCCCTCTCCAAAATAACTTTAGTGCAAATATTCTAGCTTTAGTAAAAGGAGAGCCCACAACACTTTCACTAAGGAAAATGTTAGATGTTTTTTTAGACTTCAGAGTGGAGACAATAAGGCGAAGAACAGGATATTTATTAAAAAAGGCGGAAGAAAGAGACCATATTGTAAAAGGTCTTTTATTAGCATTGGATGCTATGGATGAAATTATCAATCTAATAAGAGCTGCAAAAGATACAGTTTCAGCTAGAGAAAAATTACAAACTGATCATGAGTTATCTTCTACACAGGCAGAAGCAATCTTACAAATGCAATTAAGAAGATTAACAGCCCTAGAAGCAGATAAAATTAAAGGGGAACATGATGAATTAACCCGAAAAATTAACGAATATCAGCAAATATTGAATAGTAAAGAAAGAATTTTTGAAATTATTCTTGAAGAACTTAATAAAATCGATGAGAGATTTTCCTCTCCAAGGAAAACAGAAATACTTGATTTAGGAGGTGGTCTAGATGATATTGATCTTATCGCTAATGACAGATCCGTAGTTTTATTAACTGAAGCAGGTTATTTAAAAAGAATGCCTGTTAATGAATTCGAATCTACAAGTCGTGGGTCAAGAGGTAAAGCTGGAACAAAGACACAAGAAGATGATGAAGTGAAATTATTTATAAGCTGTAACGATCATGATACTCTTTTACTTTTTAGTGATAGAGGAGTATCTTATGCTCTTCCAGCATATAGGGTTCCCATGAGTAGCAGAACAGCTAAAGGTACTCCATCAGTTCAACTTCTACCAATACCAAGAGAAGAAAAGATAACTTCACTTGTCGCAGTAGATTCTTTTGATAACGATTGTTATCTATTGATGCTAACGAAGGCTGGATTTATAAAAAGAACTTCACTTTCTTCTTTCTCAAAAATCAGATCTAATGGATTAATAGCTATAAATCTTGAGGATGGAGATGCCCTAACCTGGGTTAGATTATCAAAAGAAGGAGATAGTGTTTTGATTGGATCAAGAACAGGAATGGCGATTCATTTTAGATTAGATTTTAATGAATTAAGGCCACTTGGCAGGACGGCAAGAGGTGTTAAATCAATGAACTTGAGAGAAGGAGACAATCTAGTTTCTATGGATGTTTTAACATCTGATTTGGTTGATAAATTGGCTAAAATTGAGGATCTCACAGAAGATCTTCATGAAAATGTTGAGGAAAACTTTTCAGATGGTCCATGGGTATTAATAGCCAGTGCATTTGGACTAGGGAAAAGAGTACCTGTAGCTCAATTTAGATTACAAAAAAGAGCAGGCATGGGTTTGAGAGCAATAAAGTTTAGAATTAAAGATGATCAGCTAGTCTGTTTGAAAGTCCTTGGAGAGGGAGAAGAATTACTATTTGTGACCGAAAAAGGAGTCATAGTAAGAACAAATGCAGATAAAATCTCTCAACAATCCAGAGCAGCTACAGGAGTAAAATTACAAAGATTAGATGAGGGTGATCATTTATCTGAAGTGGTATTGGTACCTCATGAACAAATAGAGGAAAAAGACCAACCTAATTCAGTTGAACAAAATTAAAAGCCTCATGGTTAGCTAAATAATATGGAAATACTTGATATTTTAATTTTAGGTTCAGGTCCTGCAGCATTATGTTTAGCTTCAGAATTAGCCAAGCAGGATCTAAATATTAAGGGTATATCAACAAAATCTCCAAATGAAAAATGGGAGAATACCTATGGTATCTGGGCATCTGAATTAGAAGAATTAGGGTTAGAGTCTTTGTTATCACATAGGTGGTGTAAAACAGTAAGTTTTTTTGGAGATGGGGAAAGTAATAAAGGGGATACTCCGACAAAACACAACTACGATTATGGTTTAATAAATCAAGAAGCCTTTCAAAATGAGCTTTTAAAAAAATGTAAGGGGATTGAATGGTTGAATGAAACCGCAAAAGACATTAAAGAAAAAAATAAAATATCTGAGGTAATTTGTTTTTCAGGTCTTAAATTAAAGGCGAGATTAGTTATTGACGCAAGTGGTCATAAAAGTAATTTTGTGAAAAGACCAGTTCAAAATGAAATCGCTCAACAAGCTGCTTACGGAATTGTGGGCAAATTCACATCGCCACCTGTTAATAAAGAACAATTTGTTCTAATGGATTTTCGTCCAAATCATTTAAACAATGAAGAAAAGTTATCATCTCCTTCTTTTCTTTATGCAATGGATCTTGGCAACGAGACTTTTTTTGTTGAAGAAACTTCATTAGCTAGTTATCCTGCATTATCCCAAGAAAATCTTAAAAAAAGACTTTATAAAAGACTAAATAGTAAAGGTGTTGAGGTAAGTGAAATTTTTCATGAAGAGAATTGCCTTTTCCCTATGAATTTACCCCTCCCATTTAAAAAACAATTTGTTCTTGGTTTCGGAGGGTCTGCAAGTATGGTTCATCCTGCATCAGGATACATGGTTGGATCTTTATTAAGAAGGGCTCCACTCCTTGCACAAAAATTAGCAATCTTTTTAAAAGAACCTCATCTTAGTTCACTAGAGTTAGCTTCAAAAGGTTGGGAAATCCTATGGCCTTATGAGTTAACACAAAGGCATAAACTTTACCAATACGGTCTAAGAAGATTGATGAGTTTTGACGAAAGTAGGTTAAGAAGCTTTTTCTCAAATTTCTTTAGATTATCAACCAATGAATGGGTAGGTTTTCTTACTAATACACTTCCACTTCCAAAGCTTATTTACGTGATGAGTAAGATGTTTATAAATTCACCTCTAAAAGTAAAACTAGGAATGCTCAAGTTAAATTAGTATTTTTATTTTCGCCAATCATCAATATTAATATTTGGGAAGACTTTGTCCTCTTCCTCAATGTCTTCAAGAAATTTTAAATTTATATTGGAATGATTTTTAATCATTTCAACCAATTCCCAGAATCTGAATAAGTGTCTTTCTATTCTCTCCTTTGCGAGCTCAGTTGTGGTTCCAGCTCTTAGAATAAAACTCCAATCAGAAGACTCAGAAAGAAGTAGTTCTCTTGCAGCTTGCTTGAAAAGTCTTTGAGATAAATCATTATTAAAATTTTCCAAGCACAAATCTATAAATGTTGAGCCTGCCTTTGTTATTTCTGGAACGATCCATGCATTTGCATCATTAATCCAATAATTATGATAACCACCTTGCCCCCAGCTTGATGGCGATGGATCACAAATCTGAAGATTTGGTTTTTGCATTAAGAATTCTTTTAAATTTGTAAGCTTAATTGAATATTTACTTGAGTTCTTAAGTATGTTTTCAATAAAAAAAGGTCCCTCATACCACCAATGACCAAATAACTCTGCATCAAATGGTGCTACCAATAAAGGCTTGAAGGGGGAAGATAAAGTCAATTTTTCTAGTTGTTTGGATCTCGCTAGAAGATAGGCATCAGCATGTTCTGCCGCCTTATTTTTGGCTTCATTTTCAAGGTAAAACTCTTTTTCACCTAAAGAAATGTTTTCATCTGTAATCTTATGAAACTTTAAACCCAAAGGTCTTTTTGTTGAAATGCCCTTCTTTTGGAGCTTTAAGAGAGGTAATTCCCACCCCAAATCTTTATGAAATTCTCTATAGACTTTGTCCCCCGGGAACCCATCCTTAGCAGACCAAACGGGCAAGGTTGACTCACTATCTCTTCCAAAAAATGCCACTCCTTTTTTCGAACATATTGGAGCATATACACCATACCTAGGCCTTGGTGTGGAGTTTAGAATCCCGTGTCCGTCTAAGATTGTATATCTAATTCCAGAATTAAACAGTATTTCATCTAAACCCTCATAATATGCACATTCAGGTAACCAAATACCTAAAGGCTTTGTTTCAAAAATATTTTCATGGCTCCTAATGGCTGTATTGATTTGTCCTTTTACAGTTTCAGGGTTCTCCCTTAAAATTGGCAGATATCCGTGAGTAGCTGCACAAGTAAGAATATCCAAATTTCCAGATTTATTTAAAACCCTAAACTTCTCAATTAAATTTCCAGAGCAATTTTCCCAATATAGATATTTATCATTAAGGTTATTGAATAAAAATGCAGAGGCATTTTTTTCTTCTAGTGGCAGTTCTTTTAGGAAATCATTCCTTGTTTTAATCCAGCTTGGGAAAGTTTCTTGAATTTGTTTATTATTTAGAAGTGATAATAATGTTGGAGACAGACTAATAGTAAGTTTTGTATTTTCATGATTTTCATTTTTGGAAGATTCTATTGATTGAAGTAGTGGTATATAACATTCCAGAATCGCCTGAAATAACCAATCCTCTTCTAAGGAGTTTTTTTCATTTTTTCTGACATAAGGTAGATGAGCATGTAAAACTATCGCTAACTGACCTAAAACATTTTTTTGGGGGTATCGCCCATTCATACTTTTTATAATTTATGCCTGAAATTCTTTAAAAAACCAAAATTAACCTTTTAAAAAGGAAAAGGAAGCTTTGATCATAAAAGAATACTTTAAAAATTTAAATATTTTATTTTTTTTTTCATAATTTTAACCAATATTATTTTAGTTATAAAGTTTCAACAAATTATTATTGAACTTAATCTAGTCAAATTTTTTTAATTAGCTTAATATAAGTTTAGTTTATTCCTTCTGATGTCAAAAGATCCTGGAAGAATTTTGATATTTGATACCACTCTTCGAGATGGAGAACAATCTCCTGGTGCCAGTTTAAATCTCGAAGAAAAACTTGCTATCGCCCATCAATTAGCAAGATTAGGAGTTGATGTTATTGAAGCTGGATTCCCTTTCGCAAGTCCAGGAGATTTTAAGGCTGTTAATAAAATTGCCAATGCAGTCGGGAAAGAAAATGGCCCTGTAATATGCGGTTTAGCTAGAGCGTCTAAAGGAGATATAAAAGCATGTTACGAAGCAGTAAGTCCAGCTCCAAAGAAAAGAATACATACTTTTATTGCGACAAGTGATATTCATCTTAAACATAAACTAAAAAAATCCAGAAAAGATGTTCTTCAAATAGTTCCAGAAATGGTTAATTATGCAAAATCATTGGTCGATGATATTGAGTTTTCTTGTGAAGATGCCTCAAGGAGTGATCCTGATTTTTTATACGAAGTAATTCAACTAGCAATTTCTGCAGGAGCAACAACAATAAATATCCCCGATACTGTTGGATTTACAACTCCTAGTGAATTTGGCAACCTAATTGCCGATATAAATAAAAATGTTCCAAATATTGATGAGGCAGTAATCTCGGTTCATGGTCATAATGATTTGGGTTTAGCAGTAGCCAATTTTCTTGAGGCTGTAAAAAATGGAGCAAGGCAACTAGAATGTACAATCAATGGAATTGGTGAAAGAGCCGGGAATGCTTCTCTAGAAGAATTAGTCATGGCACTACATGTTAGGAAAAGTTTTTTTAATAGTTTTTTCAAAAGAAATCCAGATTCACCAACTCCTCTAACAGCTATAAGAACAGAAGAAATAACAAAAACCTCTAGACTTGTTTCCAACCTAACTGGAATGACCGTACAACCTAATAAAGCAATTGTGGGGGCTAACGCTTTTGCACATGAGTCAGGCATTCATCAGGATGGGGTTTTAAAAAATAGACTAACTTACGAAATTATCGATGCAAAAACTGTTGGTTTGAGTGACAACAAAATATCTTTGGGAAAACTTAGTGGAAGAAGTGCAGTTAGAGCAAGATTAGAAGAAATGGGATATGATTTGAATCGAGAAGATTTAAATGATGCTTTTGCCCGTTTTAAGGATTTAGCTGACAGGAAAAGAGAAATTACTGATAGAGACTTAGAAGCAATTGTTAGTGAACAAGTTCAACTCCCAGAAGCTAAATTTCAATTAAGTCTAGTACAAGTAAGTTGTGGTAACGCATCTAAACCTACTGCTACCATTTCGCTTTTAAATACAGAAGATAATACTGAGAATACTGCTGTATCCATAGGGACTGGCCCCGTTGATGCTGTATGCGAGGCTTTAAATAAATTAGCTAAAGTTCCTAATGAATTAATTGAATTTTCTGTTAAGTCAGTAACAGAGGGAATTGATGCTTTGGGCGAAGTGACCATAAGAATAAGAAGGGATAATAAAATATATTCTGGTCATTCTGCGGATACTGATGTTGTAGTTGCTGCAGCCAATGCTTACGTTAATGCCTTAAATAGACTTGTATTTTCTGAGAAAAAAAATTCAATTCATCCACAATTTGATAATTTAGAAAATTCTGATAACACATTTATATCTAACCCTGCAAATTAAATTTTTTCTTAGGATTATTAAGTAGGATTAAAAATAGTCTCTTAATACTGTAGATTGAATTTATAGTTAAAGCAGTAAATAATGAGAGAAAGGTTACTTGGATATTGGGCACTTTCGTGGGTTGGCTTAATCGGCAACATAATTGCACTTCCTATTATTGCATTAATAATAAGTTATGGGCCTCCTCTAAAAATTGCAAATATAACTCTTGCCATAAGTCTTGGATGGCCTGCTGCGATTGTTGGAATAGTTTCTTCAGCGGCTCTTTTAGCAGAGAGAAAATGGGGAGTAACTTTAACTCTAGTTTCTCTATCAATGGTAATTTCTGGAATGGGTCCTTATTCAGTTGTAAGACTAATAACTCTTCAAGATATTTTTGGAATTGGTGGGTTTACTCTTTTAACAACATTATTAAGTACGTTAGCTCTTCTATATTGGTGTAATCCAAAACATCGAAGAAAAATTAGGCTTTAAATTTAAATTAAGAAAAAGTATTATTCTTGCTAGTTGGATATTGAATTCTCCTATGTCTAATTCTTTTCCACACATTTAAGAACGACCTTTTTATTAAAAAAATTTCTCCCTTCGATAAATTACTATCATCTAATTGGCCATCTATTTGACGTGAGTGGATAATTTTGGATATTGTTTCCAAAGCTTCTTTATCAGATGCATTAATATTCATAGCTCTTAGTGCAGCTTCACATCCGTCTGCAAGCATTAAAATAGCTGTTTCCTTTGACTGTGGAATAGGGCCTTTATATCTAAATTGATTTTCATAAATATTAAGATTTTTTTCTTTAGCTTTTTGAAAAAAATATCCCATTTTTAGAGTACCTTGATGTTCTGGAATAAAATTGGCAATCAGTTTAGGCAATCTATGCTTCCTTGCATACCTCAATCCTTCATCAACATGCGCCTGTAATACTTCTGCGCTTTTAATAGGATCATCTATTTCATCATGAGGATTCTTTGAACCATCTTGATTTTCAATAAACCAACTAGGTGCATGCAATTTCCCAACATCATGATAAAGTGCACCAGTTTTAATTAGATCAATATCACCACCAATCATTCTTGTTCCTTCCTCTGCTAAACCACATATAAGTAAGGTGTGTTCAAAAGTACCGGGGGCTTCAAGAGATAATCTTCTAATGAGAGGTTTCTCTTTATCAGCCAATTCTAGTAATCTTGCTTTAGTTAATAATCCAAAAATCGATTCAAAAATAGGTATAAATAAAATGGTAAAAAGCATTACTATTGCTAACAAAAGAGAATCTGAAAAAATATTGTCTTTAGCAAAAACAAATTCTTGTTTTTCAATAAAAGAAATTTTATCTTTACCTATAAATATCCATTGACTAAACAAAGCGCCAATAGGAACAAAAATTGATAGTTGAAGTAACTGAGCTCTACTTCTTATCCTCCCTCCAAGTAGAGATACTACTGAAGCGCAAACTAATAAAATAAAAAATAAATTATTGTTGACAGCAACTTCTGGTTCAGGCCAACTAATGCTAGCTATTGATACCCAAACTAAAGCCGTTATGCTTCCCATTCCCTGAGATATTATTAACGCTGGTGGAATAATCAAAGATAGTGGACTTATGGTTGCACCCAAGACTAATTTCGAAGCCTGCACTGCCAAAAGAAGAGTTACGATTAAGATAATTTGTCTTGAGGAAATTGTAGGATTTTCTTTTTTTGATACTAAGATCAAAATCCAGGAACTAACAAATGCTTCAGTAAAGATCAAAAGCCAGAAAAAAATATCTGAGATATTTAAAGGGGAAGTAAGAAGTAATTTATAAGAAGAAATTATTGAAATTAAAATGCATATTAAAAAAATTATTAGATTATCAATTTTTGAAATTTTAGTTGGTTGTTTTACAGGAACTTGACTCCTCTTCCACAGATAAAACAATTTTTTTAAGGTAGATGTAATGTTTTGCACAGAATATAATTAAATCTATTTGAATAATTTAAAATTATAGGCATCCTAGATGTAAAAAGGAGATCTTTTCATAAATGTCATTAAAATTAGACGGTAAAAAATTATCTCTTGAAATTGAGAAGAGATTAAATGAATATATCTCTAGTAATAAAGAAATTGCAAAAAGAGCTCCTGGTTTAGCTGTAATAAGAATAGGTGAAGACCCCGCAAGTGGTGTTTACGTTAATAATAAGGAAAAAGCATGTTCAAGGGTAGGAATAAAAAGCTTCATATTTCATCTAAAAGATAATGTAGAGCAAAAAGAAGTTGAACAATTAATAAACAAACTTAACTTAGACAAGAATATTGATGGAATGTTGCTACAACTTCCCATCCCAAAAAAGTTTGACGAGCAAAAACTAATCACCCATATTAATCCAAGCAAAGATGTTGATGGATTAAATGAGATAAACATCGGGAAATTAGTGAAAAATGAGCCTGCGATGAGATCATGTACCCCAGCAGGAATTATTAATTTATTAAGATCCCAAAATATTAAAATTGAAGGCAAGAAAATTGTTGTAGTGGGAAGAAGTTTGCTTGTTGGGAAACCCCTATCGCTTATGTTGTTGAATCTTAACGGCACGGTAACAATGACTCATTCAAAAACATTAAATTTGAATAAAGTCTGTAGAGAAGCTGACATACTAATTGCGGCTGCAGGAAAACCCAATCTTATAGATTCTAGTTTTGTTAAAGAAGGAGCAGTAATTATTGATGTTGGAATACATAGATTAAAAAGTTCCAATAAAAATCAAACCAGATTATGTGGCGATGTATTATTAGAAGATGTCATTTCTAAAGTATTTGCGTACACACCTGTACCAGGAGGCGTTGGACCAATGACCGTAACAATGTTACTTGTGAATACTATTTTTAGCTGGCAAAAACAATTTGGTTTATCATCAAATCTTAATGATCTTTTGCCATAAACTCCAATATGAAAAATTTTTTACTAAAAGGATAAAATGACTGAAGTTATAAGTAGCATTTCTGATTTTGAAAAATATCTTAAACACACAAAAAAGGTTGTAGAAGAAGCACTTGATTTTTCCTTAGGCCCTGAGAATCCAGAAATATTAAGAGAATCAATGAGATATTCCCTTTTAGCTGGAGGGAAAAGGATACGTCCAATTTTATGTTTAGCATCTTGCGCACTGGCTGGAGGAAAACCCTCTCTTGCTGTACCTACTGCAGTAGCGATAGAAATGATCCATACAATGTCCTTGATTCATGATGATCTTCCCGCGATGGATAATGATGACTTGAGAAGAGGTAGGCCAACGAATCATAAAGTATATGGAGATGCAATAGCTATTCTTGCGGGAGATGCTTTATTAACTAGGGCCTTTGAAATGGTCTCTTTAAGAAGCCCTGGAGTAGATCCAAATAGATTATTAAATGTAATTGGCGAATTATCCTTAGTCGCAGGTGCACCAGGCCTAGTCGGGGGACAAGTTGTTGATTTAGAATGCGAAGGCAAAGAAGTCGACCTTGATACTCTCGAATATATTCATCTCCATAAGACTGGGGCTTTATTGAAGGCTTGTGTAAGAACAGGCGCGATGATAGCTGGCGCTAACGAAAAACTTTTACAAGCTCTTACAACATATGCAGAGGGAATTGGTTTGGCCTTCCAAATAATAGATGATATTCTTGATTTAACTTCAAGTAGTGAAAAGCTTGGTAAAACTGCTGGTAAAGATCTTTTAGCCGACAAAACTACTTACCCTAAATTACTTGGTATGGAGGAGTCAAAGAAAAGAGCATTTGATTTAGTTGAAAAAGCAAAAAAAGCAATTGAACCTTGGGGAGCAGATGCAAATCATTTAATATCATTAGCCGACTTTATTACAAACAGAGATAGATAAATAGTTTTAGTTCATGTATGAGTTTTTTGCCTTCTTTAATAATTCAGTTCTTTTCTGGAGCTTATTATCCTGTTTACTAGCTCAATTTTTTAAAATTGTATTCAATTTCTTTTCTACTGGAGAGATCAGGTTTGGAATTATGTTCGAGACTGGTGGGATGCCCTCAAGCCATTCGGCCTTAATAACTGGTGCTGCATCTGGTTTAGGTTATGAATTGGGATTTGATAGCTCAATATTCGCATTATCAGTTGCTGTAGCACTAATAGTTATGTATGACGCTAGTGGTGTTAGAAAATCAGCTGGAATACAAGCTGCAGAAATCAACAAACTATCAAAAAAACTAGACCCTAAATCTGAATTATTTCTAAAAGAAACCCTGGGCCATACAAAAATTGAGGTCATGGTGGGTAGTTTTTTAGGACCATTAATTACTCTGCCTGGAATGTTTTTTTTAGGTTCTCCTCTCAAAATATTTGATTTGATAATAAATTAAGAATCCTTTGAAAAACTAATTTGGGTGACATCTATAAAGTTTTTTGCCACTTCTGGAGAACTTGGCAAATGTAAGTGAATCCAACTTGCATGTAATTTTTCATCAAAATAGCCTTCATTTTTGTATTCAGTTTCCCAAGATCTAATTTTCCATGGGGAAAGTAGTTTCTTCTGATGTTTAGCTTTTCTTAAATCAAATTCAGATAAATTATTTTCAATTTCCCAATAATGAAATTCATGTCCTCTAGTTAATTGTTTTTGTTTAATAATCGGAGTATCTTTTAAACCCTTAATATATCTATAACCTACTGAAAGTTTACTTTTTTCTGACCTAAAAGGCAGGATGCCACTCATTTTATGATTATTACCATTTTCATCTTTTATAACGTCTCCTAAAATCATCATCCCTCCGCACTCTGCATATATAAATCCATTTTTGCGGAATTTCCTTAACGAATTTAAGCTTTTTTTAGAATTACTTATATGATCTGCATATTTTTCAGGGAACCCCCCAGGAATAATTAAAGAAGAAGCCTCATTAGGTATTTCTTCATCATCATAAATACTCCATGAAATCAATGGTATACCTATTTCATTCAAAAACTCTTTTGTTTCAGGGTATTGAAAATGAAATATTTTATCTTCTGCAATTGCGATAGGTTTACTTTTGTCTATTTTAAAATCTTCAAAACTGACAGAATTAAATATTTTCTTTTGAGGAGATTTTAGAAATTTAATAAGAGAAAATACATCAAGATTTCTTTCGGCGAAATTTGCAAAATATTCAACATCAATTTTTTTACCATCATCCAATGGAGATATCAAACCTAAATTAGCTTTGTTTAAATTTATTTTTGGATCAGATGGTAAAAATCCAAGAATTTCAATATCTTCATTTTTAAAAACTTCTTTGATTAATTTTTTATGTCTATCTGAATTAACGTTGTTAAATATAATTCCTACTATTGACAACTCACTATCGAAATCTCTAAAACCACGAATAGTCGCCAAAAGAGAAGCTACTTGACCTCTAGCATTGACAATAAAAATTATTGGAGCATTGAGAAGTTTGGAGATATTCGCTGTACTGGAATAGGTTGTTGAACCTAATCCATCAAATAGACCCATTGCTCCTTCAATTAATGAGAATTCATATTTCAAAGAATGTTTTAAAAAACTTTCTTGAACCCATTCCTCTCCACTTAAAAAAATATCTAAATTCCTACAAATAGGTTGTCCAATTGAACTGAGTTGTTGTTGATCAAGATAATCTGGGCCAACCTTGAAAGTTTGTATTTTTATACCTTTTGAAAACGCCCAACAAGATAGCAAAAGAGATAATGTGGTTTTCCCACTATCAGTTGAAGGAGAAGATATTACACAAGGCATCTACTAGTTATATAAACCATTAAATATTTGTAGAGCTATTTTAATAGAATTTTCAAAAAGAGGACTAGTATTTCCTCTACTACTTCCCAATAATTTACTAACATCGTACTCTGATGTAGAAAAAGAGTTTGGTACAACTTGTTCTATTAGTTCCATATCAGCCATTCCCCCTGCTTCAAGTCTCATACATTCCACTGATTCACAACCAAGTATTACACAAGTGTTATTTTTTTGAACCTCGCTAATTTTTGAAATCAACCTCAATCCAATAACTTGTCCTAAATGAATACTTGGATTTCCCAAAGATAAGGGATTTATTGATGCAGAAATTTTTTCGCCATTAATTCTTTCAAAGTCTATTTTTGTAGATTCTGTATCCCTTTCAACTCTTAGAAAAGACCAACCAAGTTTATCGCTAATCCATGAAATCAAAAACAAAGCTTGAATAATATGATCTCCTGCGATGTCAATGTCAATATCAGTAATATGATCTAAAATTGTTCTCCTCGAAGGCGGATCAAAAATCATTGCCAATGATTCTCTCCAACTTTTCAATCTAACCCAATTCAAATCATTAATAGCTTTATTTGAATTATTTAATTGATCTAGAACATTTAAACATCTTTGAGGCGATCCAACAGCAGTATCGATTATTAACCTTAGACCAGAATTAGTAAAATATTCGAAGATTTCAGGCGATTCATCCAAGCTTCCATTCCACCACAACCATGAAGGTAATTCATCAATAGATAATTCATCAATTATTTTTAATCCTTTATTAGATATTGAGGCGGAGTCTCCCCTAATAACAACTAAATCCCCACATATAGGTTGCATAGCTGGAGTATCACTTAATGGACAGTAAGCGGATACAAAGGTTTTGATTTCTGAATTTTTATTTAATGTTGGCGCTAGAGTTATTAATCTTCTAGGATTCAATGTACTTATTGTTGATTCAAAAAATTGTCCTCTAAAATCTTCATAGTCTTTATTAGATAAATTTTCCTTCAGCAAATTCAATAATTCTTCACTATTAAGTGGAGTAGTGATAGGAAGTCCTTGATCTAATATAAATTTTTTAGCAACTTCAATTATCTCTGGACTTAGATTACCAGTAATTGGACCCGGTACTAAACCTTTTTGAACCAAACATTGTTCTAGCCAAGCAGGCTGCCAGACCATTAATGTAAAAGTATTAGCCCCACTATTATCTTTATCTTCTGAAATCCATAATTTATTAAGGTAACTAGAAATTTCCTGATAAGGAAGCTCTAAAGGGGTTTGAAGTGTTAATTGAGGTTTCATTTTTAAGGTCTACGCCAGAAAATATTATCTTTTGAAATTAATTGATCAGACTCAGGAGGTCCCCACGTCATAGATTCATAATTATAAATAGGTAACTTCCAAGGAGAATTATCCATCAATTCTATTAATGGTGTATAAAGTTTCCAGGCTGCTTCTACTTCATCACTTCGAGTAAATAAGGTTGGGTCAGAAAGCATTGCATCAGCTAATAATCTTACATAGCCTTCATCGGAGGGTTCTCCAAAGGATTCATCATAAGAAAATTCCATCTCAACAGGTCTTGATTTCATTCCAGAACCAGGAGATTTTACCTCAAATTTGAAAGTAGCACCCTCATTTGGCTGAATTCTAAGGATAAGTTGATTTGGAGCAGGATTTATTATTGTTGATTCAAATAAATGAACAGGAACATCTTTAAAAGTCAAAACTATTTCTCCAAGTCTTTTAGGTAGTCTTTTACCAGTTCTCAAATAAAAAGGAACCCCTTGCCAACGCCAATTATCAACTAATACTTTTGTCGCGATATAAGTTTCTGTTGTGCTATTACAATTAACACCATCTTCCTGCCTATATCCTTTGAGTCGATTTGAAATATTTCCTCCCTGTCCATATTGACCTCTTATGCAACAATTCCACGGTTCATTTTCGTCAGCAAGTTTTGAAGCTTGAAGAACCTTAGCTTTTTCATTTCTTATTGCTTCTGGTTCAAACTTTCCAGGAGGTTCCATTGCAGTAACAGCAAGCATTTGAGTCATATGATTTTGAAGCATATCCCTTAAAGCGCCAGAGCTTTCGTAATAACCTGCTCTATCCTCAACACCTACTGTTTCAGATGAAGTAATTTGAACACTTGATATATAATTTCTGTTCCAGATTGGTTCAAAAATAGTGTTAGCAAACCTCAAAACAAGAATATTCTGAACTGTCTCTTTACCTAAATAATGATCAATCCTATAAATCTGACTTTCTTCAGCACAACTCTGAACGATCTTATTCAATTTTTTTGCACTTGAATAATCTCTTCCAAAAGGTTTTTCAATCACTAAACGACTTTTCTTAGGGTCATCTAAAAGGCCAGCTGCTTTAAGAGCTTTACATCCACTTGCATAGAAATTCGGAGACACTGATAAATAAAATGTTCTATTCCCATGAGTAGCTAGTGTTTTATCAATTTCATTTAATCTTCTAGAAAGCCTTACGACATGATCACTTTGTTGTAAGTCAACTGGTTCATAAAAAAGGTAATTAGAAAATTGTTCCCACTCCGTTTCTTTACCAGATATTTTATTTGATAGCTTTACTTTCATCTTTTCTCTAAACTCATTATCAGTCCATGGTCTTCTTGCACAACCAACTATTCCAAATTCACTAGGGATTCTTCTTTGTAAATAGAGTTCAAATAAGGCTGGTATTAATTTTCTATGAGTAAGGTCTCCACTAGCACCAAATATTACCAAGCATTGTGGAGATATGACTCTTTCCTGCCGTAAGCCTAATCTTAGAGGATTACTTAAAGTTGAAGGCATATTTTTAGTATTCTTTATTTAAAATCCTCTTTTTTTCAAATATTAGCTACATATTGTGTCTAAACCAAAAAGTTTTTAAATGGTTAAGCTTAAATCTAAATATCAAAGTTTTAGTAAGTTTCTACGTGCCATCTCCCTGCTTTTTTTAGTTGAGGTCTTAATTCTGACCAGTTCAAGCCTTTTTCTTCCGCTGCCTTAGTCATTGCTTCATCTATTCCAGGTTCCATACCCTTTAATCCACAAAGATAAATGTGTGTCTTTTCATCTTCAATCATATTGAAAAGTTCATTGGCTGACTCTAAAACTCTGTCTTGAATGTACATTCTTCCACCTTTTGTATTTTGTTGCTCGCGACTAATAGCTTTTGTATATTTGAAATTATCAGGATTATCAGAAAGGTATCTTTGAAGATCTTCTTCGTATAACAAATTAGCTGATTTTGGAGCACCCATAAATAACCAAGCTTTACCCTTGAAATTCCATTTATTTTTTTCTTTTTCAGTTGGTTCGAACATTCTTCTTAAATAAGCCCTCATTGGTGCTATTCCAGTTCCTGTGGCCAACATAACAATATTCGCGTCCTCTTCCTCAGGGAGAAGCATTTCTTTACCTACAGGACCTGTTATTTTTACTTTATCTCCTGGCTTAATATCACATAAGTAAGTAGAGCAAACACCATTAATGGTTTCACCATCTTTTTCATATTGAAGCTGCCTTACACAAAGAGAAACTGTATTCCCATTAAAGTCATCTCCGTGTCTAGTACTAGCTATTGAGTAAAGTCTTAATTTGTGAGGTTTTCCATTTGCATCTTCACCTGCAGGCATAATACCAATACTTTGGCCTTCTACATAATTTAAAAATGGATCACTATCTTTAAGGTCGAAAGTTATGTGATTAACTCTACCAATTGCGCCTTCTTTGAGAAGACTATAGTTATCAACGACGGTTCCCTCGAAGGGTGTCTTAGGACGGTAAATATTTACTGGAACATCTGCATGTTTTTTCTTAACTACTGTATTAGTTTCTGCCTTTGCAACAGGAGCAGGCTTAGGGGCTGATTTTTGTTCAACAGGTTTTACCGGAGATTTTTTTTGTTCTGTATCTTGCGGGAATTGTGAGGCTCTTTTACTAAAAAATTTTTGAATAAAAGAAAAAACTCCTATTACTACTGGTATATGAGCCAAGCCACCTGCGATAACTGTTGATTGTGAATACATTTTTTGGTTTTCTTTATATAAAAGACTATCAATTTGTAGTTTAATTTGTAGTGATTTTACAAAAATGGTTACGTTTTGAGATCGGAATAATTTAATGAAATTATTTTTATTATTCAGGATTTATTGTTTTTATCTGTATAGTTACACAGAAATAATTTTTTATCTAATTAAAAAATTCATTTATGAATAATCCTCAAGAATCAATAGATCATTCTAAAAGTAATGATTACAGGACAATTGAGCAAACGATGGAAAAGCTTTCTGGTGGAACAAGAAGACTTGCCGCTCAACTTACAACCTCTGCGAGTTTTGATTCTTTATGGAATGTTTTAACAGATTATGATCGACTTAATCTTTACATACCAAATTTACTTTCAAGCAAAAAAATATATCAAAAGAACAATAATGTGCACCTTAAACAAGTTGGGGCTCAGGATTTTCTTGGTATGAAATTTTCAGCTGAAGTAACTATCGATTTATTCGAAGATAAGGCGCTTGGCCTTTTAAAATTCAATTTGATTAAAGGAGATTTCAGGAAATTTGAAGGTAGTTGGAAAATCCAAAATATTAAAGATACTTCAAAAAATTCATTAATTTACGATCTAACTGTTCAAGGTTGTCAATGGATGCCAATTGGAATGATAGAGAAAAGACTAAAAAAAGATCTTTCAGAAAATTTGATTGCCGTTGATAGGCAAGCAAAATTATCAATAAATTAGTTTAAATTTTAGATAATAGCCCCAAGGGGATTCGAACCCCTGTCGCCTCCGTGAAAGGGAGGTGTCCTAGGCCTCTAGACGATGGGGCCAGGAGATTAGCATAACGCTTATTTAAAAACTAAGAGTAAGGCTAGCCTTTCGTCAAGTATTGTTGCTCTTTGTTTTGTCCTTGCCACACAGGAACTGTGAAATGAAAGCAGGAACCTACACCAATTTCAGATACGACCCATATTCTCCCTCCATGGACTTGTACTATTCTCCTGCATACTGATAACCCTATGCCAAATCCTGAAGTTCCTTCAGAAGTCTGCGGAAGTCGTACCCTGTCAAGAAAAATTCTTTTTTGTTCGCTCAAAGGGATACCTGCACCTTTGTCACAAATTGTTATTTCTACCCATTGATTTGTCTTGTGAATCATAGTGATTTTTATAGATCCAGAATCTCTAGAAAATTTAATAGCATTTTCAATTAAATTTAAAAATACTTGCCTCATTCTTCTTTGATCTGCAAATACACTTGGCAGATCAGACGGAATATCAGTATCAATTTCAATATTCCTTAATCTCCATAATTTTTCTAATTCGAGTATTACTTCAGCACTGATATTCCCTAAATCAATTTTCTGAGGATTAAATAACGCTTCCCATTTGGTTGTTCCAACCTCTAAAAGATCCTGAGATAAGAGTTCAATCTCTTCTAGACGTCTTTTAATTACCTCTTGCAATTTTGAAATATCTATTTGTCCAAGTTTTTGACTTTGAACAGCCAATGTGGCAGCCGTTAAAGGTGTCCTTAATTCATGCGCGACCATTCTTAACAATCTCTCCTGAGACTCTATTCTTTTAGTTAAAGTCTCATTTTCTTGTCTTAAAACGAGAAGTTCGTCTTCTAATAGAAATTCTTTTTGAGTCCTAATTGAATCAATTTTAGATGGTTGCAAATTAATCCCAAGATTTTTTGTTAAGCCTTCCTGTGTCCATCTTGGCAACCACTTTTGCAACTGAGAAAAAATATTACTTCCAGCAAATATTTGTTTTGGAGCTGGAGAAACTTTTATAAGAGCAGGAATAGCAACTAATCTATGTAATTCAAGTAATTCTGGTTGCTCTGTGGGATCAGAAATTTGGAGAGATATCTCAAATTCACAATCATCTGATTCTAAATAAGCTATCAGGGACTTAATATCATTACTAGAAAGTTGATTTCTAGCTGCCACAAGTATTAATTTTAGCTCTTTTTTATCATTCAAATGATTTCCTCTGAAGTGTTGAAAAGCTGTTAATCCTTATAAACACCTTAAGATATTTATTTTTATTTTACAGATAAGCTATTAAATAAATAGGACTTATTTATATATGGTTGCTATTAATCCTGAGAAAAGTTTACATTTTGGCGAAAACCCTCCTGAAATCAACTTAAACAGTAATTTAAAAAGGTGGTTTTCGAGGAATATTGGATTGTGGAAATCCAATAGAACTTATTTTCTTGATGAAGCACAAAAAACTTATAATTTAACTATGAATATAAATATTCAAGCTCTAGAAAGTAAATCCGAATGGGAGCCTCATTATAAGTTCACTTGGTACCCAGAAAAAAAATATAATTTCTTTGACGAAAATCCCCAGTATAAAGAACGAGGAGAAATGCATGCATTTTTAAAAGGCCATCAACTAAAGAGGGGAAATTTTTATTTAAGTGATGATGAAGGTATCTCAAATATTAAACAAGTTGACGAACACGAAATGATTTTTGAATCTTCTTACAAAGATTGGTACATCCTTGAACATACTAGACTTTTAGATTCTGATAATTATAGATTTAGGGTTATATATTCATGGAACAAAAATATCTTGAAAATAGTAGAAAATCATCACGAAATTAAAACTATTAAATAAATTCTATTTTCAGATTTAGTTTAAAAAATAAGAAAATGGTATCTTAAATATATCAATTAAAAATGAATCAAATATGAGTTTAAAAATATCTAGAATTTTTGCAATCCCCCTATTTTTTTCATCTTTTTTGTTTAGTATTTTCAACTTGAATGCAAATGTTAAAAATTCGCCTGCAAATAAAAATGATTTAGATTTATATCACGGGATGGGGGTTGCATTTCTGTGTAATGCGACAAGAAAGGGAATTGATTTAGATTTCCCAAAAACATTAAACGTTGCTTCAGCAACTTTCGCATCAGTAATTTCACAAAAACATGGAGGAAAAATAATAGAAAAGAAGAAAGAACAAACAGTTGATATAAAAAAATTACAATTTATTGCATCTCTGCAGTTAGTTGAATCAGCTCTTCAAGTATGCCCAGATAATGTTCCTAAAAAGATTGAAAAACAATTCAAGATTGAAACTGAGAGACTCAAAAAATTACAAGGATTAGGGAAAAAATAATTTCTTTTATCTAAACATAGAACTAACAGAACTTTCTTCGTGAATTCTCCAAATAGCCTCACCCAGCATATTTGCGACAGAAAGAACTTTTAACTGAGGAAAACTATCTTTATGTAAAACAGGTATGCTGTTCGTCACAATAACTTGTTCAAATAGATTCTTAGCACTTAATCTTTCATGAGAAGGAGGAGAAAATACAGCATGCGATGCGCATGCAAATATTCTATTAGCTCCTTCTTGTTTTAATAAATTAGCTCCAGAACAAATTGTGCCTCCAGTGTCGATCATATCGTCTATAAGAATAGCTGTCTTACCTTTAACTTCACCAATAACTGTTAGACTTTCTGCGATATTATGAGCAGATCTTCTTTTATCAATAATAGCCAAAGGAGCATCTTTCATTAATTTTGCAAACGCTCTTGCTCTAGCAACTCCACCTACATCTGGAGAAACGACTACTATTTCTTCTAAATCTAACGATTCTAGATAATCAATTAATACAGGTGAACCGTAAATATGATCGCATGGAATGTCAAAATACCCTTGAATTTGAGCTGAGTGTAAATCCATAGCAAGAACTCTATCAACTCCTGATTTTTCAAGCAAATTTGCAGTAAGTTTTGCAGTTATAGACTCTCTTCCTGAGGTCTTTCTATCTGCCCTTGCATATCCAAAATAGGGAATTACAGCCGTTATTTGTCTTGCAGACGCTCTCTTGCATGCGTCAACCATTATCATAAGTTCCATCAAACTATCGTTTACAGGAGCACATGTAGGTTGTATGAGGAACACATCACATCCTCTTATAGATTGCTGAATCTGGACATAAAGTTCTCCATCAGCAAATCTTTTGGATACTAAAGGTACATTTTCAATCCCTAAATATGATGCAATTTCTTCAGCAAGTTTAGGGTTTGTTGTCCCACTTACTAACCTTAATCTACTATTAGTTAGATTAAAATTTGACTCTTTACTCTGCATTGCCGTGATAAAACTTGTCACGAAATGTGCACCATAAAACTATAACCTTATCGTAATCGTTTATAGGAATTTCGCAAAAAATAATGTCTAGATCTTTTCAAAAGTTACATCAATCAAGCTAAATCTCTTTTATTAAAAATAAGATTTTAAATTGATTCAGTCTAGCTAAAACAAGTAATACTATTTGTCAATCAAAAAAAAATTGTATATTGTGGAATTTAGAGAATTAAAAACACTTTAAGAGTAAAGAAACAAAATAAACTTAATAACATGCCTAAAGAATCAGTTCTTACAAAAAAATCATTAGGCATACTTATGCATCCTTCATGTATTCCAGGGGGAGGAGTATGCGGAACTTTTGGAAAAGGTGCTAAAGATTGGATAAAAAAACTCCATAGGCATGGGATTGAATACTGGCAATTTTTACCTCTTACACCCACTGACTCAAAAGGTTCTCCTTATAGTTCTCCATCTAGTTTTGCTCTAAACCCATGGTTTTTAGACATAAACGAATTAATCGACAACGGGTTTATTTTTATTTCAAATAAAGAAGAATTAGGACCAACAAATCAGAATAAAGATTATTTTGACTTTAATGTCGCGGATGCTTTAACAAAAAAATTAGGTTGCCTCCTCTTGAAAGGTTGGAGCTCGCAATCTGAAGAAACAAAACTCGATTTTTATAAATGGATAAGTAGAAATTCTTGGGTTGAAGATTATGCATTATTTGTTGTAATTAAAGAAGAATTTAATATGTTGCCTTGGTGGGAATGGCCTCAAGAATTTAAATTAAAAAATAACAAGTTCTTAAAATCGTGGATCAAGAAAAAAAGTGAGGAGATACTTATTAAAAAATTAATACAATGGCATCTTGATAGGCAATGGAGTGCTGTTAAAAACTTTGCAAAATCAAGAGATATTAAGCTAATAGGAGATTTACCTTTTTATGTCTCTAGGGACAGCGCTGACGTATGGAGTAATAGATCATTATTTTCAATTTTTAAAAATGGAGATTTAATTTTTCAAAGTGGTGTTCCACCTGATTATTTTTCATCAACAGGACAGTTATGGGGCACCCCAACTTACTTTTGGTCAAAACATAAGAGGACTAATTTCAATTGGTGGAGAAAAAGATTTCAAAGGCAATTTGAACTCGTGGACATATTGAGGTTTGATCATTTCAGGGGTTTAGCCGGTTACTGGAGAGTTAATGGCAGTTCTAAATCAGCAATTATTGGAAAATGGATAAATTCTCCAGGCAAAACACTATTAAATAAAGTAAAAAAGGATCTTGGGTCTAACTATCTACCAATTATTGCTGAGGATCTGGGTGTAATAACTCCAGATGTAGTAAAACTAAGGAAATTTTTTGAACTACCTGGCATGAAAATATTACAATTCGCTTTTGATGGTAATGAAGATAATCCTTATTTACCAAAAAATATTAAAGGCGAAAATTGGGTTGTTTATACAGGTACTCATGACAATTCTACTTCTGTTTCATGGTGGGAATATTTAGATTATGAATCAAAAAAAAGAATACAAGATGAGTATAAATTTTCAGAAAATCCTTCTTGGGATTTAATAGAAATTGGAATGAATACAAATGCTTATCTCTTTATCGCTCCTATGCAAGATCTTTTATCTCTAGACGATTCAAGTAGATTAAATAAACCAGGCACCACAAAAAATAACTGGAAATGGAAGTTAAATCGATCTTTAGAAGAAATAGAAGATAATTTAAAAATCTTTAGTGAGCTAGGAAGTAATTTTGGGAGAACTCGAAAATAGATTTCATTAAAAGTTATTTATTAATGATTTGATTTTCAATATTTTGAATCTCTATAACATTTACATTAAAAACGAAGTACCTCTTTAATATAAATATAGTTAAAACCAATATAAAAAAATACAAAAGACTTCCCTGCCATGTATTTATAAGATCAAATTTTCTGAACAGAAAATCGTTTTCTCCTTTCTTTAAAATTTTTCTTTCTCTTACTGCTAATTTTAATAAGGTATTTTTTTTTAATCCTAAGCATTCCTCTAATTTAATTAGTATCGATCTTATAAAAGGATACTTTGGCATAATATTTTTGTTATTATTTTCAATAGAATTTATTACTCTTTCAGGAATTTTTGAAATGTAAGACAAATCTTTTACTGTAAGGTTTTGTTGAATTCTTGCTTCTTTGACTAACTCTGCAATTTCTATATATTTATCAACCAATCCAGGACTAAAGTCTTTATTTTTTTCAGATTTTTTTTTAAATAAAAAGAGATGCTTCAAAATATTCATTCACTTTTCCCAAGCTAATTAATCCTTTTTCTACTCAATTTTTTTAAAAACCATGTTTTTTTTCTAATTCTAATCGAATTAAAATCATAAGTAAATTCATTAGATATAAATATAAAAACTAAACTGTAGAAATAAAATTTTGCACTGCACTTTTTGCAATATTCAAGGGGCTAAAAGTATCTCTAATTAAACCGATGAGTTTTTTTGCATCAGTAAATTCTAATTTTTCATCTTTTATAAGGCTTAAAAGTAGATTCTTTCGAACTTCGGATCCTTTTTTACTGACAAATAATTTCAGTCCAGCGTTAGCTACTGGTATAAGATCTGTATTAATATTATCTGAATCTTTAAATAAAATATTTAATAAACTTTCAACTTTTTCTATTTGAATTTGACCTTTTTTATCAAAAACGACTTCTAAAAGAATGTCTAAAATCTCTTCAGAATTATCGGTTAGTAGTTTTTTTGCAATATATGGATAAGCTATTTTTAAAATTTTAAATTCAGGATCTAGTCTTAGTGCTAAACCTTCTTGACTAACAACAGCTCTTATTATTAGGGCAAACCTACTTGGGACCCTGAAAGGATAGGAATACATTAGTTTTGAAAATTTATCAGTTACATTTTTAAGATTAAAATTACCAACCTCAGCACCAAGGGATCCACCAAGAACTTCTTTTAATGGTTCAACAAGTTGATGAAGATCTTGTTCTTTGGTTAAGAAACCTAATTTCTGGAAATCTTCTGCCAGAAGAAAATATTCTTCGTTTATTATGTGAACTATTGCCTTAATAAGAGTAAGTCTATCTGAGTTTGTAATACTATCCATCATTCCGAAATCAACATAAGCTAAATTCCCACAATCTGCATTTCCTCCTTTAAGAGCAAACATATTTCCTGGATGTGGGTCTGCATGAAAATATCCAAATTCAAATAATTGCTGAAGACCACTTATAACACAAGTTTTTATAAATGAAGCGGGTATTAAGTTATTTTCCTCCAATAAGGCTCGATCTCTTAACTTAACTCCATCAATCCAAGAAGTTGTGATAATCCTTTTGGATGAAAACTGTTTTTCTAATTTAGGAATAAAAATATTTGGGTTTTCTTTGAATAAATAGGCAAACCTCAAAGCATTTTCGGCCTCTTTTTGATAATCAATTTCATCAAAAAGTGCCTTTCCGAATTCATCTATTATTTCTCCAATTCCAACACCTATATTTAATGGTAAGAATGGAGATAGAAAAGTTGCTAAAAACCTTAAAATTACGACATCCCTTCTTATGAGAAAATACAAATTTGGACGCTGTACTTTCACAGCTAGATAAGCATTATTTATTTTTGCTTTATAAACTTGACCTAAGCTTGCTGAAGCGATAGGACTATCTGGAAACTCATCAAAAAATTCATTAACAGGTGCTCCAAGTTCCTCTTCAATAATTTTTAAAGCAATTTTGTGATCAAATGCTGGGAGATTATCTTGTAAGTTTGTAAGTTCTGTAAGCCAATCTTGTCTAACAAGATCTGGCCTAGTTGAGAGTGCTTGTCCTAATTTGATAAAACAAGGGCCCAAGTCTGTTATTACATCAAAAAGATATTTCGAGAGTTTTTTTTGTACATTTTTATTTTTACTGTTACCTTGAAAAAGTATTCTCAAAAAAAGAAAAATAAAAGTTAAAAGGATATATAAAACTCTTGGTATAAAAATCCATGGTCTCAAAATCAACCAAAGTAAATCATCTTTTGCTGAATATTTCGAATAGGATTTTTTCATTAAAGTCAAAAAATATCAAAAAAGATTATCACTTAATACATTTTATATATGTTGATAATACTTTATGAGCATTTCATCTTTTCTAACTAAAAAGTTTTTAAAGTCTTTATTCTTTCCCGCTCACAACAGAGGGGCAGCTTTACCAAGGAAATTAGTGAAGTTATTAAAAAATCCTCCTGGGTATTGGGACTTGCCCGAACTACCAGAAATAGGATCACCACTATCCCAAAGCGGATTAATTGCTAAATCTCAAAAAGAATTCTCTGACAAATTTGGGGCTAAAGGATGTTTTTTTGGAGTTAATGGAGCTTCCGGATTAATACAATCAGCAGTAATTTCAATGGCAAATCCAGGCGAAAATATCCTGATGCCCAGAAATGTTCACATAAGTGTTATAAAAATCTGTGCGATGCAGAATATAAATCCAATATTTTTTGACCTAGAATTCTCAACCAGAACGGGGCATTACAAACCAATTACAAAAATTTGGTTGGAAAATGTATTTAAAAAATTAAATTTTGATGAGAATAAAATTGCAGGAGTGATTCTTGTAAATCCCTCTTATCAGGGATATGCCGGAGATTTAGAACCTTTAATAGATTGTTGTCATCAAAAAAATTTACCTGTTTTAGTTGATGAAGCCCATGGTTCATATTTCCTTTTTTGTAAAAACCTTAATTTGCCAAAACCAGCCTTATCATCAAACGCTGATTTAGTGGTCAATTCATTGCATAAGTCACTCAATGGATTAACTCAAACGGCGGTACTTTGGTACAAAGGGAATTTAATAAATGAAGGTAATTTGATCAAAAGTATTAATTTGTTGCAAACTACTAGTCCAAGTTCATTATTACTTTCTTCTTGTGAAGAATCTATTAGGGACTGGCTTAACAAAAAAAGTTTATCAAAATATCAAAAAAGAATTTTAGAGGCAAAAAGTATTTACAAAAAATTAATTCAAAAAAATATTCCTCTTATAGAAACTCAAGACCCCTTGAAAATTGTAGTAAACACCTCTAAGGCTGGAATTGATGGTTTTACTGCTGATAAATTTTTTTATAGAAATGGCCTTATCGCTGAATTGCCAGAAATGATGACTCTCACTTTTTGCTTAGGATTTGGAAATCAAAAAGATTTTCTTAATTTATTTGAAAAGTTATGGAAAAAGTTACTATTAAATTCCAAAAAATCAAAAAGTTTAGAAGCGCTCAAATCGCCTTTTAAATTAGTTCAAACCCCCGAAATCGAAATTGGAATTGCTTGGAGAAGTAAGACTCGGAGTATTCCTTTCTCACAATCATTAAATAAAATATCTGGAGATATTATTTGCCCTTATCCTCCTGGAATACCATTACTAGTTCCTGGCGAAAAAGTTGACATGGATAGGTTTAATTGGATAAATAATCAAAGTTTATGCAACAAAGATCTGGTAAATTTTAATATAAAGGTCTTAGAAACATAGCAATTTCATATGAGATTAAAAAGCGGATTACTTATAGGAATTTTTGGTTTAATTGTTGTTTTGTTGGGGGGATGGTTTTTTACATTGGCAACTGCGTTGCTTACATATTTAGCATTATTAGAATTTTTTAAAATGGCAGAATTTAAAGGAATAAGACCCGCTACAAAAACTACATTATTTTCGTCCTTTATTATCATAATTTCTACTTATCTTGAGACCATTGGTGTGCTTGAAGGAGAAATTTCAAATTCAATTTTGCCAATCTGTTCAGTTGGGATATGCACTTGGTTACTTTTGCAACCAAAACCTGGGACAATTTCAGATATTGCAGCATCTATTTTTGGATTATTCTATTTAGGTTTTTTACCTAGTTACTGGATTAAGTTGAGGGGATTAGATTCAGTGATAGTAAGTTCAAATCAGGGCATTATATCGTTTGAGAACTTATCAAATACTACAGGTCTTCATTTGACTTTAACTTCTTGTTTTTTAATTGTAGCTAGTGATATTGGTTCTTATTTCATTGGGAAGTCATTTGGTAAAACATCACTATCTCCAATATCTCCGAGTAAAACTATAGAAGGTTTAATTGGAGGAATATCCTGTTCAATTTTACTAGCAATATTTTTCGCATTTTTAATGAATTGGGAAAATCCATTAATTGTTGGAATAATCTATGGAATTTCAATTTCTCTTATGGCATTAGTTGGAGATTTAATTGAATCTATGATGAAGAGAGATGCAAAAATAAAAGATTCCGGAACTTTTTTGCCGGGACATGGAGGTATTCTCGACAGAATTGACAGTTACATCTTTACTCCATCTGTTTTGTATTATATTTTTATAATTCTGAAGTATCTAAATTAATTAAGAAATATTTTATTCCAAAAAATAATCTTGGATAATTTTACTAGATAATGAAGGAAGATCTATATGCGGAAGATGACCACAATTTTGTAACCCTACAAAATTTAATTTTTCAATATTTCCTATTTTTTTAAGCTCTTTTTTTCCAAGAATTCGATCATTTTCTCCACATAATGTTTTAATTGGGATATTTTGGATATATTTTTGAGTTCCTGCAAACCCACCACTTTTTGCAAATGATGCAAGTGAATTCCTCCATCCTTTACAACCTAAATGAATTGAAGCAATTTGCTCTTCCATCTTACCAACGCATTCATCTGGGAAAGCAAATGCTTGCCTACAAAGACTTTTTCTGACCTGAGGTAATCCAAGAAATGAAGCGCCAATTTGGTTAAGAGGGAAAGGGATACTCTTAGAATCTCCAAACAATCCGGCGGGGGATAAAAGGATAATTTTATCAATAGAATAAGGACTTTCATAAGCAAGTTTTAAAGCTGTTGAGCCTCCCATAGAGGCACCTATAATTTTTAGATTCTTTGTTATTTTTAAGATCTTAAGGAGATCAATTAAATGCGAAATTATTTTCGAGGAATTATATTCATTTGTTGCGCACCTGGGACTAAAACCAAACCCCAGTAGATCGGGAATGATAATTTGAAAATTTCTTTTTAGTGATTTATATATTCTCCTGAATTCTAAAAAACTACTATCAAAGCCATGTAGAAGAAGTATAGGTTGGCCTTTTCCTCCCATAACTACTGGGAATTTTAAGGAGTTCCAGTTTTGGTCGAGTTTTATCCACTTAACATCATTTGCCAAATATAGACCTAAAGGGTCTAATAGTGACAATTTGGCACTTTCAAAAAATTCTGCATTTAAATCACTTAATTTTTTAAAATTGTTTTTAGTCAAAAAAATATTTATGTTTTAATTTTTTGTTGTTCAAAATTTGAAATAACCTCTATTATGTCACGTTTATTAATTTCAAAAGGCAAAAAGTGAATTTCAGATTTATCTCGACAAGTAAAATCAGCAATTTTCTCTAAATTATTATTTTCAAAAACATTTATTCCAAGTTGTCCAATAGTAGTTGGCAAATTCAATTCTTTCATTAGTACAAATAATTGTTTAATTGATTGATCAGCTAATTTATTATTATTTTTCATTTCTTCTAGTCTTAATTGCAATAATAATCCAACCCCAACAATCTCACCATGTAAGAATTTGTTGGGGGTGATTATCTGAGTAATTGCATTATGAATAGCGTGCGCTGCTGCAGTCCTACATTTTTCTCCACCAATACCGCCAACTAATCCTGCTGTAAGTCCACATGCTTCTACAGTATTTTGCCAAGATAGATTATTTTCAAATTGACCTTTAAATGCTTTTCCTCCATCTATCAATAGTTGATCTCTTAAAACTCTTGATATCTGAATTGCTTGTTGAACAAGACCATCATCTATTTTTGAACTTGTTATTGAGGATTCGTACCATTTTGCTAAGGCATCTGCTATGCCACTTGCAAGTGTTCTTGATGGAGCTGTTTGAATAAATTTATGATCAAAAACTAGTATTTTCGGACAAGATCCTAATGCAACATCTTTTATAAACTGACCATCCTTTGTATAAATATTCGATAAGGCTGTCCAACCAGCACATGTTGAGGCACTAAGGGGAACTGTAATACAAGGGATATTGAGAGACTCGGCTATATATTTTCCAGAGTCTAGAACTTTGCCACCTCCAGCTGCGATAACACAATCATTATTATTATTTGAAATAATATTTTTAACCCTTGAAATATCTTCGTAACAACAATCAAATTCCAAATTAGCAGAATTTACATTAAGTTTTAGATTTTTTAAATCTTTAAAAATATTATTTCTCAAATTATTCGTTTGAAACCCTCTACCTAGAATTAATGGACTTTTAGTTAATTTAGTAATTTGAGGTAAAGATTTTTCCCAAGCATAATTTCCCCTGTATATAGTTTCTGGAGAGATAGAAAGCATATCTACTTTTTATGATTAGAAGTTAGCACCTGCTAGCTCTTGAGATGATTCTTCAGAAGAAATATTTATTGTAACTTTTTTATTATCATCTATATCAACTAAAGCATTATCTCCATCTTTAATTCTCCCAGAAAGAACTTCTTCAGCCAAACTATCTTCTAGTAAACGCATAACTGCTCTTCTTAAAGGTCTCGCTCCGTATGAAGGATTATAACCTTCTTCAACAAGTCTATCTTTGAAAGCATCGGTGACATTTAATTTAATACCTTTATCTTGTAGTCGGATAAAAACCTCTTGTAACATTATTTCAGCAATTTCTTTAACTTCATTTTTAGTTAATTGTCTGAATACAATTATTTCATCAAGTCTATTTAAAAATTCAGGCCTAAAGTATTGCTTAAGTTCTTCATTAACTAGTGATTTAATTCTATTATATTGGCTATCTTCAACTGAATCACCTGAGAATTCGAATCCTAGTCCGCCACCACCTTTTTCGATTACTTTTGACCCGATATTAGAAGTCATTATTAACAATGTATTTTTAAAATCTACAGTTCTCCCTTTGGAGTCAGTTAATCTTCCGTCTTCAAGTAGTTGCAATAATAAGTTAAAAACATCTGGATGCGCCTTTTCAACTTCATCAAATAAAACGACAGTATAAGGCCGTCTTCTAACAGCTTCAGTAAGCTGACCACCTTCATTAAAACCAACATAGCCAGGAGGGGAGCCTATAAGTTTACTAACTGTATGTCTTTCCATGAATTCTGACATATCTAATCTGATCATTGCTTCTTCACTACCGAAGAAATATGAAGCCAATGATTTAGTTAATTCAGTTTTACCAACACCGGTAGGTCCAGAAAAAATAAAACTTGCTATGGGTCTATTAGGATTTTTTAATCCAACTCTTGCTCTTCTTATAGCTCTCGAGACAGCCTTTACAGCTTCATCTTGTCCAATTAGCCTTTGGTGAAGTGTTTCCTCCATATTTAGAAGCTTGACTGATTCTGTTTCTGTTAATTTTTGAACAGGAACACCTGTCCATGAAGCCACAATATGAGCTACATCCTCTTCACTAACAAGGGGGCTTTGTAAAAGTTTTGAATCACTTTTTACAGAATTATCAGAATCAGATTGATCACCAGTTGTAGATTCTTTTTTATTGTCCAAAACCTCTTTAATTTTTGAAGACAATTCCATCTCTTTTTCACGTAATTGGCCAGCTTGATCGAAATTTTGGTCTCTTACAGATTCTTCCTTTTGTTTTTGGACTTGTCTTAGTTCTCTATCTATTTGTTTTGCTTCAGGAGGAAGTTTAGAGTTTATTAAACGAACTCTACTTCCAGCCTCGTCGATGAGGTCAATAGCCTTGTCAGGTAAAAATCTGTCAGAAATGTAACGATCCCCTAAATGAGCGGCAGCCTCTAGCGCATCATCAGTAATTTTTAGACGATGATGTTGTTCGTAACGCTCTCTAAGACCTTTTAAAATTTCAATTGTATCTTCTATTGATGGCTCTCCTACCATTACAGGTTGGAATCTTCTTTCTAGAGCAGCATCTCTTTCAATATGTTTTCTATATTCATCTAGAGTTGTTGCTCCGATACATTGAAGTTCCCCTCTAGCTAATGCTGGCTTAAGTATATTTGCTGCATCTATAGCTCCTTCAGCAGCTCCAGCACCAATTAAAGTATGCACTTCATCTATGACAAGAATGACGTTACCTGCTGATTTAATTTCTTCCATTATTTTTTTTAACCTTTCTTCAAATTCACCTCTATATTTTGTTCCTGCTACCAAAAGACCTATATCAAGAGTTAAAACTCTTTTATCTTCAAGTATGTCTGGTATATCACCAGTTTGTATTCTTTGAGCTAAACCTTCTGCGATAGCTGTTTTACCTACACCTGGTTCCCCAATAAGAACAGGATTATTTTTTGTCCTCCTACCTAATATTTGAACTACACGATCTATTTCTGAATGGCGACCAACGACTGGGTCTAATTTTGATTCACTTGCTAATTTTGTTAAATTTGTTCCGAATTCATCAAGAGTAGCAGTTTTTAAGTTGCCCTTGGTTGTACTGGAGCCAGTGCCAACTTCGGCGGTTTCACCAAGCATTCTTATGACTTGAGTTCTAACTTTGGTAAGGTCAATATTAAGATTTTCAAGAACTCTTGCAGCAACACCTTCACCTTCTCTTATCAAACCTAACAATAAATGTTCTGTGCCAATGTAATTGTGGCCAAGTTGACGAGCCTCTTCTAAAGATAGTTCTAGAACTCTTTTAGCTCTGGGAGTAAAAGGTATTTCTACAGCTACAAACCCTGAACCTCTACCAATTATCTTTTCCACCTCTATTCTGGAATCCTTTAAATTGACTCCAAGTGATTTAAGTACTTTTGCTGCTACCCCAGTTCCTTCTCCAATTAACCCCAAAAGAATTTGTTCAGTTCCAACAAAATTATGACCAAGTCTGCGAGCTTCCTCTTGAGCAAGCATAATGACTTTTATAGCCTTTTCTGTAAATCTTTCAAACATTAGAAGATTAAATTCCTATTAATAACCTACCAGTAATATGTCAATTTTGTGTTCAGAATGAGCTTTTGTGAATACCCAAAAGTATTATTTATCAAATTAAATTGAACTTTTTTAGTGATATAGCAAGAAATTATAGTAATTTCAAGGATTCTGGTTATCCGAACATTTAAATTTTTATATTATTTTGTTGTTAATTTTTTTTCTTTTAAAAGAGCATGTGAACCATCTTTATAATAATTTTTTCTTATTCCCACAGTAGAAAAATCAAAGCGACTATAAAAACTTTCAGCAGTAACATTATTCTGAGAAACCTCTAGATGTAATTTCTTTAAATTTAATTTTTCACATTTTTTTATTAAATAGCTCATAAGATAAGATCCAAATCCCTTTTTTCTAAATTTCTTCTTTACAACAAAATAATTTATTTGAGCTTCATCAAGAACAACTTGAAAAACACATATTCCAATGACTAAATTTTTAATTAACAATCCAAATATTCTTGTACCATCTTTTTTGAATTCGTTAACCCATTGTTCTTTACTCCATAGCGAAATTGTATTTGAATCTAATTCATAACACAAATCAATATCTTTCTTATATATTTGTTTGATAGATATCATTTATTATGTATTTAAATCTATAAAGTTCAAATCTAAAATCATTATAAAATATGACAGTTTTGGCAAAGCTTTATCTAAAGTTCTCCCATGGAAGAAAAACAATCTTTTTTAAAACAAAAAATTGACTTGGAAAGTCCTAACAGAAATATTATTCCTATTACCACATCCATTGAAGGTGATGGGAAATTGTCAGTTGGTGGATGTTCTATTGAAGAACTAGTTAAAAAATATGATTCTCCCCTTTATATTTTAGATGAAATCACTTTAAGAAATTCTTGTAAAGCGTACAAAAAAGCATTAGAAAAATATTACCCAGGAAAATCCTTGCCCATATATGCTTCTAAGGCAAATAGTTCCATTTTCATGAGTAGTCTTGTTTCTTCGGAAGGTTTAGGACTTGATGCTGTTTCAGAAGGAGAACTATTAACTGCTATTAAAGGTGGGGTCCCAAATGAAAAAATTGTTTTTCATGGTAACAACAAATCAGACAAAGAATTAGAATTCGCAGTTAGAAATAACATTAAGGTCATCGTAGATAATGATTACGACTTAGAAAGATTAGATGAGATCTCAAATTCATTTAATCATGATCTAGAAATAATGATTCGCTTTACTCCTGGGATAGAGTGCCATACTCATGAATATATTAGAACTGGATCATTTGATAGCAAATTTGGTTTCGGAATAGAATATTTAAATATTCTGTTTAAGAGAATTAGCAAAACAAAGCACCTAAAATTAAAAGGTTTACATGCTCATATTGGTTCACAGATTTTTGAACTAGACCCTCATAAGGATCTGGGAGAAATAATGGTAAAGGTAATTTTAGAAGCCAAAAAATTTGGTCATAATATTGAGGAACTAAATGTTGGAGGGGGTTTAGGTATTAGGTATACAGAAAGTGATGATCCCCCTTCAATTGATGAATGGGTAAAAACAATTTCTTCTTCCGTTGTTGAAGCTTGTAAAAAAAACAATTTAAATTTTCCCACATTAATGTGCGAACCTGGTAGATCTATTGTATCTACAGCAGGTATAACCATTTACAAAATTGGCGCTTTTAAAGAAATTCCCGGTATCAGAACATATTTATCCGTTGATGGTGGTATGAGTGATAATCCAAGGCCAATTACATATCAATCAAATTATTCTGCATGTTTAGTAAGTAATCCATTTAATATTAACTCCAAAAATAAGTATACTATTGCTGGTAAGCACTGCGAATCGGGAGATGTGTTGTTTAAAGAAATTGAGCTAGCAGAGTGTAAAACAGGAGATCTTATATGTGTTTTTGGGACTGGTGCATATAATAATTCAATGAGTTCTAACTACAACAGAATTCCAAGACCTGCTGCTCTATTAGTAAAAGATGGAGAGGCAGAAATTATTCAAAAAAGAGAAAGCCCATTAGATCTTTTAAAATATGACGTATTACCTGATCGCTTTATCAAACAAAATTAGGTACATTTAAATTAATTTTGTTTTTAGTGTGAATTTCTGGGGGATTATAAATTTAAAGCTTATATTAGATGTCTTATTTGCTGTTGGTTTCGGACTATTATTATTTTCTAGAGTAAAAGAACAACGGACATTATGGCTTCTAAGAGGATATTTGTTTTTAGTATCATCCGCATGGTTTATTCAAAGATATGCATACTTACCACTAACATCAAAATTAATTGATGCTGTAGTCCTCGCTTGCTCTCTCTCATTAGCGATCCTTTGGCAAGGAGAGTTAAGAAGATTAATGGAATTATTAGGCACTGGGAGGCTAGCTGTATTACTTGGGAATCCACCAAAGGAATTTAGAGCAACTTCAACTACCATTACTCAGTTAGTGGATACTGCCGGTAAACTCTCTCAAAATAGAAGAGGTGCTTTAATAGTTGTAGATTTGGGGAGCGATTTAAGACCTGAAGATTTTTTATATTCAGGTACCAATATTGAAGCACAATTATCAACTGACCTTTTAATAAATCTTTTTGCTACAGATACGCCTTTACATGATGGAGCAGTTCTTGTGAAAGGAAATAAAATAATTTCTGCTGGGGTAATACTTCCTCTCTCAAGACAAGGAATAAGTAGATATGGCACAAGACATTTAGCAGCATTAGGAATTACAGAAAGATTTGACAGATGTATTTGTATTGTTGTTTCTGAAGAAACAGGTACCTTATCATTAGCAAACCAAGGCAAACTCGAGAGGCCAATAACCAGCAGCAGGTTACAAGAACTTCTTGCAAAATTTATTGGGAATCAAAACTCTATGGGAGCAAATAAAGCAGCTTTAACTAAAAATGTTTCATTTCAAAAGACAGACTCGAGTGATAATATAATCAGTGATATTAATAAAAAAGAGTCAGGAAAATCAGAAGTTTTTATTAACAAAAAGGATTAACTAATGAGTTTAGAAAAAGTAATAGATGATAAAATTACTGACTTATTAATGAAAATAGATAAGCAAAAATTGCCCAAGCATGTAGCAATTATTATGGACGGCAATGGGAGATGGGCGACTAGAAAAGGTTTACCCCGATCATTTGGACATAAACAGGGAGTTAGTGTATTAAAAAAAATTCTCAAAGCTGCAAAAAATTTAGGTTGTAAAGTAATTACTGTTTATGCTTTTTCAACTGAGAATTGGACAAGACCATCAAAAGAGGTCGATTTTCTCATAAATCTTTTTAGCGAAGTTTTGAAAAACGAAATTGATGAAATACATCAAGAATCAACAAAAATAAAATTTATTGGAGATTTAAGTCCTTTCCCAAAAAATTTAAAAGAAATAATATTTAGTTCAGAATCACTTACTAAAAACAACGATAAATTTTTATTCAATGTTTGTGTTAATTACGGAGGTAGACAAGAAATAGTAAAAGTTGCAAAAGAACTAGCATTAAAATCTTCTTCTGGGGAAATAAAACCAAGTGAAATTAATGAAGAATTATTTAATTCAGAGCTTTTAACACGAGGAATTACTGATCCAGAATTACTAATAAGAACTAGTGGTGAAAAAAGGATAAGTAATTTTTTATTATGGCAATTAGCATATTCAGAAATTTATATATCTGAAGTACTTTGGCCAGAGTTCAATGAGCATGAATTTCTTAAAGCAATAATCGATTACCAATCAAGAAATAGACGTTTCGGCGGTATAGAATCATTACCAAATGAATCTTTTGAAGATTCTCAATATATTTCCTAATAAAAATGGCTAATTCGAATAATCAGTTATTAAAAGAAATTAGGTTCGATTGGAATAAAGAGGAAATATTGGAAATACTTAATATGCCTCTTATTGATTTAATGTGGGAATCACAAAAAGTCCATAGGAAATTTAACAAATACGATATTCAATTAGCATCATTGTTCAGCGTAAAAACTGGTGGATGTGAGGAAAATTGTTCGTACTGTAGCCAATCAATTTATAGTGCCAGCGAAATCAAAAGTCATCCACAGTTTCAAGTTGAAGAGGTTTTAGCAAGAGCTCAAGTAGCAAAAAATGAGGGTGCAGATAGGTTTTGTATGGGTTGGGCGTGGAGAGAAATTAGAGATGGGAAATCCTTTAATGCAATGTTGGAGATGGTTAGGGGTGTAAGAGATTTAGGGATGGAAGCATGCGTTACTGCTGGGATGCTTACAGAAGAACAAGCTTCCAGACTGGCTGATGCAGGTTTGACCGCTTATAATCACAATCTTGATACTAGTCCTGAGCATTATAAAAATATTATTACGACTAGAACTTATCAAGACAGACTAGACACTATCAAAAGAGTAAAGAATGCAGGAATAAATGTTTGTTGTGGAGGAATAATAGGCTTGGGTGAAACTAATGGCGATAGAGCATCTCTTTTGGAAGTGCTTTCAAACATGAATCCACACCCTGAAAGTGTTCCTATAAATTCATTAGTAGCTATCGAAGGCACTGGTTTAGAAGATAATCAAGAAATTGATTCTATTGAAATGATAAGGATGATAGCTACAGCAAGAATTCTTATGCCTAAAAGTAAAATAAGACTAAGTGCAGGGAGAGAAAAGCTTACAAAAGAAGCCCAAATATTATGTTTTCAATGTGGGGCAAATTCGATTTTTTATGGAGATGAGTTACTAACAACATCAAATCCATCTTTTCAATCAGACAGAAAACTTCTTAAAGAGGTTGGAGTATCATTTAATAAGAATTTTGAAACTTGTGAAAAAACATTATCTTCTTTATGAAAGGCAAAAATTATAAAATAGTTTCTCTTTACTCTTTCTTCCCATTTCAAGAAAACTTAATTCTTGATCTTAAAAATAAATTATTAGAAATTGAAAATGAAAACGATCTTTCAGGTTTATTAATTTTTGCTAACGAGGGCATTAATGGAACTATTTGTGCTGAGAAAAATGTAATTGATTTTGTTATCAATTTACTTAATAAATATGCAGATAATAGAAATTTGAATATTAAAGTAAACTTTTCAAAAAACCAAGTCTTCAAAAAATTAAAAATAAAAATCAAGAAAGAAATAGTTACGATGGGTATCCCTGAAATAAACCCTTCAGAAAATAATGGGACCTATATTGAATCAGCTGATTGGAATAAGTTAATTAAAAATAAAGATACAATAGTCATTGATACTAGAAATCATTATGAGGTGTCTATAGGTACATTTCAGAACTCTATTAATCCAAATACAAAAAACTTTAGCGAATTCCCCAAGTGGGTGGATGATCATTTAGATACCCATTTAGAAAATAAAGAGTCTGCAAATATAGCAATGTTTTGTACCGGAGGAATAAGATGTGAAAAAGCTACTTCTTTGCTTAAGAAGAAAGGTTATAAAAATATATATCACCTACAAGGGGGCATTCTTCAATACCTTGATGATATATCAAAAGAAGAGAACTTATTTGAAGGTGAATGTTATGTTTTTGATAAAAGAGTTGCTTTAGATCAAGAATTAGAAAAAGGCTCCTATTCGATTTGTCATGCATGTGGAATGCCAGTTTCAATTCAAGATCAAGAAAGAAAAGAATATAGAAAGGGTATCCAATGCCATTTCTGCATAGATCAATTCAGTGATGATGATCGGAAAAGGTTTGAAGAAAGACAAAAACAGATCGATAGATTAAAAGTGGAAAATCATAAAATCCATAAGGAATAATTTTCAAAATTATGAAGGTTGAAGAATTAGAAAAATTAGCGGGTAAAATTGGATTATTAATTAAAATTCAAGTTAGAGAAACTCTCGGTTTATGTTTTTTTAGAATCGTAATAGCAGAACAGAAAGATAACATAATTAAAATTTGGGCCGAAATGAAAGGTTGGACTTACTTAAACAAACAAGGTATTCAGCTTGATACTTTAAGAATCCTTAGTAAAGCTCCTGCTTTTGTTTCGGAATTAATATGGGCAACAACTATGGCTTGGGCAATTGAAAAAAAATCCAGCAACAAAGTAAGACTTTTAGCTATTTTTGATAGTGAAGGATATAGTAAAAAACTTGTAAGATATTTCAAGTTAATAGGATTTAAAATTGTAAAAGAAGTTGGTTCTAGCCCAGTAGATCTATTATTAAGATTGGTTTGGGGAGGTGCAGGTACACTTATGAACGGGGAAAGTATTTCTATATTGAAAAAACTTGAAAAAAAACTCTCTTTAATTTAAGAAAGTCAACCCGCATGATAACTACTTCTAACTAAAGGGCCAGAAGATACTTTTTTGAATCCTAAATCCTTAGAGAAGCGATGTAAATATTCAAACTCTGATGGATCCCAATATTTCTTAACTGCCAAATGATTGAATGAGGGCCTTAAATATTGGCCAATTGTTATTTGATCACAATCTATTTTTTTAAGATCATAAATTGTATTTTTTATTTCATCCAATGTTTCCCCAAGACCTAACATAATGCCTGATTTAGTTTGAATATGAGGAGCAATATCTTTTGACTTTTTTAGTAAACTAAGTGATTTTTTGTAATTTGCACCCCTCCTAACTTCTTTTTGCAGTCTTTCAACAGTTTCAAGATTATGATTAAAGCATATTGGATCTTTTTCTAAAATCATCTTCAATCTCTGAGTCTGAAGGTTATTAGTTTCATCAAAATTTTTGCCCCCACCCCATAAATCAGGAGTTAAAACTTCTATTTTAATTGTTGAATCAATTTTTCTAATCTCATCAATTGTAGATATAAATAAATTTGCACCATGATCAGGGAGATCGTCTCTAGCTACGGATGTTAAAACAACATATTTCAAATTTAGTACTTTCACTGCTTCAGCTACCTGAGTGCATTCATTGATATTGATAGAACTAGGTCTACCTTTATTTACCTGACAAAAAGCACATGAACGAGAACATATCGATCCACCCAGCAAGAAAGTGGCTGTTCCTGAGGCATAACATTCTGCTCTATTTGGACATCTTGCTTCTTCGCAAATAGTATGAATATTTGATTTTTTGATAAGTGTTTGTATTCTTTCGAATTCTGAAGCTTTACTAATAGGAAATTTTATCCAAGAGGGAAGTCTTAAAATTTTTTCTTTCTTTATTAGATTTTTTTCTCTCATTATCTAATTTAGTTTTGTTCTTCCTTCTAACGCCCTTGCAAGTGTAACTTCATCCACATATTCAAGTTCACTGCCCATTGGGAGGCCATATGCAATCCTCGTAACTTTAGTAAAAGGAGCTAACAATTTTCCAATATAAAGACTTGTTGTATCTCCCTCAACACTGGGGGTCAATGCCAATATGATCTCATCTATTTCAGATTTACTAACTCTTTCTACCAAGCTTCTTATTTCCAAGAGTTCGGGGCCAACAGAATCCATTGGGGATATTAAACCACCAATAACATGGTAAACACCTTTAAATTCTCTAGCGCGCTCCAAAGCAAGCAAATCTTTAGTTTCTGCTACTACACAGATTAGTTTTTGATTTCTTTCAGTATTTTTACAAATTTCACATTCATCTTCTGAAGTCAAATTGAAACATTTTTTGCAACGACCAACATTACTATGTGCTTCTAACAGAGCTTTTGAAAAATCTCTTATTGTATTTTCAGGTTGTTTCAAAATAAACAGGGCTAATCGTTGGGCTGTTCTTGGACCAATCCCTGGGAATTTCTCAAAATGACCAATTAATTTTGAAAGCGGTTTGGTATAAGTAATCAAAATTAAACTATTTCTAGGCATAATTTAGACGCAAAATTCTGAAATGCCATAATTGTTTGCTTTTAATGTCTTATTATGTTTTTAATTAGTAATTTCAAACAAAATGAAAAATATTAAATTTAATCCTTTCAAATATTTATTTTTGATTTTTTTGTGTTTAACACTGAGTGCTTGTAGTGGCGGACTAAATGCGGGATTAGAAGCTTATCAAAGTCCAGATGGAAGATATGCCTTTTTGTATCCAACAGGATGGACTAGAGTAAAAGTCGATGGAGGTCCTGAAATTATTTATCATGATCTAATAAACAGTAATGAGACCTTAAGTTTAGTTATCTCTGATGTAAATAAAGAGATTCAATTAGAGCAATTAGGAAGCCCAAGTGAAGTAGGTCAAACATTAATAGATAAAGTTATTGCTCCCGAAGGTTCAGGTAGAGAGGTAAAACTCATAAATGCCAATAAAAGGGAGGCATCCAATCATATTTTCTATGATTTAGAATATGAATTAAATTTAAATGAACAGGCCAGACACGAATTAGCTACTGTAGTAATTGATAGAGGAACACTTTACACTTTCGCTGTGGGAACAAATGAAGAGAGATGGAATAAAGTTGACGGTATGTTTAGCAATGTAATTGAATCATTTAACTTTTTAATATAGTTTAGAAATTTCATACTAAATTCCTACTTGAACGTTCCATAAATCGGCATATATTTTATTCTGATCTAATAGATTTTCATGTTTTCCGCTTTCAACTATTTTACCTTTATCAATAACAACAATATTATCCGCATTTTTAATGGTGCTTAATCTATGAGCTATTACTATTGTTGTTCTTTCTTTGGTGATTTTAGATAATGATTTTTGAATTAAAGCCTCTGTTTCATTATCAACTGAGGCTGTAGCTTCATCTAATATTAATATTGGAGCATCCTTTAAAACAGCTCTCGCAAAAGCAATTCTTTGACGTTGTCCGCCTGAGAGCCTTTGGCCCCTCTCCCCAACTATAGTTTTATAACCATCTGGTAATTGTTCAATAAATTTATGAGCTTCCGCAATCTTTGAAGCTTTAATGATATCTTTAAGACTTGGGTTGATTGAGCCATAAGCAATATTTTCTTGTACACTGCCATGAAACAAATAAGTTTCTTGACTTACTAAAGAAATACACTTTCTTAAATCCTTCAAATTTATTTCTTTAATTGAAACCCCGTCCAAGGTAATTGACCCATTTTTACTATCATAAATCCTAAGGAGTAATTTTATTATTGTACTTTTCCCGGAACCTGTTAAACCAACAATTCCTAATGTTGAGTTTTTTTCAACTTTGAAATTTATGTTTTTTAAAGTTGAATCTCTTCCAGGATAATTGAAATTTACATTATTAAAAATAATTTCTCCTTTGATATCTTTAGGTTCAATTTTTATTTTTCCATCTTTTATTTTTATAGGCGTATCTATGAGATCAATTACTCTATCTATTGAAGCCATAGATCTCTGAAAATCATCTAAAACATGCCCCAAAGTAGTTAAAGGCCATAATAGTCTTTGTGTAATAAACACTAAAAAACTATAAGTTCCTACATCAAGTTTATTGTTCCAAGTTTGGAAACCTCCAATTAATAGAATAGCTATAAAAGCAAATAAGATTGCAAATCTTATAAGAGGGATAAAAGCAGAAGATAATTTTATTGCAGCCTTATTACTTCTTTGATAATCGAGACTTTCTTTATTTAATCTATTTAGTTCCCATTTTTCTTTAGTAAAACTTTTTATGGTTAGAATTCCACTTAAATTATTATTAAGTCTTGATGCCAACAGTCCAGCTTTATTTCTAACATCTCTGTATTTTGGAGCAAGCTTCCTTTGAAATTTAATTGATCCTAAAAATATTATTGGAATAGGAAAGAAAGCAAATAAAGCAATTTTTGGAGCGACAAAAATCATTGTGCCCCCAATTATTAAAACAGTTATAAACAACTGAATAATCTGATTAGCCCCTTGGTCTAGAAATCTCTCGAGTTGATTTATATCATCATTCAAAATAGATAATAGCCTTCCAGTATTATCATTTTCAAAAAAATCCATATCTAATTCTTGGATATGCTCATAAGCTTTTATTCTTAATTTATGTTGCGATAGCTGAGCCAAATTTCTCCATAAAATCGAATATAAATATTCAAAGGAGGATTCTCCAGACCAAACTATTCCTGAAGCAAATGCAAGAAAAATCAATTGTGCTGGAACTTCTTTTATCCCAAAACCAGCAATCCATGAATTCTGTTCTTTTACAACGATATCAACTGCAAGACCAATTATTACAGGGGGAGCTAAATCTAATATTTTATTAATTATGGAACTAAGAAAAGCAAAAAATAGTAACCTTCTTTCTTCAATAAGGTTTAAATAAAGTCTAATTATTGGATTTTGGTTGTTCTTAGACCTCATAAAATAACAATTAAATTTTTCTATTATGATTTAAATTTTCTTTAGTTTCTAATTTACATTTTGTTTTTGCATCTTGATGACTTGCAGTTTGTGTAAATTCTTCGTAGTAACAATCACAAGTTTCTTTAGCAATTTCCTCACTATATACTATTTCTGATTTCAACATCTCCTCTTTGACACTCTGAAGACAAAATAATTTAATGATTGAATTTTGTTTAGTTTGAGCTAAATAATAACTATTAAAAGAGTTGAATAGGATTATCAAATTCACAAAAATAAAGAATCTATATTCGCTAGCTTTCATTCTCTATCACTAGTTTCTAACTTTAATTTTTTTTAATTTATTTTTAGTTTCTCTATGCAGATCTCTTGGTAAATCTACCAAACTGTAATCATTAAAAATCTGTATCTTACCTATGGATCTTCCATTTATATTAGTTGAATTACAGATTGAGGATATAATATTTGCAACTCTAACCCCATCAAATTTACCAAAGTTAAATTTATAGGTTTCAAAAGAATCATTTTGATAATTATTTCTTCTATTTGAATTTCTCATACGATTATTACTATTTCTATTTGATCTATTGCGATCAGTATTATTTTGTTTATTAATCCAAGAATCATCGTCATTAACAAAAAATGATTTATTACCTATTACTAAATTAATAGCCGCCATTGCAATATTTGAGTCATCCATAGAGTATTTTTCTTTTAAATTATCAAGTACATCAATAATCAAAGCTTTATTTTCTTCATTTTCATCTTTAGCTAAAGAACTCTCATTAACATTGTCTATAAGTTTCTCCATCCTTTTTTCATTTATTATCTTATTACTTGGTATATTAATTTCTTCAATCTTGGTTCTTGTTGAGTTTTCTAAGTTTCTTAGAAAATGTTTTTCTCTTTGATTAACAAATAAAATTGCTTCTCCTGATCTGCCTGCCCTTCCAGTTCTTCCAATTCTATGAGTATATGTTTCCTTGTCAAAAGGAAAATCGTAATTAACAACAAGTTTTATCCTCTCAACATCTAATCCTCTAGCTGCGACATCAGTTGCAACAAGGATATTAATAAATCCTTTTTTCAATCTATCTACAGTATTTTCTCTTTGATTTTGAGGTATATCTCCATTAAGTACTGCCACAGTATGACCTGAATTCTCTAAAGCTTCAGCTATTGAAGTAGTAAGTAGTTTTGTCCTAACAAAAATAATTACACCCTCGTTATTAAGTTCTAGTATTCTTTTTAAAGCATCTAACTTATGATGCCTTTGTACATATAGAAATTTTTGCGAAATTAATTGAGTTTCTTTTTTGACACTTTTGATTAATATTTCGGCTGGTTCATTTAGATATTTTTTTGCTATATTTTTTATTTCACTAGGCATTGTTGCTGAAAACAATACCATCTGCTTATTTTCTGGAAGTTGATCTATTATCCATTCAATATCTTCAAGAAAACCCATATTTAACATTTCATCTGCCTCATCTAAAACAAGACAATTTATATCTTTAATTTTAAAAGTCCCCTGCCTTATATGATCCATTATTCGCCCTGGGGTCCCAACTACTACGTCAACTTTTCTTTTTAATGCAGAAATTTGATTTCGATAGTCGGTACCTCCATATATTGCAATAGTCTTAAAATTGCTAGATTCAGAACTATAACTTTTAAAAGATTCTGCCACTTGAGTTGCTAATTCTCTCGTAGGAGTCATAACTAAAACCTTGGCATTTAATTCTTTATTATCTGTTAGTTTTTCTATTAATGGTAATGCGAAAGCTGCAGTCTTTCCTGTTCCTGTTTGTGCTTGGCCTAGTAAATCCCTGCCTAACATTAGTTCGGGAATTGCAGCTTTTTGGATGGGAGTTGGATTTTTGTATCCTTTATTTTTTAACGAGTTTAAGATCGATTGATTAAATCCAAAATCGAGAAATCCATTCTCATTATCATCTCCTTTCGATACATCCAATAGTTGAGATTCAATTTCTTTTTTGTTATCTAAGTTCTTGAACTCTAGTAGGGAAGAATCTTCATTCTGAGACTTTTCCTGCTCACTACCAAGAGATTTACTATCTTTTTTAAAAGCCATTTTAAATGCCTAATAATCTTCTGATTAGGCATCCAACAAATATCTGAATTGACTTAAATTGTTGATTAGCCTTACAGAGCCGAATCATTAATCTAACATCTCGGGGTTAAGATATTACTAATTTCTTAAAAAATAAAATTTAATTTAAATAATATATATTTAAAGATTTTTTCGCTCTTGTAACAGCAGTATAAAATAACCTTCTTTCAAAATTATCTCTGCAAAAGATATTTTGTTTATCTTTTTTTTCTTTAAGAGCATATTGATTTCTTCTATAATTTTGAGACCACAAAATGTTTACTTTTTCAGATTCACTTCCTTGAGATTTATGAATAGTAATGGCTATTGCTGGTACAACATTTTCTAAATTTGATGGATCAATTAATGCGACAATTTCTTCGTTATTATCATTAAATTTTCTAAAAAGATATTTTCTTTTATTTTTTAAACCTATGAGTACTCCGATATCCCCATTTGATAATCCAAGTTCATTATTATTTTTTGTACACATGATCGGAACACCCTCATTAAGAGTTTTAAGGTCATAGGGTTTTTTTTGTCCAAAAACAATTTCATTCAAATATTCAACACTCCATATTCCGGAATTTTTTTCACATAAAATCAAGTGACTTTGTAAATCCAGAAATATCTTATCTACTAATTCTTTTTCAATAAGCAATAAATTATTAATACTCTTATTAAATATATATTTTTTTTTACTTAAATTTGAAGTTGAAATATTTAACTGTTTTAGATGACTTGTAATCGAAAATAATAGATCTTTTGGAATATCTTTTTCTCTACTTTTTGAAATAGTAATTTCTTTTGAATTATTATCTTTTTCTAATTCTTTTATCTTTTGATTAAGTAAAGAAAAATCATTATTAAATATTAAACTACTAATTAATGCTATATCACCATTATTTCTATAAGTTTTTTCTAAATTTACTAAACAAGATTTAATTGAACTATTATCGGAATATTCAAACAAATAATTCCATATAGAACAGTTATTTACTGGAGACAATTGATTTTTATCTCCAACTAAAATAATTTTACAGTCCTTTGCTAACAAATTTAAAACTGATTCAATCAAATCAACATTAACCATTGACATTTCATCAATTATGAAAATATCAAGCTCTTTAAGTTTAAATTTCAACTTAAGAGATTTATTTTGAGAATTTAAAATCCATCTATGTAAAGTTTGAAATTCTATTTGTTCTAGAAATTTTCTAAAGGAAACATTTTTTTTATCATTAAGAGCTTCTTTTAAACGAGCTGTAGCTTTACCAGTTGGAGCGGATAAACCAATATTTAAAAAGTTATCAATTTGAAGGAGTTCTAGTATTAACTTTATTATTAAAGTAGTTTTACCCGTACCTGGTCCTCCTTGAAGGAAAACTAAGTTTGAATATTTAAATATATTTTTAATTTGGTCAATTTTATTATCATCTTTATAAATTATTGAGTTCATTAAATTATCGGTACCTATTTTTTTTAGAAATGAATTAATAACTCTTTCTATCTTTTTTGACCATTTTGATAAGGATAATTTTCTATTTACTAATACGAATGGAGAATGAAGGGAACCAATCAAACCTATATTTTTTAGAACATCTATATGTTTATTGGGCCAGCCATCTTCTAATAATTCAAAGCTTATTAAACTATTATCAACATCAATAATAATTTCACCATTTTTTTCAAACTCTAATAGAATATTTATTACATCTTTGACGAAATTTCCATATTTTTTTTCACTAAATTTGAAAATACCTAAGATTAAATTAAATATATGATCGTATTGGAACTTTTGAATATGTGTAGTAGTATTAGTCATTCTAAAAAAGGTTATCTAAATAATTAATTCTTTTTAAAGGTGCTTTGCTAATAAAAATACCTGGAGATATATCTTCAGACTTAGATTTTTCAAATAATTCAAAATCTGGCAATCCCTTTAAAAACAAATAAATATATCCTCCAAGATGTTTATGTGGTTGATAATTTTTAAGTCGCCACTTTAATAATCTATGCAATGCTAATAAATAAAGATGAGATTGCAATGGATAATGATGTTTAATCATTTCATTTCTCATGTTTTCATAGTTATAGTTTCTTGGTAAACAATCACTATTATCACTACCAGAAATCAAATTACTTTTCCAATCAATTACCCACCATTTACTATCTTCTAATTTATTTCCTACAGGAAAAACACAATCAATACATCCTGAATGAAAGCCTTTATTCATAATTTTAAGATCATTTATTTTATTTGCATATTCTTTACCAAATTCATATTCCTGATCTAAAAAAAAGCAGTTTGATATATCATGAGAATTAATATTTCTACCTTCATAAGATAGGGTTAAATCATATTTGAGTTCCTTAATTAAGTATTCATTTGGAATATCAACTAGTTTCTTATTTTGTAATTCTCTTCCTAAAGATGTATTTATGATTCTTAATATCGCATCTTTTACTTTTAAAGCCAAAGAGTTATCGATTTGATGAAAGTTCAATTCCTCAATAATTAAATCAATTAATTCTTGATTATTATCGTTTCTAAATTCGAATCTTTCTATTATTTTGTGCAGGCAAGTCCCAGCAATAGTTCCTTTTGGAAATTCACTTAAGGGATTTGGATAAGAAAAATATTTAGGATAATTTTTTGAATTCTTAATATTAGAATCTTTGATAATTGATATATTATCTTCATAATCCCTATATTGATTAATGACTGCATTAATATTTTTATCTTTACGTATCCATGAAGAATAACTTGAATAAGAAATAAATTTTTCAGAATTAAATACATTAGATATTTTTTTATTAACATTATCGATTTTCCAGAGATTATTATTCAATCGATTGGTTTGGAACTTAGAAAAAATTTCTTTTATTTTCTCTTTATCTATTCTTACTTCAAAAGTAGACTTACAAATATTGATATTTTCCAAATTATTAAGTAAATCATTATTTAAAATATTATTTGTATCCTCTAAATCATTAAAAACAATAAGTTTATATTTGCTCCTTGTAAGTGCCACATAAATTAATCTCTCACTCTCTTTAAATAAATCTTCTTCTTCTATTAATTTAAATTTTTCAACCTTCGCGTAATTATTAGAAATATTAATGTATATATTTCTATCAATATTTGATTTCCAAAGAGGTCCTTTAATTTTATTTAACTTGTTTGAAATAATTGAGAGATATGGACATAGGACTATTTCAAATTCGAGGCCCTTACTACTATGAATGGTAGAAAGATTAATTCCATTTTTAAGATCATAATCTTTCGCAAAAAAATCTTCTCCATTAGAAATTCTTAAAATATGATCTAATTGATTTTTATACCAGTTGAAGACTATATTGAGATCAAAATCACTATTTATTAATTCTATTTCAACAATTTCTGAAAGTTGAAATAAATTTGAATTTAAATCTGAATCTAGAATAATCGAGGATGACTTATAATTTATAAGTAGTTCATTAACAATATTTAAAAAGCCTTTTTCTCTTAGTTCTTGGGACCAAGTAATGCATTTATTAATTAAAGTTTCTAAATTATTACTAATTCTATGATCAAGTAAATCTTCTAATTTTATTTCTATAAACTTTGAATTAGCAAGCAAAGTTATATTTTTTAAAGACCTCGGATTTAATAAACATTCAATGAATAAAAATAGTAGAGAACTTGCTTCTGTATCAAAAATATTTTGTTTATTTTGAATTTTGCATGGAAGGTTAAACTGATTTAATTTTTTTTTAAAATCTAAGCATTGCGAATTATTTAATGTAAGAATCGCAATTTTATTAATATCAATTTCTTTATTATTTAAAATAAAGTTAACTATGTAATGAGTTACAAGATCCTCTATATCAGTCTCTTTTTTTGAAAATTCTACGATTTCAAATACATCCTTAAATTTAAATTCAGGCTTAATATTTTCATTAACTCTAGAAGTTAATTTACTATAATTTAGTTTTGATTGTTTAAGTCCATTCTTATAAAGTTTATTAAGAACATCGATTAACTTTTTTGAGGATCTATAGTTATCTGTAAGACTAAAAACTTCAATTGCATTAGATCTTGCATCTAAGTAAGTTTCAATATCTCCACCTCTAAATTTGTAAATCGCTTGTTTTGGATCACCTACGCAAAGTAAAAAATGATTTTTTGTATTAAAGAACTTTTTTATTAAATTCCACTGTGCAATATCTGTATCTTGGAACTCATCAACTAAGACACATTTAAATCTTTTTTGAATTTTAGATATAGTGTTACTTTTACTAATTTCCGAATCTACAAATGTATTTTCTACAGTCTTTATAAGATCATTGAAGTTGAAAATAGATAAACTTTTCTTTAATTCAATTAATTTTATATAAGCTAATTGGGTAAATATTCTTACAAATTCAGTAAAGAAACCTTCTTTTATTTTATAAATTTTATCTTGTAATAAATTAAATTTGGTAAAATCTAATTTTAGATTATGTTTATTAATTTCTTTAGATATATTTTCAATGTAAAAATATTTAAATAAAAGATCATCCTTAGAAATATCATATATAAAATCAATAAAATTTTTAGAATTAACCCTTTTGTTAATCTCTTCAATCCAACAAATTATTTGAGTAAACTTATCATTTCTTGGTTTTGCAGCATATATTTGACTTTTTCCACCACTCTCCTTAATTAATTTTCCCAACTCTTTAAGTTGTACAAATAATTCCTTACCTTGCTTATTCCATTCAACACAAAACTCATTCCAATTTAAATAAAAAAAATCATTAAAATATTTATTTAAATCACTAATCTTATATTTATTATTTATTTGAAATTTACAAATATTTTCTTGATCTATATTTTTTAAAATTTCTACAAAAAATGACTTATTTATTCTACTTCCAAATCTAGAACTTATTTTTTTCTGGTTTACTGCTGAAATAAGCTCAGGATTAAGATTTAGAAAATCATCAATCCACAAATTATCTATTACATCTTGATACAAATTATCTATATTATTTTCAATGCATGGATCTTGAGTTATCCCTATTTCAATACTATGTTCATCAATAATATTATTGCAAAAAGAATGGAATGTAGTTACTTGTAATTTATAAATTTCATTAATAAAATTATCAATTTCAGATAATGTTATTTCCTTAGATTTTTCCTTCTCCTTAAACTTTAGATACCAATCCTTAAGAGTATTATCTATCTTACTTTCATTATGATTTTCCAAATATAATTTTAAATCCTTAAATCTAAAAAGTATTTTATCTTTTAATTCAGAACAAGTATTTTTTGTAAAACTTAGAAGGAGTATCTCATCTGGTTTAACTTTTTTCTCCAAAACATTTCTTAAAACTATATGAGCCAAAGTAAAACTTTTACCAGTTCCTGCACTTGCTTCTACTAATTTAAACTTATTATCTAATTTAATTTGATTAATATTCATTTCTTTATTAAATTAAACTTTGACATCATTTTTATAAAGTAAGTAATTCTTAAATTTATTCATTAAATATTTCTCTTCCAAGGCAATCTTAAATTTAATTATTAAAGCTAAACTTATTGTCAAAAATAAATAATAAATAGAAAATTTTATTATAAAAACTCCAATGGAAATAAATATTAAAGAATAGTACATAGGATGACGCGTAAATCGATAAATACCTGTAGTAACTAGATTGCTATTGTTTATAGGTCTTGGGAAAGGAGATAAATTTCTACCTAAGTCTTTAATTGAAAATAACATTATTATGGAAGCAATAATGATAATTAAAATACCCAGGAAATAAGAAAAAGGACTTGCTTGAATAATTTGTTTTTGTGGAATAAATTCCCATTGAAAAAAATGAAGACTAATAATAAAGAACTGTAAAAAAACAAGCATTAGATCATAAGTACCCTTAAAAAAATTTTTTAACTGAAATTTAGACATTTTTTATTTCTTTAATGCTTTAATTAGAGGACAATATAATCTGTATGATAATTGATCAAAATTATTACTTCCAAGAAAGAAATCTGGTTCTTTTTCATCACCAAAACACATTTTCATTTCGATATTATCTCTTTCTCCTTTAGAAAAATTTTTATTACCAATCCATTTATCTATAAAAGCTTTTTTTTCATTTTTTGATTTTATTTTTGCTTCTACATATTTATAAGCACTTTCTGGAGGAAGAGGTAAACATTTTTCAGAATAATTTTTAAAAATATTTATATACTCCTCCAAAATTAGATTTGATTCACTTGCCCCGGGTGATTGAATAATCTGCGATTTATAATTATTTTCTGTTCTAAAAATTACTTTAGTCCTTTTTATATTCGTCTTTAAAGAAGAAATAAAGAGTAATTTTATCCAAGCCTCAGTCAAACGACTTAAACTTAAATTCGCATTAATTAATTCAATTACGGTGTCATCAGCAATTAAATATTCTTCTTTATTTGCATTTGATTTAACATAAATTATATTAATCTTTTTATGCTGACTCAAACTTGCACATAGACTGCCTAATAAGTCTTTGATTTCTTTTTCTCTTATAAAAATACTATTTTTGGGCATAATAATACCATTTTCAACCAATTGATCATTAATATTTAATTCATTTAAATCATCAATAATATTATGATTATCAATCTCTACTTGCTGGATTATTTTTGTAATGAGTTGCGACTTTTGCAGATTGCTTATATACGCCTCGTCTGGATGATGAATAAATATTTCCTTGGGAGAAATATTATTTTTATTAAGCCAATATTTTTGTGGAGTCTTGAACCAATAAATCAATTCTGACAATTTGTAATTTTTAATATCAGATTTTTTTTCATTCCAATTTATATCTTCTATTAAAGAATAATTACTTTTAACAATCTTAGATTTATCAAGATCAATTATTTCATTTTTATTTAAATCATAATCTTTAATTATTAGTTCTCTTTGCTTTTTATTTAAGAAACTATCAAAAAAAGAAATTAACTCTTTTATAGGAAAAGAAACATCTAATTTATTATTGTCTTTATCTTTTTTTACCCAATTAACTATAAATTTATCTCGGCAGGCAATTAACAATTCAAGAAATGAATATTTCTCTCTTTCAAAAACTGATGGATCACCTAGGTGATATTTATTATTCAATAAATTAATGTTTTCACTCTTTGGTAATTTTGGATAATTAACACTATTCATGTCTATCAGGAAGATAACCTTATGTGGAATATGCCTTGAATTCTCAATATCGCTTACTAGGATCTTGTTGACTCGTGATTTGCTTTGATATTTAACTTTATTTATGTAAGAAATTAATATTTCTCTAAAAACTTTTATCAAGATAGGATCTTGAGGTATTAAAGGTATTGCATGATTATCAAGAATTCTATTTAGTTCACTTATTTCTAAATTGAAATTTGCATTAGAATCAGAAATACTTTTTAATATAAACTTTATCTTTTCAACCCAATTTGAGTAAGAAAAAGATCCCCTCATCAAATTAATATATTTTTTAAAGTGAATTAATATTTTAACCCATTTATTCAAATCCAAACTTATATTTTTATAGCTAAATGGTTTTAAATTAAAAGTACTTAAATTTACTTCTTTGTCATAAATTAAGCCTAAAGTAATTCTATTTATACACCAATCTAGAGTATTTTTCTCTTCACCTAATCTTTCTTTATCATCTAATCCCCAATGAAAACCGGCTTGGGTAAGTAAGAAAATAATTTCATCCTTCTCAGAAATATTAAAATCAAAAATGTTCTGAGTTACTTTTTTCGAAAGAATATAATCTATTTTTTCAAGTGTAATTTTCTCACTTGCTATTTCAGTTATGTCAATAAGAAATTCATAAATGCCTGAAGAGTCATGATTATCTTCATCAATAAAAAAATAAGGTATCTTTTCACCATTAATTAACTCATTATTAAAGATGTACCTTAGATAAGGTTTAATTAAATTAGTTTGTGGAGATAAAACAGCAATATCACTATATTTAATATTCTCGCAAGAATTTATTATTTCTATAATTTTATTTCTTAAATATTCAAATTGACTATTCTGATTAAAATGCTCACAAAGTAATATTGAATCATCTCTTTCACCTACTATAAAATCAGCGCTATTATTATCAATTAGTCTTTTTTGTATTTGATTAAGAAGAGGAATATCTTTTTTATTATGAAAATTAGTTGTTGGATCGAGATAAATAAGATTATTTTTTAAATTTATACCTTCTTTATAAATATTTTCATCAATTAATTTCTGAAAGTTTGCTCCAAATTTACCAAATATTTTCTCTATATTTGTGTTATTTAAGTTCAATTTACTATCATTATCACCAAATTCCAACTCACCTTGAAGACAATTTATTCTATTCCATAAATCTTCTCCAGGAGATAATAAATACAAATTTACCTCAATATATTTTGAAAGTTCAGAATAAAAATTAATATGCATTTTAGATAAGTTATTATCTGAAAAAATATAAATTTGATTTGGTACTTGATATTGAACGTTTTTAATTTTTCTTAAATTCTTTATTAATTCAATCATGTATAAACATGATGGCTTTTCAGATATCTTTTCCTCTAGTAATTTATATAAAATAGGTTGCCAAAATTGATCTGAGTTTAAATTCTTAAATAGATTAGATGAATTTATTTCATATCTATTCCATTGAGCAATCATTTCAGGTCTAAAAATCAGATAATCAATAAAATTATTCGTAATCTTTTTTGTAAGATTATATATGTCTCCATCAATTGTCTTTTTTTTATCCAAATATTTATTAATCCAATTTCTAAGCGGAAATGATTCTTTAAAGCTATTTAATTCCTCCAAGGAATCAATAATGCCCCATTTAATTGACTCAAAATTCCATGCGCTCATATCAATTGCAGGGAAAAAATTTGTCAATAAAGATTCGGTATACGTTGATATTGTCTTTAATTCATAAAGAGCACTTATTTTATTTTTTATAGTTATTTGTTCACGTAACCAATTCCCCAAAAAGTAATTGGGGACTAATATTTCTAATTTCTCATTAATAGGCGGAGGACATATTTTTAATTCCTCTGCTAATAGCTCACTAATTAATTCAATTTTATTTGACTTATAAAGATTGAGCAATTTACTAGATGGTTATATTACTCAACTTTAAATGGATCAATTATTTCTGCATTAGGAAATTCGAATTCCCCCACAGCAACATACTCTAAACGAAGCTTTAAGAAAGTTATAAATTTTTTATCAGTCGATAAAACAACTGCAGGGGTAGATGGAATTTTTGCTTTTAGATCAGCAAATTGGGAGGTTTGTAAAAATGATGGATTTTTTAAGAGCCAAAAATCTATTTCTTTATTATTTTCTTTATAGTTCCTCATCCTCTCTTTCAAAATTTCATCAAGTGGTTCTTCAACTGTTAAAAACTTTTCACTTGCCGCAACGAAAAAGTATGTTGTCATTTCGAAATTTAATTTGATGTGATAAGGGACTTCATTTCACGTACAGACTTTTCTAATCCTATCGCTAAAGCCCTTGCAACAATACTATGACCTATGTTCAACTCGTTCATATTGTTAATTGATGCAATTTTTTTAACATTATTGTAGTTCAGGCCATGACCAGCATTAACAACTAATCCAAGGTCATTTGCTAAATGTGTAGACTCTATAATCCTTTGGAGCTCTTTATATTGTTCAGATCCCGATAGTTCAGCATATTTCCCAGTATGTAATTCTATAAAATCAAAGCCTATTTCTTTGGAATAATTTATCTGTTCACTAAGAGGATCAATAAATGCGCTTACTTCTATATTTGAATCCTTTAAATTCCCAACAGCCTTCTTAAGGTATTGCACATTACTTTTTAAATCTAACCCTCCTTCAGTAGTAACTTCCTCTCTTTTCTCAGGTACAAGCGTTACATAATCGGGAAGAATTTTTTTGGCAATTTCTAACATTTCTCCTGTAGCAGCCATCTCTAAATTGAGTTTTGTTTTTATAGTCTCTTTCAGAAGGAATACGTCCCTATCTTGTATATGTCTTCTATCTTCTCTGAGATGCACCGTTATGGAATCTGCCCCTCCTAATTCAGCTAAAAAAGCAAATTGCACAGGGTCAGGTTCGACAGTTTTCCTTGCTTGCCTTACATTTGCAATATGATCAATGTTTACTCCTAAAGTAGCCATAATTTTGAAAATCTTAGTTTCTAGACAATCTAGTAACCGCCCAATAATAGCTAATAAAAAAAGGCAAACACTTAAATTATTAATATATAGTAAATAGAACTTGAAGAAGAATTCCTTAAATATTTGGCATAAAATCAACCCTGTATTGGGATTTATTGCAATGTTCGTTACTCAGGACGTTGTTTTGAGATTCTTTTTTAGAAAAAAGAAAATATTAAAAAATGGTTTTTCGATTCCCATAAATTCCTCTATCATTCTAGCTCCAACCCACAGATCAAGATGGGACGGCTTAGTACTCACAATGGCGATGGGTAGAAGGGTAACAAAAAAGGATTGTAGATTTATGGTTACTACATCCGAAATGAGAGGAATACAAGGTTGGTTTTTAAAAAGACTTGGATGTTTTTCAATAAATCAATTATCGCCCTCCCTCTCAGCTTTAAGATATGCGATTGATCTTATAGAAAAAGGAGAACAACTAGTTGTTTTCCCCGAAGGAAAGATTAATAGATATGGAAAAAAATTAGTTCTCAAAGAAGGGCTTTATAGATTAGCTAGATTAGCTACCAAAAAAACAACCTCTGTTACTATTATTCCAATTGGAATTGCTTATAGCAAAATACCTCCGAACTTCCGGGGCGAATTTTGTTTATCCTTTGGAAAACCAATCTCAATTAATGATTACTCAAACTTTAATATTAAGGACTTTAATAAATTTCTAAATGAAAAAATGATTCAAGAGGAAAAAAAAGCATTAAAAAATGTAGGTAGATGAATCTGCAATAAGTTACTATGAATTTTAATAAATGAAAAAGAAAATGAAATTCTTAAAATTAATCCCAATTTTATTTATATTTTTTGGGAATTTTCCCTACAAATATGAAGTTCATGCAGAAACAAAAGATCCAAAAGACTTCAGAGTACTCTCAAATGAGAGTAAAAAGCTTTCCATCTCAAACGTTGAATATTTTATAAAAGAAGGTGATAAATATATTAAAAACCGGGATTTTGAAAAAGCTAAGGATTTTTATTTAGATGCTAGAAAATTAGCAAAGCAACTTGCGTCTTTTTATTCTGATCTAAATTCATCCTTCAAAGGAGTTGATGCCAGAATACCAAATGAAATGCAAAGGAAAGGTAAGGAAACATTACAAATATTGGCAGAATCAAATGAGAGATTAGCATCCATGTATATAAAAACTGAAAAGCCTGAGGTTGCTGTACCCTTACTTGTTGAGACAATTAGAATAATGTCACCTAATAGTCCAGAAGGTAAAGAAGCTTATGAAAGGTTGATCCAACTAGGATTTGTTGAGACAAAATACAAAGGTTAATTAAAATTAATTATGATTACGAAAGCAGAGGTCATTAATTTAATCACTAAAAAAATTCCAAGTTCCAAAGTTTTTGTTGAAAACCTTAAGGGAAATGATCATTTACAAGTAACTGTAATTGCATCTGAATTTAATGGATTATCATTAGTTAAACAACACCAGCTAGTCTATTCTGCTTTGAAGGAAGAATTAGCTTCAGAGACTATCCATGCACTGGCATTAAAAACAGAAACTCCAAATTAAATTATGGACAAAACAACAAAAGATAAAATACAAAAACTGATCGATTCTCATCGAATAATGGTTTTCATGAAAGGGACAAAATTAATGCCTCAATGCGGGTTTTCCAACAATGTAGTGCAAATACTAAATTCCCTGGGAGTAGAATTTGGGACGTTTGATGTTTTAAGTGATTTTGCTATAAGAGAAGGTATTAAAGAATATTCAGATTGGCCAACAATTCCGCAAGTTTACCTAAAAGGAGAGTTTCTTGGAGGCTCAGACATTCTTATTGAGATGTACAACTCAGGATCTCTTAAAGAAAAAATAGAAATTGAATTAGCGTCTTAAGACAATTAGTAAGTATAAATACTGAATTGATTAATAAAAATTAATATTTTAAATCCTTTTTTTATCAAAAAAGCCTTTATTTCCATCCCCCTCTGGATCAATAAAACTTGACGGATCTAGAATCCATCTTTCAATTAATCTTTCTAATTTTTTTTGGTCATTTTGCTCTAAACCATTGCAATTTCTTAAGGCTTGAAGATAACCATCACTATATAATTTAAGATCAGATGGCGTATGAAAACGAGTAACTAGGTCCTGGAGATTATCGCAAATTGATTGAAAATGGCGAATTGCTTTAGGATTTTCAAAAGATGTCATAATTCGATAGATTCTGATTTTTATTTAGCATTTGTTATACCTTATTAAGGATGATCAAAAATGCCCGGCCAAACAGTAATTAAGAATGCAATCAACTGAGCAAATCTTAGCTTCAACTCCTGGCAGTTCACAATTGCCTCAGAGCTCTCAAACTCCTTCAAGAGTTCTAGTTGTTGAACCTCACCCCACACTTAGAACTGTCCTTGTGCAAAGGCTTCGTCAAGATGGCCATTTAGCGGCGGCAGTAGGTACAGCTACAGAAGCCGTTGACTTATGTAGAGAACAGTCACCTGACCTATTAGTTAGCGCAGAAATCCTCGATCAGAATACTGCAATGAGGCTCGCCCAACAATTGGGGTGCTCTGTCATAGTTTTAACGGCAAGATCAGGTGTTGAAGCATTAGTTAACTTGTTAGATGAAGGGGCAGATGATGTTCTTAGAAAACCATTTGGCCTAGAAGAACTTGCAGCTAGATGTAGAACCCTTTTAAAAAGAGGGAGAATTGGATTACAAGAAAAAGTTGAGGTTGGCCCACTAGAGGTTCATCTTCTTTTAAGACAGGTAACTCTTAGCGAGAAGCCCGTAGAATTAAGCCCTAGAGAGTTTGCACTACTTTGCGCCCTTTTAATGCCACCTGGGATGGTTAGGAGCCGGCAAGAGCTTCTGAGGATGGCCTGGCCACCCTTCAGCGGGGGTCCTAGGTCTGTAGATACTCAGGTTTTAACTCTTCGGAGAAAATTAGAACAGGCAGGCTTGGGAGAAGGTGGTGGTATAACCACTGTTAGACAACAAGGTTATAGATTCAGTATTGATAATATTTAGCTTAGAAAAGCAAAAATCTCCCCAGCAATCATCATTATTGAAAGTAAAGTCAAGAATTTATACGTCCATAGTGGTGATATGTAAGATATTTCATTAATATCAATCCCAGTATTACTGGAAACAATTAATAAAAATTTTTCAAATTTTTCCACTCTTTGTGGGACAAGAAAGTTTTCACCTTGATGCGTATTAAAGTAATAAACTTTACTACCCTGACTCGTTGGTAAAGATTTGATTAACTTAATATCTTTCCAAGAAATCTCCCAATTTTTTTTTCCTAAGAATTTAGAAATAAAGCTTGTTTTATATAAAATTTTATTATTAGAAGTTTCTACATAATCACTAGTGATATTTATTATCAAATAAAGTCCTAGGGCAAAAATTATAATAGAGGGGATTTTTAATTTTTCGATTGAAATAAATGGCAAAGGAATTGTAAGCGCTAAATAAAGAGAAATTAACGAACTTTTTACAAAAAAAAGAGTTTTAAATTTTTCTATCATTTCAGCAAAAATCCATTTAATCGGGCAATTTAAAACTGTTTATGTTTAACTTTGCACCTATTTTATGAGCGCATGCGTATCCACTAAAAGCAACTGCATTTAGGCCTTGGCCAGGAAAGCATGAATCCCCTACACAATAAAGGTTTTGAATTTTTGTAGTGTTGAAAGGCATTGGCAAAAGTCCAAGCAACTTTTTACTAGGAATTGGCCCATAACTACCTTCATATCTACCAAGAAACTTTTTATGAGTTTTAGGAGTACCAATTTCTATGTGGTCAATATTTTGTTCAAGATTAGGAAGAACTGTTGATATTTTTTCAACAAGGAAAGTAAAATATTTTTCTTTCTTTTGCAAATATTCTTTCCTTGTTAGGCCTTCCCATTCACTCATCGATGAAGGAGTAAATGCATGCAAGATATGTTTTCCTTCAGGAGCCAAAGACGAGTCAAGCAACGTAGGTATAGAAACAAAAATAACTCCCTTTTCGCTTTCTAATTCATCCCAATTTTCAACGATTATATGATGGCAATTAAAATTATCGGGTATTATATTTTTTTCTACTCCAAGGTGAATCGAAACGAAAGAAGGTGAGGGTTTATAAGTTTCTGACCACTTATATTCACTTTTTGGCACGTTTTCACTTGAAATTAATCCTTTAGTATTATGTTTTAATCCAAATGTATCCCATCTAGTGGAGTTGGATACAACAATATTTGAATATATCTCTTCTCCATTTGAGAGCTTAACTCCTACCGCTTTCTCATCTTTCAATAGGATTTCAGTCACATTGGCTTTGTATCTTACTTTTCCTCCTAATTTTTCAATACCAGAAACAAACTTCTCTGCTATCGTTCCAACTCCCCCTTTTGGATAATTTATCCCCCCAGCATGCCTATCTGTGAATACCATTCCCGCATTAATCATAGGAGTTTTAAGAGCTGGCATTACAGACCAACAAAAACATTCGATATCGATAAATTTTAAAAGTTCAGGGTCTTTTATAAACTTTCTTGCAACATCTCCTGCATTTGCAGGTAACCATCTAGCTAACCCTAAACAGGATAATGGAGATTTAAAGAAGACTTTAAAAAGATAACTTGGATCCTCTATTGATAAAAGAGGCATTGAATCTAAACACTTAAATACACTGGCACAAGTATCATAGAATTTCTTGATACCTTTTTTTTCATTGGGGAAACTAGCTGATAATTTGCTTATAAATTGCTCATAATTTTTATCTACAGAAATATTAAAGTTATGTGGTAAATGATATTCCAGTTGAACAGGATCCGGAATAGTTTCGCATTTTTCATTCACATCTTTCAAAGCACGAGTTAATAAATTGGTATAACCTTTTTCTCCAAATCCAAAAATCATTGAAGCCCCTACATCAAAGGTATAGCCTTTTCTTTTAAAAGAGCCTCCACTCCCGCCTGGAATAATATATTTTTCAAGAACTAATACTTGAGCTCCTTTCGCTGCTAATTGTGAAGCAGTTACTAACCCTCCTATTCCTGAGCCAATAATAATTGCATCGAAGTTTTCCTTATTTAATTCCATTTTTTGGATCCTTGATAATTAATCTTAGTAAATTTTGCTGAGTAAGTGGTCTTTATCAAAACAAGAATTTAGTTTATTTTTAAAGTCATTCAAGGCTTCTGTAGATCTTTCTTGATAAGCTTTGTACCTTAATCTTTTATCTTTTATTTTTTTAGATAGTTCTGGAACTAAACCAAATGAAGCAGGCATTGGCTGGAATTTATTCTTTTTCTGATTAGATAATATTTGATTTTTGTTACTAATAAAATTCATTAGAGAACCAATCATCGATACATCAGGAAAACTTACTGGTTTTTTACCCTTAGCTAATAAGGATGCATTTATTCCTGCAAGCAAGCCTCCTGCAGCTGCTGCTGCATAACCTTCCGTCCCAGTTATTTGCCCCGCAGCAAAAAGGTTTTCTCTTTTCATAAATTGCAATGTCGGTAAAAGTAATTTTGGAGATTCTAAAAAAGTATTTCTATGCATTACTCCAAAGCGTACAAAATCAGCCTTTTCTAAACCAGGAATCATCCTAAATATTCTTTTTTGCTCAGACCATTTGAGATTAGTTTGAAAACCAACCATATTTAGTAGTTTCCCTTCTAAATCTTCTTTCCTTAATTGGACAATTGCATGAGGTCTCTTTTTTAATCTATTTTCCTTATCGAATAAATCTCCCCATTTTGGATTCCACAACCCTATTGCTTTCAAGGGGCCATATCTCATAGTATCAACTCCTCTTCTTGCAATTTCTTCAATTGGTAAGCAAGCCTCAAAGAAATTAGCTGATTCTTTCTCAAAGTCTTTTAAGCTAGCTTGTTCTCCTTCTATTAGTGCGTTTCTGAAATGGATGTAATCATTTTTATTCATAGGGCAATTGAGATATGCCGGATCTCCTTTGTCGTATCTACTAGCTTTAAATACAATCTCTTGATCAATAGAACCTCCATGAATTATAGGGCTAGCCGCATCAAAAAAATGACAATCATCGATACCAGTAAAAGCTTGAATTTTATAGGATAAATCATCGGCAGTTAATGGCCCAGTTGCAAGGATAGTTATATTTTCTTCGCTTGGGAGATCTAATTGTTCAAATCTATTAATTTCGATTAATGGATGATTTGATAAGGCTTGAGTCAAAGCATTACTAAATTTAGATCTATCAACCGCTAAAGCACCCCCTGCTGGAACAGCAAATTTATCAGCTGTTTGAACTATTAACGATTTAAAAAACCTTAGTTCTTTTTGCAATAAACCCGCAGCTCTATCAGGACTTAAAGCTCCAAAACTATTACTACAAACCAATTCTCCAAAATCACTCGTATGATGAGCTGGAGTTGATTTGATAGGTCTCATTTCAACTAGTTTGACTGGTACACCAAAATTTGCTACTTGCCAAGCAGCTTCTGATCCTGCAAGACCAGCACCAATAACTATTACTTCTTTATCTAACAAATTGGATTAATCCTTGCCCAAAAAGTCCCTATTAAATTGCTCTCTTGCGGGTTTTTGTATATTGAATATAACCCAAGCTAAAGCTGCAATAATGGGGGCAAAAACTACGATTGTTCTGAGCATTTTAGAAATCCTATTGATGGTTAGATTATTTTAACTTTTAAGTGTAAATTTAGAGAGAAATTTTAATTTTTTATTTAATAAGTTAAGAATTGTTTTTCAATTGTTCAACTTGAAATAAAAAGTTGTTTTTTTTACCTTAAAAAGGGATAATTCCATATGTACTCAATTTTACAAAATGGGTCGCTAGCTCAGCGGTAGAGCATCCGGCTTTTAACCGGCTGGTCCTGAGTTCGAATCTCAGGCGACCCACATTTACTTAAAATTGAGCCCATTATTTAGAATCTCATCAGTTAAAGAAATATAAACTACAACCAAACTAATTTCTTCTATGATTTTATTTGCAGATATATATTTATATTCTATTTCTATAATAACTATTTAAAACATAAGAAATCTTTTATAACTTAAAAAGCAAAGAACGAAAATCATTATGCATAAATAAAATCAATATTACAAATACCCAGAATTTAATTAACACAAAATTTGTATAGCCTAAATTCTCCAGAAATCCCAAAACTAAAAAAAGTTAACACAATACTATCTAAGCATTTAATTGATGAAACTTACAAAAACTTACTAATAATTAATCTAAATGCAAGCTTTAATTGATTTAAAAATTTGTATAAACACACATTAATGAGTCAATTTTGTAACACTAGTGATATTTAAAATAATCAATAGCGAGCCCCGCCGAGATATTTCAAAAATACTTTACAAAGCTTCACAATACCTGTTACAATAATATACATAAATCTCTTTTTATTATTATGACTCCTGAAGCAGAACGTTTTAATGGTTGGGCAGCAATGTTAGGTTTTGTTGCAGCTGTTGGTGCTTATGTAACAACTGGACAAATCATCCCAGGTTGGTTCTAAACCAAACAAATTTTCAAGTAATTAGCGTGAGAGTTCCTAAACTTAAGGAATCTCACTCTTTTTTTTTACAATCAAATAAAAAAATTGATAAATTAAATTTTATAAAATCTTCATTCTTTTAATAAAAAATCTATTGGGTAATAGCTAAAAAATCATACAACTAAGAAAAGATTTTAACACCATTAAAAATTATATTTTTAATTGTTAATAACGACTTTAGTTCCCAGACTAAAATCACTCAAATTCAGAAAAAATTATCTTTATTCGAGAATTGATTATATTCTTCAAAAGTATTTATTTAGTTGATTTTTTTTCGATAGTATCTAAACATGAAGAACATAATAAATGTCCTTTCTTTAGCCAGAATGTTTTAGTTGACCTTTCTATATCTTTGCGACAAATTAAACATTTAAATATGGGTGTCACTATATTTTCAAAGTTAGTTGTTTATTTAATAATAAATACTTTTATAGTTTCAAGCTTCAATTATTTTTAATTTCAAAGCAAATTATTTAGCAAACTTTTTTTATAATTTAAAAACAAAAAAAGACCTGCATATAGCAGGTCTTTTAATGTGTGTAAGATTTCTAAATTAAATTTAGATTTAGAAGCTGAATGATGTTTTAACCATAATTCCAGTTTCATCTTCATCAGCATCATCTACACCTTCTACAGTGTAAATAAGTGGAGTGATTGTCATTCCATCATTTACTGCGTATGAATAATAAACTTCATACATCATTCTGTCAGGTATGTCTCCAGCGGCTTCTTCCTGTAAACCGAAAGTACCTAAAGCAGCACCTAATTCACCTGGTCCAACTTCACCATTGATTCCCACGAAGAAAGCTTCTGCTTCGTCTTCAACTGCTGGTTCACCATCAAGATCACCGATTTCATAACCAGCACTGATGCTTAAACCGTTATCAAATGAATAATAACCATTAAATGCTGTGTATGTATCATTGGCGTCACCATCTTCGATGTTTGCGTAAGTAACAGAAACACCGTAGCTGTCAGCTGTGTATGCAGCGTTTAATGCATAAGAATCGTCAGATTCATCAGTAGCTATACCATCTTCACTGAATTGAACACCAAATGCAGTTGAGAATCCGTTATCGAAATCATATGCTGCTCCGGCAGCTAATCCACCACCTGTGATTCCAGCAGTTGTGTTAGCGCAATCATCAAGTGTGTTAGATGGTCCGCCATATGCACAAGCTGTAGTAAATAGCATGCTTCCATCTGTATTGTCACCAACGAAAGCAGTCATGCCACCTAGAGGGAAAGTATATGAAATACCATCGACAGTTAGGATGTCAGCACCTGTTACAGTTGTATCAGCATCGTTAGTAGCAGCAGGACCGTTAGGATCGAATTGACCTAGTGCGCCGTTAGCATTACCAGCGTCAATAGAGATATCAAGTGAATCTTCTCCAGTGAAACTAGTGTTCAAGTCAATCTGGAAACCGTAAGTAGCCTGAAGGTCTTCGTCTCCATCAGTAATTGCAGTGTCAATTCCTCTTCCATCAACAGCACCGATAGCGAAATCAACTGAGAAAGAAGCAGATGTTGTTTCTGAGAAGCTACCAGCTTCAAAGTTGTTAAGTCTTGCTTCTAGACCGTCTACACGGCTATTAGTAATAGCAAGTTGTTCTGCAGGTGAGAAGTCACTGATTGTAACTTCGTTTGCTGTAGCTGCTACAGGAGCTAAAAGTCCTAGTGTTGCAGGAGCTACAAGCAAGCTTTTAAAAAGCTTCATAAATTTCCTCACACGAAATTTAAAGTACACCTTAGGATAGTGTATGTACCTATACGAAATCAAGTAGCAACCGCTACATTCTTAAAAAATATGTGCCAGTTTTTTGATCTATACATTAGTGTTTTTTTATTTAGTCAAAAATTTTAGTTAGTTTGAATTTTCTTCCTAGAAATTTTTTAAAATTATTAAGTGTACTATTTAGGTGCTATTTCTGGTTTTGAAGATAAAAATTAAACTATTCTGACTTCTTAGAAATTTTGAAAACCACCTCTTTTGTTTTGTATTTCTTTTTGTTGTTACCGTTTAATGCGTCTACATACCAACCAGAAGCCAACCTTGTATCTATTTCTTCATAGCTTTCATTTTTTTTTAATTTGCTCAAAGTTTTCTTTTTATAATCCATAATTTTATTTATTACATAAAATATAGCATTTAAAAAAAATAGAGAGCATAAAATATACAAACTATCAAAATATAAATTTTTATTATTTGTATATCAACCATAGAATAAATATTAAAAATATATATTTTTGAAATCTTTAGAAAAAAGAAAAAAAATCTTTGATTTACCTCAACAAAAAAAATAATTAGTTATATTTTTTGAAAAATAAACCTGAGGAGCACAAGGTAAAATGACTCAAATAAGTCTTATTGTTAATTCATTGCCGAGAGATTTGACTGAATTTGCATTTTTTTTAGCAGTTGGATTTACAGCTGGTTCGATGGGCTTAATTTAAATTAGTTGAAAGGGATTCTTAAATTTAGTAAATACTTATTATTTCGAATTCAAGGTATCAAATTATCAGATCGAAAGTATTGATTCCACAGGAAAATCAAATCTTAACCTCCCATTGAGTTCAATCAATTCAACAACCGTTAGTAAGCCAGAAATTCTCTTACCACTTTTATTAACTATTCTTGTTACACAGTCCACAGTTCCTCCTGTAGCGAGTAGATCATCAACTATTGCATATGAATTAAATTTTTCAAGAGCCCCTTTTTCTATTGAAAGTGAATTACTTCCATACTCTAAATCGTAATTTTCTTGAAATATTTCACCAGGGAGTTTTCCAGGTTTTCTAGCCACAATCATTGGTTTACGGGCCTGAAACGAAATTGCTGAACCAAAAATAAATCCTCTAGCCTCTATTGAAATTATTGCCTCAGAATTTTTAATAACATGATTTAAAGACATTCTGAGAATAAGTTCCCTAAAGATTTCCGAATCTTGAATTATTCCAAGTAAGTCTTTGAAAGCTATACCTTTTTTAGGAAAATCATTATACGTCTTAATCAAACTCTCTAGTTTTTCCATCCAACAAAATTCAAATAGTATTTTGATAATAATTCCTCTATAGAATTTAATACTCAGATATTTCTATTGGGTGACAAATATTAAAATAAAAGATTATTATTCTAAATTTGTTAGTGAAGTAAAGAGAAAAACAATGATTTTTCTTTTTAATAAAACCATAATTTTTCTTTGTAATAAAACATAAAAGTAATTTTGCAGCCTCAAAAGTGATTTTTTATAAAATATTTGGAAATTGGGTCTTTTATAGATGTCTTTTATGGACTAAGATCATATGGGCGGGGCGTGGCGCAGCTTGGTAGCGCGGGTGCTTTGGGAGCACTAGGTCGCAGGTTCGAATCCTGTCGCCCCGACTCTTAAAAACCAAGTTATAGTAGCGAGTTGCCCAGACTCGCTTTTTTATTGAAAAATCTGACGGCAGAGAAAGCCGTCAAAATGCCGTCAAAACAATTTTATTAAAACTTTTTTTAAAAAAAGTGGAAATCATATAACAATCAAATTATTATTTATCAACGATGTTTTCTTTAATGCGTTTTAAAAAATCAATAATCTCAATAATTTCTTTTGGGAGCTTTTTGGGTCTATCCACCTTCTCCCCTTTATCAGAAAGTGCATTTGCAGTGAAAATTAATTGTGAATCTCCAGTCCATAGAGGTAGACATAAGGATTGTGTTGATAAAGATGGGCGACCAAAGAGAAAAGAACTAATTGATCCTGATACGGGCCTTTCTGTTGTTGAGATGGAAAGTGACATATTATGGAACAGAATCCCAAGAAGAAACAGAGTTCCTTATGGTCAGATAGTTAAAGCTACATCTGGTTTTGATGGGACTACTGAGTATGTTGTTTATGATCGGAATTATACATTTCGTTATCCATATGAATCCACCGTTTTTACAAAGTGGTCATCAGATTATATAAGAGGTATTTGGACTTTAAAAGCAGGTTGTGGTCTTATAGCTTGCACTGCAGGTTATGAGACAGATGGTGGAGATTTACCTTCCCCTTTAGAAGTTAAATTTGCTGGGAAAACTTATTCTCTTTATGGCGATGATGGCAAATTTATGCTTCCTAATAGATTTGTAAATGATATCAAAAACGCAAAAACCTATGATGGTTTATCAATAAGAGTAAAGCGCACTGTTGTTCCTATAGGAGAAAAAACTGTTGAAAAGCTATCTCTTCTTTATAAGAAATCAATTAAAAAATGGGAAATACCAAAGATTGCCATAAACATAAAAAACATAAAAAAGAATCCCTCAATTAAAGAAATAGCCGGAAGCTCTCTTCCTAGTGTGGTTACTATAAGAGCTGGGAGTGGGCAAGGAACTGGTTTTTTTATTACTGACGGAGGTACTTTACTTACCAATAGGCATGTTGTTAGTGGAGCATCAAATAAAGAAATTCTTATTGATACTGTTTCAGGGAGACAATATAAAGGAAAAGTATCATATATAAGTAGAGAAGATGATTTTGCGATCATTGATGTCAAGGGTACTGACCTTCCAAAAGCCTTGCCTATCTGCTACTCAAATTATCCAATGGCAGGAGAAGATGTGGTTGCATTAGGCTCTCCACTTGGTTTGTCAAACACAGTTACTAGGGGAATTGTTAGCGCCTTGAGAAGATCAGGAAGTGACTTTGATTCAATTGTTATGAGTGGCTCTTCTTTAATTCAAACTGATGCTGCGATAAATCCCGGTAATAGTGGAGGGCCTCTTTTAAACGAGAATGGAGAAGTTATTGGAGTAAATACATTTGGTAAAACCTCTAGCGAAGGTTTAAATTTTGCTGTTTCAATAGTTGATATAATGCAACAACTTAAAGTGAGAAGACCTGGAGGTTTAGACGCCTTAGAAATGAAGTTAAACTCTTGTGGCAACAAGTTCAATTAACAAATTCAAATAGCCGTCAATATGCCGTCAATCATCACCTAGTTTGTCATGTCAAATTAAACAATACCCCGCAACTATTTAGTCATGGCTTGTAGACATAGTGCCCTACTAGGGTTGTTAAGTGCTTTGGGAGCACTAGGTCGCAGGTTCGAATCCTGTCGCCCCGATCAGTTATAGCAGTAAGTCTCAGCTAATACATATTTCACGCAAATTATTGCTTCACGCAAAACTCACGCAAAAGTAATTTAAACCTTTTAATTATTTTGCTGAAAGTTTTTGGTTATTTAGTCTTTTGATGAATTTTTTAAGATTAAAAAATTTTCTAAAATTTCTGTACTAAGAACAAAAGTGCTCCCTCTGCCTCAATAATTTGGCTCTTGAATATATTAGATGGCAATAAATTTGCCATGGTCATCCAAATATCTATTGCTTTGATATTAATATCCTCAATTACGATTGATCCTCCTTTTTTTATTAAGGTTGTTGCGATTCGAAGTGTATTTATATTTGCATCAGGAGAATGTAGACCGTCATCGATAATAAGATCAAATTTATTAGTAAATTTATCCTTTAAATTATTTAGAGAACTATTACTAGTTTGATCCACATAAAAAGTTTTAATTCTATCTTCTTTAAATAAAATCCTTTTATCAATATCAGCCCCAATTACTTCTGCATTCATACAAAAGTCGCGGAAAGCTCTCAAGGAAGCTCCTGGTTTGCCTTCTGTCCCCATACTTGAAACCAAGTCTGTGTTATTGGTTCCTAAACCTATCTCTAATATATTAGAAATTTCTTTTCGAGGAGTTAACAACATACCATAAAGAATATGATATTTATGTTTATATGCTTTATCACTTCCATATTTATTTAAAAGAATTTCTAAATCTTTTATAGAATTTTCTTCATCTTTATTTAGTTTTAAATCTTCTATCTTTAAAGCAATTGTTTCAGAATTTTTTAAATCCTTAGATAACAAATTAATGGATTTAAAGATCCCATTAATTGTATTTTTTGTTAATTTTGACTTTAAATTTGGTTCGCCACCTGAATTGGGAGCATATTTTTCAAATGTTGTAAGAAGGGATATAAATTTTGGGTCTGAATAATAATATTTTCTTGCTAGCCTTACAAGCTTTTTTAAAAAAGTAATTTCTCTCAAAATATTTTTTAAAAATTTTATCATCTCAAATTTATAAAACTTTAAAATATGTATTCTTAAAATATAGGATTTTCGGATATTAAATTCAAAACTTTTAATTGAAACCTGAGAAAAAATTCACACAAAAATAACTTCCTTACTAACTATTTAGAAATACCAGGTTAAGCAAAAGAACTTGAATTAATTAAATCTTCCAAAATAAATCTTTTTTGCGGGTGCTTTGGGAGCACTAGGTCGCAGGTTCGAATCCTATCGCCCCGACTCTAATAATCCGAGTCATAGAAGGGTTTCCCAGCCTTTCTTTTTTATTGCTTAAATCCTGTCCTCAATGTATGCGGACAAATTGCGGATAAAAGATGCTTAATTAAAAGGGAAAGTATTCTTAGTGGGCGATATAAAAAGCACTTCAAAAACAATTCCAGTTAAAGCAATAGGCAATACCCAAATAGCGATAAACCTATGATCAAAAAATCTTAAATGGTCTTCGCCTTTAAAAACACCTTTTAAAGAGGTGTACAAAGTTTCTGGTCTTTTATAAGAAGGGCCATTACTAATTGGTGAATATGGTTTTATAAAAGCAGAGGAGGCTAAGAATTTTGCAATTTTTCCAATTAAATAAATAGGTAATACCCAAAGGGCTACATATCTTCCACCTAACCACTGTCTCGCATTAGGTAGAGCATAGTCTTTAATAGAATTATTCTCGGGCATGCCAGATTCCAAATTGTTGTAGATATTTTCTAATGAGGATACTTTTTGTGATTTATTGATCATTTATTTTTAAGAAAAAATTAACCTTAAAATAAAAATATTCCTAACTACTAAAATAACTAAAACGTAGTTAAGAATATTTTCGTTGGCTAGGTTCATAAAGACGGAATCTATACCGTTGCAGATTCGCCAAATATCTACATATTCTTTATAAATAAAAAACTCTTTTTTTAAAAGTAAATAATATACATAATCATGAATAAAATTTAATGACTGGATTTATATAGAAAATTAACTTGAATATTCCTGACTATTAAAAATTATTTAAACCTCATTTTCTAAGATTGCGAAAAAGAAAATGAGGTCAAAGGGAGGTTCTCATTACGACCCGCTTTATCAAAGCTAGCGGTTAGTAGATTGCCCTAATATCTACTTATATATTTATATAATGAGTTTTAAAATACAGGAAGATTAATTTTATACAAATAAGTGTTTAATATTTTATGAAATTATTGCTTAGGAAAAGTTAATTAATGTACTTACTATAGTTATTGAAAGATAAAAAAATACATAAAGAGAAACTGCAAAAAATAAATACTGTTCTATTGGAATCATGACAAGGTATTGATATAAAGGTAAGAATAATTTGACTAATTTTTTGTCAAAAAGATATTTTCTAAAATATAACTTTGTTCCATTGATTCATTTTTAAGAGAAATATTTTTTTTCAAATTATAATTCGTAGAATTAAAAGCACCCCATTTTTTTAGCCAAAATAAGGTATAAAAAAATGCGATTAAAAATGGTGTTCCAACAATTAAAAATCTAATATCCATAAAAATTCCCTATTAATAAGTTTTAAACTGCATTGCCAATATTGCTCCAAGGAAAAAAACGGTTGGAATCCCTAGGGCATTGACTGCTGCGGTTCTTACAGTAAATACTGGATAACCTCTTGCTGGTCTACCAGTAGCAGGAATTAATGCTGAATCTTCCCATACTTGATAATTTTTAAAAGGAGCTACTCCCCTCTTTGGTAATCCTAGTGGCGTTAATCTAAATACATCCCACCTACCTAACCAAAAGACTGTAAATATCCATGAGAATATTATTGGGACAATAACAAGTAAAATCCTGAAATCCATTTCTAAAAAGTAATAATAAATTTGATTATTATTTTGTCTTTTTTAGTTAAATAAATGATTTGATCATTAACTTATATTTAAAGAAAAACCCCTAATAACATTGTCTCTAATCATTAGTAACATCATGAAATGATTAATTAATTTATTTAAAGTATATTTTTTTGAGTTGAGATATTTAGATATTTATTTGATGTAGATTTAAATTAATTTAAAAACAAATATGGAAACTTTTAGATTCTTACTTTTTGGTTTTGCAGGAGTTACTGTAGTTTTTTGGGTGGCAATAATAGCTTTATGGCATGCATACATGTTTCCCAGATTTTTCAATGAAGATAAAGGTTTAAATTCTATTATGAATCAAGAAATAAAAGTTTCAACAAATCCAATTTTAGGCAGTTTGGTTAACAGCAACAATTTCAGAAATAGAGATAAATATTCAATGAAAAATATGGTTATCGCAGACTTCTCGTCTGCAAGTAATAATTTCAAATTAAATAAACTCTACACAACAGTAATGATTGGAGTTACTTTTGCAAGTTTTATTTTTCTCACTTATGGATTAAGCAGTTCAATAACCACGGTAAGTTAAATGGAATCTATATATGTGATTGTTTTTATTACTTGCTTTGTTTATTTAATTTTTGACTCATTCAAAAATATAAATATTAAATAGATTGCTAATTTTTTTTGCCAGCTAATAATATTTTTCTTCTTAAATAAAAGAATACTAATGTAGTAATTATCATTGCAGGTGGATGAAATGATATTGAATTTAGATATTCGAAGTAATCAAATGATTCCAAAATTTTTGCTCGTAATACCCAAAAACTATATTCCATCTCTCAAATTTTTATTGATTTAAATAGATCAATATCTTGTATAAAATGCTATTCAAATTTTTCTTAAATAATATTTTGCGGACAAATTGCGGACAAATATTGCTTTATTTGTCGTGACAAACTTCGCAGAACCAATCAAGAAATTAAATATAGCTTAAAAACCTAGTGATGCTAATGGGGTGTGCGGTGTTTTGGGAGCACTAGGTCGCAGATTCGAATCCTGGCGCCCTGACTCTTTAAAACAAAGTTAGACTAGCGAGTTAGCCAGACTCTTTTTTTAATAGAAAAATTGACATCACTCTCTTGTTGCGAGTTTGATGTCAATTTCATTTTGGCAGAGTCAAAATCTTTTTAAAAGTTGTAATAACAATTAGTATCTATTTTACTTCTCGAAAACAGTATCTAATTATGCAAAGTGATTTATAATTTCATAATTAATTTATTGATCTAGCTTACGGAAAATTATGAATATTAAAATTAATCCAAAATTTTTGTTTCCTACCCAGTATTGGGAAGTTGAATTAAAAGAAAATATAAAAGAATTGCAGAATGAGTCATATATAGTTAAGAAAAACGATCAGGAAGGGATTATAAAAAGTAATACTGGTTTAAATGGATACCACTCTAAAGATATAAGGAATTTTGAAAATATTCCAAAAATCAATAAGTTGATGTTTGAAATAGCTAATTGTGTTAATTCAATTCATCAAGTCAGCAGAAAGGGGAAACTTAATTTGGCTAATTTTTGGATAAATATTAGTGGTAAAGGAGCCTCTAATTCTCCTCATGTACATTCCGGCAATAATTATTCGGGTGTTTTTTTCATAAAAATACCTAAAGAAATGAGTGGAGGAAGATTTCTTTTTTATAAAAATTTTAATGATGCAGCATTAAATTCAATGGCTTTCATGGGTCAATTTAAAGATGGTTATAAAATGCAGTCCTATGATTATCCGATTATCACAATTCCCCCAAAAGAAAATATGTTGTTAGTTTTCCCTTCTTGGGTTCCTCATGCAGTAGAGACAAATTTATCTGATGAGGACCGTATAAGTCTCTCATTTAACTTTATTTTGAATAGATCTTTGCCCTGAAAATTTTAATTATGTTGAGACTTCTTCCATTACCGATTTTTATTTGCATTTATCTTTTCTCTTGGTGGAGATGTAAAAAAAATATTATCGCTAGTGATAAGCAACTAAAACCTTGCATTGATTGGGCATATATAAAAGATATACCTATCCCACCAAAACCTTCATTTGTCGAGTTTTATGTTGTTTATGTCTCTTCTTTTTTTAAATTTCCCTTAGGGATAATTATTCAACAACTTCCTTTTGCAAAGAAAGTAAGATACTACGAAAGAGAAATGAAATTAATATTTGATAAATGGAATCTAGAAAAAATTAAAAAATAATTAACTAATTTATTGATATGTTTGGAGTAAAGATATATAAATTCCTAATGATACAAATATTGCTACACCTATTCCCATAACTGTAGTGGGTTGATTATTCCAAAAATTAATTAAAAATTCCATTGATTGTGAAGTTTAAATTTTTTTAGCTCTATTAGCTACTGCTGATAGTAGTGGGAGTAGTAAGCGTTTCATTTTCTCCTATTTTTTAAAGTGAAATATAAATTTGTATAGGCTGCAATAACTAATAATACTATGAGAAATGTATTAATAGAAATTTAAAAGATGGGTATATTCCTTTATGTTATTTAGACTATTAAATAAAATCTCACGCAAAACCTCACAGAATTAAGAAAAAATGAAATAGATTGAAAAACACTTGCTGGTCTTACCCTGTTAAGTACTTTGACAGAAGTTGGTGGATTTGTTTTCATCCAATGGCCTGAAAAAGATAAAAAAATCAAGTTAATGAAATAACTTCCTTAACCTATTTAGCATTTTTATTTTTTAAGATAAATAAAAATTTAAAATTAATTAAATGAGTAAATTTAAAGATAACTTTACAAGCGAAAGCTTTTACCCAGATAGTAATTATTATCTTGACCAAGATAATAATCCCAAAGAGGAGCCAATTTCAGAAGACCAAAAATCCAATATTAGGGAAATTTTTGAATGGCCAAATACTTATTGGTTTATTGCTGAAAGAACAAATGGAAGGCTTGCAATGATAGGTTTCATGGCTGTCATTATAAATTACACCTTATTTGGATGGATAGCTTATCCAATCCTTTAAATGAGTAATTCTAATTTTGACAAAAATGGTGTAGATAAGTCAGGAACACATTGGCTTCAATATGCTGCGTTTGTTGTAACTGCATTTGCTATTTATTTTGGCTGGGCATTTTTCAATGATTCCAATTTCCATCATTTCTCAGTAAAAATATTCAAGTTCTGGAATTGTAATGGATATAACCCATTAAGTTATTGTGTGATGCGTTGGAAAGTTGACTTTTATCCTTAAAAAGTAATGGGCAATTTACTTTAACTTCCTAATTACTTTTATTGGTTTCTGATTAGTCATATGTTTTTGAGGAGTTTTCGAGTAATACATTTAATTCCTGGAGTTCTTCTTTACTAAGTTCTCTATATTCTCCTGTTGGTACGTCTAACTTAATATTCATAATTCTTACACGCTTTAATGATCGAACTCTATATCCTAAGGCCTCACACATTCTTCTAATCTGGCGGTTAAGTCCCTGTGTGAGTATTATTTTAAAATTTCTTGGACCCAATTGTTTTACGAAACAATTTTTAGTTTTTGTGTCTAATATTTCAACTCCATTACTCATGCATTTAATAAAGTCGCTATTAATAGGACGATTAACTTTTACAATATATTCTTTTTCATGATTATTTCTTGCTCTGAGTATTTTATTAACGATATCTCCATCATTAGTTAAAAAAATCAATCCCTCACTGAGCTTATCTAATCTTCCGATGGGGAAAATTCTTTTAGGATATTTAATAAAATCTATGACATTATTGGGTTCTAATTTTCTATCTGTTGTACAAACAATTCCTACGGGTTTATTAAAGGCTAAGTATATGTTTTTTTGTCTCTTTGTTTTTTCTATTCTTTGACCTTTAACTTCTACTTGATCACTATCTCTTACTTTGGTTCCAATTTCTGGAATTATGCCATTAATAGTTACCTTCCCTTCTAGGATTAATTTATCTGCTTCTCTTCTAGAACAATAACCGACTTCACTTAAATATTTATTTATTCTGGTAGCCATTTTGGATAATTCATTACTATCTGCACTAAATAAAACAATTTACTAATCTCCTCATATTTTAGATCGGTTGTCAATTTAGTTAGTATTCTCATTATTGAATTTCAGTTTATTTTCATTAGTAAATTTTGGCGCATAAATCTAACTCTTCATCTTAGTCCAAACTTTTTCAATTTTACTCCATCCCTGTGAAAGTAATCTTTCATAAATTTCTCTGGCTAAATCTATTTCAACGGAAACTGTATTTGTCATTAATGGGGGTTCGTTTCCTAATCCTCCAACTATTTTTCCAGTATCTATAAACATATACTCAAAAACTCCATCAACACTCTTATCGTTTTTCGTAAATTTTTTAACTTCTGACCTATTCGAATTAATCAACCAATAAGATTTAGCCATTAATCTAACCTTGGATTTAGTAAGCTTTCCATTTAAAACAAACTCATTTGATCAGTTTCTTTTTTCTTTACATCTTCTAATAGCCAACCATCAGGTGACCAACTCATCATGAATGGAAATAATCCTTTTAATTCATCTGCATCTTTAATTTGCTCTGTCCATTGTTCTTCATATCCATTAGGCACGATCACAGGCATGCGGTGATGTAAAGGTTTAATTAAATCGTTTGGTTCAGTTGTCAAAACGCAGCAACTCTCAAGTTCTGCGCCATCTGGAGAGGTCCACTTACTCCAAATTCCTCCCAACCAAAAAGTCTCATAATTTGCTTTTCGAACAAGATATTTTTTTTCAAAAAAACCACTCGCAGGTATTAGGCATCTTTTATGTTTCCAACTTCCACTAAATAATTTTTTTTCTTCTACGGTTTCTGATCTTGCATTAAATGGTCTTGGTCTCTCTTTATCAAATGGGTCTTTCGCCCATGGGGAAATAAAGCCCCATGTCATAAAAGTAGTTTTAATTCTTCCTTCGTTTTTAATTACAAGCACAGGATCATTAGGTCTAATTATATTTTGAGTCTCGTATTTAGAATCAAGTCCACTTGGATAGTCTTGTTTCAAAATTTTTGGCAAATGCTCAAATTTAGTTTTCAGCTCAAATCTTCCGCACATTGATTTTTAAAATCTTTTAAAACTAACTTAAAAAAGCAAATTTTCCTTATTTTAGATCCACTATCAGTTTTCTCAAACAAATGAAAAAACAATTTTTTGATCATAGAAATTTTTTCATCTAAATAATTAAAAGAAAATATAGATATTGAAAAGCTCCCTCAAATTGAATTTGAATGTTTCAAACTTGATCTATGACAGATCCAATTCTCTATTTATCTATGTTACTGGGACTTGGAGGAGTTTATGTATTAATCTCTTCCTTTCATGATGATGACGATGGCAATGATGATGGAGAAAAATACACTTATAACCGCGAATATACTAATCTAGCGAGATAATTGATTTGTTTTTAAAGAATTAGTTTTAGGATAAAGTTGCTTGAGAAGTAGGCTAACTTCAAAATAATTTTATTGGAGTAAAGGAAATATTATCTATTTCAAGATCAAAACATACGTCATTATATTCATTTTTAAATTAAGTTGTTGGTCCTCTATCCGTATATGATTGTGCCTTAAACCGTACATTTTTATTAGTCGGTTGATGAGCGAGACTAGTTAGAACTTAGTTAACAAAATAAATTAAATGCCTTCAACACCAATCAAATCATGTAATAAGTACGTGTTGAGTTACAAAGATTCATCAAATAAGACACATGAAGTTGGCTTCTATGCACGCGATGCATACGATTGCCTGATGCTTGCGAGAGAATTCCACTCTTACGTACATGACAATCCAGGATCTGTAATCAGAATCCAACAAAAATTTTGAGCGAATTAATTATGAATTTAAAAAGATCACCATTTGCAATTCAAGATAAAAATGCAAGAGATCTTGATAATGCAAAAGATTTTCCAACAATTGCAGATTTAATGGATCAACAGAAAGTTCCACATGATGACGGAAATACAGTTCACTACCGTAGAGATTTAGACTCTCTTGGTTAGCTTACAAGAATTGCTTTTTAGCAATTTTAAAAAATTAACGATCATGATTGTGCTATTTGAGATTCATTCATAAGAAAATATTTTCTTGCTCAAGTTTTTTTTTAAGCTCTATAGGCATATACGCAATATCTTTTTTCATTGCATTAATGGCATCTCCATACTTTTCAGGTTCAGCTAAAAGCATTTTTATTAAATTATATTGACTTTCAATTTCTTCAGAAGAAAATTTTCCCATAAAAAATATGTGCTAACCTTTTATTCTAGATCAACAGTGAAACAAACAAAAGATTAACTATTAGATAGAGGCTGCTGCAATTTCTTTATGGACGGAAAGAAATTCTTTATCAGTTAGAACTGGTGTAACTTCAATTTCTACGCCGAAATTATCGACCCAGATACTACTCCATTTCCAAATGTTCTGATGGTTTGAAGATTCAACTATTGCCCAACCATTAGCTCCCTCAGGATTTACTACGCGATTAAGAACTTTAAATCCATCAAATTCATCACCTTCGCATCCTCCTTCAACAAAACCCGCAAAAGCTTCGGCCCCTTGCATATGACTTTCTTGATCTGGAAATTGCCAGTGAACGATGTAAGTCTGCATGAATAAAATTATTTTTTTAATTATTAATTATCGAATTTAAAAATTAAATGAAAAGTCTTTAAACACTAATTAAAAGGGCTTAAGCCTAAAAGAGAAAATAGCAAAAAAAAAGACTCTTACGAGCCTAGGTGATGGGGACTCCTATAATGACAAATTAAAGAGAAACAAACAACCCCATCAATAGGTAATTTTAAATACTTACAAACACCATATGTAGTGCTAAGATTTTAAAAAGCTGGGTGATGGGGATTATCCCGCTTTTTGACTGGGGCGAAGCTAACGCCCTTTTTTTATGGAAAAATTTACTTTAATCAATAAAGCCAGATCGAGGATTAAAGTATTTGAACCTTTTGAAGATAGTTCTAAGAACTCTTCTATGATTAATGCAATTTTAATCTCTTATGGTTGCGTTTTTAAGCGATCAAGTAAGCCAGTTATGAAAGGCTCTAGGGTTGAATCTATCGAAGAAGCAAGAAACGAATATAAAAAACTTTTAGAGGAAGGGTGGGTAAAAACTTATAGATTCAATAGTTTTTTTAAAAAAAATGGTGAATAGGTACTTTACCTAAAATTTGACATTATTAAAAATTAATTGCTAGATAAGCTTCAGAATGGAAGATTGAACATGAAAAATGACATTTATTCAAATATTAAAGATTCAGATGCTTTGGAAAGTTTTTTTGAATGCATAACTTCTTGTAGCATCAATAGTGAGGGAGTAGATTGCACAACAACATGTTATGTAAAACATTTAGAACCAAACAATATCGATTACCCTTTAAAATTTACATAAGCAAAGCTTATTGATAATTGTTATATTTCATTAATGTTATTCCCACCTCCTCAAGTTATTTTTGGTCTATTGCTTTTATCTATAGCAGTAGTTCTCATCTGGGATATTAGATACAATCCTTTTGGAGAAGATGAAGACGGAATTTAATCTTCAACTAGGAAGCTGATTTGTAGGTGGCGCGTGAAATTGCCGTTTCTTTCTTGTGAATCTTTTGTAAGCAACTAAACAGCCTAATAGTAACAATGTAATAGCTATTGAGTTAATCATATCGGGTAGTTTTATATATATAAAAACAAATACATTCTAAATATCAATGGCTAAAGTTATTTTTTTCAAAAGTAATTAATTATGGACTAATTTTTAATATTTAGCTTTTTCATTAGGTACCTAAAACAACCAAGAGAAAATGCTTATCTGAACAAAAGTCATTGCTATGAAATAAGAATCACTTTTTCTTATTTCTCATTTGATATTGCAGAACAGCTTTTAAATGTTGTACTTCTTTTTCTAAAGTCTCAATTCTTTTTTCTAGTTCTTCATTAGTTGCCATATTTTATGAAGATAAATTCATTCATATTTATACTATTAAAAAACGACTTTTTACTCAGAGTAAATGTCTAATAAGTAATAGAACCTATTGATGTGCCTAATCTCTCTAGATAAATTATGCAGAGTATAAATTTGGGGTAATTTATGAGCGGAGATTATGAGACACTAGAAATAAATCAACCTAAAATTACATATCTTAAGAAAAGATCCGAAAATAATACAGAATGGTTAGATGAATTAATCAACCAAATTGAAGATATGAAAAACAATATATCCAAATCTGCTTAATGACAGAAAAAGAGTTGAAGGAATTAGAGAAATTTGCGAAAGAAAACGGATACAATGACGAGCTAAAAGATATATATTTAAGGGAAGTTATTGACAGAGATAAAGAATACGAATGAGATCTAATTTTCGGCCAAACATTCGACTTGCTACAAACATTCTTTTAGTTATTGGTACTTTTGCAATTGCTTTAAAGATTACTCCAATAGCGCAGGTATATAAGGAGAAAAATTTATGTATTAAATATTTAAAACATCAAATAGATCGAGACAAACTTATCAAAAGACTAAAAATAATTAAACAAGCAAACCCATCTAGTATTTGTGACTCTATCCTTAAAAGTTAAAAATGAAGATTAAGTCATTTTCTCCCTTAATTGCAGTCTTTGGTACTTCATTTCTGATAACCATTTCATTGCTCAAAAGTTTCCAAATTTTTATGGGGATATCAATTTGTCTTTTAGCAATGCTCAAGCTTATGGATATTGAAGCTTTTGGAACAAGTTATAAGAAATATGATTTAATATCCTCTAAATTTGATGGATGGATATATATTTTTCCTTTTTGCGAATTATTAATTGGAATAAGTTTTCTTAATTCTTCTCCACCTTCTCTAATTATTTTTATTGCTTTAGTTTTAGGAATTTCTGGAATGATTTCAGTATTTAAGGCTGTTTATTTGGATAAATTAAAATTAAATTGTGCATGTATTGGTGGATATGCAAAAACTCCTTTGGGAATTATTAGTTTTATCGAAAATCTTTTAATGGCAATTATGAGTGTTTTAATTTTGATTAAATAGCGGTTTAATAAATTTTCATTTATGTTTAATTTAAATATTAAATTTAATCGTGGTAATTAGTACGGCACTTAATAAAATATTCATTAAAAGAGGATCTTTAAATTATCTAATTTTTTCTGGGATTCTTTTTGCAAATATAATTAATCCAAATAAGAGTATTGCTTTAACTCAAGAAAATATAGATATCCCAAAAGTTATTTCTCACAGATCAGCATCATGTGGTTGTTGCAAAAAATGGATCAATCATTTAAGAGATAATGGATTAGAAGTTGTTGATAATATAGTTGAAGATGTTTCATTAATTAAAAACCAATATCAAATTCCCAATAATCTGAGATCATGTCACTCTGCTCAAATAGCTAACTATACAATTGAAGGACATGTCCCAATTGAATCAATCAACAAACTTTTTAAAGAAAAACCAAAGATAAATGGGATAGCCGTTCCAGGAATGCCACTTGGCTCTCCAGGGATGGAAATGCATTCTCATGAATCGCACTCTCATGATTATGAGAACTACAAAGTAGTTTCATTTAGTAAAACTGGCAAAACAAAAATATTTGATAAAATCTCTTCACAATACAAATAATTATTTGAAATGATGGATATTATTCTTAGAAATTTTAAATTTTTTATTTTTTTATTTTCCTTATCTCTTAATTTCAATAGTTATTCGTATGCTCATATGAGGGGGACATTTCTTTCTGAAGAGGAAGCCGAAAATAGATCTTTAGAACTTGGTTGCGAAGGAATACATAAGAATCAAGATAAATGGATGCCATGCAAAAACGAAAAAGAATTACATATCTATTTGAGGAAATAGATGGAAAAATTAAAAACAAATCAAAGAAAAATTCACAGAAAAATAACCGCAATTTCAGCAATCCCCTTACTAATTACTATTGTATCTGGGACTATTTATAGTATTCTTCAACCATTAGGAGTAGATGCTTTTTGGCTAATAAAATGGCATACGGGTAATTTTGGCATTATTAATTTGCAACCTTTTTACTCGATATTTCTTGGTATAGCTTCAATAATCTCAATAATATCAGGCGTTAAACTATTACAAAAAAAATCTTAGATATATTCTAAGCCAAAACAAAATCTAACTAATTAATACTGTTTGCGCCCCCACTGACCAAGAAAATTATCGCTCCTAATCCCATTGTTGCTACACCCATATAAGGGTATTTCTTAATTCTTGATTTAGTAATTGGAAGCCATGAAAGGTATCTATCAGATTTATTTAATTCATTTTTTTGTCTAGGTGGCAATCCTAATTCTTCTCTTCTTTTAGCTTCGCCCATAATCTTAAATTTGTTTATGTATCAATATTAAAAACTATGTTCTACACCTGCGAGTTAACTTTATTAAACACAGAGGTCCTTTGTAGATAAACAAATTATTTTATATTTATTTAGCCTTTTTTAAATATAGATTCTTTGTATTTGCCTGATCTGATGTAAATAACAAAATTAAGATAGTTCCAACTAGAAATGAAAAAATCATTGTCAAACCAACAACTTCAACCATTTCACTAGGCAGATAATTTAGAAACATTAATGAATAGATCTCTTATCTTTAACTTAGCAATTGTATTTTTTATGTAAAGTAAGTATTCCTCCTTAAATTTCGAAAAGAACATTCAGAGACTTTTTAATCTTTATTTATTTTTATTTGCGGGATAAATCTAGTTCTAGCCGATCACAATTTTCTTAATTAGCTATTCCTATTTTCTTAAGCAATTTCAGGTAAGGCAATGCCCAATTACCAAAGGTAAAAGAGATTGTCGTATTTTTTATAGTTGGAAATAATGTTTTAGAACGTGTTGAGGCTAATTTAGAAAATATCTTAATAGTCTCTACTTCTAGATTATCCATATACAATTTTTTTTGAACACCTCGATCTTTCTTTTGGGGCAAATAATTTTCTATAAACCATAAAACTTGATCTAAATTTGATTTATTTGGTGCGGTATTAATTTGTTTATTTTTCTTTTTAAACATATTTATTTACCTCTTAATTACTGAATTAAATTTGCCATTTAAATAATTTAAATCAATAGTAAAAGCATCAAAAGTATTTTCTTTTTAATAATCGATAATCAAAAAAATAAATTAATAATTACTTTGTTTTTATAAAAAGAAAAAAAAAGAGGGATAAAACCCCCTCTTAATTGATCAGTTTCAAAAAAGAATTTAATTTTTTGAATCTTTCAATTTCATTTCTTTTTGTGTTTTCCTGATTCTTTCTTCAAAGACGGATCTTCTGTATGGAGTAACTTCTCCATTTTTAGTAACCAAAAGTTGGGCTTCATGTAGCCTATTGGCTTTTTTGATTTTTTCTCTTATTTGTAAGAGGTTATTCATGGTCTTGTGCAGTTAATGAGAATCCCGTTCCCTACTCCCATTTCATGCGTCCAGAGATATAAACTTGGATGAACGTAAATGAACAATAACATCTTTGAAAAAATTCTGCGAGAGTAATTTTTACTAAATTTTTCTCAAAAAAATTACTATTGATATAGATAGTATAAATAAGGTTTTAATATTTCCTAAATTAGGATAAGAAAATTGTTTGCGACCCATCATTATTATTCTGAATCACTATTTTTTTATTAGGGAAAATATCTGATAATATTCTTTTTAAATTTGAATTATCTGAGGGAATTATATTACTCATATTTTTTGAATTAATTTTCCAATTTTCATCTACAAATAATTCTTTATCATCACCTTTTTTATTATCCAGTGATGTCTTATTTAGAATCTTAAGTAACAATTCTGAATTATAATCTTTAAATTCTTCTGGGCTCTCTTTTAAATTTTCAATCATTATTTAGAAATCTAATATTTCTAAATCTTGCATGAGAAATTTGAAGAATACAAGGTATTAATTACCTAAAAATTTCTCTTAAGATAAAAAATCCAGAAGCAATTAAAATAATTTTCTTTAGAAAATTTAATTCCAAAATAGCTAAAGAATGATATTTAAAAAGATTAATTAATCATTTACACCATTTATATACTTGTTAGGTTTCAATTAAGAGAATCAGAAAAGGTGCCAAGAGTAATTAACAAAAAAATTAGACTTTTAAGATGGTTAAACTCAGGCATGATACTACCATTTATCATTATGGCTGCATCCTCATCAATCATTCTTTATGGTGTTTTATTTATCCTAATAAAATAGTTTTTTAATTTAAGCAGCTAAGTTTTCCTCAGATTTAGACATAATTATTGCAGCTTTTTTTAATAAACTAACTACTTCTTTTCTTCCAACTGCATTATCAGCTTGACGCATTATTTCATAATATTTTTTATTTATTTTTTTCATAAATAGTTTTTATTTGATCTAAAATTACAACACCATATGATGGTGTCAACTGTAAATAATTCTCATATATTATTTCTTTGATTATTTTTGCACAATAAAAATTGTTTATTTATTATCCTTTAAGTTTTTTTAATTGATGATGCCAAAAAATCATAAATATCAAAATTAATAATCCTTTTAATTAAGCTATATTAAAGGATTTGAAAACATAAAATAAACCTCCGATTAGTATCAATATTGCAGCTCCATAAAAAATAAAAGGGATAATTGGATATTTATACAATGTAGACCTTACTTTTTGTTGTATGGCTTTTTTATCAAGTTGAGGCAACTTTATATCTTCAGTTTTTTCTCTAGGCGGAATACCTAAATTTTTTCTTCTCTTTGCCTCTCCCATAATTAATACTGAGGTATTCCCATACATTTTAAATAATTGTTATCAGCTAAATCTAAAATTTGATTCCATTCTTCATGAGATGTTTCTAAATTATTTTTAAAATCTTTTTCAAATTTAAGAATACACCTTTTTTCTATATTTTCTGGAGAATTATAATTTCTTAAAAAAGAAACACTCAAATACGATAATGATGAAAAAACTATAATTATTTTAGCAATCCTAAAATTATTCATACATTAAATGAAATTGCCTTATAAAAAAATAAGGTACTTATTGGTTTTATAATTAATTTAATTTATTATAAACAATTATCAAATGATAAATTCGGTAAATTTTAACCATTTACCTATTCAGGATTTGGTTGTTTCAGGGTTAATAATCTTTATAATGTCGACGATTATTGCCAATATTTACGACCCATTATTAGGAATAACTTATGCATTTGGGAATATACTTACTCTTACCTTTTTGAGCTGGTTATACAAAGAGACTTGGAGTGATCCAAAGAAATAAATCTAATAAGGAAAAAGATAAATAAAAAACTACTTCTGTATTTTTAATTTCGAAGAATACTTTAAATTAACTATGTAGGTCGCAAGAAGAGAGAGTATCAAAAAAAATAATAAGCTTTCCAAGGTAGATTGGGGCATAACCATGAGTAGTACCAAAAATGATATATCTTTAAAGAAACGAATTCTGACAAAAAATCAACCCTTTCATCATTTTTTATTCTCAAACTTATAAATTTAATTTATCTTATAAAATCTCTGAGATTTAGATTGATTTTAATTTGAAAAATATTTTTCTGCCCTCCTAAGGGCTTTTACTGCTCCTTTATAATCAAGACTTTTTAATTTTTCGTTACTTTTTTGTTCCAGCATTTTTACTATTTGATTTCTCTTTATTTCATCAATTTTCAGCTTATGATCGAAAATAAGATCAAATTTTGAGTAATACAATCTGGATAATTCTTTTCTATATTTTTCAATAATTTTTTCATCACAAGATTTGGATTTCAAAACTGCATTAGCCTTCACTTTGTCATCTATAGCCCCTTTAAAATTTCCTTGTTTAAACTTCTTTTCACTTGATCTAGTTAGCTTAATAATATTTCCCAATATCAATTCATTAGAATCTTTCATTTATTCATCTGAGCCTAGGTTAATGCTATCAGAATAAAGAAAAAAAAACTTATTTTTTTAATACTCAAATAATTAAACAATTAACCAATAACAAGTCCTTTTTCAAGAAGTAAATCGAAAACCTCCACACTTTTCGTTTTCCCAAATTGGGGGGGTTTATGTAAATCTAATATTTCAGCAAGGCACATAATCCAAAAAGTATCTTTTTTTAAATTTAGACCTTCACAAATATGGATGGGGGCTGATTTAAAACAGCCAAAATCTGTTGATATATTAATGTTCATGATTTGAGTTTCAAGTTCCAGACTTAAAAGTTCTATTTCTTGCTCAGAAAGGGCTGTCCCAAGGGAATATGATTCAATTAAAAGTTGATAATTCATAAAAGATTTATTTTTTCAAGAAATCCATCGAGTTATTTTTGTATCCTCATAAATATGCCCTGAAGCTTCAACAATAGGTTTTGTTTCAGGATTCATAAAAATATCGTATAGAACATTTTCTGGTCCTTGAAAAATTACAGTTGTCTTTTGAGGATCATCTAATGACATACCAATATAAAATGTTTTAACTTCCATTTCTTTAAACATCGACTGCTGTTCCTCAGCATTCATGTAAGATTCATACTCCCCATAGGTATTACTTAGTTAAAAATCTAAAATAGTTGTTTCAATAGTCATAAGAATAATTTAAGTTTTTTAATTCTAAATCTTTATCAAAATAATTAATCTAAAAAAATTAGTTTTTATTAAGCAAAGTGTTAACTAATTTTCATTTATGAGTTATAAATCAACTATAAAAAACGATTTTAATTTTGGACTCAAAAATTTCTCAGAGAGAACAATGGACTAGTAAGCTAGGATTCATTCTCGCAGCCGCTGGTAGTGCAGTAGGTCTAGGCAACCTTTGGGGTTTTGCTTACAGAGCATCTCAAGGTGGAGGTGCGGCGTTTGTACTCTTATATATATTGATCGTTTTAATTGTATGTCTTCCGGTATTTGTTGCTGAAATGGCTCTAGGAAGAAACGCAATGGCAAGCACATTGCTTGCTCCTGTAAAGCTGGCAGGGAAGAATTGGTATCCATTAGGAATTCTTTTCTTCATAGCTCCTCTAGGAATAGCATCATATTATTCAGTGATAATGGGATGGACTGCAGATACCTTGTTCCATTCTTTATTTTTTGGATTACCAAAGAATTTAACTGAAGCAGAAACCTTCTTTGGCTCAATTAGTAGTGGCAGCAGTGTTTTATTGGGCCATCTATTAAGTCTTGTACTTACAGCAATAATAGTTTCATCAGGTATAAAAAAAGGTATAGAAAAGGTTACTAGATATTTCATGCCAATCCTTTTCATAATTATTGTAATTCTTGCTATTTGGGCTACTTCACTTTCAGGTGCATGGGAAGGATATAAAACATTTCTACTTAAGTTTGACTTTAATGAATTGAGAAATCCTCAAACAATAAGAAACGCTTTTACACAAGCATTCTTTTCATTAAGTTTAGGGATTGGAATTATGGTTACCTACGCATCCTATTTAAATAAAAAAAGTAATCTTCCAAAACTAAGTGTTGGAGTTGCATCATTAGATACTTTGGTTGGACTAATGGCTGGATTTATAACTTTCCCAATAGTTTTAACATTCGGTTTAAGTGACGCTATTTCTGAATCCACTGTTGGTGCTTTATTTATCTCAATTCCAACAGGCCTAGGTTCATATGGTGCGGCAGGTAGAATTGTAGCTGTTGCATTTTTTGCATTAGCTTATATCGCAGCCATAACTTCATCTGTTTCATTATTAGAGGTTCCAGTTTCCTCTTTAATGGATAAATTCGGCTTTAAAAGAGAAAAATCAGTTTGGTTGATTACTCTTTTCCTTTTCTTAGCAGGCATCCCTTCTGCATTAAATTTAAATATTCTTGGAACAGTTGATTCGATTTTTGGTGGCGTATTACTGATCTTTGGTGGATTCTTGGTTACTTTCTTTATGGGATGGGTGGTCCCTGGAAAATTTAATGAAGAACTTAGTGATTCAAAAGTTGGAATCAAAACGACACGTTATTTGAAATTCATGACAAGATGGGTTGCCCCTCCAATTATTGGTTTTGGACTATTTATTAGTGTGTTTGATTTGCTGAAAGGCTGGGTAAGTTAGAAAATTTTTACAAGAAATATAATGCGGAAATAAGGGGGTGGTATAAGTCGATCAATAAATTAATTTTTGAAACTTTTTTAAAATTATATTAAAGCAATCTAGGAAGAATTTTCAATTTAATAGTATTTGCACTGGTTCTTGTTTAAAAATTAATATATTGGAGGAGTTTTTTTTATTTTTTAAAAGCCAAAAAATTTTTTCCAAAAAAAGGTCTTGCCGCGGATCCTTTTTTTTAATTAAGTATTAACTTTTAACTTATATTTTAATCTCAAACGTATCGCCAAAAACCATCCCTAATAGAATCTATATAAGATACATTTAGGTGTTTAATTTGAAGAAATTAGAGCACCTCAAAGAATAGATAACAAATTTGATGTCAACCAAATCTGATTCATTAAAAGTAAAGCTTACAGAAAATTTTTCTGAATTTTCTCAACTATCTGACTATTCTTTTATGAATTCTCTTAAAGCAGATCCTCAATCAACAAAAGATGGAAATGATCATAAGCCGCGTTCAGTATATTCAGGTCATTATGTACCAGTTGTTCCAACTGCTATTCCAGAACCAGAATATATTTCCCATAGCAAGAAACTTTTTAAAGAACTAAGGCTAAGCTCAGACCTTACTAAGGACGAGAATTTTTGTCGTTTTTTCTCAGGTGATATTTCTGTTGCTAATTATCCAATGAGTCCTGTTGGCTGGGCAACAGGTTATGCATTATCAATTTACGGAACTGAATATACCCAACAATGTCCCTTTGGCACTGGCAATGGTTATGGTGATGGCAGAGCAATTTCTGTTTTTGAAGGTTTATTCAATGAGAAAAGAATGGAAATGCAACTTAAAGGTGGAGGTCCAACTCCCTACTGTCGTGGAGCAGATGGCAGAGCCGTCTTAAGGTCTAGCGTACGAGAATTTCTCGCACAGGAATTAATGGATTCTTTAGGAATCCCTACCTCAAGATCTTTAACACTTTATGTCTCACGTTCAGAAATAGTTAGAAGACCTTGGTATTCCAAAGGGTCCAGATATTTTGAACCTGATATCATGATTGATAATCAAGCGGCAATTACTACGAGAGTCGCTCCATCTTTTTTACGTGTAGGCCAGATTGAACTTTTTGCAAGACGAGTTCGTGATAATGCGCATGATGAGGCCCTCAATGAACTTAAGATGATAGTTCAACATCTAATTGATAGAAATTATAAAGATGAAATTGAAAATGAGATTTCAATTGAAAGTAAAGTAATAAAACTGGCTTCTTTATACAGATCAAGACTTATATCACTTATCGCCAACTGGATGAGAGTTGGTTATTGCCAGGGTAATTTCAATAGTGATAATTGTGCTGCTGGAGGTTATACCTTGGATTATGGCCCCTTTGGATTCTGTGAATTATTTGATCCAAGATTTCAACCATGGACAGGTGGAGGTGAACATTTCTCATTTTTTAACCAGCCTTCTGCAGCGGCAATCAACTTTAAAACATTCTGTTCCTCTCTTAGTCCGTTACTTTCACAAAGCAAACAAGATCAAGAAAAGTTAGATCAAATCGAAAAAGACTTTTCTGAATTAATGAATAAGGAATTGATGAAAATGTGGGCAAACAAGCTTGGTTTAGAACATTACAACGAAACTCTAATAAATGAATTTTTTAATCTCATGGTCATTTCAAAAGCAGACTATACAATTTTGTTCCGTAAACTCTCTGAAATCCCTGATAACTTAGATTCTTTAAAAGACTGTTTCTATTTACCAATTAATGACGAGCTCAATAATAGGTGGGAAGTATGGCTTGAAAACTGGCAATCAGTGATGAAGAAAGAGGGAAATATTAAAGCAAAATCGGCATCAATGAAATCCCTTAATCCAGTCTATACTTGGCGCGAATGGATGGTCGTTCCTGCATATGAAGAAGCTGAAAAGGGAAATTACAAGAAAATAAAAGAGTTACAGGATATCTTTAGCAATCCATATGTAGAACAATCCCCAGAAATAGATCAAAAATATAACCTACTAAAGCCAAGCCAGTATTTTAACTATGGAGGAGTATCTCACTACAGTTGTTCTTCGTAAAAGGTAAATCCTAAAAATGCGGATTGAATAACTTAGAGAAAATTTTATTCATTTATGGCCGTAGGCATTCCAACTACTGATACAACTCCCACATGAAGTATGGCCGGCTTCTTTCCAACATTTTTCACATAGTGGGGGGCCCCATTATTACTCTCTATAAATGCATCACCCGCTTTAAAGAAATTAATTTCTTCACCCCTAATATGTTTTAATCTTCCTCTGGTGACATGAATCAACATTGGGGAAGGATGAGTATGAATTGGAGTTTTCAAGCCAACTGGAATCTTGACTTTTAAGAGTCTTAATTCAGGCTTACCCTCGAGATAATTAAAATTTTTACCACTAAGTCCTTTTGAACTTTGAATAATAGGTATAACTTCAATCTTTTCTTCAGCAAGAGAAGGTTGTAGTAAAGCTAAAGTCCCAATAAAAAGTAAACAACATGGAATAAATGTTTTTATTTTCATTAGATATTTAAGTTTCACTAATAATAGGTAGTTTGCAAAAATAATAAACTAATTTATTTCTTATATAACTTTTCTAATTGCTTAATTTCCTCTCTTAAATCCTTACCTCTCTTATTTAATTTATTATTTTTAATAGCTATTGGGATAATCCACCAGGCTTGAAGACCTAAAAAGATAAATACTAGGATCAATAATTCAAAAGTCCCAGGCTGCATTTGATAAATAACCCTTCTTTGTTAATAACATTATTCTAAAAGTTATTAAACATTCATGAGATTTGGAATTTTTCTAGGCTGCCTCTAATTCAATATTAAGTTCAATTCCTTTTGAAATGATTGCTTCTTTAAATTCAATAAGTTTAGAAATTATTCTTTGCTTCTCAGGATCAGTTTTGTGGATATCATCTACAACTTCCTGCATTGCAAGTGTTACTTTTTGTAGTTTGATTTCTAGATCTTCCCTGTAATTCATAAGCTTTAAGAAATTATCTTATTTATTAAAAAACAAAATAATTATTAGTAAATAAGTACTTAACCTTAAAAGGATTGACAGCAAAACAAGGAGGATATAATTTATAGTACAAACGTATCAATAATTAACCGGCCGATTATAAGATAAATTATGGAGCCTAAGTACTCATTTGGTTGTAGCACTAGCAAACCCAACGGATGTCTACTAAATCCCGAAGGCAGCAGAATGATCTTTTTCGAAGAATGCAAAAATTCTCCTAAACCTAATTTAAAAATTCATACTCATCTTTTCTACACAAATCACCTTGGAGAACCAGGAGGGTACAAATCCTCTGAAAAACTCAACATAGATTCAGCTTGGAAAAAGTGGCACGAACTTCACCGAAAAGGATGGACAGAAGTATCGCACAATTACGGATAAGGGATCCCTCCAATAAAAAGTATTTTTGTTAATTTGAAAACTTTCAATCCTATTCATGTACAACTACAAATTAAATCAGGGTTTGAAAACAATGTAATCGTAGATACCAACAGCTTTTTTATTAATTGATTATAAATTAAAAGCACGAGTTAACCCGTTCCAATTTGTTAACTTTGAGGTTTTAACCGTTGACTCCTTATCTACTTCTAGTTTTGACTCGCTAGATTCAAGATTCAAAAACGGTATTTATATAACTTAAATCATGGAAAAAAAAATCGCAAAGAAATACGCCGATCTTATAGTCCAGGCTAATAATTCAACTGGCAGAAAAGAATCTTTGTCATTAATTAGACAAGCAACAAAATTAAAAACCAAAATTGATAAATACGAAATGATGTAGTTTCTTAATTATCGATAGGAGCTTCAAGATGAGGTAGAAACTAGCTCCTTTTTTTTTATCTTGCTATACAAATACTAAGAGATGATTTAACTTCTCTGCTTTAATAAAATATCGTGGAATTAACTGAGCTAATTAAGGATTACGTCGCTACAGAATTATTATCAAGTATTGAAATTGACTTTCTAGAAGGAGAATTATGGGAAACTACTCAACATATTGCAGAAATAAATACAGTTATCAAAGCTCCAAAAAATATATGTAAGAAATTAGGACTAGATGAAAATTCTTGTTGGCAATTATGTTGTGCAGCCGTTCTTGATTCCTCAAGACCATTAAAGAATGGACAAAAAAGAGTTGATGACTTTAAAAAATTAATTAATCGATATGAAATTAACTACATATAAACCAAAAGACTCAATGATACGTTTACTTATTGCATCAATTCTTTTTTTTGTTCCACTAGGAGGTTTTGCTGATGAAAAGCAAAGAGAAATTGAGAATGAAGCTTTAAATCTTGTTATTAAAAAATATGGAAAAGGCTTAGAAAATAGTTTAAAAGGAACGGGAGTAACTCCCAGTTATCGAAGTTGGTATGAAAATGATTGTTTTGTAAGTATTGCAGCAGGTACTTACCAAGAAGATACTTGGTCGGCAATGAAGTGGTTTAGCGTTAATGTCTGTTCTGAATCAGCTGAAATAATGGAAAGTGAATGAAGGAAATAAGACGCCTATTAGTTCTTCAGCATTTAGAAATAGAGGGGCCAGGTCTTTTTGAACAATTTGCTAAAGAAAGAGATTTAAAAATAGAAATTATTCGTTTAGATAACAAAAATGCTCTACCGCAAACAAAAAAAGGTGACTTAATTTTAATTATGGGTGGGCCAATGGGAATTAAAGATATTGGAAGCGAAAGATATCCATGGCTTAAGTTAGAAAGAGATTTTATAAAAAAAGAATTAGAAAATGAAAGACCTATAATCGGTGTTTGCTTAGGTGCTCAGTTGCTTGCGAGTGCGGCTGGAGGAGATGTAGAAATTCTTAAATGTGGATCACCTCCAAAAGCATTACCAGAAATTGGATGGTCTCAAATTTTTATTAATAAATCAAATAAAGACTTTAAAGCACTGTTTGAAGAACCTTTTCATGTACTGCATTGGCATGAAGATAGGATTTTATTACCTGATAAAGCAGTACTCATTGCTAGTAGTGTGCGTTGTAAGGAACAGTTTTTTAGGATTGGTAATTTTGCTTACGGATTACAATTCCATATAGAGACGACGGGGAGAATGATAAATAACTGGATTAAGGAAGATAAAGAGTTTGTCCTTGAGGGATTAGGCTCAAATGGTCAGGAAATTTTAAAAGAAGAGAATAAAAAATATATTGATAAAACTTTTTTAAAAAGAAAGCTTCTAATAAGTAGATTATTTGAATTATTAGATAATTAAAAAGGGAATAATTAATCATCCAGTAAAAAAGGGCTTGATAAAGCCCTGAAAAAAATTTAAAAAGGATTTTTACTAGAAAATACCTGGAAGAATTTGACCAGTAAAATAATAAGCTCCTACAAGAGCAAACATTCCAAGCATTGCGGCTTTACCATTAAGCTTTTCAGCTTTTTCGGTCATGATTTTTTTTGCGAATTCCATAATAAAGTGAAATAGTTTATATCTAAAAACTAACTATTCAAATTTCAGATTGATGTAGTTTTTTCTACCAAATTGATATCTTTCTAAAGATTTAATAATTAATAATTAAAAACAGCATTGAACTCTTAAAAGCTTGCGAACCAATCTGTAAAGCGTAGCGAGCCCAAAAACAAATATTTAACAAACTATGTAACGTTTATGCTACAATTATGTAATAAATATCTTGAATATAACTTTATTTCGGCTTAATACTTTACATTTGTTAATAGTAGTGTTACATTAGTTAACAATTACATAACTTCAATGGCTAATTCAAACGTTACTACTGAATCAGGCGGCAGACAGAACATGTTTCCTACTGAAACACGTCCTTATATAGATGAGTCTGTTTCATACGACAGCTACCCTCAAAATGCAGAAAAAGTTAATGGTCGTTGGGCAATGATTGGTCTTGTTGCACTAGTAGGTGCTTACGTTTCAACCGGACAAATTATTCCTGGCATTTTTTAATGAGTCCACTTTCAGGTTTTTTAGCCGTAATTGTATTCTTTACAGCCACCCTCGTTGCTTATCTAACCAAGCAATTTCAAAATGAAAATTTAAACTATTCATCTTCTAATCAAATGAAAAACACAAACACAAAAGTCAAAACAATCGAAAAAGAAAAAGTTGTTGCTGAAACTCTTAACGGCAGATTCGCAATGCTTGGATTAATTGCTGCTGTTGGAGCATACCTAACAACAGGTCAAATAATTCCTGGTTTCGTTTAAAAACTTACTATTTAACAATTCTACAAATAAGAAAAAATGGAAAATTCAAAACCAACTTATTGGCAAAACGCCGAGAGAACTAATGGAAGAATGGCAATGATGGGCTTATTTGCATTAGTTGTAAATTATGGCTTATTTGGCTGGATAATCCCAGGAATTTTTTAAAAATGAATCTAGGCTTACTTTTTCTTAAAGTAAATACTTTAGGAGTAATAACTCTTTCTGAACTTGATTGGATAACTAACCATCAATCTGAATTTTCAAGGTTAGATATGGCTTTAGTTATTAAAATCGGCCGTCTTATGGATTCTGGAGTAGTGGAAATTGATAATCGATTACCTATTTAATTCTTAAAACATGATCGTCATGAGTGTTTGTCAATAGGGATACTGACAAATACTTTTTTATGAGAAAAAATAATTAAAAAAAAGAGATTGTTTCTTAGCTAAAAACAATCTCTCAATTACCTAATTCTTAAATGAAAATTTCAAGTAAGCTAACAGATTTTAACTGATTTATTTTTATAGTAAATACGCAAAAATGCTTTTATTATCTTTTTAAACCACCTCTTCTTATCCAAAGGAACCATGTAACCCAAATAGGAGGGAGAAATCTTATTAAAAAAGAAATTTTATATATATAAAATGGGGCATTTTCACTTTGAAATAAATTCATCAAAAAAGAAGATATTGTTACCCAAAGTAAAATTATTAATATATTTGCTCCCAACAAAGCGAACTTATTTTGTTTGAATATTTTTGGCATAAAGTAAATTTTTTAGATTCTTAATTTTAAATAATTTCGTTAAATTAATTATACATTTTCAAAAAAACTTTAAATTTAAAATCCATATCCAAATAAAAAAAATACTAAATTTCAATCCCTCTCCAAATAATATTCCGAAAGTAATAGGAGGCGAAAATATTAAAAAAAGAATAGAGAATAAACTAAATAAAGCAAATGATCCTCTTAAAAAATAATTCTTTCTTTTTGTTCTTCTTAGATTTTTTAAGGTATTCCACTCCCATTGAATAAGCCTGTAGAACTTTTCTGATAATAAAAATAAATACTTCATTAATATTATTAATTTCTACCGGCTTTTCTTATTTATAAAATTAATTTCACCTGTTAGCAATAAACCTTATCCCCTTCTTCAGAAAGATAGTAAATTTTATTTTCTGAACTTACGAAGAAAGTTAATCCCTTATATTGTGATTTTTTAAATTTATCTAATCTAAGTTTGTGTAAATCCCAATTATCAGTACTTATGTAAGGATTAAATTCTTGTTCTTTTAAGAAAGGTACATAAGTTGGACTAATTGTTGTTTTTTGAGCTAACCCTCTATTTCGTTTTGAATAAAAAAGTAATACAAATAAAAGTACAAAAAAAAGAATTAATAATATATTTGTCATTGTCAATTTTTCTAATTTGAAAAAACTTTATTTGGAGAATCAAGAACTTTTCACAATAAATTTCTTAGTAAGTAAAAAATCCTATTTTTATATTCTTGTATTTTTGAATACTTATCAAGGGGTTACCTAAATCAGATTATAAAATGAGTCGCATTTTCAACATGACTCAAAATTCCATGAATACTCCTTATGCAAAAAGAGTAGCTGAAAAATTTAGAGAGGCTCAAAACTATTTAAAAACTAATGGTTTTAGTAGATCAACTAAACATTTACTGGAAGATATTGAAAATTCTGTTGAAAAATAATGCCAATACCTCCTCACTTACCACAACTACAATATGGCTACGATGATGGCTTTACAACCATTATTTTTGGGTTAATAGGAAGTTGCTTAGGATGTATCTTAATTTTATTAATTTCATTTTTTGAATTTAAATTCAAAAAGCAAAACAGTAAGCATTAAGAGACTTACTAAACGTTAAATAAGAACTCCATTACATCACCTTCGTTAACAATATATTCCTTTCCTTCACTTCTTAAAAGACCTTTAGTTTTTGCATTGGCAATTGAACCTGAATCAATTAAATTTTGATACGAAATAGTCTGAGCTCTTATAAATCCTTTTTCAAAATCAGTATGAATTACTCCTGCTGCCTGTGGCGCAGTCATCCCATCTTTTATTGTCCAAGCTTTTGTCTCCTTTTCGCCTGTAGTAAAATAAGTTTTTAATCCCAATAATTTATATGTTGATCTAATTAATGAACTTAATCCCCCTTCTTCTACTCCTAAGCCAATAAGGTAGTCTTTTTTATCTTCTGGTTCTAACTCTATTAATTCAGATTCGACTTGCGCTGATATTTTTATACATTCTGTATTTTCATTGCTTGCAAAACTCTGAACTGTTGATGAAAAATCATTACCTTCAGCTAAATCATTTTCATTCAAATTAGTTGCGTAAATAATTGGTTTAGCAGTAAGGAAGCCTAATTGCTTAATTATTAAATTTTCTTCTTCATTCAAAGATATTGATCTAACTGAAATGCCTTTCTCTAGCTTTTCTTCAATTTTTTCTAGTAAGGTATCTTCTTTAGCTGCCTCTTTACTAGTTCTAACCTGTTTTTTAATTCTTTCTCTTCTTTTTTGGAGTTGAGATAAATCAGCTAAATTCAATTCCAGATTAATTATCTCTATGTCATCCAGGGGATCTACTTTCCCAGAAACATGAATTACATCACTATCTTCAAAGCACCTTACAACATGAACTATTGCATCAACCTCCCTAATATTTGATAAAAATTTATTTCCCAAACCTTCGCCTTTACTAGCTCCTTTTACTAGTCCTGCGATATCTACAAATTCAATTTTTGTTGGGATAATATTTTGGCTAGAACTTAAATTACCTAACTCTTGCAACCTTTGATCTGGGACTGAAACTATCCCTTTATTAGGTTCTATAGTACAAAAGGGAAAATTAGCCGCTTGGGCCTTAGCATTTTCTACAAGTGCATTAAATAGAGTTGATTTTCCAACATTTGGTAATCCAATAATACCTGCTTTTAACATTTGAAAAAACTTATGGAAAAATTATCAAGAAAACATCTTCTAGTAATATAGTATTTACTTAACCAATCTTGGATAAGTTAATTATAATCGTCTTGATTATTTATTTTGTTCCTAAATATTCTCTACTTCTGCTTTTAAAAACAAATGTTTGATTTAATAAAAAAAAATATAAATCTAAGAAGTGGAATTATATTGCTTTCTCTAGCTATATTTTTCGTTTTTATAACCAATTCCTTCAAGAAAAATAAGACAAAAGATATTGCTGATTTTGTAGTTCAAGTTGAAAAAGGAATCCTCTCAGATTCAATTAATACTAGTGGTGAAGTAAAAGCAATAAGGACAAGCAATATTGGGCCTCGGAAGCAAGGCGTAATAAAAGAAATCAAAGTAGATGAGGGCGATCTTGTAAAAAAAGATCAGGTTTTAGCTTCTCTTGATGATGAAGATTTTATCTATAAAATTGAAGAACTTGAATTAAATGTAGAAAAACAAAAATCTGAATTTTTGAGAAGGGAATATTTATATCAAGAAGGCGCAGTAAGTAAAGAAGACTATGAAAGTTATAAAAATAACTACAACATTAGTAGCGCAAAACTTAATGATGCAAAAGCTGAAAAAAGTTTCTATCTAATTAAAGCTCCTTATGGAGGAAAGATAACTGCAAAATATGCTGAGATAGGATCTTATGTCACACCAAGTACAAACTTAAGTTCAGACCCTAAAACCAAAAACTTTATTTTTGAACTATCAGAGGGCCTAGAAATTGTTGCTAAAGTTCCTGAGAGTGACATTGGCAGAATAAAAATAGGTCAAGAAGCCTCAGTAAGAATTGAGGCTTATCCCTCAAAAAAATATAGTGCCATAGTTAAAAAAATAGCCACAAGAGCTGTAAAAGATAATAATGTAACCTCATTCGAAGTAACTTTAAATTTTAAAGATATTTCTGAAGAAATTAAAATTGGGATGACTGCAGATCTTGAATTTAGAGTCGAAGGTAATGAAGAAAAAATCTTAGTACCAACAGTTTCTATTGTCACTGAAAAAGGTGAAAAAGGAATTTTGAAAGTTGATAAAAACAATTCTCCCAAATTTGAAAAAATCGAAATTGGTATTAGTAGTGGAAATAAAACTTCAGTAATTGATGGATTAGAACCTGGAGAGCAAATCTTTATTGATATTCCACCTTGGGCTAAGAAGAGAAAATGAGTTTAAAATCTGAAAACTCTAAAAAACCAATTTTACTTTTAGTCGATGGCCACTCACTTGCTTTTAGAAGCTTCTATGCATTTAGCAAAGGGATTGATGGAGGTTTAACTACCAAAGAGGGATTTCCAACAAGTGTCACTTATGGATTTCTAAAAAGCCTTCTGGATAATTGTAAAAATATTAGTCCTGAGGGTGTTTGTATTACTTTTGATACCGAAAAACCTACTTTCAGACATGAATTAGATCCAAATTATAAGGCCAATAGAGATTTAGCACCAGATGTTTTTTTTCAGGATATTGAACAACTAGAAATCATTTTGGAAGAAAGCCTTAATTTACCAATTTTTAAATCTCCAGGATACGAAGCAGATGATCTCCTGGGCACAATTGCAAATGATGCTTCTTCTAAAGGATGGTGCGTGAATATTCTTTCTGGAGATAGGGACTTATTTCAATTAGTAGATGATCAAAAAGATATTTATGTACTTTATATGGGTGGTGGTCCATATGCGAAAAGTGGAAATCCAACTCTTATGAATGAAAATGGAGTAAAAGAAAAATTAGGTGTTGCGCCAGAAAGAGTAGTTGATCTGAAAGCCCTAACTGGTGATAGTTCTGATAATATTCCAGGTATTAAAGGAGTAGGGCCAAAAACTGCAATTAATCTACTAAAAGAGAACGATACGCTTGATGGAATCTATCAGGCTTTGGACAAGATTCAGCAGAACAACGATAAGAAATATAAAGGATTCATCAAAGGTTCAGTTATAGAAAAGCTTAGAAACGATAAACATAATGCTTTTCTTTCCAGGGATTTAGCAAAAATAAATACTGAGGTGCCTTTAATTTTAAGTAACGGTTATGAATTAAAAAATATAAATCAAGAACTACTTTCAGAGTCACTGAAAAAATTAGAACTATCAACACTACTGAGACAAATTGATATTTTCAATTCAACTTTCAGCAAAGGTGGTTTTGACAAAAATAATGTAGCTAAAGAGGAGGAGAAGGCCCCAAAAGTTGCAGGCAATAATGAATTAGAAAATAGTGAAAATAAAATCCCTAAAATCAACGTGACTGTTGTAAATGATTTCGAATTACTGGATAAATTAATTCAAAGATTAGACAAGACTAATCAAATAGTTTCTTTAGATACAGAGACCAATAGTTTGAATCCAATCGATGCGGAACTTGTTGGGATAGGGTTATGTCTTGGAAAAGAAAATGATGATTTATTTTATATACCTCTTGGTCATCAAACAAAAAAGGAGACCCCCAATCAATTATCAATTGAAGATGTATTCTCAAAGCTAAGAAATTGGATAGAAGATCCAAAAAAAGAAAAGGTACTCCAAAATTCTAAATTTGATAGGCAAATATTTTTTAATCATGGGCTTGATCTTAAAGGCGTAACCTTTGACACCTTGTTAGCAGACTACCTTCTTAATAATCAGGAGAAACATGGGTTAAGTGAAATTAGTTTTAGATTATTTGGATTTAAGCCGCCTTCATTTAAGGAGACAGTTGGAAAAAATAAAGACTTTTCATTTGTTGATATTGATGAAGCTAGTATTTACTGCGGTTATGATGTTTTTCTAACTTTTAAGATTGTCAAAATTTTTAAAGAAAGTTTTTCAAAGGAAAAAGATGAATTAATCAAATTGTTCGAAGAAATCGAGCTACCTTTAGAGCCTGTATTGTCCCAAATGGAAATGAATGGCATAACCATCGACATCCCTTATTTGGGTAAACTCTCAAAAGAATTAAAAAGTACCTTAAAAGATATTGAAAGTAAAGTTTATGAGTTAGCAGAGGAGAGTTTCAATCTATCTTCACCAAAACAACTTGGTGAGATCTTGTTTGAAAAATTAAATTTGGATAAGAAAAAATCACGGAAAACAAAAACAGGATGGAGTACAGATGCAGTAGTCCTAGAAAGATTAGTCGACGAACATGAAATAATCCAACATTTAATAAAACATAGAACTCTTAGCAAATTACTTAGCACCTATATTGATGCTCTTCCAAATCTTATTAACAAAAAGACAGGAAGAGTTCATACAAACTTTAATCAAGCTGCTACAGCAACTGGGAGACTAAGTAGTAGCAATCCTAATCTTCAAAATATCCCGGTTAGAACTGAATTTAGTAGGAGAATCAGAAAAGCATTCTTGCCTGAAAAAAATTGGAAACTTTTATCAGCTGATTATTCTCAGATCGAATTAAGAATACTCGCTCACTTAGCGGATGAAGAAATTCTAATAAATGCATTTCATAAAAATGATGACATTCATTCTTTGACTGCAAGATTAATTTTTGAGAAAGAAGAAATTTCTTCTGATGAGAGGAGAGTTGGGAAAACAATAAATTTCGGAGTTATCTATGGTATGGGAATTAAAAAGTTTGCACGTTCTACAGGAGTAAGTACTCCAGAAGCAAAAGAATTCCTAATAAAATACAAAGAAAGATATTCAAAAATTTTCCAATTTCTTGAACTTCAAGAAAGGCTTGCCTTATCAAAAGGTTATGTCAAAACAATTTTTGGTAGAAAGAGAGAATTTAAGTTTGATAAAAATGGACTTGGAAGATTAAAAGGAAAAGATCCTTACGAAATTGACTTGCAATCCGCAAGAAGAGCTGGCATGGAAGCACAGTCACTAAGAGCCGCAGCCAATGCCCCAATTCAGGGTTCAAGTGCAGATATTATTAAAATTGCAATGGTTCAACTAAATAAAAAACTCATAGAAATGAATGTTCCAGCAAAAATGCTTTTACAAGTACATGATGAATTATTGTTTGAAGTTGAACCGGATTCTTTAGAAATTACGACGAAATTAGTAAAGAAGACTATGGAAGATTGTGTAAAATTAAATGTGCCTCTTTTAGTTGATATTGGAATTGGAGACAATTGGATGGAGACAAAATAAACCTTATGAAATACTTATTTTAAGATGATTAAACTTTTTAATACTTTAAGCAAAAAAGTTGAGGTTTTTAAGCCTATTGATGATGTAGTAAAAATTTATTGTTGTGGGGTAACTGTTTATGATTTATGTCATCTTGGTCATGCCAGAAGTTATATCGCTTGGGATGTATTGAGAAGATTTTTAATTTACAGTGATTTCAAAGTGAAGTATGTTCAAAATTTTACAGATATTGATGACAAGATCTTAAAAAGAGCGAAAGAAGAAAGCAGTTCAATGAAGGAAGTATCTGAAAAGAATATCATTGAATTTCATAAAGATATGGATTCTTTAGGGATAATGCGTCCGGATAGCATGCCAAGAGCAACGAATCATATATGCAATATCTGCTCCTTCATCACAATCCTTGAGGACAAAGGTTATGCATACTCTAGGGATGGAGATGTTTATTATTCTGTTTTTAAAAATAAAAATTATGGAAAGCTAAGTAATCAAAATTTACAAGAACAAAATATAAATCAGCAAGGAAGAATGGTTAATGAGGAAAATAGTAAAAAACTTAATCCGCAAGATTTTGCGCTATGGAAAAAAGCCAAAGATGATGAACCATTTTTTGATTCGCCATGGGGTAAAGGTAGGCCAGGATGGCATATTGAATGTTCGGCAATGGTTAAAGATGAATTAGGAGATACTATCGATATCCATTTAGGTGGTTCTGATTTAATTTTTCCACATCATGAGAATGAAATCGCCCAATCAGAAGCAGCCAATGGCAAAAAGCTAGCGAACTATTGGTTACACAATGGGATGGTCAATGTAAATGGACAAAAGATGAGTAAATCCCTTAAAAATTTTAAAACTATCAGAGAGCTAATTAAGTCAGGTATAAGCCCTATGACTTTGCGATATTTTGTTATGACTGTGAATTATAGAAAACCACTTGATTTTACTGAAGAAGCTTTAAGGAGTGCTTCAGAAGCTTGGAAAAATATTAATATAGCCCTTTCTTTTATGGATCTTACAAAAGGTAGTTTTGGATCTATTGATAAAGATGAATCTATCGAAGAAGAATATAAAGAGAAAATAAGTTTTGAATTATCTCAAAAAAAGCTTAAATTTTCTGAGGCTCTTGGAAATGACCTCAATACAGCAGGTGCTATTGCAATTATTTACGATTTAGCGAAACCATTAAAAAACTTTTTAAACCAATTTCAAAGGGTTGAAGGTTTTAAAATAGACCTAAATCAAAAATTCTTTCTACTTGAAAATTTTAAAACTCTTGCAAAGTTGACTGAGGTACTTGGTCTTAAAAAAGAATTTTTAGTAAAAGAAAGTAAAATAACAAAAGAAGAAATATCATCTCTTATTAATGAAAGATTGAAAGCAAAAATGGAAAAGAATTATGCAAAGGCCGATGAAATAAGGAATTTGTTAAACGAAAAAGGTATTGAACTTATTGATCAATCAAAGGAAATAACAACATGGATAAGGGTCTAAATTTTAAGAAAAAAACCAATTTGAAATTTTTGTTTTTTAAATACACCTTTAAATGGGAAGATATTAGAAATATCAGAGAAAATTGAAATACATTACTGTGCTCGGTTCTACTGGTTCAATAGGGACTCAAACTCTCGAAATAGCTAGTGAGCAGCCTGATAAGTTTAAAGCCGTAGCTCTTTCTGCAGGAAGAAATATTAATTTATTAACTGAACAAGTTAAAACACATAAACCAGAGGTAGTTGCAATTGAGGATGAAAGTCTTATAGAAGATCTAAAAGATAATATTAATAACTTAGATTTGGATGATGCTCCCTTGGTTTTAGGTGGAAAGCAGGGGATTAACGCTGTTGCAGCATGGGATAAGGCAAATACTGTGGTAACAGGGATAGTAGGATGTGCAGGCTTAATTCCAACAATGTCAGCAATTAATGCAGGGAAAAATATTGCACTTGCTAACAAAGAAACTTTAATTGCGGCAGGACCAATTGTTATTCCTGCATTAAAGAAAAATAATAGTAGGCTTTTACCTGCTGATTCAGAACACTCTGCTATCTTTCAATGTTTACAAGGATTACCCAATTATGAAAATGCAGATTTTTCAACAGGAGAGATACCTAAAGGTTTAAAAGCTATACACTTAACAGCTTCTGGAGGTGCTTTCAGAGATTGGGCCGTTGAGGATTTAAAGCATGTCACAGTGGAAGATGCAACTTCACATCCTAATTGGGATATGGGAAAAAAAATAACTGTAGATTCTGCAACTCTTATGAATAAAGGATTAGAAGTTATAGAAGCTCATTATTTATTTGGGACCTCTTACGAAAATATCGAAATAGTTATCCACCCTCAAAGTATTATTCATTCAATGATTGAGATGGAAGATTCTTCAGTATTAGCGCAATTAGGTTGGCCAGATATGAAACTACCTATTTTATATGCGATGAGTTGGCCTGAAAGATTTAAAACAAATTGGAAAAGATTAAACCTAAGTGAAATTGGGAAATTAACCTTTAAAGAGCCAGACGAATTTAAATATCCATGCATGGGACTTGCCTATGCCGCAGGAAAATCTTCTGGGACTATGCCCGCAGTCTTAAATGCTGCTAATGAAATGGCTGTTGAACAATTCCTTAAAGAAAAAATTTCTTTTCAAGAAATTCCAACATTTATAAGTAAAGCTTGTGAATCACATATGAAGAATTTGAATTTGGGTCCCGAATTGGAGGATATTCTTGAAGTAGACAATTGGGCCAGACTTTTTGTTGAGCAAGAAATTAAAAAAGGGAAAAAATACGTAAGTATTGGATAAAAGTGAATATTAAAAAGCATCTTCTACTATGCGCAACACCTACAAAACAGAAATGCTTTAAAGGCAATGAAGGTCAAAAAACATGGGAATGCCTGAAAAAGACTTTAAAAAAATTTGAGAATGATACCTGTACAAAAAACGTTCATATATTAAGATCAAAAGCTGACTGTTTAAGGATATGTAAGAACGGCCCAATTCTTCTTGTGTGGCCTGATGGTATTTGGTACGAGAAAGTTTCTCCAGAAAAAATTTCAGAAATTTTTACCTCACATATTATTAACGGTAAGCCAATAGAAAAATGGATTTTTAAAAAAACACCATTTTTAAATAGTTCTAGATACTAATAAACCAGTTCTTTACTACTTCGTCTGACCAGCAGCCATTAATAGAGTGAAAACCATTATGACCTCCTTTTTCAGTTATAAAAATAGTAAATTTATCAATAAATTTTCCTCTTAAATTCAAAGTTGCATTATATGGAACCCAAGGATCATCCTTGGCATGAATAAAAAGCATTTGAGGTAATTTTTTTACTGAGTTTTGGATCCTAAATATTGGAGAAGCTTTATCATAATAATCTTCTAAAGAATCAAATCCCCAACTAGGAGCTGTAAATTTCTGATCAAATTCTCTTATACTTTTTAAAGCTCTAATTTTTTTTCTTAATTTCTCATTATTAAGAATTTTGCCTTCATCATTAAATCCGTCCCACAACTGATTTTTTAAGCGATGAAGTAACCACTTTTGGTAGATATAATTTCTAGATTTTTCAATACAGAGACTGCATGATGATAAATCTAAAGGGCTGCTCACACAGGCTAGGCCATCTAAAAGTTTTTCTCTTTTGTTTTCATCGTAATCTAAGCAGGCATTTAAAAGAATTGTTCCGCCTAAAGATAATCCAACGCCGTAAATTGGAAGATTATTATTCCTTTTCATAAGATCTTTGAACTCTAAATTAATTAATTTTTTAAAATAATTAATTGCTGAAATAACATCACTGGAGCATCTAGCACAATAATTTCCTTTAGCTAAATATCTCGCTGATCCAGATCCTCTTAGATTTAATTTAAGAACTCCAAAACCATTATTTGCTAATTTCCTAGATATTCTTCTTAAACCAAACCGTTTAGTTGAGCCCCCTAAACCATGTGTAACGATTACAAAACCCCTCAGTGAGTTTATGTTTTGAGGTAATTCTAAAAAACCTAAAAGATAATCACATTCAAATTTTTTAGAAAGAATTTTATTAATCGGAAAGAATATTTTTTTATTGTTTTTTGATTTACCGAAATCAATAACAAAAGTATCTCTCAGAGTTTGTAAGTCGCCACCTATCCAAGGTAAGACTTCTCGAAATGGCTTTTTTTTTACGTAATCTGAAAAATTAAAAGATATACTGTTATTTCTCCCCAACTCCAAGATCCTTTAATTCTCCAATCAAATCATTCAGTACCTTTTTTGCATCACCAAAAACCATTGAGGTATTTGGCAGATCAAATAAATCATTTTTTATTCCAGAGTAACCCGCGCTCATACCACGTTTAATCACAAATACCGTTCTTGCTTCCTGCACATCAAGAACTGGCATGCCATATAAAGGAGAAGAGCTATCATTTTTAGCTTGAGGATTAACCACATCATTTGCTCCTAAAACTAAAACAACATCAGTTGCTGGAAAGTCAGGATTTACAATGTCCATCTCTTTAAGTTGTTCGTAAGGAACATCTGCTTCTGCTAAAAGTACATTCATATGTCCAGGCATCCTCCCTGCTACAGGATGAATTGCGTAAACAACTTCAATACCATTTTGCTCTAGTTTTTTTGTCACTTCCCTTAAAGTATGCTGAGCTTGAGCTACTGCCAGACCATAACCAGGAACAATAATTACCTTGTTGGCTGCCTCTAAAGTCAATGCGCATTCTTCAACACTGCAAGAAGTTATATTTGTATATTCTCCTGAACCAGAAGAAGCTGTACTTTGTGCCGATAAAGATCCTCCAAAAAGAACTGAGACCAATGATCTATTCATACCCTTGCACATTACTTGAGTAAGTATTAGACCTGCCGCTCCAACCATTGCGCCTGCTACTATCAAAAGCTGACTATCTACAACGAAACCTGCTGCTGCTGCTGCGATCCCTGAATAGCTATTTAATAAAGATATAACTACTGGCATATCAGCTCCACCAATTGGCAAAGTAACTCCAATACCTAATAAAGAAGAAACTATAACTAATAGCCAAATAGAACTTGTATTGCCGTTTATCAAATCAAAAAAGGCTATCAAGGAAGCAACTGCAAAAACAATATTTACAAAATGTCTAACTTTGCTCTGAGTCCATCCTGGAGTTGACAACCAACCCTGTAACTTTGCCATCGCCACAATTGAACCTGTGAAAGTTATGGCACCAACAAATATAGAAACAGATATTGAAACTTGGTTAATCAGTGACTTAAAAAAATCAAAATTTTCTTGGCCACCAGATATAGGAAAAATAGCTACTCCTAAGGCCACTAAAAGAGATGACATTCCTCCACAACCATTGAACAATGCCACTGTTTCGGGCATAGAGGTCATAGGTACTTTTTTTGCAAGTATTGCTCCGAACAAACTACCTATGATCGATCCAATTATTATCCAAATCCAAGACTGAATAGCAATTCCAGAAGTACCCAAATAATAAGAAAGTAACCCTACTACTGATAGCGACATTGCAAATGCAGCTAATCTATTGGCATCCCTTGCTGATTTTACTTTTGACAATCCTTTTATTCCCAAAGCTAGTAAAAGCACTGCTAGAAGGTCAATAACGAATTTAATGATTACAGGTAGATTCATGTTAAAAATCACTTCTTATTTGATGGTTTACGACTAAACATCGCTAGCATTCGATCAGTTACAAAGAAACCGCCTACAACGTTGAAAAGGGCAAATCCAAGAGAAACTGAACCAATGATTAAAAGTGGAACGTTACCTTCAGCTTTTACAATTAAAGTCAATGCTGCCAGCATTGTTATTCCTGAAATTGCATTTGCTCCACTCATTAGAGGAGTGTGAAGAGTAGGAGGAACTTTTCCAATTAACTCGAGGCCCAATAAACTACCAAGTAAGAGAACCCAAAGAAGACTTATAAAAGACATAATTTTAAAACCTCAATTTTCAAAAACTTTATTTTGAAGAACAACTCCTTCATCGCTTAATAAACATCCAGAAATGAGTTCATCCTCTTTATCTAATTTAATTACACCATCTTTTATAAATGGTGTAATCAAAGATGTTAAGTTCTTAGCATAAAGTGAACTTGCATCATAAGGAACTGAAGAGGGTAATTCGCCCGCTCCTATAAGTTTTACCCCATCTTTGATAATAGTTTCATTTGATTTTGTTCCTTCGCAGTTCCCTCCCTGAGAAACTGCTAAATCAATAACTACTGCTCCAGGCCTCATTTTTTCAATCATGGGTGAGTCTATTAAAACAGGGGCCTTTTTACCTAGAACTTGAGCAGTACATATAGCAACATCAGCTTCAGATAAATATTTAGTTAATGTAGCCTTCTGTTTTGAAAGAAATTCAGGAGTTACAGCTTTTGCATAACCGCCTGCCTCCCCTGGTTTTTCGTCAACTTCAGGAAGTTCTATAAACCTTGCTCCAAGAGACTCTACTTGTTCTTTAACAGCAGGTCTTATATCGGATACGAATACTATTGCTCCAAGTCTTTTTGCTGTCGCAACTGCCTGCAATCCTGCAACGCCTCCTCCAAGAACCACTACTTTGGCAGGTTGAACAGTTCCTGCTGCAGTCATAAGCATTGGGAAATATCTATCTAACTCACTTGCAGCTAAAAGAACTGCTTTGTATCCTGCGATATTGGCCTGAGAAGAAAGGACATCAGAAGATTGAGCTCTACTAATCCTCGGAAGCAACTCTAGTGATAAAGCTGAAATCTTATTACTATTAATAATCCTGAGAAGCTGCTTATTACCGTATGGGTTCAGAAGACCAAGAAGAACAGCGCCTTCCTTTAATTTAGTTAAATTCTCCTCAGATGGAGTTTGAACACAAAATATTAAGTCCGCTTCACCCCAAATTTTTTGATCTAAGTTATTTATTATTATTCCGCCCGATTCTTCATATGATAAGTCACTAAATCCTGATAATTTTCCAGCTGAACTTTCAATATAAACATCACATCCAAGGCCTTTTAATTTCTTTACCGCTTCTGGTGTAGCTGAAACTCTCCTTTCACCAGAGCTTTTTTCGGAAGGAATAAGTATCTTTGTCAATTTATTTATTTTTTAACATACTAAATATAAATTGAAGAAAGTCAAAAGTCTTGGATTTTTGTTAAAAAAATATTTTCTTTTCTATAAAAAATAGCTATCAAGAATATATAGATACTAAATAATCCAATGAGTATAAAAGCAATCGAATGTCCTGATGGAGTATGTCACAGTCATCATGGTGGTCATGCTGTTCCGAGACAAGCTATGCAGAAAAATCTAGAAAAGCATGGTAAAGACTGGTGCGAGAAATTAGCAGAGCGAATTTATGAAATGTCAGTTGATACCTATTCGCAGACAGTCATGCCTAGTCTTCACTCAGCAGGTTGGCAAAGAAGACATTTAGATTGGGAATTCAAGCTTGCAGAAAATGATTCTGAACCTGATGAAGCTCTTGTTGAAGGAATTATAAATGCCACAGAAAGCTTTCTAAGGAGTAGTGAGGTACATCGATTATTTATTCAAGAATTAGTTCAAGGCACATTCGAGGAAGCAAATGACAAAAAAATAATTTCTAAAGCAATAAAATCTATCATTGAAGAAGAAATTGTTAGTTCACTAAGAGAAAAGAAAGAAACTCTTCTAAAGAAAATATCCGCAAAATTAATATCAGAAGAAAAAGTTAGCGAGGAACTTGCAATAAATTCAGCTAAAGAGGGTTTTGATGAAATTGAAAGGCTACTTGCGAATCACAGCGAGGCAGTCTAACTAAATTTCTTTATATTTTCTTCATAGTTGGCGCAAAAATCCGCTCAAATATAAATTAAAGATTAAATTATTGTTTGAAAGTACAAAGTTGTAACTTATTAGACATTTGATATGTTCTTTGATGTGTTTATCTATATAGAACACCTTAAGTTTCAATGGAAAAATTCATTAGAAAAAGGATCGATATTGCAACCTGTTGGGCTACCAATAGGATTTCTGTAATGGATACTTTAGAAAAATATGAAGATAGTTATGCAATCGCAGAAGAATTTAGAGAGTGGATACTACACATAGGAGAAAAGAATGAAAATTTAAGAGATTCTGTTTTAAACTTCCCAAAGGAATTAAAAGAATTATTAGACCAAAAAGTAAACGACTAAATAATAAATTCATCGTGTAAAATCCGACCTTCATTATTCCGTCTTATTTATTATTATTAATAGTGATACTTGTAAATAAATGGAAAATAACGAGAAAACTTCAAACGTAGAAAATGTTGTAATTATAGGTTCCGGCCCTGCGGGTTATACAGCTGCGATATATGCAGCACGAGCAAATCTCCAACCTTTGCTTGTAACAGGATTTAATTCAGGTGGTATTCCTGGTGGGCAATTAATGACCACAACATTTGTTGAAAATTATCCAGGTTTCCCCGATGGAGTATTAGGTCCTGAATTGATGGACCTAATGAAGGCCCAGGCAGAAAGATGGGGGACAAATCTATATGAAAGTGATGTTGTCTCAATTAATACTGATTTACATCCATTTGAATTAAAAACTTTAGAAGGGACTATAAAAGCAAACTCAATTATTATTGCAACTGGAGCAAGTGCAAATAGATTAGGCGTAATAAATGAAGATAAATTCTGGAGTAAGGGAATAAGCGCTTGTGCAATTTGTGATGGAGCAACTCCCCAATTCAGAGATGAAGAATTAGCTGTTATAGGAGGAGGGGACTCTGCATGTGAAGAAGCAGCATATCTCACGAAGTATGGAAGCAAAGTACATTTGATTGTTAGATCAGAGAAATTAAGAGCTAGCGCAGCAATGGTTGATAGAGTAAAAGCTAATCCAAAAATAGAAATCCACTGGAATACAAAAGTAGAGCAAGCTAATGGGTACGAATGGCTTGAAAAGATAGAAACTATTCACTCTCAAGAGGGTAAAGGGGAAATCAATATTAAGGGTCTTTTTTATGCAATAGGACATACACCTAATACAAAGTTTTTAGGAGGGAAAATTGATTTAGATAATAAGGGGTATATTGCTTGCAAATCAGGCCGCCCAGAGACCTCTATTGAAGGCATTTTCGCTGCAGGTGACGTTGTTGATTCAGAGTGGAGACAAGGAGTTACTGCGGCAGGAACAGGCTGCATGGCAGCATTAGCTACTGAAAGGTGGCTAGCAGAGAAAAACTTAGCAAAAACTATAGTCAGAGAAACACCCGAACCAGAAAAAAAACTTAATACCTCAGATTTTAATGAAGAAGAAGTTAATGAAGATACCTTTGATTCAAACGCTGAATGGCAAAAAGGCAGTTATGCATTAAGGAAACTTTATCACGAGAGCAAAAAGCCTCTCCTAGTTATTTTTAGTTCCCCAAGCTGCGGTCCATGTCATGTTTTGAAACCTCAATTAAAAAGGGTAATTAAAGAACTTGATGGTGAAGTTCTTGGCGTTGAAATAGATATTGATAAAGATCAAGATATTGCAAAACAAGCTGGTATTAACGGTACACCAACAATTCAACTTTTTAAAGAAAAATTATTAAAAAAACAATGGCAAGGTGTTAAACAAAGAAGTGAGTTTAAAGAAGCGATAAAAAATATTATCTAAAACAACTTTTTACTTATTATTCCTCTTCGGATTATTTTTATTAGTTGTAGGTCTAGCACCCCCTGCATTTCTTTCTCTATAAGTTATCCTCCCTCTGGAAAGATCATAAGGACTTATCTCAACTAATACTTTGTCTCCAGCTAATAATTTAATTCTAAATTTAGTCAATTTACCCGCAGCTCTACATAAACATTGATGCCCTTCAGGTTGTTCTAAGGTAACCAAATAAAATCCATTACCCTGTTCTTTTTCTATTACACCTGAAGTTTCAATCATTAATTAATTATTTACTAAGTTCATATTATCAGAAAAAGATTGGCCAAAATTGATTTAAGAAAAATTACATACGTAAAAATAATTAATACAATTCAAATTGAAAATTTAATTTCATTTATTATTTGAAGTTGACCATAGTAAAAATTGGCTTTAGCAATTTTTTCAGAATCTTCTAATTGATCAAAAAAAACAAAGCCAAGACTTTCCCACAATGAAGATCCACAAACATTATTCAATTCATTTTTTGCTTCTTTTGCAAAATTATCTAGTTTTCGTTCAAGATTTTTAGATTTAGAAACAGACATAGGTTAGCAATATTTGTATAGTACAAATATACTATGTATCTCTAAAATTGCAACGTTAAAAAGGTAATCTCTTTTTTTCTTCTATATTTAGATCTGCTTCCATTTCCCTTAATCTCTTAAGAATTTGTTGGTAGTACTCCTTTAAATAGCTCTCTAATGAGGTCATATCTTCTTTTTTAAGTTCTAATATTTCGTAAGTTTTGCTCATGTCAGCATCTAATGATTGACCACTACTAGTTACTTCAGCGAAAGCCAATCTTTCAGCAACATTTAAAGAGTCTTGGAAAAAAGAAACTACCTTTTGAGTGACACTAATCAAAAAAGGTGAAACCCTAAAAATTTTAGCCTTCTTTTCACTAAATTTTTCACATAAGGATATGACTTCGTTTGAATCCCATGCTTTGGGACCAACCAAAGGCAATGATGTTTTATGTGTTTTTGGATTATTAATAGCTGCGACAATAACTTTTGCCATATCTTGAGTATTCATATATGCGATTTTAGTTGGACTTCCACTCATCCATACTGCTTGACTATCTAAAATTGGGATAGCAAATTGACCTATAACTCCTTGCATAAAAGCTGCACATTTGAAAATTGTATATTCTAGATCAGATTTCTCAAGAAGTTTTTCAGTACAATATTTAATGTCCATTAATGGAACATTTCTAAATTTTTCTGTTAAAAGAATTGAAAGGAATATTACTCTTTTTACATTTAAAGATTCACAAGCATTGAACAAGTTAACTTTTCCATCCCAATCAATTTCATAAATACTTTTAGGATCATCTGGTTTACTTGTAGCAGCATCGATAACAACTTCAATATCTTGTAATGCATATTCAATATCAGAAGAATTCAATAAATTACCTTTTGTTAGTTCACAACCCCACTCTTGAAGAAAGGAAGCTTTTCTTGGGTTTCTTACAAAGCATCTAACTTCATGTCCATCTTCTATAGCTTGCTTTGCTATTTGTCTACCAAGTGTCCCTGTCGCTCCTACTAAAAGAATCTTCATATTTAAGATTTACTTAACTTTTAGAACATAACTCAAATTGTAATGTATTCGTGAGAATCAATCTCCCTGAAACTTTAATAACAAAGCACCACCAATCAATCCAATTGGTATAAGTATCCAAAAAACTGCCGCAATACTAAAAATTTCCTTAGCCATAGTAAAATTTAGTGGTTACTATAATTTACATTAAATATACATTTATTTGTAAAAAAAGTAGATAATGCAAATATCTTGAAAATTTTTGAATAAATGAATAATAATATCAAAGAAAATATAAACTTTCCCAATTACTGGAATTGGAAAGGTTTTAAAATTTGTTGGAGTGTTACAGGCGAAGATAATGAAATTCCAATTATTTTTCTCCACGGATTTGGCGCCAGTAGAAAACATTGGAGAAACAATTTAGGATATTTTGCGAAAAGGAATTGTGCCTCATATTCTTTGGATTTAATTGGTTTTGGAGATTCAGACCAACCAGGGATAAGACAAATTGGAAGATTAAATAATGAGATTTGGTCTAATCAAGTGAAAGATTTTATCGCACAGGTGATAAGGCCCAAGAATTCTGGGAAAGTAATTCTTATTGGTAATTCCTTAGGTTCACTAGTTGCTTTAACATGTGCTGTTTCATTAGAGGATCAGATTGCAACAGTTATTGCATCCCCGCTGCCAGATCAAATTCAAGAAAATAAAAAGTCCATAACAAAAAAATCATCATTTAAAAAATTTCAAGATAGGTTAATAAGAATATTTTTTATTTTTTTCCCTCTGGAGATTATTTTATTTTTAATAACCAAATTGGGGGTTATAAAACTGGGACTAAATTCTGCCTATTTCAAAAAAGAGAATATTGATCGCGAACTAATAGATTTGGTGACAAAACCAGTTTTAAGGAAAACTTCAGCTAGATCATTAAGAGCAATGTGTATTGGAATGTCTTCAAGAGATGAAAAATTTCAAGCTCCTTACCTGTTGAAAAAACTTAGCGCCTCAAAAAAAGTTCCTTTTTTATTGATTTGGGGAGAAAAAGATAATTTCATACCTTTGTTTATTGGTAAAAAGATTGCAAATTTCCATAGATGGGTAAAATTAAAAATAGTATCCAATTCAGGCCATTGTATTCATGATGAAGATCCTTCGATATTCAATAGAATTTCTTATGAATGGATTAGGGATTTAAAAACCTTTTAAAATATGAAACATACATTATCAGTTCTTGTAGAAGACGAATCTGGAGCCTTGAGTAGAATCTCAGGTCTCTTTGCCAGAAGGGGATTCAACATAGACAGCCTTGCAGTAGGACCTGCAGAATCTAAAGGAATTTCAAGATTAACAATGGTAGTAGAGGGTGATGATGAAACTCTTCAACAAATGACTAAGCAACTTAATAAGTTATTTAATGTTCTAGGAGTTGTAGATTTTACTAATCTCGCAGCTGTTGAGAGGGAATTGATGTTACTAAAAGTTTCATCGAAAGAAGATACCAGGAGTAATATTCTTGATATAGTGCAGATTTTCCGTGCAAAAGTTGTTGATGTATCAGATATGGCCTTAACTCTTGAGGTAGTTGGAGATCCTGGGAAGTTAGTTGCTTTAGAGAAATTACTCGAGCCATACGGCATCCTTGAAATAGCTAGGACTGGTAAGGTAGCTCTTAAACGCTCTTCAGGAGTTAATACAGAAATGTTGAAAATAAACAAATATTCTTTAGAAATTTAATTAGATATCTGCACTGCCTTGATATAGTCTTCTTTATTTATTTTCTTAAGTACATCTAATCCTTTAATTATCTTTCCAAAAATCGAATATCTTCCATCTAGTTCTGGGATCTTACTAGTTACAAAAAAAAATTCAGTAGATGAAGTCTTATTCTTACCGCTCTTAACCATAGCGATTGAACCACTCTCAAAAGTATTAACTAAATTTTTAATTTCATTAGGATTTTTTATTTGATAGTTATATCTTGGTTTAATTTCATCTTTGAATTTTATCTCTAAAGGTATTGATGCACTTCTCTTATTCAGGTTTTGATTTCGTTCAATATAAAGTTTATTTTCTGGATTAATCCCACCATGTATAAAAATGATTTGGGTAAGATTTAATATTTTATAAAATTTTTGATTTACGTAAATGTTTTTGTCTATGTTTTCCAGAAAGTTAGATACCGTTACTGGGTTATCTTTACCAAATAATTCAACTTCAAAATCACCTTTAGTAGTTTTAAAATTTACTATTTTATTATTCTGAATACAACTTAATTTAAGTTTTTGGCAGTAATATTTTGAATCAACCTTATTTTTATAACTACAAGCTTGCAACAAAAACAAAACCTGTATAAAGAATAAAGTTCTTATAAAATAATTTTTTCTTATTTTAAGCCCTCCAAATTAACATCCAAAAATTTAGCCAGACGAGCACCTTCTTCTTCAACTTGAAGCAGTGGTTTAAGTTCACCTGCACCGCTTAAAGGTAGAGGTTTTTTTCTACCTTTGAGTACTAAGGCAATTCTTCTTCTAGGATTAAAACCTTCACTTATATCCAATTTAACTGATTTAATTTCGTCGAAATTTAATTTTACTTCAATATCTTTAAATAATCCTTTTCTTTTTATTTCTACAGATTTTGATGATTTGTCAAAAGAATTACTTCCTGAACCAAAGTTTATATAAACCAAATACCATAAATAAATATTTAATAAATTAGCTATTACTCCATATGCCCCCATTATTATGCCTTGAGGTATAAATAACAAAGTTGAAGGATTTCCAAGAGGTAAAAGATCTTTTCCTAAATAACTAGAAATAGAGGCCAATAGAAAACCAATACCTCCAATAGTTAGCATTCCTCCAATAATGTAATTTGAAATTTTTCTTGATCCACCAATTTTTTGTTCGATTTTATCGAAAGACGTGAGGTCTGAATTCATTTTTATACTTTTTTTAGAGCCTAATCCAGATAATTTAACAAACTAAGGGAGTATTTTTACCTAATTTTTAATAAAAAAGTCAGGAAAGCTTTACAAGGCATTTCAGATATACAAATATTTCCCCACATTACTCTCAATCTTTGTTACAGTCACTGCGTATCCCGAAGCTAAAAAACGATTTCTCATGACGATCGCAGTTGGTAGCGCCCCACAGAGAGGATGGTTTGATGTCCTCGATGATTGGTTGAAGCGCGACCGCTTTGTATTTATTGGTTGGTCCGGACTACTTCTACTTCCTTGTGCATATCTTGCTATAGGTGGTTGGTTCGTCGGAACAACATTTGTTACCTCTTGGTACACACACGGAGTTGCAAGCTCATACCTTGAAGGTTGTAACTTTTTAACAGCAGCTGTAAGTACCCCTGGTGATGCCATGGGACACAGTCTTCTATTTTTATGGGGTCCTGAAGCCCAAGGTAGTTTCGTAAGATGGCTACAACTTGGTGGTCTTTGGAACTTCGTTGCATTACATGGAGTATTTGGCCTTATTGGTTTTATGCTTCGTCAGTTTGAAATTGCTGGACTTGTAGGAATTAGACCTTACAACGCATTAGCTTTCTCAGCTGTTATTGCAGTATTTACAAGTATTTTCCTTATTTATCCTTTAGGACAGCATAGTTGGTTCTTCGCGCCTTCATTCGGTGTAGCAGCAATCTTCCGTTATATTCTGTTTATTCAAGGTTTTCACAATATTACTTTAAATCCATTCCACATGATGGGAGTAGCTGGAATTCTAGGTGGTGCTCTACTTTGCGCTATTCATGGAGCTACAGTACAGAACACTTTGTATGAAGATACAAGTATTTATACAGATGGTAAGGTTCAAAGTTCAACATTTAGAGCTTTCGATCCAACACAAGAAGAAGAAACTTATTCAATGATTACAGCGAATAGATTCTGGAGTCAAATCTTCGGTATTGCTTTCTCAAACAAACGTTTCTTACACTTCTTGATGCTTTTTGTACCTGTTATGGGTATGTGGACATCTTCAATTGGTATTGTCGGATTAGCACTAAATTTAAGAGCTTATGACTTTGTAAGCCAAGAAATTCGTGCTGCAGAAGATCCAGAATTTGAAACTTTCTATACAAAAAATATACTTTTGAACGAAGGTATGAGAGCATGGATGTCTTCTGTGGATCAACCACACGAAAACTTTGTATTCCCTGAGGAGGTTCTACCACGTGGAAACGCCCTTTAATAGTTTACTCAGAGCACCTAACCAGAGTATTGAAGAAACTGGTTATGCTTGGTATGTAGGTAACGCCAGATTAATTAATTTATCTGGCCGTTTACTCGGTGCTCACATTGCACACACTGGACTAATTGTTTTTTGGGCCGGTGCAATGATGTTATTCGAAGTAAGCCATTTCACATTTGATAAACCAATGTGGGAACAAGGCTTAATTTGTATGCCTCACGTTGCAATGTTTGGTTTTGGAATTGGACCTGGTGGAGAAGTTACTGATGTATACCCATTCTTTGTTGCTGGTGTGATGCATTTAATTTCCTCTGCAGTTTTAGGATTTGGTGGTATCTATCATTCCTTAGCTGGTCCAGAAAAACTTGAGCAAGATTTCCCTTTCTTTTCAACAGACTGGAGAGATAAGAATCAAATGACTAATATCTTGGGTTATCACCTAATAGTATTAGGCGTTGGGGCATTATTTTTCGTTTTTGATTGGATGTTCATCGGAGGAGCTTATGATACATGGGCACCTGGTGGTGGAGAAGTTAGGTTAGTCAGCCCTACCTTAGATCCAAGAGTAATACTTGGTTATCTATTTAGGTCTCCTTGGGGTGGAGCTGGTTCAATAATCGGTGTTAACTCCATAGAGGATATAGTTGGTGGTCACGTATATGTTGGAATTACCGCAATAATTGGTGGTCTTTTCCATATATTTACCAAACCTTTTGGATGGGCTAGAAGAGCATTCATTTGGAATGGTGAAGGACTATTAAGTTATGCTTTAGGTGGAATTTGTGTGGCAAGTTTTATTGCTTCAACATTCATCTGGTTTAATAACACTGCTTACCCTTCAGAGTTTTATGGTCCAACAAATGCTGAAGCTTCACAGGCTCAAAGCTTTACTTTCCTTGTGAGAGATCAAAGAATTGGAGCTAACGTAGGTTCAACAATGGGACCAACTGGTCTAGGTAAGTATCTCATGAGATCTCCTACTGGTGAAATTATATTTGGTGGTGAAACAATGAGATTTTGGGATTTCAGAGGCCCATGGTTAGAGCCTTTAAGAGGACCTAACGGATTGAGCCTTGAGAAAATCCAGAATGATATTCAGCCTTGGCAGGTAAGAAGAGCTGCTGAATATATGACTCATGCTCCTAACGCTTCTATCAACTCTGTTGGTGGAATCATTACAGAGCCTAATGCTGTTAACTTCGTTAACTTAAGACAGTGGTTAGCTGCAGCTCAATTCTTCCTAGGATGGTTTACATTCATCGGTCATCTTTGGCATGCTGGACGTGCTAGAGCAGCCGCTGCTGGTTTCGAAAAAGGAATCGACAGAAAGAGTGAACCAGCTCTAGAAATGCCTGATTTAGATTAATTTCTATCTCAACTAAAAAAGCCCTATTTTTAGATAGGGTTTTTTTTTGGTCAATTTTATTATCTATATAAATTTTTTCTGAGCCATGGCAAACTTAAACCCATTACATTACTGAAACAACCCTCTATTTTTTCTATATATTTACCTCCTAAACCTTCCAAGGCAAATCCTCCAGCACAATATAAAGGTTCATTTGTATCTATATAACTCTTGATTTCCCAATCTTCCAAATTAGAAAAATAAACTCTTGAACTTATTGTTTTTTTTATTATTTCAGTGATTTTAAAATTTTTGGAAGTTGAATCAAAATTCCCAATTATTAGAGTATGACCAGTATGTAAAAATCCAAATTCTCCAGACATTTTTTTCCATCTAATAAATGCTTCCTCTTTATTAGATGGTTTTCCATAAGCTTCTCCTTTAAATTCAAAAATTGAATCACACCCAAGTATTTCCAAAGAACCATAATTCAATTCTTCGGGCAATGATATGTTCTGAATATTTTCATATAAACTATTAGCCTTTTGAAAAGATAATTCCAAAGCTAAATTAAATATATTCTTTTCTTGGATAGTAGTTTCATCAAAGTCACTTGATATTTGAATAAATTCGATTTGACAATTTTCTAGTAATTTCTTTCTAGATTGAGAAGCAGAGGCTAGAATTAACACAAATTTTTTACCAAATTATAATTCAATTTAATAATTAATAAATTTTAAAATTAATATAAATTACTAATGGAGTTAGAAGCAAATTTACATGAAATAAAGAAACCAATAATGGTCCTAGGTACTTCCAGTGGAGCAGGAAAATCATTAACGGTTACTGCTATTTGCAGGATTCTTAAAAATTTAGGAGAAGAACCAATACCTTTTAAAGGACAAAATATGAGCAACAACGCTTGGGTTGATTGGGAAGGTGGAGAGATGGCATATTCACAAGCACTTCAGGCTTTTGCTTGTGGTATTAATCCCTCTGCAGAGATGAATCCCATTTTATTAAAACCACAAGGAAACTCAATAAGCGAGGTGATTCACCTTGGCAAAAGCATAGGGACCACCACCGCAAAAAATTACTATAAGGATTGGTTTATTCCAGGCTGGGAAGTAATTAAAAAAAGTTTAAAGTCTATTTACGAGGGGAATCCGAATTGCCGTTTAATTATCGAAGGGGCTGGAAGTCCGGTAGAGATGAATTTGATTCATAGAGATCTGACTAATTTAAGAGTTGCTAAATATTTAAATGCAAATTGCATTTTGGTTACTGATATTGAAAGGGGAGGCGTATTCGCACAAATAATTGGTACTCTTGAATTAATGAAGCCTGAAGAAAAAAAGCTTATTAAGGGAATTATTATAAATAGATTCAGAGGAGACCTTTCATTATTTAAAGATGGGAAGAAATGGATAGAGAATAACACTCAAATACCCGTTATTGGAATTATTCCATGGTTAAATGATTCATTTCCTCCAGAGGACTCTTTAGATTTAATAGAAAAAAAATCACTTTCTAAAAATCCTGAAATCAAAGTTGGAATTATAAAATTACCATCTATTAGTAACTTCTCGGATTTTGATCCACTAGAAAATGAAGAAACAATATTTATTGAATGGATTAGAAAATCACAAAATCTAAGTAAGTATGACTTCATCATTCTGCCAGGAAGTAAACAAACGATTAAAGATCAAATATTTCTTGAAAATTCTGGTTTATCTAAGGATATAAGGGACTATTCAAAAAATGAAGGAAATATTATTGGAATATGTGGAGGCTTACAAATGTTAGGGACTACACTTGAAGATCCATATTTTAAAGAGGGTTCCAATAATTATTCTGAACAAAAAATTAAAGGTATTGGATTACTACCCTTAAAAACGACTTTCTTTAAAAAAAAATTAACACGTCAAATTAAATCTAAATCTATATGGCCGTGCCAATCAGAAATTAATGGATTTGAAATTCATAATGGTCAAACTGTATTAGATGACATCCAAAGTTCATTAACGATTAATCCAATTTTTGAAGATTCAGATCTTGGTTGGTACAAAGAAAATAATAAAGGAGGAACTATTGCAGGAACATATATTCATGGAATCTTTGAAAATGACAGTTGGAGAGCGCATTATATTAATTTAATAAGGAAGAGTAAAAATCTACCAACATTAAACAAAAAATCAATATCTTATAAAGAGAAGAGACAATTCATTATTGATAATCTTGCGAATGAATTTCATAAACATTTAAATCTCAAATCATTTTTAAGTTGAAAGAAACAAAAAATATAAAAGTAATATGGCCAAACAATAAAGAAACTTTTGTTTCAGACGGTGATAATTGGTTTTCTTCTGCTGAAAAAGCAGGCTTAGAAATCCCTACTGGCTGCCTCACAGGAAGTTGTGGAGCATGTGAAATTGATGTAAACGGTGAAACAGTAAGGGCTTGTATAAGTGAAATTAAAAATAATAAAAAATGTACGTTACGGGTTTCATTAACTACAGACCCCTTTTGGGAAAAATAAATTTCACTAAACATTACCTATTATTAGATAAAGGAAAACATAGTAAAAAAATGATCCAAAAAATGTGTTTATTAGAATAATCTCCTTTTTAATTTTTGACGAGGCAATAATATAGCTCCCAAAAACATGAGGTAGGATGGGGAAAGATCTAATGATTAAAATATAAAAAGATTTAAAAGTAATATTGTCAAAAAATTTATAAAGATTATATTTTTCTGGTCTTTTTAAAAATAATATATTTCTAGAAAATTTAAATTTAATTTTCCTAAGAATAAGAACTTGAATTACACTTAAAATGGTTAAAGCAGGAGAAAATAATAAAACATAGTTCAATCCAAAAATCTTTAATAATATAAAGTCAAAAATAATTGATAATGGTAGGCCTAAAAATATAGAAACTATATTTAAAGCAATCAAATATTTATATTGAATATTATTAAATACGGAGTCAAGATCATAGTTATACTTGAATATCAGAGCAAGAAAATAAACCCCTAAATAAGTAAAAAATATTTTATAAATTGCTGATTTAAAATTTAAACCTTTTCTATTCATATAAGATGAAGATTACAAATGGTTATCAAAAACAGAAAGGGTGAAATCACATCTTATCCTACTTGGGCAATTATGGAACCAAACAAGAAATATTTAGAAAGAAACTCATTTTGTACATAATCAAATTTTTGGAATCTATAGGGAATACTGGTGAAGACGCAGGGAAGTGAATAGAAGGAAAGAATTTGCAAAAAAAAAGACCCCTAAAGATGGGGTCTCTTATGGCTTTACCAAATAAAGTGTTTCCTTGTTCCCACTTTTCAGTAAAACCTCTCCTTCACACCTTTTAAGATTATGTCATTTAATTCTTTTTCGTGGAAAGGTTGAATTGAATGTTACTTAACCGTCACATCTGCCAATTTCCATTTCTGGAAATAAAGAAAAAAAACCCTTAGAGAAAACGTTTTTACTTATTAGAGATTAATGTGTTTGGAGAGTTACTAATTTGTAAAACTTACTGAAGAAAGATATAAAATATCTACAAGATTAATTACTAATTTTTTTTCTAAATTAGATAAAGATTTGAAAACTGCTTTTTAGTATCTACTATTGCGGTACTTGTTGAGATCAACTTCCATCCTGCAGAATTACGTTTTTTCATAATTGCTGCAAGTTCTTTTCTTGTCTTTGAGTATTTGCATTTCCAACTGCGTAATATATATCAAGATCATTTTCTACTTTTGCCATTTTTAAAGTAATGCTTTATTCAGAATTAATATTACTCAATCTTTCATCGATACTGAGAAAGATTCGATATGGTGGTTGAAAATAAGACTTATATGATATTGCCTTCACCCCAAATTGCAATTGGATTACTGCTTATAAGTATTGGAATAGTAGTTACTTTTGATCTCAAAATTGATTTTTTTAAAATTTATTAGTGAAAAAATTTGGTGCAAAGCAAAGTAAAGATATTAATTTAATCAATAAAGAATTATCTTGTTTAGATGAAGAATAAAAAACACCCTGCAATAAATCCACTAAAATGACCTAACAAACTTACCCCTGGCAAAAAAGAGAAAATCAAACCTATGAGGCATATTGTCTTCGACATTTTTTGCACTTGGTAATTGGATTTTAAACCAATTTTTTTGCCTAAAAAGTGACTCTTTCCATAAAAAGACGTTAACAGTAAGAATCCAAATAAAGCATAAATTATTCCACTAAATCCTAAAGCGGCATAGTTGGGATAGAAATTAAGAAAGTACAATAAAATCTTTTCGTAGAACCATATAATAAAAAAATTTAAAAAAGTACAAATTAAAATAAATTTCAAATAAAAAAATCTGCTTTTAATTCCAAGTCTCATCAAAAAATATCTAGTAATGATTATTCCACCAATATTTGATAATAAATGATTTAAATCTGCATGAACTAGGATTGATGTGAAAATTCTATAGGGTTGATCACTAATTAATCTTGGTACAAAGTAAAAATATTCTTTATCAATAACGCCAATTAAATCTGTAAAAATAAAAACTGAGATTAAAAAAAATCCAGTTGCAAGATATTGCCAATCATATTTTGATATTGAATTATAAAAAGGCATTTTTTAGTTTCAAATAAAAAAATATCTTTTAATAGAAGAAAAGACCCTGGCAGGAGTCTTTAGTAATATTTTAATTTATATTTCCTTTAGTAAACTTTGCAATGAGAACTTGTTGGGTGGTCTATGCATTCCTTTTCCCAATAATCTTGTCTATGGTCTTTAGGAAGTTGATAATTAAAATCGTGCATTCTCCAAACATCTGAAGTTGCATTTCTAAGGGCAGTTAATGGAGTGGTTAGTCTCATTAAAACTCCTATCTCTCTACTCCTTAATTATCCTCCTATTCAATTAAAATAAATAGAGTATAAATACCTTAGTATTAGTGCTTTGTGATTCTCTCGACTATTTTTTTCCCATTTAGTAGGAGTAGAAATAATTCAGGAGTCAAAAACACTTCATCGACTTTGTGGGCAACAAGGAACATAAGACTTGAAGAGGGAATTTGTTTTCCCTCCTATTTTTTTTAATTTTATTAGAACTTTTTGTTAAAGAATTAAACTGATAAGGTAAAACCTACTCTTTCTTATTCAAAGGATAATGATTAAAATCTCTTTGTATGAGTTCAAAAAGTATCTAAGTAAAATATGAGCAATAAATGGAATGACAAATCTTGGCAAAAAGATTTCTTAAACATTAAGTCACATTCTCCTTCAGATGCAAAACTCTTAATGGGAGGTGTAAAAGGATTAAAAGATGCATGGCGTCTAGGCGTTCTACATGTTGAATACGAAAGACTAAAGAAAATACAGGGGGTACAGCAACAGCAATGATAGAAAAAATAAACTGGCAGAAAGAATTATCAGAAAGTGGAAAATTTAATGATAAATTTTCAAAAAATCTACTAGAAGATGGAGCAAAAAACTTTTTGGAGGGAATCTATCTTGGATATATGTATTCCAGATGGAGAAAAATAAGAGGTTTAGATAAAGATGATCCAGTTGAAATTACAGGTCAAATACATCATCTTTCTAAGAGTTTGAGAAAAAAATCAAATGAAGATAATACGTACTTCCATATAGAAAAATAGAGTCACCTCACTATAAACAAGCTATCTTGAGGAACTCACCAATATATCAAAAATATCCATGAACATATCCACCAACACTCATAAAAATAAAAGCTAACTATAGAAAAATTGATATTTCTTAGAACTCTATTCAATCACTGCAATTTGAATTAGAGCTCAAAAAATTAGGAGTGCTAATATCCTATTAAATCGGAGAGTCTAGAAGTTAAGTTCAGACCTTATGTGCTGATGTGGAAATGATAGGGAAGGGTAAAACAACTCATAGTAAAACAAATCCCTCAACAAACATATTTAATATGATTAAACTTAGAGAAACTCAAGTAAAGTTTGATATGTCTTAATTATTTTTCTAATCCTTTATTGATAAATACAACTTTTCTAAGTCTCTAACAAAAAATTCTGAGTTGTAAATTTTATTTTTCTTTTTTTGAATTCCTAATTTATCTTTAAGTTTTTTAAGAACTTCTCTTTGTTCATATAGCTTCGTGATTATTCTGATATATTCATTATCGTCATTGGCAATTAATTCTGACATAGATAAATTTTTCAACAGCGAAGGAACAACTCTCGAAGCAAAATTTAATCCTTCAATAGTAACGACTGGTAAACCAGACCATAGGGCAAAAATGCCTGTTGAATGTGAACTATAAAAAAAAGTATCTATAAAAATATCGGCTAATTTATGTCTGAGTAAGTGATCAGAAAAGTTCTTAGTTTTTTTTGCAAAATAAATCTTATCTTCACTAATTCCTCTCCTACTGAATTCGTAAAACAAGTTTTTCTTAGCAAAGGGAGGTGGTTCCTGAATCCATAAAACAGCTTCATCTAATTTTATTAAAACTTTTGACCAAAGATCTAAAACTTTAGGATTAATTTTTTCAATTCTGTGAAATGCCGCAAGTATAAATTTATCTTCAGGCAATCTATATTCTTTTCTTGATATTTCCTTCCCCTCTATTTTGGTAGTATTATCAAAAGGCAAAAAACTATTTGGCATGTACAAAATATTTTCGCTATAAAATTCAGACAATTCCTTAGAAATTATATATTTATCAGCAATCAAATAATCTATAGAATCTCCGCCTGTGGTACCAGGATAACCTAAAAAACTTATTTGCTTTGGAGCTACTCTTTTTGCAAATAAATTTGGTCTCGCATTTTTGGTATATCCCATTAAATCAATAGCAATATTAATATTATCTTTTCTAATTAAATTAATAGCTTCATAATCCATGAGATCTCCAATATATGAAAATTTATCAAAAGCATTTTTTAGTCTTATTGTCATCTCATCCTCTTCTCTTTCCAGAGAATATGCATAAATTTCAAATTTACTTTTATCGTGTAATTCAATAACTCTTGCTAAAAGTAGAGAAACTGGATGATTTCTAAAATCAGCGCTTATATATCCAATTTTTATCTTTTTATTTTGATTTATAAGTTCAATTTTTTTGCTTGATTGATAATTAGAATTAAAATATTTTCTTGCAAGCAACAATTCTCTATAAGGATCACCCTTTAAATTTATTAAAGATAAAGGTACCCCTTTAAATTGGCTATCATTAATAAAATCATCTCTCCAATCCTCGAAATAATTATAAAGAGACCAATCACAAATTTTTGGTTGTAATTCTATTAATTTCTCCCTTATTTGCAAGAGATTTTTATTTAGAAAAAATGCTTTTTTATAGCAATCTACGGCATTTTGATAATCTAAAATTTCTTCAAAACATGCCGCTAAATTTGAATAAGCATAAGAATTTTTAGGGTCGTATTTTATCCCTTGCAAATAATAAGATATTGATATCTCATTTTGATTTCTTTGAAAATAAATAGTTCCAAGATTAAAGTATATTTTTGGGTCCTCTGGCTTTTTTTCTAAAGCTCTCTTCAAAAATATTAATGCTTTTTCTTCGGAACCATTAGATATATATATATTGGCGAGATACAAAAATAAATTAGGATTTTCATATCCTGAATCCTTCAACTTTAAAAATATTAATTCTGCTTTAGGATAATTTTTAAGAAGATAATATTTCTTAGCTTCAGCAAACTGTTTATCTAAATAAAGTTGTTTGACGTCTCTCTTCTTTTTAGAAGATCCTGATCCAAAACCTTTTGACATCAAACACTATTATTAAATTGGTTTTTTATTTGGAAATTCTCAAATTTAAAGAAAAAAACCGGAGAGGGTGGGATTCGAACCCACGAATAGTTTCCTATTAAACGATTTCGAATCGTTCGCTTTCGACCACTCAGCCACCTCTCCGCCTTTTTATAAGTATGCACAGAATAAATAGAAAATTATAAACTATATAATAATCTTAATTTTTAATTCCAACCTGCATCTTTCATCAATCTAATAGCTAAAGAATTTTTTTCTCCAAGTTCTTCTACAGTGACACTATCAGGTGTAAACTCTCCAAAGTTCTTCACTATTTCATTCTGATTAACCTCCTTCAAAGGATGTTCAAAAGTTGGAGCAGCTAAACCTTTACTTCCCTCTGGAGAAGCTAAAAATTCAAGCAACTGAATAGCTTCATTTTTATTTGTTGCATATTTTGCAACGCCTCCAGCACTAATATTTACATGAGCAGGATTAGGTGTAAGGACCTTTGTTTTTTTTGCATATAAAACATCTCTTCTTCCATTAACACCAGCCAACATTCTTGCGACATAATAATGATTAACAATTCCTACTCCGCATTTTTTCTTTGAAACTGCTCTAATTATTGCAATATCCCCTGGAAAAAAAGGTTTTGAAACGTTTGAAATCATTCCGTCTAGCCAAGCTTTAGTAGCTGATTCTCCTTTGTTAATTAGTTGATTGGCTACTAAAGATTGATTATATGGACTTTTTCTATTTCTTAAACATACTTTTCCTTTTAAAGACGGATCAGCCAAATCAGTGTAGTCATTTATCTTGCTAACATCGACAACCTTTGGATTGGCTATCATTACTCTAACTCTTCTAGTTAATGCATACCATTGCTTATCTGGATCTTTTAATCCAAAAGGAACATCATTTTCTAAATTAGAGGATTCTATTGATTGCAGCAATCCAGCTTTGGCTGCATTCGTAATTCTTGCAGCATCTACTAACAATATTAAATCTGCTTGAGAATTCTTCCCTTCTCGTTTCATTCTTTCGATTAAAGAAATTCCCGCTGCCTCGATAAGCCTAACTTTAATTCCTGTTTCTTCTGCAAACTTTTTAAAAACACTTCTATCTGTGTTGTAATGTCTACCCGAATAAACTTTGACTTCTTTTTCTGTTGAATTAGCAGGTATATTGACGTTTAGCAAAAATGTACATGTAAATACTGAAAAAATTATTTTTTTTAGTTTTTGCACTTTTTGAAATTAGTATCTATGGTTACTTTATACCTATAAAAACAGTTCAAACTTCAAAAGCGAACTTCTATACATCATTTTGTATCATTTTTTATATTTCATATGAATTATTTAATCCATCAGTTATTAAACACTGAAGAAATAAATTTTATAAAAAACGAATTAGGGAAATGTAGTCAACAAGATTGGGAAGATGGGAAAAAAACTGCTGGCAGTCACGCATCAATGGTAAAAAATAATTTACAACTAAATAGAAATACTGAAGTATCAAAAAAAAATGCTCAATTAGTCACTAAAAAAATCCTTTCCAGCCAATTAATAAAAAGTTTTTCTTTACCAAAAAAGATACATGGAATAATGTTTACAAAATCGTCAAAAAATATGCATTATGGGAGACATATTGACAATCCATACATGTCCTCCGGTAGATCAGATTTATCATTTACTATTTCATTGTCGAATAAAGATTTTTATGAAGGTGGAGAATTAATTATTGAAACAATGAACACAGAAGAGAAATTCAAATTGAATTCTGGAGAGATAATTTTATATCCAAGTTCCTACTTACATGCAGTGAATGAAGTAAATAATGGGGAAAGATTAGTATGCGTGGGTTGGATAGAAAGTTATGTTAAATCTACTGAAAAAAGGGAATATTTATTTGATTTAGAAGCAGGTGCAAGAAGTCTACTAGCAAAGCATGGCAGATCTGACGAACTTGATCTTATTTTTAAATCTTATTCAAATCTCCTAAGAGATATCGGGGAGTAAATAGAATCATTTTATACAACAAAAAGATTATTAATTTGGAATTGATTAATATATAAGAAACCTTATTTATCGAATGTCAAAAAAGAGTTCAATTGCAATTTTTATCGCAGCCACAAGCGCATTAGCTATTTCAACGGCAGATAGTAATTCAGTTAAATCAGGTGAAAATGATTTAGGTGGATTAAAAGAATGGAATACTGATATGCCTTTAGATGCAGATTTTATATTAGACGCCAACGCCCAAAAAATTGCTGATGAGGCTGCAAAATCAAGTGCTTGTATCCCTATTGGAGAGGGTGAAAACTGCTGGTAAATAAGTAAAGAGAAAAAAAAACGCCCAGTAGGGCGTTTTTATTGTGTCTAAATTAAATTAGAACTTGAAAGTTGTTTGCAGAACTGTGCCGAAAATGTCATCCCCAGCTGTTCCATTTCTATCAGTTCCACCAAATACGGTAGGTGTAACAGTAACAGAATCATTAACTTTGAATTCATAATACGCTTCGTAAGCTAATGGATCTACAGATTCATCTTCACGAGTTTGTGGCTGACCAAATGCAACACCAATTCTATCGTCTGCTTGGAATATATCAGCCCAATTTAAACCAACAAACCACGCATCAGTCTCATCGATGTCTCCAGTTACTTCGGCTGCATCAATATTAGAGAGGTCATAACCTAGAGAAATTGAAGGAGTAGCTGTTCCAGTTTCAAGTGGTCTCCACCAAGCTCTCAAACCATAGTTAGTACTATTTGCAGTCTGTGCACCAGCATCTCCATCAACAAGACGTCTATGACCTTGGCTTGTTGAGAAGTATTCATCTTCCCAACCATTGTACTTCTGGTTAACCATTAGGGATGCAGAATACTGAGGCTTAGTAATACCTACCTGAGTTGCCCAACTTGTTGACTGCTCATTTGTGAGAAATCCATTATTACCTGATACAACGTTTGAACTTACGGCAAAGCCATTATCTGCGTTAAACGCCCATCCTGCACCTGTTTTAGTACTTGCACCATAAGCAGCACCATTACCACCAAGTGTAAACTGTTTTGTTACTGGCTTATAGATGGAAGGTGTAGTTGCATGCATATAGTAGTTTTCAATTTTTGGTCCAACATAAAATGTATTATCGTCGCCAACTGGGAATGTGTACCAAATTTTATCAACCTTAAGTATATCCGTATTTCCAGAACCCATACTCAAGTATGTTCCAAATGTCTTAGTAGTAAAATTACTACTCTGACCGTTTCCTGATCTTAGTCTTACATAAAGATTATCATCACCAGAGAAACTGGAGTTGAGGTTCATTGTGTATTGATAAGCAGCTATTAATGAGTCAGTACCATCTGTCTTAACATTGGAGTGGTCAGTGCCCATTAAAGCAAAAACAGCTTTACCATCTAATGTAGTTGTATCTGAGAAACCGCCGGCTTCAAATACATTTTTTCTAACCTCAAGGCCATCTATACGACCCTTAAGATTCGCAATATCTTCACTAACTTCGTTAATGAATGTTTTACTATCAAGTCTTGAAGATTTTTTTCTGCTACGTGAGTAGCTATTCATTTCTTCTAGATTGACTACGTCGGAAGCTTGAGTAGCAACTGGAGCTAATAAGCTCAATGTTGCTCCTGCCACCAACATTTGTTGGAAGAGTTTCATTTTACCTCACACTAAAATAACCTATAGAAATAGGGTACTTATACTGTATCGAGAGTAACAATTAAGGAAAGAAATAAAAGTTTCAAGGCGGTGTAGCTTTTTATACAATAATTTTTTTCGTGTCTATAAGTTTATTTATTCTTTACCAATGGAAAGTTAAGGAATTCTCTTTCTTCCACCCATGATGATGCAACTTCTCTTGCTAATTTTCGAATCTTTTCAATATATTGAGCACGATCTGTAACTGAGATCACTCCTCTAGCATCTAGAAGATTAAATGTATGACTACATTTCAGCACAAAATCAAGGGCGGGATAAGTTAATTTCTTTTGAATTAAATTATTTGCCTCAGCTTGGTAAATTTCAAATAATTTCCTGAGATTGTCAGCACTTGATTCAGTAAAATTATATGAGCATTGACTTTTTTCAAATTGAAGCCAAATATCGCTATATTTCAAATCTTTGTTCCAATTCAAGTCCCAAATACTTTCCTTATTCTGCAAAAACATTGCAATCCTTTCTAGTCCGTAAGTTATTTCAATTGGGATTGGATTACAATCTATACCACCGCATTGTTGGAAATAAGTGAATTGAGTTACTTCCATTCCGTCCAACCAGACTTCCCAGCCTACACCCCAAGCTCCAAGGGTTGGCGACTCCCAATTATCTTCCACAAATCTTATGTCATGATTTCTAGGATTAATTCCAAGAGATTCTAAAGATGTCAAATATTTTTCCTGGATTCCTTCTGGCGAAGGTTTAATTATTACTTGATATTGAAAGTAATGTTGCGCCCTATTTGGATTATCGCCAAATCGTCCATCTGTAGGCCTTCTACATGGCTCAGCATATGCCACACTCCAAGGCTCTGGTCCAATTGCCCTTAAAAAAGTATGCGGATTCATCGTTCCAGCACCCTTTTCGGTATCATACGGCTGCATAATTAAACAACCTTCTTCTGACCAAAAATTATTTAAATTTTGAATTATATCCTGAAAAAACATTTAATTAAAATAGTGGAAAAATTTAGATCAATGCCAGTAGATATAATAACAAAGCTTTAAGGCAAAAAATATTTTGAAATCAAATTTCTCAAATATATCATCCAATTAAAAATCGTATTTAAATTAAATTCTTCATAAGGTATAAATTAGAAATTTATTATGTAAAGAAATCCAATGGCAATGGTCCAAAAGTATCAGATGGTTTAGTATCCTCATCATACTGACATGTTATTAAAATCCCTTCTCCAAGACCATTTTCAGATCTCACAAAAACATTACCAGTTTTTTGATTAGCTTTTAAAAAAACACATCCATCAGCATGAAGTGAATCTAAATTTCCAAATTTAATTGAGGCATATTTATTAGAAATTGATTGTAATGATTCAATTGCACTATTATCACAAGGTGCCATTATTCCTATTGTTAACCAATCAGTTCTAAGAATATTTGCTTCTAGTTCCTCCAAGAGGTTTTTTACCTGACTATCACTTAATTGAGGTGCAGTTCTAAGATTATTTAAATCAACTAATTTATTTATTTCCATTCTATTTATTAAAAAAAATCCTTAACCAAATGTTTTACCATTCCAAGCCCACGATGATGCGGGTACATCCTGAAAAAAAATATAAATCTTATCTATTGGGATTCCCATTTTCTCATATACAAAATCCGATATTGGTTTTACCATTTCTGAAGGATTTAGAGAACCTATTGACTTAATTTCCAAAAAGCAAGAAGGGGTTACATTATCAAAATACATTTGACAATTATCATCAATTTTCGCCATTACAAATCTTCTTGATTTTTTAGTTAAGGACGAAATTAGAGTTGAAATTTCTTCGAGTAATTTATCTTTATCATTTACTTTTGCTGAAGTCGAAAGATTAATATAAGGCATTTCTATGCAGCAAGATAATCTTTCTTAGAATAATTTTCTTGATAAATAGTTTTATTTTTTAAATTTCTTTTTGATGAAAGATATGCCATATCGTATGAACTTATTCCGTTTTTATAAGGATTGAAAAGAGCATTTTTAGATCTGTTTTTTTTGCTCCTCTTGAACTCAATCATCATTATTGAATCACTAATTAATAATTTAACTTTTTTTGATTAGATGTCTAGTTTTTTGAGAATTTTTAATTTATTAAATAAAAATAGATTCCTAGTACGCAATAAGAATTTCTATTTACTAGATTTGTTTGAAGGTTTCTAAATTAGCTGTTTTGGAAGTTTTAAATAGTTATCAAAGGAAAAAACTTGATGAGAGTAATGATGAAGAGTTTTATTCTGATCCAAAATTTGTTTATCATCTAGATGCGAATTTTAGGCGCAATCTATCAGATTTGTATGAAAGAGAAATTAATAGTTATTCAACTGTCCTTGATTTAATGTCCAGTTGGGACAGTTATTTACCTAAAAGGAAAAAATATAAAAAAGTTATAGGACATGGTTTAAACAAGCAAGAACTTGAAAAAAACAAAATTTTTGATAATTATTGGATACAAAATTTTAATTTAAATCAACAAATTCCGCTAGAGGAAGAAAGCGTTGATTATTGCTTAATGGTGGCCGCATGGCAATATTTACAATATCCAGAGAATTTAACCAAAGAAATTGCAAGAATATTAAGTAGACAGGGTAAATTTATTATTGCTTTTTCAAACAGAGCATTTTGGCATAAAGCTCCCAACATATGGACTTCATCTACTGAAGAAGAGAGGGTCAAATACGTAAGAAAAGTATTAATCTCAAACGGATTTAATGAGCCAAAAATTATCAAAAAGTTTAGTGAACAAGCACTTAATGTTTTTAATTTTTTAAATAAAGATCCATTTTATTGTTTAATCGCGACCAAAGAGTAATTTTTTAATTGCAATGAACTAATCAACAACTCTATAAAAAAAGTTAACAACTATTTTTCATAGCCATAGTTTTAATTTTTTACTAATATTGGGTAGTTAAAAAAATCATATGGGTTCTAAAAGAGAAAAATATCCTGAAAAATGCCCTTGGGATCTTGGACCTAATCAACATTTAGCCAAAGAAGAGAACTGGACTTTAAGATTAGGAGAAGCAAATGTATGTTTTAGCAAAAATAAATTAGACAATAACTATTTTCATGTAATTAGTAATGATAATGAAGAACAAATTCTAGCTTTTAGAGCAAGACTCCTATACCAAAAACTACTTGATAAAGGGTTTAGATTAGTTGAATAAAAAACCTAATTTAATAAGCATAGATCCTCGAAAACAAACTTTTGCATTTCTTTTTTTTGATTTTGGTTTAAATATTTAATTGTCCTCGATTTTAATATCCAATAATCGTCTTTCCCTACATTTACAAATTCATCCTCGTATTCCAATTTTTCGGAATTTGTCTCAAGTGTACCTGGATTAATTTGTTGGCTACTGTATTTTTTACTGAGGGAACCGATTCCTGTATCTAAGAATTCTTCAACAAAAATTTCAATTATAATTCCATGAATTTTTCTATAGACCATATTAATGCAGTTATTTTTAACTCTATATTTATCACCTTTATTCTTACCTGAAACAATCATTTCGATCCCGCTTTCAGAATTTTTGAGAAAATTAAAATTATTTTCTGAGTGTACTTCTTCGAATTCTCTTTTTACCCTATGTATACATACTTCAAATAACTGAGAGGAAATACTTTTAACAACTTTCTCATCTTCTATTTTTTGAATATTTGGTTTAAAGTCTTTACCTAATAAGAAGTTACCTTTATAAATATTATTATTATTCAAAAAAATACATTTACCTTGGTAACCGTTAAAGTTATTCTTCCACGTGTACCGATTTTCATAAGCCTTTCTAAAAATCTCCTTACAATTAATTTCTTTTAGATTATCCATTAATTTTTTGAATCCATGAAATAATTCTACAAAAAAAAACCTCCCTGCTAGAGGAGAGGTTTTTTTATTAATTTGAACTAATTTTGAGTAATTTTTGAATTTTCAATATTGTCAAAAGCTTGACCAATTTTCTTAAAGTCAAATCCCATTGCTCTTAATGCATGCCAAAGATGACCTTGTAAGAAAAAGAAACCCAAATAAAAATGAGTATTAGCAAGCCAAGCTCTTGAGCTATATACCCCTGAACCTAAATCTACCGTATCGGTAAAATAAGGTGCGAATTCAAATTGAAGCTTTAAGGGCTCTCCATACAAATCAACTGGATATATAGTTGTGTTTGAAGCACACCAAAAAGCAGCAACAAAAGCCATATAAGAAACACCCACCACTGAATATGACAAAATTGCCTCAGCTCCAAGTAATCCTTTTCCTTTAAATTCTGTATATTCTCCAAATTGTTTAGTACAAATATGGAAAACCCCTCCAATTATTTCGAGGAAAGCTAGAAAAGCATGTCCACCCATAACATCTTCCAGACTATCTATTTTTAAAAAATCAAATTGATGATTCCAGATAGCGGCAATATCTAAATTGTAAATAACTTGTCTTGTAGATCCTATTGCTGGGTCGTAAATTCCATGAATACGAGCCCATTCAACGAACATTATTGCTCCAAGCCCCAGAAAAATTAGATGATGACCAAGAATAAAAGTTAATTTATCTGGATCATCCCATTCAAAATCAAATTTTTGTGGCTTACTATTCTCTGGATAGTCTCCAAGATCACCTGCAAATTTATTGGAGTGCAGTAATCCTCCAGCACCCAATACTGCTGAGAATATTAGATGTAATGTGCAAATTACAACAATTCCATAAGGTTCTGTAATAACACCATTTTCAATACCACCAATTCCAATACCAGCCAGGTGAGGCAAAACAATTGCTTTCTGTGCACCCATTGGAATACTGGAGTCGTAACGGGCCAATTCAAATAATCCAAAAGCTCCTGCCCAGAACATCATTAAACCTGCATGGGCAGCATGAGCAGCTATGAATTTACCTGAACGGCCAACAACACCAGAATTCCCTGCATACCAGTCATAGGTGACATCAGATTTTCCGTAAGTTTGTAACACTTGATTTAAGTAAACAGCAAATTGAGCATATTGCTAATCACTGTTATTTTTTACATGTTCTTTACAGATTTAATTACTTATGTAAAAAAAACATATTGTGAAAGAACAAATGTTACAAATTGGCGAAGTATTATCTTTGAAAGCTTATGCCAATGAGGGGATTTCACCCTTAAGCTGAGAAGCCCAAGTCTCAAGACGCGAATCGGTCAAATCCGATTCACTATCCTCATCAAGAGGTAATCCACAAAAGCTTTCCCCGATAACACTTTTAGACTCATCAAATGTATAAGAAGATTTATCTACGTAACCGACCATTTCGGCGCCTGCTTTTGTGAAGTAGCTATGAAGTTCTTCCATTGCATCACAATAGTTTTCTGTATATGTAGAAGAGTCTCCTAAACCAAAAATTGCAACTTTTTTGCCTGATAAACTTAGTTCACCAATATCCTCTAAGATTGAATCCCATGCAGTTCCCGATCTTTCTTCATCGGCACCAGTATTCCAAGTAGGAATCCCGCAGATAATTCCATCAAGGCCTTCAAATTCTGAAAGATCATCCACATCAGATACATCTTTAGGTGCTTCAGCTGAAGAGATAAAGTTGTGAAGACGATCAGCCACATCTTCTGTTTTTCCGGTTGTAGTTGCGTAATAAATTCCTACAGTCATAACTTCAAAATGTTTACATTAAAATAATAAAATCTAAAAACGTTAAATTAATTTCTTTAAAAACTTTTTCATGTAAAATTTTATACTAACCAAGGTGAGAATTTTTTTTTTAAGAATAATTTATAAATCATTTAAATCTCGTGACTGACGAATTTCAAAATAATATCAAAAATCTGGTTGAAGAATTTAACTTTTATGGGCAAAAAAAATTTAAGTTAATTGTTTTCTTTGGCTTATTGGGAGATTTTGATAGCTTTGAATATGCAATAAATTTGAAAAAATTTATCGATAATAATCAAGATAAAAATTTAGATATTTTTGCAATTGCTATTGGGAACCAAAATGGAAAAGAAAAATTCTGTAACTTTACTGGCTTTAGTAAAGAAAATTTAATAGTCGTTGCAGATAACCAAATTCATAATAATCTTGAAGTCTCAAAAGGATTAGATATTGGTGTAGGAGGTTGGATCAATATGCTTTTGATGTTATCAGGTATAAATTCTTCTAAAACAATCAAAGAAGTTATTAGAGGTTATCTCGGAGACCGTAAAGCAAAACAAATATATTCAGAATTTGACGAAATTGAAGTTTTAAAATTTCTAAAATTTTCAGGTAATTCATTTACACAAGTTTTCGGGGATGGTTATTTGAGACCATTTGAGTTAGCAACATTTAGATTAAATAACATGATTGAAATAATACAGAATTGGAGTGACTATATTCTTAATGTAGAATACCTTCCTCAAAGAGGAGCTTCTTTTCTATTAAACAATAAAAATCAAGTAATTTATAAATTTTTTTCAAATGATGTACTTGGATATTCATCAAACATGCGGGAACCTTTAGAATTTTTGACTAATTTAATTAAAGAATAGTTTTAAAGTTTTTTATGGATGTAGATATATTCGGATATTTTGCAGCGATTTTAACAACAGCGGCATTTCTACCTCAATTGATAAAAACTTTAAAAACAAAAAAGGCAGATGATGTTTCATTGACAACATTAATAATGTTTATTATCGGCGTTTTGTCTTGGATTATTTACGGTTATAAAATTTCGTCTACACCAATATTGATAGCAAATTTGATTACTCTGATCTTAAATTTATTGATACTAATCTCTAAAATATATTTTTCAAAAAAACTAAAATGAGTAAATTATTTTTTAAAGTAATGAAATTTTTGTTTTATTATTTAAATTTTGATTAAAATAGAACAAAATTTTGCTGATCTTGAAAACTTCAAAATGCTGGATTTGGTTTAAAGGTAGCCTTAAAAATGGTGGATATTGGAAAGAAGGGTTTACTTGTACTTTTGACGAGAAACCTGGAGTTTTAATAGAAAGTCCAGCTTATGTAACTTGTCGTGTTCCTACGTGGAGAGTGGTGACTAAAGAACCAGAAAATTTATACAAATCTCCTATAATTCCTGACAAGGCAATCTGGAAAATAATTTAAATACTTAATGAATAATAAAAAACTTCTTGACTGCACTACGACAAGTTAGTATTGCTTTAATAAATATTTAATTAATACCATTTACTCTCTTTTCATAAATATTATTCCTTTCTTAATCCTTGGTTTTTTTCTTGGGAAAAAGAATCCAAAGATTTCAAAATATATTGCAAGACCTCTAATAAGATTTGGCATCCCATTAAGTGTAATGGGGCTCTTATTAAAAGAAGGCATAGATATAAACCTAATTAAAAGTGCATTTTTAGCATTCTCTGTAATTGGATTCTTAATAACATTAATAAATTTAATCCCAATATTTAATAAGAGGCTTCCAAATTACACATTGCAGCTAGCAGGCTTAATAGGTAATACATCATTTCTTGGAATACCAATTGCGTTAGCTCTTCTACCTTCAACAACCATAAATTTTACAATTGGATTTGATTTAGGAACAACACTTTTCGCTTGGATATTTGGACCTTTTTTTCTTCAAGAAACATCCAAAAGAAATAATATCCTAAACATCCAAGGACTATTAAATGCATTGGTTAATAGTCCCGCATCGAGAGGGATTATTGGTGTACTTCTTGCATATCTTTTTCAAATAGATGAAATTTTAGGAGATTATCTTTGGATTCCTGCAAAAATAGTTATTGCTTTAGCAATAATAATTGTAGGAACAAGACTTGGAATAATCACGAATCAAAAGGGAAGGGTTTTGGATCTAAATGAAGAAATAAAATTTTCAATTTTATTAAAATTGTTTATTCTTCCTTTCATTATTTTTCTAGTTTGCAAATCATTAAATTTTAATTTCTATCAATCATCAGCAGTAATTCTTCAAGCAGGAACCCCAACGGCAATATCAACGATATTAATGGCTGAGGCTTATGATGTAAAACAACAAACTGCTTCAAAAATTCTTTTTACTACAACTTTAATTTCAATAATTACAATTCCTCTATTAAAAATATTTATGAGTTTATTTATTTAAATAGCTTCAAAGAAAACTTATTCCAGGAGCATGAATTATGAATATTGTAAAGATTATATCCTGATAACTAAATAATGTCTTAAGATTTAGGTTATGAAGTCAGCAAACCCTGAAAATGAATATATCCCTTTAAATCTTAGGATTTCTGTAAGGAGGGATACTTTAAGGCTTATCTCTGAAATGGCTCAAGACATGGGCATAAGCATTAATGAAGTTTTTAGTTTTTTAGCCGAAGATTCTGTCATCGATCTCGAATTAATGGAAGATTTGAATAATATAGATATACCTAGCAAGTGCAGCCTTGATGACCTAAAAAAAGCTCTTCTTAAAAAAAGACTTTGTTAAAATTTTTCAACTTTTCTGTTTTTCCAGTCAGATTTATACCCACTATTCACTAAAAATTTAGAATACTTATTTAAATCACTTTTTTGAATTCGCCATAGATTATAAATCCCAAATTTACCTAATTTTTGATGATTAATTTTTGACCATTGCTGTCGGCGGGAAGAGTATTCATCTATGACGACCAATATAGATTTGTATTCATAATTGGGTTGATCCTCATAATTTTCCCTCCTATCAGTATTTAGCCTGTCTGATAGATTAATTAATCCCTCTTCAGTGCTTGGTTCATAAAAAACTATTTGCCTGGAATAAAAATGCAATGAAGGCTTTCTTATACCAATCATTGCTAAAGTTTCCCTCCCCTCGCGAATATCTGAAATTAATTTTGAGATATTTCTCAAAGGTAATTGCCTAGATGTATCTGCTAATTTTCTAATTGGCGACATCAAAGAGGATTGTCCAATTAAAAGTAAAATTTGAAGATAAAGAAGGATATTTCTGGATTTTAAAGAAAATAAAATTATTGCAAGCAGTGTAAATGAAGAGAAGAATAATTTGGCTTTAAAAATTATCTCAGAGCTTATTAGTTCTGATGCAAGATTAGGCATTTCGGGATCATTTATTGAATTTAACCAATTATTTGATAAAAAGAATGCCATCGAAACACCGAACAAAATAAAAATATTAAAAATCCATAAATATAAATAACTTTTACTTGTATTTTTTAAGTTTATAAAACTACTACTAATTAAGATTGCCGATGGTGGAATTGCTGGCAACCAATAGCTTGGTAGTTTTGTAGCAGAAAGGCTAAAGAAAATCAAAACTGATATTAACCAACATAGAGAATAGGTATAAAGGGTCTCAGAGACATTGCAACTTTGTTTTGAACTTTTCAAGAAATCCTTAAAGCCTTTAATTATCCCGTGATACAAAAAAGGTGTGAATGGTAATGAAGCCAATATCATTATGTAGAGAAAAAACCAGAATGGTTCGGCATGATTATTAACAACTGAGGTATATCTTTGAAAATTATGGTATCCAAAAAAATTATCCCAAAAAGGCTTTCCCTCTTTTATGAGTTCTAATACATACCATGGAATACTTATAAAAATTGTTATTAAAAAACCTTTTTTAGGGTTTATCTTACAGAGCAAAGTTTTCCAATTCTTCTGACTAAACAAGAAAAATGTAATAGTCAATAATGCCAAAACAAATGCAACAGGTCCTTTAGTTAGAATTGCAAAACCTAAAAATACCCACGCTGAAATACATTTGTCATTATTTTCACTTGCCATTCTTCTCCAAAACAAAAGCAGGCTTATCCCCAAGGTTCCAGTTAAAAGGGCATCACTCACAGCAGTTCTACTCCAGATAATTATTAGTGGAGACAAAGCAAAGCCTAATGATGCAACTATTGGAGTAAGGAATTGCCTATCATTCTTCTGTGGCCAACAAAACAAAGTATCTCCAATCATCAACATTAAAAATAATGATCCCAAAGCTGAAGGAAGTCTTGCTGAGAGTGACCCGTAACTATCCCAAATCTCGTTTTTCGGCAATGAGTAAAAAAAACCCATTAGCCAATATATTAATGGAGGCTTATCAAAACGGAATATTCCATTGACCTTTGGAGTAATCCAGTCACCAGATTCACTCATCGCTCTTGCCGCAGCAGCAAATAAAGGGGGCGTTTCATCCACCAATCCTGTAGTACCTAAACCTAGAAAAAATATAATGATCCCACAAACTAAAACTATCAGTAAGGTTATAAGCCTTTTTTTTGAGTTAAGAAGAATCATTTAATATTATTTATATTCATGCATTACATTATTAAGCCAGTTAACAACCTTGTTAGCAAATATATCTGCGGAGGCATTTTTTTCTACCCATTCTCTGCATTTCTGACGCTTTATTTTTTCAATAATCTCAACATAAGAAAGCATATTTTTTTTATCGTCAGGATCAGCAAGATAACCTGTTTGGCCATGCTGAATAATTTCACTAGGTCCTCCCCTTTTATAAGCTACAACAGGCACGCCACAGGCTAAAGCTTCAACAATAACGTTCCCATATGCCTCATTCCACTTCGGAGTATTTAGCAACCCTCTGCATTTACCAAGTTCTTTTTGTAATTCATCGGTTGATAAAAACCCCATCCAATCTATAGCTCCCTGAGGGAATGATTTTTCTATCTTTGAGGCATACATCTCATCTTCTATAAATCCCCATACTTTTAATTTTTCGCCAAGTTGATCTGCGACATAAACTGCATCCTCCAAACCTTTCTCTGGAGCCACTCTTCCAATCCATGCCAAGGGTCCCTTTACTGAATCTTGAAAAATATAATTGTCTAAATTAAACCCATTCCCAATTATTGTTGGTTTTTTTATGAATGGATAATCATTAGCTTGCATTTTCGAATGAAAAGCAAAATTATTCGGATATTTAGCATATACCTTAGAGATTAAATTACTTATTACTGAACTTTCAGAACCCATACTAATAATATGTGCAATGGGTAGCTCTAAATTTAGAGTCATCCAGATAGGCAACCAATCATAGGACATGTTCAACAATACATCTGCATGTTTAGCAATATCTATTCCCTTTTCAAGCATTCCCGCTAAAAGTGAATTGTCTGGAATACTTACGTGAGAATTGAAATCTTGATGTTGCCAACTAATTTGATCTTCACCTTCCACAAAATGTAATTTCGCATTTACATTACTTTCATGTAACTTAGAATTTTTTGGAGCTACAACTTCAACAGAATGACCTAAAGAAATTAAACCTGAAACCAAAGAATTTAAAGTTAACTCAACTCCACCGCCTTTACCACTACCCAAAAAACCTATTGGAGTACTAATCAAAACTATTCGCATTATAAGGCTTTTTAAAAAAAGACACTAATTAAATAGTAGTGTCAAAAAACTTATTTTCCCATAAACTCTTTCGCTGGCTAACAAGAAATACCGAGATAAGAACAAACACTACTCCAATCCACTGAACAACAGTGAGCCTTTCATTTAACCAAACACCTCCACTAAGAATAGCAAATACAGGAGTTAAAAATGCAAGAGTACTAAATCCAGTTATTTCTTTATTATTAGCAAAATAGAAAAACAATCCATACGCTATTGCCCCTCCAAAAATACTTGCAAATGACATAAGTCCCCAATCAAATAGTGACCAATCTGGAATTATTTTGAAACTTGATTGTAAGCAGTGCTTAATAATTAAGGGCAAACCTCCCAAAACCATATGCCAACCTGTAACTGCAACTGGATCACTTTTAGTACAAGTGAATCTAATTAAGATCGTTCCTAATGCCATAGCTAAAGAAGCTGCAAGCATCCAGAGCTCTCCAAAGTTAAAAGCAACATCATTTATAGACTGGTCAGACATCAACCACCAATTACCTAAAAATTCTTGTGGAATTCCTAAAAATACTATTCCTCCCAATCCGAAAAGTAGTCCTAACCAACCTATTGGATTAATTAAATTTCCAAAAATTGCTCTTGCTAGAATAGCTACCAAAAGCGGTTGAGAATCAATTAAGACAGAGCCTAAACCTGCTCCAGTCTTTTCGATACCATAAGTTAAAAAAAGCTGAAAAAAAGTAGCATCTACAAATGTAAAGACAAAAAACCACTTCAAATCACACTTATAAATTTTTAAATCTCTTTTTAACAAATATGTTGTAATTAGAACAAGAATCCCTGCAGGAAGTAATCTTAAAGAAGCCACAAACTCCGGGCCAGCATTAGATACTAAGGGGGTCATAGCCGCCATTGAAGTACCCCAAAGTGCAAAAGGGAGGATCATTAAAAACCAATTTAGGATTGAATTCATTAGTTCTGCTGATAATCTTTTTAAAGTAGTTTTATGTTTTTACCTTAAAAGAATGATTTGGCCTTTTAGACGAAAGTCAAAAAAAAGAATGGCTCGTATTGTTATAGATGAGCCTATTACAAGCTCAACAAGAGTTTCTGTCCTTAAAGCTCTTAAACAAATTGAGGATAGAGAATTTCCTGCTTTAATCGTGAGAATTGATTCACCAGGTGGTACTGTCGGAGATAGCCAAGAAATATATTCTGCTATTAAAAGACTAAAAGATAAAGGATGTAAAGTCATTGCTAGCTTTGGTAACATCTCAGCATCTGGAGGTGTTTACATTGGTGTTGCATCTGACAAAATAGTTGCGAATCCAGGAACAATTACAGGTTCTATTGGTGTGATTATAAGAGGAAATAATTTATCTGAATTACTAGATAAAATTGGCATTAAATTTGAAACCGTTAAAAGCGGTGTATTTAAAGATATACTTTCTCCTGATAAGCCTTTAAGTGAGGAAGGGAGAAGATTGCTTCAAGGCCTAATTGATGAAAGCTACAAACAATTTACTGAAGCTGTTGCCGATGGAAGAAATTTACCTGTTGAAGAGGTAAGGAAATTTGCCGATGGGAGGATTTTTACTGGTACTCAGGCGAAAGAATTAGGACTAGTTGATGAGGTTGGAGATGAATTTGTTGCAAGGGAACTAGCTGCTGAGATGGTTAATATTGACCCTAAAATTCAACCCCTAACATTTGGTAAGAAAAAGAAAAAAATACTTGGAATAATTCCTGGAAGTAAAATGATTGAGAAAATTATCAATAATATCTTTTTTGAGTTTGACTCATCTAATAAAGTACTTTGGTTATATAAGCCTTAAATCAATATGTCTGAAAAAATGAAAGATGATTATAAAATTACATTTATTCGTGGTGCCACTACAGCATCTGGAAATTCTGTTAAGGAAATAGAAGTTGCCGTAGTGGAATTAATTGATGAATTAATTACACGAAACGAACTGATCAAGACGAACATATTATCCATTACATTTACAGCAACAAAAGATTTAAATGCATGTTTTCCCGCTTCAATTGCAAGGAAATTTAATGGACTTGATTCAGTAGCCTTTATAGACTGCCAACAAATGCACGTATCTAATGATGTTGATTTTTGTATAAGAATAATGGCTCAAGTTTTATTACCACCTAATTATGCAATAAAGCACCCTTATTTAAGAGGCGCTGCAAAATTAAGGACAGATAGATGTTAACCTTAGTGAAATGATTTTTCTGCTTTAAATTTAAATAGCACGAACTAAACTTTTTAATTCCATTTGCTTAATGTTTAAAATCGCGAAGAAACTTACTTTAAATCTTAAAATTTTTAGATTATTTCTAATCCCCACAATTTTATTTTCTACTCCTTTTTTTTATTACATCCAAGAGGCTAAAGCAGGACTTGAATTTCAGTGGAATCAAGACTCTAACTATAGAAAATTAAAGTGGTTTCAAAAAGAAAATAAAAGAAAATATAGAAATACAATTTATTTTTTCTTCAGGCCATCTGATAGAAAAACTGATCTTTTAAAAATTAATCTAGCAATTCCTAAGACCTTTAAATCCACTCTAAATAATGAAAAAATTAGTTTTTGCAAAGTAAAAATAGGTGGTTTTGATAGTAGAACTAAATGTTTAGAAGACATCCCAGCTGATTTCGAAATCAAAACTGATGAATCAGGCTTACGTTCACTGGATATTTATCCCTACAGCCCAATTCCTTCTAATAAAGACAGTTATGCAATTGTCTTTAAAATCTTTAATCCAAAAAGATCAGGTTTATATCAATTTCATTCATTTGGGCAACCTAAAGGCAAAACATTTTCAAGTTATTTAGGAAGCTGGACTATAGTGATCGATTAAATGATAAATTAAATAAGGACAATTAAAAAAATGACTAAAAGAACTTTTGGCGGAACTTCAAGGAAAAGAAAACGTGTATCTGGTTTTAGAGTAAGAATGCGTTCCCATACAGGTAGAAGAGTTATTAAAAGCAGAAGGCAAAAAGGTAGAGAGAGAATAGCTGTATAACTTCAATTTTATATGGCCTTACCTAAGGATATGCGTTTAAAAGGTCATAGAACCTTTAATTATATTCATAAAAATTCCATAACATATCATGGAAAATTAATGACATTTAAAGTTGCAAGATCTAATCCAGAAATTCTCTCAACCCATAAATTTACAACTAACTCAAACAAATTTAGGATTGCAATTGCTGTTAGTAAAAAGGTTTCAAAAAAAGCTGTAGATAGAAATAAATTAAGAAGAATCCTGCAAGAGTGGCTAATAACAAACATTAAAAAAATTAATAACCACAAACCATATTGGTTACTTGTTAACCTTAAATTTGGGGATTTCTGCAATGATAAAAGTAGACTTTTGGAGGAATTTCAAAACTTAATGTTCAAATCTCATCTAATCAAATGATTAACATGAATGAAGAAACCTTTTATGAAGGCGGGCCCGCAAAAAGTGATTTAATAATAAATCTGCTTGCGGGTATAACTATTCTTGGATTACCATTTACCTTTGCTGCAATAGTTAGAGCATTGTGGTTGAGATATAAAATTACAAACAAAAGAATCACAATTGATGGCGGATGGTTTGGCAAAAACAAAACACAAGTTTCATTAAGTAACATCGAAGAAATTAGATCAATTCCAAGAGGATTCGGATCATACGGTGATATGGTTCTTATCCTTAATGACGGATCAAAGGTTGAAATGAAATCATTACCTTTATTCAGAGAAAAGCAAAAATTTATTGAAGAAAATATAAATAAAAGATCACAAATTCCAAATCTCAACGAGGTTGAGGGATTTGCTACTAAGTCCTAAATAAATTAATTACAAAAACCTTATTTTCCTGTAAAATAAAATGTCTAATAAAATTACACTCTTTTTAATATCGTGATAGGGTTCATTTCTGAAAAATTACTTATCCCGATTCTAGATTTTTTCTACGGTTTAGTTCCTAGTTATGGTTTGGCGATTGTTGCATTAACAGTCGTAATTAGAATTGCACTTTTCCCTCTAAGCGCTGGCTCCATTAGAAGCGCAAGGAGGATGAAGATTGCCCAACCAGTAATGCAAAAAAGACAAGCAGAAATAAAATCTAAGTTTTCAGGTGATCCAAAGAAACAGCAAGAAGAACTTGGAAAATTAATGAATGAGTTTGGTAGCCCCTTAGCAGGTTGCCTCCCTTTAATTGTACAAATGCCCGTTTTGTTCGCATTATTTGCAACTTTAAGAGGATCACCATTCGCTGATGTCCCATACAACATAAATCTCAAGGTAGTTCCACAGGATCAAGTAGCAGCTATTGATCCAAAACCCTACAAATCTCCAAGACACTCTATATTCATTACAGAAAAATCTCATTTTCCTGTAGTAGCCTCAATTCCTAGTGGAACAAAATTAGGAACAGAAGAATCCGTAAAAATAAATTTACAAACAACAAACGGCAATAGCTATTCGGAAGTTTTATCTAATTATGACAGTGGATCAAAATTTCTCCCCACTTGGACCGTTTCTAAAGGATCCGAAAATCTTAAAGTTTCTCAAGACGGTACAGTAACAGCAATTAAACCAGGGGATGCAACAATCGAGGCAAAAATCCCAGGTCTAGCAGCTAAAAGTGGTTTTCTTTTTATAAAAGCTCTTGGTCAAGTTGGGTTTTATGTTGATGGGGCAATTAATTGGGATATTGCAGCACTAGTTGGTGCCTTTGGATTAACCCTACTTCTTTCTCAAGTTCTATCTAGTCAAGGGATGCCTGCGAATCCACAGCAATCGACAGCAAATAAAATTACTCCAATTATGATTACTGGAATGTTCCTGTTTTTCCCACTACCAGCAGGAGTTTTACTATATATGGTTGTTGCTAATATATTTCAAGCATTTCAGACTTTCCTGCTTAATAAAGAAGCTCTTCCTGAGAATCTACAAAAAATTTTGGATCAACAATTATTAGCCAAAAATGAAGTAATAACAACTTCTGCTTCAACTATTTCAGATAAAAGATTACCTTTTGAACCTAACAGCAAAAAATAGTCAAAATCTTAAATAATGGATTCTTGGTGTAGAAATTTAGAATTACTTATAAAATCCAGAACTTCATTAATTTGGATCAGGACTAAAGAAGAGGAAAGATTAGAAAAACTAGTTAACTTTTCTTGTGAAAGATTAAATATCAAAAGATACGTTTGCTGGGATTGTGTGAGTGGCATTAAAGGATTAATAAATGAACAAGGTAAATTTTCTAACAATCCACTTGGAGTCCTTAATTGGCTTAAGGAACAAAGCTCTGAAGTTTCAACTGTTTTATTAGTAAAAGATTTTCATAAGTTTTATGATGATCCATCTATTAATAGGACTATTAAAGAACTATCTTCAGCGCTTACAGAAACCAGCCATAATTTAATTATTAGTTCTCATCTATTTCCCTCATCAGAAGATCTTGATGAATTAATGACAATTGTAACCCTACCTTTGCCTGATCAAAAAGAATTGAAAAATTTAATAAAAAAAATTGCTATTAATACAAATTCAAATCTTGAGGAAAAGGACTTAAACGAACTTTCTATAGCTTCAAGTGGATTAACCGAAATAAAAGTAAAGCAAGTCACTGCAAAGGCCCTTGCTCAAAGAGGAAAAATTAGTAAAGAAGATATTAAAGATATTCTTGAAGAGAAAAAACAGGTTATTGCTAGAAGTGAAATTTTAGAATTTTTCGAAGCCAAATCAAGTCAAGATGATATTGGAGGTTTAAATGTTTTAAAAGTTTGGCTTAATCAAAGATATAGGGCCTTTTCTAAAGAAGCTAGAGATTACGGATTACCTATCCCAAAAGGAGTGTTACTTGTTGGGGCTCAAGGAACAGGGAAATCTCTCACTGCAAAATCAATTTCTAAGAGTTGGTCAATGCCTCTACTTAGGTTAGATGTTGGAAGACTATTTTCTAGCCTTGTTGGTTCAAGCGAGGCTAGAACAAGAGAAACAATATTAAGAGCTGAGGCTATGTCTCCATGTATCCTTTGGATCGATGAAATTGATAAAGGCTTTGGTGGCGATGCCAGAAGTGATGGGGGAACAAGTCAGAGGGTTTTGGCAAGTTTGCTAACTTGGATGGCTGAAAAAGAATCCGCAGTATTTGTCATTGCTACCGCTAATGCTATAGATAAGCTTCCCGCTGAATTATTAAGGAAGGGTAGATTTGATGAGATATTTTTTCTTGATTTACCAAATTCAGATGAAAGATTAAGTATTCTAGACTTGCACTTAAAAAAAAGAAGACCAAGTTATAGTTTTCCTCTTTCTACTATCATTGATAGAACAGATGGATTCTCAGGCGCAGAACTTGAACAAGCAGTAATAGAGGGTATGCATATTTCATTTTCTGAAAATAGGGAGCTTATGGAGAAAGATTTAATAAAGGCAGTTTCTGAATTAGTTCCCTTATCAAGAACAGCTAAAGAGCAAATTGATCTACTTAAAGAGTGGTCATCTACTGGACGTGCTCGTTCTGCATCGTAATTAAAATTTAATTTTGAAAATATTTCATAAGTTAGGAATCATTAATTTAGTTAATTTTTCATCAAAAATCCCAAATAATGAATTGAGATTAACTATCTTAATTAAGGTATAAAAAAAAAAGAGTGTTAGATCAAAAATTAATAAGAGAAAATCCAACATCTGTTGAAGAGAACTTATCTTTAAGGGGAAAAGTTTATAATATATCCCACATACACGAATTAACTCTAAGAAAAAAAGAAATAAATATAGAGTTATCCAATCTTCAATCCGAAAGTAAAAAATTAAGCAAATCAATCGGTCAAGTTATTGGAAAATCGCAAAATAATAATTTGCAAGAACTAAATGAATTAAAGAAAAAGGGAAACGAATACAGAATTAAAATTTCAGAACTCGAAGAGAAACAAAGAATATTAGACAAAGAAGTAGATGATGAAATTTATAATTTGCCAAATTTTCCTAGCAAAGACGCGCCTATTGGGAAAGATGAAAGTGATAATTTACAAATAAAAACTTGGGGTGATCCTCTAATAAAAGAGAATATTAAATCACACTGGGAAATAGGAGAAAGTCTTAATATTTTTGACTCTTTAAAATCAACAAAAATATCAAAAAGTCGTTTTATCACTCTTACAGGCAATGGTGCCAGATTAGAGAGGGCATTAATTAATTTTATGCTCGATATGCATACTAAAAATGGTTACTTGGAGTTAATGCCGCCAGCTTTAGTAAATTCAGAAAGTCTTACCGGATCAGGTCAATTACCTAAATTTTCAAATGAAAGTTTTAAGTGTTCCAATGACGATTTATGGCTTTCTCCAACAGCTGAAGTTCCACTAACTGCTTTTCATAGAAACGAGCTTATTGATCCCAAGCTGTTACCTATTAAGTACGTTGCATATAGTCCATGTTTTAGGAGAGAAGCTGGAAGTTATGGAAGGGATACTAAAGGTTTAATAAGACTTCATCAATTTAATAAGGTTGAACTCTATTGGTTTTGTGATCCAAGTAAATCTTTAGAAGCTCATAAAAAGATTACTTCTGATGCTGAAAGCATTTTAAAAAAGCTCAACTTACCTTACAGATTAGTAGATATTTGTACTGGAGATTTAGGCTTTTCTTCTAGTAGAACTTTTGATCTGGAAGTTTGGCTTCCCAGTAGTAAATGTTATAGAGAAATTTCAAGTTGCAGTAATTGCCTCGACTTTCAAGCACGTAGATCATCAATAAGATCAAAAATTGATAAAAAAAATACATATATACATACCTTAAATGGCAGTGGTCTTGCTATTGGAAGAACAATGGCAGCGATTCTTGAGAATGGCCAACAAACAGATGGTAGCGTTAAGATTCCAGATGCTCTGGTTCCATATTTTGGATCAAATTTTTTAAAAACTGCTTAATATAAAAAAATGAATGTTTTAACCTCAATAACAGTACTTGGATTCCTCATATTTTTTCATGAGATGGGACATTTTCTTGCGGCTATTTTACAAGGTATTTATGTTGATGGATTTTCAATTGGCTTTGGGCCCTCAATTATTCAAAAAAAATTTAGAGATATTACTTATTCATTCAGAGCCTTTCCACTTGGAGGCTTTGTATCCTTCCCTGATGAAGAACTAAATAATATTGACCCTAAAGATCCAAATCTTTTAAAAAATAGACCAATAATTCAAAGGGTTATTGTAATTTCCGCTGGAGTATTCGCCAACTTGATACTTGCTTACTCAATCTTGATTATAAATGTAACTACTGTTGGTATTCCATTTGATCCAGAACCAGGCATTTTAGTTTTGGCTACTCAACCTGATAAGGCTGCCTCTCTTGCTGGTTTAGAACCAGGGGATAAAATATTAGAAATCGAAACTAGTACTTTAGGAGTTGGGGATCAAGCCGTTTCCACTTTAGTAAAAGAAATTCAAAATTCATCAGACGAACCAATTTCAATAAAAATCGAAAGAGATGGGAGTTTCAAAGATTTAACTTTGGTACCAAAAAATATTGATGGGAAAGGAACAATAGGTGCTCAATTGCAACCGAATATAAGGAAAGAAACTAAAAAGACAAAAAACATTTACGAACTTTTTAAATACACTAATAATGAGTTTTCATCACTTTTAGTAAAAACAATTCAAGGTTATAAAGGTTTAATAACAAATTTCTCCTCAACAGCACAACAATTAAGTGGACCAGTAAAAATCGTTGAAATTGGTGCTCAACTTTCAGAACAAGGAGGTACAGGGATATTATTGTTTGCGGCTTTAATCTCTATTAATTTAGCAGTTCTCAATTCATTACCTTTACCACTACTAGATGGGGGACAACTTGTTTTCACCTTAATTGAAGGATTTAGAGGAAAACCTGTCCCAGTTAAAGTACAAATGGCTGTGACTCAATCAAGTTTTTTCCTTTTAGTTGGACTAAGTGTTCTTCTTATTATTAGGGACACAAGTCAACTTCTAATCGTACAAAGATTGTTAAACCAATAATTTAATTTCAAAAATAGTTAGGCAAGCTGTTAATATAAATAGTAGTTTTAAAAATTTTAATAGATGGCTAAAAAGTCCATGATTGCGAGAGAGGTTAAACGCAAGAAGCTTGTGAAGAAATATGCTGCCAAGAGGAAATCATTATTAGATGAATTTAATGCCGCAAAAGATCCAATGGAAAGATTAGAGATACACAGAAAGATTCAAGGGCTTCCAAGAAACTCTGCACCTAATAGGGTTAGGAATAGATGTTGGGCTACTGGAAAACCAAGAGGTGTTTATAGAGATTTTGGTCTTTGCAGGAATCAGTTGAGACAAAGAGCTCATAATGGAGAACTCCCTGGAGTAGTTAAATCAAGTTGGTAGTAAAAGTTTTTTGTTTTAAATCTTGTATTTTTATGGGAAAGTGACAATTAATTTAGATTAAGTTTGTTTAGAACAAAGCTTATTTATAGAACAATTTTTAAAAATTTTACAGCTTATTTAAATAATTGACTCAATATGTCCCTATAAAATGTAAGAATAAATTATGTATAGATTTATAATTTAAAAAGTGGAAGGACAAAATAAGTCGATCACGTTTGACGGACGAGAGATACGACTCACTACAGGACTATATGCTCCTCAAGCAAATGGATCAGTAATGATTGAATGTGGAGACACATCTTTATTAGTTACAGCGACAAAAACTGCTAAGAAGGAAGTCGCCGACTTCCTCCCTCTAATATGTGATTACGAGGAAAAACTATATGCTGCGGGAAGAATTCCAGGTGGTTTCATGAGAAGAGAAGGTCGGCCTCCAGAAAGGGCCACCCTAATCTCGAGATTAATTGATAGACCAATGAGGCCTCTTTTCCCTGCATGGATGAGAGATGAAATCCAAATAGTTGCATCTTGCCTTTCTCTGGATGAAAGGGTCCCAGCTGACGTATTAGCTGTTACTGGAGCATCAATAGCAACTCTTATTGGAGAAATTCCTTTCTATGGCCCAATGGCTGCGGTTAGAGTTGGACTTATAGGGGATGATTTCATTTTAAATCCAAGCTATAGAGAAATAGAAAAAGGGGATCTAGATATAGTTGTAGCCGGTTCACCCGATGGTATTGTAATGATCGAGGCAGGGGCTAACCAACTATCTGAGCAAGATACAATCGAAGCAATTGATTTTGGTTATGAAGCAGTTACTGAACTTATTAAGTCTCAAGAGGATTTACTTAAAGATTTAGGAATAAAGCAGATTAAGCCATCGGATCCTGAAGAGGATAAAACATTACCAACCTATTTAGAAAAGAATTGTACAAAATCAATAGAGCTGGTTTTGAAGAAATATGATCAGTCAAAAGATGAAAGGGATCTTGAACTGGAAAAAATAAAGCTGGATGCTCAAGAAAAAATCGAATCTTTGAAAGATGATAATCAAGTGAAAGTCCTAACCTCGGAAAACGAAAAATTAATTCATTCAGACTTTAAAAAACTTACCAAGAAATTAATGAGGTCGCAAATCATTAATGATGGGAAAAGGGTTGATGGAAGAGAGCTTGATGAGGTTAGAAAAATCACTGCATCAGCTGGAATTCTTCCCAAGAGAGTTCATGGATCTGCATTATTCCAAAGGGGATTAACTCAAGTTCTATCAACGACTACTCTCGGTACTCCTAGCGATGCCCAAGAAATGGATGATTTAAATCCAAGTACAGAGAAAACATATCTACATCACTATAATTTTCCACCATATTCAGTTGGCGAAACAAGACCAATGAGGACACCGGGAAGAAGAGAAATTGGTCATGGAGCATTAGCAGAAAGAGCCATAATCCCTGTACTCCCTGGGAAGGAGACGTTCCCTTATGTACTGAGAGTGGTAAGTGAAGTCTTAAGTTCTAATGGATCAACTTCAATGGGGTCTGTATGTGGAAGTACTCTTTCATTATTAGATGCGGGTGTTCCTTTAAAAGCCCTCGTAAGTGGCACTGCCATGGGTCTTATCAGGGAAGGTAAAGAAGTAAGAATACTTACAGATATTCAAGGGATTGAGGACTTTCTGGGAGACATGGACTTCAAAGTTGCTGGCACTGATAAGGGAATAACTGCATTACAAATGGATATGAAAATTACAGGTTTGCCTGTTTCTATTATTTCTGATGCAATTAAAAAAGCTCGTCCAGCAAGGTTACATATCTTAGAAAAGATGCAAGAGGCGATCGACAAGCCACAGGAATCCCTTTCTCCCCATGCTCCTCGACTTCTAAGCTTTAGAATTGATCCGGAGCTTATAGGAACAGTAATTGGACCTGGAGGCAGGACTATCAAAGGAATTACTGAAAGAACTAACACAAAAATAGATATAGAAGATGGCGGAATTGTAACTATTGCTTCTCATGACGGAGCTGCTGCAGAAGAAGCTCAAAAGATAATAGAAGGATTAACTCGCAAGGTTCACGAGGGTGAGGTCTTTTCTGGTGTTGTCACTAGAATTATACCCATTGGTGCTTTCGTAGAAATCTTACCTGGCAAGGAAGGGATGGTTCATATTTCTCAATTATCAGAAGCAAGGGTTGAGAGAGTCGAAGATGTAGTAAGGCAAGGAGATGAAGTAACCGTGAGAGTTAGAGAGATTGATAGCAGAGGAAGAATTAATCTTACTTTGAGAGGCGTAGGACAAAATAATGGGATGTCTTATCCTGATCCAACGCCTACTCCAGTTGCACCGCTTAATTAAAAACTAGAGGGGATAAATGCCATTCTTCTGAATAATTTTCTTTATTTCAGAGCAAATAATTCCGTGATTTTTCTTGTCATTTGTGGCAACTATAATCCCGCCCTGCTCGAAACCAGTTCTACCGTAGGATAGTTCTTGATTATCTAGATTTGTAATTGCTCCACCTGCTGCTTTCAAAATAGACTCTGGAGCAGCAAAATCCCAATCTTTTGGTGCGCTTTTTCCGGGCAAACTAAGACAAATATAAATATCACTATCTCCTCTGACTATTGATGCTACTTTGCAACCAATACTTCCCATGATTTCGACTTTGTTGAAATTAATTTTCTTAATTAAATCTTGCAAAATTTCATTTCCATGATTTTTACTTGTTACTAAAGTCATTTCTTGAAGATTTTTACTCTTTAATACAATTGGTTTATATTTTGATCCGTCTCTTTTTTCACACCAAGTTTTTTCTCCATCAGTGATCCATAATTGATTTTTATATGGGATCAAAACAAACCCAATATAAGGCTTTTGTTTAAAGTTCAATGCTAAATGCATTGCATAGTTGCCCGTTCCTTGAATAAAATCCTTCGTTCCATCAAGAGGATCAAGAACCCACATCCAATCAGACTTAAAATCAAAAATTTCTGAAGAAATTTTTACATTTTCTTCACTCAAAAGATCCCAATTAATATTTTTATATTTTTCATTTATTCTTTTAATAATTATTTCATTAACTTTTAAATCAGCCAAAGTTACAGGATCTTCTTCATTGTTATTTTTGAGTATATTTTTTTTATAATCTGAAATTTCTAACAATCTAGAGTAATAAAGCAAAATATCTGCTGCTTGCCAGCTGAAAATTCTTATATCATCGATAAGATTATTAATATCTACACCAAAAGGTAATTTAATCATTAAATGAATAATAATTTCCTATTATCCCATAGAAAAGAGGAACCGGAAAATGGTGTTTTGTACATGGTTGGCACTCCAATTGGAAATTTAAATGATATTTCCCAAAGAGCAATAAATATTCTTAAAAATGTTTCTTTAGTTGCTTGTGAGGACACAAGACAAACAAAAAAAATAATGAACAAGTTCAATATTTCAAATAAACTTATAAGTTTTAACAAACACAACTCTTTAATGAAAATTCCAAAAATAATAAAAGATCTCAAAGAAGGAAAATCAATAGCAATTGTCAGTGATGCTGGCATGCCAGGAATTTGCGATCCAGGGGAAGATATTGCTAGGAGAGTAAAATCTGAAGGAGTTGATATTATTTGTATTCCTGGAGGATGTGCTGCAATAACAGCACTTGTTTCAAGTGGGCTACCTTCCTCTAGTTTTGTATTTGAAGGCTTTCTTCCTAAAAAGCAAATTTATAGGGAAAAAATTCTTTTAGAGATAAGTAAAAGTGAAAAAACAACTATAATTTATGAATCTCCTAAGAGACTCAGAAAATTATTAAATGAATTATTTGACTTTTGTGGAGGTAAACGAGAAATAATGGTAGCAAGAGAATTAACAAAAAAATTTGAAAATCATGTTGGTAATAATATTAATGAAGTTATAGAATACTTCAAAGATAAAGATATTATTGGTGAAATAACAATTGTTGTTAAGGGTATAAAAAAAAGAGATTTTAATCCTGATAAATTAACTATAAAAAAAGATCTTAATGATTTAATAAATGCAGGCCTTAGTTTGTCAGAAGCATCTAAATACTTAGCGAAGAGAAATGGACTAAAAAAAAGCGAAGTTTACAATATGATTTAAAATTATATATGAACAACTAATTTATATGAGCTTATTTATTAAAAAATTATTCTTCACATCAACTTTCAATTTTTGTTTATTAGCCGTTTTATTTATTGGGATACAAAATAGTTCAGACAAGCGCAAAATAGACTTGATAATCAGTGAATCTATTGAACTCCCAATAAGTTTTATAGTGGGTTCTAGTTTTATATTGGGTTCTTTTTTTGGAAGCTTTTTTGTTTTCAACAATGACTAAAAGAGCTCAAAGAGCTATTAGATTTTCAGCGCATACGATTCTTGAAATTCCTCTCTCAATAAGAATTGGTGCTGCGATTCTAAATACATCAGTATTTGGGACTTTAAGTACCTTTTGCTCTTTATTACAAGATCTTTTAGCAAGATTTAAATCAAAGAATATCTCTATAGTTTTTCTATTCAAATCATCATGAGGTAGGAATTCCCATTCTGGAAAATCTTTTAATAATTTTATTTCTAACTCAATTTTCTTATCAACAAGCATATAAACAACTTTAGGGAAATCTACTTCTGATAAGGGAACTGAACTTAATTCTTTTCGAGATGAATTATCCATCTCATAATCTATTGGAGCAATTTCAAAAAAAGAATCAATTGGTGCAAAATTTGAAACAGTTACATTTTCATTTAAATCACTAGGATCATTGGAATCATTTTTTAATTCTTCATTATAAAAATTTGTTTCTTTAAAATCATTATTTTGCTTTTTATAAATTTTAGATTTTTCTTTTAAAGGTTTACTTTTATTTAATAACTCCTTATATTCAATTTCCCCAAGACTTTTTCTCAGATTTCTAGTAATAGTTGAATGAGTACAATTATGTTTTTGCGACAAAACATCAATAGATATGCCAGTTTTAAAACTTTTCAATATTTCTTCTTTTTGTTTTTCAGTAAGTCTTTTGGTCAAAATTTAAAAAGCATGATTGTCTAATTTTATGTTATTTCTTATTGAAAGAGAATATAAAGAAAAAGATATTCATCAAATCATAAAAAGAATTTACTTAGATTGTTTAGGCTTATAGTGTCGGATATAATAAAAAAATGCTCCCTTAGCTCAGCTGGATAGAGCAACTGCCTTCTAAGCAGTGGGCCTCAGGTTCGAATCCTGAAGGGAGCGTAGTATAATCAAAAATTATTCAAAACAATTTTTTTCACTAGTGTTTTGATTTTAATGATTACTAATTTAAGAAAGATAAAAAACTTTTAGTAATTATAAAAATGCTTTACCCATCAACATTATTTAAAAGAAAGGAAAAAATAATTACTTTTGGAAATTATATGTTCCTTTTTGGGGTTTTTCTATTGCCATCTGCTTTGCCAGTTAGTGGTCTTTTATTTTTAATTTGCATATTTATTTCATATTTCAAAAATCAAAATATTTCTTTAAAAGATAAATCCAATTATCCTTTGTTCTTATCTATAGGTCTTATTTTTTTTAGTTGCTTAAATATTACACTCATTTCAAAATCAGAATTATTGAGTTCTTATAGTACAAATCTAATCTGGTTTAATTTATTTAACTGGATACCAATGTTTTTCTTGTACTGGGGACTTCAATGTTATTTAATAAATTCATCGCAAAGACTACTTTTTACAAAATATCTTGTAGCAGGTACCTTTCCTGTAATTTTGAGCTTTATTTTTCAAAAATACTTTAACTGGTATGGTCCATATGAAACGTTCTATGGATTAATTGTATGGTTTCAGAAACCTATTTATAACCCAGGAGGAGGGATTGGCGGCCTTTTTAGTAATCCAAATTATGCTGGCATGTGGTTAGCTGTGACTTTCCCTTTCTCATTATTTCTTCTAAAACAAACAAAAAATCACCTTAATACAAAACTTATACTTTTACTTTTCTGCATTGCCATAACATTAATGGCTTATTTTACACAATCAAGAAATGCCTTTTTAGGAATCTTAATTGCATTGATTAGCCTTTTTGGATTCAGAAAATTCTTTTATTTTTTATTGATAACTTTATCAACCTTTTTGCTTAGCTATTTATCGCTTTTACTCACAAATAGTCAATTTAAATTAAACAATTTTTTTGAAATAGATTTAGTTGAGAAATTTTTTAATATTAATTATTTATCAGCTCCAAGAATAGAGATCTGGAAATCAGCCTTATTAAGGATTAGCGAAAGGCCTCTATTTGGTTGGGGGCCTTCCACTTTTTCATATTTACATTTTGAAAAAAATAACTCTTCTTTGATTTCTGAAAATGTAGTTGAGGCATATCATTCTCATAATATGATTATTGAATTAGGACATAATTTTGGAGTGCCATTATCGATAGTTTTAGTATCTTCGATTTCCTTTTTAATCTATAAAGCATGGAAGAATATTTTTATTAATTTTAAACAAAATGATGTAAATCTACTAGATAAAGCATGGCTTTCAGCCTCTTTAATTGTAATATTTTCCCACCTAAGTGATGTTACTTATTATGACGGAAAGATTAGCATTCTAATATCCATTTTATTTGCAGGTCTAAAATGTATTATTAATGAAAAAGAAAATAAAGTTGAGTCTAACCTCACCAATAAATAAAAATAATATTTAAATATGTCAAAAAGAAAAAAAGCTCTGATTACTGGAATTACTGGTCAGGATGGAAGCTATCTTGCAGAATTTCTAATTAGAAAAGATTATGAAGTGCATGGTATCAAGAGGAGATCAAGCAGTTTTAACACAACAAGAATTGATCACTTATATGAGGATCCACATAAAAAAAATCCAAGCCTTATTTTGCATTATGGTGACTTAACAGATAGTTCTAATCTCATAAGAATTATAAAAAAAATAAACCCTGATGAGATTTATAATTTAGCTGCTCAAAGTCATGTTGCGGTGAGTTTCGAGTCTCCTGAATATACTGCTAACTGTGATGCCTTGGGGCCATTAAGAATACTTGATGCTATAAGACTTTTAAATTTAAATAAGACCTGTAAAGTTTATCAAGCAAGTACTAGCGAAATATTTGGAAATTCTCAAGAGATTCCACAGAAGGAAACGACTCCATTTTATCCAAGAAGTCCTTATGGAGTTGCAAAACTTTATGCTTATTGGATTACAGTTAATTATAGAGAAGCATACGACATTTATGCTTGTAATGGCATTTTGTTTAATCATGAATCACCTAGAAGAGGTGAAACTTTTGTTACCAGAAAAATAACAAGAGGTCTATCTAGGATTCATTTAGGTCTTGACAAGTTTATATATTTAGGAAATTTGGACTCTAAAAGAGATTGGGGACATGCAAAAGATTATGTTGAAATGCAATGGTTAATGCTTCAACAAGAAAAACCTAGTGATTATGTAATTTCCACAGGAAGAACGGAGAGTGTTAGAAAATTTGTTGAGTTGTGCGCCAAAGAACTAGGCTGGAACAAAGAAAAAGATCAGCCAGCAATCATTTGGGAAGGTCATGGAATTGAGGAATGTGGAATTAGAGCTGACAATGGTGAGATAGTTGTCAAGATTGATAAAAGATATTTTAGACCAACTGAAGTTGATTACTTATTAGGAGATTCGTCCAAAGCAAGGAGAGAACTAGGTTGGACACCTAATTATTCATTAGATGAAATAATATCAGAAATGATCGCAAATGATACTCAAGAAGCTGAAAAAGAATTAGTACTAAAGAACAAAGGATATAAACAAAATGAACCTTTAGAAACAATTCCTGAAATAATGGGAAAAACTTAATTTAAAAATGAAATATGATTTAAATAAATATAACTCAATCTTTATAGCTGGGGCCTATGGAATGGTTGGCAATTCGATATTAAATTTGTTAAAAAAAAATTTTAGTAATATTAATTCCTCTCCGAAAATATTTGCTCCTTCAAAAGTTGAACTTAATTATTTAGATTACGTTTCAGTTAGTAATTGGTTTAAAGTAAATAAACCAGATATTGTTATTATTGCAGCCGCAAAGGTTGGAGGTATTATTGCAAATAGTAGGTATCCATCTTCTTTCTTATTAGATAATCTAAAAATACAAAATAACTTAATAGAAGCATCATATAAAAATCAAGTAAAAAGACTATTATTTCTTGGAAGTAGTTGCATTTATCCAAAATATGCCAAACAACCAATAAAAGAAGAGTACCTTTTAAGTGGAATGTTGGAACCAACGAATGAAAGTTATGCATTAGCAAAGATTGCTGGAATTAAATTATGTACCTCAATGAGAAATGAATTTGGATTTGATGCTATTAGCTTAATGCCTACAAACCTTTATGGTCCTGGGGATAATTATTCACTTGAATCTAGCCATGTACTTCCTGCCTTAATAAGAAAATTTGATGAGGCTAAACAAAGTAATAGTGATGAAGTAGTCTGCTATGGTACTGGAGATCCATTAAGAGAATTCTTATATGTTGATGATCTTGCTGAGGCATGTCTTTATACCCTAGAAAATTGGATTCCCTCTAAAAATAATTCTCCTTTAAATGAAAGTGGAGAAATGCTGTATTGGCTAAATGTTGGCTCAGATCAAGAAATATCAATAAGATCTTTAGCTGAGAAAATTTCGGATATTATTGAATTTAAAGGAAGAATTGTTTGGGATAAAACAAAACCAGACGGCACTCCTAGGAAAAAACTTGATTGCTCAAGAATTAAAAATTTAGGTTGGGAATCAAAAACTAATCTTGATGAAGGTATTCAAAAAACAATTAAAAACTATCAGATGATTAAATCAAAAGGCAAGCTTAGAATAAAATAACTGGAATATATTTTTAGAATAAAATTAACTTTAATTTATCTCTATGCCCAAATCAATTAATCAAAACTTGGTGACGGGCGGCGCAGGTTTTATAGGTTCTAATTTAATCAATGTTCTCATGAACAAAGGTGAAAAAGTGATATGTATAGATAACTTTTTTAGTGGAAGGGAATTAAATATATCGAAATGGCTAAATCATCCGAGGTTCAAAATAATAAATCATGACTTAACTATCCCATTCGAAATAAAGGCAGAAAAGATATGGCATCTAGCTTGTCCAGCATCACCATTTTTATTTCATAAGAATCCTATAGAAACCTCTAAAACAAATTTTTTAGGAACATTAAATATGCTTGAATTAGCAAGAAAAAATAACTCTAGAATATTACTTGCTTCCTCAAGTGCAGTATATGGTGAAGCTAAAGTTCATCCTCAGATTGAGAGTTATAAAGGTTTAGTAAACAGCTTTGGTCATAGAAGTTGTTATGAAGAAGGGAAAAGAATTGCAGAATCTCTATGTTTTGATTACCAAAAAGTTCATAATTGTGATGTCAGAATTGCGAGAATATTTAATACTTATGGTCCAAATATGAATCCCAAAGATGGGAGAATAGTTAGTAACTTTATAGTACAAGCAATAAAAAATGATCCTATAACTGTATATGGAAATGGAGAACAGACCAGATCATTTTGTTTCGTTGATGACTTGGTAAAAGGTCTAATATCATTAATGAACTCAAACTATAAAAAACCATTAAATTTAGGAAATGAAAATGAGTTAAAAGTTATTGAACTAGCAAAAAAAATCGTTTTGAAAGTTGGTTCAAAATCAAAAATAATAAATTTGAATTTACCAGCTGATGATCCTTTAAAGAGAAGACCCTCTATTGCACTTGCAAAAAAAAAGTTAAATTGGCAACCAAATACAGATTTAGATGCAGGCCTAACAAAAACGATATATTACTTTAAAAAAGAATTAAAAATTCAAAAATAAGTTGTTTTATTCGTATTTGAAGTAATTTACTTATTTCATTTAAATTTACCATTACCAAGCTTCCATATATTAAATCCATAACTTTTAGCAGCCTCAACATTAATAACATTTCGAGTATCAAATATCCAGCAAGGTGGTCTCATTAATTCATATATTTCTCTTAGATTCAAATCATAAAACTCTTCCCAATCAGTCAAAATAACTATTGCGTCAGTATTTACTACAGATTCTAATACTGAATTATGAGTTTCAATTTGTTTACTATTATCAATTTGCTTTTCATAATTTATATTTTCTTTTTTTAAATCTTTTAATATTTGATTTGAATCAACCTTTGGATCATATATTGAAAGATAGCAACCCTCCTCAAGTAAATTCTTGCAGATATTTATGGCTGGTGATTCCCTCGTATCATTGGTATTTGATTTAAAAGAGAATCCCAAAATAGTTATCTTTTTTTCTGATATAGTTCCATAAAGCTTCTCCACAATTGTGGAGATTATCCTTTTTTGTTGCCATTCATTTATTGATATTACTTGTTCCCAATAAGAAGCAACTTCATAAAGTCCATAATGATTACATATATAAATAAGGTTTGAAATATCTTTTTTAAAACAGCTACCCCCAAAGCCAGGGCCAGAATTTAAGAAATGTTCTCCTATTCTTGAATCCATCCCAACCGCTTTAGCTACATCATTAATATTGGCTTCTGTATTTTCACATAGAGCTGATATCGAGTTTATAGAACTAATTCTTTGGGCCAAGAATGCGTTTGCGATTAATTTTGATAATTCTGAACTCCATATATCAGTAGTCAATATTTTATCTGCGCTTATCCAGTTAATATAAATATCCATTAAAGAGTTTATGGATTCTTGATCATCTCCGCCAATTAAAATCCTATCAGGATTAATCAGATCATTAATCGCTGTGCCTTCAGCTAAAAATTCAGGATTAGATAGTATTGAAAAACTTTTTACATTAGTTTTATTATTTTTCCCTTTAATAATATAGGCTTCAAGTATTGACTTAATAGTTAAAGCAGTTTTTACTGGCAAAGTGCTTTTCTCAACTACTATAGTATGTCCTTTAGCATGATCAGCTATTTGTCTAGAACAGGCCTCTATCCATTTAAGATCACTGGCTTGCCCCGCTCCTAAACCTCGTTTTTTTGTTGGTGTATTGACTGAAATGAATATCATATCTGCTTTAGATATATTTCCTTTTACATCGCATGAGAAATGAAGATTCTTCCCTCTACATCTTTCGATAATTTGACTAAGTCCTGGTTCATAAATTGGTAATTCTTCCAATTTATTACTATTCCATGATTCTATTCTTTCCGGATTCATATCAACAACATTAAATTGTATATGAGGGCATTTATCTGCCATCACTGCCATGCTTGGCCCTCCAACATACCCTGCTCCAATACAGCAAATTGTTCTAACATCAACTTTCATAAAATATATTTCTTAGTTTTTTTCTAATAATAACATCAACAGATTAATCAAATTAATAAACTAAAACTATACAATAATTAAATTTTTTATTTTAGATAATCCTTCTTAAACATATTATTTATTAGAAATTATTTATAATCTGATTTGCAATATTCTTTGTATTAAAAAATTTATCAGCAATAATTTTGCTTCTCTCTCTATATTTTTCTTGATATAAATCTTTTTGTGAAAGTTTATAAATCATTTTCGATATAAAAACTGGATCATGATTATCAATCGCTAAGCCTATTTCGTTTTTATTAACAAGATCTATTAAATCATTACCAGAATTAACAAGAGCAAAAACATGCAGTCCTCCATGTAAATAAGAAATTAGTTTACCTGGTATATTATGAGTCTTATGAAGTTGATCTAAGCTGACTATGCCACAAAAACATTTCTTATACAAAGATATAATTTTTGAATTTGGGATTTGATCCAAAAACAAGATATTAGATAGAGATTTAAGCTTAGTTATTTTTTTCATATCTTCAAATTGAGTACCTCTTCCTATGAAAAGAAATCCTATATCATGATTTTCTTTTAGGATTTCTGCAACATCAATAAAAACCTGGAAGCCCTGAGCTAAGCCTATATTCCCTGCATGAATAAATATTTTTCTTTTGTTTAAAATTGTTTTAGAAAAATCAATCTCTAGTTTTTGATTTTTGCTATTTGGAGTATACCAATTATTTAAAACATCAATATTTGTTTTCCTAAATAAAATCTTTTTTGGTATAAATTTTTTATTATTTGCAGATTGTACGCCAACAACATCTGAAAAAAAACATTGCGAAAGAAAAAAGAAGTTTAATTGAGCATATACAAATTTATTTTTAATAATTTTTAAATCCCAGGCCCATCTTGGAAATATATCTCTAAGTATTAAATAACATTTACATCTATTTATAAATTTTAAATAAATTACTAAAGGTGCAAAAAAGATTGGTGGTGACCAGCAAATTATTCCATCGTTAAATCGTATATTAAGAGAATTTAAAGTGATTGTTAATATTATTTTTAGAGGCATCAGAAACTCATTTATAGCTCTTTTTAAAAGACTCTTATTATTAAGGTTGCCGACTTTAAATCGATATACTTTCATATTTCTTGATTCTTCACATACATAACTACTTTTTATAGAATTATCTTGAGTTATGATATTGATAAAATGCCCTTGATTAGTTAGCTCTTCAACAAGGTTGCTTATTTGAACGGCAGTAGAAGAATTATTAGGTGGGTAATAAACACTTATTACAATAATATTCATAAGGCTAACTAAATTCTTTCCACACGACTCTCCTTGTATATTCTGTATAGCTTTCTATTATCCTGACAATTTTCTTTGATACATTATCAACATCATAATCTGAGACAATATTTAAATCTCTAAATTCGCCCCTTTTCTGTTCTTTCAATATGGACAATGCACTTAATATCCTATCTTTATTTAAACCTACCATAATGACTGAAGCCTCTTCACTTGCTTCAGGCCTTTCATGAGCTTCTCTAAGATTTAAAGCGGGAAAGTTTAAAATAGAAGACTCCTCTGATATCGTGCCACTGTCTGAGAAAACACAAAATGCATTCATTTGTAATTTGACATAATCTAAAAATCCAAAAGGTTTCATAAAAGATATCAGACTATTTGAAGTTAAATCTATATTGATTTTTTCCAGATTTTTTCTTGTTCTTGGATGCGTCGAGACAATTATGGGCAGCTTATAAATATTAGAAATAGAGCTTAAAATATCAATTATTTTATATAATTTGTCCTCTGAGTCTACATTCTCTTCCCTATGAGCACTAACCACGAAATATTTATTCTTTTCCAAACTAAGATTTTCTAATATAGATGATGAATTAATTTTATTTCTGTAAAAACTAAGAACTTCTTTCATAGGACTTCCTGTTTTAATTATTCGGTCGGGCTCTATCCCTTCTTTAATCAAATAATTCTTAGCAATATCAGAATATGGCAAATTAATATCAGCAGTATGATCGACAATTTTCCGTAAAACCTCCTCTGGGACTCTTTGGTCAAAACATCTATTTCCAGCCTCCATATGGAAAACTGGAACCTTTCTCCTCTTTGCTGCTATTGAAGACATACAACTATTTGTATCTCCTAAAATTAAAATTGCATCGGGCTTTTCCTTTACAAGAATTTGATCAGTCTTTAATATTACATTTCCAATAGTTGCAGCAGGAGAATCTCCTGCTGATTCAAGAAAGATATCTGGTTTCCTTAATTCAAGTTGCTTAAACATTATTTCATTTAATTCATAATCATAGTTTTGGCCAGTATGAACAACTTTATGATTAAAAAATTTATCCATCTCGGCAATAACTCTGGACAGTTTAATTATTTCTGGACGAGTTCCAATTATTGTAAGAACCTTAAGCTTATTCATTTAATGCTTCTTTTACTAAATCTAATTTTAATAGGATTTCCTTGATTTCTTTGATATTTAATCTATAAGTATTATGTGAATTATATTCATCAACTTCATTATAGGACTGCTCGCCCTCAAAAAAGTACTTATTATAGTTAATGTCTCTGTCATCAGGTGGGACTCTATAAAAGCCCTCTTTTTCTATGCATCTATTCATTTCTTCTCTTGACAATAAAGATTCATATAATTTCTCACCATGCCTAGTCCCAATAATTTTATCTTGTTTTTTGTAATCAAAAATTTCCTTTATTGCTATAACTAGATCTTTTAAAATGCATGCTGGCGCTTTCTGAACAAAAATATCTCCTTTTAATGAATTTTTAAAAGCATATATCACTAGATTGACAGCATCATCCAACGACATCATAAATCTTGACATATTAGGATTGGTAACTGTTATGGGTTTGTTTCTTTTTATTTGATCGATAAATAAAGGGATGACGGATCCGCGAGAGCCCATTACATTTCCATATCTTGTTGAACATAATGTTGTAGAAAAATTCTTATAAAGAATAGATTTTGATAACATTATTTTCTCCATCATTGCTTTAGAGAGTCCCATGCTATTAATAGGATAGACTGCTTTATCAGTACTTAAAAGTACCACTTTTTTTACCTTTCGATTAATAGAAGCTTTTATTAAATTCTCTGTTCCTAATACATTTGTTTTGACAGCCTCTATGGGGTGGAATTCGCAAGATGGCACTTGTTTTAATGCTGCTGCATGAAAAATATAATTAACAGAATCACAAGCATCTAAAACGCTTTCATAATCCCTAATATCTCCAATAAAAAAAGATATTCTGCTATCTGAAAATTTTTGCCTCATTTCATCTTGTTTTTTTTCATCTCTA
>QCBM01000003.1 GCA_003281605.1 Prochlorococcus sp. AG-347-I06 | reverse complement strand
GGGTCCAACATCAACGCCTCCAATAGGAGGAATTAGTTTTCTTGTTAAATTAAGAATATAGCTTGATGGTATTGAAATTAATAACCACAAACCTTTACTTAAATCAATTTTTGGGTACCAAGTAAGTATTAATCTTATTAGAAAAACTATAGTTAGATATGAAAGAGAAATTCCTAAACTAATATCTAAAATTTGAAGAGAGTTTACAAGCAAGGAAATCACAATTATTTAATTCATCTTAATAAATAACCCATTGAAACGTATTTAATTCGTATTATAAATTGAGAATTTAATATTTAAAAAGTGTTTCAAATCTCAAATTTATTACTAGCCGCAGATTTTTCTGCTGAAGTTGCAAATAATTCCGCAGTGGGAATGATAGGTAGTTTTATTGCTGCAGCCTTACTTATCGTTATTCCAGCCACTGCATTTTTGATTTTTGTCAGCCAGAAAGATTCCCTAGATCGTACTTCTACTGGAAGACGCTAGTTTTTGTAAAAGTTTTAAGTACACTGTATATATAGGGTATATAAGTAACCCTTAAAAAAATAAATTTTGGAGAAAGAATGTGGTCAATGCTAGTCTCAATTGGGCCAGTATTGTTGGTATAGTTCTCGCAGTATGTGGAGGAGGCCTTTATTTTTTGAGGTCCTTTAAGCCTGCCTTGGCGCGGGATTATGATGTTTTCTTCGCAGCAATTGGACTTTTGTGCGGAGGAATATTATTTTTTCAAGGCTGGAGGTTAGATCCCATCCTTCAGTTTGGTCAGTTTTTATTAGCAGGGACTACAGTTTTTTTCGCATATGAAAGTGTGCGATTGAGGGGAGTTGCTACTGATCAAGCTAGGAGGTCATCTTATTTTGATGATGATCCTATTTCTGATGTTCCAAGAAATTCTAGAGGTCGATTTAATGATGATTATGATAGGTTTGAAGAATCGGAAAGACCATCTAGAAGATTTAAACCTCAAGAAGATGAATTTGAAGAAGACTATACGGAGGGGAGATCTCGTAGGAGGAATATTTCAAGAGCCATACCCTCTGCTGCAGCAAGTAGAAGTAGGCCATCTACAAGGGAAATAAGTCAGTTTGAAAATGACGAGCCGATGAGAAGGAGAAGACAGACTTCTGAAGATAGAAATAGGAAACAACCAGAAACAAATAACTTTGGTGAAAGAAGAAATTTATCTCGCGATGAAGTTAAAACAGGGTCAAGACCCAGAATGAATCGTAGAGTTTCTAGACAAGATAATATCTCTCCTCCTGATGATTCTTCTCCATTAAGAAAGAAACCTACTAGATCCCCTATTAGGCAGCAAACTTCAACAGCTCAAGTAGAAGATGCTTCATTTAAAGATGCTAAGCAAGTTAAAAAAACACGGGAGACTCGTAGAGTAAGCTCTTCAGCTAGATCAAGTTCAAAAAATCAAAATAGTAGATATAACGTTGGAACAAACAACAAAAAACCTAGAGATAACAGTTCTAGATTTGATGATTAATTAAAGGATTCCTGCCCATTTTAAAAACGATTGTTTACTAAATAATTCGATCAATATTATTGAAAGAAAGCCAATCATTGCAAATCTTCCATTAGTTTTTTCAGAATAACTACTCCATCCAAATTTATACTCATCTTTAATTTCTATCGATTTTTCATCTAATTGATTATCCCCAATTTGTTCATTGATATTATTTGGATCTTTCTGCTGTTCTATAAAACTCTCATTCTCTAGATTGGTGACTTCTGAGTTAGTTTGTTCTTCTTTCGAATTCATTTTTTTGGTTAATCCTTAAAATTATACTTATCAGACGTCAATAATTTCCAGTCTCCCTGTCCATTTAATTCTAATATATTCTCGTGAAAATCTTTCAAGCTAGGTCTATGTCCAACACTAATAAGAGAAAGTTCTCTTTCCTTAAGTAAACTATATAGCTTTTTTTCAGTGTTAATATCTAAAGCACTTGTTGCTTCATCAAGTACTGCAAATCTTGGAGAATTTAGTAAGAGTCTTGCAAAAGCCAATCTTTGTTGCTCGCCTAAGGAAAGAATTCGTGGCCAATCTTGTTTGATATCAAGATTAGGATACCGATCCACTAAAGTTTTTAAATTTACTTCATGAAGTACAGAAGTAAGATGTTCATCACTAAATTTCTTGACTTCTGTGGGATAACATAATTGTTCCCTTAAAGAACCAAGTAGCATGTATGGTTTTTGAGGTATGAATAATAATTCCCCAATTTTTGGTTTTTTAATTACTCCCTGATCAGGTTCCCATAAACCACTAATCATTCTTAGTAAAGATGTTTTTCCGCATCCAGATGGTCCTACTACCAAAAGTGATTGATTATTGTCGATACTCAAATTTAAATTTTTAATTATTGTTTTATTTGATCCTGGTGGGCAAAGGTCAGCATTATTAATAAGAATTGAGGGGTAATCTGAAATAATGTTTTGATTGCTTGTTGGGTTGGTTTGACTAATGGATTCAACTTTTGATTGGAATCCTTCTAATCTGCCAATACCAGCAGTAAATTTTGCAAGTTCTTCGATTTGATTAACAATGAAAAATAACGAACCTTCAACCATTCCAAATGCAAAGCTTGCCTGAATAAAGCGTCCATAATCAATATCACCTTTAAAGTAAGGGATTGCCATTATTAAATATGGAAAGAAATTTCCAGCATAATTAATGGATCTTCTCATGACGTCTATTATTACTCTCCATATAATCAGTAAATTAAAGTTTCTCACCACTTCTCCTAAGCGTCTTTCAGTTTCACTTTGCTCAGGATTCTCCCCAGAGTAAAAGGCTATTGACTCAGCATTATCTCGAATATGTACTAAGCCATATCGAAAATCTGCTTCATATCTGAGTTGATCAAAGTCAATTTTTACAAGATTTTTCCCAGCAATTAAGAGTATAGAAGTTGCAAATGCGGCGTAACCAAATAAAGAAAAAGTAAGTGTTGTACTAATACTCCATAAAATAAGAATATTAAGTGAAAATGTTAGTAGGGCATCAAAAATACCTAATGTGAAAGAGAGACTTTGCCCGGTAAAAGCTCGAGTATCATCTGTGATTCTTTGATCGGGATTATCTACATCAGTTTGTTCTTCATCATTGGGATTTAACTGGTAATAAGCTTTATTAGTCATGTAATCTTTGACTAGACTTTTTGAAAGCCATTCTCTCCAAATTATTCCTAACTTATATGTAAAAAATATTTGGGAAACCCGTATTGGTAGAGCCACAGCGAAACAACAAGCGTAAATCCCCAATATCCGATAAAATCCATCTTCTTGTTTTTCTACTAAAGCATTTGTTAAATCTCTTGCAATGAATCCAATACCTGCGTTTATTCCGTTTACAGCTAAAAGCATTAATACAATTATCGCAAGGAATAACCAATGTAACCATCTACGGTTTTTTAATTGACGTCTTAAGCTAAAAAAGCTTCCTGATCCAATTAGAAATAATGCAGAGAAAAGCAATCCCCAACTCCCAGCCCAAATTGAATTGACAGTACTTACTACACCTCCGAAATACTTTTCAAGCAAAATTGGTTGAAAGCTTTCAAAAAAACTTATTATTCCTGTAAGACCAACAAGCACTACTCCACCAACACAAAATAAAAGAGAAATCAAAAGCCATATAAATTGAAATCCATTACATTGGTCTACAGGAAGAAAAAACGGCTGGGATAGCTTCCTTAATTTTTGTAATTGGTACAGTATTTTGGATTTATTATTAACTGCTTTATTCATTACTCGACTAGTGTTATGAAATAAATTATAACTTTTAGCAGTCTATTGACCAAAGCCAATAAATGAAAGTGCCCAGTTAGGTAAATTTAAGTAATTCAAGATTGTTGCATCAAATTCATGAACTTTTGGAAAAGATTTATCTAATGCCCACCATAGTAGAAAAGGTAAATTAAATAAAATTTGTAATTGCCATTTATAAGTTAAAACGTTCCAAATTTTTATTAACTTAGTTTTGAGTGAATCATCTAGCTCTTCCCAATTTTTAGAGATTAAATTGAATAAATTTTTAGATTCTGTATTTAAGGACTCTGGAGTATTCATTTTGTTTTTATTTATTTATAACCCATTAATATTTCTTTCGAGAGTTTTAACCCGGAGGCCAATTCATTTTTCTTCCAGATAAAAAATGAATATGTAAATGAAAAATTGTTTGTCCAGATTCTGCTCCAGTGTTAATTACTGTTCTCCAATTAGTTAAACCTTTTGATTTCGCTATTTTGCTACCAACAAAAAGTAAATGACCTAATAAATTTGCATCTTGCTCAGTACACTCTAACAAACTGATTATTGGCTTTTTAGGAATCACTAAAAAATGTACTGGAGCTTGTGCCTGGATATCATTAAATGCAATACAAAACTGATCTTCATAAAGCTTATCGCAGGGTACTTCTTCATTAATGATTTTTTGAAATATTGTTGTTTCAGTCATTAAATTAATTAATTGAGATAACGTCTTTTTCGTTAAAACCTTCTTTTAAAAGTTCTTTGTTCAAATCTTCTTTTGATGTAACTCTATCAACAAATAATATTCCATTTAAGTGATCCATTTCGTGTTGAATACACCTCGCTAGAAGTCCATCTGCTTTCATTTTACGAGGTCGTCCCATTTCATCTCTAAATTTTAATTTTATAGTTGATGGTCTTACTACATTCAAATAGACTCCAGGTATACTCAAGCAGCCTTCTTCGTATGAATTAAGGGTTGTTCCAAAGCCTGTAATTTCTGGATTGATTAATATTAAAGGTTCTGCTGCTGAATCTTCAAAATTTACGTCTATGACAAGAAGCTCTTTGTTGATTCCAATTTGAGGTGCAGCAAGTCCAATCCCTTTAGCTGCATACATGCTTTGAAGCATTTCTCTTGCAAGTTTTCTAATCGATTCATCAACTTTAGTTATTCTTTTGGAATTTTGTCTTAATACATCATCACCAAGTTTATAAATGTCTAGAGATGGCTTACCTGGTTGTTCTTTTGCAATTTTTTCTGCGTTTCCATTTGTCCTTGACTTTTTTGCAAGTTGTGAAAAATGGTTTGCCACGTTAAAAAAAAGGTTTTTACTTAAGAGTTTAGCTATAAAAATACTAGCACTTTAATTTGCATTCTTTATAGTTTTTTTAAATGAGTAATGATGATCAGTTAAAAGTAAGGCAAACTGTATCTAAAAAAAAATCTTTTAAGGAATTAACTATTGTTAGGGATATCATTTTTTGGATTGATCTTGTTGGTGAAGGTCAAAATGAAAATGCTATTTTTGCTAGACCATTTAATGAAAAAGAGGCGTTTCCTCAGAAATTAACAAGTAAAAAATATAATTTTAAAAATAACTTTCATGGATATGGTGGTAAATCTTATAAATGTATATATTTAAAAAATAATTTTTATTTGATATGGATAGATCAGATTACCAACGCAGTATGGTTTCAAATTTTTAGAGAGGTAGCATCAAATTATAGAAGTCAAAAAAGATATCTCGATTCAGTTCAAGAACCGAGACAACTAAATAAATCAATTGATGGAAACTTCGATTCTTCATTTGTTATTTCTCAAAAAAATTTTTTGTATGGTATTTGTGAAATAAATAATAGAGATTACTTATTTTCTTTAAATTTAAAAAAAACTAAACAAGATATTTACCGAATAAAAAAATTTAAAAATTTCGCTGGAGAATTATCTTCTAATACTACTGTTAGCTTACTTTCTTGGGTCGAATGGGATTCTCCATATATGCCTTGGGAGAAAAATGATCTTTGTTTTGCTCAAATTGACTTAGATGGAGAGATAACAAAAATAAAAAAATTCTCAGATAAGCTTATTAATGCCAAAAAAAACGTTTCTTTTTTTCAACCTTATTGGATAAGTGAAACTCTTTTAGTATGTTCTGAAGATAGTTCTGGATGGTGGAACTTATTGTTTTTAGATGCTAGTAAAATTGAGAATATTTTTATTAAAAAAAGAGTAGAGAGAAATTCTGTTGAATATGGCGTACCTCAGTGGGTCTCAGGAATAACATTTTTTTCAGGTGATATAAAAGATTTATTTTGTTTAGCAAAAAAAGAAAATAATTTAGTAATTGAACAATATAAAGATCTTCAATTCGTTAAAGAATTTTCTACTCCTTTTACCTCAATAAGTGATTTTAGTGTTTTTGAGAAGAAAGTAGTTTTGAAAGGTCATGGATCTGATTTTCTTGGAAATTTACTTGAAATTGATTGTAAAAAGGAAGTTTTATCAAATGTTTTTGAGGAAATAATTGCTGAATACATAAAAGATTGTTCAAAACCTGAATCTTTTTGGTTTAAAGGTTTTGAAGATAAATCTACTCATTCTTTTTTATATAGGCCGCTTGTTGAAAAATTTAGAAAACCACCGCTTTTTGTTAGAGCTCATAGTGGACCAACTTCATTTTTTGATGGATCATATAATTCTGAAGTTCAATATTGGACGTCGAAGGGTTTTTTTGTTGCTGAAGTCAATTATGGAGGCTCATCAGGATTTGGCAAAGCATATAGAGAGAGGTTGAATTATAAATGGGGTATTGTTGATTCTTATGATTGCAAAGCACTAGCTCTTGAATTGATTAAATCAAATCAAGTAGATAGTGAAAAAGTGGTAATTTTTGGGAATAGTGCTGGTGGTTTAACTGCCTTGAATTGTTTATTATATGGGTCTATTTTTACAGCAGCAATTTGTAAATATCCTGTTATTGATTTGAAGGATATGCATTACAACACTCATAGGTTTGAAAAAGATTATTTAAACTCTTTGGTAGGAAATTATGCAAAAAATCATGATGACTATATAAATAGATCGCCGATAAATTATATTAACAAAATAAAAAAACCTATCTTATTGTTTCATGGAAAAAAAGATATAGTTATTTCTTATAAACAAACTTTAAAAATCCAAGAAATTTTGATTCAGAATAATAAATTTTCAGAAGTTATTTTTTTTGATAATGAAGGGCATGGGTTTAGAAATATTGAAAATAAAGAAGTAGTAATGCAAAAATCTCAGGAATTTTTAAAAAATGCTTTGAATATTTAAGAATTGATTTTTAGAAAATCAATAGTATCTTTTAATTTTTCTATAAACATATCAATTTCTTCCTTATTTGTTGTGAAATTCATGCTGATTCTAGCTGTTGATTTAATTCCAATGTATCTGTGAAGAGGTTGACAGCAATGGTGACCACTTCTGATGCAAATTCCTTTTGAATCAAGAATTTCGGCAATATCGTTTGAATGTATATTTTTTACATAAAAGGTGGCAAGAGATGCTCTTTCTGGGTCTATCTCGGGTGATGGACCTATGATTTCAACATTTTCTATTGCACTTAATTTTTCAAATAAATATTTAGTAATATTCTTTTCATATTCATGAATTTCATTCAATCCAATAGTGTTTATATAGTTAATTGCTTCTGCAAGACCTATTGCTTCTGCAATGGCTGGAGTTCCAGCTTCAAATTTATGTGGTAACTCCGCCCAAGTACTTGTCTCTTCAAAAACATCTTGAATCATTTCGCCACCTCCAAAGAGAGGAGGAATTTTTTCTAGGATCTCTTTTCTTGACCAGAGGAAACCAATACCTGTAGGACCGCAAAGTTTATGTCCTGATCCCGCTAAAAAATCTATATTAAGATCAATAACATCTAGTTTTTGATGAGCCAAACTTTGACATGCATCTATTAACACTAAAGAACCTTTTTGTTTAGCTAATTTAGTGATCTCTTTGATGGGATTACAGCAACCTAGAGTATTGCTAACATGTACTAGGCTAACGATTTTAGTTCTAGATGTTAGTTTTGACTTAAAATCTTCTATATCTAATTTCCCATTTTTATCTATACCTATAAATCTTAATTTGCAATTATTTTTTGCTGCAACCATTTGCCATGGAACGATATTGCTGTGATGTTCCATTATTGATAAGAGAATTTCATCGTTTTCTTTTAATGAAGATTCGCCCCATGATCTAGCAGCTAGATTGATTGCCTCAGTAGCATTTCTTGTGAAAATAATTTCTTTTGCTGAATTCGCTTTTATAAATTTGCTAATTAAATATCTTGCATTTTCAAATTCTTCTGTCGCTTTAGCACTTAATTGATGTGCGCCTCTATGAACATTGGCATTAAAGTTTCTATAGTATTCATCAATTTTGTCTAAGACTTGTATTGGTTTTTGAGTGGTTGCAGCATGGTCTAAATAAATAATTTGCTCACTACTTTTTAAGTTCTTATTTAAAAGAGGAAAGTCTTTTTTTGTTATTTCAGGAAAATTTTGAATTGTTTCCATTAATTTTCATTTAAAAGTTTATCAAGCAAATCCCATCTATCTTTTGAAACGGGAATAAATGAAATTATTTCTTGAAAGTAAGAACTTAATTGTAGTTTACTTGCTTCTGTTAATGTGATTCCTCTTGTTCGCATATAAAAAAGTTCTTCTTCATTTAGTTGTGAAATTGTAGCTCCATGTTTGCATTTGACATCATCAGCAATTATTTCTAATTGAGGTTTGGTATCTATTTGTGCGAGATTTGATAAAAGTAAATTTCTGCTTAATTGAGAAGCATCAGTTTTCTGGGCAATTTTCGGAACTATTATTGAACCTTCAAATATTGCATGTGATTTATCGTCAGCGAGTGATTTATTTATTTGATCTAGAAATCCATTTGGCCCATCAAAGTCTATTTTTGTATAAGTAGAAATTTGTTCATCTTTTTTTGTTATTTGCATACCTTTGATATTGGTTTTAGCGTTTCCTTCAGATTGTTTAATACGAATTTCAAATCTTGCATAATTAAATTTAAAATGTAGAGATCCTAAATTGTATTCGCTATTTTTTTGTTGAATTACATTGAGAGAATTTAATAGATTTGATTTGTTTAAACCGTAAGAAACAACACCATGGTTTAGGGAACTATTTTCTTCTAAACAAAAGAACGTTGATTGGGATAATGAAGAGTTGTCTTCACCAAGATTTACTTGTAATAATTCAACATTACAATTCTTTTCTAAAAATATTATCAGGGTTTTTGCGCTTAAAGAATTACTTGATGCATGACTAAAGATTTCAATAGGAGGAATTTTTGATCCATTTATTTTAAATCCCAAAATATTATTTTTACAACTTAAAGATAGATTTAGTAGATCACTCCAATTTTCGTTTTGATTAAAAAAAGATATCTGTTCCTTGATATATTTTTTTAATTCATCCTCACTTAATTGCTGTATTGAATAATTTTTCTCTATTAACTTACTTTGGCAATTCTCACCGATTATTAATCTAATAGTACTTTGAGAATTTTTCGGATATGGTATATCAAATTTTGAATTGTTTTCATTAACTGAGTAATCTAAAAAGTTTGTTAATTTTGATTTATTTGAAAGTCTCCATTGCTCACTTCTAGGATTGGGGAGGGGACTTGATTGTAATTTATCTAGACAGATTTTTTGTATCTCTGTTTGATTATCAATAGATTTATTGATTTTAATTTTTTCAATAATTTCCATTTATTTAGGTCTCTTTTATAAAGCTATCAGTCCATTCATACCCTTTCTTCTCAAGCTCTAGAGCAAGATCGCTCTCACCAGTTTTTATGATTTGTCCGTCTGACATAACATGGACATAATTTGGTTTAATTTCATCTAATAATCTTTGATAGTGAGTAATAAGTATAATTCCAGTTTGTGCATTAGATATTCTTTTAATTCCTGATGCCACTATTCTTAGGGCATCGATATCTAAACCAGAATCGGTCTCATCTAATATTGCTATCTTAGGCTCAAGTAAAGCCATTTGCAGAATCTCATTTCTTTTTTTTTCACCTCCGGAAAAGCCTTGATTTACACTCCTTGAGAGAAATGCCTGATCCATTTTCACAATTTCTAACTTTTCTTTAACTAATTCTTCAAAATCAAAAGTATCCAATTCTTCTTTGTTGAGGAATTTCCTTCTAGCATTAGTTGAAACTCTAAGAAATTCAAGATTACTAACACCTGGAATCTCAATTGGATATTGAAAACCAAGAAAAATTCCTGATTGAGATCTTTCTTCAGGTTCTAAAGAGTTTATGTTTTCACCTAAAAATTTTATGTCGCCATTTGTAATTTCATACGAGGGATGTCCTGCAATGATTTTCGAAAAAGTACTTTTGCCACATCCATTTCTTCCCATAATGGCATGGATTTCTCCAGGATAGACAGTAAGTGAAACCCCTTTTAAAATTGGAAGATTATCAGTAGATGCAGAGAGATTTTTAACTTCTAAAATTGGATCTGATTCTTTCATTTTACTTTGCATTTCATCCTAGAAATTAATTAACCTACTGATCCTTCTAGTTTAAGTGCCAGTAACTTATCTGCTTCAGCAGCAAATTCCATAGGTAATTGATTAAATACATCTCTGCAAAAACCGCTGACCATCATAGATACTGCCTCCTCAAATTCTATACCTCTGCTTTGGAGATAAAAAAGCTGGTCTTCTGAAATTCTACATGTACTTGCTTCATGCTCAATTTCAGAATTGGGTTGTTGAGATTTGATGTAAGGGAATGTATTTGCAGAAGCTTGATCCCCTATTAACATTGAATCACATTGACTGTAATTTCTTGATCCTGTAGCTTTTCTTCCCATTTTGACAAGACCTCTATAGCTATTTTTTGATTTACCTGCACTAATACCTTTGCTAACAATAGTTGATTTGGTCTTGGGACCAATATGGATCATTTTTGTACCAGTATCTGCTTGCTGAAGATTATTGGTGAGAGCCACTGAATAAAATTCTCCTACAGATTCTTCCCCTAAAAGAAGACAGCTAGGATATTTCCATGTAATTGCAGAACCTGTTTCAACTTGAGACCAGCTAATTTTACTTCTCTTACCTAAACATTTTCCTCTCTTGGTGACAAAATTAAAAATTCCGCCAATACCTTCTTCATCTCCAGCATACCAATTTTGGACTGTTGAATATTTTATTGAGGCATCGTCTAATGCTATAAGCTCTACGACTGCTGCATGCAGGGTATTTGTATCAAACATTGGCGCTGTACAACCTTCTAGATAACTTACAGAACTCGATTCTTCAGCAATAATTAGTGTTCTTTCGAATTGTCCTGAATCTCCACTATTAATTCTGAAGTAGGAAGATAGATCCATAGGGCAGTTAACACCTTTTGGGATATAAACAAAAGAACCATCACTAAAAACTGCAGAATTTAATGCTGCAAAATAATTATCACTAGCTGGTACTACTGTACCTAAATATTTTTCAATCAAATCTGCGTGATTTTTTACTGCTTCACTAATTGAGCAAAATATAACTCCATGCTCAGCTAGTTCTTCTCTAAAAGTTGTGGCTATGGAAACACTATCAAAGACAGCATCCACTGCTACATTTGTAAGTTTTTTTTGCTCCGTAAGGGGTATTCCCAATTTATCAAATGTCTCAAGCAGTTTGGGATCAACTTCATCTAAACTAGAAATTTTCTCTTTTTGCTTGGGCGCAGAGTAATAAATAATATCTTGATAATCAATTTCTTTGTATCCTAGTGTTGCCCAATCAGGCTCTTTCATTTTTTGCCATTTTTTGAAGGCTTTTATTCTGAAATCAAGAAGAAATTTTGGCTCTTCTTTTTTTTGTGAAATTAATCTTACGATATCTTCATTTAATCCCTTTGCTATTTTTTCGGTTTCAATATCAGTAACGAAACCATATTTGTAAGGTTCTTTTACTACATCTTTAACTAAATTTTCGTTGACCATGTTGTCAAAAATAATTTATTACAATTAGCTTTATATACTTTAACGAAAGATGTCCCCAATATTGAGTTTTTTTCCTTTATTAAATCTAAAAATTAATGTCTAATCATCTTGATCCTCTGCCTAACCTATTAAACATAGAAACTATTCAAGAAATTGATAATCTTGATCTATCTATAATGCAGAAACATCATTTAAGAATACTTGCTCATTGCTTGCAGATTTTAAAAATTATCAATGTAGACAATAGTTTCGAATATCAAAATAAAAATCTCCTGAGAGAATGGTGTGATAACCAATCCAAAAAATTTGATGATAAAAAATTTAGTGATCTTTTTTATAAGCAGTTAGAGTCCACTTCGAAAAAATTAAGTACTTTTTCAAGAAAAATAGGCAAAAGTATTGAGGATTTAGAGATAGATGATTTAGTACTTTTAGTTGAACAACGCTGAATTATCTTTTAATTGATCCCGAAGAAAAAATATATTTTTGTTGAGTCGTTAACAAATTCAGGTAATAAAATTTAAAAAAAAAGAAAATTAATTTACATTTAAAAAAGATCTTAAATTTAATTAATTACATTGATACCAACTGTTTTGAAGATAAATATTGATTTTGAGAATTTTTTAGTAGTCAGAGGATCCTGACGACAGGGCAAAAAGACACACAATTCCCCAAAAAAAAGAACATACTGATCCCAAACAAAAACGGAGAATTTAAAGTGGCTGATGGGATCATGAATAAAGATCAACTACTCTCACTAACCCTCAGACAATTACGTCAAGAAGCAAGTAAATTATCTGTTCCGCTGTATAGTCGCAAAACAAAAGCTGTTTTAGTTGATTTAATACTTAAATATCAAGAAAAATCTACAAAAAAAACATATATTGCACCCCCTCAGTCTAAACCTCAAGAAACTTTCGAGTCCAATGGTTTTAACAGTAGTGAAGAAGTTAAAACAAATGTGGTTTTTCTACCCCGAGATCCAGATTGGGCTTATGTTTTTTGGCAAATTTCCGATTCAGATAGAGAAAAAGCGCAATCTTTGGGAGCTAATAAATTATGTTTACGATTATTTGATGCATCTGGTTCTGAAGGAAACAACTTAAATCAAGGTACACTAAGGGAGATAGCAGTTGATAGTTACAGTACTGAGTGGTACTTGCCAATCCCACTTGCAGATAGAGATTATAAAGTTGAATTAGGTTACAAATATGGTTTTAACTGGATGTCGTTGGCATTTTCTTCAATAAGTCATGTTCCTGGGTCTCATCCTTCCGAGCAAATTCTTGATAAATTTGTACCTTTTAATTTAGATTCTACATTTGACTCTATCCCAGATATTTCTAGTCCTGATGTTTCCGAACAAAATGGTATGCATGAAAGGTTATACCAAGCAGCAACTAACATTCCTCTCAGAAGAAAAGTTGGTTCTGAAGAATTTATGGAAAATGTAAATTCATCAAATCTTAATGATAATCTTACAGACTCAGGTGCTGGTAAATGGTCATCAGGTTTAAATGATTCTGGAAGCGGAGTTGTTAAAAATAGGTCTTTTTGGCTTGTGGCTGATGCAGAATTAATTGTTTATGGAGCTACAGAGCCTTCTGCAAAACTGACAATAGGTGGAGAAGATGTACCTCTTGCTGCAGATGGTACTTTTAGAATACAAGTTCCATTTAGAGACGGGACTCAAAAATATGATATAAAAGCTGTTGATGTATCTGGTGAGCAAGAAAAAAGCATATCAATGAAATTTGATAGAACTACACCTCTTGACGATACTAATGAAAAAGATAATGCTGAGTCTGAATGGTTTTAATAGTCTAAATTAATGCTGAAAAAAATTGTAGCTTTTACTCCATTGTTTGGGGCATTAACATTTCCACTAATAGTTCCCATTACAATTTCTAAATTTGGAGTCAACTATGGAATTCTTAGTGCATTATTAATTTCTTCATTATGGTTTATCGCTATGTTAAGAACTTCCGAAATGCCTCATTAATTTAGTTAGATTTTTGGAAGTTTATTAAAGATATGACCCAAGCTAGTGTAATTAATATCAATTCTCCTTTTTTAGATCAAAAACCAGGCACTTCTGGTTTAAGAAAAAGTACTTTAAAGTTTCAGGAAGAACATTATCTAGAAATTTTTATTGAAGCAATCTTACAATCATTAGAAGATTTAAAAGATTCAACATTAGTAGTTGGAGGTGATGGCAGATATGGCAATATTGAAGCAATAGAAAAAATTGTCCAAATATGTATTGCTCATAAAGTTCAAAAGGTTATTGTTCCAAAATTTGGTTTATTATCTACTCCTGCGACATCATATTTAATTAGAAAAGAAAACGCTATTGGTGGAATTATTCTTTCTGCAAGCCATAATCCTGGTGGGATTGATGGTGACTTTGGAGTGAAATTGAATATCTCAAATGGTGGCCCAGCTCCTGAGATAATTACTAATAAGATTTTCAAGGCTTCACAATTACTAACTAGTTATAAAATTTGTAAAATTCAATTACCTGATTTTTGTGAATATGGGACTTATCCCTATGACGAAACTACCTTAGAAATTATTGATGGATTAACGGATTATTCTAATTTGATGGAGAAAATTTTTGATTTTGATCAAATTAGTGATTTTTTAAAAAAAGACTTCTCATTAATCTTTGATGCAATGAATGCGGTTACAGGACCATATGCAAAAAATATTTTTATTAAAAAAATGGGTCTTGCACCTGATTGTGTCATGAATGGTAACCCGTTAAAAGATTTTGGAGGTTTACATCCTGATCCTAATCTTACTTACGCATCCCACTTGGCTGATTTGTTATTAAATAAAAAATCTTATAATTTTGGTGCTGCATGCGATGGAGATGGAGATAGGAATATGATTTTGGGAAGCGGATGTTTTGTAAATCCTAGTGATAGCCTTGCAGTCATTACTGCTAACACAAAATCTGTTCCTGGTTATAAAGATGGTATTACAGGTGTTGCACGATCCATGCCAACCAGTTCAGCGGTTGACAATGTTGCTCGAGCACTAAATATACCTTGTTTCGAGACACCTACTGGCTGGAAGTTTTTTGGAAATCTTTTAGATTCTAATTTGATTACTTTATGTGGAGAAGAAAGTTTCGGAACAGGTAGTAATCATGTAAGGGAAAAAGATGGACTATGGGCAGTTTTGTATTGGTTACAAGTTTTAGCTGAGAAAAAATGTTCTGTAAGTGAATTGATGCAGAATCATTGGAAACAATTTGGTAGGAATTATTATTCAAGACATGATTATGAGGCAATTCCCTCAAATATTGCTAATCAAATCTTTGGTAATTTAACTTCTATGCTCGAAAATTTAAAAGGAAACAGTTTTGCTGGCCAATTAGTTAAAGTTGCAGATAATTTTTCATATATAGATCCAGTTGATAATTCCATAAGTGAAAATCAAGGTTTAAGACTGGTCCTTGATGATAATTCTAGAGTAATTGTGCGCCTTTCTGGAACTGGAACTAAGGGTGCAACATTAAGACTTTACTTTGAGAAATTTTTCGATCCTCAACAGAATATTTCGTTAAATCCTCAGATCGCCTTGAAACCTCTAATAGATGATTTAGATGCTTTATTGAACATTTCAAAACTTACTCAAATGGAAACTCCTACAGTAATTACATAGAATTGAAAGTAATGATTTTTTGATTTTATTTATATGCATTCAGAAAATTTATTTACTAATTATTCTCAAATAGAAAACAATGCACCTTTGGCAGATAAATTAAGACCAAAGAATTTGGATGAATTTTTTGGTCAACAATTAATCCTGAATGAGAATTCGCTTTTAAGAAGTGCAATATTAAACGATAAGATTAGTAATTTTATTTTTTCTGGCCCTCCGGGTGTTGGAAAAACCACTTTAATTGAAATTATTTCTTTTCATACGAGGTCAAAATTAATAAAGTTAAATGCAGTATTATCAAGTGTTAAAGAATTAAGAACTGAAATCGCTAATGCAAAAGATAGATTAATAAATTCAAAAAGAAAAACAATTTTATTTATCGATGAGGTTCATAGATTTACATCAGTTCAGCAAGATGCTTTATTACCTTCAATAGAAAATGGAACTATAACTTTTATTGGTGCTACAACAGAAAACCCTTTCTTTGCTGTTAATAAAGCGCTTGTTAGCAGGTCTCGTATTTTTACATTACTTCCTTTGGCAGAAAATGATTTGCAAAAAATAATACAAAAAGTCATTACTTACTATTCAAAACAAAAAGATTCAAAAAAGGTTTATTTAACTCAAGATGCTATAAGTCATTTAATTAAATTTTCTGGCGGAGATGCAAGGACATTAATCAATGCACTTGAGATGGCCATAGAAACAATTGCTGAAAATGATGCTAAAGGAATAAACATTAATCTCTCAATAGCAGAGGATGCATTACAAAAGAAAAATATTGTTTACGATAAAAATGGTCAAAATCATTACGATGTAATAAGTGCTTTTATCAAGTCCATAAGAGGTTCTGATCCAGATGCAACTTTATTATGGCTTGCGAATATGCTGGAGGCTGGCGAAGATCCTAATTTTATTTTTAGAAGACTACTTATATTTGCCAGTGAAGATATTGGAATAGCTGATCCTAATGCCATAGTAGTTGTACAATCCTGTTGTGCTGCTTTTGAAAGAGTTGGTTTTCCAGAAGGATTATATTTTTTAACGCAGGCTTCTTTATATTTAGCTATTTCTCCAAAAAGTAATAGTACGAAAAGTATTTTTAAAGCAATTGATACATTCAAATCAACCAATGCTTTTGATGTTCCACATCATTTAAAAAATAATTCCAATAGTTATGTTAATCCTCATAATTATCCAGGTAATTGGGTCGTACAAGAATATCTTCCTAAATCTTTAAGAGGTTTAAAAATATGGGAACCAAATGATAATGGATGGGAAAAAACTAAATATGAAGAACTGCTTAGAAGAAAAGAAAATTAAAAATTTTTCGAACAACAAATAATCTCACGATTAAAAGAATTTTTTTCTTCGTAGGCTAAAGCGATAGTCCAATTATGGAAGTTAATCTGTGAATAATTTAAATGTATGTTTTTCTTCTTATGAATTAACTCTTTTGGCTTTTCAAAAAATTGCCAATGTTTAATGTCTTGAGCTAATTTTCCGTGATCCCATTTTATAGCCGCTTCAACAGCACACCATTGATTTAGTATCACATTTTTTGTCAAATAATTATTATGGGTTGATTTATTGGTATGAAAAAAATATTTTTCTGCAAATTTTATATGGTTGAAATCTCTATCTGTTCTCTCAATATCAATCCCAATTTTGCTTTTATGCCAGACTATCGTGATGGCATCTTTACAATGACTTAAACTTATATTTCCCATGCCAGAAGGTAAAGTTGGAGGTTCTCCAGGTTGAGCATTAATTGGAATTGCTAGGGGATCTAAATCAAAAAGTGTTGAAAGTGATTGGCGTAAATAAGCTCTCGTTTCTAAAAAAACCTTTGATCTTGGCCTTGTTAGAGTTTTTGCAGTTTTGATTTCTTCTACAGTTGCGACATCTTGCACACCTTTAATCTCATAAAACCAAATTTTTGGTATTTTATATTCATACTCATTTAATAATTTCAATGGCTCTTAAGGTTGGCGACAAAGCACCAGAATTTAAATTAAAAGATGCTTTCGAGAAAGAAGTTTCTCTTAGCGATTTTAAAGGTAAAAGAATAATACTATATTTTTATCCAAAAGATAATACTCCAGGATGTACTAAAGAAGCTTGTAATTTTAAAGAGAATTGGGATTTACTCCAAAAAAATAATATTGTTGTGCTTGGTATTAGTAAAGATAATGCCTCCTCTCATCAGAAGTTTATAGAGAAATTTAATTTACCTTTTGTTCTTTTAACTGATCCTGAACCTTTTAAAGTTTCTTCTGATTACGATAGCTATGGACTCAAGAAATTTATGGGAAAAGAATATATGGGAATGATGAGAAATACTTTTTTGATCGATACTGATGGTAACATCGAAAAAATTTACTTAAAGGTAAAAGCGGCAATAATGGCTGATCATATAATTGCAGACCTTGGGTTAAGCTAATTTTTTACGGACAGGTGGTGAATTATCATCCCTTCCATGACTAAATTAGGAGCATTGACAATATTTTCCTTCTGAGTCTTTAGAGATTTTCTAAGTAATTGAGAGTCTCCTCCACAGATTATTAAAATATCCTTTTCGGCATTAAATAAACTCTTAATTACGCCAGTAAGAGAATTGATTACTCCTTTTAAGATTGCTTCTTCAGTATTAATTAAAAAATCTTTGATGGGAATATCATATTTGTTGGGAACTTTAAGATTTTTTGTATTTTGTTCCATTGATTTTAATTGTGTTTGGAAACCTGGAAGAAGTTGACCTCCAATAATAGATCCATTTGAATTCAATTTTGTTATCGATAATATTGTTCCAAAATCTGCAATTAGCAAATCTTTTTTGAAGGGGTTTTCAATAATTTGTAAAGCGGCAATAGAGGCAAGAGCTCTATCAACTCCAAAATAATCAGGAAGATTTGATAATTGTATATCTTTAGTTTTTATTTCATTTTCTTTTTTCAGCAAGAAATTTGGAAGTTTTCCTACAGAAGCCCAAATTAATTGATCAAGATCTATATTTTCAGGAACTTTTTGATCTTTTTTGGTATGGAAGAATTTAGATTGATTTTTAGAATATTCTGCCCAATGAAGCCTACTGTTGCCTACTAATAAAAAATTTATATCTGAGATCATTGTTCTATGATCAATTTAATTATTAGTGTGAATTCCACATTCTTGTTTAATCCCTCCAAATCGTGTATCTCTTCCCTTTGTTGCAATACCATCCGGACTGCTTGAATGCCAATCTCCTACAGAAGAATAACCCCTCATAAAAAGTGGATGGGCTGGTAAATTATTTTCTTCCATATAATAAAAAATATCTTTATTTGTCCAATTTAATAAAGGTCTTAAAGAGAGTCTTTGACGAATTACATCTATGAATTTCATTTTGTTTCTATTTTCTGTTTGGCCTGCTCTGACACCGCTTGCCCAGCAGTAAATACTATATTTTTTTAGACCATTTTCTAAAGGTTTTATCTTTCTTAATTCATGATACTTATCTAAATCACTCACTTTATTTGTTTCCCAAAGTTTTCCGTATTTGGCCTCCATTCTTGCTGGAGATAATTCACTTTGCAGAACTTCAACTTCTAAGGATAAATTATCAATAAGCTTTTCAGCGTAATGGTATGTTTCTGGAGGAAGGTAACCTGTATCTATCCAAAATATTTTGATTTTTTTTTGTAGAGATAATTTACTGACCATATCTAAAAGGACTGATGACTGTATACCAAAACTTGTTGTAATAGCAAATTGATTATCAAACTTTTCATAACCCCATGTAAGCATTCCTTGAGGCTTCATATCTAAAACCTCTTGATTATATTTCCTCAAGTTAGTTTGAATATCTTTGTGGATTCTTTCAATCATTCTTCAGATTAATTATGAGTTTAATTTTATTTCGCTCAATTTAAAAATTATTCGTATAGTTTAATAATACATTTATGCCTGACAATATTTCTCTTATGAAATCAATACAAAAACCAATAGTAATAGTTGGAGCAGGTTTTGCAGGCATGACATTTGCTTTGAATTTAAAGAATCTTAATCCTTCTTTACCGATTCTTGTGGTTGATTCTGAAACTAACTTCATATTTAAACCTCTAATGTATGAAGTTTTAAGCAAAGAAATAAGAAGTTGGGAAGCCACCCCAAAATTTGCAAATATTTTTTCTGATGCGGGTATAACTTTTTTAAGAAATTGTTTAACCAAGATTTCCTTCAAAGAAAATATTCTTGAATTTAGTGACGAATTAAAATTAAGTTATCAGTATCTCGTTATCTGTACAGGATCTATTCCAAATAGTTTTTTTATAAAAGGTGTAGATGAAAATTGTTATTTTTTTAATGATGTTCACGATTTAAATAAATTAAATTCTTTTTTAAAAAAATCACAAGATACTTCGTTGCATAAAAAGTTATTCATAGTTGGAGGTGGTCCGTCTGGCATTGAGTTGGCATGCAAAATTAAAGATATATTTACAGACCAATTTGAAATTAATGTAATAGAAAAATCAAACGAAATCCTTAATAAAAACAAAATTTTTAATAGAGAACAAGCAGAGAAGGCATTAGAAAAAAGAAAAATCAACGTTCTTTTGAATTCCACAGTTAGAGAAGTTTCAGAAACTAAGATTAGTATTTCTAGTGAGGTTGGAATAACTTCTTTTGATAAAGATATTGTTATTTGGACAGCAGGTGTAAAACCTAATTTGTCTTACTTAGAAACTGATCAAATAATAAAAAAATTTGGACGAATTTTAGTTAATAATAATTTGCAAATAGAAAACCATAAAAACTGTTTTGCTATTGGTGATATTTCAGTTATTGAAGGAATGGAGGATTTACCCATTACTGCTCAGGTCGCTATGCAGGAAGGAAATCATCTTGCTAATAATTTAGAACTTTTAATTCAAGGAAAAGACCCTTTACCCTTTGAATTTCAAGACAATGGTGAAATGATTAGCTTAGGAATAGGCGAAGCTTCAATTTCTGGGCTTGGGGTTACTTTAGCTGGGAAATTGGCTTTTGAGACAAGAAGACTTATTTATGCTTCTAAGTTGCCTGATATTACAGAAAGCTTAAAATCTGCGTCTTCATGGATATTCCAAAAAAAATCTATTTTTAAAAAGTTTCTTAAATAAGATTATTCGAATTAAACTTTTTTGAAATATTGTTTTTGGGTATATTGAGTTAAATAAGTTTTGTATGAATTTAATTGCAGTAGTTATTAATAATTTTGATGCGTTTATAACGGTAGTTGTTTTAATAATGTCAATAATTTTGTTTATTAGAAATACTATTGCACCAGAATTGACTGGTTTATTATGTGTCGGAATATTTATATCTACTGGGGTTCTTTCTCCTGAAAAAGCTTTAGCTGGATTTGGTAGCCCTTCTTTAATTACCCTTATGGGTTTATTTGCAGTTTCCTCAGCATTATTTAAAAGTGGTGCATTAGACAGAGTAAGAGAATTGATTTCTTCTGAAAGTATTCGAACTCCAAGGAAATTAATTTCTTTAATAGCTTTTTTGATTGCTCCAATATCTGGAATTGTACCTAATACTCCAGTAGTAGCATCTTTGTTACCTTTAATTGAAAATTGGTGCGAGCGAAGAAATATATCACCATCAAAAGTTTTATTACCTCTTTCTTTTGCTACTTTACTCGGTGGCACTCTGACATTATTAGGTAGCTCAGTAAATCTTCTTGTAAGTGATATTAGTCAACAATTAGGTTATGGAGGTTTGGAATTATTTAGTTTGACTTCAATAGGAATTCCTGTGTGGCTTATAGGTACAACCTATATGATTCTAGTTTCTGAGATGCTTTTGCCAGATAGAGGGAGAGATAAGGAGTTTATCAAAAATGGTGATATGAATATATATTTTACCGAAGTTACTATTCCCTCTACTTCAGAATTAGTTGGACAATCTGTCAGAAATAGTAGATTGCAAAGACGATTTGACGTTGATGTTCTGGAATTACAACGAAATGGAAAAGTTATTCTTCCTCCTTTGGCTGATAGAAAGATTGAGCCGGATGATAGATTAATAATCCGCGTTACAAGGGCAGACTTATTTAGGCTGCAGCAGGAACATACTATTCTATTAGGAGAAAACAAAACATCTTTCGATGGGGCTAATGTTTTCTCAGATGATGAAGGTACAAAGACCTTTGAAGCCTTGTTACCAGCTGGTTCAACTTTAGCCGGTGCAAGTTTGAGAGAATTAAGATTTAGGCAGCGTCATAATGCAACAGTTTTAGCATTAAGAAGAGGTCAACAAACTGTTCAGGAGAGATTAGGCCAAGCTGTTTTAAGGGCTGGAGATGTTTTATTATTGCAAGCACCGTTAGATTCAATAAGAGGTTTGCAAGCTAGTAATGATTTGCTTGTTTTAGATCAATTCGAAGATGACTTACCTTTTTTGATAAAAAAACCTATATCGATTGCAATTGCAATAGGAATGGTGGTTTTGCCTTCGGTTTCTAATATTCCATTAGTAGGTTCAGTTCTTTTGGCAGTGATTGCAATGGTTGCTTGTGGATGTTTAAGACCTGCAGAGATACAAAAATCAATTAGGTTAGATGTCATTTTATTGCTGGGATCTTTATCGTGTTTTAGTGTAGCTATGCAGATAACTGGATTAGCAGATGTAATTGCAGTTAATCTAAACTTTGCCCTTAACGGAATGCCTCTTTATTTTGCACTAGTCGTAATTTTTGTATCTACAGTTATTCTTACGCAATTTATAAGTAATGCCGCTTCGGTTGCTTTGATTTTGCCTGTTGCTATTGAATTTTCAAATGTTTTAGAAATTTCACCAAGCGCTTTAATAATGCTTGTTTTATTCGGTGCAAGTCAATCTTTCTTGACTCCAATGGGTTATCAAACAAATTTAATGGTTTATGGTCCTGGAAGATATAGATTTTTTGATATCGCAAAATACGGTGCTGGATTAACGCTTATAATGTCATTTACTGTGCCAGCATTGATTATTTTCAATTACGGGTAATATCGTGAAATTCACCAGTAAGATTTATAAGTTAAAAGATGCTTATAAAAAGCTATCTGTACCTCAATTTACTATTGTTACAGGCTTGTTTATTATTTTCCTTGGAACTTTAATTTTGAGCTCTCCATTATGTTCATCTTCAAAGGTTGGTTTATGGGAAGCATTTTTTACATCTACTTCTGCAATAACCGTCACTGGCTTAACCATAATAGATATTGGTGTTGATTTAAATTTCTTTGGCCAAGTTTTCTTAGCTTTTATGCTTTTATCAGGTGGTTTAGGATTAATGGCCATTACAACATTTTTACAAGGGTTTGTTGTAAAGGGGACTAAGCTAAGAACTAGATTAGACAAAGGAAAGACTTTAGATGAATTTGGAGTTGGGGGAATTGGTCGAACTTTTCAAAGCATTGCTATTACTGCGATTAGTATCATATCTTTGGGTGCAATTGTCTTATATTCTTTTGGATTTGTAGATATTCAAAATAATTGGGAAAGACTATGGTCCTCGATTTTTCACAGCATTTCTGCATATAACAATGCAGGATTTTCGTTAATGTCAAATAGTCTTCAAGACTATAGAACAAATTATTTGGTGAATAGTGTTTTTGTTTTTCTTATTGTTATGGGTGGATTGGGCTGGCGGGTTATTGATGATATTTGGAGTAATAAAAAAAATCTTTCTTATAAGAAATTAAGCCTTCATTCTAGACTAGTTATTAGGACAAGTTTGTCTCTAATATTGTTCGGATCATTAGGATTCTTTATAACTGAATCATTGCTAAATAGTCAATTTTTTAATGATTTAAATTTGTTTGAACGGTTAATGTCATCAATCTTCGAAACAGTTAGTGCAAGAACTGCAGGCTTTACAAATTTTCCGATTTCTTTGAACTCTATCTCAGATACGGGCCTCTTATTATTAATGACGCTCATGTTTATTGGAGCAAGTACAGGAGGGACTGGTGGAGGCATAAAAACAACTACATTTATTGCTTTAATGGCTGCAACTAGATCAACTTTAAGAGGTCAGAAAGATGTAATAATTAGCAATAGATTAATTTCAGATAAAGTTGTTCTAAAGGCAGTTGGAATCACAGTTGGATCTTTGCTTTTTGTTCTTTTAATGGCAATGTTGCTTAGTACAACTAATACTTTTGTTAAAAAAGAATCATTCACATTCCTAGAAATTCTGTTCACTTGCATATCTGCATTTGCAACAGTTGGTTTTGATATTGGTTTAACCGCAAAATTAAATCATTTTGGTCAATTTATTCTTATTGTAGGTATGTTTGTGGGCAGACTTGGCATCCTTTTGCTTTTAAGTGCACTTTGGCAGGCTCTTTATAAGAGTAGAATAGATAGACAAAAGAGAATTGGCTATCCTAGGGCTGATCTATATGTATAGAATTTACTGAGTTTTATTATGGCTGATTGGTGGCAGTGGTCTCAAAAGAGAGAGAATGAAGAACTCACTTTTGCAGTTGTCGGGGTTGGAAGATTTGGCACCGCAGTTTGTAGAGAACTTATTAGTAATGGTGCTGATGTTTTGGCTGCAGATTATTCGGAAAAAGCTATTGATGATTTAAGGCAATTAGAACCTTCGATAGAAGCGAGAGTTGTCGATTGTACTGATGAAGAGTCTATGAAGGAATCGGGGATTCTTGAAATGAATACTGTTGTAGTTGGCATTAGTGAACCTATTGAAGCAAGTATAACTACAACTCTTATTGCTAAGGATAGTGAAGGTAGCAAGGTGAGAAGAGTAATAGCGAGAGCTACCAGTGACTTGCACGAAAAAATGTTAAAAAGAGTAGGTGCAGATAAAGTTGTTTTCCCATCTAGGATGCAAGGAGAAAGATTAGGTTTAGAACTAGTAAGACCAAACCTAATCGAAAGATTGGAACTAGATAATCAAACTGGTATAGATGAAATAACTGTTCCAGAGGAATTTATTGGAAGATCTTTAAGAGATTTAAATTTGAGGAAAAATTATTTAGTAAATGTTCTTGCTGCAGGACCTGCTGAAGAGTTAACAGTTAATCCGCCAGCAAAATATATTTTGGAAAGAGGAAATATTTTGGTAGTCATGGGTAAAACTGTAGATTTACAGAAATTGCCTCAAAATTAATTATTTTTAATCAGATTTTTTATAGTATCTAATCCTTTGAGGAGCTCTTTTTAATCTTCTGACGCTTTGTTTTTCAAGTTCATCTCTAAATTTATCAGTATTTAAATTATTTTTTGAAATAAGTGATTTACTTTCTTTTTCGAAATATTTTTTTATACCCTCTTGTATTAACACTTTTGCCATATTACTTACTGTTCTAGATTCGTTATCGGCCAAAATAGTTAATTGGTCACATATTAATTCTGGAAGAACTACTTGAATTCTGGGGGATTTAGGCTTCCCATTAGTTGAGTTTTGGCGGGTAGCCATGAGTCAAAGTTGATAACTGTTACTTATAAGTATACACAGTTAGTCAAGGATACTATCTTTGTGTATATTATTAGTAAGGAAATTTATGTCCGTATCAATTATTTGTTTTATTGTCCCATGAAAAATTCAAGAAAAATTGATTCTCCTAAAAGGTCGACAACTGATAAACGAAAAAAAAGATTAGTTAATTCTGATTCTCACGATAATGAAAATAGTGACGTTTTGGTATCAGCTGTAATTAGTCCATATTTATTAACTCACCTTCACCATATTCTTCAGCAGTCTGAGTATTATGCCCAAAAAGATGGTAGAAATTCTCACGCAGCTAACTTCGCTAAACTAAGAAAAGTTTTATGTTTAGACGCAAGAAGTATGGCAGATGCCTCTGCAAAAGAAATAAAAGATGTGGATAATGATTTATCTAATAATAAATATAATGAACAAAATGTAGCTTGAAGTAATAATCTATTAATAAATAGATTTTAAAAACATGTCCAGTAATGCTGAAAAGCTCTATAAGTTAATAGCAAACGATTCCAAAAAAAAACAAATTCTGTTCATGACAGCTTTAACTAATCCCAAAAAAGCCTTAGATAAAATATGCGATATTGGCAACGAGTTAAATATTTCTGTGACTCAAGAAGAGGTTATTGAATATTTGAGTACTATTGATGATGAGGCAACTAAAATGTGGTTAATTAAGGCTCGAGGAGGTCTTTAGGAAAAGGTTTCGAATAATTATTATTTGGATTAGGATTAGGATTAGGAATAGGTTTTATTCTTTTGTTGTAGCCACCTCCACCAGCCAAAGTCCAAAAAAACCAATAACTTGGAATTGCAAGAGCTGCAGCTATAAAAATCACTACAATTTGTTCTATTCTTTTCATGATTTAATTTTATTCTACTAAATAATTTTTAGTAAATAAGCCACAGATTTTGTAAATTCTATTTTTAAAAAAGTGATTAGACTTGAGAGTGTAAGCAAAATTTATTCTACAGATATTGTTTTAAAAAATATTAGTTGGGAGATTAAGAAAGGAGAAAAAGTTGGCTTAGTTGGTTCTAATGGTGCAGGTAAATCAACTCAATTTAAGATTTTAATTGGAGAGGAAGAGCAAACAAGTGGAACGATCATCAAAGAGGGAAATCCTAAAATTTCCCATTTAAAGCAAGAGTTTGATTGTAATTTGAATTTTTCAGTGAGACAGGAATTAGAAAGTTCTTTTAAAGATATACAAATTGTTGCCATTAAACTTTTAGAAATTGAGAATAAAATGAAATCGTTGGATATAAAAAAAAATTCTGATGAACTTGAAATATTTGTAAATCAACTCGCAAAATATCAAGCAAAATTTGAAGCTTTAGGTGGTTATAAAATGCAATCTGATGTAGAAAAAATGTTACCAAAATTAGGCTTTTCTATAGAAGATGCTGATAAATTAGTTGGCAATTTTTCAGGAGGTTGGCAGATGAAAGTAGCACTTGGAAAAATAATCTTACAAAAACCTGATTTACTTTTGCTGGATGAACCAACCAATCATTTAGATTTAGAAACTATTTTTTGGTTGGAAGAATATCTATCATCGCTTAAGATTGCAGTTATAATTATCAGTCATGATAGATATTTTTTAGATAAATTATGTAAAAAAATAATTTTTGTAGATAGAGGAACATGTGAAACATATAATGGTAACTATTCTTTTTTTGTTGAACAGAAATCTTTGAATGAAGAATCACAAAATAAGGCATATCAATTACAACAAAAAGAAATTGAATTACAGAAAAGGTATATAGATAGATTTAGAGCTAGTGCAACTAGAAGTTCTCAAGCAAAAAGCAGAGAAAAACAATTAAAAAAGATTTCTAAAATTGAGGTTCCTATAGCAAAATCAAAAAGTCCTGTTTTTAATTTTCCAGAGTGCCCTCGCTCAGGAAAATTAGTTCTAAATATCAAAAATTTATCTCATAGTTTCGAGGATAAAATTCTTTTTTTAGATATTAATTTAAAGATTTCTTCTGGGGAGAAAATAGCAATATTGGGACCTAATGGCTGCGGCAAATCTACATTGCTTAAAATTATTATGAAAAAAATATCTCCTGAAATTGGAGAAATTAATCTTGGTAAACATAATATAATTACTAGCTATTATGAACAGAATCAAGCTGAAGCACTTTCCCTTGACGAAAGGGTTATTGATTTAATATGTAATAAGTCTCCAGAGTGGTCTCAAAAAAAAGTTAGAACATTTTTAGGGGGTTTTGGCTTTCAAAATGAAACTGTTTTTAAATATATTAAACAACTCAGTGGGGGAGAAAAGGCAAGATTAGCATTGGCGCTAATGATTATTAATCCTAGTAATTTCCTTCTTTTGGACGAACCAACTAATCATTTGGATCTGCAATCTAAGGAAAACTTAGAATTAGCAATTAAAAATTATAAAGGTTCATTATTAATCATTTCTCATGATCGGTATTTTATTTCAAAGGTTGCAAATAGAATAATTGAAATTAAAGATTCAAAGTTATTTTCATATGATGGTAATTACGAATATTTTTTAGAAAAAACTCAAAGCCAAAAAATTTGATTACTTTTAATAAAATTTACAATTGGCTAAGTAAGATCACTCATTTATCTTTACATAGTTTACAGTCATTGATTATTCTTAAAAATACAAAAATAGGTTTTAATAATTTAAATGAAAAATTACGATTTCCCAGAAAAACATTTTCAAATTTCTGATCCTATTGAAAGTTATTTTGAATGCATTACTTCCTGTGATATAAGGGATGGTAGATGTATTTCTAGATGTGTGGAAATACTTAAACGGAATGACAATTAAATTTTTTAGTTATTTTGTAGATTGGTAATATCAGTTGGTGTTACTTTTAATTTAATAAATTTATTTTTACGCTTCAATAATATATTTACTTGTTTTTTGATACCATTTTTACTAATTTGTTCAATTACGTCTGATGCGGTTTCAACATCTTTATTGCCTACTTTAATTAAAATATCATCTATCTTGATTCCACTTTTTTCAGCTGGACTCTTCGGTACTACATATCCAACTTTTACAGCATTATTGTTTCTCTCAGAAATACTTTCTTCTATTAGGCTAATTCCAATCATAGGATGAATTACTTTCCCATTTTTTAAAAGTTGATAGGCAATTTCCTTAGCTTTATTAATTGGGATTGCGAAACTCAAACCCGCTCCTGGACCTGATCTTATCAATGTATTAATACCAATTACTTCTCCATCGCTATTCAACAGTGGACCTCCAGAATTTCCAGGATTAATAGCAGCGTCTGTTTGTATCAGTTCCAGTTTTTTGTCATATATACCTAATTGAGTAACGTTTCTATTAAGGTTACTAATAATACCAAGCGTTACTGTGTTTTCTAGTCCGAAAGGATTTCCAACTGCTATAGCCCAATCACCAACTTTAATCTTTGCAGAATCGCCCAATTTTGCTATTGGCCAAGGTTCTTTACCTTCAATCTTTAACACAGCTAAATCAGTAAAAGGGTCTTGGCCTATCAGTTTAGCGTTTAATTTTTTGCCATTGGTTAAACCAACAATTACCTTATCTGATCCATTCACTACATGAGCATTGGTCATTACAAGTCCATCTGCAAATATAAACCCACTGCCTTGATTTTGCTCTATCCTTGGTCGATTTTCGTTAGGCAAGTCTAATCCAAAAAATCTTTCAATATATGGGTCTAGAAATAGTTGAGAATTTCTTGGAAAATTTCTTTTTTTAATATATTTTTGAGTATCAATTGTCACCACAGCTGCACCGGTTCTTTCTACAGCTTTAGTTATGAAAGATTTGTTTGAAAATAAACTCAGTTCATTAATTTTTGTTTTGCTTAATGGTTGGGGTATTACTTTTGTAGGATATGTGATCCCTATTGGAATTAATGAGACGATTAGAAATAACTTTTGGATGTATTTTTTCAATTTTGATTTTATTATGTTTTCGAGAGATTTAATTCACCCCTATAGTGTAATTTAAATATAACTTGTAATTTAATTAATTGAATCTAGAGAATAATTTAGTGATTTAAAATAGCTAAATTTCTTTTTTTCGGGCTATGATATTAAACATATAACAAACTAATCCATAAATTCAATGACAATTTTATTTCCAATTATATATTCTGCGGCTTTAACATATTTAGTGTGGAAAGCTTTTAAAGTAATGTCTAATGGCTGGGGCATATCCGATAATAAAAATAAAAGTTTAACTACTTCAAGTTTTAAACAAAAAAAATACAAAATACATCCAGAACTGTTAGATAAATCAGGTAACATAACAGAAGAGGAGCTATTAACAGTAAGATTCTCTAATGATAATGACTCTACATTAGAAGGAAAAGGATCAACAACTGATTAATCAAAATACATCTAAGAAAAAAAATTGGAATTAAGAACAAAAATCGTTTCAGCGGTAATAAGATCTCTCAAATTACCACCAAGGTTTCGTTTAAAAATAGTTAAAGAAGATCCAGTGAGACTTGAACTAAGCCTTACCCCTTCTTACGGTAAAAATCCAGTTATTGTTGGTATAGTTGAATCTTTAGACTTAGTCGCGCGAAGAGACAGAGAAGGTAGACTCCCCAGAGATCTCCAAGGGACCTGGGACTGGACTGTAAGACATGGAAAAGTTAGTACTGGAGGTTGGAATCCTATGTTAAAAGAGGCATTGCAAACAATGTTTGATACAGGATTGCCAGCCATTGTATATGAGGAATTAACCGGAGATGAGTATCGAACTGTTGATGGTATAAGACATGTTAAATAAATAATTTATTATTTTCATAAAATCTTCCTTAAAACGTTAAAATAATTTGATAGATAATTTTGTTAATTATGAATAAAGACAATCAACCAAGATTTGGCTTTGTAAATTTTGCAGAAACTTGGAACGGCCGTATGGCGATGATGGGTATTTTGATTGGACTTGGTACTGAATTAATTACTGGACAAAGTATTCTTCGACAAATTGGAATAGGTTAGTATTTTACTTAATTTCCTCTGCTTTAACATCAATGGTACTTTCACTAGGCTTTTTATCTAATTGATTTTTCTTGTTTATATTCTCTAAATTTGCTCCGCAATTCATGCAGGTTTCACTTAAACCTAATGATATTGCACCACAATTACTACATGTATTAATTTTAGATTTGTAAGAATTAAAACCAATAAAAACTAAAACTAATAATAGAAGAGGAATTAAAAATAAAAGAATTAGAATATTTCCAACAAAGCTAATGAAAAAATTAAATCCAAAAATTGGAATAACGATAAGTATGATTAATGAATAGGTGATAAGATTTTTATTAGCTTTAAGAAAATAATTCACCTTAGTTATCCTTATCTATAATTTCTTTTTTTATTTACTAAAGTCATACTAGCAATTACTACACTCCAACACTGTCCAAAATATAAAATCACTCCTAATAGCCATACCCACAAAGTAAGTACTAGAAAACCTCCAATAAAACCGTATGCTTGAAATCTTACTCCAAGTGAGAGAATACTTTTACTGACTGCAAGGTTCAAAGTGGTTAGGCCAATTCCAATAAGAAAAGATCCAGGTAACAGTGGTTTCAATGGAACTTTTCTACTGGGTAAAAGTGCTTGTAATAAAAGAGCCATTAAAGAAAAGCCAATTAGTGGTATTGCAAACTGGCCAACTTGTAATAACGGCAACTTTAATAATAAATCAGAAATAAGATTATTAGATTTTGAAAGATTTTCTAAAACGTTACTAGGGATCATCCTAAGATTTGCACTAATTTGATCTAGTACCATTAAAAAACCAATAAAGAATACTATTAAAAAGGCTTCAACTCTATTTCGGAGAAACTTCGAAGCTTGTACTCTCCAAGCGGCATTAACTTTTTTAGAAGGAATTTCGTCCTCCCAAAGCCTATCAGAACCTCTTTGAAGAGAAAGATATGCATTTCCTGCTGTAAAAAGCAAAAACATAGCCCCAAGAATTCCTGCTCCAAAACCTTGATCTATCAAATTAAATAATGTTGTCTCTACTAACTCAACTACTGAAGGAGGTAAAAGCTGAGCAGCAATGGCAATTATTTGTTGATCTAATCCTTCTTGTTTTCCTAGGAACCATGAAGCTATTGAAAGAGAAATTAGAAGGATTGGGAAAAATGATTGAAGTGTGTAGTATGCAAATGCAGCGCTTAAATCAACACAATCAGATTTGCTCCATCGCTCACAAGCTCCCCATAAACTTTTTAGTATCCAGGTTGAACTTCTCTGCATATTAATTTTCTTCAAATATTTATTCATTTACTTAATTTTTATTGTATCTGATTAAGAAATTTTTCAAGCAATTTTTTATTTATGATGCAACTATTTTGCTCATAATAAATTGCCCCATGGCTTTAAAATTTCAAATTTTTCAATGGATCTACAAGCAATTAATGGAAAATTAACATCGCTCAAGTCTTCTCCTGAAACTAAATTTAAAGGATCTGTTTCTAACCACTTTATAGAACAATTGAGTTCTTCTAATAGCAGCCAAGCTGCTGCAATATCCCATATCTTAGGGGTTGATTCTATTGCTCCGAAAGTTTGTCCCATTGCTACGCTCGTAAGATTTAAGCTCGATACACCTAAGAGTCTAATTTTGCCAGGAAATACTGAGTTTGGGTTTTTTTGTAAAATTTTTATTGATCTACTACATAAAGAAATACATTCACTTTGACGATTATTTTGGCTAGGATCAATTCTCTTGTTATTTAACCAAACCCCTTCTCCTTTAATGGATACAAACTTTTTTTTCAATGTAGGAATTATTAAAAAAGAAGATTGTGGTTTACCATCAACGAATCTTGCTACAGATATAGACCAGTAAGGAATACCGGCAGCAAAATTTGTTGTCCCATCTAGTGGATCGACTACCCAGTAAGCTTTTGAATTCGGAATTAACTTTTGCCCTTCTTCACTAAGAACGCCTTCACCTGGAGCTATTGAGGCTAAGCCATCTACTATTGTTTTGTCGCTCCATAAATCACAGCTTGTTAATAATGATCCATCTGCTTTATTGCTTGCGCTAATATTTCCAAAATCTTGTGTTTGACGTTGACTAACCAATTCAAATAAAGAATCTAATTCACCTAGTTGCTTATTAGTTAAATTTGGTGGATTCATCTTTATAAATTGCAAATAGAATCTTTATCTTTAATTTTAGTATTATTACTACCCAAACAATTTTTACTTTTATCAAGGAAAGTTAATCTTTCTAATTCATCTATATTCAGATTGTAATTATATATTGCATTAATATTTTTTGATTTTGCATTACTTAATTCGCTTTGCCTCACAAGAACATCTTTTAGAGTTGATATTCCAACATCATATCTAAGTCTGGAAAGCCTTACAGACTCTTTGCTAGATTCAATTTCTTTAAGAGAAGAGATTATTTTTTCTTCATATAATTTAAGATTTAAATAGGCTTTACTAATACTTGTGGTTAAAACATTTTTTAGATTTTCATAAGCATATTTTTCGGATTCTGCATCGGCAATTTTTGATTTATAGGAGTTCTTATTTTGTCCGCCATCAAAAATACTCCATGCAAAATTTAGACTTATGGTATTTGTATAATTAGATCCAGATTTTTCAGAGTCGATATTAGTTGCAAGAGAGTCACCCTTTGAAAATGTACTAGATAATGAATTACTGATATAGATATTTGGCTTATTTTGAGCTAAAAAGCTCTCTGCTTGGCTCTTTTTAATTAATTTTTGAAGAATTAGGTTTTTTAAGGAAAGATTTTTATCCAAACCCTCATTAATATTCTTATTCAATTTATGATTCCAAAACCCTATAAGATCTTGCTCTTTATTAGTCTCTAAATCTCCCTTAACATTAAGAATCTCTTTTAGAGAAATTTTATTAATTTCATGTTCTATTTTCTTTTCATTAAGTGATTGTTGATCCCGAGATAATTGAGCTTCTGCTTCAAGAACTTCAAATTTTGTACCGATTCCAGCATCTAGCTTTGCCATAGAATTTTCTAAACTTGTATTTGATAAATCAAGTGTGAATTTTTTATTTTGAATATCTTGATATGATTTTTTGTATTTGTGATATCTGATTCTTGCTTCTTGAATCAAATCTTTTTTCTTAATCCTATAATTATTTTCTGCAATTTTGTAATTTGTTTTGGCAATTTTAATTTCAGATCCTCTTAGCGGGGCAATTACATCCCATTTAATATTCAGGGAGGGATTAGCCGTAAATTGTGATGTTTTTAAAGTAGGTGAATCGCTATTGTATTTTTTACCTGCTATGTATTTTGGTAACCCATTGGCTTGAAAATCTAAGGATGGGTATCTTTTGGCAATTTGACTGGAAAGATTAAAGCTTGCAGAGGCAACTAGATTTTGTAACGATCTTAATTCTTGATTATTTAATACAAGTTTTTCTATTTCTTGATAATCAACAAAAGTAATATTTGATTTTTCTTCTAAAAGATTATCAATGTAATTTTCTGTTTCGCTCGATAGAACATTAAAGGTATTCATACCTAGAGCAAGCGGCAATAATAAGAAAGGATTTATTACTCTTCTAAGCATATTTCTAGTTTCGAAAATATTCGGTTAACCAATCAAAGTATTAATAATATCATTTGAATCATCAAGAACGTGAATTTTAGTATTTATTTGATTCTCTACCTCTTGAATATTTTTATCATCTAAAAATAAATCAGTATTAATTTTTAACATAATAGATGGTATGTAAACAGCTTCTCCTAAATCCTTATTTTTCAACCCGCAAATTAGATCTTCTCCAGTAAGAAGACCTGTAACAACTTGATCTTGACCCCAATAAATACTTGGCAAACCATATAAATTAATTGTTAATCCATTAATTAAGTTTAATTTCTTAACTGTAGGAATTAGGGCTTCATAAACTAATTTACCAACAATCCAACTAACTTTTTTTGGCTTTTTTACTTTTTGGGGAAGGTTTTGAGTCTTCTCTCTTAATGCTTCTAGAAAGTTTCTTATAGTCCCAACACCATTAGATTCTTGTGGCATATTTTCGTAGGTTTTGTAACTAGGTAAATTTGTACCAGCAATCAAATACCATTCGTCTGCTAGCCAACAAAAACGAGTCCCAAGAGTAATTTGTAGAGAGGCTTGAATTCTCTCTACTTGTTTAATAGTTTTTTTTGCGTATTCTGGGCTGATTGATTTTAGTCCATCATTTTCAGGTCTAAATTTTGTCAGTCCTACAGGAACTATTGCGACTGAGAGTACTGTTTGAGAGGTTTTTTTGTAGAATTCAGCAAGTTCTAAAATTGATTTTTCAAGAATATCCCCATCATTTATATCTGGACAAACAACAATTTGAGCATGTATTTGAATAGAGTTTTTTTCAAACCACGAAATTTGATCAAGTATCACTCCTGCTTTTTTATTTTTTAATAATTTTTCTCTTGTGGCGGGATCAGTAGCATGAACTGAAATAAAAAGTGGGGATAGTTTTTGCATAGCAATTCTTTCCCAGTCTTCTTTTTTTAAATTTGTGAGGGTTAAATAAGAGCCATATAGGAAACTTAATCTATAATCATCATCTTTTATATATAGGCTTTTTCTTTTACCACTGGGCTGTTGGTCAATAAAACAAAATGGACATCTATTATTGCATTGCTTGATTGAATCAAATAATGCATCTTTAAAATTTATACCTAAATTAACGTCTTGATCTTTTTCAATATTTATGTTGTGAATCTCATGATTTTTATCTAAAACTGATATATCTAAAATTTCTTCACTAATCAGAATCTGATAATCAATTAAATCTCTTGGTTTTTTCCCATTAATACTAATAATTGAGTCACCTGATTCAAATCCTATTTCTTCAGCGATAGAATTAGCTTCAATACTTTCAATTTCTGCAGGATTTATTTTATAAGAAATATTAGGAACCAAAAGTTCAATGGGATCTTCCTTGTAATTAATTTCTTGCCACACAATTTAAGGTCAAATACTCTTATTTATATTTATTCTAAACTTATATTTGACTCAAAGTGTATTAAATACTTTTAAAAAACTAAATATAGGTTTGAAATTATGTGCCTTTTATTTATTAAAATATGGCATTCGCAGTTTTCTTAAACACGATTTAGATTAATTAAAATAGACTTTTTCATTGAAAGAATTAATTACAAAAAATTTAGAAGTAAAAGATAAATTCAACTATGAATCTAACAAGAAAGTTGATTCATTCGAAAATATTTTTTTATCAAATCCTATATCTTTAAGATTGTGGTCTTCTTTTTTTGTAATTTTACCTATTTTTGTTCAAGCCCCTTGGGTTCGATTAGAACCAATAAGTGCTCTTTGTTTTACTTTTGTCATTATCTTAGTGGCAATTGTTTTGAATCAGAAAGGATCAAGTAAGTGGTTTATTGTCAGTTCATTATTACTTGGTATATCAGGTAGTTGGCTTGGTGGATGTTTGTTCTGGGGATGGTTAAGCCCATTTCCTATCCTTCACATACCTGTTGAAGCTGTAGTTCTCCCATTAGCTTTAATTGGATTAGGTTCTAATTGGAAAATAGGTTCAAGTTTTTATATCTCTTCTTTATTTGGAACCGCAGTAACTGATATTACAATATTTTTAATCGGAATCATGGATCAATGGAGGCAGGTAATTACAGCAGATTCTGAAAATGCACCCATGATTCTTCAAAAAACTTCAGAGAGTCTTATTCAAATAAAATCATTATCAATTATCGTTTTTATTGCTCTTATACTTTGGTTTATTTCAAAAGAAATTTTAGATTCTGGCACAATTAATACTACTAGTGGTAAAGCACTCTTAGTTTCTGGTTACGTAATTCAAACGACATTAATTGTTGATGGTATTTTTATTGTTTTAGCAATTCTGCAACCAACTTTTAGTGGATTGGTTTAATGTTAAGGCCTCCATTTTCACAAGTACCGATACCAATAAATAATTGGGATGTAATCGTTATAGGAGCTGGAGCTGCTGGCCTTATGACTTGTCTTGAATTACCATCAAATTTACAAGTGCTCCTTTTAAATAGAAATACTAGTAAGGCATCATCCAGCAGATGGGCTCAAGGTGGAATTGCATCTGTTGTTAGACGAGATGATTCATTTGATCTGCATGCTGAGGATACTTTAAAAGCAGGTGATGGACTATGTGATTTTCAAGCTGTAGAAATGCTAGTTAAAGAAGCTCCAGGTTGTGTAGAAAGGTTGCAGAATTTAGGTATGATTTTTGATCAAAGTTCTGATCAACTAGCTACTACCTTGGAAGCAGCCCATTCACGAAGAAGAGTCTTACATGTTAAAGATCGTACTGGAAGAGCATTAGTTGAAGTTCTAGAAGATCATATTGAGAATCAAAAAAATATTCTTCACTGCAGGGGTGTAAGAGTAACTGAACTTCTTATTGAAAATAAAGAATGTAGGGGAGTTCAGGTTCTTGATGGAGCAAATTTATATTGGATTAAATCTAGAGCTGTTGTTTTGGCTACAGGTGGGGGTGGGCACTTATTTACAAATACAACCAATCCTGCTCAATCCTCTGGTGAAGGGATTGCTCTTGCATGGAAAGCAGGAGCTGCTATCGAAGATTTAGAGTTCGTGCAATTTCATCCAACAGCTTTAAAATTTTATGGTGCACCTTGCTTCTTAATATCTGAGGCACTTAGAGGGGAAGGAGCAATTTTAGTTGATAAAAATGGTGAAAGTCCAGTTAAAAATCTTGAAAATCGTGATCTAGCTACCAGAGATCAGGTAAGTAGAGCAATTATGAAAAATATGCATGCTAATAATGTAGACCATGTTGGTTTAGACCTTCGGTATATTGACCCAGAAAAAATTGTAGAGCGCTTCCCCACCATCTTAAGTCGTTGTCAGGACTATGGCGTTAACCCTTTAAATGAGGTTATTCCCGTAGCTCCTGCAGCTCATTATTGGATGGGAGGTGTTAAAACTGATCTAAATGCATCTTCAACAAGAAAAGGATTATATGCCGTTGGAGAAGTTGCTTCTACAGGTGTGCATGGTGCTAATAGACTGGCAAGTAATTCACTGATGGAGTGTCTTGTTTTTGCAAGAAAAATGTCTTCAATTGTTTTGAATAATATTTCTAAATTTGAAAAATTTGATAGATCACTTCAAAAGTTTGATATTGAAGATCCAAAAGAAGATCAAATTTCTATAATTGCTGAAAAAATTGATGAACTAAGAAAACTATGTTGGTTAAATTTAGGTGTATCTCGAAATAAGGTAAATATGAGTAAATTTTTAAATTTCATTCAAAATGATATGGATAAATTAAATAAAAATGATTTACTAAATAGTCTTGAAAAAATAAATTTTGATCAAAAAATAAAACTTAGTGAGCTAAATAGAAGAGCATTAAATCTTTTACTTGATTTAAAAAATAGACAAATTACCACCCTAACTTTATTAAAAGCTTGTCTATTTAGAGAGGAAAGTAGAGGAGGGCATTATAGAGATGATTTCCCTGATAAAGATAAAAATTGGGAATGCCATACTAGACAAGAGTTAGATCAAATAATTCAAAAAAGATTTATTAAAAATTAAGATCTCCCTGATAGTCTGTTTTTGTTGCTAATTCATTTAAGTCACGCGTACCACTAATAATTTCTCCATTTATTTCCCAAGAAGGAAATCCACTGATTCCTTTCGTTTGGCATAGCTCAAAGTTATTATCTTTACCATCTTTAGCACACTCAACTACTTTTAATTCTTTAACTGCTTCTTTACCAAATATTTGTTTCTGATCGTGGCAATGCGGGCACCAGTATGCACTATACATAACAATATTGTTTTCACTTAAAAATTTTGCAAACTTTACCTTCTGGGGAGAGCTTGAGGTGGTAATTATTGGCGATACATTTTCAGTGGGGTTCGCAATATCAATAGCATTAGAGGGGTCAACGTTTGTTGACCAAATTAGGCCCCCCAGCAGGACACTAATGGCTACAATGAAACCTCTAAAAATCATAGGTTCTCTACTTTCAAACTTTGCTCCAATCATAGAAATTATAAAGATAGAAAATGATAAAATTGCTGAAAGTATACAAAAAAAGCAATATGCTTTAATCTTAATAAACATTATATTTATCAATAAAAAGCTAAATGTTGATGACGCACAAGAAATTAGAAATACTAACCACCATAAAAACTTATTTAGTTTTTCTTTGGGAGAAATTAAATTAAGCGAGAGTATTATTGTGATAACTAATATTGATAAATATGTTATAAATCCAGCTAAAGAGAGAGGTATATTAAGTTGATTATTTTCGAATAAAGTACCCCAAGGACTATTTAAAACTGTTTCACAACCATTTTGTATTCCTGGGCATGAAAGCGAGGTAAATAATCCCCAGTTTTTTAAAGTAATTGAACCTGTATCAACTATGCCTATAGTGCTAAGAATTGCGATTACGATTTTTGGCCATTTCAAATTTTTTTTATTTATTCTTTTAAAATTATTTATGGCCATACAAAAAAGTTTGTTATTTACATTATCTATCCTAATATTATCTTGGCATGAGAGTTATATGCGAAATGCTTTTTAAATCTTTTAATTCTTATTTTTCAAGTTGTGAAAAAAAATAGATTCGATGTAAAAGAAAAAAAACTATCTAGGATTGCATTCAGTCATGTTGGTTGTGAGAAAAATCTTGTTGATACTGAACATATGCAAGGCTTATTAGATAAAGAGGGTTATGAAGTTGACAGCAATATAAATGATGCAAATGTTGTTGTTGTAAATACTTGCAGTTTTATTGAAACAGCTAGAGAAGAATCTATTAGAAAAATTCTAGAATATACAAATCAAGGAAAGGAAGTAATAGTTGCAGGTTGTATGGCTCAGCATTTTAAAGATGAGCTTATAAAAGAAATCCCTGAAATAAAAGGTTTAGTTGGAACAGGAGATTATCAAAAGATAGCCACGGTATTAGAAAGAGTAGAAAAAGGGGAAATCGTTAATGAAATTTCAAAAATACCTGAATTTATTGCAGATGAGGAAATGCCTCGTTTTGTAGATAAAAATAAATTTGTTGCTTATCTTCGTATTGCTGAAGGCTGCAACTATAATTGCGCTTTTTGTATTATTCCTAAGTTGAGAGGTCCTCAAAGAAGTAGAACAATAGAATCTATAGTTTCAGAAGCCAAAAGTCTTGCGAAAAAAGGTATTCAAGAAATTATATTAATTAGTCAAATAACAACTAATTATGGGCAAGATATTTATGGAAAACCATCATTAGCCAAACTTTTGAATGAGCTTTCAAAAGTTCCAATTCCTTGGATAAGGATACATTATGCTTATCCAACGGGTTTAACTGATGAAGTAATTAGAGCTTTCAAAGATTCAAAGAATATAGTCCCTTACTTTGATTTACCACTTCAGCATAGTCATCCAGATGTATTGAAAAGTATGAATAGACCTTGGCAGGCGTCTTTGAATGAATCGATTTTGGAGAAAATTAGAGAAGAAATCCCATCTGCTGTATTAAGAACTAGTCTCATTGTTGGTTTCCCAGGAGAAAAAAAAGAACATTTTGAACATCTTCTCAAATTTTTGGATAGGCATAAATTTGATCATGTGGGAGTGTTTATTTTTTCTCCTGAGGAGGGAACTGCAGCTTTTGATTTGCCAAATAAAGTATCTCCAGAGATTGCAGAGGCAAGAAAAGATAACGTTATTTCAGTTCAACAAAATATCTCTAAAGATAAAAATCAGTCATATGTTGGTTCAAAAATGAAGATTTTGGTAGAAAAAATATCAGATAATAACGAATTAATAGGTCGTTCCTACAGTTTTGCGCCTGAAATTGACGGAAATGTCATTTTATCCACAAATTCCAATAATGATTTGAAAAATTATATTGGTAAGTTTGTTGAAGCAAATATTTCTTGTGCTGATGAATATGATTTGTATGGAGAGACTGTTAAAATTTTGTAGTTTTTTTAAATTAATTTAACTGCTCTTAAGAGCTTATCTAATGCGAAAGCAGCTCCAAAACCAAAACCAATAAATGCAAAATAGAAAATGATGTTCATTAATTTTTTTATTTTTAATCAATTTAACATCAGATGAAAAGATTAGATTTTTTAGTTTAATTTCTTAATCTTGTATATATGGTAATTTTTTGTATAAACATTCTTCTGCTTTTTGTAGTTCCCGGCCTAAATAAAGCGCATGATCGAATCTGGTTATTAAGTCATTTCTTTCTTCAGTGATCAATATTCCAAGTTGTTTCGCACTGATACCTTCAAAAACTACATTACTAACTCTTTTATTTTGAGAGTCGCATTTAATTGGTTCATTTGTTTCTGGGTCAAGCGCATATCCTTCATCATTAATATTATTTAGAAAGTGTTCTACAATTATTTTATTTTCTTCAAAATCTACTTTAATAATAAAATAACCGTTTGGATCTAAGTTTATATGTCGGTTAGATAGATTATTATCAAACTTTATTTTTTCATCGAAACTTTTACTAGAATCCATTATTAGAAATTAATAAATAAGTATATTACTAATATAATCTTTGTTAAAGCCAAGTATTTTTTTTATTTAAAGGGTATAGATTTATTCTCAGAATCAATTTCCATCTCTGTTTGTTTATTAATTTCATTGAGCCATGGATAAATTATATTTTCCATATTTTTGTCAAACCACTTGTGCAAGCTAATCGTGCTTTTTGCAAAAAAACCTCTCCGCCTTTTATGATTACCACCAGCTCCAGGATCAAACAAATGGATACTATTTTTTATTGCCCATTCAATTGGCTGGTAGTAGCATAATTCAAAATGTAGATTAGATATTTCTTGTTGACTACCCCAATATCTACCCCATAAGTTGTTGCTATTTTTAACGCACATCGACATAGCAAAAATATCATTTGAATTTTTCTTTGACGCGCTAAAAAGTAAAAGATTTTTTTTACTATGAACAATTTTTTCGAAAAATGAAGATGTTAGATATTTACTTCCCCAAACTCCCCACCTCGAACAATGCTGTTCATAAAAATTATGCATTTTTTGAAGGATTTCTTGGTTGATATCATCTTCACTAAAAATTTCTATTTTAATATCTTGTTTAATAATTGATTTTCTCTCTTTTTTTATATTTTTTCTCTGATTAGAGTTAAATCTAGAAAGAAAATCATCAAACGTTTTTTCTCCATTATTCCTCCATTCACTGCTAGTATTTATCCATTCATGGTATCCCAAAGATTTAAGATGGTTGCCCCAGCTTTCATCAATATATAAAAAATTACAACTTAAAATTTTGTTTGTTATCGCAAAGCTTTCGATATGGTTGATGAGTAAATTTGTAATTTCTTTCTTATCTTTATTCTTTTTATAAAGAAATTGATATCCATTTACAGGACTATAAGGACTCATTCCAATTAATTTAGGGTAATAATTTAAATTAAGCTCTTGAGCCAATCTTGCAAATGATTGGTCAAAAATGAATTCTCCATAGCTATGATTTTTTAAAAAAAGTGGAGCAATTCCTAATATTTCTTTATTTTTATAAGCAACAAAATATAGAGGCTGCCAACCAGTTTCTCTTGAAACACTGTTAGATATTTCAAGATTTTTAAGCCAATTCCATTCATAAAATGGATTATTGATGTCACTTGATAATTCATTCCATATCTCCTTGGAGATTTCCTTAATTGACAATTTGACTTCAACTTTATGTATTTTTTGTGTCATTTATTATTGAATCTATTTCAAATTTTTTTGTAGTGAACGTGGATTTCATTATTCATTAAATTTTTAATTGATTTTATTTCCCATAGTCTTTTAAGATTAAAAATCTCATTTGTTTGTTCTGCAGGGAGCCATGTATATTTACCTCCAATAATGCGTGGAATAATTGTAATTTTTATATCTGTTATTAGATCCTCTTTCATAAATGAATTTATAAGTTTTGCACCTCCTAAAAGAGCTAGATCATTAATTCCTTGTTTTCTGAGTGAAATTAAAGTTTTTCTCCAGGAATCTTCGAAATAGAGTTGTTTCTCGAAGTCATTATTCGACGCATTATCAACTTTACTTGAGCTTATTATCCATCTTCTAATTGGTTGACGAAAGTATTTCCAATTACTGTTAAATTTTTTGCTATTTGAAGCAACTATAGAAATTGGTTGTTTTTTTGCTATTTTTACTTCGTCATTACCATTTAGAGTTTTAATAAGGTAAGTTGATTGATGAGCTATTAAAGTACCTAAACCAAAAATGGTGGCGTCAACCATTGATAAGTGTTGATTTAACATTTTTTTATCTTCTTCGCTTCCAAGATGCGATTCTCCACCTCCAGGAAATGCAATTCTCCCATCAAGACTAGATGCTATAACAATTATTACTCTTGGGATACTCAAGTTTGTGAGACTAAACTATTTTCAAGTTTCAACTTCAATGAATTGGTTAGCTTTTGATCAACATAAATTTCTGCAGCATTATTTGGGCTCTCTTGGAGTCTGATTTTGTGTAATGTTGCACCAAGTTCATGTATTGGATTTTTAAGAATATCAGAAATATATAAAGCTATATTTTCAGCAGTTGGAACACAATTCTGGAAAAATTTGACATCTTTATTTAGAAAAGTATGATCTAGTTGTTCAACAACCAAATCATTAATTATCTCCTGGAGCGCAGATAAGTCGCAAACCATTCCAGTTCTTTTATCAATGTCTCCTTTTACAGTTATATCGACAAGATAGTTATGACCATGTCCATTAACTCTGGCACATTTCCCATAGATTTTTTTATTTTCATCAAAGGAAATCTCTTTTTTTGCGAGTCTATGAGCGGCTGCAAAATGAGTTTGTACTGTTAAAAATGCTTCCATGTTTTTTCCAAAATAATCTGCCCATAAATTTGGGTTTTCATAAAGCCTTAGACTTGTAAGAGGTAAATCATCCTTTAGACGACTCCAAATAACCTTTACTAATGCTTCAGTTGTGGGAAGTATACCTTCTTGATTATCAACATTAAATTCAGGCCAGACATCATTTAAAAAACGAAAATCTAATTGTCCAGTAACCTTATCTTTAATAGAGTGTTTTACATCAGAGAGATTAAGTACCATTCCATCAGAGTCTAATTCTCCACCCATTGAAACAATAAGTTCATAGTTATGACCATGACCTGGTGCAATACTGCAATTTCCAAAAAGAGATAAATTTTCTTCTGGGGTTTTTTCAGGAAGCCAATAACGGTGACTAGAACTAAAGCAGGCACGTCGAGTTATGACGCATTCACGTCCTTTTCCATGTAATGGTTTGGATTGTGTAGAAGTCATACCTTTCTGCGATAATACTATCTTAAGGTTTTAAATACGCTTTTGTCTTTATGGAACAATCCATTATCAAAAAAACAGTTCATACTTTAAAGGGCAGAAGCATATTTTTAATAGGAATGATGGGTTCTGGTAAGTCACAAGCCGGTTTGAAGCTGGCTGAATTATTGAAATATAAATATATTGATTTAGATTCGTTAATAGAGAAGTTGGCAAAAAAATCTATCAATCAAATTTTTAATGATGAAGGAGAAAATAATTTCCGTAAATTAGAAGCAAGCTGCCTTAAAGAAACTATCAAAATTCCTTCATTAGTAATCTCTACTGGGGGAGGAATAGTTACCAAATCGGAAAACTGGGGAATCTTAAGGCAGGGAATAATTGCTTGGATAGATCTCGACAAAGATATAGCAATTGAAAGATTGAAAAATGAAATTGAAAATAGACCACTTCTTCAGGGTAAGAATCTAAATGATTTATATATGAGCATTTTTCAATCTAGAGAAAATTTATATTCTCAAGCAGATTTAAGAATTCAAGTAAAAAGGGAAAATATTGAAGAAGTCGCTATGAAAATAATTAATGCAATTCATAAAGAAATAATTAGTTAATCTGGTTCAATTCTTACTGCAAACCATTTGATAACGTATCCTAACTTTATTTCTAATTCATAAGTGCTTTCTAATAATTCTTCAAGAAATTCCTGTTCAGGATCTTCTATATTTTGATATATTGTTTGTGTTTCTGTCTTACTAAGCCAATTCTTTAACCAAAAAGTTGCTTCTTGCTTTGATACAATTTTTTCTTTTGAATCTGGTTCTAATAATACATAATGATCTGATGCTCTTATTAGTGGATTTGACATAATGAAGATTCTTCTAGGATTAATTCTTTGCTTGATTTTTCAAGGAATTTTTTTAGGGAGTTCTTTTGCTTTTGCAGATTCTAATGTAGGAGAGTTTTTGGAAAATCGTGTGAATCAATGGCCTGAATTATATTTACCAAATTTTAAATTGTCAGATACTTCTGAGGATTTAATCTATCCTAAATGGTTCGAGGGGAATTGGCTTGTTACTTCTCAAGATATAATTAATGATTCAGAAGAGCCAGTTATTTATAAAGTAAATTTCTTTAAGAATGATTCAGATTTAGTTGTTGGTAATCGTGCAAAAAATTCTGAATCTATTGGAAAAGCAATATTTGGTGATAGCTTAATCAAGGTTGTAAATGATCCTCAATCTATTAATAATCAAATTACTTATTTAAAAGATGACTTTTATATCGATTCAAGAATTACAGGGAGAAATCAGATCCAAGATGATGATGTTTTTTTCGCAGATGAGCTTGTTATACAAACTGTGCATAAGCCAGGTGCTTCAAGGATTAATCAGGTAGAGACCATTAGTAAATTTCAAAAATGTTCCGAAGAAATTTTGGAAGTTGATAATTCAATCAAACCATCAATTTGTGGAGTGCAATATGTTGCTTCTTATGGTTCAAAAGTTGGTGATCCTTCTATTCATGCTATAAAAACAAATAAATATAAATTGACGTTTGAATTCATTGAGAGTTAGCACTAAAAAGATATTCTTCTAAGTTGTTCCTCCAAATGAAAAGATTTTCTAAATAAGGGTTGTTTATGTATTCTTGGCTCCCCTCTCCTGAAAGAATTGGTCCTGCAGACTTTGGAAATTTAAGAAGGGATAATTGAGCAGCAATTGAAATATCTGCAATTGATAAACTATCTCCAACTAAATATTTCTTGTTGATCAAGGATTTTGATAAAGCTTCTAGTAATTTTTGGAGTTCTAAATTATCTTTAGAAGACAAAACTACATTAGAAATTTTACTAAGATTTTCAAAAGGTAATTTATCAACAATACTTTTAACTGAAGAAGGTATTTCATTTGGGAGTAATGCAGTTCTTAGCTGTGGATTTTCTATTGCAGATTTTATTAAAGCTTTTCTACAAGTTATAGCCATTGTAGTATCTGCCCAGTCTTCAATTAGTTTGCATTGTGCAAATAATATTGGGTCCTCAGGAAAAAGTGGATTGTTATCATTTTTTTTATCTATATATTCGCAAATAGTTGAAGAGTCATTAATAACTTGATCATTACTATCGACTATTACAGGAACTTGTTTTTGACCTGATAATTTAAAGATTTCAAATTGGCCTATTCCAGGTGTTACTTCTTCAACTCGATATTGTAGTTTTTTTGCATGAAGAGCCATTCTTGTTTTTAAACAAAAAGCACTATGCCTAAATTGATATAATGTAATCATGCTGTTTAATGTTTGTTAAAACTTAGCTAAAAAAGTAATCTATTTGTGGAGCTGATGGGCGAATTTTTCTCTAATGTTTTGAGATATCCAAAGTATTTGATATCTATCATTGTTGGGGGACTTGTCGCTTTGCTTGAACCTTTATTCAAGAATAGATCAAATCCTCTCACAATAGTAGGGTTGATATCTTCTGTCTTAAGCGCTTTCATAACTATTTATTTTGTCTTGCAAGCTATGACAAACCCAATAAATTTACAACCATAATGCCAAATAATTACCGTCTTGCAAAAGTTTCTTCTCTTTTGAAGAAAGAAATAACACTTATTTTGCAGAATGATTTAGAAAATGATCTTATTAGAGATCATTTCGTCAATATTTCTAAAATTGATTTATCAGGTGATTTGCAACACTGTAAAATTTATATAACTTCAACTGCTCAAGAGAAAGTGAGGAAAGAGATTGTTGAAAACTTGAATACTGCTAAAAGCTATATAAGGCATAGTTTAGGAAAAAGAATTGAGATGAGAAGAGTTCCAGAGATAATTTTTAAAGACGATATTGTTCTAGATCAAGGATTATCCGTCTTGAAACTTCTCGATGAATTAAAAAATAAAAATAATAATCAAAATCATAATGTTGAGGACAAGGATGTCAAAAGTTGATCTACCCCTTGATCAAAGAAATATAATTATTACTCGATCAAAAGGAGGGATATTGGATGTAAAAAAGATATTTATAAGCAAGGGCGCTAATGTATTTGATTTACCTGCAATAAGTATTGCTGATCCTGATGATTTGAATCCTCTTGACGAAGCATTAAATCAAATAAATGATTTTCATTGGATTATTTTTTCCAGTAGTAATGGGATCAAATTTGTGGATAAAAGACTTAGATTCTTTAATAGTTCATTAAAAGAATGTTCTAAAAATACAAAAATCGCCGTAGTTGGAGAAAAAACCTCAAAAACTCTTGATGATTTTGGGATTAAGGCTGATTTCATACCTCCAGAATTTGTTGCTGAAAGTTTAATTGATAATTTCCCAGTATCTGGTTATGGACTTCGAGTTTTTGTACCAAGAGTTCAAACAGGTGGTAGGGATTTAATTGCAGATCAATTTAGAAAGGCGGGTTCTCGCGTATTTGAGGTTGCTGCATATGAAACTAGATGTCCTGAATCAATTCCGGAAGAAACAATTGATATTATTTATAATCGAAAAGTCGATGCAATTATTTTCTCAAGCGGTAAAACCGTAGTAAATGCTGCTTTTTTACTAGAAAAAAAACTTGGTAAAAAATGGTTAGAATATTTTGATCAAATTAAGTTATTAACTATTGGACCTCAGACAACAAAAATATGTAATAAAATTTTTGGAAGAGTTGATAGTCAGGCACAAAAATATACTTTTGAAGGACTACTAGATGTAGCAATTAATATTTTTAATTAGAAAAATTGTTTGTATAGTTCTTTTCAACTAAATCTTTGAACCTATCAATATTGGCCTGTAGTTCGTTTGTAACCATTTTTCCTAAAATATTTTCTTCCATAAACCGAGCAAACATTTTTGGCAGTTCATAAGTTATGGCTAAATTGACAGTTGTGATTTGATCAGTTTTACTTTCGAAAACTACTGATCCCTCAGTTGGTAAACCTCCTATTGATTTCCATTTAAGTTTGCTTTTTTCAACCCTTTCTGTAATTTGAGCTTTCCATTTAAACCTAAAGCCATTTGCAGCTAAAGTCCATTCTGTTAAATCTGGTAATGTATTAGTTTCTTCGTCAACTGTTTTTACAGATTCAATCCAGCTCATCCAAAGTGACATTGAGTCTAGATCGCTCCATGTATCCCATACATTTTCGAGAGGCGCATTAACAACTGTTATTACGTCATGTTTGAGCCAAGTACCCATAAATTAACTTACTGCAAGATTTTTTGCTAATTCGGCTTTCTTCTCTAAAATTGCGGCGGCGGCTAAATGACCACTCATTGTAGCTCCCTCCATAGAGTCTATATAATCTTGTTTTGTATAACTACCAGCCATGAAGAAATTAGATATAGATGTTTTTTGATCGGGTCTGAAAGGTTCCATACCGGGAGCTTCTCTATAGAGTGATTGTGGAATTTGTACCACGTTACTCCAAAGCAATTTAAGGTTTTTTGATGATGGGAATAGACGGCGAACCTCTTTATCTATTTCTTTTGTAATTCTTTCTGTGGATCTTCCCATCCATCTATCGCCAGGAGTTAAAACACATTGGAGAAGCGACCCCATATCTTTTTTTCGATAGTCTGCTGGACTTGCTAGTGCTAAATCAGCAAAACAGCTGAAAGAGGCATCAGCAGAATAAAGAAGGTTATCTAGTCCAATGGGTTCGTTTCCAGTGTTATCTTTTTCTAATTCAGTAACCCAACCGTCATATCTTAATTGGATTGTGGCAACAGCTACAGCTCTAAGTTTTTTTAAACCTTCAAATTCTTTAAATTGATACCATTCTTTTGGAATTATTTTTTTTATTCCAGGAACATCACAGGCAGCTAGAAATTTATCTGCAAACACTGCTTTAATTCCTTCAGGAGAAGATATTTTTAATTGATTTACTGAATAAGAAGAATCCTTTTCATAAATGATTTCTTCTACCTTATGGTTAAGATGTATTTTTGCTCCTTTGTTTGTGATGTAGTCGACAATAGGTTGAGTTAACCACTTATGTGGAGAACCTTTTAAAAGATTAAGTTTTGAAGCTTCTGTTTTTGAAGCAAACATCATAAATATAGTTAGCATGCATCGTGCTGAAATATCTTTGCAATTAATAAAACCTAAAGCGTATGCGATAGGATCCCACATTCTTTCTAAACTTTTTTCACTTCCACCATGGTTTAAAAACCATTCTTTAAAACTAATTTTATCTAGATCTCTAATTATTTTCATTGCGCCTTCATAGTCTATCAATCCTCTAACTATTGGGCTTGTACCTAAAGCTAGGGCATTTCTGAACTTATCTATCCATGTAAGTTGTTCGGTGGTAAAAAAAGCTTTAAGTCCGTTAAATGGAGCACCTAAAGGGAATCTGAAGTCTAAAGATTTTAAATTACCACCATTATTAATAAATAGATGAGTATGATCTTTTGGGAGTAAGTTGTCTAGAGCTCCCACTTTTTTCATTAATTTAAAGAGATTTGCATAATTGTAAAAAAATACATGTAAACCCATTTCTATGTGGTTGCCATCCTTATCCTCCCAACTTCCTACTTTACCTCCCCAAAATGACCTGCTCTCGAAAATTTCAACTTCGTGACCTTCATCAACTAAATTGACTGCTGCTGTAAGACCAGCTAATCCAGAACCAACTATTGCAATTTTCACTTTTTTCTTAGAATTATAACAAATCAAGTTTGGATAACGTTTGTTCTATGCATCCTATTGATTAAGTTTTTATATTATAAGTAGTAGAAATCCCTTGTTTATGGAAAATGTAGAAGTTAAACAGGAAATTAAAAATTCTGATGATGGCAAAGGTATCTTAATTACGAATGATGCTATAGAACAAATTTCAAATTTATTGAAGGGCCAAAGTGATAAAAAAGCACTAAGGGTAGGAGTAAGATCAGGCGGTTGTAGTGGAATGAGTTATACGATGGATTTTATAGGAACTGATGAAATAAATTCTGATGATAAAGTTTATGATTATTCATTAAAAGCTGATCAAAGTTTTCAAGTGGTTTGTGATCCAAAAAGTCTTTTATACATTTATGGAATGCAGTTAGATTTTAGTAAGGAATTAATTGGAGGTGGCTTTAATTTTGTAAATCCCAATGCCTCTCAAACTTGTGGTTGTGGAAGCTCCTTTGCAGTTTAATAAAAAATGAATAACGAAAATAATCCCATCGAAGAGGATTTTAATACAGCTTTATCAAGATATAAAGCAGGGCAAGATTTAATTCCAATCGTTCAAGATTTTCAAAAAATTATACAGCAAATTCCAAATCATTTTGCTGCTTGGACTTGCTTATCCTGGCTTCAATTACTTTTGAAAAATAATGAAGAAGCTTTGTCAGCTGCCAGACAAGCTGTTCGATTAAATCAGCAAGATCCACAAGCAAGAATGAATTTGTCTTTAGCTCTTTTGGCTACCAACAATAAAGGTGTTAGGGATCATATTGAGTTAATAAAAAAAATGTCTATGATGATGCCAGATGTGAAAAGCGAGTTGAAAGAATCTGTTGAAGACGGATTAAGTAGATATCCAGATTGGCCTGAGTTAACCAAAGTAAAAAAATGGCTGGAATTTTAAATTGTTTAAGATTTTAATATTGAGTAATGGGCACGGTGAAGATCTATCTGGCAGTCTAATAGCTAAACAATTTGAAAAAAGTGGTTACTCTGTTCATGCTTTGCCAATTGTTGGTATGGGAAACCATTATGAAAAAGAACAAATTAAGATTATCGGTCAAACTAAAGAATTTAGAACTGGAGGAATTGGCTATAATTCTTTCAAAGGAAGACTTACTGAGATATTAGGAGGAGAAATATTTTATGTCTTAAAAAGATTATATTTAACTTTTAAAATAAGAAAAAAATATGATTATTTTTTTGTTGTTGGAGATATTGTGCCAGTTTTTTTTGCTTGGTTTTGTAAGAAAGATTTCTTTACATATCTAGTTGCTTATTCCAGCCATTATGAAGGGAAGTTGAAATTACCATGGCCTTCTAAATTTTTCTTGCTCTCACAGAAAGCAAAAAAAATATATACGAGAGATTCCCTTACAGCTAATGATTTAGCATTGCAATTAAAAAAGAAAGTATCTTTTTTAGGCAACCCATTTATGGATAAGTTTTTTCCTAGAAACAAAGAATTAAATAAAGCTGAATTTAGTATTGGATTATTTCCAGGAAGTAGATTGCCTGAGATTTTAGATAATTTTGTTTGTATTTTAGAGGTATTAGAGGCATTGTCAGATTTAAGATATTTTCAAAAAATTCAGTTTAATTTTGCAATAGTTAATGCTCTATCTTCATTAAAAATAAGGGAGATATTTCAAAAAAGAGGATGGTTAAAAATAGAAAATATAAAAAATAATAATTACTTGAAATTCCAATATAAATTTTTAGAAGTGAATGTATATTGGAATAATTTTGACAAAATATTATTGAAAAGTAGATGCTGTATCAGCATGGCAGGAACAGCAGCAGAGCAAGCGATTGGATTAGGAAAACCGGTTATTCAGATTGAAGGTAAAGGTCCACAATTTACAAGAACTTTTGCAGAAGCGCAGAGACGTTTGCTTGGAAAATATGTTTTTTGTGCCACTAATTATAAAGATAAGAATGATCAAATCAATCAGACAATAAAATTGATCATAAAAATAATATACCTTATACAGCTGAATAAGAAGTTTATTATCTCATGTAATGAAAATGCTAAAAAAAGACTGGGTGAAAACAAAGCTTGTCTTAAAATGGTTGATGATATGAATATTGTTATAAAAAATGACTAAGGAAAATAATCAAAATAAGTTAAAACAAATTATCGATAATTTGTTATTAATAAATTTATTTATAGTCATTTTTTTTGCAATATTTTTTATTTTTGCAATCATTATGCAATTTAATGGCATATTTATTTTTATTAATTTTATTCAGATCGTTTGGAATCCTCTTATAGTTCCATTGATAACAATTCTTATTATTGGTGCTTTAGTAAACGGTATTAATTCTTGGTTGAGGCGTAAATTGCTTTCTCAAGAAAAGGATATTTAAAAGTATAATTTTTGAGTTTACTGCTTACTACTTTTTGTCCTTCTAATACAACTTTTGCTCCATCTCCTAACAATATTTTTAAAACCGCTCCAGGCACTGGAAGTAAATTAGGTCTATTCAGACATTTACCTAAAGTCTGAGAAAATTCTCTCATTACTACTGGATTTGGTGCAACAGCATTAAATACTCCCGAATACTTTTTATCAACTAATGCTTGAGTAATTAATGCACATAAATCTGTTCTATGAATCCAACTCATCCATTGCTTACCATCTCCAATTGGTCCACCTAATCCAACTTTAAATATAGGGAGCATTTTTCCTAATGCTCCTCCATCTGCCTCTAGAACTATTCCAATTCTAAAAATAACTAACCTTGAGAAAAATGGTTTTTCAGCAGCGACCGCTTCCCATTTTTTGCAAAGATTAGCTAAAAAGTCTTTTCCTTCAAAACTATTTTCAGTGAATTCACCAGACAAACTTGTACCGTAATAACCTATTGCTGATCCATTTATAATGACTTTTGGGTTTATTTTAAAATTTTTAAGGGTCTTCATCATAAATTTTGTGGTGTTAATACGACTATTTTCAATCTCCTGTTTTTGTTGAGAAGTCCATTTTTTTTCTGCTATGGGTTCTCCCATCAGGTTAATAATTCCATCGGTCTCTCTTAAAATATTTAGAAGATTTTCGTTATTCCAGTTTTTTTCTTTTGATAAATCTATTTGAAAAAACTTAAACTTATTGAAATCTAAATAAACCTTTAATTTACTAATGGGTTTTCTACTTACAATGTATATTTCGTGATTTTCATTGAGTAGTGTCGGAACTAATTCTTTTCCAACAAATCCAGTACAGCCAAGAAGTAAAAGACGCATATCATATTGATGTTTATCATTTAAGACTATTAAATTTTTTAGACGTTTGTAATTATTATTCCGGTATAAATTTTTTTCAATATTTTTCAAAAAAGTTTTTGTATAATTAATTTCAAATAACTTTCTTGAATTTATTATGACAGATTCTATTCCAAAGAAACCCCTCAAGAAAGGAAGCTTAGTTTTTGTCGATAGAGAAAATTATATAAAAAGTATCGAGGCCCTAGCTAGTGATTACGATTTACCTAATTATGTGTTTGAAGGTCCTGGAGAGATTCTCTCAGTCAAAGATGAATATGCTCAGATTCGATGGCGCAGACCTGTCCCAGATGTTTGGTTGAAATTAGAACAACTTAAAGAATATTTGTAATAAAGTTTTTTATCTAAAAGTTTTTATTTCTTTTCTCTGTAGACATCTTTGATTGGATTCTTTTTGCTTCTTTGATCATTTCCTTACCATCAAATAAGTAATTATCTACATATCCTTGTGTATATCTATCAAATTCTGATAGAGCATCTTTAACTTGTGAAAAACAATGATAAAGATCGAGGCCTAAAGCTGAAATAGACTTTGGAACTATTTTTTTGTTATAAATTTTTTCAACTTTTTCTATTTTCTTTTGTGAAAGATTTATGTAACTGCAGAAATTTTCCATTAGTTGGTCATCATATGGATCCGCAGATAGTTCTTTTATTTCGTTGTTCAAAGGTTTAATTATTTGACTAATTAATTTATTGATTGGAGTGTAAATTTCTTTAATCCATGTTTCAACTTCTTTGTCTTTAATTGCAGAATTGTATTTTTTTGAATTAATTTTTTTTTCCCAATTTTCATTTAATGAATCAAATGATGAATTGGATGAGACAAAACTTTTATCATATTGTTCTTTTTTGATAGGGTCATTTAGAGTCTCCCAGGCATTTTGTATTGCAAGAAATCGTTCTTTTTTCCCCCCCTTATCAGGATGATGTTGCTTTACTAAAGAGCGATATGAAGATTTGATTTCACTTTTGGTTGCATTTTTTTTAAGGCCTAATTCTTCATATAAATTTTTTTCCATCTTTATAAATTATGGATTAAAGATAACCATCTTTTCTGGCTTGAATTGAAGTATTAGATTCAAACATTGCTGTTGATAAATATCTTTCACCAAAACTTGGAAGAATAACTATCAATCTTTTGTTAGTTAGTTCTTTCCTTTCACCGATTTTAATAGTTGCTGCTAGAGCTGCACCGCTACTGATGCCAGATAAAAGGCCTTCCAATCGAGCTAATAAACGCCCAAAATAAAATGCTTCATTGTCATCTATTTTTATAATTTCATCAATTAATTTAGTATCCAGTACTTTCGGCACGAAACCTGCTCCTATTCCTTGAATCGAATGAGATCCTGCTTTTTCTCCAGAAATCACAGCACTTTTTTTGGGCTCTACAGCATAAATTTTGCAATTAGGATTAACTTTTTTCAAGAAACGTGCGCAACCAGTGATAGTTCCTCCTGTTCCTACTCCTGTAACTAATCCATCTAAATTGTTATTGGATTGAGACCATATTTCTTGTGCCGTTGTTCTTTCATGAATATCTGGATTAGCAAAGTTTTCAAATTGATTAAATTGATAGCTATTTGCAATGGTTGAAGATAACTCATTAGCTAAATCTAAAGCTCCTTTCATTCCTTCTTTCCCAGGGGTTAACTGTAATTCAGCTCCATATGCTCTTAACATTGCCCTCCTCTCAATACTCATCGTATCCGGCATAGTTAAGATCAATTTATAGCCTTTTGCTGCAGCAACCATTGCTAATGCGATGCCCGTATTCCCACTTGTAGCTTCAATCAACGTTGTTTTATCTGGGTTTATCAATCCGTCTTCTTCTGCTTTACATAACATTGAATAAGCGATGCGATCCTTAACGGACGCAGATGGATTGAAACTTTCTAGTTTGGCTATTATTTCTGGATAGCAATTAAAATGCTTTCTGATTCGATTTAATTTAACTAACGGGGTATTTCCAACAAGTGAAGTTATATCATTTGCTATTTCCATGAAATGATTTTTTAAATTTAAAAATACAATCTCCTAAATACATGATAAATGTATTTACAGATCTTTTATAAAATTTTCTCAAAAGAATTTAATTTAAAATAACTTTCTGTATAAAAAAATTTACTATTATAAGAGGTAGTTTTTTAATTATTATGTATTCTCTGGAACTAAGTCTGAGATATTCGCCTTTTCCACTTTCAATTCAGAAGAAAGAATTTGATGATGTTAAAAGAATTTATGATGAAATAAAAACTGCCATGAATGAAACTTTAGAATCCTCAAACTTGATCGAATTAAGTTGTGACAAAGTGCAAGATAAATTAATTACTGTAAAAGCTAAAGAAATCATTTCTGTACAGATATATGAAAAATCTTCAGTAGCAGGAGGAGCTAAAAGACCAGGGTTTTCTCTAGATATAGATTAATAGAATTAATGCAAGATTCTCTTGAAAGTAAAATACCTCATATTAAATTTACAGATGTTTCTTTTTCATATCCTGGAGAGAAAGAAAATTTAATTTTTCAATGTAACTTCTCAATAAAAAAACCTGGATTTTGGATGGTTGTAGGTAATAACGGAAGCGGAAAAAGTACTCTTTTAAAATTAATTAATGGAATAATCAAACCCAAAAATGGTGTAATTGTTTCTAATGCGAATGTTGGCATGGTGTTTCAAAACCCTGATCATCAAATATTGATGCCAAATTGTAGGAGTGAACTTCTGATAAATATTAATCAGAATATAAGTCAAAATGAAATTAATAAAAAAATTGAATACGTGCTTGATCAGGTAGAAATGACTGGTTTTGAAAAAAGGCCAGTACATACTTTGAGCGGTGGACAAAAACAACGCTTAACTATTGCATGCGCTCTGATTAGTAATAGAAATTTTATTCTTTTAGATGAGCCTACAGCGTTACTTGATCAAACCAGCCAACTAAAAGTTTTACAAACTATTAAAAATCTTACAAGTGACCATAAAAAACCTTTATCAGCTTTGTGGATTACTCATCGTTATGAAGAATTAAGTTATGCTGATGCAGTAGCAGAGTTGAAAAATGGTTTTTTATCTAGCTGGCAAGAACCATCAAAATTTCAATATAATTAATTCTTGTACTTGTCATAAGGTACTTTAAAGAGCTAAATTCATTTTATATTCCTCGGTAGCTCAGCGGTAGAGCGATCGACTGTTAATCGATTGGTCGCAGGTTCGAATCCCGCCCGGGGAGTTTATAAATCTCAAAAAGTTGTCCAAAGTCACCCCTAAAAAGGTGACTTTTTTATTTCTTATTCTTCTTTTTTGTCAAATAGTAGTTAGACGAATATAAAATCAAGTATCTTACATATAATATTAAGAACAGTATATAGAACATACACAATATTTAAATTTTCAAATTATGTAAACCATTTAAAAATTAAAAAAATGTTTTTTTAGAACAGTAATTAGAACATTTACGAAATTCTCCACAAAAATGAAAAAAAAAATAAGTTCTTTGATTGATGTTTATTTTTTAAAATTAAGACATATTTTTGTTGATAAAGTTTGAATTATTACACCATTCAGAAAACTCTAGTCATCCCACATATCCTTTTTCTCATGATCCAAATTATTCCTTTCAAGTAATTCTATTCTTTGCTTCTGAGAATCTATTTCTGTTTCAATTACTTTTTTATCGTCAATGTATTTTGTTTGTATTTCTAGGATAATTATTTCAAATTGTTCTCCAAAGAAATCTGACATTTCTTTCCATGCTTCCATTTCCTCTTCTTTGCCAATAGTATCGTTTATCTGATGGGAAATAATTTCTAATACATATTGTTTGAGTTCTTGATGACTCATCGATTCAACCTTTTTTTGAATATAAAGTTCTTTAAGAATTTCTAGTTGTTTTTTTGATAAATCTGAATAGATAATAGACTTCTTTTTCATACATACTTCAATTTTTTTATAATATAGACAAAATTATAAGTTCAAACATTTTGAGAAATTAAGAATATTAAACTTAGCTAATTCCTACTTGAAAATTGCAATTCTCTATTTAATTCAATTTTTCTAAACCTTATAATGGCAATCTGAATTAGATATTCTTTCGATTTGAACCATTATTTGTTTCTAATAATGCTTCGATTATTAAGAAAAAGTAAATAGAATCGAAAGAAATTCTAAAATTTCAACTTTTAAAAAATTTGTAATTTCTACTTAATCCATTGCTATCACTAATTTTTTTGATAAATCTAATTGATAAAATTGTTTACAGTAATTCAGCAATCTTTATAAATTCTTGAGAGAATCATATTACTAAAACTTAATTTTAATTTAATTGTTGATAAATATGAAAATTTCAATTCTTTTAATTGAAGATGATCGTGATATGCGTGATCTGGTGGCTAGGCATTTAGAACATTCTGGTTTCGATGTCCAAAAAGCTGAAGATGGAATTAAAGGACAAGCATTAGCTCTTCAATATTCACCTGATTTAATACTTTTGGATTTAATGTTACCAAGTGTTGATGGCTTAACTTTATGCCAGCGACTAAGAAGAGATGAAAGAACATCAAATATACCAATTTTGATGATAACCGCGTTAGGTGGCCTTAAAGATAAAGTAACTGGGTTTAATTCTGGAGCAGATGATTACATTACTAAACCATTCGATTTAGAAGAATTACATGTACGCATAAAAGCTTTATTAAGAAGAACCAACAGAGCACAACTAAATTCTAGTAACCAGCAAGAAATATTAAATTACGGCCCTTTAACTCTTGTTCCGGAAAGATTCGAAGCTATATGGTTTGAATCTCCTGTTAGGTTAACTCATCTTGAATTTGAACTTCTTCATTGTCTTTTGCAGAGACATGGTCAAACTGTATCACCAGCATTAATTCTTAAAGAGGTATGGGGATATGAACCTGATGATGATATTGAGACAATAAGAGTTCATATTAGACACCTTCGCACTAAACTTGAACCCGATCCACGCAAACCTATTTATATAAAAACTGTATATGGAGCTGGATATTGTCTCGAGTTACCTATTGGTTCACAAGTGGAAACTGCTAGGCAAGAGTTCATTCAAGCAAGAAATCCTGACTTGATAAACTCTGCAGTAGATTAATCTCATATAATATCTATTGAAATTTTTAATAAAGTTATTTCCCAAGCCAACCTTGGTTGAATGTTTTTTCTTAAGAGGTATTTTAAATTTTCAAGTTTTTTAACTAATCTGATATTTTTTGTTTTTTTCCACCAAATTGTTTGAATTAAATTTATTAAACAAATTTGTTGAGAAATATCTAATTTTTCTGATATTGATTTTGATATTTCTAATATTTCCAGACTATTTTTAATTGGAGAATCTAATTTACTTATAATTTCATCTGAAAAATCGTTCCAAATTTCAATATTTTTCAATAATTGATTGGGAGATCCATTTGCAGAATTTATTAAATCTTCGAATTTTAATTTTGTATTGATCTTTAATCTAGAAGTGTCTAAGTATTTTTTTAAGATTGGTTTTATTTGTTTACTAGAAAAAGATTGAAATCTGACGATTTGACATCTTGAGATGATCGTATCTAAGAGAAGGTTTAATTTAGACGTTAGTAAAATAAAAATGCCGTTACTAGGTTCTTCTAATGTTTTCAAAAGGCAATTTGAGGCTGCTTCGTTTAAGAGGTGTGCATCAATAATCAAAACAATTTTTTTTTCTGAGTTTATTGATTTTTGACTAAGAAAAGTTTTGATATTACGTATTTGGGCAATTTTAATAATCTCATATCCACTTTTTATTGTTTTTTCAGGATCAAAACTTCCTGAACTTTTTTTTGCCAAAAGAGAATCAGGTTCAATAATTAAAAAATCAGGATGGTTATTGTTTGTAATTTTCTCTTCAATATTTTCGCTTGGTGAAGACTCTTTGAAAATCTCTTTTATAAATTGAAGGGCAGTTTGCTTTTTGCCTAATCCTTCAGCACCATAAAATATATAACCATTAGCAAATGATTTGTTTTTAATTATGTTCTTAAGAATATTATTGACTTTTTCATTTAAGAAAAAATTATTATTTTTAACCTCAATCATTTGTCATTAGAAAAATTGTTTAGCAAAGTCTCCTTAATTTGATTAGAAATAGTTTTAATATTTTGTGAAGCAGATATTACTTTCCAGTTTTTTTGTTTGGCAATTAGTTTGAAGCCTTTATTTACTCTTTCTAAAAATCTAATACCTTCTGATTCTATTCTGTCTGGAATTTCATTTTTTCTTCGGAATATGCTCTCTTCTGGAGAAATTTCTAAGAAGAAAGTGAGATCTGGAGATGTTCCTTGACACACAATAGATTCAATATTTTTAATTATTTCTAAATTTATATTTCTTCCATAACCTTGATAAGCCAGTGTGGAATCGGAAAATCTATCACTTATTACCCAATCATTATTATTTAATGCGGGTGAAATAATTTTGGAAACGTGCTCAGCTCTATCCGCTGAATAAAGCAATAATTCTGCAAGAGATGAAGGCTTGTTATTTTCATTATTATCAAGAATCAGTCTTCTAAGTTTTTTCCCTAAAAGACTGCCTCCAGGTTCTCTAGTTGTAATTAATTTAGACCCTTTCTTTAGTAGACCACTATTAGGAAGCCATTTAGATAGTTCATCTATTTGGGTAGTTTTACCACATCCATCGATACCCTCAATAACGATAAATTTTCCTTTCATTTAATCCAAAGATAAAGCATTAATTACAACTGTAATAGAGCTAATAGCCATCAATAATGCTGCTATTGAGGGAGTAAGAAGAATACCGTATTTAGGGAATAAAATGCCGGCTGCTAAAGGTATAGCTAGTAAGTTGTAACCAAAAGCCCAAGTTAGATTTTGTTTTATTTTTCTAATAGTTTTTTTTGCAAGATTTAAGGCGTAAGTTAATCCACTTAGTTGATCTCCCATCAAGACTACATCTGCATTTGCCTTGGCTATTTGAGTCCCTGATCCCACCGCAATTCCTAAGTCTGAGGATGCTAAGGCTGGGACATCATTAATACCATCACCTATCATTGCCACTTTATTATCAATTTTTAAATTTTCTATAGTCTTTAGTTTCATTTCAGGAAGAAGATCCCATTTTACTTCTGTTTCTTTAAAACCAATTTTTTTTGCCAAAGCTAAAACTGTTTGTTTCCTATCTCCACTTAAAATGTTAATTTTAAATTTGTTTTTTCTTAAATTTTGCACTGTTTTAATAGAATCATCTCTGAGTAAATCTCCTAGGAAGATAAAGCCTAATAACTTATCTTTGATGCTTACTCCAATAATAGTGTTCGTTTTTGTCTCTTCATTTTCAATAACTTTTTTTGCATCACTATCAATAATTATTCCTTTACTTAGTAGCCATTCAATATTTCCAATATTTATAAGTCCATCAATTGACTCTAGTTCTCCAGAAATACCTCGGCCTGAATGAGTGACAATTTTTTTTATTGGAAATAAACTTAAATTTTGTTTTTTGGCTTCTTGAATTAACGCATCTGCGATTGGATGCCTGCTTTCCTTTTCTAAACTCGCAGCTACTTTTAATAAAAAAGAATGATCATCATGATTTTTATAATCAACGATGAAAGGCTTACCTTTTGTTAATGTACCTGTCTTATCAAAAATAATGTGATTAATTTTTGAAGCCATTTCTATTTTGTCCCCGCCTTTAAATAAAACTCCCTTTTTTGCTGCTTTACCTGACGCGACAGTTATTACAGTTGGGGTAGCTAAACCTAATGCACAAGGACAAGCTATTACTAAAACAGCAATTGACAATTGAATGGCTAAACTAAGGAAGTTCTGAGCATTACTACCAAGCGAACTATGAAGTGTATGGCTTGAGTTAGTGATGAATTGATGATTATGAATTAATAAATTTGGCCAAATGTTTCTTGCCCCTTGCCACCAAAAGAAGAAGGTTAAAGTAGCAAAAATAAGTACAAAGTAAGTAAATTTGCCTGCAATTTCATCAGCAATTCTTTGAATGCGAGGTTTTTTGGCGTTTACAGACTCAATAAGATTTACTAGTTTTGCAAGAGAAGAATCCCCTCCGACCTTTTGTACTTTAAGTCTGAGTGTTGAATTAAGATTTAAAGATCCACTAGATAGATTTTCGCCTTCTTTTACCTCGATAGGTTTAGATTCTCCAGTGATATGAGAAACATCAACATATGAATTACCTTGAGTAACAATGCAGTCAGCAGGTACTCTGTCTCCTGCTAAAACTTGAATCTCTTGATTAGGTCTTAAAGAGTTTACTCTTATTGATTTTATTTGATTATCTTCTGTGTAGATATTTGCCATTTCAGGTTGAAGATCTAATAACTCTCCAATGGATGAACCAGTTTGGTATCTTGCTCTTTCTTCTAAGAAACGCCCAATCAATATGAAACCTAACAACATAACTGGTTCATTAAAAAAACATGGAAAACCAGTGGAAGGAAATATTAAAGATAGGATACTTGTTATATATGCGCTAGTTACTCCAAGAGCTACTAGAGAATCCATATCAGGACGGTTCTTAATAAATGATTTAAACCCATTAATAGTTATTGCTCTGCCAGGAAATAATAGAGCTAATGTTGCTAATGAGGCGTGAAAAAATATATTACCTAATATCGGCAAATTTATATATCTTCCTTCTGCTAGATGACCTAAACCTGAAAGTAGTAAAAGTAATAAAGCAAAAGTTAGTTTTTTCCATTGATTATTCCACTTCTTTTTTTTTTCTAATTCTTCCTTATTTATTTTTTTTGAAAAATCATTTATGTAAATCTTTGATGGGAAACCATTTTCTTCTAAATTTTTGAGAACTGCTTCTATTTCGATATGTGTCTGGGTAATTTCCAAATATGCACTTTCAGTTAGTAAGTTAACAGAAACATTTTCAATACCATCAGAATTATTTAATATTTTTTCTACAGTACTGACACAACCTCCGCACTTCATTCCTGTAATCTTTAATTGAATGCTTTCCATATTTTTCACGATTGAAGCAAATTAATGCTCGGCCTATTTTTTAACTATAATAATAAATGTAATAGACTTTTTAAATAGTTATTTTTTAAATTACTATATTAATTTTATTAGTTTTAGAGCAGTGCCTAGTAATCAAAACAGAGACAATTTTATCGATAAAGCTTTTACTGTAATTGCTGAATCAATTGTAAAAATAATGCCTATTGCAGAGAAAGAAAAAAAAGCATATATCTATTATAGAGATGGCCTCGCTGCACAAAATAATGGGGATTATTCGGAAGCATTAGAGTATTACAAAGAAAGTTTACTACTTGAAGAAAATAAAATTGATAGGGGTGAGACTTTAAAAAATATGGCAATAATATACATGAGCAATGGTGAAGAAGATCTGTCTATTGAAACTTATGAAAAAGCATTAGTAGAAAATCCCAAACAGCCATCATGCCTTAAAAATATAGGTTTGATTTATGAAAAAAGGGGAAGATATGCTGAGCAGAGTGGTGATTTAGACCAGAGAGATATTTGGTTTGATAAAGCTGCAGAAGTCTGGTCTAAAGCAGTAAGATTATATCCAGGTGGTTATCTAGATATAGAGAATTGGCTGAAAAACTCAGGAAGAAGTTCAATAGATATGTATCTCTAATTTTTTTAAACTGATAAAGAATAGTCAACTGCTTCTTTAATATTAGATATCTCTTTGATATTTATTAAATTTTGAAAATTATTATTTAGTTTCTCTTCTAGTTTTGGCACTACGATATTTTTAATCCCTAGTCTTACAGCTTCTTCTATCTTTGTTCGAAGGTTATTCGATTTTCTAACCTGACCGCTCAAACCTAATTCTCCAATAAATGAGCAACTGGTCAACGGAGGAATATTTTTCAAACTGGATAAAATTGATATTGCTACACCTAAGTCAGATGAAGGATCATTAATCTCAAAACCCCCACCAGTAGCTATGTAACAATCAAATTCAGATAATTTTATCCCTACGTGTTTTTCAATTACAGCTAGGATTTGATGCAATCTATTGATACTTATTCCAGTGGTAGTCCGTCTTGGGTTACTGTAGAGAGTTTTATTTACCAGTGCTTGTATATCAACTGCTAATGGTCGAGTGCCTTCATTTGTAATAGTAGTTGTTACACCTGAAATATTTTCTTTATTTGTAAAAATTGAACTTGGGTTTTTTATCTCTCTTAAACCCTCTTCAAGCATTTCAAAAATTCCAATCTCGAAGGTAGATCCAAATCGATTTTTTATACTTCTTAGTAATCTATGTGAAGAAATATTATCTCCTTCAAAGTTTATTACTGTATCAACTAAATGCTCTAGAGTTTTAGGACCAGCTAAAGCACCATCTTTGGTTACATGACCAATTATTAGAAGCGCAATATTATTGTCTTTGGCAAGATTTTGCAATTCAGATGAACATGCTCTAACTTGAGAAACCGATCCTGGAGAACTTTGCATTTCATGATTATGGATGGCTTGAATACTATCAATAATTGCGAAACTTGGATTTAAACGTTTGATTTCTTCAATAATTAGGTATAAATTGGTTTCTGCAAAAATTTTTAAATCAATACTACTTTGATTTAATCTTTCCCATCTAATTTTTACTTGTTCTAAAGATTCTTCTGCAGTTATATATAAAACTTTCTCATTTAGAGATATTTTTCCTGCTGATTGAAGAACTATTGTGCTTTTACCTATGCCTGGTTCTCCTCCAAGTAAAACAACAGATCCAGGTACGATTCCACCTCCAAGTACTCGATCAAATTCCTTAAAACCACTTGTAAATCTTGATATTTTTTTTGATGAAATCTCGTTAAATGATATAGATTTTTTACTATTTTTTATTTCTTTATAATTAGATCTTTTACTTTTTATTTCTTCAACAATGGAATTCCATGAGTTGCAATTTAAGCATCTACCAAAATATTGAGAAGTTTCAGATCCGCAATTCTGACAAATAAAAGTAGATAATTTGCTAGACATTTAGTTTTTGAATCAAGTATTAGAACTAGAATGTTTGGGATATTGCCCCTCTACAAGTTAGATTAGGATAATAATTAATTCTCTTACTGATTAGCTAATAGAAACAAATGGCTCTATCTAGTCAAACTAAAGAAACAATTCTTGTCGCAGATGACGAGGCAAGTATTAGAAGAATTTTGGAGACGCGCCTCTCCATGATTGGTTACAAAGTAGTAACTGCAAGTGATGGTAAAGAAGCACTAAAATTATTTAAAGATTATGAGCCTGATTTAGTAGTTCTTGATGTTATGATGCCAAAATTAGATGGCTATGGGGTTTGTCAAGAACTAAGGAAAGATTCTGATGTTCCAATTGTTATGTTAACTGCGTTAGGAGATGTTGCAGACAGGATAACAGGTTTAGAATTAGGAGCTGATGATTATGTTGTTAAACCATTTAGTCCTAAGGAATTAGAAGCTAGAATTAGATGTGTTCTAAGAAGAATTGACAAAGAACAAATTCCTGGAATGCCTAATTCAGGATTAATTTTAGTTACTGATATAAAAATTGATACAAATCGAAGACAAGTTTTTAAAAGCGATGAGAGAATTAGATTAACCGGTATGGAATTTAGTCTTTTAGAGCTTTTGGTAAGTAGGTCAGGCGAGCCATTTAGTAGAGGAGAAATTCTGAAGGAAGTTTGGGGATATACACCTGAGAGACACGTAGATACAAGAGTAGTAGATGTTCATATATCAAGATTAAGATCAAAACTGGAGGCTGATCCAGCAAATCCTGAATTGATATTAACAGCAAGGGGTACAGGATATCTTTTTCAAAGAATTGTAGATATTGCTCCTTTTGACGGTAAATAAATGGGTAAAGAAAGTGTACAAAAAATTAATAAGCCCAGAGCTATCAGAAGATTAGTTATCTGGTACAAAAGAAACTCGGCTGTAACTTCAATTGTAGATACTGCAGCTAGTTCTGCAGTAACCGCTAGTAATGTGGCGGGTAATGTAGTTTCAAGTGCTGGTTCTGTTGTGAGCACAGCTAGTAACGTAGCGAGTAATGTTGCAGGTAATGTTGCAGGTAATGTAGTTTCAAGCGCTGAATCTGTTGTGAATACTGCAAGCAGTGTTGTTTCAAATGCCAGCTCAATAGCTAAAAATACATTACAGCCATTAGTTTTTGACCCATTAAAAAGATTGCAAAATAATGATAATATTTTAAATAGGGTAGAGGAAACTCAATCTAAAAGAATTTGGATAGCTGTTGATGGCATGGGTGGAGATTATGCACCTGGTCCAATTCTTGAGGGTTGCCTTGAAGCAATAAGTAGATTTCCTATAAATATAAAATTCGTCGGCAAAATTGAAACAGTTAAAGATGCAGCAGAAAAAACAGGTTTAGCAGAATTATTAGAAAATGAAATTGATAATAATCGTCTTGAATTAATTGATAGTGGAGATCCTATTGGGATGAATGAAGAAGCTACTGCAGTTAGAAAAAGGAAAAATGCAAGTGTAAACGTTGCAATGGATTTAGTGAGAAATAATAAAGCTGAAGCTGTTTATTCAGCGGGTAATTCAGGCGCCATGATGGCTTCTGCCATATTTAGAATTGGACGATTGAAAGGGATTGATAGACCAGCTATAGGAGCATTGTTTCCAACAAGGGATCAAACTCGCCCGGTATTAGTTTTAGATGTCGGCGCAAATACTGACTGTAAGCCATCTTATCTGCATCAATTTGCACTTCTAGGTAATATTTATGCAAAAGATGTCTTACAAGTAAAAAAACCAAGAATTGGCCTTTTAAATATTGGAGAAGAAGAATGCAAAGGTAATGATTTATCCCTAAAAACATTTGAATTGTTATCCTCTGAAAAAAGTTTTAATTTTGGAGGTAATTGTGAAGGGAGAGATGTATTATCAGGTAATTTTGATGTAGTAGTCTGTGATGGATTTACTGGAAATATATTGTTGAAATTTCTTGAATCTGTTGGAGGAGTTTTATTAGATATTTTGAGATCTGAGCTACCCCGTGGAAGGCGGGGGAAAGTTGGTTCAGCTTTTTTAAAAAGTAATCTACTCAGAATTAAGAAAAGGTTAGATCATGCCGAACATGGCGGAGCTTTATTACTTGGGGTGAATGGTATTTGCGTTATTGGTCATGGAAGTAGCAAATCTTTATCAGTAGTTAGTGCTCTTCGCTTGGCACACTCCGCAGTGAATCATGGTGTTATGGAAAATTTAAATCAACTGCAAAAGCTTCAAGTTTTAAATTCATAAAACATATTTAGTCAAATTTATGTTTGACTAATATAAGTAACTAAAAAACTCTTTTGGAAGGAATAGATTTTAATCAGATTGGAGTATCATTCAAGGGGAGCGGAAGTTATGTACCTGATCAAGTACTAACCAATCAACAAATTAGTCAAAAGGTTGATACTAGTAACGAATGGATAAAATCTAGAACAGGCATTTCTGAAAGAAGAATCTCTAGTTTAGGAGATAATGTTAATGAGATGGGTTATAAGGCGGCTCTAACTGCTATAGAAATGGCTAATTGGGATATTAAAACAATTGATTTGATTGTTTTAGCTACTTCTACTCCGCATGATTTATTTGGATCAGCACCATCCATTCAAGCTAAATTAGGGGCAGCTAATGCTGTAGCATTCGATTTAACTGCAGCATGTAGTGGTTTCTTATTTGCCTTAATTACAACCTCACAATTTTTAAAAGGTGGTAGTTTTAAAAGGGCTATTGTTATAGGAGCAGATCAACTATCAAGCTTTGTCGATTGGAATGATAGAAGAAGTTGTATTCTCTTTGGAGATGGTGCGGGTGCATTAGCAATTGAAGCCACTAATCAATTTGATAATTTAATTGGTTTTGATATGAGAACTGACGGAGAAAGGGGTTCTTTTCTTAATCTTCCATCAAAAAATAATAAGGATTTGATAATTGATAACATTGATTTTTTAAATGGAGCTTTTTCTCCAATTCAGATGAATGGTCAGGAAGTGTATAAATTTGCAGTTAGAGAAGTTCCAATAATTCTTGAAAAGTTGTTTAATAAAAACCACTATACTTCTGATGAAGTTGATTGGCTTGTACTGCATCAAGCTAATCAAAGGATATTGGACTCCGTAGGAGATAGGTTAAAAATCCCTAGAGAAAAAATTCTTAGCAATTTAGAAAAATATGGTAATACATCAGCAGCAACAATTCCACTAATGATAGATGAGGCTATTAGAAGTAATAGAATTAAACAAAATGATATTATTGCCACAAGTGGTTTTGGTGCTGGGTTAAGTTGGGGTGCAGCCCTTATTAAATGGGGTTAAAAAAAGGAGCATTATGACAGTTGCATGGGTATTCCCTGGACAGGGTTCGCAAAAAATTGGAATGGCAAAACAAATTGAAAATTTGCCGAATACAAAAGAGAGGTTTAATTATGCATCTGAGATATTTGAGAGAAATTTATTTGAAATTTGTGAGTTAAATACTGAACCAACAAATCCTCTTATTGATTTAAATAACACAAGAAATACACAAATATGTCTTTTTTTGGTTGAATCAATTTTATTAGATGCCTTGAAAAAGAAAGGTTTTAAACCAACTTATGTTGCTGGACATAGTCTAGGAGAAATCACTGCGCTATATTGTGCGGATGTTTTTTCATTCGAAGATTGTGTTTCTCTAATAAAAAAAAGATCTCAATTAATGGTAAATGCTGGGAAAGGATCTATGGCAGCAGTAATTGGTTTTGATAGAAATCAACTTGATCAATTAGTACAAAAAATTGATGATATTGTGATTGCTAATGATAATAGTTCTTCCCAAGTCGTCTTATCCGGATCTGCTGAAGCATTAGATGATTTATCGAGAGAAATTTCTTGTAAAAGATTCTTGAAATTAAATGTTTCAGGTGCATTTCATTCCCCATTTATGAATGAACCTTCATCAAAATTTTCTTCGTATTTAAAACAGATTAAATTCCATAATCCTTCTTTCCCAGTCATAAGCAATTATGAACCTTCACTTTGTAGCGATCCCAACGAGCTTAAAATTAGATTAGAAAAGCAAATGTGTAATGGTGTGAGGTGGCGAGAAACTATGGATTTAATGGCAAAAGATACTGATCTTCATATTGTTGAAATTGGCCCCTCTAATGTACTAAGCGGTTTAGGAAAAAGACATCTTAAAGAAGTAAAAATTTCTCAAGTTTCATCTTCTGATCAAATATCATATTAATCTTTATGAAAAATGATGTTCTTCAAAAATTAATCTATCAATTAGTAAGCAAACTTTTAGTATTTCCAATTTATAAATTTGTATTTAGAGGTTGTTTAATAGGTAGAGAAAATATTCCGCAAAAAGATTCTTTTATAGTTGTTTCTAATCATGGTTCTTTGCTTGACCCTCCTTTGTTGGGACATGCTCTTGGACGTAACATATCTTTTATGGCTAAGGCAGAACTTTTTAAAGTTCCTTTTCTTGGCTTTATTATCAAGGCTTGTGGAGCGTATCCTGTAAAAAGAGGAATTGCGGATAAAAATACAATTAAAACAGCATGTAAAAAATTATCAAATGATAATTGTATTGGAATTTTTATTGATGGTACTCGTCAAAAAAATGGTCGAGTGAATAAGCCCAAACAAGGTGCAGCATTATTAGCTTTTAAAAATCAAAAATTATTATTGCCTGTTGCAATAGTTAATTCACATAGAGTAATGAGATTTAAATTCTTTATTCCTTTATTTTCAAAAATAGTTATTAAAGTTGGAAAACCTTTTCAACCTCCACAAAGTTCATCAAGAGATGATCTAAATTCTGTAACAATGCGCCTTCAAGATGAAATTAATTATTTGATTGGATGAATATTTAGTTAATTGGAGAAATAGGGTAAAGAGGCAAAACTTTTTTCCAGGAATCTAGATTTGAATTTAGTAAATTTTTATCAGATAAATCTATTAGTTCTTTTAAATCTTCTTTAGCATCATAAATAGCCTCAAAAAAAAGTTCTTTACTATCAAGTTCTTCGATAAATTTTGGTAAAACTGTTTCTCTAATGACTAGATCAGAGGGATTTTTTTCGTTATGACAAATTTCATATTTACCAGCAATAACACCCTTTCGTTTTAATTTTTTGTAAATCCAGAATGATTTTTTGTTTATAAAGATATTATTTTTTGATGCAATTCTTTTTGCCATTATTTCAAATGAACTAAAACTGTCTAGAGGACAATTTATTTGTTGTGAGATAGTTCTTGCTAAAACTACAATAAGTCGTGAGGCATTAAAATTTGCAGGCCCTAGACTGACAGATAACTTATTTATTTTTTGTAAATTTTCTTTGGAAATGAATTTCTTAAGGTCATTTATTAAATTGTTGCAAAGGTCATTATCAAATTTTTTGATGAATAATTCATCAGATTGAGAGTTATTGTTTTTTCTATAACCAAAGCCAAAAGAATTGTCTGTGCTGTAAATCACTAATATAGGGCAATTTTCTTTTTGTTTTAGTTTATTAGTCATCTACTACCTTTAAACAGGTAATTCCATGCCAGGGTTGCATTTAGACCATTTACCAAATTCATTTACAAAACTTTCACAAGATTGGACATCCCAATCAGTTTTATAATCACCATTATTATCTTTAACTATACTGACATAAATGAATGGTTTTTTTGCTTTAAAATCAGGTAGATCACAAATGTGATCAACACCATGATTATTTTCAACATCATGATATGTGATACATCTATCAACCCATTTACAGTTGATGCAAATGCACATAATAAATAAATTAAATGAAAAATAGCATTCTCACAGATCATACACTAATTATTGATGAATTAGAAACAAGTATAAAATTTCATAATTTGAATTTTATATTAGGTTTTTTACCTAAAGGATCATATTTGGTTGGTGGTTACATAAGGGATATTATTTTGAGAAGAAAAACTGAAAAGGTAGATCTTGATATTGTGGTACCTTTAAATGCAATTGAAATTGGGAAAAAGATTGCAGAAAATATTGAATCAAAATTTATAATTTTAGATGAAAAAAGAGAAGTAGTAAGAATTTTTCTTAATAATATTGATATTGATATTGCAAATCAGGTTTCATCTACGGTAGAAGGAGATTTGTTTTCTAGAGACTTTTCGATTAATTCAATTGCTTTTTTATTAGATAAGAAATGTTTGTTAGATCCATTAAATGGTCTTAAAGATCTAGAGATTTCTTTGCTTAGAAGTCATTCTGAAAAAAATTTACTGAATGATCCTTTGCGAATATTAAGATGTTTTCGATTTGTTTCAGAATTGAATTTTAAGATTGATCTTAATTTAATTACTTTTATAAAAAAATATAAAGTGAAATTATATCTTGCTGCTAAGGAGAGAATTAATTATGAAATACAGAAAATAGTAAATGGAGCGAATGCTCTTGATGCAGTATTGCTGATAAAAAAATTAAATGTATTTGGTATTGATAATTTATCTGAAGATTCTTTTTTTTTGGATTTAGAGAAAATTAATTATGCAGAACTTAATCGGGAAGAAAAAGAAAAGTTTTTACCATCATTTTTTATTGCTCAAATTTTAGATGTTGTATCTCTAGAGAAACTTAAATTTAGTAAAGCTGAAATTTCAAAAACTAAGTTATTACGAAAATGGCATTTTTTGTTGGAGAAAAAAAATATCGCTCAATTAACTGAAGCAGAAAGATTTGCATTACATAAAGAATTAGAGATGTTTCTTCCAATATTTATTTTTTATTTACCTCAAAACTTTCGATTAGATTGGCTTCATAGATGGCGTGACAACAATGATAAATTATTTCATCCTTCAAACTTACTTAATGGTGATGTAATTAAAAAAAATTTAAAAATAAAGGATGGGCCTATCTTAGGAGAGCTTTTACAGTATCTTTCGAAAGAACTTGCGTATAAAAGATTGAATAATTTTGATGAAGCTATTTATAAAGCAAAGCAATGGATTGAACAAAATGCGCCAAAATGTGATTAAATACACATAGCTTAGTTTTGTTTAGAAGGTCAGACTTCAAAATCATTTTTAAAAATTTATGAGCATTCGCATTTACGTTGGCAACTTACCACAAGGATTTAATCCAAAAGAATTTGATACACTTTTAAAGTCAGTTTCTGATTCGATCAGATTTAAAGCAGTTCTAGATAAGGAAACTAAGGAATGCAGAGGTTTTGGTTTTGCTACAACTAATAATGAAGATAATGCTAATTTATTAATTCAAAAGTTAAATGGTTTTGAATTTAATGGTTCTAAATTAAGAGTAGAGCTATCAGAAAAGAAAGATTCTGCTTCAAATAAAAGAAATAGTGGAAAATTAAATAAGAATAAGAAGAGGAAAGATTTTAAGAAAATTGTTCACAGTGATGCTCCCAACTCAGAAGCTCCTGATCCAAGATGGGCTGGAGAACTATCTAAATTAAAAGATTTGTTGGCTAATCAGAAGACTCCTGCTTAGTCATTTAATTCGAGAAATTAAAAATGATATTGGAATTTCAAAAGCTTTTACTGAATTTTTTACAAAAGCTCTATTATTAAATACATCATAGTCTAACCTTTCTATAGAATCTAATATTCCTCTGTAAAGACGTAAGGATGTCCAAACAGGCCATCTTGCATCAGAAGATAACCATTTGATTCCATCTTCAGATTTCTGGAACCAATCGCGAGCTCTAGTTAATTGAAAGTTCATAAGTGCTTTCCATTGTTTGTTTATTTCACCTTTTAAAAGTTTTTCTTCAGAATAATTAAATTTTTCAATATCTTCTTGAGGAAGGTAAATTCTACCTCTTTGCCTATCTTCGCCTACATCTCTTAATATATTTGTTAATTGATTAGCTATACCTAAAGCTATAGCGGCTTCTGAGGGGTCAGGTTTGGCACTCCATGGGGCTGATGTATAAGCGCTATCTATACCCATGACATTCTGAGTCATCAAACCAACTGTCCCTGCGACTCTATAACAATAGAGTTTTAATTCATCAAAATCTTTGTATCTAAATTTATTAAGATCCATTCTCTGTCCATCTATCATATCTAGATAAGGTTGAATACTTTGTGGATATTTTTCGATGGTGTCATACAGAACGGCATCTAATTCCGATTGAGTGTAACCTTTAAAAACATTCTTTGTATTTTCTTCCCATGCATTTAAATTTTCTGCAAGTTCATCTTGCGATTTAGTTGAAGCTTCTAAGCTATCCATTATTTCATCTGTTCTTCTACACCAAACATAAATAGCCCAAATAGCTTTTCTTTTCTCTAGAGGTAGCAGAAGGGTTCCCAAATAAAAGGTTTTAGCCCATTTTTGGGTTTCTTTTCGGCATATCTCGTATGCTTGATCTAGTTGAGAAATTGAATTTTTCAAAAAGTTTTAGATGAATTTTTAAATTACTGGAATGTAAATCTCATGAAGAAACATTTTGAGGAGTTTTGGAATACTCCTTATTGATTGATTCCGCGCATAATTTACCACTTAAAACAGCTCCTTCCATAGATGCTAAATATTTTTGCATAGTATAATCACCTGCTAAAAAGAAGTTATTTATAGGAGATTTTTGACTAGGTCTGAACTCTTGGCATCCAGGAACTGCTTTATAAACAGATCTTGGAGTTTTGACTACTTTATATTTTCGTAAGTTTGTTTTATCGTCTCCCAGGAAATGAGTTGGGAATAATTTTTTGAGTTCCTCCATAGTTGCATCAACAATATCCTGATCACTCCTATTTATCCAATCTTTTGCTGGTGCAAAAACCAATTCAAGCATTGATCTATTTGGATCTTCATATTCTTTGCAGGTGATACTCATATCTGCATAAACACTGAGGAGAGGTGATCTGCTGAATAATAAATGATCAATATCTGTTAATTTTTTGTCAAACCATAAATGGATATTAATGACTGGCACACCATTTAAACCATCTAATTTAGAAAATGCATCTAACCCTTTCCATTGTTTTGGGATCATTAATTTAAAGAGATCTACAGGCATTGCACTTACATAAGCATCAGCCGTTAGCTCTTTCTTTTCGTTTTTATCTAAAGAGGCAACAGTAAAACTTTTAACAGTGCTGTCCTCATTAAGATTGATTTCCCTTAATGGACTATTCATGTGAACTTCACCACCACGAGCCGTAATATAATCAACCATTGGCTGGCATAGTCTTTCTGGAGGAGCTCCATCAAGGAATGCCATTTTAGAACCATTTTTTTCTTGCAGAAATCTATTTAAAGCTGTTAATAAAACAGTAGATGATATTTCATCCGGTCCAATGAAATTGAGAGCTTTACTCATCGCTATAAATACTTCATCATTAACTCTTTCCGGTATATTGTGCTCTTTTAGCCAATCTGTCCATGATTTTGTATCACATTTATCTAAGTACTTTTGGCCTCTCAACATTGCAGGCACTAAACCTAATCCGAATAGAATCTTTTCATTCCATGAAAGCATATCATTATTGCTTAGTATTGCTGATACACCATTGACTGGAGCAGGTATATCGGGAAAGTCGAATCTACTGTAAGTCCCAGGCTCTGATGGTTGATTAAAAATCATTGAATGACTTTTCCATTGGAGTCTGTCTTCAATATCTAGTTCCTTAAAAAGTTGCAACATATTTGGGTAGGCTCCAAAAAATATATGTAACCCAGTTTCATACCAATCTCCATCTTCGTCTTTCCATGCGGCAACTTTCCCACCTAAAACGTCTCTGGCCTCAAGGACAATCGGAATGTGTCCATTATCGACTAAATATTTAGCGCAAGATAAACCTGCTAAACCAGCACCAGCAATTACAACACGCATTATTAAATCAAGAAATAAATTAACACTTACTAATAAGCTACATTAAAGTTAGAACATAATAGTTTTTTTCGTTGATTATTTCGCAAAATTATGGAAAAAATGCTTTTAAAATCGACTACTAGGCATGTAAGAATTTTTACTGCCGAGGTGGTAGATGAAGAATTAAAGTTTCATCCCAATAAACTAACTCTTGATTTAGATCCCGATAACGAATTTATTTGGAACGAAGATTCTCTAAACAAAATAAATGAAAAATTTAATGGACTAATAAAAGAGAGAGCAGGAAAGGATTTAGATGATTATGAACTTCGAAAAATAGGATCAGAAATTGAAGGTTTGATTAAATTTTTGCTTCAAAATGGTCAGCTTAGCTATAACCCTGATTGTAGAGTAATGAATTATTCAATGGGTTTACCAAAGACAAATGAAGTGCTGTGAATAGATCATCCTCAAATAGAAGGCCAAGAAGAGGCTCAAATAGAAGTTATTATCCACCAAATCCAAAGGACATGGATCCGTATGGTCAAAGAACCAATAGATTGCCTGCTTCTTCTGAACAAAAGATTAACTTTAGTACAGGAACTATTGCCGTACTTGCTGGGGTATTAATTTTAGGAGTTGGTATCGGGAGTGCTATTACCAGTACAACTGATGGTGGGCAGGGAAATATAGCAAGTCAACAACAATTAGATATGGCTGTTCCAGATCCTGAATTTTGCAGACAATGGGGGGCTAGTGCTTTTGTAATTGATGTTGAAATGTATACGACTCTAAATCCATCTACGAGTTTTGTAACGCAACCAGCTCTTCAGCCAGGGTGTGTTATTAGAAGAGAGAATTGGACAGTGTTACAAAAACAGGGCGCAATTAGTAATGAAGATGTTAGAGAATGTAAGCAAAGGATGAATACTTTTGCTTATATTGGTTCTATAAGAGATAAGCCAATAGTTAAGTGCGTTTATCAGACTGACGTAAATGAAAATAAATTTATAATAAAAGGTGATGGACAAGCTGAAGACGGCGGAGTAGGTATTAATAAAGAAGCAATTCAGTTTTGATCTATATTATGTATACCTCAAAGGGCTCTCTAAACTAGCAAATTGTGGGAGTATGTTTTTCTTAAATACTTCTGATGCTCTTGATGTATATCTTGACGGATTAGTAATTAATTTAAGTTCTCTTTTTACCTCTAAATCAGCAACGTATGCTTTGTGGATTGTTCCAGCCGATAATTCTCTTTCAATAGAAACAACAGGCAAAAAGGAAGCTCCTAAACCTGATTGAACTGCATTCTTGATTGCTTCAAGAGAGTTAAGTTCCATCTCAATTTTTAATCTTTGAATATCAAGCCCAGAATCTTGGAGAAGTTTGTCAACTACTTTTCTTGTTGTAGATTGTGAATCTAATGTTACAAAATTTAATTTGTATAAGTCTTCTTTTAGAAGCTCTTTTTTGGTCGAAAGTGGATGTTTAGATGGTAAAACTAATGCCAATTCATCAGTGGCATATGGAATTACTTGTAGTAAATTTTCCAAATCTCCAGGTAATTGTCCGCCAATAATGGCTAAGTCAATTTGTCCATTGGCCACACTCCAACCAGTTCTTCTCGTACTATGAACTTGAAGTTGAACTGATACATCAGGGTATTTTTGTCTGAATAGTCCTATCATTCTCGGCATTAAATAGGTACCCGTTGTTTGGCTCGCTCCAATGACAAGAGTTCCACCTTTTAAGCTATTTAAATCTTCAATAGCTTTGCAAGCTTCGTCGCATTGATTCAAAATTCGTTCACAATATTCAAGTAATAGCCTCCCTGCTTCAGTTAATAGAGCCTTCCTACCACCTCTGTCGAAAATTGTGATTTCAAGTTGTTTTTCTAAATTTTGTATTTGTAAACTTACGGCAGGTTGGGTTACATATAAGAGATCTGCAGCTTTTTTAAAACTCCCTTGAGCTGCTATAGCTTTTAATATTCTTAATTGGTCGAGTGTAAATGGTAATTCTGGCATCTATTATGCCTACAATTTCTTATAATTCTAATGCCTAGGAGCATTCTTGTTAAGAACAAAATTTATTTGAAAAATTTAAATTAATGGAGACTCATAAAACTTCGCTAATCATCTTAATTTTAATTTTGATTTTTGCGGTCATTCATAGTGGGGGAGCTGCTTTAAGAATCAAAGCAGAATCTATTATGGGTCCAAGATTATGGCGGTTATGTTTTGTTTTTTTAAGTTTGCCATCTGCAATTATCTTGATTAGTTATTTTTTAGCTCATAGATATGACGGAATCAGGTTATGGAATTTACAGGGCAATAATTTTGTTTTTATGGTCGTTTGGTTCTTAACTGCAATAAGTTTTTTATTTTTATATCCCGCTACTTACAATTTGCTTGAAATACCATCCGTTTTAAAACCTACAGTACGAATTTATGGAACTGGGATAATGCGAATCACAAGACATCCACAAGCATTTGGTCAGATAATTTGGTGTTTTGCTCATACTTTATGGATTGGTACATCATTCACATTAGTAACTTCTATTGGCTTAGTTTTGCATCACCTTTTTGCAATCTGGCATGGCGACAAGAGATTGGCAAATAGATTTGGAGAAGAATTTGAAAATTTTAAAAAAAATACTTCCATAATACCTTTCTTGGCGATACTTGAGGGGAGGCAAGAATTTAAGATTAAAGAATTTTTTAGGTTATCTCAAGTCGGCATATTAATTGCAATAAGTTTACTTTGGTGGTCTCATCAATATATAAATATTGCTGTAAAAACATTTAATTCATCATTTTTGTCTGAATTTTTCAATTGACAGTTTAAAATCAAAACATAAGTACTTTAAAAAATGCCACAAGCTTCAGAAATTGCCTGGTTAATTCCCGTTTTTCCACTTATTGGAGCAGTGCTTTCTGGCTTAGGACTAATAAGCATTAACAAGAAAATTAATAATTCAAGAGAAATTGTTTCTGTAGGTCTGATTTCTTTCGTTGGAATTTCTGCGGTAATTAGTTATAAAGCTTTAATTGAACAAGTTAATGGTTATCAATCAGTAGAAAAATTATTTGTATGGGCTAATGCAGGGGATTTCACAATTCCAATGGGGTTTGTTCTTGATCCTTTAGGGAGTGTGATGCTTGCGTTAGTAACTACAATAACTTTGCTGGTAATGATTTACTCGCATGGTTACATGGCGCATGACAAAGGATATGTCAGATTTTTTACATATTTAGCATTATTTAGCAGTTCAATGATGGGATTAATAGTTAGTCCGAATCTATTAGAAATTTATGTTTTTTGGGAATTAGTTGGGATGTGTTCTTATTTATTAGTTGGTTTTTGGTATGACAGGGATGGCGCTGCACATGCTGCACAAAAAGCATTTGTTGTTAATAGAGTGGGAGATTTTGGTTTATTACTAGGAATTCTTGGCCTATTTTGGGCAACAAATAGTTTTGATTTTAATGAAATAGCTACTGGAATTTCTCAATCGATATCTGACCATTCGATACCTATTTGGGCTGCTTTATTACTTTGTTTTTTGGTTTTTCTAGGTCCAATGGCTAAATCCGCTCAGTTTCCTCTTCATGTATGGTTACCTGATGCAATGGAAGGTCCTACACCAATTTCTGCACTTATCCATGCCGCAACAATGGTTGCAGCCGGAATCTTTCTCGTAGCAAGACTTCAACCTTTGTATTCAATATTCCCCTCTATTCAGTTCATTATTGCTTTAGTTGGCACCATTACTTGTTTTTTAGGAGCCTCTATTGCTTTGACTCAAATGGATTTAAAAAAAGGTTTAGCTTACAGCACAGTTTCTCAGCTTGGGTATATGATGCTCGCAATGGGTTGTGGAGCACCAGTAGCAGGAATTTTTCATTTAGTAACTCATGCTTGCTTTAAAGCAATGTTATTTTTGGGATCTGGGTCAGTAATACATGCTATGGAAGAAGTAGTTGGCCATCAGCCTGTATTAGCTCAAGATATGCGATTGATGGGCGGTTTAAGAAAAAAAATGCCTTATACAGCAACAACATTTTTAATAGGTTGTGTAGCAATTAGTGGAATTCCACCATTGGCAGGTTTTTGGAGTAAAGACGAGATACTCGGAAATGCTTTTATATCATTCCCAGCTTTTTGGTTTGTAGGACTTCTAACAGCTGGTATGACTGCTTTTTATATGTTTAGACTTTATTTCTTGACATTTGAAGGAGAATTCAGAGGTGAGAATAAAGAATTGCAAAAAGAGCTCCTAATATCCTCTAAAATAAACCTAGATGAAGAAAGTGAAGAAGAGCATGAAGAAAATGGCTCCATTCATGAGTCACCCTGGTCAATGACATTTCCCTTGGTATTTTTAGCGGTACCGTCTGTAATTATCGGTTTTATGGGTCTTCCCTGGGATAGCAAAATTGCAAATTTACTAGATCCTGAAGAAGCAGAGACTGCTGCAAAAGCCTTTGAGTTAAAAGAATTTTTGCCATTAGCACTTGCTTCAGTACTTATTGCATCAGCTGGGATCATTATTGCTTATCAGGCATATTTTATGAAAAAAATTAACTTATCAGTTTTATTTGCCGAAAAGTTTCCTAGTATCAACCGATTTTTATCAAATAAATGGTATTTAGATGATATTAATGAAAAACTTTTTGTTAAGGGTAGTAGAAAACTTGCTAAAGAAGTTTTAGAGGTCGATTCTAAGGTTGTTGATGGCGTAGTAAATCTTACTGGACTTGTAACTTTAGGTAGCGGAGAAGGTTTAAAATATTTTGAGACTGGTAGGGCTCAATTTTATGCGCTTATTGTTTTTGGAGGTGTAATTTTACTAGTTGCTATCTTTGGTTTTCAATCTCCTCAAGTATCTTAATTACAATTGTGTGTCTTCACTGTTCATTGGGGTGAAAAAATACAGAAAATTTCTAGACTTTATTTAAGATAAATTTCTTATTAAATTGAGTACTTATTTTTATACGCATTTTGCGACACAAATGTTGGGAACTTTGGGAGCTGGATTGTCTAATTTTCCTTGGTTATCTGCTTCAATTTTATTCCCAATTGGAAGTGCATTTGTGATACCTTTTTTCCCGGATAAAGGGGATGGCAAAGAGGTGAGATGGTTTGCATTGTCTATTGCATTAATAACTTTTTTAATAACTGTAGGTTCGTATATAAATGGCTTTGATATTAGTAATGAAAATGTTCAACTTAAAGAAAATATTAGTTGGCTCCCTGATTTAGGTCTTACTTGGTCTGTTGGCGCTGATGGCATGTCAATGCCTTTAATATTATTGACTAGTTTTATAACTGCTCTAGCAGTTCTTGCTGCATGGCCAGTCAAGTTCAAATCAAAGTTATTTTTCTTTTTGATATTGGTTATGGATGGTGGGCAAATCGCTGTGTTTGCCGTGCAAGATATGCTTTTATTCTTTCTAACTTGGGAACTTGAGTTAATTCCCGTTTATTTATTACTGGCTATATGGGGTGGTAAAAATCGACAATATGCAGCAACAAAATTCATTATTTATACAGCTGGCAGTTCTATCTTCATTCTTCTTGCAGCTTTAGCAATGGGTTTCTATGGTACAGAAATTCCTAACTTTGAGTTTTCTCACTTGGCAGCTCAAGATTTTAGTCAAAAATTCCAAATATTATGTTATGTAGGGCTTTTAATTGCATTTGGTGTGAAACTACCAATAGTACCTCTTCATACTTGGCTACCAGATGCACATGGAGAGGCTACAGCTCCTGTTCATATGCTTTTAGCAGGAATTTTATTGAAGATGGGAGGATATGCTCTTTTAAGATTTAACGCGCAATTATTACCCGTTGCTCATGCTCAATTTGCCCCGTTATTAATAGTTCTTGGGGTTGTCAATATAATTTATGCTGCATTAACTTCTTTTGCTCAAAGAAATCTTAAAAGAAAAATTGCATACAGTTCGATAAGTCATATGGGTTTCGTTCTCATTGGCATAGGAAGTTTTAGTAGCCTTGGAACAAGCGGAGCCATGCTGCAAATGGTTAGTCATGGATTAATTGGCGCAAGTTTATTTTTTCTTGTTGGGGCCACCTATGACAGAACAAAGACTCTTAAACTTGATGAAATGAGTGGTGTAGGACAAAAAATGCGAATAATGTTTGCCCTTTGGACTGCTTGCTCCCTGGCTTCCCTCGCTTTACCTGGTATGAGTGGATTTGTTTCCGAATTGATGGTATTTACTGGATTTGTTACTGATGAAGTGTATACACTTCCTTTTAGGGTAGTGATGGCCTCTTTAGCTGCTATCGGTGTAATACTCACTCCTATTTATCTACTTTCTATGTTAAGAGAGATTTTCTTTGGTAAAGAAAATCCTAAATTAATCGAAGAACGAAAACTTATAGATGCAGAGCCAAGGGAAGTTTATATTATTGCTTGTTTACTTTTGCCGATTATCGGAATAGGTTTGTACCCAAGATTAGTTACTGAAAGTTATATTGCATCTATAAATAATTTGGTTGATCGAGATTTAACTGCAGTTAGAGGTGCAGTAAAAACAAATATTTTTTCAGGAAATAAAACAAACGATATTCTAAAAGCTCCAACAATATAATTTTTAAATTAACGCAATATTGTTTGGCATTAAATCAATTAAAAGATATCTTGTGATTAGATTTTATCTATTTCAAAATATCTTATTTTAATCCTATTGATAGGCAACAATTAGGTCCTAGATTGTTGATTAAGTTTCTCCAAGACGCTGCAGGCAAAGGTGAGCTTGATCCATGGGATATTGATGTAATAAGCGTAATTGATAGTTTTTTAGAGCAATACTCCCATCCTTTTAATCAATCTTCAAATAATCAAATCTCATATCATAAGGATTTAGCTGAGACCAGCGAAGCATTTTTTGCGGCCTCCGTCCTAGTTAATCTTAAGGCTCAGGTTTTGGAATCTGATGTTTTCAAAGAAAATTCTTCTGATTTTGAAGATGAATTTGACTTGGATGATCAAGATTGGATTGATAAAGAGTTTGATATTCCAAAATTTCCTGAAAAATATCTTAGGAGAAGATCAATTGCACAACCAATTCTCAAACGTACAACAACATTAGGGGAACTTGTAAGTCAGTTAGAGTCTATAGCAGAAGTTATAGAAACCCAAGATCTTCTGCTCATGAAGAGAAAAAGAAATAAAAAATATTCTGATAAGGCTTTAATTTCTCAAGTAAAATCTCTAGCACATCGCGAGAAACTTCCAGAAACCACTAAAGCATTAGGGAAATTTATTGATGGATGGGAAAAAGCATTACAATGGACAGATTTTGAATATTTAGTAAAGAAATGGCAAACAGTAGTAAAAAATGATTTAGATAAAGATCGTTTGGGAGTTTTTTGGGCTTTGTTATTTTTATCATCTGAAAACAAAATTGAAATTAAACAAATTAATTCCTTATATGGTCCAATTCAAATTAAAAGAATAATACCTGATGGTGGATTAGCTCAATTGCCTATAGAAAATCTTGAAGTGAGTAATGCCTCTTCATCGGCTGCTTAGAAGCTTCATAAGCAATAACGTATAATTTAAAAAATGGTTTTGTATTTATGAAGGCAATGATACTTGCGGCTGGTAAAGGCACACGTGTTCAGCCTATTACACATGTTATTCCTAAACCAATGATTCCGATTTTGCAAAAACCTGTTATGGAATTTCTCTTGGAACTTTTAAGAGAACATAACTTTAAGGAAATAATGGTAAATGTTTCACATCTGGCTGAAGAAATTGAAAATTATTTTAGAGATGGGCAAAGATTTGGAGTAGAAATTGCTTATAGTTTTGAGGGAAGAATTGAAGATGGAGAATTAATAGGTGATGCTTTGGGATCAGCAGGAGGATTAAAAAAAATTCAGGATTTTCAAAGTTTTTTTGATGAAACTTTTGTTGTTTTATGTGGTGATGCTTTAGTTGATTTAGATTTAACTCAAGCTGTTAAAAAACATAAGCAGAAGGGAGCTATTGCCAGCTTGATAACAAAGAAAGTAACTAAAGATCAAGTATCAAGTTATGGTGTAGTAGTTTCTGATGAAAATGGAAGAATAAAGGCTTTTCAGGAAAAGCCAACAGTTGATCAAGCTTTAAGTGACTCTATAAATACAGGTATTTATCTTTTCGAACCTGAAATTTTTAATTACATACCTTCAGCAGAGAAATTTGATATTGGAGCTGATCTTTTTCCTAAACTTGTTGAAATGGATTTACCATTTTTTGCATTACCAATGGATTTTGAATGGGTAGATATTGGAAAAGTTCCTGATTATTGGAGTGCTATTAGAAATGTATTGCAAGGAAAGGTAAGACAAGTGCAAATACCAGGTAAGGAAATAAAACCAGGAGTTTTTACTGGTTTGAATGTAGCGGCTAACTGGGAAAAGATTAATATTACCGGACCTGTTTATATAGGAGGAATGACTAGGATCGAGGATGGAGCAACTATTATTGGCCCCTCCATGATTGGACCAAGTTGTTGCATTTGCGAGGGGGCAACTATAGATAACTCAATTATTTTTGATTATTCTAAGATTGGTAAAGGTGTAAGACTAATGGATAAGTTAGTTTTTGGTAAATATTGTGTTGGGAAAAACGGAGATCATTTTGATTTGCAAGATGCATCTTTAGATTGGTTAATAGCCGATTCAAGAAGATCTGACTTGACTGAGCCATCCCCTCAGCAGAAAGCTATGGCAGAATTATTAGGTACTGATTTGATTAATATTCCAGACTAAGATCAGCTTTTTCGATAATCTCAGGTATTAAATGCTCTGCTTTTACGGCCATGAGATGAACACCACTTGCGATATTAACAAAATCATGAGCTTGTTCAGCTGCAATTTTGATACCCTCTTGTAATGGGTCTTTTGCATCTTTAAGACGATTTAAGATATTTTGAGGGATATTTGCGCCCGGAACATATTTGTTTATAAAGAGAGCGTTTTTGTAAGACTTTAATAGGAATACACCAGCAATTACTGGAATATCAAGAGGATTGCTAATGTTTTCACAGAACTCAATCAAATTTTCTTTTTCCATAACCATTTGAGTTTGTATAAATCTTGCTCCAGCTTCCTTTTTCTTTCTCATTCTATTTTTTAAACTGCTTTTATTTCTACAACTAGGATCAGCAGCAGCACCTGCAAAAATAAATGTTTTTTTATCGGAAAGTTCTCCTAGAGTAGGATCAAGTCCTTTATTGAAAGCCTGAATTTGTTGAAGCAATCTAACTGACTCAAACTCGTGTACGGCTTTGGCGTCATGCTGATCCCCAGCTTTTACTGAATCACCAGTAATGCACAAAATGTTTCTAATTCCTAAAGCATTTGCTCCCAGAATGTCTGATTGTAAAGCAATTTTATTACGATCCCTGCAAGAAATTTGCATTACTGGTTCTATCCCATTATCCAGTAATAGTTTGGACATTGCCAAGCTGCACATTCTCATTACAGCTCTGCTTCCATCAGTAATGTTAACAGCATGTACCTTATCTTTCAAAAGTTGTGCTATCTTAAGAGATCTTATGGGGCTTCCACCTCTTGGCGGCATTAACTCTGCCGTTATTACCTTAGATCTTTTTTCTAAAGTCTTCTGAAGTTTTGATTTCAATTGCTTTTGTTTCCTAGTTGGTTAACAAGTGTACTGAGATTGCTAAACTTAATTAATATAAAAAAGGAACTGTTTAAATGCAAATGGTTGAAGAAGAAGTAAACAACATTGATATGATGGGTCTCTCAGCAAGAGAGATGGAAATCATTGATCTCGTAGCTGATGGGCTTACAAATCAAGAAATTGCGGTCAAATTAACCATTAGTAAAAGAACTGTCGATAATCATGTAAGTAATATGTTTACAAAAACTGGATCTAAAAACAGAGTAGCACTTTTGAATTGGGCAATGGACAACGGTAAGATTTGTAGAGATGGATTTAATTGTTGTACACTCCCAGACTCTGATCAAGATTAGTCTTACCATTTACTTTTTTTGTATTATTAACCAAATCCATTAGACAATAATTTGTAGAATCTAATTCGAAGAGTTCAGCATATGCAATACATGCATCCTTGTCTGAATCAACAAATCTCAATATTCCTTCTTTGTCGTAAAGACCATACATCTGGTGTAAAAAACTTTTCTTAAATATAAAGAAAATATAAAGTATCAGAGGCTCCTTTGACTAATTAATTTTGAAAGTTGTTAGTTAGTCTTCTTCCCACTCTGAAAAAGGATTGTTAGCGAGATTGAAATTGGAGTAATGGGTTAGCCCAGTAATTTCTTTTGAAATGAAAGATGGAAGAAATAACTCTTCTTTTTCATTGGAAAGTTCAATTTCTGCAATTTTAAGAGGATAATTATTTTCTTTAAAGCAATCTATTATCCAAGATTTTTTTTCAATTTCTAAAAAGAATCTATCTTTTTTAATTGTATTTGAAAGATTTGAAAGTATTGTTTCAGCATCACTTCTTGGAATGGAGTACTCAAATTCAAAGTTAGTAAAGCCCTTGATATGTTTTTTCAGTGCAATTTTAGAATTTTTGTCTGTCAACCTTATTCTAATTATCCAACCATCTAAACTTTTGGAAAAATATCCTTGTTCAATAGGAATTTTTTTATTTATGAATTCTTTCCAATTATCATTTTTTATAAGAAATCTTCTTTCTATCTCTAAGGCCATTTAATGTTTTGGATTTTTTTGAGATAAATCACCTTTCCAATCTAGTTTTTTAATTAGGGTATTGTAATAATTAGTGCTTTTTTTAAATTTTATTATTTTGCAGGGTGATTGCCCTTTTTTGATCTCACAATAATAATTTTCTTTGATGGTCATACATTTTGAACCATCTCTCCATAATTTAATTTCTCCTTTACTTTTTTTTACAGGTTTGATTATTACCTTACTTGTATTAGGTATAACTATTGGTCTACTAGCCAAACTCATCGGGCATATAGGGTTAATTATCATTGCATCAATACTAGGATGCACTATTGGCCCCCCTGCAGCCATTGAGTAGGCTGTTGAGCCAGTTGATGTAGATATAATTAATCCATCGCCTTTATATTCGTTCACCTTCTCGTTATCTATTTCAATTTGTATTTGGTTGGTTGGAGAAATATCTTCTTCAACAGATTTAAAATAAAAATCATTTAAAGCATCGAAACTTTTTATGATCTTTTTCTCAGAAATTGTCCCATTAATACAAACATTACAATTTAATCTATTACGAAAATCAATTATATATTCTTCTTTTTCAAGTATTTCAATAAAAGATTTATCAAACAAAAAATCTTTTTCTTGAGTAAGAAAACCTAGATTTCCACCAATATTTATGCTCAACAAAGGAATATCATAATCAGCTAAAGCATTTGCACATTTTAGGAAGGTTCCATCTCCACCAAGAACTATGCCAATATTTGGTTGTGATTCTGAATTAGAAAGATATTTTTTAATTTCATCTTTATGAAAATCACTTTCAATCCTGTTTGATTTAATATTTTTTGCTTTAAGAACTTCTTCACAGAATTTTGAAGCCTCTAGAGCTATAGAACTATCTGAACGATATATGATGAGCACTAATGAAAGTTTCATTTAATGCTTTTACCATTTTAATAAATTAAAACTTTCCATATCTACAGTCACCCTGTTCCTATAAAGAGATAACAATATAGCTAATCCAACGGCTGCTTCTGCGGCAGCAACAGTAATCACAAAAATTGTAAAAACTTGACCTTGAATTAAATTATTATCAATATAAGAAGAAAACGCCATCAAGTTTATATTTACCGCATTCAGCATTAACTCAATACTCATAAGAACTCTGACCGCATTTCTGCTATTTAATAATCCCCAAATACCAATGCAAAATAGTGCTGAAGAAACTATTAAAAAAGCTTGAAGAGGAATTGATTCTAAATTCATAATAAGAAAATCAAAAGGTTAATTTTTATTTGTAAGTAATGGTTCTGATGATTTTTCAATTAACTCTTGATCAACAGGTAGTCCTGTCGAAATATCTTTGCTCATTACATCTCTTCTAGCTAAAACAATAGCCCCAATCATAGCCATTAAAAGTAAGACTGAAGCTACTTCAAATGGGAGTAAATAATCACTAAAAAGATGTTCACCAATCCTAATAGTTGATTCTTCTCCAATGGAGTTTTGAGGACTGGATAGGCTCCATACATTTGTCAAGTCAACTCTTATTAAGAGGCTTAGAAGGGTTAAACATATCGATGTTGATATAACTCTTCTCGATTTAATGTCATCAATAGGCTTTAAATCTTCTTTTTTATTGACTAGCATTATTGCAAAAATTATTAATACATTCACTGCACCCACATAAACTAAAACTTGAGCTGCAGCAACAAAACTTGCATTTAATAGAAGATATAATCCTGCAACACTCATGAAAACTCCACCAAGCAGAAATGCTGAATAAACAATACTTTCGAGCAACACAACACCAAGTGCTCCAATAATGACAACTAAAGATAAAACTGTAAAACAAATAAATTGTGTTGTTATGGCAATTGACATAAATTAATGTGAATTAATTAGTTGGTTTAGAAAAATTATCTTTATTTTCATTGGATTCAGGCCTCATCCAATCATAAACTTCTTCCGGTAATTTACCAACTCTTGCATCTGAAGCTGGGATTTCATGAGGGTCCATGACACCTTTAGGAAGATAGGCAAGTTCTCTTAGAGGTTTAACTGAAGGATCTGTTGTAACATTTGTGGGTAGTCTGCCAAGTGCGACATTATCGAAATTTAAATTGTGTCTGTCAAAAGTAGCTAATTCATATTCTTCGGTCATTGACAGACAATTAGTTGGGCAATATTCAACACAATTTCCGCAAAAAATACAAACTCCAAAATCTATTGAATAATTTCTAAGTTCCTTTTTTTTGGTTTCTTTATTCATTACCCAATCAACTACTGGGAGATTTATGGGACATACTCTCACACAAACTTCGCAAGCAATACATTTATCAAATTCATAATGTATCCTTCCTCTATATCTCTCAGAAGGTATTAATTTTTCATATGGATATTGAACAGTAACAGGTCTTCTTCGAAGATGATCAAAAGTTACCGATAAACCATTATATAAATATTTGCCAGCATTAAATGCTTCTTTGATATAGCTATTTATTTGTTGAAGGAAATTGTTCATTTCGAAAAATTTACTTAGTTGTTTTATTTTAGTGGAATAATTTTGAATTTAAGTATTTTTACTTAAATTTAACCACCAAAGAATTGCGGAAAAGCAAGTTTTAATCCTGCTGTTATCAAAAGATTAGCAAGAGAAATTGGCAGAAGAAACTTCCATCCTAGATCTAAGAGTTGATCAATTCTTACTCTAGGAGTTGTCCAACGTAATAATATTGCAATAAAAACTAAAAGATATGCTTTCAGTACAGTCATTACAATTCCTATTGATGCAGTGAAAACCTGAATAAAGGGAGCATTAATAGGTAAATTAAGAAACTTAGCTATTAATTCAACTGGAATAGGAAAACCCCATCCTCCCAAATAAAGTATTGATACTAATAAAGCGGAAAGAATTAAATTAATGTAACTACCCAGGTAGAACAATGCGAATTTCATCCCTGCATATTCAGTTTGATATCCCGCAACTAATTCTTCTTCAGCTTCGGGTAAGTCAAACGGAAGTCTCTCACACTCTGCAAGAGCACAAATCCAAAAGACTATAAAACCAACTGGTTGTCTCCATATATTCCAACTTAGGATTCCAGCACCACTTTGTTGGTTGACAATGTCAACAGTACTCAAAGAATTTGTCATTAGTACGATAGCAAGTACAGATAAAGCTAAAGGAATTTCATAACTTATTGACTGAGCCGCTGCTCTTAAACCTCCTAATAAGGAATACTTATTATTTGATGCGTATCCGCTCATAAGAAGGCCAATTGGCTGAATACTGCTTAAAGCAATCCATAGGAAAATTCCAATGCCAACGTTACTTATTAAAAGGTTTTGTCCAAAAGGAACAATTAGCCAGGACAGAATCACTGGGACAAGAACTAATATAGGTCCTGCAGTGAAGAGAACCCCATCCGCTTTGGCAGGAATAATATCTTCTTTGACAAGTAACTTAAGACCATCTGCAATTGGTTGGAGGACGCCGAGCGCTCCAGCATATTCTGGACCTATTCTTTGTTGAGCAGCAGCAGATATTTTTCTTTCAAGCCAAACTGTTACTAAAACGCCAACAACTGCCGCTACCAAAACCAAAAGCATAGGAAGAGGGAGCCATATTATATGAGCGATTTCGCTGGAAAGGCCAAAACCTTTTAAGAATTCATTAAAACTATATTCGAGATCTAATCCGTATTCCAAAATTTTTATGTTATTTACTTAATAGATTAACTCTTCACAAACAATATGTGTGTTTTTTATGAAAAGCTGCAAATATTATTCTCTACTTTCTAAGCTGATCCAATCTCTTGGTGCTGAACCTGTATAGATTTGCGATGGTCTGAAAATTCTATTTGCTCCAAGTTGCTCTCTCCAATGAGCTAACCAACCAGCTACTCTAGATATGGCAAAAATTGGAGTAAATAAATCACGAGGAATACCAAGTTTTCTATAAACAAGGCCAGAATAAAAATCCACGTTAGGGAATATACCCTTAGGTCCAAGTCTTGGTATTGCCTCTGCCTCAAGTGATTTAGCAACTTCATACATTTCATCTGCTCCAAATCTAATAAATAGTTCTTCGGCAAGTTTTTGAAGAATTATTGCTCTGGGATCTTTGACTTTATATTCTCTGTGGCCAAAGCCCATTATCTTACTTTTATTTTTTATTGCATTATCTAAAAAAGACCCAGTATTTTCTGGGGTTTTAATCTCTTCTAACATCGCAATTACATCTTCGTTTGCTCCTCCATGCAATGGGCCAGCTAAGGTTCCTACTGCAGAGGCGATGACAGCATATGGATCTGTAAGAGTACTTGCAGTCACTCTAGCGCTAAATGTACTTGCGTTTAAACTATGTTCGGCATGTAGAATTAAGCACCTATCAAAAACTTTTGCGGCTATAGGATCTTGTTCTTTTTCAGTCAACATGTAAAGAAAATTTGATGAGTAAGTTAGATCATCTCTAGGTTGAATTGGGTCTTGTCCTTTTCTAATAAGTTGGAACGCTGCAATCATTGTGGGTATTTTTGCTATTAGTCTTATGACTGCGTTGTAGATGTAATTAGGATCATCTATTGCTCTACGCGAATAGAAGAGCCCCAAAGAAGCTGCACTAGATTGAAGAGCATCCATAGGATGACCAGTTGCAGGGAAACATTTCATCATATCTCTAACTCTAAAACTTAACCTTCGATGCATCTGGACTTCTTGTTCGAAATCTCTTAGTTGAATAGCTGTGGGCAATTCACCCCAAATCAATAGGTAAGCGGTTTCTAAAAAACTGCTTTTTTGGGATAGTTCCTCAATGGAATAGCCTCTGTACAATAATTTACCTTTGTTGCCGTCAATATCACATATGGATGAATTAGTAACTGGGACACCCTCTAATCCTGGTTTTAAAATTAGTTTGTTGCTATCCAATTGCTTAATTCAATATCAAATACTTATAGATTAAAGATAGTCAAATAATTTTTAATTAACCACAAGATATTAACTTCGCAAAAAATTAAAATGATTGGTTTTGAAGCTTGTTTGAATAAATTTAATTTAGAGAATGTTTAATATTGTTTCTCTGTAAATAATTGGATTTTTTTCAGGAATAGACTGACTTATGATTTCTAGCGATTCTTCATTTGATATTTTTAAAATATTTTTAATGAGAAAATTAAGGTCCTGCAAATTAGAAAAATATTTAATTTTATTAGAATTACCATCTTTGATATCAACTTTTGAATAAAGAAAAGCAGATTTATCTTTATTACTTTTTAGGTTAAAAAATTTTTTTGATATTTTCTCAAATTCTTTACCATTAATTAAATTATTACTTATGGTTTGTAAACCTTTTGATTCTATCGAATAGATATTTTCAACAGATAATTGTTTTATAACACCGTCTTTTTCTTCAAGAATATCTTTGGAATATATCGAATAAATATCTTCATTTTGTTTCAAAGTATATTTGTTGAAATCTTTTAGCTTTTTCAAAGCACTTAAATCAAATTGATCTTCATTATTTTTTTCAAACGTAATAAGCCAATCTTTATTTGAATTGAGAATTAAAATGTTTTGATTATTATTTTGATTAAAATCTTCAAAAAAACTGAGTTGAAAATCATTGATTAAGGGATCAAGATGTTTGTCAAAATTTTTCGTATCACCAAAAATTAAATTTTCAGGATTATCTTCATCACTATTCTCTTTATTCATGAAGTTTTCGTAAGTAAGAATATCAATATTTTTTTTATTATTTAGTAAATATGTTTTTAAAATTAGTTGCTTATTTTTAAAGTCAAAAATTGTAGCAATTTTATCCCCATTATTCTCAGGAAAAATTTCTTTATTAAAAAATTTACTTTCCAAAAATTTATTTGTGAATAATATATTTTTTTCATTGTTCAGTCCAACAAGCTCTCCCTCATATTGAAATTTTTTTTTCTTAAAATTTTCACTAGAGATAATACTATTTTTGATTAATTTTTTATCTGATGAAGCAATTATATAATTATCGTCGGTTCGATATATATAGTTAAGAAAATTTATTTTGTTTTCTCTATTAATTGTAATTATCTCATCAATCTGATCTATTTTATTAGGCAAATTTAATAAATCATCTATTGTTTTTTCTGGCTTAATTTTAAAAACAATCAAAATATCATCTTCAAGCTCTTTATTATTTTCAAAAGTTGAGATTATAAGTTCATTATTATAGATATCTTCTAATTTATTGTTGCCTAGATCTATTCCTAAGTAATTTAATATAGAGTCTTTTATTAAAAAAAAGTTATCTTTATTTGTTTGATTTTTATCCTTTTCATTATTAACGATATTAAAACTATCTAAATTTGAAATAAATAATAATTTATTGTTTTCAGGTGCATATTTTAAGATATTTAGTTTCTCAATATTTGTACTTTGTTCCTTATTTTTATAAGTAGAAACTTTTTTAAAACCAACAAAAAGTAATAAAGATAATAATAGGATTATTGCTACTACTCTAAGTTTCATTATCAATGTTTATTTTTATTTTTAACAATAAACTTCCTACTGCAACTTAATTTATTAAATTGTAAATAACACATAATTTATCCTATAAATTGGGAAGTTATCCAAAATCTATAAATGCTTCTAGTCTAAATGATTGGTTTAATTCTGAGAAAGAAGATCCAGTCTTGATTGATGTAAGAGAGCAGTCAGAGCTTGAACTGGCTCGTTTCTCAAAAGAATTTTTACATATACCAATTAGTAAAGTTACATCTGAATATGTTGAAGAAATATTTGCTGGTTTATTAGATAGAGATATTGTAGTTACCTGTCATGCAGGAATAAGAAGTTATAACTTTTCTCAATGGTGCTTGGATAATAATATTGTGAGCGAAATATGGAATTTGGAGGAGGGTATTGATGGATGGAGTAGATATATTGACCCATCAATACCAAGGTACTGATTAAATATCTAATGAAGATGCAACAGTATTAACATCTTTGTCGCCTCTTCCAGAGCAATTGATAACTATATGAGTATCTTTTTCAAGAGTAGGGCATAATTTATCTAACCAAGCAAAGGCATGGGAAGTTTCAAGTGCAGGAATAATTCCTTCTAGTTCACTAACAAGTTTTAAAGCGTTTAAAGCTTCTTGATCTGTGACTGATCCATATTCTGCTCTACCTATTTCTTTTAAATAGCTATGTTCAGGTCCTACTCCAGGGTAATCTAAACCTGCACTTATTGAGTGAGCTTCTTGTACTTGACCATTATCATCTTGCAGGAGAAGACTCATTGATCCATGCAAAATTCCAACTGACCCTTTAGTGATAGTTGCAGCATGTTTGTCAGTATCAACTCCGCTTCCTGCGGCTTCAACTCCAATAAGACGCACAGAAGTTTCTTTAACAAAAGGATGGAAAAGCCCCATTGCATTTGATCCCCCACCTACACAAGCAAGCAAAATATCGGGAAAAGATCCAAATGACTCTAAACATTGTTTTTTAGTTTCTTCACCTATAACTGCATGAAAATCTCGCACAATCTTTGGGAAAGGGTGTGGGCCGGCAACAGATCCTAAAATGTAGTGTGTGGTTTCGACGTTAGAAACCCAATCTCTAATGGCTTCACTAGTGGCATCCTTAAGTGTTGCAGTTCCAGAATTTACAACTTTAACTTCAGCTCCTAGAAGTTTCATTCTGAAAACGTTAAGGGATTGCCTTTTTATATCTTCAGCACCCATGTAGATAATACATTTCAAGCCAAATCGTGCACAAACAGTAGCAGTAGCAACTCCGTGCTGACCTGCTCCAGTTTCTGCAATTATTCTTTTTTTGCCCATTCTTATTGCAAGTAAAGCTTGTCCAAGGGCATTATTAATTTTGTGAGCCCCAGTATGATTTAAATCTTCTCTTTTAAGCCATATTCTAGGAGTTGCTTGTTTAGTTTTGTAATGTTCAGTAAGTCTTTTGGCTTCATAAAGTGGTGTTTCTCTTCCTACATAAGTCTTAAGGAGATGATTTAATTCTTCTACAAAAAGTTTATCTTTCCATGCATTAGATGCAGCTGTTTCAAGCTCAAAAAGAGCAGGCATTAGCGTTTCAGGAACATATTGACCACCATATTTCCCAAATCTTCCCTGTTTGGAGGGTTGATTTAAATCCTCATTTTTATAGTTCTGATCTTTGCGAGAAAATGTACTTACCACTTTTTCTATAGAATAAGTATTAACTAACTATAGATTATATTGAAAATAATGGGAAAAAAGAATTGGATCGAGTTTGATAATCAAGAAAAAAAAGTAGATGAAACAGCTAAAGTAGATACTGTTAGTAAAAAATCAAAAATAAATATTTCAAAACAAAAAAAAGGTAAAAAGGGAAAGACTGTAACTTTAATTAAAGGTTTAGGCGCTGAGGATGAAATCTTATTAAAAGAATTACTAAAAAAAATTAAAGTTTTCTGTGGGACTGGAGGAACATTGATTGATGGAAATATCCAGTTGCAGGGTGATATGGTATCGAAATCAATTGAGTTTCTTCGTAAAGAGGGATTTCATAATTTATGAAGCAAGGGTTAGGATAGTTTTTAATTTTGATGATGCAAAAAATGAAAGAACAAGATCAAACAAAGTCAACCAATATAAAGTGGCACAACTTAACTATTGATAGAGAAAAGTTAGAGAAAATGAGAGGTCATAAAGGTATGGTTATCTGGTTTACCGGCTTATCTGGTTCTGGTAAAAGTACTTTGGCCAACGCTTTAAATGAAGTTTTACACTTAGATGGTTTTTCGACTTATGTGTTGGATGGAGATAATATAAGACACGGTTTATGTAAAGATCTTGGTTTTTCGGATGAAGATAGAGAGGAAAATATAAGAAGAATTGGTGAAGTTGCGAATTTATTTATGAATGCTGGGATAATAACTATTACAGCATTTGTTTCGCCATTTATTAGCGATAGAGATAAGGTGAGAAAAATTATTGGATCTAAGGATTTTATTGAAGTTTATTGTTCTGCTGATATCACAGTTTGTGAAAATAGGGATACTAAAGGTCTTTATAAGAAAGCTCGTTTGGGTGAAATTAAGGAATTTACAGGGATTTCTAGTCCATATGAAGCTCCTCATAATCCTGAAATTGTTGTTGATACAGGTTCGTTTGATTTAAATGATTCCGTTGAAAAAGTTATTAACTACCTCAAAAAAGAAAACTTTCTTAACAAGGCCTAATAGAAAAATATTACTTCATTTATTTTGAAGATAATTGTCAGGTCCAATAGTTGATAACTTATTATTTTTATTTCTTACCTGTGTATGTAGATTTTCTCGGAATTCTTTTAAATTTTTTTTTATGGATTCGTCAAATAAACTGACCATCCCAATTGCCAATAATCCAGCGTTCTGTCCCCCATTAATTGCAACTGTTGCAACTGGAATTCCAGAGGGCATTTGAACGATTGATAAAAGAGAGTCAATTCCCTTCAGTGTCTTACTCTCTACTGGTACTCCAATTACAGGAATGCAAGTTATGGATGCCAGCATTCCCGGAAGATGAGCAGCACCCCCAGCACCGGCAATTATTACTTTTATGTTTTCTGATTCTGCATTTTTTGCATATTCCATCATTTCAATAGGTGTTCGATGAGCAGAAAGTATACAAACTTCAGTTTTTATTCTAAATTCTCTTAAAATATCAATAGCTGGTTTCAATGTATTTAGATCTGAATCACTACCCATTACGACAGCAATCTTATAAATTTCTTTAGAATTTAATTCTGACAAAATAACAAATCAATTCTTTCCTATAATGGCGCGCAATTAATTTGGTGCCAGTTAGTTAGTATGAAAAGAATAAATTTTCATAGAATATTATGATGTCAAATAAGATTATCGAAAAAAGTGAAGTCAGGGAGTATTTTAATGGTACTGGCTTTGAGAGATGGAATAAAATTTATAGCAAATCTGATGAAATTAATACAGTTCAGAAAAATATTAGGAAAGGACATCAAAAAACTGTAGATGATGTAGTCTCATACATCAAAAATTATCCTGAACTAACAAAAAAAAGTTATTGTGATGCAGGCTGTGGTGTAGGAAGTCTTTCCATACCTTTACTAAGACTCGGTATAAAAGAACTACAGATGAGCGATATTTCTTCTGAAATGATTAAAGAAACAAAAAAACGCATTCATGAATTAGGTTTGAATCAAGGTAAAATAAAATATGAAGTCTGTGATCTGGAAAAATTAAAAGGTTTATTTGATGTTGTAGTTTGTTTGGATGTATTTATTCATTATCCTCAACCGGTCGCAGAAGAAATGGTCCAACATCTATGCGATTTAAGCAAAGAAAAACTAATCGTTAGCTTTGCTCCTTATACCCCAGTTCTTGCTGTTCTAAAAAATATTGGAAAATTATTTCCTGGGCCAAGTAAAACTACAAGAGCATATACATTGAAAGAAAAGGGTATTATTAATGCTGCCAAAGAAAGAGGATTTAAAGTTGTTAAAAAGAAATTAAATCAAGCTCCTTTTTATTTTTCAAAACTAATTGAATTCGAAAAAATTAAATAGTTTATTTTACTAAATGATTTTCAAGTGCATAACGAACTAATTCTGTTCGGCTTGATGTACCTGTTTTGATAAAAAGTCTACTTACATATTTCTCAACATTTCTAATAGATGTTTCAAGCTGTCTTGCAATTTCTTTGTTCATCAGTCCCTCTGCTACTAGTTGAAGCACACTTGCTTCTCTAGGAGTGAAACTAGGAAGATTTATTTTATTTTCTGGATTAGTCGGGTTTTGGTCTGTGAGCATAGATTTTATTTCAGTAATTTGTTTTGCCATTTTGCTTACGTCAATATCTGCGAATCGTGCCGCTTCTTTTAATAATCGTTCTTGTCTGTTGATTACATTTTTGACTCTTGCAGTTAATTCATCGGGATCGAAAGGTTTGGAAATATAATCATCAACTCCTGCAAGATAACCTTCTGTTCTGTCTATGGTCATTCCTTTTGCAGTTAGAAAAATTACTGGAGTTCCTCCTAATTTTTCATCCTCTCTAACTTTTTCTAATAAAGCATAACCGTTGGCTCGAGGCATCATAACATCGCTAATTATCAAATCGGGGAAGACTGTTTGAGCTTTTTCCCAACCATCCTCTCCATCAACTGCAATAAATATTTCAAAGCCTTCATCTTCTAAAAATGTTTTAACAGCTGTTCTTAAACCAGGCTCATCATCAACTAATAAAATTCTTGATTTTCTTACCGGTTCATTATTTATTTGATTAATTTCATTCATTTTTTTAATTCTTTAATTTGATTTTCTAGTAATAAACAGAATTTTATATACTAAACATAATGCTATCAACTCCCATACTACTAGACTATCAATCTTCGACTCCTTGCTCTAAAGATGTCGTTGATTCTATGAAACCTTTTTGGAGTGAGATATTTTCTAACCCTGCAAATAAATCTAACTTGGCGGGGATTAACGCAAGTGCTATATTGGAAGCCTCAAGAGAAAAAATAGAACAAAGTTTATTTCTTAAGAATAAAAAAGTTATTTTTACAAGTGGGGCAACTGAATCTAATAACTTAGCCTTATTAGGTTTTGCTAGAAATTTCTATAAAAAAACAGGAAATTTTGGACATATTATTACCTTAAAAACGGAGCATAAAGCTGTTTTGGAGCCCTTAAACTTACTAAAAAAAGAGGGATTTATGGTTACAGAAATTAATCCTGGGAAAGATGGCTTAATTTCAGAAGAACAATTCAAAAAAAAAATAAGAGAAGATACATTTCTGGTTAGTGTCATGTTGGCAAATAACGAAATAGGAGTTATTCAGCCCATAGAAAATATTTCAAAGATATGTAAATCGAGAGGAATAATATTTCACTCTGATTTTGCACAATGTTTAGGTTATATGGCTTTAGACAATCTTTTATCAGATGTAAACATGATAACGATGAGTTCTCACAAAATATACGGTCCTAAAGGGATAGGACTTCTTTTGATTGATGAAGAAATTAATCTTGAGCCTTTAATTGTTGGAGGAGGTCAGGAATATGGCCTTAGGTCTGGCACATTACCTCTTCCTTTAGTAGTTGGCTTTGCTAAAGCAATAGAGATAGCAGTTCTTAATCAAAAAAATAATGCTGAGAAATTACTTTTTTATAGAAATAACCTTTTAGAGGGGTTGTTAAAAAATAATTCTGGTTTATTAATTAATGGCTCCATAGAAAAAAGATTACCTCACAATTTAAATTTGACTGTATTGGATTTAAACGGAGCAAAGTTTCATAAACTTTTAAAATCTAAAATAATTTGTTCTACTGGATCTGCATGTAGTAGTGGTGAACCATCTCATGTTTTACTAGCCTTAGGTAGATCTCTTAAAGAGGCAGAATCTTCAATAAGGTTAAGTATTGGATTAAGTACTAATTCAAAAGATATAAAACAAGCAATTCATATTCTTACAAATACAATCAGATCATTACGATAGAAATTATTGGCTTTTAATTTAAAATTATTGGCTTTTAATTTAATTGAGCAATTCTTAATTTTCCACTTCTAGCTCTTTTATTAAGTTCGACTTCTTGTTCGGAAGGTGTTATTGGCTTTTTTGTCAGGTTTTTTAGTCTTTGATCATTCTTAAAATAACTTTTAACTAACCTATCCTCAAGAGAATGAAAACTGATAACAGAAATAATACCCCCTGGCAAAAGCCATTCAGGTACAACTTGCAAAAATTTTTCTAATACTTCAATTTCTTTATTAACAGCAATTCTTAGTGCTTGAAATGTTCTTGTTGCTGGATGTATTTTTTTAAATCTTTGTTTTGGTGGGAAGCAGCCTGCAATAGAGTAAGCTAACTCTTTTGTCCCAGAATATTTTCCATTTTCCTTCAAATCCAATTTTATTTTCCTAGCAATCTTTCTTGATAATCTCTCATCTCCATATTTATAGATTAGGTTAGCTAGATCTTTTTCATTTAAAACCTCAATTAATTTCTCTGCATTAACATCAAGCAAAGGATTCATGCGCATATCAAGCGGACCATCTTTTTGGAAACTAAATCCTCTTTTAGGGTCATCAAGTTGGTTACTATTTACTCCAAGATCTGCAATCACAAAAGAAACTTTTTCTTTTGGTACAAAATCCGCAAAATTTGAAGCACTTATATCAATCCTACTTTTAAACTCATCAAGTTTTTTTAAAGCTGATTTTCTTGCGAATGGATCTTGATCAAGTCCAATTATATTTAAATCCGAATATTTTCTCAATAAATGATAAGAGTGCCCGCCTCCGCCTAAAGTTGCGTCTATTCCCTTAAGTTGATTGTTATGTATAAGTGGGTAATGCTCTAATGAGGCCATAATCTCATTTGTCATAACTGATTGATGATTGAAAAAAGATGAATCAGATAGGTCAGTTTGCATAACTTTCGACTAAGATTTGTTTAGAAGTTAAATTTCGAATGGCTCAGCTAGAGACTAGAACAGAACCAATGGTGGTCAATTTTGGCCCTCACCATCCCTCAATGCATGGGGTTTTAAGGTTAGTTGTAACTCTTGATGGTGAGAATGTCATTGATTGTGAGCCAGTAATTGGATATTTACATAGAGGAATGGAAAAGATAGCTGAAAATAGAACAAATGTAATGTATGTCCCTTATGTAAGCAGAATGGATTATGCAGCAGGAATGTTTTATGAAGCTATTGTAGTAAATGCTCCTGAAAGATTAGCTAATATTTCAGTTCCCAAAAGAGCAAGTTACATCAGAGTTCTTATGCTCGAACTTAATCGTATTGCTAATCATCTTTTATGGCTTGGTCCCTTTTTAGCAGACGTAGGAGCTCAAACTCCATTTTTCTATATTTTTAGAGAAAGAGAGATGATCTATGATCTCTGGGAAGCTGCTACTGGACAAAGGCTAATAAATAATAATTTCTTTAGGATAGGCGGTGTCGCATGTGATCTCCCATACGGATGGTTAGAAAAATGTATAGACTTTTGCGATTGGTTTGGTCCTAAGATAGATGAATACGAAAAATTAATTACAAATAATCCAATTTTTAGAAAAAGAATTGAAGGTCTAGGAACAATACAAAGAGACCAGGCAATTAATTGGTCTTTGTCTGGCCCAATGCTTAGAGCTTCTGGAGTTTCCTGGGATTTAAGGAAAGTCGATAGTTATGAATGTTATGACGATTTTGATTGGCAGATTGCTTCGGAAAAAGAAGGAGATTGTTATGCGAGATATCGAGTAAGAGTTGAAGAGATGAGACAATCACTAAGCATCATTCGCCAAGCCTGCAAAATGATTCCAGGAGGTCCAACAGAAAATTTAGAAGCTCAAAGAATGGCGACTGAAGATAAGAAAAGTGAAATATTTGGTATCGACTATCAATATGTAGCTAAGAAGGTTGCTCCAACTTTTAAAATTCCTAACGGAGAATTATATACAAGATTAGAGTCCGGCAAAGGAGAAATAGGTGTATTTATTCAAGGAAATAATGAAGTTACCCCATGGAGATTTAAAATCAGAGCAGCTGATTTAAACAATCTGCAAATATTGCCTCATATTCTTAAAGGTGCCAAAATCGCTGATATTATGGCAATCCTTGGTTCAATAGATGTCATTATGGGATCTGTTGATAGATAATTTCTTTAAATGAAACCCTCTGACTGGTTAATATTGCAGAAGAAGGTAAGGTTTGGTGATTGTGATTCTGCTGGTGTAATTCATTTTCATAACTTATTAAAATGGTCGCATGAAGCTTGGGAAGAAAGTATTGAAATCTATGGGATCCCTTGTCATGATATTTTCCCAGATTTTTCTATACGTAAAAGTCAAATTATTTTTCCAATAGTAAATTGTGAAGCAAACTTTAATGCGCCTATAAAAATTGGAGATTTACTAAAAGTAAAAATTGCCCCTCATAAAATTAATACTCATTTGTTCCAAGTAAATAGCTTTTTTATAAAAAATGGAAATAAAGTAGCCGAAGGGAAAATTATACACTGTTCTTTAGATGTTGATTCAAGAAATAAAATAGAAATTCCCGATAAGCTAGAAAGATGGATAGAGGCTTCTAATGTGAGTACAAATTTAAAAGAATGCTGATTATTATTTTTTAAATTTATAGTTAATTTTTTCTGAAATGCTATTTTTGTTTTTAACAATCCACTTTTCAGGCTTTTCATGTTTAGGCCAACTTTGAGAAAAATTTTTTAATAAATTTAAAGAAATTTGAATATTTTGATCATTTGTAAGTTCTCTAAATTCAACTATTACTTTAATTTTATTTCCCCATAATTTGTTAGATACTTTCGAAATATTGAATTTATTAATTGGTATATTTTCTTTCATAATGAAATCATTTAATCTAGATTCAATTACTTCAGGAAAAACAACTTCTCCTCCTGAATTAAAGGCATTATCACTTCTTCCAACAAATTTTAAATAGTAAGAATTATTGATTTGCTTAATTTCACCTAAATCACTTGTTTGCCACCACCCATTTTTATTTTTGAAATTTTCAGTTTTTAAAGAATCTATTATTTCGATTCCAATTCTGGCTGATTTTATTTCGATTAATCCTTGTGCGTTAATTCTTATTTTTGTATCAGGTAGTATTTCTCCAACATTTTTAAAACCCATTAAGAATTCTTTTGGTTTTAAACTCGTAACCATTGCTGCTGTTTCAGTTGAGCCGTAACAAGGTGCTAATTTTATTTTTTCTTTTATACATTGTTCTGCAGTTTCGTCTGAAATTGAAGCTCCACCTACCCAAATTAGATCAAAAATTTTTAGCCAACAAATTCCATCTTTTTGAGCTAAAAGTCTTTGTAATTGGGTAGGTACTAATGACGTAATCAAGTGTTTTTTGTTTTTTTTAAATTTAATTGTGAAAAGTAAAAGTTCTCGAGTTTTTTTTATCAAATTCGGAGAAATATTAATACAATCACATCCCCAAGTTTGACTTCTAAAAATTGGCATTAATCCACTTATATGGTTCAGGGGTAAAGTATTTAAAATTAAGCAGTTTTGTAATTCAAATCCTTGCTCTATTAGCCATTGACCTGATGTAGTTGCAGATAATTTAAGATTATTTAAATGGTGAAAACATTGTCTCGGTTTTCCAGAACTCCCACTACTGTTTAAGATAATTGCTGGCCCATTTTCAGTAATTGAATCTAATACATCTTTGTCTTTATAAAATTTGTTTTTTACATAAATAATTTTATTCTCTCTAATTTTTTCAATAATTTTTTCTACAGATTGAGTTTCGTTATTTTCAACTTCAATAGTATGAATTTTATTTTTCATAGTTGATCCCATATCTTTTTTGGTTTATTTAAAAATAGAAACGAATTAGGGAATTTATTCATTGCTAAACCAGGCACTTTTGGCGTTGGTCCTTGTAATTGTAAAGAAGATAAATGATGGAGCCATCTCTTTCCTATTCCAGTTTCAAATGAAGTACTTATAGATATTAGAGCTTTTTTATTTTCTAATTCTCTTAAAAGCTTAACTGGATTATTTTCTTGAGAAGGCCTCCTAATTTGCCAACCCTTCCACTCATCAATCAAAGTTGGAAATTTTAAAAGTGATTCGTCTAAAGCTATTGGAATTTTTTTATTTAGTTCTGTCAGTCCATCAATATCATCAACACAAAGAGGTTGTTCTAACCAATCTATATTTTTATTATCTTTCAAAATATCAGCCCATCTATTAGCTATGTCTCTTCCCCAAGAACCATTGGCATCTATTCTTAACTTAATATTATTACCTATTTTGCTTAAAATTTCTTCTAATTTTGCTTCTTCCTCATGGTTATTTTTTAGTGCTACTTTCCATTTTAAGGTTAATGATTTTTCATTATCACAATGTCTTTTTTTAATATCATTTAGATCTGAAACTACATTTTCATGATTTAACAATATTGCTGTTTTACCAATTTCATCAAAGTAGTAGTTTTCTTTAAAAATTATCTTTCCATTGATCTCAGCTAATGCAGAATTTATTGCAGATTGAATGCATGGGTGAAAAATATTTATATGCTCAGATAAATTAAATTCCTCTATATACTCAGGGATCATATCTAGTTGTTTCGCACACTTTTTTAAGTCTTTTTTATGTAGCGGTGAAACTTCTCCAAACCCTATTTTTTTATCATCACTTATTATTTTAATTATCCAACCCGATTTTTTATGGTAATTGGTTTTAGAATTTTCTACTTTGGCCGATAACTTAAAGCTATAAGATTTTTTTTGAAATATTAAGTTCATTTATTTAGTAAGTAATTAAATATTAATCCTGTGATTAAACCAATTCCATTAAGAGTTTGAAATTTTATTGCGACGAATTTGCAATTTTTTATTGCAGAAGGTTTTGCATACGAAGATCTTAATAAATTTATAAGTCTTATTGCTTGAGGTAAACTAAGCAAATAAAGGATGCAAAACACTGGAATAAATCCATAAACTATTGTGAAAAGTTGAAAAATATATATTGTAAAAATTATCCAAGGCACAAATTGAGAACCTTTTTTTGCCCCTAAGCGAACTAAAGGTGAATTTTTCCCATGCTTTTTATCTTCAGAAATTTGATGAAAATGAGAACAAAATAATACAAGAGTTGTTGCCAAGGAAGGTCCTGAACCAAGTAATAAAGAAACTTTCCATGGAATATCTTCGAAGTAAATATTAGACGGATTTAACGCAATTAAGACTGCGGAGTACGCAAAAGGTCCAAATGCAATCCAGCATAATGGTTCTCCTAAACCTTGATAGCCCAATCTAAAAGGAGGACCTTGATATAAATATCCTAAGAAGCAGCAAGCTGCCACCAAAATAAAAATGTTTATACTTGTTGATACTGAAATAATTAAAATTATTAATAAACCAATAGCTAAAGATGTATATGCAATAAATGAAATTATTTTTTTATTTTTTACAAGATTTATAATTGAATGGAATTTAAATTCATCGATTCCTGTTTCTGCGTCGTATAAATCATTAGTTAGATTTTCCCAGAGTAATATCAAAATTGCAGCTAAAGTAAATGAAATCAAATTATAAATTCTTACCTCTTCATATTGATTGAGCAAGTAAGCCCCTGTTATTAAAACTGGAAGTATGGCAACAGAATAAAGAGGCCATTTTATTGCTTTTTTCCATAATTTTTTTTTACCTTCGTCCATTTTTTAATTAACACGCAAAATTAGATAATTATTAAATTTAGTTTATAAATTGAGTTACATTTTTTACTTTATTGCATCATTTTTAGTTATTTTCAATAAGTAATGAAAAATGATTTAAACTTAACAGATTTTTTAAAAGATGTATTTTCCTCTTTTGATAAGAAAGTTGAAAATTCTGGATTAGTAAGTATTTGTGTTGAGATTCCTTGTATTGATTTATTTCAAGTTTATGAATTGTTAATAAATCAATATCCGTTTTCTTCATTTTGGGAGGAATCTGATGGCATTTCATATATAGCTTTCGAGAAGTGTAAATATGTTACTCTGGATGGCCCAAAAAGATTTGAGGTAGCAAAAGAGTTTAATTCTGAGAATTTTAAAAATTTAATTAACTTAACTAATGAATCGCATAATTCTGCACTTTCAAAAATAATTTATTTATTTTCTTTCTCTGAAAATTTGAATAATAAGAATTTACCTTCAGATATCCCTAGTTTGGAAGCCATTTTGCCAAAAATATTAATTACTAAAAGTGCCAAGAATTGCTGGTTAAGAATCAATGGTCATGTTGAAGATAAATCATCATTAAGAACATTAATTGAAGAAATATGGACAATTAGAAATCAAGTTATTAATTCTGGTTCAGAATTAATAAAATCATCTGGATTAAAAACTAGTTTTGATTCCCCCTTTATTGATGATTTCTCACGCTCCTTAGAAACTTCTAAAACAAACATGAAAAAAGTAGTAAATAGAGGAATTCAATTAGTAGAGAAAGATATCCTCGAAAAGATAGTTTTAGCGAATAGGGTTAAAATAAAACTTAAAAATAAATTAGATTTAGTAGATATTTTAAAAAGATTTAAAAAGAAGCAACCAAATACATGTAGATATGTTTGGAAAAGGAATAGTAAGGATATTCTGTTTGGAGCATCTCCAGAAAAATTATTTTCTTTCTCTAAACCTAATTTAACTTTAGAGGCTCTTGCTGGAACTATCTCTACTAATTCAAATTTTAAGACACTCCTAAAAAGTACTAAAGACTTAAAGGAACATAATTATGTAATACAACATTTGATTAAATCTTTAGAAGTTTCAAAAATAACAAACTTTCAAAAAAGTGATATCAAGGTAAATTCATTTGGAGATATTTCTCATTTGCAAACACTCATTTTCTCTAAAGTTGAAAATATTTGTCCTTTTGAATTGCTTAAAAACTTACATCCATCTCCAGCAGTTTGTGGATACCCAAAAAATGCAGCATTGGATTGGATAAACACTCTTGAGTCTTTTCCTAGAGGAAATTATGCTTCTCCAATGGGTTGGGTAGATTCATCAGGCAATGCTTCATTTCTTTTGGCAATAAGAGGCGCAAGATGTATTGAAGAAAATATTGAATTTACTGCAGGTTCAGGTATAGTTTCTGGCTCCGTTTTAGAGAAAGAAATAGATGAGATTAAATTAAAATTTGAATCTATAGTAAAACAGATATTTTGCGCTAAAAACCCTAGATAATTTCTACTAATTTTTCAATAACTTCCGCTGAAACATTTTTATTGGATAAATTTTCTATTTCTCTTAAACCTGTTGGACTAGTTACATTAATCTCGCTAAGCATTCCATTTATTACATCAATACCTACAAAAAATAAACCCTCATCTTTGAAGTGTTGAGATAATTCTGAACAGATACTTTTTTCTTTTTCTGTTAACAATGTAGGTTCAGCCTTCCCTCCCATCGCTAAATTACTCCTAAAATCGCCTCCTTGAGGAATCCTATTTATTGATCCAATTGCTTCTCCGTTTACGATAATTATTCTTTTATCACCCTCTATGACTTCAGGAATAAATTTTTGCATCATAACGGGTAATTCTTCTTGAGAAGTGATTAATTCAATGATTGATTTAATTCCTGGAGAATTTTTATTTATCCTTATAACACCTTGACCACCTTTTCCTCCAAGAGGTTTTATGACTACTTCATTATTTATATTTGCAAAATTAATAAGATCTTTTACCTTACTCGCAACTATGGTAGGTGCCATTAAGTGGCTGTATCTTAAAGCACCTAGCTTTTCATTCCACGCTCTTAAAGATGAGGGTTTGTTAATTACTTTTACCCCTTTTCTTTCGGCAACTTCTAAAAGATGGGTTGCATATAAATAAGCCTCATTTACAGGAGGATCTTTTCTCATCCAAATGCAATTAAATTCGGCGAGAGGTATGCAATCATTCTCTTTGAAAGAAATCCACGGAATTACTTCAACTTTTACGGAAGATGCCCATACTTCATCACCTCTAGCTTCAAGGTCTTGAGGAGTACAACTCCAGATTTCAATATTTTTTTTTGATGATGCTTGCATTAAAGCAGCAGTTGAATCTTTTAAGGGATTTATATTTTTAATTGGATCTATTACGAATAGAAATTTCATAAGATCTAGTTTAATAATGCTTCTAATTTATTTTCATTTTCTAATGCGTAGAGATCATCGCAGCCTCCGATACCCTCATTATCTATAAATATTTGAGGTAATGTTCTTCTACCATCAGCTCTTTCAATCATCAATGCTCTGGCATCTTCGTCGCCATCTATTTTATATTCTGTAAAATTTACATTTTTTTTCTTGAGTAGTGATTTTGCTCGAATACAGAATGGGCAATATTGCCAAGTATAAATTTCAACTTTGGACATTTTTTTAAAATAATACTTAGTTTATACTATTAAACAAAAGTGCTTGTTAGATTATAAATAACGATTAAATTCTATTTTGATAGATATTACAGATTTCAAAAAAGATCTTTCGGAACTAACAGAGCGCCTGGGTAATGCTCAGGATTGTCTTTGACGTTCCAAGATTAAAAGCGAAAAGGAAAGAGTTAGAGCAAATTTCTGCTCAGCCTGAATTTTGGGAAAATCAAGAAGAAGCTAAACATCAAATGTTAATCCTTGATGATGTCAAAGCACAACTCGAATTGTTAGATAAATGGAAAACTTTTATTTCTGATGCTAATGCCTCTCTTGAGCTTTATTCTTTAGAACCCGAAGAGGAAATGATTTTAGAATCGCAGTTGGGATTAAAGAAATTAAGAGAGAATTTGGATAAATGGGAATTTGAAAGATTGTTATGTGGTGAATACGATAAGGAAGGAGCAGTAGTTTCTATTAACGCGGGTGCGGGTGGAACAGATGCGCAGGATTGGGTAGAGATATTATTAAGAATGTACTCAAGATGGGCCGATAATAATCAAATGAGCCTTGTCATTAATGAATTATCTCAAGGAGAAGAAGCAGGTATTAAAAGTGTAACGTTCGAAATTGATGGAAAATATGCATATGGCTATCTGCAACATGAAAAAGGAACTCATAGATTAGTAAGAATTTCTCCTTTTAATGCCAATGGCAAAAGACAAACCAGCTTTGCTGGGGTAGAGGTTATGCCAAAATTAGATGATAATATTTCACTTGATATACCTGAAAAAGATTTAGAAATTACAACGAGTAGATCCGGTGGAGCTGGAGGACAAAATGTTAATAAAGTAGAAACAGCAGTGAGAATTGTTCATTTGCCTTCAGGGATTTCAGTAAGATGTACTCAAGAAAGATCTCAATTACAAAATAAAGAAAAAGCTATGTTACTTCTAAAGTCTAAACTATTAGTGATTGCTAAAGAACAACGAGCTGCCGAAGTTGCTGATATTAAAGGTGATATTGTGGAAGCTGCATGGGGCAATCAAATAAGAAATTATGTTTTCCATCCCTATCAAATGGTAAAAGATCTTAGGACTATGCAGGAGACTAACGAGTTAGATAGTGTTTTAGATGGTGGACTTGAACCATTTATTCATGAATTATTACGTATGAATATTTCTTCTAATGAATATAATGAATAACTAATGGAAAATAAAAACGAAATTTTAGAAAAAAAAGTTTCTCCTCCAAGCTTTATAAAGCTTGCTATGAGAAATATGGTAAGGAAAGGCTCAAAAAGTATTTCTCATTTTTCAATAACCTTTCTAGTTTTAATTGGGATATTAATACTTGTGGCCACAATAGGTAAGCCCAATATTCCAGTTTAAGAATGTATGAAAGAAAAAATTATTTCTGAAATTAATTTAGATTTGGTTTTTCAATGTAATGATTTCTCTCAATTTTCAAATAAGTTAAAAGATACTAAAACTCATCTTATTTTTGAATCTATTTTTTGGGAGAAAGTTTTTTTATCTTGGATAAATACAATATTAAAAAAAGAGGATTATGAATTACCAAATTATATTTTTGAAAAAAAATCTTTTTCATTAGGCTTACAGATAATATCTAATCAAGAAATTGCTTCTTTGAATAAGAAATGGATGCAAAAAAATGGTCCAACTGATGTTCTATCTTTTCCAATTATTTCTGATGAATCTCTAAATAATTTAGATCATATAGAGCTGGGAGATATATTTATTTCATTAGAGATGGCACTTGAGCAAGCTTATGAATATAAAAATTCAATCTTTAGAGAGATGATCTGGTTGGCTAGTCATGGATTTTTACATCTTTTGGGATGGGAACATAATAATGAGCATGATTTAGAAAATATGTTAAATTTCCAAGAATATTTAATTACTCGATTAGATTAAAAATCAATGGAAAAAAAAATAAACTATTTAGAAAATAGAAAAGAATCATACAAAACTTCTAGTAATGTATTTATAAGTTTTAAATATGCTTTCAGTGGTATTAGTTATGTATTAAAAACTTCAAGAAATTTTAAAATTCAACTAATTTTTGCAGTTACAAGTTTAATAATTGGTTTTTTACTCAAAATTAGTCTAAATAATTATGTTATTTTGATTGCAACAATAATGTCTGTTTTAATATTAGAAATATTGAATACATCTATTGAATCAATTGTTGATTTAGTAGTGAAAAAAGAATTTAGTATTTTGGCTAAAATTTCAAAAGATACTTCTGCAGCAGCAGTATTATTAGCTTCCATTAATTCTGTTATTATTGCTGTATATATCTTTGTTCCTAAAATAAAGTTGTTATTTTAAATCCATACAAATATGTTTCTTGTTATTGATAATTACGATAGTTTTACTTATAACCTTGTTCAATATTTAGGAGAACTTTCAGTTGAGTATGAAATAACTAAAGAATTAATAGTTAAAAGAAATGATGAAATTACTCTAGAAGAAATTATCAAACTAAATCCTGGTGGAATTCTCTTATCTCCAGGTCCAGGAAATCCAGATCAATCTGGAATTTGTCTGCCAATTCTAAAAAAATTATCTAAAAATATTCCCACCTTGGGGGTTTGTTTAGGTCATCAAGCTTTGGCCCAAGCTTTTGGAGGTAAGGTTATAGTTGGGAAAGAACTTATGCATGGTAAGACATCCAAAATATTTCATAATCAAAAAGGATTGTTTAAAGATATCGAGACTCCATTTGTGGCTACTAGATACCATAGTCTTATAGTTGATTCAAATTCTTTACCATCTTGTTTCGATATAACTGCGACTTTAGAAGACTCAACAATTATGGCTATCTCTCATAAAGAATATAAACATTTACATGGGGTACAGTTCCATCCTGAAAGTGTGTTGACGCAATTTGGTCATAAATTAATTAGTAATTTTCTAAAAATGGCTGAACAAAAGTAAAATAAAAAAAAATTAATATTATGATTTCTCAAATTAAAAACTTTTTATTTTTGATATTAGTTAGCTCTTTTTTACCTACTTCATTATTGGCAAGGAATTTAGGAATAAAAAGTTTGGGACATAGTAGTTTTTTAATTACTAGTGCAGATAAATCTATTCTTATAAATCCCTTTAAAGCAATAGGTTGTGCAAGTAATTTAAAGGAGCCAAAAGAAGTTAAAGTAGATTTTATTTTGGCTAGTTCTAGGCTTCCAGATGAAGGATATAACCCTAATGATCAATTAATGTTCGTTGAGCCAGGAATCTATCAATTTGAGGATATTTTATTAAAAGGAATTTCTGTACCACATGACAGAGTTGATGGAAGAAGATTTGGGATGGCAACTGTTTGGAGTTGGGAGCAGAATGATCTTAAAATTGTTCATATGGGAGGAGCTGCTGGTGATATTGATATAAACAGTCAAATTATTTTGTCTAGTCCAGATATATTATTTATTTCAATTGGAGGAGGAATAAAATCTTACAATGGTAAAGAAGCCTCAAAAATAGTTAAAGTCTTAAAACCTAAAGTAGTTATTCCTGTTCACTTTGAACGCGGCAAAAAAATTAATAAAAAATGTGATTTCTCAAATTCTGATTTATTTATTGAAAATATGAAAGATTTTAAAGTGAAATATGTTGGAAAAAATTTTCAAATAAAACCTAAAAGAATCGATCTAAATACAATTTATATTTTCAGTAATTAATTTTTTAAATCTAATATCTTGTAATTGTCCCAGAAAAAAATCATTTGTTCTTTAGTTCCAATACTAACCCTTATTGAATTACCGATATCTTTTTTGTTTTCCATACTTCTAATAAGAATACCTTTTTCTCTCATCTGTTGTATTAAGATTTTAGGATCTTTTTTTGGCCAAATTAAAAAATAGTTACCTCCACTAAAGTGAGTTCTGATTTTTGTTGATTTAAATTTATTTAAAATCCATTCCCTCGCCTTTTTTACTTCTAAAACATAATTATCAATATATGACTTGTCTTTAAGTGCTGCTAATGCAGCTGTTATAGCAAAGCTGTTTACATCATATGGTCCTGTAACTTTATTAATGTGCTGAATTAAACTTTTATTGCCAAAAGTAAAACCTATTCTTAACCCAGCTAGACCTGCAGTTTTTGAAAGAGATTGGATTATTAGTATATTTTTATTCTTTTCAAAATCTATCGATTCAAGAAGACTATCTCCATTAAATTTTTCATATAGTTCATCAACAACTATTAATGAATCGTTATTGATATTGGCTAAATTAATTATTTCTTGAGAGCTCAGAACAGTTCCTGTTGGATTATTTGGATTGCAAATAAATATTAACTTTGGATTATGCTTTATTATTTTTTTCCTAAATTCTTCGATGGGGAATAGAAAATTTTCTCCAATGTAAGAACAACTTATTTGTTTCATTCCTCGGATTTCTGCACAAGGAGAATAGTAACCAAAAGTTGGATTTGTTGTTAGAAATATTTGATCTTTTTCTCCAAAGCAATTGAAAATTGCATTTATTGCTGCATCTGCTCCATTGAAAATTCCGATTTCATCATTACCAAATTTTCTTGAATTAAGATATTTATCACATAAAAATTTTTTTAAAAAATTATATTCTGGATAAATTGAAATCTCATCTAATTTTATCGCTTGTAATGCCTCTAAAACCTTAGGACTTGGACCTAAAGTATTTTCATTAAAGTCTAAGCGGAGTAAATTTCTTCTATTTTCTAAAGGTGCAGAGTAAGACTGCATATTTATTATTTCTTCTCTTGGTTTTGGGAAAAGATTATTTAATGGATTAAAATCATTCATTACATTCTTTCTAAAGTTTCAATTCCTAAAAGCTCTAAGCTTAATTTTAGTGTTTTTGCAGTTAGGTCACATAAATTAAGCCTAGAAATTTTTATATTTTTTTCTTCTTTGAGGATTGGAACTTGATCATAGAATCTATTAAAAGTCTGACATAGCTCGAAAAGATAATTGCATAATCTATTTGGCATTAAGTCTTTTTCAATAGAAATAATGACTTCATCGAACTTGAGTAATTTTCTGATAAGTTTCCACTCAGATTTATGTTCATATTTTACGTACTGAAAATCTTTAGAGTCATAAACAAAATCATTTTTTCTCTTAATTCCTGAAATTCTTACAAGTGTATATAACAAATAAGGAGCAGTATTACCATTAAGCGAAAGCATTTTATCAAAACTAAATTGATAATTAGTAATCCTATTTTGACTTAAATCTGCATACTTAACAGCTCCTAATCCAATAATTCTTGAAGTATTTGCAATAAACTCTTCAGTCTCATAACGATCTTCATCTTCTAATCTTTTCAATAAATCTTCTTTTGCTCTTCTAACTGCTTCATTTAATAAATCTTTTAGGCGTATTGTTTCACCTTCTCTTGTCTTTAGTTTTTTGCCATCAATTCCTTGCACTAAACCAAAAGGGACATGGTCAACTTGACAATTTTCTGGGATCCATTTTGCTTTTTTTGCGACTTGAAAAACTCCAGCAAAATGATTTGCTTGCCCATGATCAGTCACATAAATAATTCTTGAAGCATCATCGCCATCAGGAGGTTTATTGAATCTGTATCTTATAGCAGCAAGATCTGTAGTGGCATAATTAAAACCTCCATCTTTTTTTTGAATAATTAGCGGTAAAGGTTTGCCTTCTTTATTAGTCATCCCATCTAAAAATACACATTTTGCTCCTTGATCTTCTACTAATATTTTTTTTAAATTCAAATCATCAATAACTGATTTTAAGAAGGGATTATAAAAAGATTCACCTCTTTCTTCTATTTTTATTTTTAAATTTTTATAGATTTCATCAAATTCTTTCCTTGATTGATCACATAATAATTTCCAAGCTTTAATCGATTTAATATCTCCACTTTGTAATTTAACTACTTCCTCTCTAGATCTTTTTTGGAATTCAGATTCGTTATCAAATCTTTTTTTCGATTCTTTATAAAATTCAACTAAATCACTTATCTTGATCTTTCCTATTTCTTCTAGATCATTTAAATATAAATCTTTGAGCTGAGTAATAAGCATGCCAAATTGTGTTCCCCAATCACCAACATGATTGAGTCTTAATACTTCATAACCTCTTAACTCGAAAATTCTAGATATTGAGTCACCTATTATTGTTGATCTTAAATGCCCTACATGCATTTCTTTAGCAATATTAGGACTTGAAAAATCTACAATAACTTTATTAGACAAACCAATATCTAAATCTTTTCTAATTAGAGGTATGCCAGCGCTATTGCTTTGAATATTTGACTTAATTTCATTTATTAGAACTTCATCTTTTAATTTTATATTTATAAATCCAGGTCCAGCTATTTCTAGACTCTTACAAAATTTTGCTATGCTTTTATTTTTATTTAAAAGGTTAATAAAATCATTAGAAATATCTCTTGGGTTCTTTTTATATATTTTAGATAAACTTAAACAAACATTACATTGATAATCTCCAAATTCCTCTTTTGATGATTGTGTAATTAAATTTTTTCTAAGAATTTCGAATTCTCCTTTTTTTTCATTTTTTTCAAGACTATCTAAAAGAGATTGTTCAAATTGTTTTGTTAATTCTTTAAAAATGATTAGCATTAATTATTTAATTATTTATCTATATGATTAATTAATATAACGCATACTCAAATCAATCCAATTACTTTTGGTGATTGAAGAACTTGTTGAAATCAAATCAACACCTTTTATTAGATATTTACTAATTTCTTGAGGTTTAATTCCAGAAACCTCTATTATCAAATTTTTATTGACTTCTTTTTTTAAGCTATTAATTGATAAATCTCTTAATTCTTGAACGCTTTTTTTGATTGTTTCAGGACTAAGTTCATCTAATAAGACACTATCCGCTCCTGCTAATACTGCTTCTTTTGCCTGTTCGATATTCTCAGCTTCAATTATGATATGAGTTGTAAAAGGCGAATTTAGGCGAATTTTTTGTACTGCATTCTTAAGATTATTTGTCCATGCAATATGATTTTCTTTGATCATAGCAGCATCGTATAATCCCATTCTATGATTCAACCCACCTCCGCATTTGAATGCATATTTTTCAAATATTCTTAAGCCAGGAGTCGTTTTCCTAGTATCTGCTAATTTTATATTTGTGCCTTTTAATTTATCTGTAAGATTCTTTGTATATGTTGATATTCCAGATAAATGCATTGCTATATTTAAGCTTATCCTTTCACTAGCGAGTAAACTTTTTGAAGGTCCATATATTTCTAAGAGTTTTTGATCTTTAACAAATTTTTCTCCATCAGAAATATTAAATGTTGGAGTGATTTTTAAATCAATTTTTCTAAAAATTTCTTTTATAATTTCAACCCCACAGAATATTCCCTCCTCTTTTGCAATCCAATATGCATTACCATTCTCTTCTGTAATAGAGGGACTTGTAAGATCTCCCCTACCTATATCTTCATCGATCCAATTATCAATGATTTTACTTATTATTGGAGTATTTAAATCCACTAAACTAAGAAATAATTAATTAATAAAAATTAAACTGAAGTTAGAGAATCAACTATAGATCACTATGTAATTTAACTCAAATTTATTTACCAATACAAAACTTAGAAAAAATATTATCTAGAAGTTCCTCTGTTAATTCTTGACCAGTTATTTTAGATAAGTTTTGAATTCCATCTCTCAGTTCAATTGATAATAAATCAAATGGCAATTTATTTTCAATTATTTCATCAGTATCATTTAAATTAGATAAGCAAGCAGACAAATTTGTTAGATGTCTTTCGTTTAAAAATATATTAATATTTTCTACTTGTTTTAATCCGCATTTTTTTATGATTGTGTCTATTAATAATTGTTCACCATCATTATTCTTAATACTCATAAGAATTGTGTTTTTTAACTCATTTGAATTAATATTTTTGCAATCAATTAAATCTTTTTTATTGCCCAAAATAGTAATTAATTTTTCTTTGGGAATTTCTTGTATTATTTTTTTGTCTTCTTCATTAAATCCTTCTTCAAGACTATAAATATAAATTATAAAATCTGACTCTTTTATTTTCCCAAAACTTTTTTTAATTCCAATACTTTCAATTTGTTCATGAGTTTCTCTTATGCCAGCAGTATCAATTATTTTCATTGGAATATCATTAATAGTTAAATTAACTTCAATAACATCTCTAGTTGTTCCAGGAATATTAGTTACGATTGCTGTCTCTTTTTTTGCAAGCAAATTTAATAAAGAGCTTTTACCAACATTTGTTTTACCTATAAGCGCAATGGATATTCCATTATGAATATATGAATTTCGTTTTGCATTTTCTAATAGTAATTCTATTTTTTCTTTGACTTTTTTTATGTTTTTTAGATATTTGGTGTAATCAAAATCTGTGAAGTCTTCTTCAAAATCAACTCTCGCTTCTATTTCGCAAAGTTGATTTATAAGGTCATTTTTAATATCATCAATTTTTTTCTTTATTTCTCCTTGAAACCCGCTAAAGGCTAACTCCGCTGATCTGGTATTGCTTGCATTAATTAATTGATTAATCGACTCGGCTTGAGTAAGGTCTATTTTTCCATTAAGAAAAGCTCTTTGACTAAATTCTCCTGGGTTTGCAAGTCTAACTTTAGAATTACTAGATAATAATATCTTTAAAACTTTATTTACTATGATAATTCCGCCATGGCAATGAAGTTCAACTACATCCTCTCCTGTGAAGCTATTTGGTGATTTCATCACTAAAATTAAAACTTCATCTATAAATTTATTTTGTTTATTTTCCTGAATAAAACCACGAAAAACCCTATGTGAATCCCATGCATATTTAGATTTAGTTTGAACAATCTTTTTGCAAGAATTAATTGCGTCTTTCCCTGATACTCTTATTATCGCAACTCCTCCCTTCCCAATACTTATAGCTGAAGCAATTGCGGCTATCGTATCTTCTGTAGTAACTATCGAATCCATCTCTCGCTTTGTTATGGATAATTAAGTAAGATTATCAAGAATTTAATTTTGAAATTTTCTTTCTGAATGAGATTTAAAAGAGATATTACCTATAAGAAAATTCTATCATTATTTAGGAATCAGAATGGAAGTCCTTTCTTTAATGCTAAAGGTTTAGCTATAGGGGTATTTAGTGGTTGCTTTCCTTTTTTTGGGTTTCAGACTTTAATGGGGGTATTTTTTGCGAAAATAGCTAAGGGAAATATTGTTCTAGCTGCAATTGGTACCTGGATCAGCAACCCTTTTACTTATATTCCACTTTATTATTTTAACTATAAAGTTGGTTCGATTTTTTTAAATAATCCTTCTAATAAAATTCTTGAAAAAAGTTTAGTTATTGATGACTTATGGAAACAAGGTAGAATTTTTTCCCTAAAATTACTCTTAGGTTCATCAATTGTAGGTATTTTATTAGCTTTGATTTGCGGCAGTATTGTTTTCTTAATCTACAAGATAAAAAGTAAAAGATAGATTGATCTAATTTTTAAATTAACTTTGTCCAACTCTGGCAATATCTAAAACATCTGCCATTGATTTAATTTGTTCAATTGTTTTGTGAAGTTGATTATAACTTTCAAGACCTACACAAAGATTTATAATAGCTGGCTTACCATAAGCAGTTTTAACATTGGCATCGCTAACGTTTATACCTTTATCAGATAGCCGCATAAGAATATCTTTAAGAACTCCAACTCGATCAATTACCTCTATTCGTAGCTGAATTGGAAACTTATTATCGCTAGTTTTATTATCTTGATTCCAACTGACAGGTAATCTTCTCTCTATTGGAATTGGTATTACATTTTCACAATCTTCCCTATGTATAGTTATCCCATGGTTGCCGAGCGACACAGTTCCGATAATATCCTCGCCTGGGAGTGGGGAACAGCATTTACCTATTCTGTAATCAAGACCTTCTATCCCGGAAATTGGTGATTTAGCTGCTGTATTAGATTGATTTCTGGATAAATGATTATGACTTTTAAGAGATTTTGCTATTTCAGAGTCAGAATCATTTTTTACATCTTCTGTCTGTAATTTTATTTCTTCTCTTAGTCTGTTTAATACTTGATGCAAAGTTAAACCACCAAAACCAAGAGATGCAAGAAGGTCTTCAGTAGTTTTTAAATTGCATCGATTTGCAACTTTTTTCATGGCTTCACTAGAAAGTAATGATTCAAAACCGTTTCTACCTACTTCTTTTTCAAGTAAATCTCTACCTCTTTTAATCGTTTCATCACGATGGCTTTTCTTATACCATTGGCGAATTCTATTTTTAGCAGTTGGCGTAACTACAAAGTTCAGCCAATCCAAGCTCGGAGTAGCATTATTACTTGTCAAAATTTCAATGAAGTCACCATTTTGAAGTGCTGTAGATAATGGAGAAAGCTTTTCATTAATTCTTATTCCATTGCATCGATTTCCAACTTCAGAATGGATTCTGTAGGCGAAATCTATCGCGGTAGATCCTTTCCTTAAACCAACAACATCTCCTTTTGGAGTGATCACAAATACTTCTTCATCAAATAAATCTTCTTTAATTGAAGCTAAATAATCATTATGATCCCTTTCATTACCATCCTGTTGCCATTCAACTAATTGTCTTAGCCAATTAAATCTCTCGGCATTACTTTTAGCAGGAGAACCACCCTCTTTGTATTGCCAATGAGCGGCAATACCATATTCAGCAATTTGATGCATCGAAGTAGTTCTAATTTGAACTTCAATAGGTCGATGTCTTCCAATCACAGAAGTGTGTAAGGACTGATATCCATTTGGTTTTGGTAATCCTATATAGTCTTTAAATCTACCTGGAATTGGTTTGAAAGTATCATGAACAACTGCTAAAGCTCTATAACAACTATCTGAATTGTCCACGATAATTCTTAGGGCAGCAACATCATAAATCTCGTGAAAATGCTTTTGTTGTCTTTCCATTTTGCTCCAGATGCCATAAAGATGTTTTGGTCTTCCTGTTATTTCAAAATTTTTCAAACCTGCTGAAATCAAGTTTTCCTTCATAAGATTCAAAGTTACTTTTAATCTTTTTTCTCTATCACTTCTTTTAACGGCGATTTGATCTTTAAGATCTAGATATTCTTTTGGCTCTAGGAATTTAAAAGCTAAATCTTCTAATTCCCATTTAAATCTGTTTATTCCTAGTCGATTTGCTAATGGTGCATAAATCTCTCTTGTTTCTCTTGCTATTCTTAGTTTTTTCTCATCATTTAGCCATTCAATTGTTCTCATGTTATGAAGTCGATCTGCAAGTTTTACTAAAACAACTCTGATATCGCTGGCCATAGCCAAAAACATTTTCCTAAGATTTTCAGCTTGTGCTTCAGTCCTGTTGTTAAAGTGAATGCCGCCTAATTTTGTTACACCCTCAACAAGTATTTTTACTTCTAATCCAAAATTTGTTTCTATTTCGGATAAATCAATGCCAGTATCTTCAACTACATCATGTAAAAGGCCTGCAGCAATAACAGATGAACTAGCACCTATTTCTTTAAGGAGATTTGCAACAGCAACCGGGTGGATTATGTATGGCTCGCCGCTCGCGCGGAATTGTCCATCATGAGCTTTATAAGCAAGTTTAAAAGCCTTTACTATGAGGTTTTGATTCTCATCATTTTCTTTATTTGATTTTTCAAAATTATGTATATCTTTAAGAAGCCAATCGGGAATGTTTATTTGATAATTCAAAGATTCACTTTCATATTTTTTATTTTCAGGCAAAATAGTTTTGGAAACTTCAATTTCGTTTTTTTCTTTTGAATTTGCAGCTGCCTCGGACATTTTATATTGCTTTAGATGTATTTTATTTAGGTCTAGAAAAATTTGCTATAAATCATGGAAAAAAATAAAGAAAAAATTATTTTAGTTAAAAATCTTACTGTTAAATATGGTCTAAAACAGCAACCTATTATCAAAAATTTTAATTTGGAAATAGATAGTGGAGAACATTTGGCCATAATAGGACCTTCTGGATGTGGAAAGACCACTTTTGCAAAAACATTAGTAAATATATTGCCTGAAAAGGCCACTTCTGAAGGGTATCTATCGATTTCTAGTGTAGATCCTAGGAAAATAAACAACAAAGATGCACAATTATTTAGAAGAAAGAATTTTGGATTTATTTATCAAGACTCTATAAAAAAACTTAATCCGCTAATGAGAGTTGGGGATCATTTATATGAATTATTTAAAACACATGATCAAACTAAATCATCTTTAGCTATTAAAAAATTAGTAAGAGGAGTTTTTCAAAAAGTCGGAATTGAAGAAAGTAGACTTGATTCTTTCCCACATCAATTTAGCGGTGGAATGAGACAGAGAGTTTCTATAGCAATGGCACTTGCTTTGAAACCTAAATTATTAATAGCTGATGAACCTACAACAAGCTTAGATACCAAAACAAGTTTTGAAATTATGCAAGAAATAATTCATCTATGTAATGAATTTGATACAACTTTAATTTTAATTAGTCACGATATTAATCTTGCAGCGAAGTGGTGTAAAAAAGTTGCAATAATTGAAAGGGGATCGATTGTTGAAAAAGGGAATATATTAGATATTTTTCAATCACCAAAATCAGATATTGGGAAAAAGTTAGTAAATGCTTCAAAAATAGTATTAGAACCAAATACTAAAAATAATGCTCGTGATGAGGTCGTTCTAGAGGTAAATAACCTAAGACATTGGTATAAATTAAATTCTTCAATTTTTATTAATAAATGGAATAAGGCTTTAAATGAAGTTAGTTTCAAATTATATGAGAATGAGACTCTTGGAATAGTTGGTTCTTCAGGGAGTGGTAAAAGTACATTATGCAGGGCTTTAATTGGACTTCTTAAAGTAAGAGGTGGTGAAATCAAAATTTATGATAAAAATCAGGCATTGAAAAAAAATAAATCTTTTAAAAAGAACAATAAAGTGCAAATTATTTTTCAAGATCCTTTTTCAAGTTTGAATCCGAAAATGACAATTAAAAGTATTTTGGAAGATATATTTTTTATTCAAAAAATTTCAGATAAAAGAAAAATTGAAAAAGAAATAAGATTAATGTTAAGAAATTTAAATCTCCCCTTAAATAATGATTTTTTTAATTCTTATCCTGACCAATTATCTGGTGGTCAACTGCAAAGAATTTCATTGGCCAGGGCGCTATTGTTGAAGCCAAAAATTTTAATTTGTGATGAGAGCGTAAATATGTTGGATGCTTCAGTAAAAATAGAGATTCTTGAATTACTAAGAGTCTTTCAAGAAAAAATGAATTTAACGATTATTTTTATAACCCATGATTTAGGCATTGCTAAAAGATTTTGTAATAGGTTGCTAGTTATGAATCATGGAAAGATAGTTGATGAAGGAGAAAGTTCTACAATATTCACGAAAACTCAAAACCCGTATACAAAATCGCTTCTAAATTCTTCTTTAAATCTCATTTAACTTTAAGAATACTTAGTAATTTTTGAAAATCTAATGGTAATTCTGATTCAAATATCATTTCTTTACCATTTATTGGATGTATAAGTCCAAGCTTGATGGCGTGTAAAGCTTGGCCATCTAATTTACAAGGTAGTTTTTTACATCTTCCATATAATGGATCACCAACAATTGGATGATTAATGTGAGCGCAATGAACTCTTATTTGATGCGTTCTCCCCGTATCTAGTTTGAAACTCATTAATGAGTAATTGCCAAATCTTTCTTCTAATTTCCAATAGGTACAGGCATACCTTCCTGAAGTTTCTTCAACTACTTTATATTTCAATCTATTTACTTTATCTCTGCCAATGTGTCCCACTATTTGGCCTTCTTCAGAATTAGGTGCTCCATGAATCACTGCAATATATTCGCGTGATGCTATTTTTTCTTTAATTTGTTTTTGGAGATTTACTAATGCCTCTTGGCTTTTTGCAACCACCATACATCCGGAGGTATCTTTATCTAATCTGTGAACAATACCAGGTCTTAGTTTCCCATTAATTCCAGGCAGATCTTTACAGTGAAAAAGTAATCCATTCACTAAAGTTCCAGATTTGTGTCCAGGGGCTGGATGAACTATTAGACCTGATTGTTTATTGATGACTATGATGTGCTCGTCTTCAAAAAGGATATTTAAATCCATTTTTTCAGGTTTCAAATAAATAAGAGGTTCTGGAGGAGGCATCCATATTTGAACATTGTCGCCATTTTTTAATGGGGTCTTTGCTTTTGCGGTCTTATAGTTTACAAGTACTAAACCTGAATTTATAAAATTTTGAATTCTTGCTCTACTTTGTTCTGGCCTTTTACTTACCAACCATCTGTCTAACCTCATAGGCAGAGGTAGCTCATAAATAATTTCTATAAGCTCACCTTCTCCTTTGCCGAAAGAATTTTGATTATTTAATTCCATAGTGGGACTTCTAGAGCAATTTTACCCAGCATTTGATTTCTATAATCTTCCAATAACTTATGAGACATTCTCCTTTTATCACCTGAAGTATGTTTTGAAGCTGCTTCGTTGATCCAAGCAGAAGGACTCTTAAAGCCTTTGGTAATATCAACTCCATATCTATTAGATATTTTTTTAACTGAGATATTCGCATTCTCATCTTTGTTGAGAGTGGATATAATTTTGATAAACCCAATTGCGACACTCTCTATTTCATAAGCAGCTTCACCAATATCGTCACACAGTGCAAGATTAAGTGCTGATTTTTGATCTTCTAAATTTGGAGGTATAACACCAGGAGCATCTAGCAGATCTATGCCACTTTCTAATTTTATCCATCTTAAATTACGAGTCACGCCTGCTTTCCTAGCGCTATCAACGACTCTTTTTTTTGCAATTCTATTAATTAATGCTGACTTTCCTACGTTTGGAAAACCAAGTGTAAGGGCTCTAATTGGCCTAATTCGCATTCCTCTAGAGAGTCTTCTATCGTCGATTGACGACCTAGAATCTTTAGCTGACTTACAAATTTCTTTAATCCCTATTCCTCTTTTAGCATCACACCAAAGAGGATATTGATCTTTAGCATTAAACCATTTGTTCCAACTATTGATTGTATGAGGGGAGATCATGTCTGATCTGTTAATCACAAGAATATGTTTTTTATTATTTATCCATTTATTTAAGTGTGGATGTCCTGTTGATAATGGAATTCGTGCATCTCTAACTTCTATGACTAAATCTACTTTATTGATAACTTCAGATAATTTCTTTTCTGCTTTTGCGATATGGCCTGGGTACCATTGGATTTTGGGTATGTCCACTTCAATAAATCAAATAAAATTTTGTATTCCTTTTAGTTTTTATAAGTTTCAAAAGTATTTACTTCTAAAGTTTAGTATAAATTTAATGACTAAAAAATTTTTATAATCGTTAATTTTTAAAATTTATTAAGGCATAGGTAACAGTAATTACTTTTTAACCCAATATGCCCAAATTAACGTTAGGCTCTTGAGATTATAAATATAGCTTGTTTAATGTCAAAATTATCTCTTTCCAGTCTTGATAAGACACATTTAGAAGGAAAAAAAGTTCTTGTAAGAGTAGATTTTAATGTTCCATTAAATGAAGATGATCAAATAACCGACGATACGCGTATTCGTGCAGCGATCCCAACTATTGAATATCTTATTAATCATTCCGCAAAAGTTATTTTAGCTGCTCATTTTGGTAGACCAAAGGGTCAGGTAAATGAAAAAATGAGATTAACTCCAGTAGCAGCAAGATTAAGTGAATTGTTGGGGCAAAATGTTGCTCTTACTAACAGTTGTATTGGTGATGAAGCAGTTTCACAATCAAATAGCTTATCTAATGGAGATATTCTTTTACTTGAAAATGTTCGTTTTTTTAGTGAAGAGGAAAAGAACGATCTGGAGTTTGCTAAAAAATTAGCATCACATGCAGATATGTATGTAAATGATGCTTTCGGTGCTGCTCATAGAGCGCATGCTTCTACTCAGGGTGTTACAAATTATCTAAGTCCCTCAGTAGCTGGATTCCTTTTAGAAAAAGAATTGAAATACCTACAAGGAGCTGTAGATTCTCCAAATCGTCCATTGGCAGCAATAGTTGGAGGATCAAAGGTTAGTAGCAAAATAGGAGTACTTGATTCTTTACTAGATAAGTGTGACAAGATCATGATTGGTGGAGGTATGATTTTCACTTTTTATAAAGCTAGAGGTTTAGATGTTGGAAAGAGCCTTGTAGAAGAAGATAAACTCGAGCTTGCTAAAGATTTAGAAGCAAAAGCAAAAGCAAAAGGAGTAGAATTTCTATTACCCACTGATGTTGTTTTGGCTGATGAATTTTCTCCAGACGCAAATAGTAAAACATCTCAAATTGATGCAATTAGTGGGAATTGGATGGGTCTAGATATTGGTCCAGATTCTATTAAAGTTTTTCAGAATGCTCTTGCAGAATGTAAGACAATTATTTGGAATGGTCCAATGGGAGTTTTTGAATTTGATAAATTTGCAGACGGTACAAATGCAATAGCTACGACTCTTGCTGACTTAAGTGCTTTTTCTGAAGTTTGTACAATAATTGGTGGTGGAGATTCAGTTGCAGCAGTTGAAAAAGCAGGCTTAGCTGAGAAAATGTCTCATATATCTACTGGAGGTGGGGCTAGTTTGGAACTTTTAGAAGGTAAAACTTTACCAGGTGTGGCTGCGTTAAACGACGCTTAGGCTATATCTTTTCAACAATATCAATGCTCTTTGTGAAAGTAATAATTCCTTCAGGATGAGCTATGATTCCTGACCAAATTTGTATCCCTGGTTTTGAAGGGGCTCTTGTTATTTTAAAAATCCCTCCAGACGCCAATGGCTCCAATAATATTTCTTGTTCAAAAAATGAATTAACTTGATGAGGTTTTATAGCTCCAGCAATAATCACTTCTTCAAGAGGCTTATTTAGAATTATATCGATATCGTATTTTGAACCAGTAAGAACTTTATCAGGAATTTTAAAACTAATATCTATTTTTTTATTATCGTTTCTTATTGTAGTAAATAAATTTTTGATAATCCCTTCATCTATTTTCCCGTTTACGATTGAAAATAAATAATCAAATTTGGATTCGAGTATATATATCTCTCCATTAACTATTTTTTCCCCAAAAACTTTTATTCGCAAAATATCTTCATCTGGAATATTAGATTTTAATCTTTTGATCTTCCATTTGCTGTTTGGGAAATCATTAATAATCTTTGAAAATTGTTTTGGTATATTTTGGCTTTCTTCATTTCTAAAATTTTTTCGAATGAATTCTAAATCTTTTACATTTAAGGAGTTTTCTAGATTTCTTATAAAATCAACTTTCAAAGTTTGCGTTATTGCTGAATAGGGAAAAATAAGATAAACAAATAAGTAGAGAAGAAATCCTATATTTTTGAATAAGTTTATATTAAACATATTAATCATTGGTTTATTCTACTATTTTAGGTTTTTATGTCTAAAAAAAATAATTTATTAGTTGCAGCGAGTGGGACAGGGGGGCATATTTTCCCAGCCTTAGCAGTTTCTAAAGATGTGGAAGATGAATGGAATATTCATTGGTTGGGTGTTAGTCAAAGACTTGATGCAAATTTTATTCCCGAAAAATATAATTTGAGGACTTTGAATATAAAGACACCAAGAAAAAATATTTTCTTGTTTTATCAATATATAAAAATTTTAATGTCAACTTTTCAAATAATTAGTATCTTAAAAGAAAAAAAAATTAACTTAGTTTTTGCGACTGGCGGTTATATATCAGCACCTACTATTGTTGCTTCAAAACTTCTAAGGATACCTATCATTATTCATGAATCAAATGTAATCCCAGGAATGGTCACGAAATATTTTGGTTTTTTATGTAACTATGTTCTTTTAGGATTTAAAGAAACAAATTCTTATTTAAAAAATTGTAAAACTATTTTCACTGGAACACCTTTGAGAGAGCAATTCTATAAATTTAATTTTTTGCCAGAATGGGTCCCAAAAGGAAATGGACCTCTTTTGATTGTTATGGGAGGTAGTCAAGGAGCAAAAGCTATAAATCAAATTCTTTATGAATCTCTAGAATTTTTAATAAAAAAACAATTTCGGATAGTTCATATCGTTGGAGAATCTAATCTAAAACCTTTTCATGTAAAAAACTCCAAAAATTATATTCAAAAGAAATTTACTAATGAAATAGCAGCTTTAATTCAAAACTGTGATCTTGTAATATCGAGATCTGGTGCAGGAACAATCAATGAATTAATGGAGGCTGAAAAACCTTCAATTTTAATTCCATATCCAGATTCTAAAAATAATCATCAGGAGAAAAATGCTATGATTCTTGCTGCAAGTGGAGGCTCAGTTTTAATCAATCAGAATAAAATGTCTAAAGAAGTTTTTGAAGAAACTCTAGAAAGAATTTTTAAAATAAAGTCAAAAAGGGAAAAAAATCATTATGAGATATTAGATCTCATGAAGAAGAATATGGAAAATAATAATAAAATTAAATCTAAAAATGAGATTAAAAAGTATATTAATTATTTTTTAAAGGAATTCTGAATTTCTTCACATAAAAGATTATTATTTTTTCTATTCTGCAGACTTATTCTTGCCCACTTTTCGTCAAGAAATCTAAATGAAGTGCATTCTCTAAGCAATATTCCCTTATTTTCTAAGTATTTTATATTTGGAGACAAGGATGTTTCACTTTCTATTAAAAAAAAGTTGGTTGAAGAGTTATGAATTTTAAGGTTTTCTATTTTTAATAATTTTTCAAATACTCTCTTTTTTTCAATATTTATCCAGCTGTGAATCTGTTTTGTCCACTGTTCATAGAATTTCTTATTACTTAGTAGATCAATTCCGGCTTTAATAGAAAATGAATTCAAAGGCCAAGGATCTCTATTTATTTCCCATTGTTTAAGTTTTTTCGATGAGCCAATAACGTAACCTAATCTAAGACCAGGAATATTGAAGATTTTGGTCAAGCTTCTCAAGACTAATAAATTATCAAATCTTTTGGTTAATGGTATTAAAGATTCTTTGTCTCCATTAGGTGTTATCGATAAGAAAGCTTCATCGCAGATAACTAATTTATATTTTTTCACAACTTCCTCCAATGAATTCTTTTCCCATAATTGGCCGGTAGGGTTATGTGGATTTGTTATCCAAATAACATCACCTTTTGGATGAAGCGGAAATGGTTGAGGAAAAATATCATTCCAGTTTTTTGGTAGTTCGCAATGTATAAAATTGCTATTCCAACAATTTAAAGATCTTTCATAATCAACAAATGATGGAGAAGGAATACAACTTATTCCGAATTTGGATGCTTCATAACCTGCCCAGGTTATTAATTCAGAAGCTCCATTTCCAGGCAATATATTTTCTGGATTTATCCCATGAAATTTGCCGATTATTTCTTTTAGATCACTCAAGTTTCTTTCTGGATAATATCTAAAGCCAAGATTCTTAATTTCCACATTTATTGAATCTATTAGTATTTGAGGGGGATCAAAGGGTACTAATGATGCACTTGCATCAATGATTTCGGAGGGTAATAAATTTAATTTTTTCGCAGTTGCATATACATTTCCACCGTGATTCAAGTTTGATCCTTGCATGCCTAACGTTGAGTAATCATGAGGTTCATTATTCATTCTCTAATTTTATTCAACCCATTTTAAATCTGATCCAATTGCATCTTTTATACTAGATAATTGATGGTTATTGAGTTGCTTTATAATTCCCTCAAGTATATCTGGTACTAATTGTGGACCCTTATATATCCATCCTGTATAAAGTTGAATTAATGATGCTCCAGAACAAATTCTTTCCCAAGCTGACTCAGGACTATCTATTCCACCAACGCCAATTAAAATAATCTTTTTATCAATATTATGTATATGTTTTATTATTTGATTTGCTTTTTTTTGGAGAGGTCTTCCACTTAATCCTCCATTCTCTTGAGAGAGTAATAATCCAGTTTGCCTGATCTTTCTATTTTCAAGACCTAATCTATCAATGCTGGTGTTTGTAGCAATTATTCCATCGATGTTTTCCTCGATTATTAATTGGCAAATATCTTCAATATCTTTAAGACCTAAATCTGGCGCAATTTTTACAAATAATGGTGGACAATTAGGTAAGTTTTTAATTTCTCTAAGAAGTTCTTTTAGAAGAATTGGATCTTGTAATTTTCTTAGTCCTTCAGTATTTGGAGAACTAACGTTTATTGCTGCGTAATCACAATATGGAATTAATAATTTTAGAGAAGTTAAATAATCATCTTTTGCTTGAGATAAACCTGTAATTTTTGACTTCCCGAAATTTATCCCTAAACAAATATTATCCCTGTTTTTTTTTAACTCAATACCTTGTTCGACAAAGTTTTTAACTAGTTTTTCAGCACCATTATTATTGAAACCCATTCTATTTAATGCTGCTTCTTCTTTTGCCAATCTAAATAACCTTGGTTTGGGATTCCCATTCTGAGCAAATTTAGTTACTGTACCAAGCTCAGCAAATCCAAAACCAAAATCTTTCCATATATTTGCGGCATTTCCATTTTTGTCAAAACCCGCAGCTAAACCAATTGGATTACAAAAATTTATTCCACATATGTTCTGAGTTAACCTTTTATCAACTACAGAAAATTCTTCATTTAGATTTTTTAAGATAGAAGATACTACAGGCCAATTATATTTTCTTGAACTGAATGATAGGAGACTAAGAGATAAATTTGTTAAGTACTCTGCATCAATTCCAGAGTCTTTTTTTAATACAGGGGTAATCAAGTTTTTATAAAGATTTTTAAATCTCCCCTTCTGTTCATTCATAAAAAATTAGGCTTCTTTTTTCTCTATTATCCAATATTTTTTATCTTTAGGAATCAATCTCCAATTACGCCATTCAAAAAGTGAATATTGTTTTATTTTTAAGTGGTTTTCATCACCTAATAAGTTGTCTAGTTCAGGTGAAGTTAACAGGTACTTTTTTTCTGCAAATTTTTGAATTAATTCATTACGGGAAAATAATTCCTGAATTTCTGTAGGGGCATTTTTTTCAAAAAAATCAACTGAGGATTCTACTTCTTTTAAGTTACTTTCTATAGATATGCCTTTGCTGTAATTAGTTGCAATTTTATCAACCCTATCATTGTGTTTATCCCCGCTATGACCTTTAACATATTCCATTATTAGGCCATTTATTCTTAATTGATCAATTTTTTGCCATAGATCAAGATTTTGAACTGGTTTTCCTGAACTTGTTTTCCATCCATTTTTCTTCCAATTAATAATCCATTTTGTATAACCCTCTATGACATATTTACTATCAGTTCTTAGTTTAAAGCTCTCTTTTAATTTGTAGGTTTTTAATTTCTCAAGAGTTTTTATAGCCGCAGTGAGTTCCATTCTATTATTAGTAGTATTTTGCTCGGAACCACCTATTTCTAATTCGCTGTTATCGTCAAAAATTATTAAACCGCCCCAACCACCTGGGCCTGGATTACCACTGCAGGCTCCATCCGTTGCGGCTTCAATCGCAATACTATCACTATTCATAATTTTTGAAGCCGATATTAAGTTTATCGGCTTGAAAAAATGTACTCTTACTTAAGTGTAACTTTACCGCCAGCTTCTTCAATCTCTTTCTTTAAAGATTCAGCATCTGCTTTGGCAATTCCTTCTTTTACTGTTTTTGGTGCAGATTCAACAAGTGCTTTTGCATCGCCAAGACCTAGACCAGTTGCATTTCTTACAACCTTAAGTACTTTGATTTTTGCAGCTGCATCAAAGCTTTCGAGAACTACATCAAATTCAGTTTTTTCTTCAGCAGCGCCACCATCTGCGTCACCGCCAGCTGCACCTGGTGCTGCCATTACTACGCCTGCAGAAGCTGCAGCAGACACACCAAAAGCATCTTCAATTTGCTTTACAAGCTCAGACGCTTCTAAAAGTGACAATGATTTTAATGATTCAAGAATTTCTTCAGTTTTTGCGGACATTTTCTTAAAAGTTAATTAGGGTTTTGATTTAAGATTCTGATTTTTCAGAATATTGTTTAAGTGATCTAGCAAGTCCAGAAGGCACTTCATTGATAGAGATCGCAATTTTTGTTGCTACGCCATTTAGAGCGCCAGCAATTTTTGCCATCAATACTTCTTTAGATGGAAGACTTGCAATTTCTTTTATTTCAGAATCGCTAAGAAGTCTGCCTTCAAATAAAGCTCCTTTGGTCTCGGATTTTTTGGTGTCTTTTTGAAAAGATTGGATGGCTTTTACAGCACCACCAACATCTTCTTTAATTAACACAAAAGCATTTGTTCCGGTCAGTAAAGATTCAAGATCGTTCCAATTACTATCTCCATCAATAGCTTTGCGCATTAATGAATTTTTAGTAACTTTGCAGATGCCGTTAGTTGTTTGCAATCTAGATCGCAAATCTGACATCTCTTTGATAGTTAAACCTTTATAGTCAAGAACTACAGCCATTTCCGAGTCGTCTAAAAGAGATTTAATCTCAGTAACGATTTTTTGCTTATTCTCTAGTGTTCGGCCCATTGATTTTTTTTGGATCGTAATTTAGGGAGAGCAGGAAATGCGACAAAGTTCTTTTAAAGAGGCCGCTTTTATTAGATCCAAAAAGAAATAATTTAAGACGAGTCCTCGGTAGGAATTTAAAATTTAGAATAACTAAATCAACCTACTTTCTTTGGCCGTATTATTGCATTTAAATTATACTACAAAGCGTTAACCTTCAGGTTGGTAATCTTGTATAGCATTTATGTCTAGTTGAACTGAAGGCCCCATTGTTGAAGTTACATAAAAAGTTTTCCAATACTTTCCTTTAGCTCCACTTGGTTTATTTTTATCAATTGATTCTTGTAAGGTTTTTAAGTTGTCAAACAGAGCCTCTTTTGTGAAACTTGCTTTTCCAAAGCGGACATGAACGATTCCAGCCTTATCGGCTCTAAATTCGAGCTTACCAGCTTTGAATTCTTTTATTGCATTAGCAATGTCATTAGTTACTGTCCCAGCTTTAGGATTAGGCATTAAACCTCTAGGTCCTAAAACTCTTCCTAATTTTGCAACCTTTGGCATCATATCTGGAGTTGCAATAAGTAGATCAAACTCCATATTTCCTTTATTGATGCTTTCTACAAGATCTTCTTCGCCAAATAAATCTGCACCAGCAGCCTTAGCTTTCGATACATTCTCACCGCTTGTAATTACTGCAATTTTGATGCTTTGGCCAGTACCATGTGGTAATGCAACAGTGGTCCTTAATTGTTGATCGGTATATTTTGGATCAATACCTAGACGTATATGTGCTTCAATAGTTTCATCAAATTTTGCATTAGCATTTTCCTTGATAATACTAAGAGCTTCAAGTGGTGCGTATATGCGATCTTCTATCTTTGTTGATAGAGCCGCCATTCTTTTAGATAGTTTTTTCATAATAATATTGGGTGCAAACGGTTATTAACTAACCTCCCCTAAGTAGTGAGAAATTGTGTATTGAACTCAATCATTGATAGAGACACCCATATTACGAGCAGTACCCTCAATTACTTTCATCGCTGATTCAACACTAGAACAGTTTAGATCAGGAAGCTTAGTTTTGGCTATTTCTTCTAATTGAGCTTTACTTATATTCCCAACAGACCCTTTTGCGGATTCACCTGAACCTTTCTCTATACCAGCTGCTTTTGTTATTAAGACGGAAGCAGGAGGTGTTTTTGTGATAAAAGTAAAGCTTCTATCTTCAAAAACAGAAATCTCGACTGGAATTACAAAACCTGCTTTATCTTGTGTCCTTGCGTTGTATTCTTTGCAAAATGCCATGATATTGACACCATGTTGTCCTAATGCTGGCCCTACAGGAGGAGCAGGATTTGCTTTGCCTGCTTGTAGAGCAAGCTTGATAACTGCAACAATTTTTTTTGCCATTAGATTAGAGAATTTAAGCTGGGGTAGAAAATCATAATTTTACTCGATAAACAAGAACAATTAGAAATTAATTTTGTTTATTGATTTGGGAGAATTCTAATTCTACAGGAGTCTCGCGCCCAAATATTGAAAGTAATGCTTTTAATTTATTTCTTTCTCCGGAAACTTCTATCACTTCTCCCTGGAAATCCTTGAATGGACCGCTAGTTACAATGATTCTATCTTTTTCTTCAATATCTAACTTGATTACAGCTTTTTTCTCTGAAGCCCGCTTAAAGATTCTATTAACTTCCTGTCTTGATAATGGTCGAGGTTTAATATGACCTCGCGATCTTCCGCTGCCTCTACCGTCTTCAGCACCTACAAAATTTATTACATTTGGAGTACTTTTAACAGCCATCATTGTATCTTCATCCAAAATCATTCTTACGAGGACATAACCTGGGAAAACTTTTTCTTCAGTAGTTTGTCTGCTTCCATCTTTTTTTAATTTAATTCCTGGAGTTTGGGGAATTTCAATTTCAATGATTCTATTATTAACGCCTAAAGTTACCGATCTCTGCTCAAGAGTCGCTTTTACTTTTTTTTCACAGCTTGATGCTACTTGAACTGCATACCATCTTGCGATGCTTGTATTTGCTTTTGAAGAAGCAAGGTTTGTAGTTAATTCATTACTCATTTTTCTGGAAGCTTAATTAAGATCTTTATTAATGGATATTCGGGAGATAATTCAACCAAAAATTTGCGAGGCTGCCCATCCATAGAATCTGCTAACAGAAGCAATGGCTGCAGCAGAAAAAGTTACCATAATTATAACTGCTACTGATTCGCTAAAAAGTTGTTGTTTGTTAGGCCACACGACAAGTTTGAGCTCATCGTAGGTAGAACTAAAAAAATTATCCTTTTTTTTAGGCTCTTCAACTTCAGGAGAATCCTTTTTAAGAGGTTCTTTATTAGTAGTAGGACTTGTCACAAATTTTTTTTGAAATTAAGCTTTATGCTTTAGTTTTTATTTTAGCTTATCGATTTACTCCTCAGCTAGGTTTAAAAACGATCTCATCTTTTTTAGTAGGGTTAAGTTTAATTGTTATATTTTTTTTATTTTTGAAGTTATCCTCTAAAAGTTTTGCAGCCAAGGGATTTTCTATTTGTCTTCTAAGTTCCCTGCTAAGTGGCCTAGCACCATATTCAGGTTCGTAAGAATCGTTTGCAATTTTGTTGATAACTTTTTTGTCTATAGCGATATTTATTTTCTGCTCAAGTAACAGGTTCTTTAAATCTTCTGTTTGTAGAATGATTATTTTTTGAAGTTCATCAATAGATAATGGATCAAACTTTACCACTTCGTCAATTCTATTTAAAAATTCAGGTCTAAAAATTGAAGACAATGCATTACTAATTGAATCATCTAGAGTTTGTTGATCTTTTTCTAAATTTCCCTCACTTTTAGATATCTTTTGTGAATACTCCAGTATAGATTTTCCAGCTAGGTTACTTGTCATAATGATTACCGTATTTTTGAAATCTACGGTCCTTCCTTGGGAGTCGGTTAATCTTCCTTCATCTAAGACTTGCAAAAGGATATTAAATACTTCTGCATGTGCTTTTTCTATCTCATCAAGAAGTATTACTGAATACGGTTTACGTCTTACTGCTTCAGTTAATTGACCTCCCTCTTCATAACCAATATAACCTGGGGGAGCTCCTAAAAGTCTTGCTACGGCATTTTTCTCCATATATTCACTCATATCTAATCTTAAAAGTGCGTCTTCTTCATCAAATAAAACTGTTGCAAGAGATTTTGCTAATTCTGTTTTACCAACACCAGTAGGACCCATAAATAAAAAAGATCCAATAGGTCTTTTAGGACTTTTCATACCAACTCGAGCTCTTCTAATTGCAGCAGAAACGGCTTCTATGGCTTTTTCTTGTCCAATAACTTTTTCACTTAGTTCTGTTTCTAGATTTACTAATTTCTTACGTTCATTTGAAACTACTTTAGAAATTGGAATACCTGTGATTTTTGATATAACATCTGCAATATCATCAGGTTCAACTTGATATTTAAAAGGGAAATTTCTATTTTTCTTTATTTGATTAAAGTTATCTTCAAGTTTTTTTATGTGATTCTCTATTTCACTTAACTCTTCTTCAAGCCTTGCTAAATAATCTAGATCATTTTCAATTTCGCGATTTGATTTATCTTTAATTTGTTTGGTTAGTTTATCTTCTTCTTTCATTAAAATAGACAATTCCTCCATTTCTTCACGTAAATTGTTCCAATTTTCCAAAAGAACGTTCAATTTTGCCTCTGATTGTTGTCTATTATTCAATAGTTTTTCTTGAGCTTCGATATTTTCTCCTTGCAAATTATTCAATTTTTCATCAATAGTATTAAGTTTGTTTTCTTGTTGGAGAATGATTTGAGGCACTTTATTAGACTCGATTTTCAACTGTGCAGCTGCTTCATCAATTAAATCTATTGCACTATCAGGGAGACATTTATCGCTGATGTATCTATCGGCCAATTTTGCAGAATAGTTTACAGCCTCTTCAGAAATTTTTATGCCATGATGTGATTCATATTTCTTTTTGATCCCTTGTAATATTTTTGCGCTTAATTCTACTGAAGGTTCATTAACAGCTATCTTTTGAAAGCAATTATTTAATGCTTGATCTTTTTCAATAGTTTCACGAAATTTCTCAGGCGTTGTTGTACCGATACATCTAAGTTCTCCTTCAGCTAGTAAAGGTTTTAAAATATTACTGATATCGGTAGAAGATCTGTCAGAACTTAATATTGAGTCAATTTCATCAATAAATAGAATCATTCCTTGGTTTGGATTATTAAGTTCCTGCATTATTAAGCTTAGTCTTTCCTCTAGTTGACCTCTAAATTTGGTCCCAGAAACTAATGCACCTAAGTCAAGTGAAATAATTTTTAAGTCCTTTAAAGTATCAGGAACTTTTTTGTCTACAATTAATTGAGCAAGTAATTTTGCAATTGAGGTTTTACCAACTCCAGGATTGCCAATAAGTATAGGGTTATTTTTGTTTCTTCTGCAGAGTACCCTCATTAAATTATTGATCTCATTTTCTCTTCCTAAAACGGGATCCAGTAAGCCTTTTTCAGCTGATTCTGTTAAATCTTTTCCATAAATTGAAAGAGCATTTTCATCTTTTCCAACTTGTTTATTGGTTTCAATTTGAAGTTCACTTTTCGGTAATGGAACAATAGCTTTTTTAAATTTTTCTTCTTTTAAAAAAGTCTCGTTAGTTTCTTTTTTTGATTCAAAATTAGATTGATTATTTATTTCAATTACATTCCCATAATTAAAAGAATCTTTTGATTGATTAATATTTGGGTAAAACTTTAATTCTTCCTCTAATTTTTCCATTGAAAGGTTTCCTTCTTCAAAAACATAATTTCCAATTCTTAAATCTCTTCCGAGAGCAATTAGTAAATGAGGGATTTCTATTAATCTCGATCCCCATTGAGTTTTAATCTGATTCGCGTTATCTAATAAAATTTCTAAATCTTCTCCGATAGTAAAAATTTCTGACTCATTTGTTGGTGTTTCTTCTAAAAAATCTTCTGTTATGTCTAAAACTATATCTTGGTCGATTGATAATTTTTCAATGAAGGCAAAGAATTCACTTGATGAGAACAATGTATGAATTATGTGTTCAATATTAAATTCGCTATGATCCCATTTTTTTGCGGTTTCTTCCCCTAATAAAAGAAGATTCCAACTAATATCGCTAAATAGTTCAGGACTGGATGTAAGTGTTTCTCTCATAAACTATAAAAACTATAGTTGATTATTAATTAATATTCTAAATAGGATTTGCATTAATAATCATCCAATAATTTTCAAATTGTAAGATGAATTTGAAAATTATTTAGATGGGAGTTTTTGCGGGGACTTTAGAATGAAAAAAAAACGTTAAATAATATCTAAACTCTTATAAAGTTAAAATTATAGTTGGTTAACAAATATATTTCAGATATTAGCCAAATAGTTCAGCTATTAATAGGATTTAAATAGTAATAATTAAATTGTGAAAGAAACTATTGATTTTCTTATTGATACTGTTGAAGCAAGGCAAGTCCTTGATTCAAGGGGTAATCCAACTGTAGAGGCAGAAGTATTTTTGGAATGTGGTGCAAGTGGTAGTGCAATTGTTCCCAGCGGAGCTAGCACTGGTGCTCATGAGGCACATGAATTAAGAGATGGTGGTTCGAAATACATGGGGAAAGGCGTTTTGAATGCTGTTAATAAAATTTATGAAACAATATCGCCGGCTTTATGTGGTTTGTCATCTTTAGATCAAACTGCAGTAGATAAATTAATGATTGAAATTGATGGAACTCCTAATAAGTCTAACCTTGGAGCAAATTCAATCCTTGCAGTAAGTCTTGCAACTGCTAGAGCATCAGCAAATGCTTTAGACATTCCCCTTTATAGATATCTTGGAGATCCATTATCTAATCTTCTTCCAGTCCCATTGATGAATGTAATAAATGGCGGTGCTCATGCACCAAATAGTCTTGATTTTCAGGAATTTATGCTTGTTCCACATGGAGTTAATAATTTCAGTGAATCATTAAGAATGGGCACTGAAATTTTTCACTCATTAAAATCATTACTTGATCAAAAAGGTCTATCTACTGCTGTCGGCGATGAGGGTGGATTTGCCCCGAATTTATCATCAAGCGAAGAAGCAGGGGACTTATTATTAGAAGCAATTCAAAAAGCCGGATTTAAGCCTGGTGAGCAGGTATCTCTAGCTTTAGATGCTGCTAGTACTGAATTTTATAGTGATGGTATTTATAAATATGAAGGTAAAAGTTTAAATAGTTCTGAAATGATTTCATATCTTTCAAGATTAGTTTCTAATTATCCCATAGTTTCAATAGAAGATGGTTTAGCTGAGGATGATTGGGAGGGTTGGTCAGAATTAAACAAAGAATTAGGGAATAAAGTTCAGCTTGTAGGTGATGATTTATTTGTTACTAATACAGAAAGATTACGGAAAGGGATTATAGAAAAATCTGCCAATTCAATCCTTATAAAGGTAAATCAAATTGGAACATTAACTGAAACTTTGGAAGCAATTGAGTTAGCTAAAATGTCAGGCTACACAAGTGTTATTAGTCATAGAAGTGGCGAGACTGAAGATACAACAATTGCAGATTTATCTGTCGCCACAAGATCAGGTCAGATCAAGACTGGCTCTTTAAGCAGAAGTGAAAGGATTGCAAAATATAATAGGCTTTTAAAAATTGAGGAGGAACTAGGAAATCAAGCAAGATTCGCTGGAGCTTTAGGTTTAGGTCCCAAAAATATATAGTTTTTTAGCGCTTAAGTTTTTCTAAACGTGAGCCTTTTCTCATACTTAATTGGCACTGTATCCAATCAATACTTATTGGTATTGCAAAAAAAAGTGGCAACAATGCAAAATTATTTTGTTTATTGGTTACAAGTAAAGCAGATGCAATTGTTAAGCTTCCTATGAGAATTGAATGGCCTAAAGTTTTTTGAGCCGTAAACATTTTTTTGAATTGCCTATCAGACTCTCCCATTCTTATTTGCAATTGTAAATCGCCCTGCTCTAATCTTTCTAAACTTTCATCTATTCTTTTGGGAATTCCAACAGCTTTAGATCCTAGTTCACCTACTTGCCTTCCAAATTGGTTAATTAAATCGTTGGGAGTTTGATTATTTGAAGTCATAAGTTCTATTAAATAAGGCTTGGTAACTGATACAAGGTTAAACCCTGGATCAAGCATTCTGCCAACTCCTTCAAAAGTTGATAAAGCTCTCATCACAAAGATTAAATCTACTGGTAGTTGAAATGGTGTTTCATAAACAAGTTCGTATAAATCTCCAGATAATTTTTCAATGATATTTGGACTAAAGGGTGGAGTTAAGGCTTCTTTAAGCATCACTCTGACTAATCTTCTGACTGGTCCTACATCAATCTCTTTTGAAATTAGCTCAGCTTGTTGTAATTGGCTAACAAGTGATGAGGCGTCTCTTAATGCGGCAGCCTTAACCATCCCCCCTAATCTTGTTTGAAGATTATTTGAAATATTGCCCATCATTCCAAAATCATAAAAAATCAATTTACCTTTTTTTGAAACTGCTAGATTCCCTGGATGAGGGTCTGCATGGAAAAAACCGTAATTTACTAATTGTTTTAAATAGCTTATAGCCCCTATTTCTGCAATTTTAGGTAAATCAATTTCTTGTAATTTCAATTTTTCTAAATCGCTTATTTTCGTTCCTTCAAGATAACTTAAACAAAGCACTTTTTCACTGCTCATATCCCAAATAACTTCAGGAACTTCAACATTTACATCATCAAGAAATTGCTGTCTAAATCTTGCTGCATATTGTGCTTCACAATTAAAATCAAGTTCCTTCATTAGAACTTTCCTGCACTCTTTAGCAATCTCAACCCAGTTTCTACCTCGACTCCAATTCTTATTTTTTTGCAATAATCCTGCTATTTGCTGCATTATTCCTAAATCGATAATAAACAATTCTTTTAAATTGGGTCTTTGAACTTTAAATACTACTTTTTTACCATCTTTTAAAGTCGCCCTATGAACCTGAGCTAGTGATGCTGATCCAACCGGATCAGCTATTATTTGATCAATTTCATAAAACTTGGACCCTAGTTCTTCTCTTATAGTTTCTTCAACTTGCTCAAATGAAAAATTAGGAACTTGATCCTGCAATTTAGACAATTCCTGTATCCAGGTATTAGGAATTAAATCGGGTCTCGCTGATAATAATTGTCCAATTTTAATAAATGCTGAACCAAGCTTTATTAATTGATTAGTAAACCACCTAGCTCTTTTAATTTGGACCCTACTTTTTTCTTTGCTCTTAGTTTGGAAAATTGTAAATCTAATATTATCTATCCACAAATTTATTAAAAGCGAAATAAGAGTTATCCAAATAAGAAAGGCCCTCTTCAATTTTTTTAAACGATAATGAAGAATTTGATAACTCATTTAATTTAATTATTTATTGTTTTATTAAATAGATCAATTTGTTCGTTGATACCCTTAATTTCATTCAAAGCTTTTGTTATTTTGGAATCTTGATAAGTATTTGCAGACTCATTTTCTTGAATATTTTCGGCTTTTTCCATTCTTGAAGCTTCTTCAATTATAGATTCTTTCAAACTATCAAATTCTTTTTTGAGAATTTCTGGAGCATCCTGAGCAATATTTGTTGCTTCTTCAATTTTGTCAACCAATATCTCGTTTAATTTTTCGGTTACTTTCTTAATGGCAGCTTTAAAAAGGTAATCAGAGTTGGTCATGAAAAATATAATGTTTCTACAGCAATTAATTTTGCATATTACTAATAATAGATCAATTCAGAACATTTCACGTACCTGATCATTTTGATAATTAATTTTTTATGTTTTTCCTATGTAAGTTTGTTTCTATATTATGCTTTTTTCTCTTTTTTCTTTTAACTTATATCTATATAGAGGTTTAGGTATTTACATTAAAATATCTTCTAACCAATAACTCATCTTATTAACTACTAAAAAGGAGTTTTAAAAATTGGAAATCATTGAGTCAGATGTAGTTATTATCGGAGGAGGCCCGGCCGGATGTACTTGCGCACTTTATACATCTCGTTCAAACTTAAAGACAGTTATTTTAGATAAAAATCCATCTGTTGGCGCCTTAGCAATAACTCATCAAATCGCTAATTATCCAGGTGTCCCGGTTGATATAAGTGGGGAGAAATTACTTACTCTAATGAGAGAACAGGCTGTGCAATACGGCACAGACTATAGAAGAGCACAAGTGTTTGGAATAGACGCTAGTGGAGAATGGAAAATGGTTTATACGCCAGAAGGCACTTTCAAAGCTAAAGCACTTGTACTTGCAAGTGGAGCAATGGGTAGGCCTGCATCATTTAAGGGCGAAGCCGATTTTCTTGGCAAAGGAGTAAGTTATTGTGCTACATGTGATGGGGCTTTTTATAAGAATAGAGAAGTTGCCGTTGTTGGAGTGAACAAGGAGGCAATTGAAGAGGCAACTGTTCTAACTAAATTTGCATCAACTGTGCATTGGATTACATCCAGTGATCCTAAATCAGATAATGAAGAAGCTATGGAATTGATGGATAATTCAAACATAAAACATTGGAGTAGAACAAGATTATTGGAAATATTGGGCGATGATATGGGTGTGAATGGGGTTGTTGTAAAAAATAAACAAGAAGAAAATCCTATCAATTTAAATTTAGATGGAGTGTTTGTCTATATGAGTGGTTCAAAGCCAATTACTGATTTTTTAGGAGACCAAATTGCTTTAAAAGAAGACGGAGGGGTTATTGTTGATGACTTTATGTCTACAAATTCTGATGGAGTATGGGCTATTGGAGATATAAGAAATACACCATTTAAGCAAGCCGTAGTTGCAGCTTCTGATGGATGTATTGCTGCAATGTCAATTGATAGATACTTAAATAGTCGAAAAAATATAAGAGTAGATTGGATTCATTCTTAAAAATAAAAATTGCTTCTTTAATTTAAAGGGGTGTTGCCTCAGAAATATAAGCAACTCCTCCGTAGTAGCTTAAATCGTCCCTGATGTTATCTCTCATTTTATCTATTAATTCTTGCTCACAAAAAACAATTACATGAGCATTTGCTCCTAATCCTGTAAATTCCATATCTTCAGTAACAACTCTTTCAGGCCCTCTGCCTGTGGCGTGTTTCATAACTGTATATCCAGGAACATTAGCTTTTTCTAATGTTTTAATGATTGCATTTAGTTCTCTTTCACTAAATATCAAGTCTAATCTTTTCATTTTTATAGAGGGGACAATGGGATAATGGTATTTACTAAACTCATATATATGGGAATGCCAAGGACTATATTAAAGGGGAAAGTTAGACCTAGTGTAGTTGAAATATAATAACTAGATTTAGCTTCTGGTACTGTCATCCTCATCGCTGCAGGAACTGCTAAATAAGAGGCGCTAGCACATAAAACCACAAATAAAAGTGCGTTGCCAGGTCCTAATGATAAAAATCTTGCAACGAAAACACCAATAAATGCGTTAAATAAAGGCATAAAAATGGCAAAACCAATCAAGAACGAACCTGCATTCTTCAGTCTCGGTAATCTTTGAGCGGCGACTATCCCCATATCTAACAAGAAGAAGCATTCTGCTCCATAGAATAATTGTCCAGTAAAAGGCTCCATTTTCGCAATCCCTGAGGGATTACTGGAAGCAGTAAGAAATCCTACAATTAAGCTTGAGAGCAATAAATAAACTGATCCATTCAAAAGTGATTCGTGTAATATTGCGCTTAGATGCATTTTTCTTGATTTTGGCCTATTTTTGGGAGCTGCAAATTTCACAAGTAATAATCCAACAATTATTGCAGGAGACTCCATTAAAGCTAAGGCTCCAACCATAAACCCATCAAAAGCTATTTTTTGACTTTCCAAAAAACTTTCTGCGGAAATAAATGTAACAGCACTAATTGAACCGTATGCTGCTGCTATTGCAGCGGAATTAAAGACATCAAACTTAAGTCTTAAAATTAAAAATCCAATCAGCGGAATTACTAATGACATAAGAATTGCAGCACTTAAAGTAGGCAATACTAAATCTGTAAAACCACTTTTCTGTATCTCTATACCACCTTTAAAACCAATTGCTAGTAGCAGATATAAGGAGAAGAGTTTAGGTAATGGAGCTGGTATTTCTAAATCAGATTTAAAGAGTACTGATATTGCTCCAATCAAAAAGAAAAGAACTGGCGGGGCTAATACATTTTGCAGAATTGGATTTATTTCCATAAATTATTAGGCTATTTCATTTAGAGCGGTTTCTAAAGCTTCTTTTCTTGTTTCAATAATGCCTTCGACTCCAAACTTAGCTAATCTATCTTTTACTTTGTCATTTGCCCCAGCAACAAATGCTTTTCTGGAATTATTTTTTGCCTCTTGCATCATGTCCTCTATTGCGAGAGTCGCCGTCACTCCAAGTCTTGGTACGTCAGTGATGTCTAGTATTAAAACCTTGTAGTTTCTTACCAGCATCATTCTCTCAGATATACCTTTAGCTGCTCCAAAACTAAGTGGTCCTTTAAGTCTAAATAACATTACTTCTCCTGAGCATCTATCTAGAAGTGCTTTTTCATCAGCAGGTAATGAATTTTTGGCTTGATCATCATTTGATAAAGGGTTATCCTCGTCCATACCTTCTAGTTGAGTTTCGGTTATTGAATCAATAGTGAGCATATTTGCTATGAATACACCGACTAAAACTGCCCAAATTAAATCCCAAAAAACAGTCATTAAAAGTACGCCATACATTACTACTGAAGTTTTTAAAGATAATTTGTGAGCCCTCCTCAAGAATCCCCAATCAATAATATCTAAGCCTACTTTTATAAGAATTCCTGCGAGCAATGCAGTTGGTATTTGCTCAGCTAAAGGTCCCGCACCAACTAAAACTATCAACAATACAACTGAGTGAACCATACCAGAAATGGGAGTTGATCCTCCAGATTTAACATTAATTACTGTTCTCATGGTTGCTCCTGCCCCAGGTAAACCTGAAAACAGACCTGCTACAGCATTTCCTATTCCTTGACCAATAAGTTCTCTATCAGAATTATGTTTTGTTTGAGAGATATTGTCTGCTACTAAAGATGTCAGTAAGGAGTCAATAGCGCCAAGTACTGCTAGGACTAATCCTGCCTTGAAAATAATTGGGAAATATTGGTTAAAACTTGGGAAATTTAAAGATGGAACTCCCCTTGGAATTTCTCCAATTCTATCGATAGCTCCATCTCCAAAAATTAAAATTGATATTGGAGTTACTATTAATAAAGCCAAGAGAGGAGAAGGAACCCACTGACTTATTTTTCTAGGAGTAAGAAATACTATACCTAGTGTCATTATTGCTACTCCAATAGCAGCACCATTGGGCTGGAAATTTGAAAATACAGTTGTTAAAGATTCGACTACTCCACCTCGAGTGCTAATTCCAAGTAATGGTCCAATCTGAAGCGCAATGATTATTACTCCAATACCAGACATAAATCCTGAAACAACAGAGTATGGAACTAAAGTAATGTATTTACCTAGTTTTAGAATCCCGAATAATATTTGCAGTAAGCCGCCAATGACTACCGCTGCCATAACTAAAGGTAAAATTTGTCCTGCAGAAAGATCTCTTGGAACACCTACTGCTGCTAAGCCTGCCACTACACCTGCAACAGTTACACTCATGGGACCAGTAGGGCCACTAACTTGAGCAGGTGTCCCGCCGAATAATGCTGCTAAAAAACCAACTACTACTGCTCCGTATAGTCCATAAATTGCTCCGCCAGGCCCTAACGCAGCATTACCAAAAGCAAGAGCTAGAGGTAAAGCCACCACTGCGGCTGTGATGCCTCCAAGAATATCGCCTCTTACATTTTTCAGATGAAATCCATTAATTATTTTCAAAGATGCTCTCCTTTAAATAAATACTTAACTAGAAGATATTATCTCTTAATGACGTAAATTTGTGAAAAATGAGATTGTGCAAAATATTTTTGTAACTTTTTTTGCTCTTAATTAAATAAATTTTAGTTAATTTTCCTGAACAAAAGTAGTCTCTGATTGATTTATGTGCGAGGCAAGCGATTAATGTATTAGATAAATATTTTTCAATTTAAATAATATTCAAATGAATTCGATTATTCGTCCTAGAAGATTAAGAAGAACTGAAGCAATTAGAGAAATGGTTAGAGAAAACCATCTAATGGCATCGGACTTTATATATCCATTATTTATTCATGAAAAAGATTTCAAAGAAGAAATTTCAGCAATGCCCGGAATTTATAGATGGGATATTAATGGCTTAATAAAGGAAGTTACTAGGGCATGGGAATTGGGAATAAGGTGTGTGGTTCTTTTTCCAAAAATTAACGATAGCTTAAAGACTGAAGATGGAGCAGAATGTTTCAATGAAGACGGTTTAATACCTAAAGCTATTCGAATATTAAAAAAAGAGATTCCAGAAATGGCAATAATGACAGATGTTGCCTTGGACCCTTACTCGTGTGATGGACATGATGGCTTAGTTGATGAAACTGGAAAAATATTGAATGATGAAACGATTGAAATTTTAAAAAAACAAGCTTTAACTCAAGCTAGAGCTGGAGCAGATTTTATTGGCCCTAGTGACATGATGGATGGAAGAGTGGGAGCAATTAGGACTGCTCTTGATAGTGAGGGATTTAGTGATGTAGGTATTATTAGTTATACAGCTAAATATTCATCTGCTTATTACGGTCCGTTTAGAACTGCTTTAGATTCGGCTCCTAGAAAAAATAGTACGAAAAAAATTCCAGACAATAAGTCTACATATCAAATGGACCCTGCCAATTCAAAAGAGGCATTAATTGAATCTGCATTGGATCAGTATGAAGGAGCTGATATTTTGATGGTAAAACCAGGAATTTCATATTTGGATATTGTTTATAGACTAAGCACATTTTCAAATAAGCCCATAGCTGCATACAACGTTAGTGGGGAGTATTCCATGGTAAAGTCTGCTGCTATGAAGAACTGGATTAACGAAAAAGATATTGTTTTAGAGACATTGCTGAGTTTTAAAAGAGCAGGAGCAAAATTAATACTCACTTATCATGCTTGTGATGCATCTCAATGGTTGCATGATACTTAAAAACTCATTATTAACAAAAATTTGGTTTATTCTTAGATAAGTAATAAATTAATTGCTTTGTTTTGAAGTTTTCACAAGGAGTAAATAGGATTGGTCACATTGCACTTAGAGTAGAGAATCTCGAAAGGGCGAAATCTTTTTATATTAAGCTTGGTATGAATTTGGTTTGGGATGATAAAGATTGGTCTTATTTAGAGGCGGGTGAAGGGAAAGATGGACTTGCGTTGTTAGGCCCCAGCTACAAAGCTGCGGGACCTCACTTTGCTTTTCATTTTGAAAATAAAAAAGAAGTGGAAAATATTCAAAATGATTTAAAAAATTCTGGTGTAAAAGTTGGCCCTTTACATGAGCATAGAGATGGAACAGCATCTTTTTATATGAAGGATACTGAAGGAAACTGGCTTGAGATGCTTTATGTTCCTCCTGAAGGGATTCAATCGAATGTTTGATTCTTTTTTTTTGTATGCAAGAGAAAAGTTATTCTAAAAAATCATATTCAGATAACACCTTAGAAGAAGAATCTATAAACCTTTTAGAGTGGGATTCATTAAAAACTCATTTATCTTCATTCGCCTCAACGGAAATGGGTAAACGATCAATTTTAAATTTTGTTATACCTTCAGAATACGAAGCATCTAAAAGACTTTTGAATGAAACTGTTGAAATTAATGAGCTAGAAAAAAATTTAGATAAATCAATTAGTTTTTCTGGTGTTTTTGATATTAGTAGAAATATTGAAATTTGTTCGAAGGGAGGCGTAATTTCATCTTCTGAATTGTTAGAAATAGCGAAAACAATTGCTGCAGCAAGAAATTTAAAAAAAATCTTATTAGATTTTGAGCAAAGGCCTTATATTTCATCATTCACAAAAAATTTAATTGACCATCAGAATATCGAAACGATTTTTAAAAAAGGCATTGAATCGAATGGAAGGATTTCAGACAATGCTAGTAATGAACTATCTATTCTTAGAAAAGAATTTTTATCTAAGAAACTTGAAAGAAAAATATTAGTTGAGAAATTTATTCAAAAGAATTTAGCTTATTTGCAAGATACTACTATTGGAGATCGATATGGAAGACCTGTTTTAGCAGTAAAAGTTAATTATGTAGATAAATTTAAAGGAATAATTCATGACTCTTCATCTTCAGGAAATACAGTATATTTTGAACCTGAAAGTGTAGTAACTAAAGGTAATAAGATTGCTTCTTTAGAGGCTAGGATCACAGCAGAAGAATTTAAATTACTTAAGAAATGGTCTCAGGTTGTTAGTGATAATTCAAAAAATCTTATTGAAATGGCATCCATTTTATTAAGATTAGAAAATGCCCTAACTCGTTCAAGATATTCGAAATGGATTGGAGGCAAAACTCCTACATTTGAGAAAAATCCTATTATTTCTTTAATTGGTTTTTCTCATCCGCTATTGATTTGGGAACATAAGAAAAAAGGAGCCCCTCCACCAGTAGCTGTAGATTTTTATATAAATAGAAATATTAAGGTTGTAGCTATTACAGGTCCAAATACTGGAGGTAAAACAGCAGCTTTAAAAGGTTTGGGCTTGTCTTTACTTATGGCTAGAGCAGGATTATTGATACCTTCAACTAATAATCCTGTTATCCCTTTTTGTCCAAATATATATGTCGATATAGGAGATAATCAATCATTAGAAGAAAATTTATCTACCTTCAGTGGGCATATATCCCGTATAAAAGAGATATTAGATTCACTTGATTATAAGAAAGGATTATCAGTTGTTTTGTTAGATGAAATTGGATCTGGCACAGATCCTCTTGAAGGAAGTGCTCTTGCGATGGCTTTATTAAAAGAATTTGCAAATAAATCTGATATCACTTTGGCAACTACACATTATGGAGATATTAAGGCTTTAAAGTATAACGACTCAAGATTTGAAAACGTATCAGTTGCATTTGATGAGGAATCTTTGAAGCCAAAATATATACTCAACTGGGGCATTCCTGGGAGAAGTAATGCTTTGTCAATTTCAAAGAGAATTGGCCTCGATGAAAGCATACTCAATGAAGCTGCAAATTATCTAAAGCCAAAAGAAGTTGACAACATTAATAGTATTATTAAAGGACTTGAGGAAGAGAGGATTAAACAACAAAATTCCGCAGAAGCTGCTGCAGAATTGATTGCAAGGACTGAAATATTACATGATGAACTGAAGAGAAATTATGAATATCAAAAAATAAATGCTCAAAAAATCCAGGAAATTGAAAGGTCTAAATTATCAAAACATATTATATCCGCTAAAAAAGAGGTGATAGATTTGATTAAAAAATTAAGAGATAAAAATGTTAATGGAGAGGATACGAGAATTATTGGAAAAAGATTAAAGGAAATTGAGACGGAACATTTAACTCAAAAAAAATCTGAAAAGTCAATATCATGGAACCCTCAGGTAGGCGATTTTGTAAAGATTAAAAGTCTAAATAGTACAGGACAAATTGTAGATTTAGATAAAAAAGGTGGTTTTTATGAAATTAAATGTGGTTCATTTAGAAGCACATTATCTGTAAATGACTTTGAAGGAATTAATGGAGAAAAGCCTAATTTCAGAAGGTCAAAAATTGAGATCAAGTCTACAAGAGAAGATTTTTCTTTTTCTAAAATTAGGACTAGTAAAAATACAATTGACGTAAGAGGGTTAAGAGTTCATGAAGCTGAAATAATTATTGAGGAGAAAATTAGAAAATTTCATGGACCATTATGGATTGTTCATGGAATTGGCACAGGGAAATTAAAGAAAGGACTAAGAAATTGGTTATCAGGTTTAAATTATGTTGATAAGATTGAAGATGCAGCCAACAATGAGGGTGGCCCTGGTTGCAGTATTGCGTGGATAAAATAAAATTTAAAATACCTAGAAAATAATTTGATAAACGTATTAAGTGCAATTTATTGATCAAGCCAACATTATTCTCAAAGCTGGAAAAGGTGGAAATGGAATAGTTTCATTTAGAAGAGAAAAATTCGTTCCTGCTGGAGGACCTTCGGGGGGGAATGGTGGCAGAGGGGGTTCAGTTATTTTGATGGCTGATAATAATCTTCAAACGTTATTAGATTTCAAATTCAAACGCGAAATAATTGCTGAAGATGGATGCAAAGGAGGTCCTAATAAGAGATCAGGTGCTTCAGGTGAGGATACAATCCTTAAAGTACCCTGCGGTACAGAAATAAGGGATACTAAAACCGGCATTATTTTAGGAGACTTAACTAAACATAAACAGAGTTTAACTATTGCCATTGGAGGAAGAGGTGGACATGGTAATGCTTACTATTTAAGTAATCAAAATAGAGCCCCAGAATCATTCACTGAAGGAAAAGATGGTGAGATATGGGAGGTTCAATTAGAACTTAAACTTCTTGCAGAGGTTGGGATTATAGGTCTTCCAAATGCTGGGAAAAGTACCTTGATTTCTGTTGTATCATCTGCCCATCCAAAAATCGCAAATTATCCTTTTACAACTCTAATACCTAACTTAGGTGTAGTAAGAAAAATTGACGGAAATGGTTGCCTTTTTGCGGATATTCCTGGACTAATATCAGGGGCAGCTGATGGAGTAGGTTTAGGCCATGATTTTTTAAGGCATATCCAAAGAACGAAGATACTTGTTCACTTAATTGATGCAATTGCAGAAAATCCTTTACATGATTTTGAGATAATTGAGCAGGAATTAAAAAAATATGGAAAAGGTCTTTTAGATAAAGAGAGGATAATAGTATTGAACAAAATGGAGCTGGTAGATGATGATTATTTGAAAATAATTTCAAAAAAGTTAGAAGATTTATCTAAAAAGAAAGTTTTAGTTATTTCTTCATCTTTAAAAAAAGGTTTATCTTCACTGCTTTCTGAAGTATGGAAAAGGATTTAACTTAAATTTAAAATTTTTTTGTAAAAAAAACACTTGATTTAATAATGAAAATTAGTCATAAATAAGATATCTCTTTAAACACAATATGAATTTCTATACTTGCTTTGATCAACAAGGAAAAATAATAGCTAGATGTCAAACCATCCAAGATATTGAGGTTTTGAAGAAAATGGGAAGACCAATTGTAAAAGTGAAGGAAATGAAAAATGAAGAGTCGGTTGTATGTTCACTTACAGGAAGTCCATCCGACTTTAATAGAGATTACTAATTGAATTAAGCAATAAAAAAAAGGGCTTTTAGAGCCCTTTTTTAATGTGCATTATTTATCAAAAAAACTTAATCATCATAAACAAGACATTCTGGTTCATCCGGGTTGGCATCGCAGAATAGTTCCAAAGCATTAGGGTCATGTTTATCATCTGGATGATGATCCTTATACTCTTCGAGTTCTTTTAGCTCTTCAGTTAAATGTCTGACCTTTGGAAGATTGCCCTCTGCTTTTGCAGATTCGATTTCCGATTGATCTTTTTGGATGTGTTCGTCAATGGATTTCATTTTAAGCTTTTCGTACTTTAGTAGACATACATAACATAGTTAATTTCTAATGAAATTGCATTATCTATGAACTAAATAAGTGTTCATTACAACATCATTTTTTTTTGAAATTGATTTATTTATTTTTTTAGGTCTCTACTTTCATTATTTCCTTTAGCGATGGTAAAACTGGGATTATTTGATTTGGGTTTAAAGGGAATAAAGCTTTGTAGTAATCTTTTTTCCATTTATTGTCGAAGCATGTCTTTTTTACGTTAGATAATTTAAAGAATTTTAATCTCCATTCAATAATCTTTTCAAAACTTGATAGTTCTTGTTCAGTACATTTGAAAAGTTTGCTATATATCAATTCCCATCTTATAAGCGTTGGAAAAAGGTAAATATCTGCGTAGGTTAACTCTTCTCCAAATATCCAGTCCCCTTTATTTTTCTGTAGTAAATTTTCAATTTCATTTATAGCTGCGAAAAGATTTTTACTTGCTTTTTCGAAAGCTGACTGGTTTCTGGCGAAACCACATTTATATACGCCATCATTAATGCTGTTATTAATTAAATTTAAAAATTTTTGATTACCATCTTTAATAGTTAATGCCTGATATTTCGATTCAATTTTTATTGAATTTAGTAGTCTTATAATCTGTGAACTTTCATTAGACAGAATATTTACTTCATCTTTTACAAAACTAATTAAAAGAGGTAATGTCGCTCTAAAAATAATCTTTTTGTTAGCTTTTTTGTAAAGGTCTGAAAGTCTTATACATCCCTTAATCTTTGTATTAAAAATCCATTCGCCATGCTCAACATCTGCCTTTAAAAAAATTACTTTAACTTTTTTAGATAAATCTTTTATTTCGTGCACTAGTAAAGTTCTTTGACACCATGGGCAAGAATGACCTACTAATAAATATATTTGTCCATTCTCATTATTAATATCGTATTCACTATTAATTGTTATACCTTTAGGCCTTTTATAATTACCATATAAATCTGATGGCGCGAAGCCATTCATTAATTGGGTCCAAAACCAAAACCAGAATTTTCTGGAGACCTTTATAAGGTATTTATTTTGCATAAAATTTTATTTTTAAAGAAAAAATGACTGTTCAAAGAATACTTATCGTTTCAGGCACTCATGGGAATGAAATTAATCCTGTTTGGGCTGTTAAGCAATTTAATAGAAAGGAAAATAATTTAAATAATGGTATTAAGTATGAGTACATCATAGGTAATCCTGCTGCTTATGAAAAAGGTTTCAGATATATAGATGTAGATTTAAATAGATCTTTTAAAGATTTTGAGAATTTTGATCCACACAAGAATAGCTTTTATGAAACTTATAGAGCCAATTTTTTAGTAGATGAATTTGGAATTGACGGATCAAAACCCTGTCAAATTGCAATCGATTTGCACACTACTACTTCAAATATGGGAACAAGCATTGTTATGTATGGGAGGAGATCCAAAGATTTTTGTTTAGCTGCATTACTGCAGAACAAATTTGGATTGCCTATTTATTTGCACGAAAAAGATAAAGCCCAAACAGGCTTTCTTGTAGAAGCTTGGCCATGTGGTTTAGTTATTGAAATAGGAGCTGTCGCACAAAATTTTTATGATCAAAATATCATAAATAGATTCACTCTAATAATTAGCTCCCTAAGGGAAGAGATAGATAAATTAAAAAATAAACTTATAGAACTTCCAAAGGAATTAGTGGTACACGTTCATGAAGGGAGTATAGATTATCCAAGAGATGAAAAGGGAGATATTGATGGCATAATTCATCCTGAGAGAATAAACCAAGATTGGAAAATGATTAAAAAAGGAGATCCATTATTTCTTGATAGCCAAGGAATAATCCACAAATATGAACGGGACCAATTGATTTGGCCTGTTTTTATTGGAGAAGTTGCTTATAAGGAGAAAAAAATTGCCATGAGCTACACAAAAAAAGAAGTGATTTGTTCCAAAAAACAATGGGTTCAAGAGTTTGAAAGTTTTTAAATTAAGAAACTGGAACAATAAATTGTTGAAAACTAATAAGGATTTTTTATTTTATAGATAAGTTTATTTAATATATAATACTTTTATTTTTTTTTCTAATTTTTAAACATTAAAAATCTAAATTCTTTCACTCCAATAAATAACAGCTCCAAAAGCCTCTAATTGCAGTCTTCTATGCTTAGCTTCTCTTAAGGAAACTACCTCTTTAGATCTTTTTCCGTTAAGAAGCCATTCGATTATTACCAAGTTGAATCCTCAATAACAAAGAAAATCTTAAGACATGGAAGTTCTTTTCTCCTGTTTTCCAAAAAATAAGTTTACTTAAAGAAAAAATATTTACACATTTTTAGCGATTTTGGTCTAAAATCTTCGAAGCGGACTTTATTTTCCGTTTTTATTTACACGTCTCAATATAGAGACATACTTTACGAACTCATGACAACTATTCAGCAGCAGCGTTCTTCGCTGTTAAAAGGTTGGCCACAGTTTTGTGAGTGGGTAACATCAACTAACAACAGAATTTATGTTGGTTGGTTCGGCGTCTTAATGATTCCATGCCTTCTTACAGCAGCGGCTTGCTTCATCGTTGCATTCATCGCAGCACCACCAGTAGACATCGACGGAATTAGAGAGCCAGTTGCTGGTTCATTCCTATATGGAAACAACATCATCTCAGGTGCAGTTGTTCCTTCATCTAACGCTATTGGTCTACACTTCTACCCAATTTGGGAAGCAGCTACTGTAGATGAGTGGTTATACAACGGTGGTCCTTACCAGCTTGTAATTTTCCACTTCCTAATTGGTATCTCAGCATACATGGGAAGACAGTGGGAGCTTTCATACCGTTTAGGTATGCGTCCTTGGATCTGTGTTGCATACTCTGCACCAGTTTCAGCAGCTTTCGCAGTATTTCTTGTATATCCATTCGGTCAAGGTTCATTCTCTGACGGAATGCCTCTAGGTATCTCTGGAACATTCAACTTCATGTTTGTTTTCCAGGCAGAGCACAACATTCTCATGCACCCATTCCATATGGCTGGTGTTGCTGGTATGTTCGGAGGATCTTTATTCTCAGCTATGCACGGTTCACTTGTTACTTCATCTCTAATCAGAGAAACAACTGAGACAGAGTCTCAGAACTATGGTTACAAGTTCGGACAAGAAGAAGAAACATACAACATCGTTGCAGCTCATGGCTACTTCGGTCGTTTGATCTTCCAATATGCAAGTTTCAACAACAGCAGAAGTCTTCACTTCTTCCTAGCTGTATTCCCAGTTGTTTGTGTATGGTTAACTTCAATGGGTATCTGCACAATGGCATTCAACCTTAACGGTTTCAACTTCAACCAGTCAGTTGTTGATGCAAACGGTAAGATTGTTCCTACATGGGGTGACGTTCTTAACAGAGCAAACCTAGGTATGGAAGTAATGCACGAGCGTAACGCTCACAACTTCCCACTTGATCTAGCAGCAGCTGAGTCTACAACAGTAGCTCTTTCAGCTCCAGCTATCGGTTAAGCTTAAAGTTCTTAAATTTACAAGCCCCCTTTTGGGGGCTTTTTTTTGTTTAATTTTCAATTGGTTTCATATAATGTTTATATATAGATAAAACATTTGATATTTCTATGAGTAGTAGTTTTGGAAAAATTTTTCGTGTTAGTACTTTTGGAGAATCACATGGTGGTGCAGTAGGAGTTATCCTTGATGGATGTCCACCTAAGTTAAAAATAAATATAAATCTAATACAAAATGAATTAGATAGGCGCAGACCTGGCCAAAGTGACATTACAACACCAAGAAATGAAGAAGATAAAATTGAGATATTAAGTGGGATAAAGGAAGGATTAACACTTGGAACTCCAATAGCAATGTTGGTAAGAAATAAGGATCAAAGACCAGGAGATTATAATAATTTGGAGCAGGTATTTAGACCTTCTCATGCAGATGGTACATATCATCTGAAATATGGAATTCAGGCAAGTTCTGGCGGTGGAAGAGCCTCTGCTAGAGAAACAATTGGGAGAGTAGCTGCTGGTGCTGTAGCAAAACAATTATTAAAAACCTTCTGTAATACTGAAATACTATCTTGGGTAAAGCGTATACATGATATTGATTCTGATATAAATAAAGAGAAGATTTCTCTCAAAAAAATAGATTCTAATATTGTTAGATGTCCTGATGAAAAGGTATCAACAGAAATGATCGAGAGAATTAAGGAATTAAAGCGTCAAGGAGACTCTTGCGGCGGAGTTATTGAATGTCTAGTGAGAAATGTTCCATCTGGTCTTGGAATGCCTGTTTTTGATAAATTAGAAGCTGATTTAGCAAAGGCTTTGATGTCTTTGCCTGCCACGAAGGGCTTTGAAATAGGTTCAGGTTTCTCTGGAACTTATTTAAAAGGAAGCGAACATAATGATGCCTTCATCAAGTCTGATGATATTAGTAAGTTAAGAACAACTTCAAACAATTCAGGAGGTATACAGGGTGGAATAAGTAATGGTGAAAATATCGAGATGAAGATAGCTTTTAAACCTACAGCAACTATCGGGAAAGAACAGAAAACAGTAAATGCTGAAGGTAAAGAAGTACTTATGAAAGCAAAAGGGAGACACGATCCATGCGTTCTACCGAGAGCAGTTCCCATGGTTGATGCTATGGTAGCCTTAGTACTTGCTGATCATTTGCTTCTATATCATGCTCAATGTGACTTAGTAAATAAGTAGGAGATTTCTTGAATAAATTATATTTATCCTTAACTTAATTATTTTTGAGCCATTCATATATTTTTGGATCAAATTTTTTATTTTTGATAGCTTTATCTCCAATTACGACTGCTTTATACCCTAAAGATTTATAAGTTTTTAAATCATCGATTGATAGTCCTCCAGCAGCAATGAAATCAATATTTTCATAGTTGAGTATATTTATCGAACTATCTTTACTTTTTATTGGGTAAATTTTGATAATGTTGCAATTTAAATCTATCGCTTCCTTAAGATCTTTTAAATTATTAATTCCAGGAATTAATAAATAATTTTTTGACTGCGCATAATTGAAAAGATCTTTATTCCAAAATTTCATCATCGAAAAATTTAATCCAATTTTTAAAGAATCTTCTATTGATTGCTTATTAACTATGGATGCAGAGCCTAAATTAATTCTTGGATATTTAATTTTGATATCGGATACAAAATCGAACCAATTATCGTTGTTAGACCAACTTATTTCAATATTCTTTAATCCTGAATTTACTAAGTTTTCTAATTCTTCAAAAAATGAATTTCTTATAGAGGTATTTGAGTAAATATTATCTTCAGGTTTTATAAGTAAAAAAAAAGACTCAATTTTCAGGCACTCTGAAAAATAATCTTCTTTATTATTCATTAAAAATTTAAAATTCCGCGTTAAATATAGTTTGCGACTTTCACTTCTGAGCGGTTAAGTAAATCTTGGATATCTTCGGTATCTATAGTTTCTCTTTCAATTAGCATTTGAGCCATTTCGTCAAGAACTGATCTGTTATCTGATAAAACTTTAGTGGCTCTTTTATAGGCAACATCAACAAGTTCTGAAACCTCTACATCAATAGTTGCGGCTGTGTCTTCAGAGAAGTCTCGTGTAGAGCTCATATCTCTTCCTAGAAACATTCCTCCTTGAGATTGACCTAGAGCGACTGGACCTATTTTGTCACTCATGCCGAATTTAGTGATCATTTGTCTTGCTACATTAGCGACTTGTTGTAAATCATTTGAAGCTCCAGTTGTTACTTCTTCTTCTCCATAAACAATTTCTTCAGCAACTCTTCCGCCAAGAGCTACAGCCATTTGATTTTGAAGGTAAGAACGAGAGTAAAGTCCAGATTCCATTCTTTCTTCACTTGGAGTAAAGAAGGTTAAACCTCCAGCTTGACCCCTGGGAATTATTGAAACTTTTGCAACGGGATCATAATCAGGCATTAATGCTCCAACGAGTGCATGACCAGCTTCGTGATAAGCAACTAATTCTTTTTTCTTGTCGCTTATGACTCTATCTTTCTTTTCTGGACCTGCCATAACCCTTTCAATGGCATCACCGACTTCATCATTACTTACTTTATCTAAATCTTTTCTAGCTGCTAGTATTGCTGCTTCATTTAAAAGATTAGCTAAATCTGCACCAGTAAATCCAGGTGTTCTTCTAGCAACTTTATCTAAATCAACGTCTTTTGAAAGAGTTTTATCTTTCGCATGTACATTCAAAATCTGTAATCTACCAGCGTAATCTGGTCTATCAACTGTTACTTGTCTATCGAATCTTCCAGGACGCATTAAAGCTGAATCTAGGACATCAGGTCTGTTGGTAGCAGCAACTATTATTATTCCTGAATTACCTTCAAAACCGTCCATTTCAGTTAGGAGCTGGTTTAATGTTTGTTCTCTTTCATCATTTCCTCCGCCCATACCAGCACCTCTTTGTCTCCCAACTGCATCTATTTCATCAATGAAAACAATACAAGGAGCATTCTTTTTAGCTTGTTCGAAAAGATCTCTAACTCTGCTAGCTCCAACTCCTACAAACATCTCTACAAATTCTGATCCAGATATTGAGAAAAAAGGTACACCTGCTTCTCCAGCTACTGCTTTTGCTAGCAATGTTTTTCCTGTACCAGGAGGGCCAACAAGAAGAACACCTTTTGGTATTTTTGCTCCGACTGCAGTAAATCTATCTGGACTCTTAAGAAAATCAACAACTTCTGTGAGTTCTAACTTTGCACCTTCAACACCAGCAACATCTGAGAAAGTAACCTGTGTGGATGGTTCCATTTGAAGTCTAGCTTTACTCTTACCAAAGCTCATAGCAGGGTTACCACCTCCAGCATTGCCACTTTGAGACCTTCTAAAAAGAAAAAATAGTCCGCCAATTAAAAGTACTGGGAAAATCAAGCTACTTAAGGCTTGTTGCCATGGATTGGCTAATTTTGTAGGAGTTACAGCTATATCTACATTATTCTCAGTCAGTATTTTTAATAAATCTTTATCAGGGGCTAAATTGACCTCAGACCTGCTCCCATCATTTTCAACAACTTGAGCTGTGGCATTATCTGGAGATATTAGGACTCTACTGATTTCTTTATCTTGGACGGCCTCTATAAAATCACTATATCTCAAGGTTTTTGTAGAACTTTCAGTGCTAGGTTTATCAAAGACAGAAGTACCAATGAAAATTACAGTAATTACGGCTAGAACATAAAGTCCTAAGTTTCTCCAACGTTTGTTCACAATAAAAAACTTTAATAAATCTATAATACTAATAATAAAACAATATTAAGAGCGTCTTAGAACATCTACTACACTTTTAAAAGCAAACCATTCAGGAATTGGTTCGCCATTCCTCAATTTCTTTCTAAATTCAGTACCACTAAGTTTCATAATTTCATAATTAAATTCTTTAGCTTCTTCAGCTGTTATATATCCTTTTTCCTTCGTATAAACTAAATTTTTTGAAGGAACAGTCTGCATCATCAATTCATCTGCACACTTATTAGCAAAATTCTGGGCGTCATATGGGCCATAAAAATCTTCACCAGTTGATGATGACTTACAACCAGCCATATCTCTACCAATAATAAAATGAGTGCAGCCATAATTTCTTCTGATTATCATGTGTTGAAGAGCTTCCCTTGGCCCTGCCATATGCATTGAATAAGGTAAAAAAGCCCATTTTATTCTTTCATCAGATATTTCCTCTTCTAATTCTTTATAGGTCAAATATCTAACTTTTCCAGGTATATCGTCTTGTTGAGTTGGCCCACAAGTTGGATGTACTAAAACCACTGAGTTAGAAGAGACATTATCTGAGAGTAAGGCATTAGTAAATAACTCATAATGTGCTCTATGAATTGGATTTCTACATTGAAATGCAACTACATCGTGATTTGATGGCAGTGTAGATCTAACTTCTTCCGGGGTTTTGCAGGGAAATTCCCTAACTGGTAGTTCGAAACCATAAACTTTCCCTCCTATATAAAATCTTCCCCTTTCATTAAAAATCATCTTAACAGCAGGATGATCTAAAGAATTAGTGCCATAACAAAGTTCAGCTTCTAAAGATTTATCAGGCTCCCAAATAGAACTTACTTCTAAAATTGCAATTTTTTGGTTTTTGTAGGTTAGCAAGATTGTTTCTCCAGCTTTTACTTCATCATTATTTGAATCAAAGACAATAGGTAAGCCAAAAAGCAAACCGCTTGTATCTCTGTTGTTTTCGATAACCGATTTGTAGTTATTTGCATCCATAAAACCTTCCAATGGAGAAAAAGCACCAACCATCAAAAGTTCTACATCACATGCATTTCTCTCGCTACATTCAAATTCATAAGTAGCTTTAGTGATAAGTTCATTTTTAAGGCTATTATCTTTAATTATTAAATTTTTTAGTTCCCCACCATAAGGCGGTATTAGTCCATTAGGGTCAGTTTTTGTTTTTTGTTGTAATTCCATTTTTTGAATTGATAAATAAAAATTTTGAAAAAAAAAGAGGGGTGGAACCCCCTTTCATTTGTTAATTAGGATTTATGCCTTTCTTCCGTATAGCTCTCCTATTATCTTTACATCGAGTGGATCTTTTGATCCCATATCTGTATCTGAGGGTTGGATAGCTTCAAAAGTACCAGCAAATTCGTCTGTGTCAGAATCTACGTTGTTGATTGAAAGAGTAATAACGCCAGTACCGTTTACATCAACTTTGATATTTTCTTTAGCAAGTTCTTCGTCATCTCCTCCTAATGCAACTAAACCTTGAGCATATTCAACTCCAGTATTTTTAGCTCTTGCCTTAGGATCTAGAAAATCGCCTGTTCTGTAGTTAGGCGTAAATGTTGAGCCATTAACTTCAGTGCCTGGCGCAATGGATGAAGGTAAATCAGCAGTAAGATCTTTTGCTGAGAATGCAAATGGCACCTCTAAACCACCAGGGGTCAATACAGTAATAAGTTGAAAATCAATACCACCTTTTTCAGTGAAAGTTCCTGAATCTATATCACCATAAACTTCTGTCACTGTAGTGTTATTTCTAGGGCTAATAATTTTTGTAGAAACAAATTCTGCAGCTTTTCGTTTTGTCCCTGGCACTTTTACATAAACTTCTGTTGGATGCATGCATATTCCTTTGAGGCTATCTCCATTACTTAGAGATATTGATCCGACAAGAGATGAGTCTAATGTAGGGCAGTCATTAGCTTTTCCAGTATTAACAACATCTGTGAATTGTGCATTTCCTCTTTCAGAAAAAGCAAATGTTTTAACAGGTACGAAAGCAAAAGTTATACAAATTGAAATAACAAAAGCTAAGAAAGAACGAATTCTCATAATTAAAGTTGCAGTAAGGTTCTGTGACGATAGATTAAAGGTCATCTAAATAGTTCAGTACGGATGTTACAAGGGAAAGGACCATAAAAGATAGGACTTTTAAATCCTCGAAACAACCCGTAGCTTTTTAGATTTTAAAAAACTGGAATTATTTTAAGCTATTACATTATTTTTAATGATTAAGATTACAAAAAAATACAAATAAGTATTTTTTTTTTATTTTTTTGATGAAATAATTTGGGTTATTAATTTATTTGCTAAATCAATCTTTGATGTTTTTTTAATGTAGTGTTCCAAATTGTTCGTATCGAATAGCCAACCTTCATTTTGAGCCAAAAAGCCAAATCCTTGGCCTTCAAGATCTATTGGATTTGCGAATAGAAAATCACAACCCTTTTGGATAATTTTTTCTTTAATAGTTATTCGTGCGTCTTCGATAGATCCTGTAAAAGCACAAAAGCCTACAAAAACTTGGTTATCTTTTTTTGATTTACTAATTGTTTTTAAAATATCTGGGACTAGCTCAAAGTTTTGATTCAAATGTTCATTAATTTTATTTTTTGGAATTTTAGCTGAAGTATCAGAGGTTATCTTGAAATCAGAGACTGCTGCATTCATAAAAAAATAATCGCAATTTGATATTTCATTATCAAGTGCCCTAATCAAATCAACACTAGTTTCAATTTCATATCTTTCTATTCCATCAGTAAGATTCTTATCGATTTTCAGAGGCCCATGGACATATTTTACTTGTGCTCCCCTAAACCTTGCTACTTGAGAAAGAAGTAGGCCCATAGCTCCAGAACTTCTGTTGGTAATGTGCCTTGCCGCGTCAATTTTCTCTGAAGTGCACCCTCCAGATATTAAAATTTCTTTGTTAAGTAAATCTTTGCGATATTCATTTTGTCTGTGTGAAGTTATAAATTCAAGAGCTAATTGAATTAGATCATTTGGAGGTATCTTACCGATGCCAATAGCATCACATGCTAAGAGGCCTTCACTTGGTTGCAAAGACAAAACATTTTCGTAATTCTTTAAATTCTTATAATTTTTTTGGACAGCTTTATTTAGCCACATTTGTGTATTCATTGCTGGTGCAACAATAATTGGCTTTATATTTGCTATTAAGATGCTTGGGATCAATCCCTCTGCATTCCCAGTTACCCATTTTGCTAATGTTGTCGCTGTCAAAGGTGCAATTATTAAAATATCAGCCCAATTACTTAGTTCTATATGAAGAGGCGTTGATTGACTATTTGACCATTGATCATCTTCTAAAATGCAAGGGTTTCTACTTAGGATAGAGAGAGAAAGCGGCTTTATTAATTTTTCTGCATTTTTAGATAAAACGCATCTTATTTCATAATTTTCTTTCGCTAATTGGCTTACTAATAATGGAATTCTTACAGCCGCAATACTCCCGGTTATTAATAAAAGAACCTTTATTTTGGAGTCCTTAATTTTAGTTTTCATCGAAAGGTTCCTGATCGAGAAGATGGGTATAATTAGTTGTTAATTCAGGTCTATTGATTGCAAGAGCCCTGAGTAAGTGCCAGTCTTTTAAACCATCAAATGGAGTATTATAATTATCTTCTTCTAGCCTTTTAGCGAGCTCAAGGGTCATTTCTTCATCAAAAGAATTTACTAGTTCCTGACTTATTTGATTTTCAGAAATGAATTTCATATTGAGAAAAACCAATATATTCTAATAATAAAGCCTCAAGTAATTATTTAAAATTGATATGATTATTTATTAAATATTTTCAAGTATGTGAAAATTTTCAATATTTATAATTTTTTCTAATTATTGTGAAGTAATTTATCTTCATTCTCAATCATAAATATGCAATCTCTGCTTTTCAAAAATATTCTCTCTTAAGATGTTATTGTCATAATTTTTGATCATGTTGCAAACGAAAAGAGAGCAAGTTATTAGTCACATTCGCTTTTTAAGAGAAGAGCTTAGAGAAATGCATTTAGGAATAAAAGAAGATGATCTATTCCCTGAACCAGGCGAGTTAAGAGGATTAATGACTCAGTTAGAAGCATTGCTTGAACTATTAGAAGGAAATACTAAAATTCAATCAAACTCTGAAGCAGCTTAGTTTAATACAAAATGGTTGTTAAACCTCAAAAGACAAAATTTCAGCTAAAAATTGTGGAAAATATTCAGACATTAAGTATTTGGGCTAATAATCCATGGCGAAGATATTCAATCTCATTGATTACACTTTTAATTGGCTACTTCATTGGAAGTTCTCTTGGAATGGTAAGTGCTGTTGTGGAACTCATGGATCCTGTAGCTGCTCTGTTATCAGTAGTTTTTATCGAGATTTTAATAGTTCTAAGAAGAAGTTTTAGATCTGAAAGGAAAAATAAATTTTTAGTACTTTTTTTAGATTCTTTAAGATTAGGATTATTTTATGGTTTCTTTACTGAAAGTCTTAAGTTGCTATAAATTTACTTGTTATGTTTCTGTAACAGATAAAGCAAAGCCATTCTTATAGGAATACCATTTGAAACTTGATTATTAATTAAGCAATTAGGATATCGATCTACTACTTCGCTACTTATTTCAATATCTCTGTTAATTGGACCAGGATGGAGAATTGGAATTTCTTTATTATTCAAAGATAATTTCTCTGGGGTCAAGCCATAATCCAAACTATATGAATCAATGCTACTGAGTAAATTCTCTATCATTCTTTCTTTCTGAAGTCTTAAAACAATAATTGCATCTGCAATTTTTATTGATTCTTCCAATGATCTAGAAATTGTTATTGACCCTCTTGATTTAACAGGATCTTCTGTTTGATTTGGCGCTGGAGTTTTTAAAAAATTGATAAATTCATCAGGTATTAATGTCTTAGGACCGCATAAGATTATGTCTGCGCCGAATGCACTCAAAGCCCAAAGATTAGATCTGGCAACTCTAGAATGATTAACGTCTCCAATTATTAAAATCTTTTTGGAATTTAAAACCTCTGGATTCAGTGTTTTTTTGGAAAAGAATTTTATTAATGTATATACGTCAAGCAATCCCTGGCTAGGGTGACTATGTAATCCATCTCCAGCATTAAGAACCGAAGTCTTGGAATTTATTGCATCAAGTTTTTCAGCGATCTCAAAGGTTATGTAACTAGATGAATGTCTGATAACTAATGTATCAGCTCCCATAGCAGAATAAGTTATGGCTGTATCAATTATTGTTTCGCCTTTTGTTAAAGAACTAGAGGATGGGGCAAACGTTTGTACATCAGCAGAAAGCCTTTTTGCTGCAAGCTCAAAACTATTTTTTGTTCTTGTACTGGGTTCAAAAAATAAAGACGTTACCAAAGTACCTTGTAAGGCTGGTATTTTTTTCGTTCCTGCATTCTTTAGTGCATCAAATCTATTAGCTAATTCGAATACTGATTCATAATCTTTTATTGAAAAATTAGCTAGTGAGTGGATATGTTTATGAGGCCAAATTTGCATTACGTTTAAAAGATAAATGATTATTGAAATTTAGGTGTTCTGTCACCTTTTAATCTTTTACTTACACTCCTACTATTTTTGAGATACCAACGCCATTTTATATTTTTTGCCTTTGATATGCCAATTCTCGTAGTTTGAATAAGGTCTTTTTCTTCTAAAGTGGATTTTCTTGGAGAAATCCATAAAGATTTGTTATTAAGAACTTCAAGTGAGTTAAATGAACTGTCTATGCTTAATGTCTTAGTAACAAGGCCAGGTCCAGAAGCTAATCTTTCATTATTTTTAGAGATAAAAACTGATCTTATTAATACACCACTCGCAAAATTTTCTCTATCAGTAACTATGTTTAAACAATGATGAATGCCATAAGATTTGTAAATATAAAATGTGCCAGGTTTGCCAAATAATGATTTGTTTGATTCAGTCATTTTGCGGTAGCCATGACAAGCCTCTTCTTCCTGTGAATAAGCTTCAGTTTCAACAATTACTCCTTTAACTTGATCTATCTCATTATTTTTTTTTATGAGGTGACAACCTATTAAATCAGGGGCAACAAGTTTAGCGTGCCGATAAAAAAAATTTTTTGGAAATAATTCTTGTTCTATTTTTAAATATTTATCTAATAACATATTTAGCTGAGAAAAATAATTAAGGCTATTAATTGATATTGATTTTCAAAAAGATGTGATTTTTTTAAATTATTTAAAATTCAAAGGATATGTTCATAAGCTGTTCTTAATAAACTATTATTTAATGAGAAAAAACATTAAAGGCATGACAAAAATAACTAAAGAGGAAGTAAACAAAGTTGCTAATTTAGCAAGATTAGAACTTAACGAGAATGAAATTAATAATCATGCAGAACAATTAGAAAAGATATTGGATTATATAAGACAACTTGAAAAAATTGATACAGATGATGTCCCCTGTACAACGAGAGCTATAGAGGTTGTTAATGTATTCAGAAAAGACGAAAATAAAAATTTTGATTGCAACGAAGAAATTCTAGAATTAGGCCCATCTAGAGAAGATAAATATTTTAAAGTACCAAAAATAATTAATGATTAAGTTAGTTGCTTCCAATAAATGTTTTGTTGACTATCTTTAATAAAAATTTTTTTATTTTAAAACCTGGATATAAATTTATTATTTTTCTTATTTTCCCCCTCCTTTTGCTATGACTCCTTACACCTATTAATAAATCGTAAATAAAGTTAAATATGTCTTCCTTACTTTCAAATATCCCAACCCTTTGAGGGGAGCCTTTTTTATCCAATAATGGCTTAGTTTTTTCATAAGCTATTTTGTATTCAAACCAAGGAATCGAAGGCCAAAGATGATGAATGAGATGGTAATTTTGTCCCATTATTAATAAATTCATAAATTTGCTTGGATAAACTCGAGAATTTATCCATTTATTTCTTGATCGAAATGGTCTATGGGGTAAATAATCAAAAAATATTCCTAAAGTAACTCCTACCATTAGTGCTGGGCCGAACCATAAATTATAAATTAAATTCATAAAGTCAAATTTCAAACCTGCCAAAATAATTGTTATGAAGATTGATCTTTCAATTCCCCATTGTAGTAATTCATATTTTCGCCATAGTTTTCTTTGAAAGAAGAAAACCTCATGATAAAAAAATCTTGGAGCAATTAGCCAAATTGGACCAAAAGTACTGACAATATGATCTGGATCATTTTTGGGGTGATTTACGTGAATATGGTGTTGTAAATGAACTCTCGTAAAAACTGGGAAGCTAAACCCTAAAAGAATAGCTGAGCCATGGCCCATTGCTTGATTTATCCAAGGAATCGGATGAGCAGCTTTATGACAGGCATCATGGATAACAGTACCTTCAATATGTAAAGCTAAAAAAGCAGTGGCTACAAGTAAAGGTAAAGGCCAAACACCTCTATACCATTGCCATATGCTAAGAAAAGCAAGAAAATAACCACCAAAAAATAAACCTAATGTTGGATTCCAAAAACTTGGCGGATCTACGTAATTTTTAATCTCTTTTTGCCAATTAAATGTTTTTGAAGAATTAGTATTTTTAGTTGTATTTTTATTGGTTAAGTTTGAAATCGTTTCCTTTTATTCTTTAAATAATATAACTAATATTTTGAGATGATTGCATGCTCAAACATAAAAAATTTCTTTTAAGAGATTTTAAATTCAATTTTTATGTGTCAAATTAATCATCTTAAGAAAAAAAATTTTTAAAATAAACCTCTTTCAATTATTATTTTATTTGAGCGGTCGTGGCGGAATTGGTAGACGCGCGAGTTTTAGGTACTCGTATCTTCGGGTGTGGGAGTTCAAGTCTCCCCGACCGCACTTAAGGAGATTCTGAAAGATAGTTTGCTTATCTGTATCAACTCTTATAATTAAATTAAGTAGTTAGTTTAATGAATAATTTAGTATTTTATTTGGGAACTTTTTATATTTTAGTTGGGACTATTTTTCTAACTGTGCCAATAATTTATCTTGAGCTCGGTAAACCAAAAGACTTAATAAAAGCTTTTTTAAATTTATTAATAGGTTTGATATTAATAATTAAAAATAAAACATTAGATGAATCATTTTTTGTAATTTTCCTTTTTATAACAGTACTAGTTATTTTTTATCTAGTAGAGCTTTTTTGGTCTAGATGGTACCAATTGACAGATAACGAAAAGAAAAAATTAACTACCTTTTTAGAGTTTAAAAATAACTTTTTGAAAATTGTAGAGTCTATTAATCTGGTATTAGATGATTTCACGAAACCTTCAAATTTTTTTAATTTTGGTAGCAATAAGAAAAATACAACCCAAAAAAAGTGGGTTAGAAATGATAAAAATGATAATATACAATTCTGAAATCAAATAAATTGGTTATTTGAAACATCTCCAAAAAACTACAGATCGATTAAGAAAGAATATAATAAATTAGATTTATTTAAATAATTCTTTTGATCACCAATATTACTTATATCGTCGTATGAAATCTCAAAATAGCAAAGAACAAAAATCAGACTTTTCTTATAAAGAAACTCTAAATTTACTAAAAACTGACTTCTCAATGCGTGCTAACTCAGTTGTGAGAGAACCCGAGATTCAGAATTTTTGGGCTAACAATGATATTGATTTCCAATTAGGTTCAAGCAATTCAGGCGAAATATTTACATTACATGATGGCCCTCCTTATGCAAATGGAGCTCTTCATATGGGGCATGCCCTTAATAAAGTTTTAAAAGACATAATAAATAAATACAAAACCTTAAGAGGATTTAGGGTTCATTTCGTACCTGGTTGGGATTGTCATGGATTACCTATTGAATTAAAAGTTCTTCAGAATTTAAAATCTGATGAAAGAAAGAATCTTGACACTCTAAATTTAAGAAAAAAAGCAACAGATTATGCCCATATCCAAATTACTAATCAAAAGGAGGGTTTTAAAAGGTGGGGCATATGGGGAGATTGGAATAACCCTTACTTAACTCTTAAGAAAAGTTATGAATCTGCCCAGATTGGAGTATTTGGGAAAATGTTTTTAAATGGCTATATATACCGAGGTCTTAAACCTGTGCATTGGAGTCCAAGTTCAAGGACTGCACTTGCAGAAGCAGAATTAGAATACCCTGATGAACATTATTCAAAAAGTATTTATGTTTCATTAAAAATTACTAAAATACCTGAGGAAATTCAATCAAATTTCATCCAAGAAAATATTAATATCAAAAAAGATTTTTTTCAAAATAATTCTTTCATAACTATTTGGACCACTACTCCTTGGACCATACCTGCAAATGAAGCAGTTGCAGTAAACCCAAAAATAAATTATGTTTTTGCTATCGATGAAGAGAAGCGAATTTACCTTTTTGCTAAGGACTTATGTTCTGAAATAAGTAAGAAATTTAATAAAGATTTCAAGGTGCTTTTAGAGGTTAAAGGCTCCAAATTGGAAAATATTGAATATCAACATCCCTCAAAGAATAAAAATTGCAGAATTGTAATTGGAGGAGATTATATTACTACAGAATCAGGGACTGGAATTGTTCATACTGCCCCTGGTCATGGGATAGATGATTTTAATGTGGGTCAAAAATATGATTTGCCAATAACATGTGTTGTTGATGAAAAAGGTAACTTAAATGAATATTCTGGGCAATTCAAAGGATCAAATGTCTTGAAGGATGCAAATGATTTAATTATTAAATATTTAAAAGGAAATAATTTGCTTCTATTACAAGAAAATTATAAGCATAGATATCCGTATGATTGGAGAACCAAAAAACCAACTATTTTTAGAGCAACAGAACAATGGTTTGCATCTGTAAATGGCTTTAGATCATCTGCATTGAAGGCAATTGAAGATGTTGAATGGATGCCAGAGACTGGAAAGAAAAGAATTTATTCTATGGTTGTTGGTAGAGGAGATTGGTGTATTTCTAGACAAAGGTCATGGGGAGTCCCTATTCCAGTTTTTTATAAAAAAAATGGTAATGAGATCCTCCTTAACAAAGAGATAATTAATCATATTCAAGAGCTTTTTAGTGAACATGGAGCAGATATTTGGTGGGATTGGGATGTTAAGAATCTTTTGCCAGGAAATTATGCAAAAGAATCGGATCTATGGAAAAAAGGAACTGATACTATGGATGTCTGGTTCGATTCAGGATCTAGCTGGGCCGCAGTATGTGAACTAAGAAGTGAATTAAAGTATCCAGCAGATCTTTATTTAGAGGGTTCAGATCAACATAGAGGATGGTTTCAGTCTTCTTTGCTAACATCTGTTGCAGTCAATAATAAACCTCCATATAAAAAAGTTTTAACTCATGGTTTTGCACTTGATGAAAACGGAAGAAAAATGAGCAAATCTTTAGGAAATGTTGTCGATCCAAATATAATCATTAATGGAGGTAATAATAAAAAAACTGATCCTGCTTATGGTGCTGATGTTTTAAGACTATGGGTAAGCTCTGTAGATTATTCGGTAGATGTTCCAATTGGTTCAAATATACTCAAGCAACTTTCAGACGTTTACAGAAAAGTACGTAATACTGCAAGATATCTTCTTGGTAATATTCATGATTATGATCCTAAAATTGATAGTTTTGAAATTGATCAATTGCCTCTCTTAGATCAATGGATGTTAGGCAGATTAGTTGAGGTTACAGATCAAATATCAAACGCTTATGAAAATTATGAATTTTCAAAATTTTTCCAAATTTTGCAAAGTTTTTGTGTTGTAGATCTATCAAATTTTTATTTGGATATTGCGAAGGATAGGTTATACGTAAGTTCTAAATCTCAATTTAGGAGAAGATCTTGTCAGTTCGTCATGTCAAAAGTTGTTGAAAATTTAGCCGTACTTATTTCTCCAGTGCTTTGTCATATGGCTGAAGATATTTGGCAAAATATTCCATATTCAACTAAAGAAAAATCAGTCTTTCAAAGAGGATGGCCAATATTTTCGCAGTCATGGAAAAATCATATACTTAATGAGCATATTTCAAATTTACGAAATTTGAGAGTTGAAATTAACAAGGCCATAGAAGGATGTAGGAACAAACAAATAATTGGAGCAGCTTTGGAAACTGAAGTTAATTATTTACCTGAAGATAAAGCTTTAAAAGATTCACTTACTTGGCTAAAAGAATTTGGCAATCAAGATGTAGATTTATTTAGGGATTGGCTTATAGTATCAAACTTCCAAGTGGTATCCGGTTTGGTGGATAATTATCTGGTTATTGATAACAATGCGCTAGGTAAAATTCAAATAAATAAAGCTCAAGGTCAAAAATGTGATAGATGTTGGCACTATCAAAAAGAAACTGTTAATGGAATCCAAAATACAAAATTATGCAAAAGATGTTCAAATATTATTAATTTTGAATCTATTTAAATCCAGTTTTTTTGATTTAAAAAGTAAAGTGAGTTTTGATTTTCTCTTATAAAATTTTCTTCTGTTCCTGTTAACGGTGCTTTATAAAGTTTAAAGTTTGTAATCCTATAAGTAAGTGCTATTACTTTTTTTTCTGAATCTATCTCAATTGGATGAGTTGTTGAGCTACTGTAACCTCTGAAAATAATTATTTCTAAATGTTCTTTTTGATTTTCTTTTCGAAGGAATCCCTCTACTTTAAGTATTCTATTAGGTATCTCGGAACTTATTTTTTCAAGTCTATTTATTAAATCAATTTTTGTCATTTTCTGAGAAGCAGGAGTTTCTTCCATTTTTAGGTAATTTGATTATTGACCATTGAAAAAGGCCTAAAATATAGATTAATAATGAAAATAATCCCAAGAATTTTGATATCGTCTTGGTAAAGTTAGCTCCAAAGAAAAAATTAAATAAATCTTTTACGATAGTATATAAATCTGAAGAAGGCTGAAGCCATATTGCACACGCATCCGAATTAATAAAAGAAAAGCAGCTGAAGTTTTGTAAACTCTGAATAAAGAAATTGAGAGATATAAAAGTTATAGTCCATCTCCATATTTTTGTCGTTGTGGTAAGGGAGTAAGAAAAGTCATATTCTCTTAATTCATCATTAATGTCGTTCCAAAACCAAACTGAAACTGTCATTAATAATGTTGCAATATTTGTTATCAAAAGAGCATAATTATACTTTCCTATTAAAAGTAGAAGGCTTATTAAAAATAAAATGGATACTTTCCAATAAATTGATAGAAGTTTAATAACTGCTTTATTTCTTTTTTTAATTGACCAGAAGGATAGAGTAAGAGGAATACCAAGAAGGAAAATTATTGAAAGTTGAAAGGATAGCCAAATAGAAAGTTGATTAAAAACGTTCAAAACTTTTTCTTTTAAAACACATAATAATTAAACATCAAACTGTTACTTTTGAACTTACTATTGTCATAGTTATGAATATTATGCATCCTTATATTATTGCCTAGGAATATATTTATAATTGTATGAGACAGCATGTTAATCCCCTTAGTAGTAATTTCAATCAAATCGAGAGAATACCTTCTTTGAGCGAAATGTTTAGTGATTCTAAATCGAATCTTCATTTGGATATAGGTTGTGCTGCTGGTGAGTTTTTATTTGATTTAGCTTTAATTAATACCAGTTGGAATTATTTAGGAATTGAAATCCGTGAGAAATTAGTCAAAAATGCTAAATTAAAAGTAATTGAAAGAGAAATCAAAAATCTATATTTTATATTTGGTAACGCTAATAATATTTTGAATGATGTCCAAAATAAATTTATTATCAAAAATCTAAAAAGTATTTCCTTTTATTTCCCTGATCCTTGGTTTAAAAAGAGGCATTATAAAAGGCGTGTAATTCAGCAAGGATTTATTAATATTCTCTCAAATTCATTGCAAAGAGGGACCCTAATTTTTATAAAAACAGATGTAAAGGATTTATTCAACTATATGGATTGCACTATATCAAGTAATTTTCATTTTAAAACAATAGATAAAAAAGATTTTAATTATTCCGAAAGTTTTAATCCAATTAAATTTAAAACTGAGCGGGAAAAGTATGCGATTGTTAACCAACTTGATATTTATGAAAAAATTTATATAAAAATTTAATTCATTATTAATTTATTACTTTATCAATTTCTAAAATGAGTTTTTTTGTTATTTCGCTTGATAAAGAATTAACTTTCTTATGACTTTTGGCCTCAACTAGAACTCTCATTACAGGTTCTGTACCGCTAGGCCTTATATAAACTCTACAATTGTCCGAATATATTGCCTGAAAATTTTTTATAGATTCATCTATTAAGTTTTTGTTTTCTGGATTTAATTTATTAATATTAAAATTTAATTTAATATTAGTTAGTTTTTGAGGAAAAGGTTCGAAACTACTTTTAAACCAATCATTTAAATTAATATTGTTCTTTTTACAATATTTAGAAATTTGAAGTGCAGTCAATATCCCATCACCCGAAAAGTTATTAATTTTTGAAAGTATATGACCTGATTGCTCACCTCCTAAAACAGCTCTTTTTTTCTTAATTGCGTCATGAACATATTTATCTCCTACATCAGTTCTATATAAAATTCCTCCAATTTTTTTCCAGGAATTTTCAAAACCTAAGTTTGCCATTTGCGTCGATATTAGTAAATTATTTGTGAGAATTTTTTGTTCCATAAGTTCTCTGCCCCAAAGAAAAAGGATATGATCTCCATCCAGCACATTGCCTTTTGAATCGATTCCAATTACTCTATCGGCATCTCCGTCGAAGCTGAATCCCATATCTGCAGGACTGTCTCTTAATGCTTTTTTTAATGGTTCGAGGTTAGTAGATCCACAATTCAAATTAATTTTCAAACCATTTTTAGAGTTATTGATAACTTTTACATCGGCACCAAGAGACTGAAAAATTTTTCTTGCGCAAGTTGTCGCTGATCCATAGCATGTGTCTAATAATATTCTCAACCCGCTTAAACTCTCTCCATCCATTGTTTGGAGTAGGCTTTTAATATAAGTATCCATAAGTTCTTTATTGGCTTTTAGGGGAACCACTTTTGTAGGAATTGATATATTTTGTTTTGACTCTTCAATTATTTTTTGAATTTTATTTTCAAAATTTTTAGTAATTTTTTGACCATTATGATCAAAAATTTTTATGCCATTATATTCTGGCGGATTATGACTTGCAGATATCATAATCCCACTACTTAGGTTCCCTTCTTTGATTAAACAAGGTATGGCTGGGGTAGGGCAGATTCCAAGATTTATAAATTTTTTACCACTATCATTTATACCTTGTGTTATTGCCTGAAGCAGAATATCTCCACTTATTCTTGTATCTCTTCCAATTAATATTGGATTTTTCTTATCCAAGGTTGAACCTAGAGCATAACCTACTTTGTAGGCTAGAGAATAAGTTATCTCTTCATTAAATCTTCCTCTTATTCCATCAGTTCCAAAGATTGATTGCATAATTAAATTTCAGTAATCAAAGAAATTTTTGTTAGCTATTCAATCCTTATTTTATCAGTTGATTAAAAGCTTATAGATTTCAATTCTCTTTATTTGTTTAACTTATTTAAGATAGCTTTAGTTAGTAATACCTTAATAGTGCAGTCTGAAAGTCAAGAGCCAATTTTAAAGACAAATTTTAGAATTGCGCTTGTTTTTATTATATCTATTTTTATTATTTCAGTGCTTTTGTTTAAAAATTTATTTTTTAAATCAACTTATCTTCTAAAAAGTTTTGGAGAATTATCTGTTGACCCTGAAATAGCTTTTACAAATAATAAACCTACCTTTCTGGAATTTTATGCAGAGTGGTGTGAAGTTTGCAAAGAAATGGCTCCACAAGTTTCTTCTCTTAAAGATGAATATGAAAAAGATATTAATTTTGTTTTTTTAAATGTTGATAATCAAAAATGGGGTCATTACATCCAGAAGTTTTCTGTCAACGGGATTCCGCAAGTTAATCTTTTTGATAAAAAAGGCAATATAGTATCTACTTTTATTGGTAAACAAGATGAAATAAAAATAAGAGAATCTATTAATAATTTAGAAAAAGAAGAGAATCCCTATGAGGAAATTATTAATGCTGAATTTTCAATAATTCAAGAAAATAAAAAAAATGAGGTTAATCCACGTAGTCATGGATAATTTTTACCATCCTAAAGATTTTGATACAATAGGAAAACTTTTTTTAAAAATAGACTTGCAATCCTGAGCGATAGACTTGTGTTCTTTTTGGGTTCCGTGAGCTGATCTTAAATTAATGTAATGGATCCACGATCTACATGATCCACTCATATAGATTCTTGTTGGAGTAGCTAATGGCAAAACAAATCTTGCACATTCTTTGGCTACGCCTTCTGCGAGTAAATCTTCATATAATTCTGATGCAGCCTGAAAATGTAAAACAATTTTTTCATTGAATCTTTTTTTTAACTCATCAGGGAGATCAGGGATTGAATTTTGCCTATTTTTGAAATCTTGACGCCTTAGTTCTGGTAAGGGAATATTTCCCAATTGCGAACTATCTGCATATCTCTGAGAAAATTCCTGGAAAGTAAATGATCTATGTCTTAAAATTTGTGCAGCGATACCTCTGTTGGTTTCTATTTGTAAAGTCATAAATGATTGTTCGAAAACGCTCCAATGTTCATTTTTAATGCAATAACTCAATAATTTTGAGTAGTCTTCATTTTCCTGATTTTTTGGGTTACTAACTCTTGCAATGTAAGCCATTGTTTTTTCTGCATCAGGAGTTAGCGAAATTAGTTCAACTTTACTCATTTTAGATTTTCGCTAAAGTCACCTTTTCTGGTTGGTTTTGATATTTACCTCTTCTATCTTCATAGGTTGTAGAGCATGGATCACCTTCAAAAAAGAGTAGTTGGCAAATACCTTCTTCTGCATAAATTCTGCAATCTGCACCAGAACTATTACTAAACTCTAAAGTTAGATGCCCTTCCCATCCTGCTTCTGCAGGTGTCGTATTAACAATAATTCCTAGTCGAGCGTAAGTGCTTTTACCTATACAGATCACAGTTATATTTTCCGGTACTTTCATCTTTTCTAAAGCTACTCCTAAACCATAGGAGTGAGCAGGAAGAATAAAAAAGTCTCCATCATTGTCATGGTGAAGAACAGTTTTTTCTAAATTATTAGGATTAAATTTTTTGGGATTCATCACAGTCCCAGGGATATGTCTGAAAATCAGGAATTCTTTTGATGAAAGTCTTAAATCATATCCATAGGATGAACATCCGTAACTCAAAACAGGCTTTTGTTTATTGTCAGGTTCAAGATGCCTCACTAAATTTGATTGAAAGGGCTGTATCATTCCTTCCGAGGCTTTTTGATTTATCCAGAGATCATTCTTTAGCATTGTTTTATGAGCGAAGTTCAGTAATTTGGTTGGCCATTAATAATAGATCCTTAGGTATATCTGTACCAGTAAGGATTACATCTCCTGATATAAATCGGTTTTCAAGTGTTGAAATCAAATCATCTTTATCGATAATTTTCATGTCAATAGCTAAAAAAATTTCATCAAGTATAACTTGTTCATACTCCCCAGACTGTAGTTTTTTTTTGCAAAAATTCCATAATTCAAAAGTAGATTCATGGATAGATTTTTTTAAATTTTTATTATTTTCAATTTCTTCAGAATTGTATTGATCAAAGGAATGTGATGATCTTACCCAGGTTAGATTACCGCATAGTTTTACTGCATTATCAATTCCTTGCTTGACTCCTCCTCTCATAAATTGTATTAAAAGCACTTTCCTGCCAAGAGCAGCATTTCTTAGAGAGTCTCTAATGATAGATGGGTAACTTCCTCGGTATGATGATTGATAAATTTGAATTTGCCCATTTTGCGCATATCTTTTTCCGTTAATTTTGTTAGCAGTATTTATATTTACAACATCAAGATTACCTTTGGAATAAATATGGGATGAACTATTTACCATTATTTAAATTCTTTCTATATGCAGTATAATTGGAATATATTGACACTGCATATAGTGTAATTTTACTTAAAAAAAGGGTTAAGCAAGTACAAACTGATTTTTAAAGGGGCATTGATAAACCAATAAGAATTTAAAATTGTTACTGTTGATACAAGAAATTTTAGAGTGCCTCCTTAAATTTTTTAATAGTAAAGATATTTATGATACCTGCTTCACGAGGATTCAACCGCTTTAGTTCGCAAAAGTCAGGACAAAGTAAAATCAATTCTGTTGGAGAACGTTTTCCAATTAATAGAACTTTAATGGAAGTGATTAAAGGTCTAGATGGAGCAAGCACAGAAATGGTTGAGAGATCTAAAACAATATTTTTCCCCGGGGACCCTGCAGAAAGAGTTTATCTCATAAGAAGAGGTGCAGTAAGACTTTCAAGAGTTTATGAGTCAGGTGAAGAAATAACTGTTGCTCTTTTAAGAGAGAATAGTCTCTTTGGTGTTTTATCTCTTCTAACAGGCCATAGATCTGATCGTTTTTACCATGCGATAGCATTCACAAGAGTTGAAATGATAACAGCACCTGCAAATTCTGTTTTAAGAGCTATAGAGGAAGATGCATCAGTAGGATTGCTTTTGTTACAGGGTCTTTCTAGTAGGATCCTGCAAACTGAAACAATGATAGAAACCCTTACACACAGAGATATGTCTTCTCGTTTAGTAAGTTTTTTAATGGTTCTTTGTAGAGACTTTGGAGTTGCAGGTGAAAAAGGTATTACAATAGATCTAAGGCTTTCACATCAGGCGATTGCTGAAGCTATTGGATCTACAAGAGTAACCATTACAAGATTATTGGGAGATTTAAAGGATTCAGGGCTTCTTAACATTGAAAGAAAAAAGATCACAGTATTCGATCCAATTGCTCTTGCAAAAAGATTTAATTGATTCATCATTAATTATGATGGATTGAATGTATACAAAAGTGTGGCTTGGATTTTAATTGTTTTTTTAATATTTTTAGGTGGACTTATTGCACCATTTGGGGATATTCTCGGAACAAAGATCGGAAAAGCAAGATTTAGTCTCTTAAAATTAAGACCGAAAAAAACAGCAACTATAATAACTATAATCACCGGAGGGTTTATTAGTTCAATATCAATAGGGTTATTGATTCTAGTTAGTGAAGAATTTAGGCAAAGGCTTTTTGTTGATATTCCTTTGTTGCAAAAAACTTTAGATAAAAGTAAGAAGGCTTTAATCCCTTTACAGAAAGAACGAAAAGAACTTGAAAGTAAAATTATTCAAAAAGAAAATGAGTTAAATCAATTAAAAAGTAGTATTAAAGAATTTAGGAGAGGCAATATTGTTATTAAAAGAGGACAAACTTTATTTATTGCTGAGGTTAATTCTAGCTCAAATATAAAATTAGATTTAACAAAAATCTATAATGAAGCTGATAAATTTGTTAGAAAAATTGTTATCCCGATTAACAAAGATGTAAAAAATATTCTTTTGTGGAGAACTAGTGATATTTCAAAAATTGAGACAATAGCTTCTAGAGGTGGCGACTGGATTTTATTAATTAAATCAGCAACAAATGTTTTAAAAGGGGATAATTATGTTTTTGTATCGCCTGATTTATTAGAGAATAAATTTATAGTCAAAAAAGGAGACGTTATTACAAGTGCAATTTTAGGAGAAAGTGATCTAAATTTTAAAGCAATAAATTTAAAAATTAAATCATTGCTTAGAGAAACAAGGGATGAAATTAAGTCAAAAGGTTCACAAGTTGTTGAAATTAATACAAATGGAAATTTTTTAAAAAAAATTAGAGATTTTCTTCAAGAAAATCAAAATACAAATTTTATGTTAGAAGTAGTATCTTTGAAAGATAGCAAAACTGTAGAACCTATAGTCGTTGAAATTAATATTGTAAAGATTGCATCTTAAATGGCTAGAGTAGTAACTATTGATCCTGGAAAAAGTAAATGCGGCCTAGTCCTAGCTGAAATTAGTGAAAAAAAAGTTTACAAAGCTATCATTCTGAAAAGTGCATTACTTGAGAATTATCTTAGAAATTTAATTACCGCTGAGGACATAGAACAAATTATTATTGGTAATGGCACCACCAGTAGAGAAATTAAAGAAAAACTACATTTTTTTAAAAAAGAGATAATAACTTTTGAGGAAAAAAATACTACCTACAGGGCTAAAGCGAGATATTTCGAACTTTTTCCAATTAGTGGCCTAAAGTTTTTAATACCTAGAGAAATTTTTATTCTTAATAAAAACCTTGATGCGATATCAGCTTTGATTATTTTAGAAGATTACTGCAAAATGAAGTTTACTCTGAATCAAAATATAGATTTTAAAACTTGGCTGAAATAGTGAATTTATATTCATTCCCTGCTTCTAGTTCATAATCTTTTTTTAATAAAAATCTCAATAAGGCATCCTCAATTAAAGCTCTTCCCAAAGGTGGATTTACCGTTAATGAACCTTTATGAAAAGACCATATAAAAGTCCACCGAAATTGACTAGCTTTCACAACCCCCTGAATTTGCTTTTTTGAGAAGGAATATTCCTTAACACTTACATTGGCAATCGTTTCAGGTTTTGAACGCATTACTTAAGGTTAATCTTTGTTAAAAGAGTTTAATTCATTAATTATATGATCTTCTTTTTTAATATTTAGGTTTTCGAGGGATTCTATTACTCTCTTATACACTTTATCCAATATCAATTTTTCTTCTATAGAAATATTTCCTAATACATGTGAAATGGTATTGAAATTATTTTCTCCTTTTAATAGAGGAGGTGACCCAATACCAATTCTTATTCTCTTAAAGTTTTGTGTCTGCAATTGTTCGATGATGCTTTTAAGCCCGTTATGTCCCCCTGAGCTTCCTTTTCTTCTAAATCTTATTTTTCCAAGGGGAAGATCTTTATCATCGACTATTATGAAAATCTGATCTAAGTTTAGTTTGTACCAATCAACTATTGCTCGGACAGCATAACCACTGTTATTCATAAACGTATTTGGTAAAAATAACCTGAAGGTAGAATTATTGATTTGAAATTCTGAGCAGGAACTTTTAAGTTTATCTTTTAATAAAAAATTTGAATTATATTTTTTTGAGAGTTTTTCAAGCAGTAAAAAACCTATATTGTGTCTACTGTTGTAATATTTTTTACCAGGATTCCCAAGGCCAATTAAATATATTTCTTGCATGGTGGACTTCTAAATCTCTTTTTATTGAGAATTATTAATATATATACATATATATATAAACTATAACTAATTAATAAAAATAAAATTTCAAAGAAGTTATCTAGAAATAACTATATGAACCAAATAACTTCTTGAGAAAATTGCGGAAATTAGTTTCCGTTCCAATCTACTGAAAAACCTTGTAGTAGTAATGATTGGTTATAAATCTGTAAAAGAATAACTAAAAAAACAAGTAGAAGTAGACCTATGACAGTCATCACAGGAACTGCTCCCCAACCAGGTACTACTTTTCCTTGACCTGAATTGCCAATTGCTTTTAGAAGACTGCCTAAGGCTGTTTTTTGACCCATTTGAATCACAAAATCGAATATTATTTCGTTATTGTATAAGAACTTATACATAAATTGTTTACAAACTTAGCAAAATTGATGCAAACTTTATCATCTGCTCCAGATCCTGCAGTCTCCATTGCAGTCACAATTCTGGCATTACTTCTAGCCTTAACCGGTTTTGGTCTTTGGACTGCATTTGGACCCAAAGCTGCAAAGCTTACTGATCCTTGGGATGACCATGACGATTAATCTTCATTAAAGTATTTCAAAATTTTCCAAAAATACAAAAAGTAAACAATTAACCATAGTTTAATAATAAATTTAATAAGATATAAATCTGTCAGCACTTGTAATTCCATGCTTGCCCTAAAAATTTCTGTTTACACTATCGTCTTCTTTTTTGTTGGAATATTTCTTTTCGGCTTCTTGGCAAGTGATCCTACAAGGACACCTAATAGAAAAGATTTAGAAAGTCCTCAAGATTAAATATCCCAAGCTAGGAAGTCATATTGAAGATCTTGAAATTTAGTAAAATTATATTTACAAATTTATTTTTATTTAACTTTTTCAATTTTTCATACCCTGTTTATTCATCATCTATTTTTAGAAATTTTTTCCAAGTAGATGATTTTAAAAAAAACAATACAAATCTATCAGTTTTAAAAGATATTTCTTCAGATAGGAAAATTGAAGATAATTTCGAACTTACAAAGGAAATAGCTTTAAAAGGGAATTTAAATGAAAAATTCCAGCTAGAAATACAATCTGAAAAACAATTCCAACAAGAGTCTGTTTTATATGCTGAGGGTAATGTAATTGCTAATTATAAAGGAAACACATTAAAAGCTGATTTTCTTGTCTACGACAAGTCGAAAGGAATTGTTGAAGCAGAGGGTGATGTTTTCTTAGCCCTTGGAGATCAAGTTTTTAGAGCAGAGAAAATTAATTTCGATTTTAAAAATAATCAAGGTTCTTTTACTAAAGTGAAAGGTTTAATAAAAACTAAAAATCTTTTAAAAAATCTAGATTTTACTTCTTACGATTCTGATAATGTCCCAATAGTTGTTCAAAAAATAAAAAAGACAAGGGTCTTAAATACCCCAGATGGAGTTAATAATTGGATTTTCTATACAGATGAACTAAAAGTAAAAAATGACGAATGGTTGGCTAGTAAAGCAATTTTCACAAATGATTTGCTTGAATCAGATCAAATTAATTTTGTAATTAATAACCTCAAAATAATTCCAGGAAATGATAGTTTAGAAATTAAAACGTCAATAAACTTTTTGGTTTTAGAAGATAAGATTTCAATACCTTTTTGGTTTGGAAATAGAACAATAAGGGATTCCGAACAGGGCTATTTATTTGGTCTTCAACCTAAATGGTTTTTAGGTTTTGATAATTTAGATAAGGATGGTTATTTTTTAGGCAAAAGATTAGATCCAATAAAATTAACTGACGAATTTAAACTCAATTTAGAGCCCCAATTTTTGATACAAAGATCAATCCAGAATTACACAAATAGTTTTGTTGGTGAGGGAAAATCTATAATAGCTGATAAAGAAAAAAGAGATACCTATTTGTCTGATTATTTTTCTTTAGACTCTCAGATTATTGGAAAATTGAATAAGTGGGATCTTAAAATTTCAAAGAAACTTAATTCGTTTGATATGAGAAAGTTTCCATATGCTTCAAGGTTTAAATTTAATTTAAGCAGGGATATTGACTTTTTAGATTCAAAATGGCTTACAAGTTTATATGGGGTTTATAGAGATAGGATTTGGAATGGTTCAATAGGAGAAGCCGAAGTGTATCTAGGTTACGGCTCAGAAATAGGAAAAACAAATACTTGGGAAACAAATGGAATTACCAAAACTGAGAAAATAAAGTTTGGGGTGGGAAACTTTAAAGGTGAAGATTTAAATAGTAAAAATTTAGTAACTAGTTTTAAAGGTAGTATTTTCTATTCATTAGATCAAAAGTTTCCTCTAAAAATTAAAGAACCTAAAAACAAATTTGTTGACGATTCATTTGTTTATATTTTTAAGCCAGTTAAGCAAGGCATTAATATTAATACAAAATTAGCTGCTTTATATTCACTCTATGAAGATGGCAACCATCAAAAGTATATTAAATTTGGTGCAGGACCTGAATTTGTCTTTGGAGAATTTAAGAAAAAATATTTTGATTATACAAGAATAAGTTTATTCCCTTCTTATAAACTAAAAAGCGGTGAAAGCATGTTTAAATTCGATCAAATTTCAGATCTTTTTACTTTAAATTTAGCTTTTGATCAACAACTATATGGACCGATACTCTTGAAAACTGATGCTACTTTAAATCTTGATAAAAATTCACAAGATTATGGAGATTTTATAAGTTCAAAAATTTCGATAAGTTTTAAAAAAAGATCATATGAATTAGGGGTTTTTTATCAACCACATAATCAATCTGGAGGAATAAATTTCTCTCTATATGGTTTCGAATAATTCATTGGATTGATTAAATTTTGTGTATGGAAGATCATTTATTTTTTTTTCAATTAGTTTTTTATTCGCGAGGAGTGTTGAGGTTGCATCCCACTCCCCAGACAAAAACATATTTTTCGAAGAAATCTTTATTTCTAAATCAAAATTAAAAAAAGTAGATTTTAAGGTTGATTTATTAATGTCTATTTCACATAGGGAATTATTTATATTTTTATTTTCTTGTATATTTTTAACCAATGTTTTTGGGAGTGTGAAACATGGTATTCCAATAGCGATACAATTGCAATAGAAAATTTCTGCAAAACTTTCTCCAATTATCGCTCTTATTCCCCACCTAAGTAGTGCTTGGGGTGCATGTTCTCTGCTGGATCCGCATCCAAAATTACTATTAACAATAAGTATTGAGGATCCTTTATTCGATGCCAAATCAAAAGGATGTTTACCTTTAAGATTTTTTCTATCGTCTTCAAAAACGGATTGTCCTAAATTATCGAAATTTACACATTTTAAAAAACGAGCTGGAATAATTCGATCGGTATCAATGTCATCACCAATTAATACTATCGATTTACCTACTATTTTTGATATTGGCCCTACTGGGGCTTGAAACTTTTTGATCATTTTCACATAAAATCTCTTATGTCTGTAACTTTTCCTGATATTGCAGCAGCAGCAACCATCGCGGGACTCATTAATAATGTCCTACCAGTTGGGGATCCTTGCCTTCCTTTGAAATTTCTATTACTAGAACTAGCACTCACTTGATTACCTATTAACTTATCTGAATTCATTGCTAAACACATTGAGCAGCCTGGTTCTCTCCATTGAAAACCTGCATCCAGGAAAATTTTATCAAGTCCTTCTATTTTTGCTTCTTTAGCTACTTTCTCAGATCCCGGTACTACAAATGCTTTTATATTCTGAGATACTTTTTTGTCTTTTATTACTCTAGCAGCAACTCTTAAGTCACTGATTCTTCCATTGGTGCAACTGCCTATGAAACAAACATCAATGGGAGTATCCTTAATTGACTGACCTGGCTTGAAACCCATATATTCAAAAGCTTCTTCAGCAACAAATTGGTCATCTGGGGACAATTCTTTTAAAAGAGGGATCTTTTGATTGATACCTACACTTTGACCAGGAGTAATTCCCCAGGTTACGGTTGGTTCTACTTTTGAAGCATCAATTTTAGTTACAGCATCATAAATAGAATTTGCATCGCTTTTTAATGATTTCCACCATAAGAGTGCTTCATCCCAATTCTCATGTTTCGGCGCACATAATTTATTTTTAATGTAACTAAAAGTTTTTTCATCAGGATTTATGTAGCCGCATCTCGCCCCACCTTCAATAGACATATTGCATATTGTCATTCTCTCTTCCATTGATAATGAATCGATTGCGGGTCCTGCGAACTCATATGCAAAACCTACTCCAGCCTTTACACCAAGTTTATTGATAATATGAAGAACTAAATCTTTAGCATAGACCCCATTGGATAATTTATTTTCACACCAAATCTGCCTTACTTTCAATTTGTTCATTGCTATGGTTTGGGTAGCAAGAACATCTCTTACTTGGCTTGTACCTATACCAAAAGCAATAGAACCAAAAGCTCCATGAGTTGAAGTATGAGAATCTCCACAAGCGATTGTCATACCCGGCTGGGTTAGCCCCAATTCTGGAGCTACTACATGAACTATACCCTGATTTCCACTGCCAATATTAAAAAATCTTATCTTATGTTCTATGCAGTTCTTTTCAAGTGTTTCTATCATTTGCTCGGCAAGATTATCTTTGAAAGGTCTGCTTTGATTATCCGTTGGCACAATATGATCAACAGTAGCGACAGTCCTACAAGGGAATTTTACTTTTAAACTTTTGTCTTTTAAAGCGCCAAAAGCTTGAGGACTTGTTACTTCATGGATGAGGTGAAGACCAATAAAGATTTGATCTGAGCCACCAGGAAGACTGGAAACTTTGTGTAAATCCCAAACTTTATCAAATAAGGTATCTTTACTCAATTTGTAAAAAAAAAGTTACTTACTATTCGATAATAGGATTAATCTAAGGCTGTTCAAACACACATTTACACTTAGTGTTTGAATTTCAAGTCTATTTCGGGTTGAGTTAAATTGTTTTTTTATAGTAGTTACATAATTGTTCGGTCCTGAAATTGAAATATAAACAAGTCCAACTGGTTTATCTTGACTGCCTCCGTTAGGACCAGCTATTCCACTGATTGATATTGCCCAATCTGCTCTTAATTTCTCTTTGACATTAATTACCATAGCCTCACAAACTTCTTCAGAAACAGCTCCATATTTTGTAAGCTCTTCTTCAGAAATATCTAATAATGAATGTTTAAGCTCATTACTGTAGGAAACAATACTACCTTTAAAAACTAGAGATGAGCCAGATATTGACGTTAGTGATGCAGATAGCAGGCCTCCGGTACAGGATTCAGCAAAAACAATAGTTTGTTTCCTCTTGGTTAATTCTTTTATTAAAATGCTTGGAAGAGTATCATTATCCTCTCCAAAAATAAATTTAGAAAACTCTTGTTTTAATTTTTCTTTTACAGGTTTAATAATATTCTTAGCTTCAACCTCATTCTTTGCTCTAGCTGTGATTCTGAGTTTAACTTCTCCTAAGTTGGCATATGGAGCAACTGTCGGATTTTTAAGATTTAATATATCGTTAATTTTTTCCGCAACACTAGATTCTCCAATACCTGCAAATTTAAGGGTATTTGAAAAAAAGGAATAAGTATCTGAAAATTTGCTTTTAATGAATTCAAAAGCAGTTTCTTCCCACATAGTTTTCATTTCACTAGGTACTCCAGGGAAAGTGAGAATAGTAAATCCTTTTATTGGTTCCCAAATCATTCCTGGGGCAGTGCCCCTAGGGTTATTAATTATTTGAGCATTTTTTGGGAAGAGACATTGTTTCCTTAAGCTAGATGAATCGTCCTGGAGTTTTGAGTTTGGCAGTTTTTGTTTAATTTCATCCCATAAGTCCGGTCTCTCATAAAGAGATACATTAAAAGATTTGGCTATTGCTTCAGTAGTTAAGTCATCTGGGGTAGGCCCCAAGCCACCAGTTGTAATTAGAAGATTACTCCTTTTCGATATTTCTTGAATTACTTTTATAATTCGATCACAATTATCACCTACAGTTGATTGCCTAAAGTGATTTAAGCCTAATTGAGATAACTGTTCAGAAATCCATTGAGCATTTGTATTTATAATATTTCCTAAGAGTAGCTCTGTTCCAATAGAAAGAATTTCAACTCCCTTGGAGTTAGGACTCATTTAATTGATGCTTCAAGTTTGCCTTCATAAAGAGGAAAACGATTACATAAGGTTAATACTCTTTCTTTACATTGACTTTCAATCAGTGAATCGTTTGGGTTAAGTAATCTATCAGCAATAATTTCTCCAACTTCAGCAAAAGCATCCTCATTAAAGCCTCTAGTAGTTAAAGCAGCAGTTCCCAACCTTAGTCCGCTAGTTACAAAAGGTGATTCAGGGTCAAATGGAACGGTATTTTTATTCGCAGTGATATTCACTTCACTTACTAGCAAGTCGGCAATTTTACCAGTCATATTGATACTTCTTAAATCTAGTAAAACAATATGGTTATCAGTGCCTCCACTAACGATATTGATACCTCTATTTATTAAAGTTGAAGCTAGAACTTTTGCATTTTTTATTACTTGTTGGGAATAATTAACGAAATCTGGCTGCAAGGCTTCTCCAAACGCAACTGCTTTTGCGGCAATTATGTGTTCGAGGGGACCACCCTGAGTTCCAGGGAAAACAGATTTATCAAATTTCTTTCCAAATTCTGCATCTTTACATAAGATAAGCCCCCCTCTAGGCCCTCTTAATGTTTTATGAGTAGTTGTAGTTACCACATCACAATAGGGTATTGGATTTGGGTGAAGTTTACTTGCTACAAGACCAGCAATATGTGCAATATCAGCCATTAAGAAAGCACCAACTTCATCTGCAATATTTCTAAATGATTCAAAATCGATTGTTCTTGGATAAGCAGAATATCCGCATATGATCAATTTTGGTTTTGTTTCAAGTGCTATCTCTCTTATTTCATCAAAATTTAATTCACTAGTGTCTTTATTCACACCATAATGAACTGCATTGAACCACTTACCACTCATATTTACTGGAGATCCATGAGTTAGGTGTCCACCATGAGATAAATCCATCCCCATGATTGTGTCGCCAGGTTTAAGTAAACTTAGGAAAACAGCAGCATTTGCCTGCGCTCCACTATGGGGTTGAACATTGGCCCAATTTGCATTAAATAATTTTTTGGCTCTCTGAATAGCTAATTCTTCGATTTCATCAACAAATTCACATCCCCCGTAATATCTTTTTTGAGGTAATCCCTCGGCGTATTTATTTGTAAGAACGGAACCTTGAGCCTGCATAACGGCAATTGATGCGAAATTTTCGCTTGCGATTAACTCAAGATGAGTTTCCTGCCTATTTTTTTCAGAATTGATAAAATTTGATATTACTGGATCACTTTCTTTAAGATTTTGAAGGATATTCATTGAATTTGAAAAGTAATAACCATAATATAGACGATATTTTTTAGAAAAATATAAAAAGAATATTTCAGAATTTTAAACGCGCCTGGAGAGATTCGAACTCCCGACACCCTGATCCGTAGTCAGGTGCTCTAATCCACTGAGCTACAGGCGCATAATTATGTAATATCTCTGTTTCAGGGTCTCTTAGTCAACTAGATTTCGGGTAAAATATCTATTATTAACAATAATATTATTAATATGCCTATAAAGTGGTACGGAAATGGTGATTTAGAAGATCCTATCTATAAACATTTTTCTCGAATAGTAAATTTTGTCATTCACTGCATGATATTCACTGCGATTGTAAGTGGCACGTGGCTTTTAAAAGAGATTAAATATGAAATCGGCTTTTTTAATAATTTTGCAATTGTCTGGTCAATTATTTTGGCCTCCCATTTACTTTTCGTAATTATAAAAAAACCTAAAGATACTTCAAAACAATCAACTTAAATAAATTTAAATTTATGGACTCTCAGATACGTATAAGTGATCTAGAAAATGTTATTTCCGAAAAGGTTTTTATCAAAATAGAAAAGTGGAATTTGTATCTTGGAGACGCTGGCCTAGCTAGGCATCTTGCTATTGAATGTATAAGCAATAAAGATCAAGGCCCATTGGAGGCTGCAAAATTAAGTTTGAAAGCAATAAATGTAAAGGTAGGGGATGGTGTTAATAGTATTCCACTGATTAATTTAATAACTTACGCACAAATTCTAGAATTAGAGGAGATTTTGGAAAGTTTTTTTTAAAAACTAAATCCTTTTTTTTGAAACTTGAAATTTATTTACTTTTAAGCATTTTGTAAGTAAATAATAAATTACAAAAAAAGTTAGAGTTCCAAATATTAGTAATAAAAATTCCGTGAGATTTGAATTGAATTTATTCGTAGTTTTCAGAATAGTAAGACTAAGTGAGCAGTCTATAAATGCTGCTAGTGACATGAGGCTAATCTTCCTCAATAATTCCAAGTTAGGCAAAATGATATTTTCATTGCGCAGATTAAAAGAAAGAAAAATACAAACTATAAAGTTGACTATTACTGAAGATAAAATTATTCCTACAACTCCAAAATTATATGGAGAAAGATTTCCAAAATTATTAATTGGAGCACCAATTAAAAACCAATCAAAAAAAATATTTAATACTATCCCTACTAATGATGACTTGAAAGGGAAGTTTGTTTTTTCTATTGAATAGTAAGTTCTTACTAATAAATCTCTATAAAGATAAAAGGGTATGCCAACTGCATAAGCAATTAATATATTCTTTACTTTTAAAGTTGCTGAATAATCAAAAGATCCTCTTTGAAAAGCTAATTGTACGATTTGATTATTGAATGTTATGAAAAATCCGGTAAAAAAAATAGCTGTCAAGAAACAGTACTCTATCCCAGATATCAATTGTTTTTGGAGCCCTCTTTCGTCATTTTCACTTCTAAATTTAGAAAATTTTGGAAGTAATGGCAGAATCAAGGAGTTAGATAATATACCTAAGGGGGCTTGTATAAGAAAGTTTCCGTAAGCTAGTCCAGATGCAGCGCCTTGAAAACTTGAAGCGAAAAACATATCGATAAAAACATTAATTTGACTTAGACCTGATGAGATAGATGCTGGAATAATTAGTTTGAAAATCCTCCTCTCTTCATCATTAAATAAATTGAACTTTGACTTTAATCTCAAGAGACCAATTTTATTTATTTCCCAAATTTGAACAACGAACTGAATTAAAGTTCCTGTCAAAGTTGCAAATGCCAGTAATCCCGAATAAGTAAAGAAATTAGGAGATGTATTTTCTTGGTTGAAAATCCAACTAAATAAAATAAAAAAAATAATGGTTAAGCTTGTTATTGCTGGACTTATACTTGATAAAAAGAATTTTCTTTGTGAATTTAAGGCGCCAAAGCTTAAACCTATGAAGCCAGATAGAGGGATGCAAGGTGTAAGTATTTTTAATTGGTAAGTGGCAATAGATTTAGCTTCGTAACTTAAATTCGGGGCTAATAAATCAATTAATAAATTGGAATTCGAGTAAATCAATATGGCTAAAATTGATAATAATATTGAAAGTTTTATGCCTACTTGAGTTAAAACAATCCCTCCATTCTTTTTGTTAAGCGGAGTTAAAACTGCAACGACTGCGTTATGTAATGGACCATTAATACCCCCGATGATTATTAGCAAAAAACCGGGAATTATATATGCATAATTAAACGCGTCGTATGTTACACCAACCCCAAAAGCAGCTGCTATAAATATTTGTCTTATACATCCAGCTAATTTACTTAGACTAGTCCCAAAAGAAATTGAAAAAACATTATTTTTTAAAAATGAATGCATTTGAACTTGTCTAAATTTTTCAAGAAGTTTAAGTTTCAATTATATTTGATTTCTAACTAACGACATATTTTATGAATGAGCGGATAATTGATTTTGATCCATTAATTGAAGGTGTTTTAATTAAGAGGTACAAAAGGTTTCTTGCAGATATTGAATTAGAGAGTGGAGAGGTAGTAACTGCTCATTGTGCTAACACTGGCCCAATGAAGGGACTTTTGAGTGATGGAGCAAAAGTAAGAATAAGTGTTTCCACTTCTCCAAAAAGAAAATTACCTTTTACTTGGGAACAGATATGTGTTTTTAATTCAAAAAATGAGGAGGTTTGGGTAGGTATCAATACTCTATTTGCAAACAAGTTAATCAAAAAGGTTATTGAGAAAAATCTGCTAAATGAAATAATAGGTGAAATAGAGACAATTAAATCTGAAGTTCCTTATGGAAAAGATAAAAAAAGCAGAATTGACTTTTTTTTAACCCCAAAATCTTCAAATCCTGATAAACGTAACATTTACATAGAGGTTAAAAATACAACTTGGATTAAAGAAAATATAGCTCTATTCCCAGATACAGTCACGAAAAGAGGCCAAAAACATCTCATGGAATTAAAGGAATTAATTCCTGAAAGTAAAAGTGTTTTAGTGCTTTGTATTACGAGAAAAGACGCTTGTTTTTTTGCTCCTGGAGATGATGCAGATCCCTTATATGGCAGTCTTTTTAGAGAATCTTTAAGCTCAGGAATGATAACTATTCCATGTTCCTTTGAATTTCATAAAGACCATGTATCATGGAGAGGAATTAAACCTTTGAAATAAATAAAATCTTGATATTTTGAAACTTCTAAAAATCAAAATTTTTTAATTTAACAAACAATTTTTTAGGGTGCAACTATAAAATTGGTAACAACGACTACTAGACACTAATAAGTTTTTTGAATAAATTTAAATTTGAAAGGAAACAGCACAAACTGTTTTTTTGCAGATCTAATTTTTTTTTATGACCACTGCTTTGCAAACGCCTCAAAGGCGCTCTAGGTCTAGATTGCAAGATGCAAGTCTTGTTAATGGACCTATGCTCCTTTTGAGGAGTATTCGAGGATTTAGTTCAAACCGCTCTATGTTGTGGCTTGCGACTGTTCCTTTAGCTTTGTTTGGTTTAGGTATTTTTAATCTTTCAGCTCACGCAGCTGATTTACCTGAGTTGAATGCAGCTTTTCTTGCTAACAATTTATGGCTTCTGATCGCTACTATTTTAGTGATCTTTATGAACGCTGGTTTCGCTATGGTTGAGGCAGGTATGTGTCGTTCTAAGAACGCAGTAAACATCCTTGCTAAAAACCTATTCGTATTTGCTCTAGCTGTAACCTCTTATTGGTTTATCGGCTATTCATTAATGTACGGAGGAAGTGTTGCTGACGGATGGCTTTATTTTGGAGGCTTATTTTTTGATCCAACAGTTACTGCAGATATGGTAACTGATGCTGGATTAGTCCCAACAGTTGATTTCTTGTTCCAGTCTGCATTCGCAGGAACTGCGGCAACTATCGTATCCGGTCTTGTTGCTGAAAGAGTTAAATTTGGAGAATTTGTTGTTTTTGCTGTCGTATTAACTGCATTTATATATCCAATTGCTGGTAGCTGGAAATGGAACGGTGGTTGGCTTGATTCTTTAGGTTTTGTAGACTTTGCTGGCTCTTCAATTGTTCACTCAGTTGGAGCATGGGCGGGTCTTGTAGGAGCTATGCTTCTTGGACCAAGAATTGGCAAATACTCTGATGGGAAACCACAAGCTATGCCAGGACACAACATGGCTATAGCTACTTTAGGTGCATTAGTACTATGGATAGGTTGGTATGGATTTAACCCCGGTTCTCAACTTGCTATGGATCAATGGGTTCCATATGTTGCTGTAACAACAACTTTGGCAGCAGCAGCTGGTGCTATTGGTGCAACTATTGTTTCAACATTAACTTCTGGTAAGCCTGATCTTACAATGATAATTAACGGAATCCTTGCTGGTTTGGTTAGTATCACTGCTGGCTGTGGTGATATGACTCTTGCTGGAGCCTGGTTCGCAGGACTAGTGGGCGGAATAATCGTTGTATTTTCTGTCGCAGCACTTGATGCCGCTGAAATCGATGATCCTGTAGGTGCATTCTCTGTTCATGGAGTTTGTGGTGTATGGGGTACTGTAGTAATCGGTCTTTGGGGTACAGCTGTACAAGGTGATGGAGCAGGTATGGGATTGTTCAATGGCGGAGGTATTACCCTTCTTCTAGTTCAAGCTCTTGGTGCCGCAGCTTATGCTATTTGGACACTAGTTACTTGCTGGATTGCCTGGTCTGTAATTGGAGGATTATTCGGTGGAATCCGAGTATCTGAAGAGGAAGAGACCCAAGGTTTAGATATTGGAGAGCATGGAATGGAAGCATATCCAGACTTTGCATCTGCTAAATAATCTAACTGAAAATTGATTTAAGAAACCTGACTTGTGTCAGGTTTCTTTTTTTTACGAAAAATTATTTAAAACGTTGTAATATAAAAAGATGGATACTCAAGCTTTTAGAAGATCCCTTCATCATTCTGATAGATACAATAGAAGGGGTTTCGATTCTCCAACTAAAAGGGCTCAAGCGTTAGAAGAAGCTTACCAAAGTGATTTGATAAGTTCTATTAGGGATAATGGTTTTAATTACACTAAAGGTAGACTAAATATTAAATTGGCTCAAGCCTTCGGGTTTTGTTGGGGAGTTGAAAGAGCTGTAGCAATGGCTTACGAAACTAGAAGGCATTACCCTAATGAGAATATATGGATAACAAACGAAATAATTCATAATCCCTCGGTTAATGATCATTTAAGAAAAATGAATGTGAAATTCATTTCCGCTAAAAATGGAATTAAAGATTTTTCTTTAGTTTCTAACGGGGATGTTGTTATACTTCCTGCCTTCGGAGCTACTGTTCAAGAAATGAAACTCTTGCATGAAAAAGGTTGTCATATTATCGATACAACTTGTCCATGGGTTTCAAAAGTTTGGCATACAGTTGAAAAACACAAAAAACATATTTTCACATCTATTATTCATGGAAAATTTAAGCATGAAGAGACTCTCGCTACAAGTTCATTCGCAGGTAAATATTTAGTTGTCCTTGATCTAGAAGAAGCAAACTACGTATCTGAATATATTCTGGGGAGAGGAAATAGAAACGAGTTTATGAACAAATTTGCTAAAGCTTGTTCCAATGGATTTGATCCTGATAAAGATTTAGATAGAGTGGGAGTTGCAAATCAGACAACTATGCTTAAGAGCGAGACTGAGGAAATTGGAAAAGTTTTTGAAAGGACTATGTTAAAAAAATTTGGACCAGAAAACTTAAATAGTCACTTTTTAGCTTTTAATACTATTTGTGATGCAACCGAAGAAAGACAAGATGCAATGTTCTCATTGGTTGATGAAGAACTTGATATTTTAGTAGTTATTGGAGGCTTCAATTCTTCCAATACTACTCACTTACAAGAAATAGCAATTACTAAAAATATTTCTTCTTTTCACATTGATACCCCAGAGAGGATATCAGTTAAAGAAAACTCAATATTTCATAAACCACTTGGATCAGAATTAGAACTTAAGAAAAATTTTCTACCTAGCGGAAAAATTAATGTTGGAATAACATCAGGCGCTTCCACTCCTGATAAGGTCGTTGCAGATGTTATTGAAAAGTTAATTGATATTGCTTCCTGAATTTGTTATTCATTTATACATTTGCTTAGTTTTTTTAATTTATTAGTCAGATAATTCCAAAAGATCTAATTTATTAACTAGAATAATGAAAAATTTATGAAGTATGGAAGACAAAGCACAAACTAATCCGGTTCAAACTGCAAGTATGAATAGAACTAAAGCTCCCCAAAAAGTTGAAGTTGTAGTTGCCAATTCATCTTCAGGGTCAGAGGTAAATATCCTTGGAGAACTATCGATTTTTATTTTAAGAATAGGTTTTTGTGCTTTGATGATTCATCATGGCCTTGAAAAACTTCAAGATCCGCAGGGTTTTGCTGAGTTTGTAGTTGGTAAGTACTTCCCATTTTTGCCAGGTGATCCTGTTATTTGGACTTTTGGAGCAGCAATTACTCAATTAGTATGCCCTCTAGGATTGGCTTTAGGGATTTTTGCGAGGCTTTCTTCTCTTGGCCTATTCTCCACCATGGCATTTGCAGTTTATTTTCATCTCCTTGATACTGGACTAGAAGGTTTTCCTATAGCAGTGGTTGAAGGTCATAATTATGCTTTCGAATTGTCTTTTATATATGGGGCTATTTCCTTCTACTTTCTATGTGCAGGTCCAGGCAGGCTATCTTTATTCAGAAAAACTAACAAGATTACATATTATCCAAAATCAACATAATTTAATGTAAAAAGTGCCGTTTTTTAGTAAATACCATCGAGATTCCTTTCAAATTACACATATCAATACTTTCTTGGTCTCTTAGACTTCCTCCTGGTTGAATAATAGCTTTTATTCCATATTCGTTTGCTAGTTCTACAGTATCTGCAAATGGGAAAAACCCATCGCTAGCCAAGACAGCATCAGAACATAAACTTCCAGCTGCTTTTAATGCAATTTTTGCTGCTCCAACTCTATTCATTTGTCCAGCTCCAATACCAATAGTTTTTTGGTCTTTTGCAATAACAATGGCATTAGATTTTACGTGTTTACAAATTTTCCATGCAAAATTTAGATCTAAGTTAGCTTGATTATTCGCATTTTTATTAGTTACTGAAATCCAATCCTCAGTTTTTTCTTGACTATCGTCAGCATCTTGTACTAGTAATCCTCCCATTATTGATTTAGTAGAATTTTGATTCTTTTTTGGAAGTTGATCTTTTGAAAACTTTAAAATTCTTAAATTCTTTTTAACTTTTAAAATTTCTAAGGCTTCTTCATCAAAAGATGGAGCGACGACACACTCTAAGAAAACATCTTTGAGGTGAATTGCGGCCTCACTATCAACATTTGAATTAAAAGCAACTATTCCTCCAAATGCACTAACAGAGTCACATTCCAAAGCATTTAAAAATGCTTTAGAAGCTGAATTACTTATAGAGGCACCACAAGGATTATTATGTTTTAAAATAACTGAGGCAAACATGTCTGTTGTAAGTTCATCTTTTTCTGTGTAGCCAAATTCTAAAACTGTTGAAAGTGCCGACTCAAGATCCAATAAATTGTTATAACTCAAGTTTTTACCTTGTAATTGTTCTGCTGAGTTCCACCCCATGTTACTTAAACCGTACCAAAAAGCTTTTTGATGTGGATTCTCCCCATATCTCAAGGTTTTGATTAGTGGATAAGATTCAATATATTTGGAAGGTTGTAAATCTCTTTCTTTTCTTATCCAATTAGATATTGCAGTGTCATAGTCTGCTGTATGTTGAAAAGCTTCAAGGGCTAATTTTGCTTTATATGAGTCTTTCAATTCACCTTTTTTACTTTCTTCAAGAAAATTTTGATACTGACTAGGATCTACTAATACAGAAACATCTTTATGATTTTTAGCTGCAGAACGAATCATAGATGGCCCTCCGATATCGATATTTTCAATAGCATCTTCCCATTGTGCTCCTTGATCTACGGTTTTTTTAAAAGGATATAAATTGACAACTACTAAGTCAATTAACTCAAGGTTGTTAGTTTCTATATCTTTTTTGTGTTCCTCATCAGTTCTTTTAGCTAATATTCCCCCGTGTATTTTTGGATGTAAGGTTTTAACTCTTCCTCCAAGAATTTCTGGAGAATTAGTAAAATCAGCAACTTTAATAACTGGAATCTTAGCATCTATAAGATGTTTGGCAGTTCCTCCGCTTGATAAAATTTTATAATTAAATTGCTTTACTAATTCCTTGCAAAATGGAATTATATTATTTTTATCAGAGACACTTACTAAAGCTAATGGAGACATTATGGGAAAGTTTACTTACTTAAGAATATAAACATGAAATATGCTATCAATCATGAATTTGTCTCGATTAGCTCTCAAACTGCAACTCATAGAATTATTTTGATGCATGGTTGGGGAGCTGATTCAGATGACCTTTTAACATTTGGAAAGGAGATGACTGAAAAAATAAATCTTGATTTTGAGGTAATTTCTTTGAGGGCTCCTGGATTACACCCAAGCGGCCAGGGAAGACAATGGTATGGATTATACCCACATGATTGGGATGGAGCTAAGGTTGAAGTAAATAAACTTTTAGTTACATTAAAAAAATTTGATACTGATCAGATTCCACTAAGAAAAACAATTTTGTTGGGGTTCTCTCAGGGGGCAGCAATGGCAATTGATGCGGGATTTAAGTTAAATTTTGGATTAATTGTTGCTTGTAGTGGTTATCCTCATCCCAACTGGGCCCCAGGAGAAAAATTCTCGCCATTGATTATTAGTCATGGTTTATTTGATGACGTTGTGCCTATAGATGCTTCTAGGACTATTTATAAAAAGGTAAAGAGTAAGTCAGCTAAATTTTGTGAATTAATAGAATTTGATGGATTCCATCAAATTGATTCAAATTTAATTAATTTTATAAGTTCAAAAATAAGTAATATTTTTTAAACAAAAGCATATTCGTATTCTTCAATCTCTTCCCAATCATCTGCAGTAAGTTCTAGACCCTCAAATATTTTTTCTTCACCAATTCCTTCAACTACAACTTTTAGTGATGGAAATAGAAAATGATTTTCTTCAGCATATTGGGCGCTAAATAAACCTTTTTCACCCCAAAAAAACCTATCGGTGGTATGTTCATTTCTTCTGACATTGAAAACCGAAGGCGCAGAGAGACCATTTTCAGCTATGAACCTTCTTGCTGCTGTAACTGGTTTATGTTTGCCAGTTTCGATATGATAAATAGGTACATGTGCCATTACTCTTTGGCCGGCCAATCTTCTTCTGCTGATTCTTTTTCTTTTTTTTGACATTGATTGGTACTCCTGAAATTATTAATGAGATTAGTCTTATTTATTTTTACTAATCTTATATATGTGATTTAAAATTCACTTCAAATTACATAGAGGACCCATCAACCCCTGATGTAGCTTAAAATATGATTAAATATTCATATTTAAGGCTGGCTAAAGTCAGACCTCTTTATATCTTAATACTTTTTTCATATTTTACAAGCCCTTTTTCAAGTTTTTTTAAAAAAAAAATTACTCAAAATTTCATTAATTATGAATCTTTCAAAAAAATTTGAAGAACTGATTTTAAAGCAGTTAGAGAGTTTTGGTTCCTCAATGGGCGTTACTAATTTAGTTATGTATCTTGCTTCAGCTAAGCAAGGAACTAAAGCATCTTTTGAAATGATTGGTCAATGGCCACAAATTGATAGGCTTCTTACATCAATAGAAGATGATCCTTCATTAAAGGTTTCATCGCCTAATAGAAGATGGTACCCGCTTCAAGAAAACGATATTCTACTTGGTGTCCTTAGGGTAGAAACTGATTTAAAAGGGGAGAATTGGCCAGTATCTCTTGATTCTAGATTAAAAGCGCTTTCAATATCTTTAGCAAAATGCGTCTCTATCGAATTAGAACGTCAAAATAAAAATGAAGAAATCAATTATTTAAAAAATCAGGTGAATACCATAATCCATCAAATAAGGAATCCATTGGCTGCAATTAGGACATACGCAAAATTACTGATAAAAAGACTTGGTTCAGATGATGACTCTATTGAAATAGTCGAACGCATGATAATAGAGCAAAAACAAATTAATCAATATATGGATTCTTTTGAGCAATTAAATTCACCTGTTAAACTTCCTCTAGAAATTGGAGAGGAAAGATTATTATTACCACCAAATTTAGATAATAAAAAGGTAATAACTGTTCAGAGTTTATTGAGTCCAATATTAAAAAGGGGTAAAGCTAATGCGGACTTAGAAAATAGAATTTGGACTGAACCTTCTCTTTGGCCAGATTGGACCATGACTCCTTTAAAGGCAAAATATGCTGTGATAGCCGAAATTGTGGCAAATTTGTTAGAAAATGCGTTTAAATATGCCCAAAAAGATGCTGAAATTGGACTCGAAATTACGAGTAATGGACTTTGTATATTTGATGATGGTAAAAAAATAACCAAAAATGAGAACGAGAAAATTTTTGAAAAAGGTTTTAGAGGATCTGCCGCCAAAAAGAAAGGTGGCACTGGTGTGGGACTTTTTTTGGCGAGGAAATTAGCTAAACAAATTGGAGGAGAATTGAGATTGCTGGAAAATAACTCGATTGACTATAACGAAAAATTAAAAAATCTTAAGAAGAAAAATATTTTCTATTTAGAACTTCCTATAAAAGAATTGAATGCATAAACAAAATTGCAGTTTCAACTAGTACAACACTTGCACCGCATGCATCTCCGTTGAATCCTCCAATTTTATTACCCAGTATATTTGGGATAAAATAGCTTAGAAAAATACCAACCAAAATAAGAATGAAAAATTTAATTAATATTGCTTGGGATGTAATTGAAACTAATTGGTATGAAATGAAAATTAAAAGAAAAATAATTGAGATCAAAGATTCTTTTTTAAATCCATTCCAAAACTTTTTGTGACTTATAGATTTATTCTTATAACTCATATATTTAAACTTTTCTATAAAAAATAAATTTGAAAATCTTCCCCAAAATAAGCATATAGGTAAAACAAAAATTATTTGCGTTTGAATTTTCAGTATGCAAGCAATTTGAATTAAAGTTATGAAAACTAAAGCTTGAACGCCAAAGGAGCCAACTTTACTATCTTTCATGGCTTTTAAACGTCTCTTTTTACCCGCAAAAATACCATCGAAAGTATCCATTAAACCATCGAGGTGAAGACCGCCAGTAATTAAATATCCTGAAGCCAAACAAATTAATGCAGAGCCATAAATTGACCAAGAGTTTGTTTTTAAGAAAAGAAAAATATAACTCTGTATTATTCCAATAAAAAATCCTAAAGGCGGCGCAAATTGTGCAATATTTTTAAATTCGGGTTTAATTAAAGGTATCTTTGGAAATGTCGTATAGAAAATCCAAGATCCTGCAAAATTTTTAATTAAATATTTTTTGATGAGATAAAAGTAGATTCAATATTAAATAATAGGGTAGATTAATGAAAAAGGATCAAAAAATTTTATAAATTATCGTGTTTGAATTTGAAATTACATCGAATTGCAGTAATACAGGGGCAAGAACTGGTGTATTTCAAACACCAAATGGTCAGGTAAACACCCCAAAATTTATGCCTGTGGGTACTTTGGCAACGGTTAAAGGAATTTCATCTAAGCAGTTAATATCTACAGGATCAGAAATGATTCTCTCAAATACCTTTCATCTTCATTTACAACCTGGAGAAAAATTAGTTAAGGAATCTGGTGGGATACATAAGTTCATGAATTGGCCTAAACCTATTCTTACTGATTCGGGCGGATATCAAGTTTTTAGTTTGGCTAAATTAAATAATATTTCTGATAAAGGAGTGGAATTTAAAAATCCAAGAGATGGTAGTCACGTATTTTTATCACCTGAAAAAGTAATACAGATTCAAATGGATCTTGGATCGGATGTTGCGATGGCTTTTGATCATTGTCCTCCCCATACTGCTAACGAAAATGATATTGAAGACTCTTTACAAAGAACTCATTCATGGTTGCAAAAATGTGCTGAGACTCATCAAAAATCTAATCAAGCATTATTCGGAATAGTTCAAGGTGGTAAGTATCCGAGATTGAGAGAATATAGCGCAAAATATACAAGTTCTTTTGATCTGCCTGGAATCGCAGTGGGAGGTGTGAGTGTTGGCGAGACTGTCGAAGAAATACATAGTGTAATTAATTACGTCCCGCAATTCTTACCAATAAATAAACCAAGATATTTAATGGGAATTGGCTCTTTAAGAGAAATTTCTTTAGCTATTGCAAATGGATTCGATATATTTGACTGTGTTTTGCCTACGAGACTAGGAAGACATGGGACTGCATTTTTTAATGATGAAAGATTGAATTTGCGAAATGCTCGATTTAAAAATGACTTTTCTCCAATTGATAAAACTTGTAAATGCGAAACCTGTAAATCCTATTCTCGAGCATATTTGCATCATCTAATTAGAAATGACGAAATATTAGGACTAACACTTATAAGTTTGCATAATATTGCTCACTTAATAAGATTTACCAATGCAATTTCTACTGCAATTAGAGATAATTGTTTTACAAATGATTTCGCTCCTTGGAAAACATCCTCTATTGCTCACCATACGTGGTAACGTCTTATCATAATAAATTTAATTATCAAAAAGGTGCTCATTCTATTTAATACATTCGCTGAATTGCCCGAGGCTTATAAGGCCTTTGCTCCAACTGTTGATGTTCTTCCACTTATTCCTTTATTTTTCTTTTTGTTAGTGTTTGTTTGGCAAGCTGCAGTTGGATTTAAATAAAATTATTTTTGTTGAGCTTGTTAGTATTAGACGGGATTTTCAAGTAAAATCGCATCTCCAGAGTTTTCTACTGCACTCTCTATAAAATCAGCAATTTTTAATGCTCTTGAGGCTTGTTCACCATCTACTTCAGGTATTTCTTTGCCTTGAACGCACTTAAGAAAATGCTCCAGTTCTGCATAAAGAGGTTCAATGGAGGTTGTGCTAACTTCTTCAACATATCCGTCATTTCTATACACTAATTCTCCATGTTCTGCTGTGTATGATTCATGAGACTTTCTATGGATTTGTAGAGAGTGATTTAAAAAATCAGTTTCTACTAATCCATTTTGGCAGTGAGCACTTAAACTCCTTATTTTTTTGTGACTCATTTTACTGGCAGTTAAGCTTGCAATAACATTATTTTTAAAAACCAAAGTAGCATTGACATAATCTATTAATCCTTCACTATTTCTTCCCCCAACTGCTGCTAATTTTTGTATTTTAGAGTTGACGAGCTCTAAAATTAGATCAATGTCATGGATCATTAAATCCATTACTACAGATACATCATTTGCTCTATCTGCATGAGGACTGTGTCTTCTAGCTTCCAAAACAACAATTTCTTCATTATGAACTATTTTATTTAATTCTCTAAAAGCAGGATTAAATCTCTCAATATGCCCAACTTGTAATAGACAGTTACTTGCATTAGCTGCCTCTATTAAAGATTTTGCTTCCAACTCATTAGCTGCAATTGGTTTTTCAATGAGAACACTAGTACCTCCTCTAAGGCAATCTAGTCCTACTTTTTGATGAAGTAGTGTAGGGACAGCGATACAGATAGCATCAACTTTGGGAATTAGGTCCTTATAATCCTTGAACCATTCACATTGAAATTGCTCAATAGCTAATTTGCCTCTCTCCTCATTTGGATCAGCGACTCCAATGAGATTTGCATCTTTGAGTAGACTTAGTACTCGAGCATGATGCCAGCCCATATTTCCTATACCTATGACTCCAACCTTTACGGGTGATGAGGTTGGCTGCATAATTTCAAATCCATATATTAATTATCATTATCCTCTATGGGGAGTCACATTTAGCTTTTGGGAAGAATTATTTTAACACGATCAATTTTTGGACCTGACATAGAGATAACTTCAAATTTAATGTTATTAAAATCTAAAACGTCGCCAATTTTTGGAACCATTTGAAATTTTTCTAACATAAATCCAGCAAGAGTATGATAATCAGTACCTTCTGGAATAGAACATCCTATCTTTTTATTGATTTCAACAATTTCTGATTTTCCAGCTATTGACCATTTTTTAGAGAAATTATCTAACATTCTCATATCTGAATAAATTCTATTGTTGAGCATTTCCTCTCCAACTATTTCTCCATTTAGATCAGCTGCAGTTATAAGTCCTTCTGTTCCACCGTGTTCATCAACTACTAGTAAGAACGGATTATAGTCTCTTACTATTGGAAATATTTCTGCTAGTGAACATGTTTCTATTATTTTTGTTACTGGTAAAAGGAATGGCTCTAATAATGTATCGGCTTCCATTTCACCTTTTGATATTGGCTTAGCTAGATAACGTAAATCTAATACACCTAATACATCATCTAAAGACTCACCAATCACAAAGAAGCGAGCATGTCGAGTTTTATCTACTTGTTTCATTAGTTCTGAAAAGGTTATATTTTTTGGCAAAGTTACCATTTCAGATCTTGGAATCATCACTTCTTTAACCTGTGTATCTTTTAAAGCAAAAACTCCTTCAAGAATATTCTTCTCATCTGGTTTTAAACCTGTTACGTTATCTGTTTCTATAAGAGTTTCTAATTCTCCAGCAGATAAACCCGAGTTTAAAGAATCCCATTTGTTATTTAAATTGAACAAGCCTAAACAAGCGCTAGCAAAGAATTCTATTGTTTTCACTATAGGATTCATAGCTTTTCTCACGGCATCGAATATTGTGGTTAACCTTAATGCAGCAGATTCTGGATTGTTAATTACTAAAGCTTTTGGAATTAGTCCAGAAACAAGAGTAACAACTAAAACAACAAACAAAAATAATAGAAGATCATAAAATCTATTCGATAAAATATTGCTTTTCCAATAATCATTAGCCAGGTTATTGCTGAGCCATCCAATTGCAATTAATGAAATTGTTACTCCAAATTGAGAAGCAATTAGTGAAGATCTAAAGCGTTTTTGAATCTTTAAAATTGAAAATGCTCCTTTCTTTTTTTCTTCTATTAACCTTAAAACTTTACTTGGCCTTATTAATAAAAAAGAGAGTTCACTCGCTGCGAAAAAAGCTGGTAGAAATAAAAGAAATAAAAGTAGAGTTATTTTCATTCAATGACAAATGAATTATGGGGGTGGCGAGGATCGAACTCGCCTTAGCCAAATTATGAGTTTGGTGCATTCACCAGATTGCTACACCCCCAAGGGAATTTATGTAATTTTAATTACATTGAATTTCAATATACAATATAAAAATAATATTTCAAAAAACACCTCATTAGGAAGTTTTTGTGAGATTTCTTTTTTTTCTTCTAATCTTTAAATATAAATAAAACTTTTACTAATGGGCAAATTTTCGGATAAGTATGATTTAAATAAAGCAAAATTGTTAAAACAGTTAATTGAAAAATCTTATAAGAAAGGAAACTTCACTTTATCTTCAGGAAAAAAAAGCAGTCATTACTTGAACTGTAAACCAGTGTCATTAAATGGCGAAGGCTTAAACTTAATAAGTGAATTATTTTTAGATTTAAAGGACTCAAGGTCAAAAGCTGTAGCAGGATTGACATTAGGTGCAGACCCTATAGTAAGTGGATTAATTGTTAAAGCAGCTTTGAATGGACTAGACCTTGATGGTTTAATAATTAGGAAAGAAATTAAAAAATACGGTACCAAAGCTGGAATAGAGGGTCCTATATTAGAAGAAGGAACTTTGGTAACTGTTCTAGAGGATGTGGTTACAACTGCTGGTTCAGTAATAAAAGCTATCAAAAAATTACGAGAAAATAATTATGTTGTTGAGGAAGTTTTGTCTATAGTTGACAGGCAAGAAGGGGGATTAGAAGCACTTGAAGATGAAAATGTTAAATTAAAGAGTCTTTTTACAATAAAAGATTTTTTATAATTATTTCAAAATGCAAGATTTAAAAAAAAAGTTTTGGCTTGAAAAATTTGATTGTTTTTCAATTACTGGAAAAGATGCCAGAAAATTTTTGAATGGAATAACAACTGGTAATATTCTTAATTCAGAAAATAAAGTTATCAAAACTTGTTGGTTAACTCCAAATGGAGTTCTAAGGTCATTAATTGAAATTATTTTTTTAGAAAGAAGCTTAGAAGTAATTATCTTGGCGGGTAAAACAAATGAAATAATTGATTACTTTAATCAAATTATTTTTCCAGCGGACGATGTGCTTCTGAGTGAACCTGCCTTGATAAATAGAATTCAGGAAATTGATGAATCTAGTTCATGGAGAACTTACCAGCCTATTTTCTTCAAAACAGAAGATAAAGAATTTGAAATATATAAAAATAAACTAAATTTACTAAATCCTAATGATTTAAAACTTTGGAAGATTAATCAGGCAATACCCTCATTAGAAATGGAACTAAACGGAAAAAATAATCCTCTTGAGCTTGGATTGCAAGATCTTATAGATTTTAATAAAGGTTGTTATTTAGGACAAGAAACAATGTCAAAAATAAAAAATGTTTCTTCTTTAAAGCAGGAAATAAGAATTTGGAAATCAATTGAATCAAATTTCAATTTAGACTTAGAAGATAAAAATTTATATACAAATTCCGCTAAGGATATTTCTGTAGGCAAAATCACTAGTTTTTTTAAATCAGATTTTCAAATAAAAGGTTTAGCTATGATAAAAAGAAAATATTTAGAGGAAGAAAGTTGTTTTTTTTCAGAAATTTTTGGAAAAATTATTATACAAAAATCTGTAGGATCAATTTTTCTTTAATCGATTTTTGATTAGATATTCTGCAATTTTTAGAGTAGCAAAACAATCATCTTTGTTGTATTGGATAATTTTCTTTAAAAATATTTGGTTTTCTGTAATTTGATATTGAATCCACCAATAAAGTGCTTTCGAGCCACTTGCATTTTTCTGTACCCATTCAAATCCAAGCCAATTTGAAACAGTTTTTAAGCCATAGTTTTTTAGTGGTAATATCCAAGACTTTCTTATTAAGGTATGCAAGTCAATAAATCTGGAGGAAAGTGAATCAATTTCTTCAAAACTAAAATTTAGTTCTTTAGCAATATTAATTATTGATATTTTTTCAGTTTCTCCATAATGCAAAACTGGCCATTCCTTGTGTGAAAAAATTATTTCAATAATTTGCCTGTAAGATTCTCCTTTATTGTTTTTAAGATTTAAGATTGGTTCATAAATAAGATCTTCTTTTTTTATAGACAAATTATTTACCTTTAAAAATCCATATAAAAAATCATGCTTTTCATCTGGATTTGACTCAATATCAAATATATAAAATCCCGAACATATTTTTTCTAATAGATCTTCCGAATTATTTTTATTAGAGATCAAATATGGTTTTCCAGAGATATATGCTTGTGCTTGCTTTACAAATATTGATGCTTTTTCATACTTCTGATTTTTGAATTGAGATAATTTCTCTCCAAGTTGTTTTTCGCTGTACAGAGCTAATGTTTGGGTATTAGTTATTCCATTTGCTTTAAGTAACGAGGCCGTTTTGGACCCTATTCCATCTATATCTGTTAGATATCCATTTTCTTTTGCTTCTTTATCACAAAATTTTTGCCAGGAACAAATAGTACATTTTTTTCTATCTTGAGTTATTTCTGGTATAGATCCTTCCAAGCATTCATTCAAATTTAATAAAACATTTAAAACTTTTTTTCTTAATTTTTTATTTAAATAAATTTCTTCAACTTTAACTTTTTTATAAAAAGTTGAAATTACTAATCCTTTCTCAATTTTAGATTCTTGAAAAGATTCCAAAAGCATAGAACAAAAAGCTAAGTCGAATAAATGTTCTTTAGTTGTTTTGTGGCCTAACTTATAAACAGCAGGTAAATATTTATATTGTCCCCATTTACTTTTGCCTTTAGTCTTTAAAAGTAATTGTGGAAGTATCTCTGCGTTTATATTTTGGAAAAGATTTCCTTTGATTTTTAATCCAATTACCCCTAGATAACCATTTTCACATGCTTTTAATCCTGAATATATTTCACCATTACAAAATTCAGAGAAAATTTGAAACTGATTAATTTTATCTATAGCTTTATGGGGAGACCAAACTTTATAAGATTTTTTACCCTTAAAATCGAGCCATGCTTTTCTTTTGCATCTTGTATAACTTTTTAAATGAAGAGAATTCAAATTATTTTTTAAGGGCGGTTTTAAAATTTACTCATATAAATTAGTATAGATAATTAAAAGAAATCAAGGAAATTTGAAATTTGACAGCTGATAAATTAGATAAGATAAAATTTGGAACTGATGGTTGGAGAGGAATTATTGGTTTTGACTTTAACCTGTCCAATCTTTCAAGGGTTGTTGTAGCTGCATGTCAGGAGTTGCATTATCAATACTATAAAGAAGTTAATTCAAAGAAAATTATTATTGGATATGATCGTAGATTTATGGCTTGTGAATTCGCCAAGCAAATAATGCCTTTTGTAAGAGGATGTGGTTTCGAACCTATCTTATCTGATAGCTTTGTTACAACACCCTCTTGTAGTTTCTATGCCAAAGAAGTCGGTTGTCTTGGAGCGTTAGTAATCACAGCAAGTCATAATCCATATAATTGGCTAGGTCTAAAAATAAAGAGCTTTAATGGATGTTCTGTTGACGAATCTTTTACAAGTGAAGTTGAAAAAAGATTAACGCTTGGAAATTCAATTGAAAAAATAGATGGTATTAATCAATTGGTGGATATTAAGAAATTTCATTTAAATAGAATTAAATCCCTTTTTGATATTGACCATATTTCCAAGAGATTAAAAAAAATGAAATTGAGAATTTTTGTAGATTCCATGCATGGTTCAGCTGCAAATTGTATGACTGAGATTTTTGCTTCTAATGATTTAGAAGTGATTTCAGAAATCAGGAAAGATGCTGATCCTTTTTTTGGAGGAAAACCTCCTGAACCTCTTTTGAATTATGCAGATGATCTAAAACAAACACTAATGAAAAATTCAACAAATGAAGTGAAAACTTTAGGAATTATATTTGATGGTGATGGTGATAGAATTGCGGCAATTGATGAAAAAGGAAGATACTCTAGTACTCAAGATTTACTCCCGTACTTTATTAGCTATTTGGGCGAAATGAAAAATAATTCTTATCCAGTTTTAAAGACTGTTAGTGGTTCAGATATCATTAAAAATATATCAGAGAGTCAAAATAGAGATGTTTTTGAACTTCCAGTTGGCTTTAAATATATTGCTGAAAAAATGATTAAAGAAAAAATATTTATTGGAGGAGAGGAATCTGGGGGAGTTGGTTTTGGTGACTTTATGCCTGAAAGAGATGCTCTATATGCAGCGATGGTTTTATTAAATGGAATTGCCCAAAAATCTCAATATTTATATGAAACCTTAGATGAAATTCAAGAAGATTTTGGGCCAAGTTTTTATAAAAGAATTGATATTAAATTTCCAAATCAGTCAGAAAAAAATAACGTAAAAGAATTTATTATAGATAATATTCCTGAGAATATTAATAATCATAAGTTAAAAAGTATCTCAAAGATCGATGGAATAAAGTTGAGAATTGATAAAAATTTTTGGCTTCTTTTTAGGTTTTCAGGAACGGAACCTCTTTTAAGGTTATATTGTGAAGCACCAAAAGAATCTTATCTAATTGAGGTATTAGAGTGGGGTCAAGAATTTATAAATCTGGCAGGAAAATAAGGATGAAAAATTTATTTTTAGCGAGTAAGAATAAAGGTAAAATTGAAGAATATAAGAAATTGCTTGCTGAAGTTAATTGTAAATTGTTACTCCAGCCAGAATCATTAGAAGTTGAAGAGGATGGACTGACATTTAGAGATAATGCAATTAAAAAAGCGAGTGAAGTTTCGATAAAAACGAATAATTTTTCAATAGCAGATGATTCAGGAATTTGTATTGAAGCACTAGGTGGTAAGCCTGGCATTTACTCATCTAGATATGCAGAAAATGATCAGAAGAGAATTGAACGAGTTTTAAGAGAACTTGATGGAGTTCAAAATAGAAGTGCTTTCTTTATTGCCAATATTTGTGTTTGTTCCCCAAATGGTGAAGTGATTATTGAATCTGAGGCCAAATGTCATGGAAATATTATTTTAAACCCAAGAGGAAAAAGTGGTTTTGGGTATGACCCAATTTTTGAGGAGAGTTCTACCAGATTAACTTTCGCAGAAATGAATAATGATATTAAAGACTCTTGTAGTCATAGAGGTAAAGCATTAAAAAAAATTATTCCAGATTTAATTGAAATTTTTTCTTAAATTCAATTAACCCAAGATCCATGAAGGCCATGAGGAATTGAAATGGGTAATTCATAAACAGCTAATTCTTTTAAGTCTTTTGCGTCTAATATCACTAAATCACTTCCTCTTCTTTCTCCGTTCCATAGAAGTATAAATAAAAATCCCTCATCTTCTTTTGAAGAGTTTTCTGATGGAACCATAATTGGTTCACTAACAAATCCACTTGGACCTGCTGACCAAAAAAGCTCTTCCTTAGAAGTTAAATTTATTTTTTTTATCGCTTGAAGTGGAGCGTTCCCCAGCTTTTGAGATGAGCTTGCCATCCAACTATAAGTTGCTTTTAATCCTAAGTTTTTAGGATTAACAACAGCAAATTCACAACATTGTTCACTGAAAGTTTCAAGTTCACAAGTTTTTGTCTTTAGATCGATAATTGATCTTTTCAGTTTTCCTTCTGGATATTTATCAAAGTCAATATCCCTAAAATTCTCGTCTGGACCAACTGATGGGAAATCATCATAAAAAATACTATCTAATACTATTTTGGAATCTTTTTCAAATGCGTTTACATGATGAAAAACGAATCCTTCTGGAGCATCTATTGTTAAAGGAGGCTGTCCTCTAAATAATCCACTTTCTCTGGGGATAATAAAAAACTTTGCCTTTTTATTTGGGTTTGACTTTAGACATTGTGCTGCTCCTCTTTGACCCATTACAAATGGAAGAGGATTGAAATCGATAGCATTCTGTAAAAATATTGCCCAATTAGTTGTAATTGCGAAATCATGAAGGAATGCAAAGCCATTAAAGGTATCTTTTCTGTCAAAAATGAGCTCTCCAGAATTTGTACCAGCATTATCAAATTCCATTAATCTAATGGTACTTTTTGGCCCGGTTTGTACTCCAAAAGTTACTAAAAGTTCTGAAGATGCATTTGAGTTTAGGTCTGTTTTGGGATGAGCACTGAATGCTTCGTTAGGCTTGAGTACTCCTTTTAATGTTGTTAAACCAATAGTTTCAAGACTATCAGGATCCATTGCATGTGGACCTGCTGCTTCCCATAATGCGAGAACTTCATCTCCTAATTTAATGACATGTGTATTAGCGATATTCTTGAATTTAAGATCTAATGCATTATTTAAAATCCCTCCATTTTTTTGTGTTCCAAAAACACCTCTATAAATAAATTTATCTATTTTTTCTTCTTCCAAATAGCCTTTAGTTTTAACAAATCTATTTGTTAAGAATGGCTGACCATTTTCGAATTTTATGGATGTTATCATCCCATCACCATCAAATGGATGATGAACCCATTGTCCACCTCTCTCTAATATTCCTGGTCCATTTCTTAATAATGTTCCATTTAAATTTTTAATATTATTACCTTTACTAATTTTTAGAGGCTCTTTAGTAAGCTCTTTTTCTACATTTTGGTATGCACTTGACCAATCTTCTTTTTTAAAAATACTAAATTTATCAATTTTTTTATCTTGTAAGTTAGTCACAACAAAATGATCACTTTAACTATCTTCGCCAAAAATCAACAGAATTGTGGCTGATTCGAAAAAATTCCTATTTTATTGTTTTTCTAACATTCCTTTACTGCTTGGAATTGAATCAGATCTTCTTGGATCTATCTCGGTAGCCATTCTCATTGCTCTTGAAAAAGCTTTAAAGCACGCCTCAACTATGTGATGTGAATTACTTCCTCGTTTTTGGTTAATATGCAGAGTAATACCGCTGTTATTTACGAAGGCAATAAAAAACTCTTTTACTAGTTCAGTATCATAATTTCCTATTCTAGGGGCTTTTAATTGAAGATCATAAGATAGATGAGGTCTACCAGAGCAGTCTAAAGTGACTTGAACTAATGCTTCATCTAATGGGGCAAAGAAATGTCCGAATCTGCTTATTCCTTTTCTTTCTCCCAAGGCTTTTGAAAATGCTTTGCCTAATGCGATTCCTACATCTTCATTTGTATGATGATCATCAATATGGGTATCTCCAATTGCTTTTATTTTTAAATCGAACAAACCATGACTGGATATTTGATGAAGCATATGATCTAAGAATGGTATCCCGGTATCAATCTCAGAAATTCCATTTCCATCCAAGTTTATAAATACAGAAATATCTGTTTCATTCGTTTTTCTTTTTATTTCGGATTGCCTTAGAGATGACATTTTTATGCAAAAAACTTAGTTTACATTCCATTAATGCAGTAACCCGCATCAACATAAATTGTTTGGCCTGAAATGCCGCTAGAGAGATCACTTAATAAAAAAGCAGCTGTATTACCTACTTCTGTTTGAGTGACTGTTCTGCGTAAAGGAGCCTTTTCTTCAACATTGTGAATCATATCTAAAATGCCACCTATAGCAGAACTCGCAAGTGTTCTTATCGGCCCAGCACTTATTGCGTTAACTCTGACTTGTTTTCCGGGACCAAGTTCTGCAGAAAGATATCTTACAGAAGCTTCTAAAGCTGCTTTTGCAACTCCCATCACGTTATAGTTAGGAATCGCCCTTTCTGACCCTAAATAAGTTAATGAGACAACTCCAGCACCATCACTAAAAAGTGGTTTTGCTGCTTTACATAAAGGTGCTAACGAATACGCACTTATATTAAGAGCCCTATCAAAACCCTCTGAAGTGGTAGCACTATAATCTCCAATCAATTCATCGCGTCCTGCAAATGCTAGACAATGAACTAATCCGTCAATTTGACCCCAATTGTCTTTTATATTTTTAAAGATTTCTTCAATTTGAGCTGGATTTTGAACATCAAGAGGCAAAAATAACGATGGGTTTAAAGGTTCAGTTAGTTCTCTAACTTTAGACTCGAATCTTCCCTTATCATCAGGCAAATATGTGATTCCAAGTTCTGCGCCAGCTTTTGAAAGTTGTTGAGCGATACCCCATGCTATTGAACGATTGTTGGCAATTCCCGTAACAAGAATTTTTTTGCCAGTTAGATTTAGAAGCATTTTGTTTATTATTTCTATATATTCTCCTATATAAAAGTACCTATCTTTACGGATTACTGCAAAATATACAATAATTTTCAAATATCAAAGAATTTTTAACTTGAACATGGTAAGAACAAATTCTATGGTTTTGGAATTAGGTTTTCAATTACCGAATTTCGAAATGTTAAATGCTAATTCTCCAAATCATCAATATTTTAATTTTCATAATCTAGATAATCGGCATTTACTTTTAATGTTTATTTGTGCCCATTGCCCATTTGTTAAATATATTCAGAATCAAATTTTCACCTTAAGTAAGGAAATTCAAAATACTGTTCAAACAGTTGCAATTTCTAGTAATGATATTGTCACTCATCCTTCAGATTCCCCTAAAAATTTGAGATTACAAGCACAAACACAGGGATGGAGTTTTCCTTATCTATATGATGAAAATCAAAATTTTGCTAAGAAATTAAAAGCAGCTTGCACCCCAGATTTTTATCTGTTTTCAAATGAAGGAGATGGTGATTTTTTATTGTATTATCATGGCCAATTAGACGATAGTAGACCAGGTAATAATATCCCTCTATCTGGAAAAGATTTGCGCTCTGCCGTAAAAGATTTGAATAAAAATAATTCTTATCCTTCAAATCAGATGCCTTCTATAGGTTGCAATATAAAATGGACTCCTGGTAAAGAACCAAGTTGGTTTAAATGAATTAAAAATTTTTTTTATCCCTAGAAATATGGTTTAGGGTTAATATATTTACTATGCAGATACCTCCATTTACTTTAGATAGGCAGTTTCAAGAAATTGGCTCTGAAATTGAGAGTGAGGTTTCTAAAGTTTTACAAGGAGGCCAGTATATTGGAGGACAAGAAATTGCCAAATTTGAGGAGAGTTTTTCAAATCTAATTGGTGTTGAAAATACTATCGGATGTAATAGTGGAACTGATGCTTTAGTATTAGCTTTGCGCGCATTAGATATTGGTGTGGGTGATGAAGTTATTACTTCATCTTTTAGCTTTTTTGCAACTGCAGAGGCTATTAGTGCAGTTGGTGCTAATCCTGTTTTGGTAGATATTGATCCAGAAACTTATCTCATTAATACTGAACTAATAGAACAAGAAATAAATTCTAATACCAAGGCAATTATGCCAGTTCATCTATTTGGTAATGCAGTGAATATGACCTTAATAAAATCTTTGGCCAAGAAATATGACTTAAAAGTAATCGAAGATTGTGCTCAGGCAACATGCACAATGTGGGAAACTTCCAAAGTTGGTAGTATCGGTGATATAGGCTGTTTTAGCTTTTTCCCTACTAAAAATTTAGGAGCTGCTGGAGATGGTGGAGCAGTAACAACTTCAGATCAGAAGATTGCCAAAAAAATTAGAGAACTGGCTGTTCATGGCAGCCCAATAAGATATCATCATACCCAAATTGGATATAACAGCAGACTTGATACTATTCAAGCTGCCATATTAAACATTAAAATTAAATATATTTCTAAGTGGATTAATGATCGCCAAAAAATTGCTAATAATTACCTTGATTTATTAGAGAAAAATCCATTTATTAGTTTTCCAAAAATTAGCTCTGATTCAATTTCCCATTCTTGGAATCAATTTGTAATCAAATTAAGAAACGATAAATATTTTTTAAATGAAGATTTTTCAAATTTATTTGATACTGATTGCAAAAAATACTATTCCTTAAGGAATTTGGTAAAACAACAACTTTTTGAAAAAGGTATTAATTCAATTATTTATTATCCAATTCCAATACACGCACAAATAGCTTACAAAAATAAAAATTTTTCTAGAACAAAACTCATTAATACGGAGAGAATTTGTACAGAAGTTCTTAGTCTTCCAATGTTTCCTGAAATTTCTTATGAAGAGCAAGTTTATGTAGCAGAAAATTTAAATAAAGTTTTAAAGAATTGTATAGAAGAAATTCAAATTTCAGCATAAAGTGATTTAAATAATCTTTGTTGCATGTTGTGATTGACAATAGGGCTTGAATAATTATTTTTTTCTAAATTAGATATCTCCCCATTTAATAATTCTGAATTTGACACTTTAGATAATTCAGGAATCCAATATTTTATATATTCGCAAATAGGATCAAATTTCTTTGCTTGGGTATATGGATTAAAAATTCTAAGTGGTTTTGGATCCATGCCGCTACTGGCGCTCCACTGCCATCCCCCGTTATTTGCAGCTAAGTCTCCATCAACCAAAGTCTCCATAAATTTTTTCTCGCCCATTTGCCAATTGCATATAAGATCTTTTACCAGAAATGAAGCGACTATCATCCTACATCTGTTATGCATCCAGCCAGTACTATTTAGTTGACGCATTGCAGCATCAACTATAGGTACTCCGGTCTCTCCGTTGCTCCAATGCTGAAACCATTCATTATTGTTTTGCCATGGAAAGTGATCCCATTTTTTTCTATATGGACCTTTTTCTAGCTCAGGGAAATGAAATAAGCAATGTTGATAAAATTCACGCCAAACAAGTTCTTTTTGCCAAGTTTCAATCGATAGATAATTTCCTTGATTTGCAAAGTCTGAATTTAAATTTAATGTGGCGTTCCAAATTTTTCTAATGCTAATAGTGCCGAATCTGAGAGATGCACTTAGAAAAGATGTCCCATTATGAGAAGGAAAATCTCGCCCAGAATTATAAGAATATATTTTTTTCTCGTTAATGAAGTTTTCTAATAATGTTTCGGCAGCATTCTCTCCAGGTCTACATGGACAAATGTTCGAACCAGGAAATTTGATATTTATGATAAATTTCTCTAGAACCGAATCAGATGAATTTATTGTCTTATTTTCTTTGAGTGTATTATCTATATCTTCAAACTGGAAAACAACTTTATCTTGGTCATATGGACCTAATAAATTCATTTTTGATTTAAGGTTTTTATAAAAAGGTCCATAAACTGAATAAGGTTTATTATTTCCGGAAAATATTTTTAAAGGTTCTATTAATAAGTGATCCCAAGTTTCAATAACTTGAATATTTTGTTCTTCTAAATTTCTTTTTATTTTTAAATCGCGATTAATCTCATAAGGTTCAATTGATCTATTCCAAAAAACAAATTTAGCATCTATTTTCTTTGCTAATTGAGGAATTATTAATAACGGATCTCCTTCTTCCATGATTAATCTACTACCCATTTTTTTCCAATTATTTCCTAATTCTTGAAGCGAATTTCCTAGAAACCAAGCTCTTGAACTTGAATTGAAATCGTGTGGGTAATTTTTATCAAATATGTAAGTTGAAGTAATAGCATTTGATAATGAAAATGCTTTGATTAAAGCTTGATTGTCAAATATTCTTAAATCCTTTCTATGCCAAAAAAGTATTCTAGGTTTATTCATAATTTATCTAAAAATTGTTTAGCTCTGTACCAAGCTGTCACAGTTTTTGCGTCAAGAATCTCATCCCCACTAGAAATAAGATTATCTAGTTCGTTCGGATCTAAAATTAATACTTCTATATCTTCATCTAAATCTCCTTTAACCTCGGAATTTAGTTTGCTCAAATCACGCGCTAAAAATAAATAAATTTCCTCATCTGCATAACCAGGAGCAGGGACAAGAGTTCCTAGTTCATCCCATTTGTTTGCACTAAATCCAGTTTCTTCTTGTATTTCTCTTTTAATTGAATTAATAGGTGTTTCACCTATTTCTAATGTGCCTGCTGGAAATTCTAATAAATACCTTGAAACAGCAAATCTATATTGCCGAAGAATGATAACTTTATTGTCTTTTGTAATAGGTACGGCTAACGCTGCCCCAGGATGCTTAATGTATCCATATTCACCTTCATGTCCATTTGGAAGCTCAATTCTATTTATTTCGAAACTAAATTTTTTTGACTTTAACTCAGATATTTTTTCTTTAAAAATGGATTTTTTTATAAGGTTTTTGTTGCCCATATTTTTTAAATAAAAATAGCCTAACAGTTATTTTTTGGTTTTGTAAATCAATTAATAGACCATTTTGGGTCATTAAACTTTGTGATTTTTTGGCTTCTACTTAAGATTTCAGATAGTGGTGTAATAACGAAATTCCGATTCATGAATCTAGGGTGAGGTAATGTTAATTCCTCGTCAAACGTATGAAAATCTTCCCACCAAAGAATATCTAAATCGAGACATCTTGATAGCCATTTCTTACCCTTTGGCGTCTCTTCTCGTCCGAAAAATCTCTCTAACTTTTTTAGCTCTTTTAAAAGTAATTTCGCGTTTTTATTTGATGGTTTTGGGAAAGAATTACTTTTTATAAGTAACAGAGTATTTAAATAATTTGGCTGCTCATTTTCAACACCATGAGGTAATGTCTCATAAATTGAAGACCAAAAAAAGTTTGCATGAAATTTTTTCTTATCTTCTTTTTTTTTGATGGAACTATCTCCCCACTCATTTATTATTTCCTCTATTTTTGGTTTGCAAATTAATAGTGACTCAAGAGGGCTTCCGAATTTACTATCAATATTTGCTCCGAGAGATATACATAGTCCATTTTTGATATTAAGATTTGATAATTCCACTACAAAAAACAAAGTTATTGGATAAATTCTATATCAGGCATTTTTAAAGTGATTTTGAACCCCGAGTTAAAAGAAAAAGAAGAAATAAAAGATTTAATGAAGTCAAAGGATTCTTTTAGAGCTTTCCCTTTGGCAGCAATTACAGGTCATAGCTTATTGAAATTATCTTTACTTTTGGCAGCAGTTGATCCCAGTTTAGGGGGAGTGATTATTGCTGGCGGAAGAGGTACTGGTAAGTCAGTATTAGCGAGAGGTTTACATACTTTACTTCCTCCTATTGAGGTATTAGATAACGAATTAATACTGGAAAAGCTAACTGAGAAAAATAGTGGGACTTCATTAAGACCTATTGGTAGGAACCTAGATCCAGATAAACCAGAGGAATGGGATATTAGTACTAATAAATTGTTGGAGCAGGTAATTGGAAGTGATTATTTGAATCAAATTGAAGAAATTCCGAAAAAAGTAAGAGAGGCTCCATTTATTCAAGTTCCCATAGGCATAACTGAAGACAGGCTTGTTGGATCAATTGACGTCTCTGCATCATTAAGTACGGGGGAACAAGTTTTTCAACCTGGAATTTTAGCAGAGGCTCATAGAGGTGTTCTTTATGTAGACGATATAAATTTATTGGATGATGGTATTGTAAATTTAATTCTCGAAGCCACAGGCAGAGAGAAAAATAATATTGAAAGAGATGGTTTAAGCCTTTCTCATCCTTGTAAGTCACTTTTAATAGCAACTTATAATCCTGAAGAAGGTGCCCTAAGAGATCATGTTTTAGATCGTTTTGCCATCGTACTTTCCGCAGATCAATCTATTGATAATGCACAAAGAGTTGAGATTACAAAATCTGTTTTATCTCACGCAGAAAATAATATTAAATTTTCAGAAAAATGGTCTGAAGAATCTGATAATTTATCCACTCAATTAATTTTGGCGAGGCAATGGTTAAAGGATGTCAAGATAACAAAAGAGCAAATAACCTATTTAGTTAATGAAGCTCTTAGAGGAGGAGTAGAAGGTCATAGGTCAGAATTATTTGCAGTAAAAGTAGCAAAGGCTAATGCAGCTCTTCGAGGCGATGAGAATGTAAATTCTGAAGATCTAAAAGTTGCAGTTAGGTTAGTTATTCTCCCACGAGCAATGCAAATTCCTCCAGAAGATGATGATATCCAACCCCCCCCTCCAGAAGATCAGAGTCCCCCACCTCCACCTCAATCAAACAATGAAGAGTCTGAACCTGAGGCTAATGAAAGTGATAATGAACAAGACCAAGAACAAGAAGAAGATAATTCTGATGGAGAAGAAGAATCTACTCCCGAAATACCTGAAGAATTCATATTAGATCCTGAGGCATGTATGGTTGATCCTGATTTATTGCTTTTTTCATCAGCTAAAGCAAAAACTGGAAATAGTGGAAGTAGATCAGTGATATTCAGTGATAGTAGAGGAAGGTATGTGAAACCTATAATTCCAAGAGGTAAAGTAAAAAGAATTGCGGTAGATGCGACTTTGCGAGCTGCAGCTCCTTATCAAAAATCGAGAAGATTAAGAAACCCTAATAAATCAATAATTATTGAAGAAAATGATTTTAGGGCTAAGCTTCTTCAAAAAAAGGCGGGTGCTTTAGTCATTTTTCTTGTTGATGCTAGTGGTTCTATGGCTCTTAATAGAATGCAAAGTGCTAAAGGTGCAGTTATCAGACTTTTGACCGAGGCATATGAGAATAGAGATGAAGTTGCCCTAATTCCCTTTAGAGGTAATCAGGCAGAAGTTCTTTTGCCTCCAACAAGATCAATAACTGCAGCGAAAAGAAGGCTAGAAACAATGCCATGCGGAGGTGGCTCGCCTTTAGCTCATGGACTAACGCAATCAGCAAAAGTAGCAAAAAATGCTCTTTCTACTGGAGATATAGATCAAGTTATTGTTGTTGGAATTACAGATGGAAGAGGAAATGTTCCATTAGGATTATCTCTAGGACAAAATGAGGTTGAGGGAAAAGATAACGAAAATGAAAATGTCAATTTAAAACAGGAGGTTCTAGATATCGCTGCAAAATATCCTATGCTTGGGATAAAACTCTTAGTAATTGATACAGAGAGAAAATTTATAGCAAGTGGATTTGGTAAAGAGTTGGCAGAAGCTGCTCAAGGGAAATACGTCCAATTGCCAAAAGCTACAGATAAAGCAATCGCAGCTATGGCTTTAAATGCTATCAATGAATTCTAAATATTTCTTATGGATAAATTTCGTTAAGGAATTTTGAAAGTCCAATCGTTAAATCTCTTATAGATTTAGTTAATTCTTTATCTTGTGTTAATTTTTCAAAATCATCGCTCATATCATCTAATTTGGTTGAGATAGACCTCGCAGCACTAATTGTCAATTTAATGTCATTAAGGGTTTCTTTATCATCAATAGAAGACAAAATATTATTTAAATGATTAGCAGCAATTGTAATTTTTTTTATCAGAGGTTCAACTCTTTGTAGTTCTTGTTTCGATAAATAAATTAATTCATCAAGATTTTCTTGTGTACTGTCAAACTTGTCAATTGAGCTAACGATGTTTTCAATTAAATTTTCTTGATTTGTTTCTTTTAAAAGTTTACTTATTTTATTAGTTATATTTGAGAGACTTGATAGTTGTTTTCCTGAAATAGTGTCTCCCTGACAAATAATTAATTTCGTATCGCATTTTTCGGATATAGGTTTTTCTAGGTTTTTAGGAATTGTCTTTTCACTAGTTTCTAAAGCAACTTGTACATCTCCTCCAAGAAAAGAATTTGTAACCACCCTTGCAAAAGCAGGCCTTGTAAGGATAATTTCAGGATTATTTAAAACTATTTTTGCTTTAATTGATTCATTAGTGAACAAGATATCTTCTATCGATCCAACTAAGATTCCTCTGTAAGTAACTGGAGACTTTTTTGATAAACCGCTTGCGTTATTGAATTCAGCAAACAGGTACCAAGTTTTTGAAGATAATCTCACTCCTCTTAGCCAAAAAGAAAAAAATGTGAATATTAAAATTCCTCCTAATAAGGAAAAACCAACTATTGAATCTCGTAAGCTTCTACGCATAATTTCTAAATGTCTTTGGGTTGCATTGGACCATCAAGTTTGCCATTCCTAAATTGAAATACATAGGGGTCTTTACTCTTTTTAAATTCGTCAATCGAGCCTGCCCATCTGAATTTACCTCCATAAAGCATTAAAACTTTATCTGAAGTTCTTTCTATAGTACTAAGAACATGGCTAACCACAATAGATGACCCGCTAGCTTTATGATTTGTCTTATTAATTAAATCTTCAATTCTTGAAGAGGCTATGGGATCAAGGCCGGCAGTTGGTTCATCAAAAAGTAACAAAGGTTTAGATTTTGCATTTAGAGTTTGATCAGTAATTAATGCTCTCGCAAAACTTACTCTTTTTTGCATTCCTCCACTTAATTCATTTGGAAGTTTATTCTCAACATTAAATAATCCTACTTCTGCTAAGCATTCACGTACTATTTCATGAATTGACTTTTTTGATAGGTTTTTATTTCTCTTGAGGAGAAAACCTACATTTTCTTCAATGGTTAGAGATCCCAATAAAGCCGGGTTTTGAAAAACTAGTCTTACATCAGGGGGATTATTTTGATCTAATCTCAAATATGTTTGCTTCTCACCAAATATTCTTAATTCTCCTTTAGTAGGTAAAATTAGTCCTGCTAATATTTTTAAAATGGTTGATTTACCAGAACCTGAGGGGCCAACAATAGCTAATTTCTCTCCATCGTTAAGTTCAAAATTTATTTGATTAAGCACATTAACTTCCCCCCAGCTTATTGAGAGGTTTTTTGTTTCAACTGCATGCTTTGATTTTTTCAAAACTTATATGAAAAGAATCTATACATTTCATTCTGCCTATTTTTAGAAATAAAAAAAGGATGTATGAATTTGATTTATAATGATTTTATATAGTCTTTAAATTTGAGAAAAATAATTTAAGAGGTTTTTTAATGAATAAGAGTAAAAAAAAGGTAAGAAGGTACTATAAAAACTTTAAAAAGACTAATTTTGTATTGTTAAACAAAATCTTACGAATTTTGAGTTGGCTTTTACCTGGATTGGTAATAAAAAGATGGATGCTTACATCTGCGATAGGATTTTTGACTACATTATTAGGCTTGGTAATTTGGACTAATTTAAGACCGCTCTATTGGCTTATTGAAATCTTTTTTGGAGTAATAACAGGCTTAACACAAATTTTGCCTGTTTCATTAATGGGACCATTGATTGTTGTTATTGGATTACTATTAATCGGGATTGGACAAAATCGAAGTATTAATTCAATTCAAAAAGCGCTTGTTCCAGAAAAAAATACATTTTTAGTTGATGCATTAAGAGTTAAAAGTAAATTAAACAGAGGTCCAAATATTGTTGCAATTGGCGGAGGCACCGGTTTATCCACTTTACTGAAAGGCTTAAAAAATTACAGTAGTAATATTACAGCGATCGTGACTGTATCAGATGATGGTGGAAGTAGTGGAATTCTCAGAAAACAATTAGGTGTGCAACCTCCAGGAGATATTAGAAATTGTTTGGCAGCTTTATCAAATGAGGAACCTACTTTAACTAGATTATTTCAGTACAGATTTTCAGGGGGAAGTGGTCTGGAAGGTCATAGTTTTGGAAATCTATTCTTGTCAGCATTAACAACAATTACTGGCAGTTTAGAAAAAGCAGTTCAAGCCTCTAGTAAGGTTTTGGCGGTACAAGGTCAAGTTTTACCTGCAACAAATATTGATGTTATGTTATGGGCCGAATTAGAAGATGGTGAAAAAATTTTTGGTGAAAGCAAGATCAGTAAATCTAAAAAATTAATTTCGAGGATTGGTTACCTACCAGAAAATCCTTCTGCTCTTCCAAGTGCTCTTGAATCTATAAAAGAAGCTGATTTAATTGTTCTTGGTCCAGGTAGTCTATACACCTCTTTATTGCCTAATCTTTTAGTACCAGAGATAGTGGATGCCTTATTGCAAAGTAATGCTCCTAAAATTTATATAAGTAATTTAATGACTCAGCCTGGAGAAACAGATGGACTTGATGTCTATCAACATATCAAAGCAATAGAAAAACAACTATCAAATTTTGGAGTTAATGCTCGAATTTTTAACTCAATCTTATCTCAGATTCAATTTGAAAAGTCTCCACTAGTAGACTATTACGAAAGTAGAGGGGCAGAGCCTGTCAAATGTAATAAAGAAAAATTATTATCTGAGGGTTATTATGTTTTGCAAGCGCCATTATATTCAAAAAGAATAACTCCAACTCTTAGACATGATCCAAGGAGACTTGCTAGAGCAGTTATGTTTATTTATCGCAAATTAAAAAAATTAAACTAATAAGCATCTTGGAGTTCATAGAAATCTGGCTGAATGTAATCTTTTCGTAATGGCCAACCTCTCCAATCTTCAGGCATTAATAGCCTTTTGGGATTGGGGTGATCAATAAAATTAATTCCATACATATCAAAAGTTTCTCTTTCTTGCCAATCACTTCCTTTAAAAATTTTATACAAACTAGGGATTGACAAATCAGAATCTCTTTTTAAGAAAACTTTTAATCTGACTTCCTTAATTTTTTCAATTTTTTGTAAATCATCAACAGTTATAAAATGGTAGAAACTAACAAGATTTTTGCCTGGTCCTTCATCATATCCTCCTTGACATTGGAGATAATTGAAACCGTAATTTCTCAAGAAAGATACTGCTTCATATAATTTGTTAGGTTCTACAGAAATGTTTTCAATTCCTATGTGATCATCAGGTAAAGATTGATTTGGAATTCCATCTTTAGACAAAGATTGGCTTATAAAGCCTTCTTTTTCTATTGAAGTATCTGAGGATTTGGGTAAACCGTCTTTTTCCATTAATTTTCTACAGTATCAATAATTTCTGCTTTTTCGTTCTTCTCAGGAAGTTCAGTTATTTTTTCCTTTTTGGAGGAAGGAATGGCGTTAGCTGAAGTTTTGTTTAGATATTCACCTGTATTTTCTGAGAAAATAAGATTCATTTCATGATCAGATGTTATGTATCTGTGAGTTTGTTCAGCTTTTGTGCGCTCTAAAATTGATTCGTTACCAACTTTTTTTCTTAATTTGATTACGGCATCAAAAATTGCTTCTGGTCTTGGTGGACATCCTGGAAGGTATAAATCAACTGGAATCAATTTATCAACACCTCTTACAGCAGTTGTAGAATCTGCGCTGAACATTCCTCCTGTGATTGTGCAAGCACCCATCGCAATAACATATTTTGGTTCGGGCATTTGTTCATAAAGTCTCACTAGGGCTGGAGCCATCTTCATAGTTACTGTTCCTGCAACTATCAGCAAATCTGCTTGCCTTGGCGAGCTTCTAGGTACTAATCCAAATCTATCAAAATCAAATCTAGATCCTATTAAGGCAGCAAATTCTATAAAACAACAAGCTGTTCCGTATAAAAGAGGCCATAGACTGCTCAACCTTGCCCAATTATGAAGGTCGTCTAAACTTGTCAATATAATATTTTCGCTTAAATCTGTAGTAACTTGGGGTGCACCAAGAGGATTGCAAGTTCCTTCTCGGATTTCTCTTATTGCTTTTGGGGATAATTGTGGATTCAATTTTTTAACTCCATTCTAAAGCACCTTTTCTCCATGCGTATGCCAGAGCAATAACAAGTATTGCAATGAAAATTAAAGCCTCAATAAAAGCTAATAAGCCTAATCTATTGAAGGCAACTGCCCAAGGATAAAGGAATACTGTCTCAACATCAAATATAACGAAAACTAAGGCAAACATGTAATAACGAATATTAAATTGAATCCATGCTCCTCCTATAGGCTCCATTCCGGATTCATATGTAAGTTTTCTTTCCCCTGTTCTGCCTTTTGGGGCAACGATAAGATTAGTAACTAGAGCTAATATTGGTACTGCTGCGGCAATGAGAAGGAAACCTAAAAAATATTCATAGCCATTTAATAAAAACATCTTAAAAATTAATTTTGAATAAAAGTCGCTTAATTAAGCAAAATCTTTTAAAGTTCTTAAAGAACAATAATAAACCGTGAGTGAAAACATTCAACCAGCCTCTGAGGAAAACAAAATAGTTGAGGACTCTGAGAAAGAAAATCTTTCTGAAAACTCCTCAGGAGTAAATGTTGAACAACCTATCCTTAATTTAGAACAAAATAGATTCGAATGTAGAAGTTGTGGATACATTTATGATCCGTTTGAAGGGAATAAAAAATTAAACATACCTAAAAATACCCCTTTTTCAGAGTTGGATGGGAATACCTTCGCTTGCCCTGTTTGTCGAGCTGGTAAAAATTTTTATAAGGATATTGGATCTAGAGCAAAACCTAGTGGATTTGAAGAGAATTTAGTTTATGGATTTGGATTTAATAGTTTACCTCCTGGACAAAAAAATATTTTGATTTTTGGAGGGTTGGCGTTTGCTGCTGCGATGTTCCTTTCTTTGTACTCTTTGCATTAATATATTTAAATGAAAAATTTTTTTACCAGTATTCCTAATCTTCTTTTATCTGTAGTTCTCTGTTTTGTTTTAAGCAGTTGTTCATCTACGGGTGTCAAGATGAATGAAAGCAGCCCTTGGAAAACAATTCAGTTTGAAGATCAGGCTAATGCTTTAGATGTTGATTTTATAGATGATAATCATGGGTTTTTAGTAGGCTCAAACAGATTGATTATGGAATCTACTGATGGTGGTGAAACATGGGAAAAAAGATCATTAGATATTTCTGCTGAAGAGAACTTTCGACTTCTCGATATTGATTTCAAGGGTTCTGAAGGTTGGTTAATAGGGCAACCTTCTCTCGTAATGCATACTCTCGATGAAGGTAAAAATTGGACTAGGCTTTCACTTGGGAAGTTACCAGGCCAGCCTTTCTTAGTTACTACTATCGATGAAGGAGTTGCTCAATTGGCGACAACCTCTGCAGCTATTTATGAAACTTCCAATAGCGGTGAAACATGGGAGGCAAAAGTATCAGACCCATCGGAACAGGGAGGCATAAGAGATTTAAGAAGAACATCTAGCGGTGATTATGTGAGCGTAAGCAGTCTTGGAAATTTCTTCTCTACTCTTGATAGTGATAGCAATACTTGGATTGCTCACCAAAGAGCAAGTAGTAAAAGAGTGCAAAGCATTGGTTTCAATCCAGAAGGAAGTTTATGGATGCTTTCAAGAGGTGCGGAAATTAGATTTAATGAAGATTCTGATAATCTAGAAAGTTGGTCAAAGCCTATAATCCCTATTCTTAATGGTTATAATTATCTAGATATGGGATGGGATCCCAATGGTGACATATGGGCTGGCGGTGGTAATGGCACATTAATAGTAAGTAAAGATCAAGGTGAAACTTGGAATTCGGATCCTCTTGCTTCTGCATTGCCTACTAACTATATAAAAATAGTTTTTCTTGATAAGGAGTCTTTAGATAATCAAAAAGGATTCATACTTGGCGAGCGTGGTTATATTCTTAAATGGAATGGCTAAATCTGTAATAACTTAAGAAAATAATAAAAAAAATCTTAATTTTGGATGAATTTAACAACTGTCTGTAACCAAGCTGTTAATTTCTTCGCGAACTTATGATTTTACACTGTAAGATCGTATGGTAAACATTTGTGATTATGGCCGCAGGTTCAACGGGTGAACGCCCTTTTTTTGAAATAATCACCAGTATTAGGTACTGGATTATTCATGCAGTAACATTACCAGCTATTTTTATAGCAGGCTTCTTATTCGTATACACAGGCTTGGCTTACGACGCTTTCGGTACTCCTCGTCCGGATAGTTATTTTCAGTCATCTGAATCAAAAGCTCCTGTTGTAACACAAAGATTTGATGCGAAGTCCCAACTTGATTTAAGAACAAAATAACTATGTCTAATTCTCAAGCTCCAATGCAGGCTGCGGAAGTCCGCGTTTATCCTATATTTACTGTTCGTTGGCTAGCAGTTCACGCTCTAGCTATTCCATCAGTATTCTTTTTGGGTTCCATTGCTGCTATGCAATTCGTAGCCCGATAAATTTAACTATCATGCAAGTAAACGAAAATCCTAACAAAGTTCCAGTTGAACTTAATCGTACAAGCCTTTATTTAGGCTTACTATCAGTCTTTGTATTGGGAATTTTATTTTCCAGTTACTTTTTCAATTAAATTAAAACTATGAGTAAATTAAAAGGACCTGATGGAAGAATTCCAGATAGACTTCCCGACGGTAGACCAGCAGTTGCATGGGAAAGAAGATGGACTGAAGGAACTCTTCCTCTATGGCTTGTTGCTACAGCAGGTGGAATTGCAGTTATCTTCGTTTTAGGTATATTTTTCTATGGTTCATACCAAGGGGTAGGAGCTGGAGGCTAATAAATCCTTACCTTAACCTGATAATCACTAATATCAAAACAGTCTAATAAGAATCAGTAAATATCCTTAGTTTCTCTTTTGTGGAGCTTGGGATATTTTCTTTTTGGGTTATCAATCCATCTTTTAATGAAAAATGAGATTTGCTTTTTGGTCTTTCTTTTTCAATTAATTTAGCTACTTCGAATATTATTTTATTAGCCACTTCAGTATTTGATCTAAGATTATCCAAAACCATCTCTACAGAAACTTCTTGATGAGTTTGATGCCAGCAATCATAATCAGTAACCATAGATAAGGAGGAGTAAGCTATTTCAGCTTCTTTAGCTAATCTTGCTTCTGTATGATTCGTCATTCCAATTATTGAACATCCCCAACTCCTATATAAATTAGATTCTGCTCTAGTTGAGAAAGCGGGGCCTTCCATTGCTAGATAGGTACCCCCTCTATGCAATTGTCTACCGCCAGGAATATTTTTTTCTCCGATTTCACTTAATATACGTGATAAATTTGTGCAGAAGGGATCTCCCATAGTTACGTGAGCAACAGCTCCATCGTTAAAGAAGGTTGCAGGTCTATTTTTTGTCCGGTCTATAAATTGATCTGGAACCACTATATCAAGTGGCCTTATCTGTTCTTGTAATGAACCAACTGCTGATGGAGCAATAATCCATCTTACTCCTATTGATCTTAGAGCCCAAATATTAGCTTTGTAAGGGATTTCAGAAGGATTTAAACTATGTGTTCTGCCATGTCTAGGAATAAATGCTATCTCTAGGTTTCCAAGATTATATACTTTTATTGAATCAGAAGGTTTACCATAGGGAGTATTGATTTCTAGTTCTCTTAAGTACTCTATTTGATCCATTGAATAAAATCCACTTCCACCAATCACTCCTAATCTTGATTTTTCAATTGGTAATAAATGTTCTTTATTCATAGTGATGTAAATGGCTTTTAATCATCTGGTACTAATTGGAGGAGGACACTCAAATGTTTCTTTATTGAAGAAATGGTTAATGTTTCCGAAATTAATGCCAGAAATTCCTGTTTCAATTATATCTAGAGATTCTCATTTGGTTTATTCGGCTACTTTCCCATCGGTGATTTCAAAATCAATCACTTTAGAAGAGAGTTTAATTGATATAAAATCTTTAGCAAAAAATGCAAAAGTATCTTTTATAGAAGAAGAAGTAAAGGATATTGATTTCAATTTAAAGAAAATTGTTTTAAGTAATAGACCTTCAATTAATTATTCAAAGTTGGTGCTTAATTATGGAAGTCAAACAATTGTTCCAAAAGAATTTGAATCACTGGTTAAAAATCGAAATGCTTTTTCAATTAAACCTTTTTTAAGAGCTTATGAATCAATATTAAAAGAGGACATTTTTGATTCAGTTAATGAACTTCCATTTGTAATTGTTGGGAGCGGCCTTGCTGCAATTGAAGTATCTTATGCTTTAAGAAAAAGATGGGTAGATAGACCTTTAAAACTATTATGTGATTCAAGAAAAATTAATAATAAAATTCTAAAAAGTTTACGAAATTCCAATATTGATTTAGTTGAAAAACTTAATTTTGATTATGGCAAGATTCTTTTATGTACTGGAAATACATCTCCATTATGGTCACAAAAAAAATTATTAGATTCGGATTCTTATGGCAGAATAATTACGAATCAGAATTTACAGATAAAAAGTTTTTCTGGAATCTTTGCTGTCGGTGATTGCGCAGTTGTAGGTTCAGCAAAAAGACCAGCATCGGGAGTTTTTGCAGTAAAAGTTGTAAATACATTAGTACAAAATCTAAAAAAAGATATAGAAGGGAGATCATTAAAAAAGTGGTTTCCTCAAAAGATCGGATTGCAAATAGTAAATATATTTCCAAGCCATCATCCAAAGGCTTTTGCTATTTATCGCAATTTTGTTTTCGGCCCTTCTTTTATTTTTTGGATTTTAAAGCATAAAATTGATCTCAACTTTATAAAAAAGTTCAGATCAAAAAGGGTAATTATGAAGAGTAGTGAAAAAAATATTTCATTGAATGATTGCAGAGGATGTGCAGCTAAAATTCCCCAGTTTGTTTTGAATAAATCATTAATAAATTCTAATTTAAATTCTTTTGCCTCATCACCTGAAGATTCAGTTGAAATATATCAAAATGGTCAAGATATTATCTTGCAAAGTGTAGATGGATTTCCTGCTTTGGTAAGTGATCCTTGGCTTAATGCAAAAATTACTACTTTGCATGCATGCTCAGATTTGTGGGCATGCGGAGCAAAACTTTCATCCGCGCAGGCTTTAATTGCATTACCAAAAGTTGAAAGGGAATTTCAGAGTTACCTCTTTTCTCAATCACTTCAAGGTATTAAATCAACAGTTGAGGATCATAGAGGTGAATTACTTGGAGGCCATACTTTCGAGGCAAGAAGTTTAGTAAATAAACCTTATTCATTAGGAATAGATATTTCTTTAACAGTTCAAGGTATTTTAAAAAATGGAGCAAAACCATGGCTTAAATCTGGAATGAATATTGGAGATATTCTCATGATGTCTAGACCCCTGGGCGTTGGGATTTACTTTGCCGGTCAAATGCAAAATATTAATATGCTAGGTAGTTCTTCTGAAGTGATTAATAATTTGGTAAAGAGTCAGCAATATTTGATTGATGAAATTTATCTTTTTCAAAATCAATTTAAAGAATCATTAGTCAATGCTGCGACTGACATTACTGGATATGGATTTATTGGACATCTTAAAGAAATGGTTGAATCATCTAATTTATATAGGCAAAGAAATAATCTTGAGCCACTAAAAGTTTTATTAGATATATTTGCATTTAAAGCTTATCCTGGAGTATTTGATCTAATAAGAAAAGATGTTAAAAGTACTTTCTTTGAATCTAATAAAGAAATTTTTGACAAAATTTATAAAGTAAATAAGCAAAAAAGAATAATTAATTTTTTAAACGAAAATTCATTAGATCAAGAGACTTTTAAGGAGAGAATATCTTTACTATTAGATCCTCAAACATGTGGACCCTTATTGATTAGTTGTAATCGTAAATATGAAAATGTTCTAAAGGATCAATGGTACAAGGTTGGAGAGGTTGTAAAAATGTAATTAATTTCTATTTAATTTGTCAATTTCCAAATATCTTAATCTTTTGATTTCCTTTCCCATCTCCTTCCCTGGGGCCCATCCTTCTTTTTTTAATGTTTCTCCATCTTTTTTTGATTTTGTGAATTTGTAAATAAATAACCATTTAAACAATTTTCGCCAGTATGGTCCTCCATCACAAATTAATAATTTGACTGTCTCATCATTAAGGTTTCTATCTTCAATAAATTCTGTCCAACTTGAGGGAGAAAAATGATTGAAATTTTTTTGGTTAGTATTTAACATCTTTTTGATATTTATATAATCCTCTATTATTTTTATCTCGCTATTATTTACCAAAAATCTTTGACATGCTTTTTCTAAATCTTCTGAATCTTTTAATAAGTAAAGCATATAATTTCCCTTTAACTTCTTAATCCAATTTAGTCCTCTTAAAAATCTTTTATCGACTTTAATATTTTCATTTAAGATTGAGATAATTTCCCATTTATGAATTATCGAAATCACATTAGTCAAATTATCGTGTTTGCATATTTCAGCTAGTTCCATCCTTATTCGTATGCCTAGTGCAGGAGGGTAAATCATTTTCTGATGAGTTTCTGAACTTTTCCATGGCCATTGCCTAACTGTTTCTTGAGATTGTTTGAGGGAATTATTTGAAATATTGAAATCTAACCTTGAAGCATATTTTGCACATCTAATTAATCTACTTGGATCATCTGAAATACTATTACTGTGAAGTAAGTTCAATTTTTTACTTTTTATATCAGAAATTCCTCCATAAAGATCATAAATTTTCCTTGTCGAGACCTCGAAGGCTATTGAATTTATAGTGAAATCTCTCCTCTTAAGATCCTCCTCAATAGTACTTTTATTTACTGTGGGATTTAAGCCAGGAGCAGAATAAATTTCTTTTCTTGCAGAAGCAATATCAATTTTATAGTCATTAATATTTATTTCTACAGTGTTGTATAAATTAAATTCCTTTATTAAACATAAATCTACATTTACAATATTTTTTTTAATAAATTTTGCGAGAGAAATAGAGGATCCTTCAATAACAAGATCAATATCTACAGGTTTAGAAAACGATTTTTTATGGAATTTACTAATTAATAAATCTCTTAAATAACCGCCGACAAAAGCTACTTTAGTATTGTTATTAGATTCTATGTATTTAGCAATTAGGTTATATAAATTAAATGGAGTTTTGACTAATTCCCCTTGGATGTAATCAGAGATATCGTTCATGAGTTTTAACTTACATAACGAATTGGAGCTAATCTTGGATCTAGAATTTTACTTCCTTTATCACCAAATTTTACGGCTAAAGATATTTTTTCCCCACTCCCAAAAATATGTATGATTTCACCTTTCCCAAACTTTGAGTGAATTAGCTTATCTCCAACTATCCAGCTTTTCCCTTTACTGGGACCTGAATATAATTTCCTTACTGCATTTATTGGGTTGTTAACAAATTCATTTGGATTTTTTCGATCAACTCTAGTTAAACGATCAAGATGCCAATCTCTTCTAATTGAAGCACCACCAGTTTGTGGTAATTCGCCATCCATTAAATCTTCAGGTATTTCTGAAAGAAATATTGAGGGAATTGTTGCTTCACGCATTCCACCCCATAATCTTCTTTCTCTGGCATGACTTAAGAAAACTCTTTCTTTAGCTCTAGTAATACCTACATAGCATAATCTTCTTTCCTCTTCAAGAAGTGAGGGAGTATCTATTGATCTATGGCTAGGGAAGAGACCTTGTTCTAGCCCAGTGATAAAAACATTTTGAAATTCTAAACCTTTACTATTATGCAGAGTCATAAGAGTTACAGAGTTGGGATTATTTTTCTTCGTATCATTATCAGTTGTTAAGGCTGCTGTAGAAAGAAATCCCTCTACATCTCCACTTTCTGTTTCTTCTTCATATTGAGTAGCTGCATTAATTAGTTCTTGTAAGTTATTTCTTCTATCTTCAGATTCTTCAGTCCCACTAGAGAGCAAGTCACTTAAATAACCACTTTTTTCTAATATAAGTTGTAACAGTTGAGCGGGCCCTGAATTTTCTAGGTAACACATTAGATCATTCATAACTTCAGTAAATTTATTAATTCCTTTTGATGATCGGCCTATTGTTTCTTCAAGACTTTGCCTATCATTAAGAACCTCCCATAGTGGGATATTTAACCTATTAGATAATTCATTAAGTTTTTGAATAGTAGTCTTACCAATCCCTCTTCTAGGGACATTTATGATTCGTAAAAGACTAACGTTATCTGAAGAATTAACCAGAACTTTCAAATATGCTATTGCATCTTTAATTTCTCTTCTATCATAAAAACGCAATCCTCCAAAAATTGTATAAGGAATGCGCCACCTTACAAGAGATTCTTCTAATACTCTTGACTGAGCTCTGGTTCGATATAAAATTGCAAAATTTTTCCAAATTGGGTTTTGATTATTGTTATTGAGTGATTTTATTTTATTGGTAATTGCTTCTGCCTCGGAAATTTCATCATCACAGCTGAGTAATGTTAAAAGTTCCCCTTTTTCTTTAGTAGCCTTTAAAACTTTGTCAATTCTTTCAGAGTTGTTTTCAATTAGTGAGTTTGCAGCATCAAGGATATTGGAAGATGACCTATAATTTTCTTCTAATTTAATTAAAGATGATTTTGTATCGTCTTGGATTGAAGTTTTAAAATCTTCTTGAAAACCTATTAAAATTCTGAAGTCAGCTGCTCTGAAACTATAAATACTTTGATCAGCATCCCCAACTACAAAAATTGATCGATCTTCCCAATTGAAGAATTTTTTTGGTTCAGTATTTCCAGCCGTAATTAATTTTATAAGTTCATATTGTGTTCTATTTGTATCTTGATATTCGTCAACTAAAATATGTTTAAATCTTTTGTGCCAGTAATCTCGGACTATGTCATTTTGCCTCAATAAGAAAACAGGCAAAAGTAGAAGATCATCAAAGTCTAAAGAATTATTTTTTGAAAGCGAAATTCTATATCTCTTATAGGCTTCTGCAACTGTTTTATCAAAATTATTATCTGCTTTTTCTAAAAGTTCATTAGAAGTTAAGCATTGATTTTTAGCATTACTTATTAATCTTTTAATCTTTTTGGGATCATATCTTTTTGGGTCAAGATTCATATCTTGACTAATAATTTCTTTTACTAATGTTTGAGAATCTGTTTCATCGTAAATTGAAAATTGCCTTGTCCATTTTAGGCCTTCTGGATCAGTATATTTTTCAATATCGTATCTCAGAAGTCTTGAAAATAAAGAATGGAAAGTACCGATCCAAAGGTTCTGAAGCCTCTCTTGGTGAACGTTTGTTCTTAATTGATTTTGATCAATTTCTTTGAGAGTTGTCCAAGGCTGACCAAATTGATTAAAAGCTAATTCTTGGGCTAGAAGAACCTCTAATCTTGCTTTCATTTCTTTGGCAGCTTTGTTAGTGAAAGTGACTGCGAGAATGTTATAGGGATCTATAGAGTTTCCCTCAATAAGATTTGCAATTCTGTGAGTAAGAGCCTTAGTTTTTCCGCTACCTGCACCAGCTACAACTAATAGTGGTCCATAAACATGTTTTACTGCTTGAAGTTGTTGATTGTTTAGGGACTTAAAAAGGAAATTGTTGGTTTGAGGCACTTTGGAAGGTTTTTTCAAAAATCAGACTTTACTATTAGATTCAGATTCCGTTTCTAGATCTTCTAAAGTTTTTTTTAAATTGATAAGTTCATTATTGTTATTAATTATTTCTTCAAATTTATTTTGAGGCATCTTTAATTTCATACTTCTGTCTAGAATTTCTTTTTCCAATCTTTTTTTATATGAGGAAATAAGTTTCTTTGATAATTTTAAATCTTGTTGATCCAAAACATTATTAAAAAATTTAATTTTATATTAGCGAAAAAAAAATCTTTATTTGAATTATTTCAACTATCACTTTGGAATGAAGTTATTAATTAAGAAGCATTGCGTTAAGTTTGAAATTGTATTGTTTTTACTAGCTTTGTATTATTCTTAAGATAGTAATTAATTTTTTACTACAGGAATGTCAGTTTCAAAGAATAATGAACTATTGTCAGCCGATAAGAAATTAAACGATTTAAGCAATATAAAAGAATTTATTAATACTGCAAACTCAAGATTAGATGCAATAACCTCAATAACCAATAATTCACATGCAATCGCAGCAGACGCTGTAACAACAATGATTTGCGAAAATCAAGATTCACTTAATTCAAAAATATCTTTAAATACAACTAACAAGATGTCTGTTTGTTTAAGAGATGGAGAAATAATCCTAAGGATTGTTGCTTATCTTTTAATTTCTAATGACGAATCAGTTTTAGAAAAAAGTTGTTTGAAGGATCTTAAAAATACTTATCTTGCTCTTGGGGTACCTTTAAGAAATGCAAGAAGGGTTTTTGAATTAATGCGAGATGCAACTATATCTGATTTGAATTCAACAGTTAATAATATGCGCGGAAGCAAAGGCTTTCTTCCTAAATTAATATCTGAAACTGAGTTTCAATTTGAAAGGATAACTAATCTTTTAAACTAGCTAAATTCCTTATCTCTGAAGTGTGAGACGTCTGTATAACTGAGTTATTTTCAAGATTTCTAATAGTAGAAAATCTGGATCTTACATGAGTGGATAAAAAGGAAATTTTTTCTTCGGAAACTGTTGATTTATAAATAGTTTTAATGTGTAAATTATTTTGTTCATCAACAAAATAATTGGATGATGAAATAAAGGGTTCTGTATAACCTTTATTTCTTAAAACAATCCCTGAATTTTTATCTTTGGGTAAAAAAATCAGAATAGTTTCATCTCCCTCATGGATATCATTATTGTCCCAATCACTAATAGCTTGCCAGTTTATAGAAATGGCGATGCTCTCTAGGTTTAAACTAAATTTATAATTTTTAAAAATTTCAACGACTTTTTTATTTTTTTTGTTGATATGTTGTATATATATCTTACTATTTGAGTTTTCAAATTCCTGAAAAGCTAAAGTGTGAGTACTTCTAATAGATTTCCACTCTCCTATACTTTTATCAATGAATTGATTAATTATTGTTAGATTCTTCGTCAAGTTTATCTTCTACGGAATGATTTTCTGCTTTTTGTATCATTCTTACCATTGAATCAACCATTAATCTCTTTGCAGAAGTTACTTTTAATCCAGAAGGAGTAGTTGATATTTGTTCTCCAGGGCGATCATATGAAGTTGGTCTAAATGGAGTCATCTAATAACTTTAAAAATTAATCGATTTCTATTCTTGCATGAATCATTATTTATATAGTTATTGTTTGCGAAAATGTCATATCTTTCTTATTAAATAACATAATTATCAACTGTTTTGGTTTTGTTATTTAGGCATTTTATTTTTTGCCAATCCTGAAATAGTCGCTAAAGCAAACATTCCCAATAGAGCAATCCCTAGAAATAATCCTGCTCCCTGGCTAACTCCAGCTCCTACTGCTACTAGTATAGAGTCACTGATTAGAAGACTTATTAATAATGCAGGAGTAAATATTTTCCAGCGAGTTCCTCCAATACCAATTGCGTAGCTTAGAAAATCAAAAAGGCCAGTCATTAGTAGACCTGTCATAAGAAAGAAATTTTCTTCTAGCTGGTTTTGATTGAAACTTTCAATCTTTTGCATTGCTTTCGGGCCTACTAAATTACGTACAGGAACCCGACCATAATTTCTTGCGATAAAGAAAGCAGCTTGGCAAAACACGATATCAGAAAAGATTATTGTCATGTAACCTTTTTGAAATCCTAGTAATGAACCAGCTAGCAGAGAATAAGCTGAACTTGGAAGGGCAGGTAAAATAATACTTACTCCTCTGAGTATGAATATTCCAAAAGGTGCCCAAATCCCCATACTTTCTATTTTGTTCCTTAGAGGTTCAATCCCATAATTTTGGATTAAATAAATCAATACAACAAATATTGCTATAAAAAAAACAACTGAGAAAAATTTCTGTATTTTATTCATTATTTTTCTAATAAATTTATTGGAAGTGAATTCTGAATTTTAATATTTGATTCTATCTATAATAGAAATACTAATCAATAAAAATTTTTACAAATTTTTAATCTTTTATTTCCTACTAATAAAAAACTTTTGTATTCCATAATTAGTCATGATTAATTCTAAGAATAAAGTTAATTCAATATTTTTTAAAAATTTCATAAATTTAGGCCTTTCGATTATTGTTTTCTTTTGTATTTCAATAAAAAATTCAGAAGCTCTGCCTCATGAATGGGTTGGAGTCCCTAAAAGTGAATACGGAGAGCAGTTATGGGATAGGCAAAGTATAAAAAGGAATGAGGATGGTTCTGTAAGAGTATTGAGTAAATTTATTCCCAAAACAAAAAGTGAAATTACTAAGGATATTCTCTATACAATGGATATAAATTGTTTTGAAAAATCATTTAGAGATGTTGATGTCTCAATAGATGAAGCAAATAGTAATTTCAATGATTTAGCTAATTGGCAAGATCCAAATGGAGATAAACTGATCTTGGGTGTTATTGGTCAAGTCTGCAGAGTCGAAAACTAAAAATTTTAAGTTATAAAAAAAAACGGAAATAACGAGTTCTCAATGATTTGAAAGTATAAAACCCTGTCTAGGACAGGGTTTTAAAGGTGCCAGGACCCAGATTTGAACTGGGGACACGGCGATTTTCAGTCGCCTGCTCTACCAACTGAGCTATCCCGGCTCTAATCTATATACTCTAAATTACGATGTGTAGTTTGTGAAACCCTTTTCATTAAAAATTTTATATCTTCATCAAATATCCTAAAAACTTTTATTCTGAATTAATCGCTAATAAGGCAGTGCCAAATGAAGAAGTTTTTTTACATGAAACTATTGGTATATTGATAATTTTTTCTCTGATTTTTCTCCATTGTGGGTTTTTTGAACCTCCTCCAATAGTAATAATTTTTTTTGGAAGTGAACCTGTTAGTTCGCCTAGTTTTTCCCATCCTTTCAGTTCGATCTTGGCTAGCCCCTCAAATAATGCATGTAAATAAAGTGTGTCGCTTACTGGCCTTGGATCAAGTATCGGCTCTAAATTAGCATTATTAATAGGAAATCTCTCTCCTTTACTATTAAGAGGTAAAAGATTTAAAGAAGTATTTTTCGATGGGTTAATTTGTCGACTAAGTTCCTTTATTTCTAAATCAGAAAAGAACTTAGACAAGACACCGCATCCAGCATTTGATGCTCCTCCACATATCCAATCGTCGTTTACTCTATGGATTGTAATGCCCTGTTTCTTTATAGGGTTATCAATAATTTTTTTAATCACAATTGTTGTTCCTAAAACTGTGAGACCATCTTCTTTACCTAACCCTGCGGCTATTAAACCTGCATTAGAGTCAGTGGTGCCTGAAGTTAATATTAATTTCTTATTTAAATTAAATCTCTCTGCCAAATCAGAGTTTACTTGTCCAATAATTTTTCCACTTTTTACTATTTGAGGTAGACATTTTTGCCATGAAGTGTTGAAATAGCTTTTTGGCCACGATTCTTTTTTAAGATCCCAACCAAGTTTTAGATTATTACCTTCTTCTCCATGAGTCCAATCTTTTAAAAACCAACCAGTGATCCAATCAGATTGATGTCGTAAAAGTATATTTGTCCCATATTTATCTATTAGTTTTAATGCTTTGGCAAGACTACTGTATGGAGTTCGCAGGTGATCTTCTTCAGAAGTTAAGGATTCAAGAAGTATCTTATGTTCAATACATGCTTGGTAATAAGGTATTGCTTCTCCTATAGGATCTCCTCGTAAATTGGATGCTAATAAAGTTCCTGAGGTGCCGGATATAGCCAATTTATTAAGGTTAATTTTGAACTCAATAGGCAAACTAACTAATAGATTTTCACAAGAATTGATCCAAGAATCTGGATTTTTAAAGCTGTATGAATAAGGTACTGAATTTGAATATACTAATTTTTTATGAAGATTAATTATTGATATTCTTGCACCACTCGTTCCAAAATCTAACCCTCCATAAAAATTATCAGGCATAGAAAGAATATTTATAAATAGATTTTGGAAGCCTCTGCTAATTTGGCTGCTTTTTCTTCTACATTTTCCCAAGGCAGCTCAAGATCTCTTCTGCCAAAATGCCCATAGGATGCAGTCTTTCTAAAAAATTTTCCTCCCATTTTTTTTGGTAGATTTCTTAAGTTAAATTCTTTTATTATTGCTGCGGGTCTTAAATCAAAGTGCTCTTTAATTAGCTCGGTCAAATTATTTTGTGAAATAACACCAGTATCAAAAGTTTCTACGAGAATGGAAATTGGTTTTGCTACTCCAATCGCATAACTTAATTGTACTTCTGCTTTTTTTGCTAATTTTGCCTTAACTATGCTTTTAGCTACATAACGTGCTGCATAAGCGGCTGATCTATCTACTTTTGTGGGGTCTTTACCAGAAAATGCCCCTCCTCCGTGTCTTGCATATCCGCCATAAGTATCTACAATAATTTTTCTACCAGTCAGCCCAGCATCTCCTTGAGGCCCGCCAACGACAAATTTTCCCGTGGGGTTTACTAGAAATCTTGTTTTACTAATGTTTGGTTTAATTTCTAAATCTTCAGTAGCAGGAATTACAACATGCGTCCATAAATCTTCTTTTATTTTTTGACGAATTTCTTCTTCATTTGTTATTCCATCAATCTCAGATTTATGTTGAGTTGAAATTAAAATTGTATTAATAGAGACTGGTACCCCTTTTTTATAATCAATGCTTACTTGAGTTTTACCATCAGGGAGTAGATAATTAAGGACTTCTTCATGCCTCACTTTGGCAAGTTGAATGGCTAATCTATGAGCTAAGCTAATCGGTAAGGGCATTAATTCAGGCGTCTCATCGCACGCATAGCCGAACATTATGCCTTGGTCACCTGCTCCGGTATTATCTTCCAAATCATCGTTAATATCACCTGCGTCGTTTACTCCTTGTGAAATATCTGGTGATTGCTCGTCAAGTGCTACTAGAACAGCACAACTATTTGCGTCAAAACCACCCGCTCTATAGCCTTCATATCCAATTTCTTTAACTACATTTCTAACAAGTTTTATATAATCAACTTTTGCTTTTGAAGTTATTTCTCCAGTGAGTAGACAAAGACCAGTGTTAACGACAGCTTCGCATGCAACTCTGCTTTCTGGATCTTCTGTCAATAAGGCATCTAAGACTGCGTCACTAATTTGATCACATATTTTGTCAGGATGACCTTCAGTTACGGATTCAGAAGTGAAAATGAAATCACTCATTTGCAATTAATTTTAAAAATTAGACTATATCCTAAATTAAGATATCGTTACGAATCAATTACTGTAAATTAAAAAATTGTATAAAAATAATAAGACTTAAGTTCCGATATATGTGTACAAAAAAATAAGTTGATTTAAACTGCTTCATTTGAAGCTGAAGGAATCTCTTCAATATCGTCAGTTTGTTCAAATAACATTTGTTTGTATTTCGCAGCCATTTCTTCAGCTTTACTAAAAACTTTTTTAGGGTCAGTGAGCATATCTCCTGGTTCAGGCTCAAGTGCTTTAGTAGATAATGAAATACGTCCTCTTTCTGAATCAAGGTCAATTATCATGACTTTCATTTGGTCATTCACATTTAAAACATTATGAGGAGTCTCAATATGTTCATGACTAATCTCAGAAATGTGCAATAGACCACTAACTCCACCAATATCAATGAAGGCTCCATAAGGTTTAATACCTTTTACAGAACCAACAACAACTTCTCCAACCTCAAGTCGGTTCATCTTTTTCTCAACCAAAGCTCTTCTATGACTTAGTACTAATCTATTTCTCTCTTCATCAACTTCAAGGAATTTTAGAGGTAAATATTCACCTTCTAAGTCATCTTTTATTTTTCGAGCACTTATATGAGAGCCTGGGATAAAACCTCTCAAACCTTCTACCCTAACAAGTGCTCCGCCTCTGTTCGTTGCAAAAACTTCAGAATATATAGTGGCATCTTCTTTTTGGAGTTGTCTAACCCTTTCCCACGCTCTTTGATATTCAATTCTTCTAATGGAGAGAGCTAATTGGCCATCTTCATTTTCTTCGCTCATTATGAAAAATTCTCTACTTTCAGAAGGCTGTAAAACATCATTAAGTCCTTCAACTCTATTTATTGAAACCTCCTGAACAGGCATAAAAGCAGCTGTTTTTGCCCCTATATCTATCATGGCACCTTTGGGCTCTAGAGCAAAAACGGTTCCTTTAACTAGATCGCCAGGCTTAAAGTTATAGTCATACTTACCTAAAAGTGATGCAAATTCTTCTTGTGTAAATCCTGCGTTGTCAAAGTCAGTATTTGTTCTGCTAGAGGAAGAGTCTGCTGAAGGTATATCGCTCTTTTCGAATGAGAGATCTTCCTCATTTTGAGAGGCTGTATAATTATCTAACTCAGACGAATTTTTAATTTCTTGATCTTCAGAAAGTTCTTTAATGGTTTGAGAAGAATTTTCGTTCATTTGTTGTATCGCAGACTACCTAAGGTAGTTAGAAAGGAATGCTACTAGCCTGCAAACCAATAGCAAAATGATTAGTGATATGTATTCTACACTTTAAGATGCTGAATTTTATGAAATTGAAGCTAATTGGTTTTTTGAACTTCCTTTTAGAGATTCAAGAGTAGAAATAAAATCTTTTACCCCATTAAATTTTCTGTATACTGAAGCGTATCTTATATAGGCGACTTCGTTCTCTTTCCTGAGATTTTTAAGTATTAATTCTCCGATTTGTGAAGATTTAATATCTTTGTTAGAATGTTGTACTATTTGAGATTCAATTCCATCTACGAAATTAATAATTGCTTCACTACTGAAGTTAGTCTTTTCGCAAGCTCTGGAGATACCAGTAAATAATTTTTGTTTATCAAATAATTCTCTGCTACCATCTTTCTTTAAAACTGAAACTGGCATCGACTCTACTCTCTCATAAGTTGTAAATCTAAAGCTGCAATTTAAGCACTCTCTTCTTCTTCGAACGCTTTTACCACTATCAGCAGATCTTGATTCCAAAACTCTGCTATCTGTGTTTTGACAGGTTGGACACTGCATGTGGTGAAATAAGCTACACTTATACTCTAATAGTAGGGTAATATTTCGAATATGAAAAGTAAAAAAGACCTCTTTAACAAGAGGTCTTTTTCATAGTTCATTTTCTATCGAATTTAGGTGGGTCTCTAAAGGCGACAGCAAAGAACAAGGTAACAACTGCGAGAGTTAGAATAAGAACGTAAGCAAAAGCTTCCATAAGATTAAGTAATTAAGTTTAGTTTAAACCCTTCCTGGGATTCTTCTTGTGGTTTCGTCACCAAGTTTCTTGAATAAACCAAATTCAACTTGGTCGCCAATCTCAGCATCAATACCAGCAAAAGAATTTCTATAAAGAGTTCTTGAAGCATGCCACCAGTGACCAAATAAGAATAGCAATCCGAAACATAAGTGTGCATATGTAAACCAAGCTCTAGGAGAGCTTCGGAATACGCCGTCAGACTTATATGTCTCTCTGTCAAACTTGAATGCTTCTCCAAGTTGAGCCTTTCTGGCTAATCTTTTGACTACTGCAGGATCTGTAAATGTTTGTCCATCTAGGTCACCTCCATAGATAGTCGCAGTTATACCAGTTTGTTCGAAGGAATACTTTGCTTCAGCTCTTCTAAATGGAATATCTGCTCTTACATTACCTTCTTTGTCTTCAAGAATAACAGGGAAGTTTTCAAAGAAATTAGGAATTCTTCTAACTTCTAATTCGTTACCTTCCTTATCTTGAAAAGCAATGTGACCTTGCCAACCAGTTGGTAATCCATCACCATTCACTAGAGCTCCAACTCTGAATAGACCTCCTTTAGCTGGACTATTTCCAACGTAATCGTAGAAGGCTAATTTTTCTGGAATCGATGCATATGCCTCTGATTTAGTGGCACCATCATCTATAGCAGCTTGTACTCTTCTATTAATTTCGGTTTTGAAATAGCCTGAATCCCATTGATATCTGGTAGGACCAAAAAGCTCTACAGGGGTTGTTGCTGAACCGTACCACATTGTTCCTGAAACAACGAAAGATACAAATAATACAGCAGCCAAAGCACTAGCTAGGACTCCCTCGAGACTTCCAAGTTTTAATGCTCTATAAAGTCTTTCTCCAGGTCTATTGGTGATGTGAAAAATACCTCCAATAATACCCATAAGCCCTGCTGCAATATGATTCGCTACTATACCTCCAGGGTTAAAAGGATTAAATCCTTCTACTCCCCAGGAAGGCGCAACAGGTTCTACGTGACCAGTTAGACCATAAGGGTCAGAAACCCAAATCCCAACGTTTGCGCAATGAAAAGCTCCAAAACCAAAACAGGTTAGTCCTGCTAGAAGAAGGTGAATCCCGAAAATTCTTGGCAAATCAAGAGCAGGCTCACCAGTTCTTGAATCTTCCCACAAATCTAAGTCCCAGTATGTCCAGTGCCAAATAGAGGCCAGCATTAATAGACCACTAAATACTATGTGAGCTGCTGCAACCCCTTCGAAACTCCAGAATCCAGGATCAACTCCAGTAGCACCGGTAATATCCCATCCGTTCCAACTACTTGTGATACCTAGTCTTGCCATGAAAGGCATAACATACATCCCCTGTCTCCACATTGGATTGAGAACAGCATCAGAAGGATCAAAAATGGCTAGTTCATAAAGAGCCATTGAACCGGCCCAGCCGGCTAATAATGCAGTATGCATAAGATGCACAGCAAGTAGTCGACCTGGGTCATTAATAACTACTGTGTGAACTCGATACCAAGGCAATCCCATCGGTTAATTTCTAGTAACTATGCTGTATAAACAGCTAAACATCACGATAGTAAGGGTTTTTTAGGCTTTGAGGGATTTTTGTAAATAAATTTATTTTCTTGCAAAAATTGGGCAAATCAATTAGCAGCACTAGGTTTATAAGGAATTTTTGGCTAAAAACTGTTAATATTTTGGTCACAATTCTCAAAGTAAAACGCCAAAATAAGAAAAATTACTAAAAAAATGGCAACTATCAGATTTATTCGTGAGGATTTAGAGGTCCAATGTAATCCGGGTGAAAATTTAAGGGAACTTGTTATGAGAGAGAATTTACAGCTTTATGGATTAAAAGGAATTTTAGGTAATTGTGGAGGTGCGGGACAATGCAGTACTTGTTTTGTTTCTGTTGAAGGTGGAAATAAAAATTCTTTGAGCCCTTTAACACCTGTTGAAGAAGAAAAACTCAAAAATAGACCAGAGAATTGGCGCCTTGCATGTCAAACATTAGTAAAATCATCCACAGTAATTTTAACAAAACCACAATCCCCCCCTTCAAATTTGGAAGAAATAAAAAAAATTAGTGAAAATAAAAAATTACCTCGTTAAATTGTTTAAGACTGTTAATCAGTTTATAATATTTGTTTATTTTTCCACTTTATTCCGAGTTATACGTTTATAGTCTTAGTACTTAATATAGAACTACCAATTAAATGGAAACAACAAACTTTGGATTCGTAGCTAGTCTTTTATTTGTAGGGGTGCCAACAATATTCCTCATAGGTCTATTTATTTCTACACAAGATGGAGAAAAATCAAGCTTCTACTCTGACTCTAGTAAAGGTAGGCTTGGTCCGAAACGTTAATGCTGTGGTAAATGCTTTGCATTTCTGTAAAGGAATTTTTATTCTGGAAGAAAAAGCAACTTTCTAAAGGGGGAGATCAACAATCCTTTGCTGTTTTACTTGATTGTATAGGTGGTATACCAACTAGTGATCTAAACTTGATAACTATAAATCCAAGAGGAAATTTATATTTAAAAAAAAATTTAGAATTTTTAGAATCTGTTTGGGATGATCATCTATTAAAATCTTGCCCAATTCAATATCTCTGTGGAATAACTTTTTGGAGAGACTTAAAATTAAAAGTTACAAACAAGGTACTCATTCCTAGACCGGAAACAGAGCTTATAGTTGAGATCGTCTTCAATATATTTCAAAAGAAATCAGAAAAATTATTTTTTGCTGAATTAGGAACTGGTTCAGGTGCCATTAGCATTGCTTTGGCATTGGCTTATCCATTAAGCGAGGGAGTAGCAACAGACATAGATCAACATGCATTAGAAATAGCCACTAAAAATTTTATAAATTCTTCTAAACAATCAAATTTGAAATTTTATTGTGGAAATTGGTGGTCACCTCTTGAAAGTTTAAAAGGAAAATTAGACCTCGTTATTTCAAACCCGCCATATATTCCTAGAGATACTTATGAAAAATTACCTAAAGAAGTTAAAAATTTCGAACCTAAAGTTGCTTTATTAGGCGGAGAAGATGGTTTAGATCATCTTAGGGAAATAATAAAAAAAGCACCATTATTCTTAAAAAATAATGGTTGGCTAATTTTAGAGAATCATTTTGATCAAAGTGAAAAAGTAAAACAGCTACTTATTAAAAATAAATTCACATCAATAGAAATTGTGAAAGATCTATCAGGTATTGGTAGGTTTACAATTGGAAGATATAAATAAATTAAAATGGTTTTATAAACTAAATGAATTTAGTAGACTGCAAATCTGCCTTAAAGACACTTAAAAAAGGGTTGCCTATAATTTTCCCAACAGACACTTTACCTGCAATTGGTTGTCTACCAAAATTTTCAAATATTATTTATGAGTTTAAAAAAAGAGATAGAAACAAACCCTTAATTCTTATGGGATCAGAACTTAAACATTTAATTGATTATGTTCATGAATCAGCTAAAAAAGATTACGAAAATATAGCTTCAAAATATTGGCCTGGAGCTCTTACAATTGTTATCCCTGCTTCAGAAAAGCAGACTGTAAACCTCACCAGCAATGACCATACTATTGGGTTAAGAATTCCAAATTCATACATAGCACAATCTTTTTTGAGAGAAACAGGACCATTGTTAACTTCAAGTGCAAATATTTCAGGTTTCAAAGGATCAATTACAGCTGAAGGTATTGCTCTAGACTTCCCTTCTGTCAAAATTTTGGGCCCTATCCCCTGGGGAAAAAGTAGTGGAAAAGCTAGTACTATTATATTCTGGAAGAAAAGTGGAAATTGGAGACTAATTAGAGAAGGAGAAGTATTAGTTAGGGAATTAGATTAATGTTTTTATTATTATTTTTTGTGTTATTAATTCAATTTTTAACTTATTGGATATTTGAACCCCTTGCATCTTTTTTAACACATTTTCTCGAAATAAAGTTGTTTCCTATCATTGCTCTGATAGGGTTAATTTTTTTATTTTCAGCAAAGAATATTGAACAGAATTAAATGAATAAAATGCCGGCTAACAGATTTGAACTGATGACCTTCGCTTTACAAAAGCGCTGCTCTACCGCTGAGCTAAGCCGGCAATCTATTTATCTTACAATTAGGGAGGGTCAATTATCAGTATTTTTTTAGCTTTTTTTAAATTTATTACTTTTTGATATCTTTATTAGCTTTATCAGTTTTTTTAAACTTTATTTCTCCGTCAATAGTTCTTTTGATTGGTAAATTTGCTACTAGTGCAGTCATTCTATCTTCCGTTTCTAAACTTACTGCCACCTCTTCAAAATCAATCTCAACATATTTAGCAACAACATCGAGAATTTCTTTCCTCATTTTATCCAAAAGATCAGTGGTTAAAGAACTCATATCAACTCTGTCGTGAGCAAGTACAAGTTGTAATCGTTCTCTTGCTGTGTTGGCGCTAGCCGTTTCTCTGCCTAATAACTTGTTTATAAGATCTCTGAGTGTCATCATTTTAAAAAACCTTTGTTTGCATTAATCTCATGAATTTATCTTTTAGACTTTTACCTTCATTTTTTGGGTCAATAATTGGTACATCCTTTCCTGTCAGTCTTTGAGAAACATTCAAATAACATTTTTTTGCAGGAGATCTACCATCTGTAAGTGTCAGTGGTTCTCCTCTATTTGTACTTATAATGACTTGCTCATCTTCTAAAACAATACCTAACAAAGGCAAAGAAAGTATTCCTTGGACATCATCGATAGATAGCATCTCTTGACTTGCCATCATGTTGGGACGAACTCTGTTTATTACAAGCTGAATAGGCTTAATATCAGAAGTATTGAGAATTCCTATTACTCTATCGGCGTCGCGAACTGCAGATAATTCTGGATTAGTAACGACGATAGCTTCTTTGCAAGCTGCAAGAGCATTTTTAAAGCCATCTTCAACGCCAGCAGGACAATCTACTAAAACAAAATCAAATTTCTCACTAAGCAGTTCACTAATTTTTTTCATATCTTCGGGCTTCATCCAATCCAACATTCTTGGATCTCCAGCGGGCAGAAGAGCAAGATTAGGTTCTTTTTTATGTCTAACCAACGCTTGGTCAAGACGACAATTCTTGTCAAGCACATCTTGAGCCGTATAAATAATGCGATTTTCTAATCCAAGAAGAAGATCTAAATTCCTTAAGCCAAAATCAGCATCTAATACAGCAGTTGTGGCTCCGCTATTAGCAAGAGCTATGCCTAGATTTGCAGTTAAAGTGGTTTTGCCAACCCCTCCTTTACCTGAACAAATTAATATTGTGCGAGTATTTTTCCCCACGATTTTTAGGATTTTCCAAATAATAAAGCCACTTGCAGAAAGTTAAATATTTCAAAGATTAAGTAATTCTTAAATTTATAAATTTTGATTTAATTTATTGCAAATCATTGATTAATTTTTTAGTTTCGATTATGTGTGGTTTGATAATTATTGTTTGTTTATCTATAACTGCAATTTCTGGGTAAAAATTTTTGGGCTTATCCTTTGGTCCAATAGCTATTACATCTGCAATTCTTAATTGTAAAGGATTTAAATAAAGTGATGCAATAGAGGCATTTTTATTTCCACTTTTTCCCGCGAATGCGACCCCTTGTAATTTACCCCAAACGTAAATGTTTTTTTTGGCGGAAACTATTGCTCCTGGATTAACGTCTCCAATAATGCATAGGTTTCCATTTGAAGATATTCTTTCACCCGATCGAACTGTTCCCTCGTGAAGAATATCGCCTTTGTTTTTTGACTTCAATAAAAGTAACTTATTTTGAATCTCTTGTTCTTTATAAAAAGTTGAATCTATTTTTAAAGACTTTCCACTTAGTACTGTATCTCTAACATTTGAATAAAGATTTAGGGAACTAATATTAATTTTGTCAAAATGATTTTTTAATTTAGATAATTGTTGAGAACTTATTGTTTCATTGACTGCGAAAATTTTTGCTTCTAAAGGTTCTTTAATGTAAGAAAACCTTTTGAAAGTTTCATGGACATTATCTAAATCTAATAAATAAAAAATTTCTAAATATTTACTATCAATATTTCTTAAAACGATTTCCATGGAATTAAATCTAGGAATTGTTTTTCATTAATGAAATTTCATTTTCAATTTCATTTTTGATCATACCTGGATAAATAATAAAAGAGCTTTCTTCAGATCTCATTAAAGTTTTTATTAATGCAGAACTATTTTCTAATGCACTTTGATAAGTGCCGTCCCATATCTTTAATGCATTATTAGATTCAAAGCCTTTAAAAGACCTTTCCTTAATCCCGCAAAATATTTCTGAATCAAAACCATTCTTTTCACATAAATTTGTAGCAAATGCAAGGATTTTTAATCTATTCATCTTACTTAAAAAACTTATGTCTGATGCCTTTAATAAATCTCTGTCAATAAACATTTTGCATAGTGTAGAAAGTGGCTCAAAAGATTCATCTTTCCATCTAATTAAATGATAATAAAAGGTTACATCATCATTTCTTATGAAATCATCAAAATCAACCTTTGAAGGTGAAAAAATCCATTTATATAAAGAATCATCTAACCAAATATTCTTTTCATAATTATGTTTTATTGTGTGTAATATTTTTTCCAGAATCCATGTGGATATTTCGTTTATCCTGTGATTGTAGATTGTTCTATACATCAAGTTTCTTAGTACAAGGAAATGCTCAATAGCGATCACTCCTTTTGGTTTGATTCCGATATTCCCATCAGGAGAAAAGGTAAGAGCTGAAATAATTCTTTCTAAATCTACTAACCCATAATTAGTACCTGTGTTGTAACTATCGCGTAAAAGATAATCGAGACGATCGCAATCTATCTCACTACTTATCAATGTTTTTAAAGGTTTTGAGAATATTTGTTTTGATTGAAATAATTCAGCAATTTTTCTCGGTAATTCGTTGTCATACTTTTTGAGGATTGAATTTATTGGAGAATATTTTGTAACTAAGTTTTCTGACCATTGTTCGTGATTATGCTTGAATATTGTTTCACTGGTATGGCTTAAAGGTCCATGACCTAAATCATGTAGTAGAGCTGCTCCATAAAGCACAAATTTATTTTTACAAAATGAAGATTTACTTTCAATTAATCTCTTATAAATTTTTCTAGCTATACAAAAAACACCAATTGAGTGGGTAAATCTACTCGATTCTGCGCCATGAAAAAGTAATGATGCAGCTCCTAATTGCTTTATTCTTCTTAGTCTTTGAAAAGCAACTGTATCAATTAATTCCATAATCATTAATTCTTCTGGCTTTCCTGCATCAAATACTATTTCTTTATGAATTGGGTCATGAAAAATTCTTTTAATACTCATATTTTTAAGATTTTTTATTTCCAATCTTTATCCATTTCAAGATTTAATTTCTTCATTATTTGATTCAATAGTTTGAACTGAAACTTCTTCTTTTTCTAGAAGCGACCCCAGAAATAATTCTGCATTTCTCACCCATTTATCATCAGTACTTCCATAATCACTTGTATCTGGGAGATCAAGTAATTTGTCAGGAGTCATACCTTGGCCTTGAATATTATTACCTTTTGGGGTTAGGTAACTAGCTACTGTTATTGCAATACCACTATCTTCTCCCAAACTTTTAAGAGATTGAATTAAACCTTTTCCATAAGTTTGTTCTCCCATAAGAATTGATCTCTCATTATCTTGTAAAGAGCCAGCAAGTATTTCACTGGCACTTGCAGTACCTTTATTTACTAAAGTCACCATTGGCCCATCAAAATATGTTTCTTTTTGAGAAATAATTGCATCTTTGATTCCATTTCTATCTTTTGTCTCGACTACAGGTTTCTCACTCAATAATGAGTCTGCAACTGCAATACCTGAGCTTACTAGTCCCCCTGAATTATTTCTAAGATCCAAAATAAGGCCTTCAACCTCTTTCTCTTTTAACTCTTGAAGTGCCTCTTCAACTTTTTTGGGCACGCTTTCGCTAAATTGAGTTATCCTTAAATACCCTATTGTGTGAGAATCGTCTCTTAATCTTTTTGTTCTGACTGGTCTTAGATCTACTGACCTCCTCTCTAGATCAACTTCCCTAATTTCTCCTGATTCCGTAGATAATTCAACTAAAACTTTTGATCCCGATTCACCTCTTAACCTAGAGGCAGTGCCCGCAAGCCCTAATTTTTCTGATGAGATTCCGTCAACTGTCTCTATTAATTGCCCGCTTACTATCCCAGCTTCTTCAGCTGGAGAACCCCCAAGAGTAGAGATTACTTTAACTTTATTGTCATCATCTTCACCTAATTGAAGCCCAACACCATTAATTTCACTACCAAAGTTACTTGATTTCAGTAGCTCATAATCTTTTGGGCGTAAAACTCTCGTGTAGGGATCGTCTAGAGGTCTTAACATGTCCTCAATCGCGGAATAAGCCTCTTCACTTGTTTCAATTTGTTTCTGTAATGTTTTTTGTCTTATTCTTTTCCATTGGATTTCATCAAACTTTTCTGGATCATAAAAACCTTCGTTTACCAAGGTCCAAGCGTCAAGTACTAATTGCCTGCTATCACTGAGAGCATCCACTCTTTCGACCAATAAAAGATTGATAGAAAAAACGATGATCATTGATGCAGTGATGAAAGTTTTGAATGTTAAAAATTTGTTAAAAGATGAATTCATTGGGTTAAGTGTTAACACCAAGTATAAGAATTTTAAGTAAGCTCTTTATATCAAAGCTAATTTTTTTTGGATGGCGAATTCTTCATCTGTTTATGATTGGTTTCAAGAAAGGCTTGAAATCCAGGACATAACTGACGACGTAACTTCCAAGTACGTACCCCCTCACGTAAATATTTTTTATTGTTTAGGAGGCATAACTTTAGTATGCTTCTTAATTCAATTTGCAACAGGTTTTGCAATGACTTTTTACTATAAGCCGACAGTTACACAAGCTTATAGTTCAGTAAGTTATTTAATGACCGATGTAAGTTTTGGATGGTTAATAAGATCTGTACATAGATGGAGTGCATCAATGATGGTTTTGATGTTAATCCTTCATGTCTTTAGGGTTTATCTTACCGGGGGTTTTAAAAGGCCAAGAGAATTAACTTGGGTTACAGGTGTTGTAATGGCAGTCATAACCGTCGCTTTTGGAGTGACGGGTTACTCTCTACCTTGGGATCAGGTAGGTTATTGGGCAGTTAAGATCGTTTCAGGTGTCCCTGCTGCAATTCCAGTTATTGGTGACTTTATGGTTGAACTACTTAGAGGCGGAGAAAGTGTTGGACAATCCACATTAACCAGATTTTACAGCCTCCATACTTTTGTATTGCCATGGTCATTGGCTGTTTTCATGTTGATGCACTTTTTAATGATTCGTAAACAGGGTATTTCAGGTCCCTTATAAACTTTTATACTTAAAACATTACAAGACTCACTTATGTCTACGTTAAAAAAACCAGATTTATCTGACCCAAAATTAAGAGCAAAACTAGCTAAAGGTATGGGCCATAATTATTATGGTGAGCCAGCTTGGCCAAATGATTTACTATATATTTTCCCAGTAGTTATCTTAGGTACTATTGCCTGCGTAGTGGGACTAGCAGTTCTTGACCCTGCAATGTTAGGAGATAAGGCAAACCCATTCGCCACCCCTTTAGAAATTTTACCCGAATGGTATCTTTACCCAGTTTTCCAAATACTCAGGGTAGTCCCTAACAAACTTTTGGGTATTGCACTTCAAACATTAATTCCACTTGGATTGATCATCTTACCCTTTATCGAAAACGTTAATAAATTTTCCAATCCATTCAGAAGACCAATAGCAATGTCTGTTTTCTTGTTCGGAACTTTTTTAACAATATACCTCGGTATAGGAGCATGTTTGCCAATTGATAAATCACTGACATTGGGGTTATTCTAGGCTTAAATCTTAAACATATCTAGATCATTATAATTATCCCTTAAAAAATGATTCATTAATAAAAATCCAACTATTGTCCAGGTTTGGTAAGTTCTTGATTGTTGTCCAACCCAAGTTCCTGTAGGCCCATCAAAATATTCTGCCCATTCTTGTTTAGGTAATTGGTTAAGTTGACACCAGTATGATTCTTCTATTAAAGATTTCATCTCCTCCATGAGAATCACGTCATCAGAACCGTAATTTTTTTGATGCAGTAGAACTGCTGCACCAAAAAACCAAAGTAAACTTGGCCAATGACCACCATTATGGTAACTCCAAGGCCAATTCTTTGGATCTGATCCAGTTTTATTTTGCCATTCATCGACATCCATATGAGGATGACAAATTCTCATGGGCATTTGAGCCATCAAATGCTGTCTGTTATGCAAAACTAATCTAAACAAAGCTCTTTGTTCTTCAGGAGGCAGTACTCCGAACATACATGCTAAAGAATTACCTAAACTGTAAAATCGAAAGTCAGGTCTTCCTGTCCTAATATTTCCTATTAAGTAACCACCTCTATTCTCTAACCAATCTTGTAGCCATGAGGGAACTACTTGAGGTTGAACGTTAAATTCATTGAAGTGTTGATCATCTCCGTACTGCTCAGTTGGCCTTCTTCTTAAAATTTGCATTGTTTGGCTGGTAACCCAATAATGCTTTAAAAGAAAACCTCCTAAATCTTTAACCCATTGATTTGTGAGAATTAGTCTTTGGTCTAGAAGTCTACTGACATGATCTGCTCTACTTAATTCCATAAGGTTTATGCAACTTTTTAAACATCCATGAAGTAAAACTTCAACTTCTAAAGGTGCCCCCCATACATCCATAGGTCTATCAATCATAAATGCGCAATCTGGAACAAAAAGTACTGGAGTTCCCTCAAATGTTGGATGTAGAACTAGATCTAGTAAAAGTTGAATACCTCTTTGAACACTTTGACTTTTTCCGAAGGCATAATCGCCGCTTTTATTGACATAATACCAACATAAAATGGGCCACCATAAACTTGCATCTGCTGAAGTAATCCTCCCGATTGACCTCTGACCATAGTCTCCAATGAGCTTTCCATTTTCTTCAACGAAACTAGTAGGAAATACACCACGTGTTTGATAATTAGTGCTTTGTAACTCAAGGCACACACTTAGGAACTTTTTGACAATTTCATAACGTTTTTGTGTAATGAGATAAATCATTACAGGAACGTTATCTCTCAAAAATATTTCTCCATAATTTAACTTTTTATTTTTTGTTGGGTGTTCTAATGCAGCAACACTTCCCACTAACTCGCCTGATATTTCAACTAAAGTCTTTTCGAAGTGTTTTTTTGCATTTGTTACAATTTTCTCCTCATCGGAACTTGGTCTTACTCTTAAATTTTTTTGACTAAATCTTTCTGCCATTTCATTTATATCCCTTTATTTAAGCCTAGTTGTTTAAAGAGACTTTGAACAAATAAAAAATTAATAAAAAATTTTTGTATAAAAGGTTGCAAAATTACAGTGGGATGGTTTAGTATTTTCTTCTGGGCAAAATTATTCTTTTTGCATTATTCAATCAACTACTTTAAATTTGATTTTCGGTAATTGAGTGAATTTTTTGAAGATTTGATTTCAATCATTATCTTCAGCCAGAAGAAGGGTTTACCCTTCTAAATGAGTTATACACCTGTTGTTTAACTCTGCACCTAGAAAATTTAAAAACTTAGGAACTGATGCTTTTATTGCGTCAAAAACAACTAAATTTGTTTTAGTTGTCTAAAGATGTATGTGCAATAAAGGTGTGAGGTCCCGTCAAGAATATATAAAAATGTCATCAATTGCTAACTTTTGGCTTTGATGCAAACGGATCTGAGATCTTGGAAAGTCACTTTAGAAATATTTTTAATGTGCACTCAATGTAATCCTTAAAATTTAAGGAGGCTGAATCTAAATATAAAAACTGAATTTTTATTTGGATAAAGCAATTCAATTTGAGTAGATTTATCTACAAAAGGATTTGAACACAACGGAGAGTTTGATCCTGGCTCAGGATGAACGCTGGCGGCGTGCTTAACACATGCAAGTCGAACGAACCTTCGGGTTAGTGGCGGACGGGTGAGTAACGCGTGAGAATCTGCCCTCAGGAGGGGGATAACGGTTGGAAACGACCGCTAATACCCCATATGCCTACTGGTGAAATGAATTTCGCCTGAGGATGAGCTCGCGTCTGATTAGCTAGTTGGTGAGGTAATGGCTCACCAAGGCTTCGATCAGTAGCTGGTCTGAGAGGATGATCAGCCACACTGGGACTGAGACACGGCCCAGACTCCTACGGGAGGCAGCAGTGGGGAATTTTCCGCAATGGGCGAAAGCCTGACGGAGCAACGCCGCGTGAGGGACGAAGGCCTCTGGGCTGTAAACCTCTTTTCTCAAGGAAGAAGATATGACGGTACTTGAGGAATAAGCCACGGCTAATTCCGTGCCAGCAGCCGCGGTAATACGGGAGTGGCAAGCGTTATCCGGAATTATTGGGCGTAAAGCGTCCGCAGGCGGCTTTTCAAGTCTGCTGTTAAAGCGTGGAGCTTAACTCCATCATGGCAGTGGAAACTGAAAGGCTTGAGTATGGTAGGGGCAGAGGGAATTCCCGGTGTAGCGGTGAAATGCGTAGATATCGGGAAGAACACCAGTGGCGAAGGCGCTCTGCTGGGCCATTACTGACGCTCATGGACGAAAGCCAGGGGAGCGAAAGGGATTAGATACCCCTGTAGTCCTGGCCGTAAACGATGAACACTAGGTGTCGGGGGAATCGACCCCTTCGGTGTCGTAGCTAACGCGTTAAGTGTTCCGCCTGGGGAGTACGCACGCAAGTGTGAAACTCAAAGGAATTGACGGGGGCCCGCACAAGCGGTGGAGTATGTGGTTTAATTCGATGCAACGCGAAGAACCTTACCAGGGTTTGACATCCTGCGAACCTCTTAGAAATTTGAGGGTGCCTTCGGGAATGCAGTGACAGGTGGTGCATGGCTGTCGTCAGCTCGTGTCGTGAGATGTTGGGTTAAGTCCCGCAACGAGCGCAACCCACGTTTTTAGTTGCCAGCATTTAGTTGGGCACTCTAGAAAGACCGCCGGTGATAAACCGGAGGAAGGTGTGGATGACGTCAAGTCATCATGCCCCTTACACCCTGGGCTACACACGTACTACAATGCTACGGACAAAGGGCAGCAAACTCGCGAGAGCTAGCAAATCCCATAAACCGTGGCTCAGTTCAGATCGTAGGCTGCAACTCGCCTACGTGAAGTAGGAATCGCTAGTAATCGCAGGTCAGCATACTGCGGTGAATACGTTCCCGGGCCTTGTACACACCGCCCGTCACACCATGGAAGTTGGCCATGCCCGAAGTCGTTACTCCAACCCTTGTGGAGGAGGACGCCGAAGGTGGGGCTAATGACTGGGGTGAAGTCGTAACAAGGTAGCCGTACCGGAAGGTGCGGCTGGATCACCTCCTAACAGGGAGACAACAAAATGTTTAATATTATTATTTTGTCACCTTAGGTCGATCGGTATCTCACGTTTTTAATTTATTAAGAATTTCATTTCCTAAGTTTTTCTAGGTCACACCCATTATTTTTCCTGGGCCATTAGCTCAGGTGGTTAGAGCGCACCCCTGATAAGGGTGAGGTCCCTGGTTCAAGTCCAGGATGGCCCATATCTCTATGTTGGGGGTATAGCTCAGTTGGTAGAGCGCCTGCTTTGCAAGCAGGATGTCAGCGGTTCGAGTCCGCTTACCTCCACTGATTACCACCTCTTCCATAACCGGTAGAAAGGAAATTTTTTGAGTTGTGATTAAATTCTGAAAGAATCTAGCTTCCTAATGAAATCATTAAGATGCTGGACTCATTGAATTAATTTCATTGTTTTCAGAGAACCTTGACAACTGCATAGATTATTTTTAAAGACAATAAGCATCTTTAATGATGCAGATTTTTTATTTGTGCGAATGCATTAATAACAATTCTATTAAGCTGATGCTTCAATTTTTGAAGTTATTGGTCAAGCTACAAAGGGCTCACGGAGGATACCTAGGCACACAGAGGCGATGAAGGACGTGGTTACCTGCGATAAGTCTCGGGGAGTTGGAAGCACACTTTGATCCGGGAATTTCCGAATGGGGCAACCCCATGTACGGCCAACTGAATATATAGGTTGGTGCGAGCTAACCCAGCGAACTGAAACATCTTAGTAGCTGGAGGAAGAGAAAGTAAATAACGACTCCCTCAGTAGCGGCGAGCGAACGGGGAAAAGCCCAAACCGATAGTCTTGACTATCGGGGTTGTGGGACAGCAATATGGATCAACAAGTCTAGAAGAAACGTTTGAATGGCGTGCCACAGAGGGTGAAAGCCCCGTAATCGAAAGATAAGTTGACCTAGCTGTATCCCGAGTAGCACGGAGCACGTGGAATTCCGTGTGAATCTGCGAGGACCACCTCGTAAGGCTAAGTACTACTGTGTGACCGATAGTGAAACAGTACCGCGAGGGAAAGGTGAAAAGAACCCCGGGAGGGGAGTGAAATAGAACATGAAACCGTGAGCTTACAAGCAATGGGAGCCCGACTAATCGGGTGACCGTGTGCCTGTTGAAGAATGAGCCGGCGACTTATAGGCACTGGCGGGTTAAACCGGAAATGGTGGAGCCACAGCGAAAGCGAGTCTTAATAGGGCGTTTGTCAGTGTTTATAGACCCGAACCCTGGTGATCTAACCATGGCCAGGATGAAGCTTGGGTGATACCAAGTGGAGGTCCGAACCGACTGAAGTTGAAAATTCAGCGGATGAGCTGTGGTTAGGGGTGAAATGCCAATCGAACCAGGAGCTAGCTGGTTCTCCCCGAAATACGTTGAGGCGTAGCGTCTAGTGCTCCAGCAGGGGGGTAAAGCAACCATTTCGGTGCGGGCTGCGAAAGCGGTACCAAATCGATATGAACTCTGAATACCCTGTGTGTAACTAGGCAGTCAGACTGTGGGGGATAAGCTCCATAGTCAAGAGGGAAACAGCCCAGACCGCCAGCTAAGGTCCCAAAATTAACGCTAAGTGATAAAGGAGGTGGGATTGCCCAGACAACCAGGAGGTTTGCCTAGAAGCAGCCATCCTCAAAGGAGTGCGTAATAGCTCACTGGTCGAGCGATCCTGCGCCGAAAATGAACGGGGCTAAGCGTTATACCGAAGCTGCGGATAAATTTATTTATGGTAGGGGAGCGTTCTATGTAGGGTGAAGCGTTAGCGTAAGCGGACGTGGACAGCATAGAAGTGAGAATGTCGGCTTGAGTAGCGAAAACATGGGTGAGAATCCCATGCCCCGAAACCCTAAGGGTTCCTCCGGCAGGCTCGTCCGCGGAGGGTTAGTCTGGACCTAAGGCGAGGCCGAAAGGCGTAGTCGATGGATAACAGGTCAATATTCCTGTACCAGATGTGTTTTGAGAAGGGGGACGGAGAAGGCTAACCAGGCCAGATGTTGGTTACTGGTTCAAGCGTTCGAGGCTTTGAGAGATGGAGAAAACATCTCGAGCTAAGGCGTGAGTACGAGCTGCTACGGCAGCGAAGTTGGTGATGTCATGCTTCCAAGAAAAGCCCTATACTCGTTAAGACACAAATGCCAGTACCCGAAACCGACACAGGTGGGGTGGTAGAGAATACCGAGGGGCGCGAGATAACTCTCTCTAAGGAACTCGGCAAAATGGCCCCGTAACTTCGGGAGAAGGGGTGCCAGCGAGAGCTGGTCGCAGTGAAGAGGCGCAAGCGACTGTTTACCAAAAACACAGGTCTCCGCTAAGTCGCAAGACGATGTATGGGGGCTGACACCTGCCCAGTGCCGGAAGGTTAAGGAAGCTGGTTAGCTTTTAGTGAAGCTGGCGACTGAAGCCCCGGTGAACGGCGGCCGTAACTATAACGGTCCTAAGGTAGCGAAATTCCTTGTCGGGTAAGTTCCGACCCGCACGAAAGGTGTAACGATTTGCGCGCTGTCTCGGAGAGAGGCTCGGCGAAATAGAATTGTCTGTGAAGATGCGGACTACATACACCCGGACAGAAAGACCCTATGAAGCTTTACTGTAGTTTGATATTGTGCTCGGGCTCTGAATGCGCAGAATAGGTGGGAGACGTTGAAATAGTGCTTGTGGGTACTATCGAGTCATCGGTGAGATACCACTCTTTTAGAGCTAGGGTTCTAACGCTTACCCGTTATCCGGGAAGCGGACAGTATCTGATGGGCAGTTTGACTGGGGCGGTCGCCTCCTAAAAGGTAACGGAGGCGCACAAAGGTTCCCTCAGGCTGGTTGGAAATCAGTCGTTGAGTGCAAAAGCAGAAGGGAGCTTGACTGTGAGACCTACAAGTCGAACAGGGACGAAAGTCGGTTTTAGTGATCCGACGGTTCTGCGTGGAAGGGCCGTCGCTCAACGGATAAAAGTTACTCTAGGGATAACAGGCTGATCTCCCCCAAGAGTTCACATCGACGGGGAGGTTTGGCACCTCGATGTCGGCTCATCGCAACCTGGGGCTGAAGTCGGTCCCAAGGGTTGGGCTGTTCGCCCATTAAAGCGGTACGCGAGCTGGGTTCAGAACGTCGTGAGACAGTTCGGTCCATATCCGGTGTATGCGCAGGAATATTGAGAGGATTTCTTCCTAGTACGAGAGGACCGGGAGGAACGCACCTCTGGTGTGCCAGTTATCGTGCCAACGGTAAACGCTGGGTAGCCATGTGCGGAGTGGATAACCGCTGAAAGCATCTAAGTGGGAAGCCCACCTCAAGATGAGTATTGCCATGGCTTAAGCCAGTAAGGTCACGGGAAGAACACCCGTTGATAGGCTCTACGTGGAAGCTTGGTAACAAGTGCAGCGGAGGAGTACTAATAGACCGAGGGCTTGACCAAATAAACTTAATTTATTGTTTTTAATATATAATTTTCTATGCAGTTCTCAAGGTTCACCCTATCCTGGTGTTCATGGCGATGTGGAACCACTCCGATCCATCTCGAACTCGGTTGTGAAACGCATCAGCGGCGAAAATATTTAGGGGGTAGCCCCTTGAGAAAATAGCTCAATGCCAGGTAAAAATATTTTAAAGGGTTTACTCTTCTTGAGTAAGCCCTTTTTTATTTTTGGCATTTAGGACACCAATGGGTACTTCTTCCAGTAATTTTTTGTCTTTCAATTAAATTCCCACATTTACGACATTCTTTTCCAGTTCTCCTATAAACATTTGTCTGTAAACCAAAATTCCCATTCTCTCCTTCCAAGTCCCTAAAGTCGCTAAATGTCGTTCCCCCAGAACCAATACTTTTTTTTAATACAGTTACAATTGATTCTTTAAGCTTGATTAATTCATTCTTCTTTATTGTTCGAGCTTCCCTAAAAGGTGAGATGCCAGCAGAGTATAAACTTTCATCAGCATAAATATTACCTATACCTGCCACTATTGTTTGATCTAATAAGATAGCTTTTATAGACTTTGTTCTTTTTGAAATAACTTTTTTAAGATAATTTGCATCAAAGTCTTTAGAAAATGGTTCTGGTCCTAATGAACCTAATCCTTTAATTATTTTGTTACGCGATAGGCCTTTATTAATCCACCACATTTGACCAAAACTTCTTACGTCAACGTACCTAAGCTCATTATTATTTTTATCGAAAAATCTAATTCTTGTATGTTTACAAGGATGAGTTGATTTTTCAATGAATTTGAAATATCCAGTCATTCTGAGATGAATTACAAGAAATCCGTTATTTTGTGAATTTTCTAGAGGAAATTGAGTATTCTCATTTTGAACTTCTTTTAATTGAGCTATTAAATATTTTCCTCTTCTATCCCATTTATAAATAAGTGAGTTAAGAAGTCCTTTAATGAATTCTTCTTTGTTTGATGGGAATGCAATAGTTGAATCCCTACAGACTTCTACTTTTTTAATAATAAAATTATTAAGTTTTTGCTCTAAACCTCTGCGAACAGTTTCTACTTCAGGTAATTCAGGCAATTATTTAAGCTTTCTCTAATTCACTTTCTGCGAAATTATTTGTATTTGCTCCACCTTCAGTTCCGCTTATCCCAGCATAATTAACTTTATCGAATCTCACAACACAGTTATATTTAATACCTGAGGTATCAACTGAAGCAACTTTACCTATTTCATTGTACCAATATGATTCTGGTCTTTTTACTCTTACGAGATCTCCTCTTGAAATTGCCATTACAAATAATTTAACTTTTTGTAGAATAACTCATCATTAATATTCTTAGACAAATTATTCACACATATTAATTAAAAATTTTAACAAAAATCATTTATTAAATTATTTTCGAATTCTTCTTTAGCAGGCTTACTTCCCATCCATTTCCTACCAGGTATTCTTACATCTAATTCATTTGTATCACAATTGATTGAGAGAAAAAGTTTTTTATTTTCTTGATTAAGTACGTTTAAAACTTTTCTACCTTTAATATCTTTATATGATTTACCTTGGATAATTATGGGACCATAAATTTTTCTATCTAACTCAAGTAAGTCATTATTTTTTTTATTTTCAGTTTTTTGATAATTTTCTGAATTAATTGTGTTCTTTTTTCTTATTATGAGCTTTTGACCAACTTTTATTGAATCAGGATTATTGAGATTATTAATCTCTATAAGATCCATTACTTTTAAATCATATTTATTTGATATCTCAGTAAGATTTTCACCAGTTTGAACAATATGATAATTATTTATTAAATCTGATTGTTTTGTAATATTTTCATTAGATTCAGAAATAATAAGATTTTGACCAACAAAGATATAATTTTCATCTTTTAAGTTATTAAGCTTAATAATTAAATCTTTATTTATCGAATAAAATTTTGAAATACTTGATATTGTATCTCCACTTTTTACAATATGAATTTTTTTTATTTCAGTTTTTTCTTTAGTAATTGATTCATTTTTTGCAATATTCTCAATTTTATTTTTTGCTGAAAATATTTTTTCTTCTGATTTTATCAATGAGTGATTAAAAAAATTAATAAATATGGCCATTACTAAAAATGCAAATTTCATAAAACTCACTATTTATTTAAAGATAATCTCTAAATTTAAAATCGCTAGGTTTTTGAAAACAATTTAAGTAATTTAAACCTGAAAAATAAACTTTAAAAATTTCTTTACTCTTTTGTAGGGAGGATACCGCAGATTTGAATCAAACAAAAAACCTTTAAAAGTAATAGATTTTTGATTTGAAAAATTTCGAAACCCCTCTTCACCATGAAATTTACCAATACCACTTTGCCCAACGCCTCCAAAGGGTAAATTTGGAATAAGGACTGGTAACATCACATCATTTATACAAATTGTTCCTGAGCTGGTTACTTTTGAAATATAATTATGGATTTTTTTATTGCCTCCAAATAAGTAGATTGCTAAGGGTTTTGATGTTTGACTAATCTGTTCTAAAGCTGATTCCTCATTATTGATCCCAATTACTGGAAGAAGTGAACTGAATATTTCTTTCTGCCAAATTTCTGTTTCACTTAATTTTGTTCTCAAGATTGTAGGAGATATTTTCAACTTTTTTTTACTAAAACCTCCCCCAAATAAAATTCTTTTTTCTTTTTTATATTGTTTGAGAATTTCTACAGTTGATGTAAATTGCTTTTTCTCTAATTTTGATAAGTTTTCGGAAATAATTGGATTATCTCCGTAAAAAATTACTATGTATTTCTTTAATTTTTCTATAAAAATATTTTCAATTTCTTTATCTACAAAGATATGATTCGGAGCCATGCAGGATTGTCCAGAATTAAAAAATTTGCCCCAAACAATTCTTTTTGCAGCCACTTCTAAATTTGCATTCTTGAAAACAATTACAGGATTTGTTCCGCTTAACTCAAGAGTTAATGGAGTTAAGTTTTTTGAAGCTAATTTCATTATAGATTTTCCAGTTTCAGTACTTCCTGTAAAAAAAATGTGGTCAAAATTTTTTCCAATTAATTTTATGGATTGTTTATTATCACCCTCTACTGTCATAAGGACATCTTTATTGAAATATATGGAAGTAAGCTTTTTAATAAGTTTTGAGGTCGCAGGACATTTCTCTGATGGTTTTATCACTGCAGTATTTCCTGCTGAGAAAATATTTACCAATGGCTTTAAAACATAAAGTAATGGATAATTATAAGGACCAAGAATTAAGACACAACCAAGAGGTTCATAAATAACTTGGGAGGATGATGGAAATAGATAAAAAGGTGTATCAATTTTTTTTGGTCGCATCCAAGAATTGAGTTTCTTTTTTATAAGCGAAATTTCTTCTTTCACTAAAAGGATTTCTGAAAGCCCTTCAATTTCAGATTTGCCGAGATCAACAAAAAGTGATTTAATTAATTCTTTTTTATTTTCATCCAAAAGTTTAGAAACTATATTGATATGATGAATCCGCCATTTTATATCTTCAGTTTTACCAGTGAGAACTGTATTTTTTAATTTATTAATGTCTTCTAAATGAAATTTATCAGAAATTTTCATTTTTTACCTTTGAATAGTATTAAATATATCAGAGGATAAATTGTAAATAACTAAGGTTTTTAGGCAATTAAATCAAAGCTAATGATTTATGAGAAATAATCAAATTTATTAATATTGCCTTTAAAAAATTCAAATTTTTCTTGGTTAGTATATTTCTATGAGGGAAAATTTTTCAATTAGATTGATATCTATAAATGAAATACCAGAAGTCACAAACTGGGCAAGGTTAGAAGGATTTTCTCCTGGAATGGATGATTTATCAATTTATAGAAATACAGATAAACAAGGGTTATGGGTAGCTTGTCTAGACAATAATCCTATAGGCTCTATTGCTTGTATAAAATATAATTCCTCGTATGGTTTTATAGGTTTATTTATCGTTAAAAAAGAATTCAGAAATAATGGATATGGAGTGAGATTATGGAAACATGCCCTCGAATATTTGAAAAATGTTGATTGTATTGGTCTTGAGGCTGCCCCAGATAGATTAAATGACTACGCAAAGTGGGGTTTTAGAAAATCTTCTATTACAAATCGTTGGAAATTAAATGGTTCTCAAGATTTGCCATTGAGAAATTTTTATAGAGATCAATTTCATTCTTTTAAAGTTGTCCCGGGTAATAAAATTTCCTCTGAAGCAGTCTTGATTTATGATGATCAAAGAGAACCTAGTCCCAGACCACATTTTCTAAATGATTGGTTGAAAAATTCTCATGGTAATGTCAGTGCAATTGTCGATAATAATGGGATGTGTCATGGATTTGGTAGGATAAGACCTTGTGTATTGGAGGATAATGAGCAAGGCTGGAGAATTGGCCCCCTTTTAGCGGATACTCCACCACTTGCTGAATTATTAATAAGAGAGTTGGTTGGTGATTTAGATGCTCAAATCTTATTGGATTGCTCTAATCTGAACCCTTATGCAAATTATCTTTTATCAAGTTTGGGATTTGAGGAAATATCAAAAACTTTCAGAATGTATAAAGGTATTCAACCGCCCTGCCCAATGAATCAAGTATACGGACTTGCCTGCTTGGAACTGGGATGATTCCCTTTAAATCCTCCTAACCTTTTCTTGTAATAATTCGGAAGCTTGTTTGATTATCCATAGGCTTAACTTTCGGAGGGCTTCAAAATTTTTTCTACAATATCCGCGTTAATTATAGTGATCTCTCCATTATCAATATTGGCAACTTGAAACAAGGTCCATGAATTTGGATTCCTAGCTCCTCCAATACAGTTGATAACTTGACCGATCCAATAATTTTTATTTTTTTCATTAGTATTTTGGCAATTTTCTTTTTTAATTGCGACATAATCACCAGACCTAACGAAAAGAAACTCAGGAGTTGATGAGCTCACAATAAATAACTTATAGTATATACGTACTATAGTAAGTTATTAGCTTTGTTGCCGAACTTTAGGTTATTTAGCAAACTAGGGGTAATTCAAAAATAAAATGGAATCGACTGAAATTGCAATATTTTCAACGTTATTGGGGTTAATTTTAGCTTTAACTGACGCTTATATAGAAAGAAATATTCCCGGATAATACTTCCAATTCATTTATTAAATCAAATAAGATTTAAGCTGGTCTAATATGTCGGCACGGTTGGAAACTAATTTTGTAAAAACTAAATATATCAACCCTCCCATTGCAAGTCTTCCGTTAATTTTCTCTAACTGCTTAAGTTTTCTAAACAATTTACTTTTGCGGTTAAACAAAATTTAGTGGGTATAGAAAATAAAAAAGTATTGATTACTTCAGAATTAAAAAAATTTTTAAAAAATTATGGAAATATCATTTTAAACACGAATTAAATTTAAAGCCAAGCTTTTTTCATCTCAAGGTATAGTCTTTCGCTCTCAGCAGAATTAATTTTGCTGTCTGAATAGGATTGTTGTTGCTGCTGTTGTTGCTGTTGAGTTGAGTTAGTATTAGAATTTTGTACTTCGCTCATTTGAGGGGGTAAATATTTGTGTTTATTCTCTCATATTTAGAGCTTTTTTTGTCAACTTGAATTCTTAAATTTTATTTAAATTTTCTACGTTCTTAATTTTCCTGTTTTGAGTGAAGTTATTTCGCTACAGTAGTTTTGGCATAAAGGAATTTAACTTCCCAATATACAATTCCTAGGAAGATGGCACTCGCAATAATAATTTCGGAAATGGCTAACATTTTATTTTTCAATACTAATTTAATTTTGGTATCAATTTACACATAATGCAATAGGTACTAATTACATTTAGGATTTTAAAAAACTTATTTAATAAAATAACGCGTCGAAATAATATAAAATTTAAGTAAGATGCATATCATTTTTGTGGGAAATTTTATAAATTCAACAACTCTTATACCCTTAATACCTTTAGTAACCTCATTATTTATTTTTATTTTATTGGTAAGTTTTAACAGAACAATTAACAGGTTAACCAAACCAGTTACTGCACTGGTTTCATTATCTTTATTAAGTTCTGCTTTTATAAGTTCATTTGACTATTTTAAGAAAATAGAAGAAGAACTAGTTTTATCTGAATTTCTCAAATTTTTTGAAGAAAAAAATTTAGTTATACATCTCAATTTAGTAAATGAAAAAATTATAATTTTTTTCTCATTCATAATGATATTAATTATTGGAATATCTTTTTATAAATTGCCTAGAAAAAAAGGTTATGTCTCATTGATTATTAGCTTAGGATTAATATCTTCTTCGGTGATGCTTTCAATATTGCTAATAGATTTCTCAGTTCTAATCTAAACGTTAGTAAGCATTGACAAAGCTTCGTTAAGTTCTTGAACATGATTTAATTCATCTTGAGCAATTTCTTTTATTTTTTGATCATTTGGATTATCTATTAAATATTTGGAATAAGTTGCAAATGCATGTTCTTCGATTTTTATGTTTACATCATAAGCATTAGCCGGAGATATGAAATAATAAAAAACCATTATCCAGTAATAGACAAGCACAAGGTGTCTCGCAAAAAATCTATCAATCCAGAACCTATCTCCTCCTCTTTTTTCCATTTCTTTAAGATGCTCAGTTTCGTTAATAGCTTGATAAAAATGTTCTTTCATTAAAATCATTGTTTTTTCATTCTTAATTCCTAGGGATTCTTTAAAATGAAGAACTGAAAGAAATGCAAAATAAGGTGATCTAGCTATTACTTCTAAAACCCAAAATCTTTGTAAAGATCTACCAGAGTAAATGAAATCTAAGAAGTTAACAGTATTATTTAAAATTAAAGAATTTAATTTTTTCATAAATTTTGTTTTTCTTTAAGTATAATTACTCAGCTCCTCGATGACCATAATTTATTTATGTAATTAACCAAAAATTAATATTTATAGTCTAAAAATTGTTACCTCCATTGAAATATTTTTTTTTCATGCATTAATTGGATAGATAAAAATTTTATATGACAACTACTGAAAAAATTGCAAATGCTAAAAAGAGGATTGATGAATTAGAAAGACTTATCAAATATTGGAATGATTCAGACCATGATGAGGCAAAAATAGTAAATTTTTCAAGGAACATTGAAAATAAAGTGGCTTAGATTGTGATGATTAAGGCTGATTAACTTTATCTTCTTAAAGTGATTTAATATCTTTGAGGTTTAAATATTGTTTAATTTATAAATAGAGCAATTAAACCTATTCTCAAAAAAGGTAAGGAGGAAATAATCTAAAAGAAAAATCAATATGAAAACCTTTTCAAAAAAATATTTAGTGCCGATTAAATTTATACCATTGGTTTTTTGGGTTTTCATATCTTCTATGAGTATATATTTGTGTAAGATAGCCTGGGTAAATTGAATAATTAATGGATCTAGCTTCTCCTTAGCCAACCAGGAGCCCCTCCAAACCAATCAGATATATCATCTTCATTTGGGTTGAAATGATTTTCTTTATCTAGTCCATCTATACCAAATGATTGTAAGAGGTTATCAATCCCCCCATCATTTTTTGTACCATTCCTTCTAAAGCTGTTAGCTTTTTTCAGCCAAAGAGAAATTGTCGAATTATGGTGTGCAAATTTCTCAACATATATCCTTTCTTCTAATGTAATTGATTTATCTTGAGCAATTCTTTTAATTATTCCTTGGATTTTTAGTCTTTTAGAATTACTAAGAAGCATTTTTAATTAAATTATTAGTCTTTTTATAGGAAGGATTACTAAATATATCTTGTCAATGTTAATTTCAACAAATTAACTGTTTTAAGAGGTTTTTAGGCAAGAAAAATCTTAAGACACTAAAAAAAGGGATCAATAAGTTACTAATGATACTTTTATTCATTTATCAAACTTATAATTCCTACATATTTAGATAAAAAAAATCAATCTATTTACAAGGAAACTTTGAAATTAAGATAAGTGGATACATTTGTTGCACTATAGTAAAAATGTACTAATATTAGTACAGATGTATTATTAAGATATGAAAGTGATTTCATCTTCCCCTTATGCCCCTTTTAATTCAAAAGAGTGGAATTCTCTAATAAGCAAAAATGTTAAGTTTGAAAATACTCCAATAAAAATTCAAAAAAAATTTTATAGAACTTTTACTCAAAAAAAGATTGAAAAAGATAAACTTTTGCAAGAGAAGAATGAATTGCACCAACAAATGCAACTTGTATTCGGATAGAAAAATATTAACTAACAATCTTTTTATTGAATATTATTTTACGAGATCCAATTTTTTGTTAGATTAGTAGAAATACAAGAAGGATTTAATTTGGCTGTTGATCGAGAACTTTTAAAAGAAGTTACCCAAGAACTTTGGAATACCGTAAAAAAACTAAGACCTGAAATAGATCGGCAAACTCGACTTCAATTAGTTTTAAAGGCCTTATTAACTATTGGAGATTTACCAGATCAAATGCAAGCTGCCATGGTAGTAGGTGTTTGCGCAGAAATGGATAAAAGTGATGTTGGTAATGTTGAAACTAATTCACAAACTAAAGATTCAAGCGGAGTTGATACTTCTCCTGGCAGAAAAGTAGTCAGAAGAAGTTCAGCTAAATAAACCTTAAACGATCATCCTTTGATTTTCTTTGATTCGTTTTTATTAAGTCTATTGAATAGGTAATATGAAATTACAAGTAAGAGAGGAACGAATATTGAATGTAAAGTCATCATTAATTCTGTTTGGCCCATTCCTATAAGATTTGACTCGTTTGGAAGTTGTTCTGACCAAGTGCCAACTAAATGCCAGGCTTGAGGAATTGATAAGAAAAACATATAAGAGCTATAAGTTAAGTTTATGTTCAGATAAAGATTATCATTATTGAACCTTTTTGCTTTCTTTATTCTTATTTCTTAACTAAGTATTTGTGGAGTTATAAAAAAGAACTTGATTCATAAATTTATTTTCTTAAGAAGAGTTTTGAATTCTTTTTTACCAATAATTTTTTCAGCTGCGTAAGCGCCACTTGCTGAAACAGCAGGAATTCCAATACCTGGAAATGTACTTGCACCGCAAGTAAATAAATTTTTCACTGGAGTTTTGCAGCCTGGGAAGAGACCTTTTGCTGCAGATAATGCAGGGCCGTAACTACCGCAATAGGTATTGGTGAATTTTTTATGAGTGATTGGAGTTCCTAGCATCTTTAAATCAATCCTTTCATCAATATCAGGGATGAATTTTCGCACTGCATTAAGGAATATTGAACATCTTTCTTCTTTCAAATTTCTATATTCTAGTTCCTTTGGATTTAGGTTTTCCCAAATTTCCCAAGGTTCATTTGCGGGAGTATATCCGTGAAGAACATGTTTTCCTTCAGGGGCCATATTTTTATCTAAAACAGATGGGATTGAAAATACAGCTATATTTCTTTCTGCGGTTATACCTTTTTCCCACTCATCAACATGTATCGCATGTATTGGCAAATTTTCAAGACCATTAGCATCAAAACCTAGATGTATATGAAGGAAAGAATCACATTTATTAGGGTTCAAAACTTTTGTTTTCCATTTTTTTGAAATTTCATTTGGAATTAACTTTTTTAAATTCCAAACATCAGTATTTGTGACAACAGATTCACAACTATAACTAGAACCATTATTAAGAGTTATACCTGTGGCTAAATTTTTATTGAAGTTAATTGTCTTTACTCTCGAAGAAAGAATTAATTCTCCTCCATTTTTTTTAAATCCATTAATTAAGGCTTTTACGATAGATTCACTACCTCCTTTGGGGTATTCAAGATATGAATTTGGTTCAAACCATTCGTTAAATAAAGTAGCCATCGCAGCTGTATTTGTATCATGCATTGACATACCACTTATCAAGAAGCTCAACAAATCAACCCAATTTCTGAGAAAAGGATCCTCTAGATGATTATTAACTAAACTCCCAAAGCCTTTATTAATTTTTGGTATTTGATTGATATTAGGTAAAAATTTTGAAGTTAATTTTATTAGATCTAAGAAATTTATTGATTCGGGAGAAAATGAGAGTAAAGGTATTTCATTTATTATTTGGCTCAGAGGTTTTATTCCGGAAATAAATGATTCCCATTCTTTAACAGATTTCTCACCTCTTAAAGTTTTAATTGTTTTTTTAAAAGGTTCATCCCCAACATCAAGATTAAAATTGCCTTCTGGGACAATTACTTGCCAACCTTTGTATTGAAATAGTTCTACTTCTTCATCAAGTAATTTAAGAATTTGCCCTAGGGGATTAGTTGTCGGCCACTTACTTATCCCACTCCACAATGAAGGACCTGATTCGAAAGTGTAACCTTTTCTTTTGAAACTGTGTGCAACACCTCCCGGCTGGGTATGTGCTTCACATATAAGTACTGTTTTACCTGATAAAGCAAGAATTGAACCACAGCATAATCCCCCTATTCCACTACCGACTATTACAACATCGTACTTTTTCATTAAATATTTACTTTACTCTTCTTGTAAACTTATGATTTTTTAGACAAATGTATTAGTTGAAGTTGTAATACTTAGAATAACAGCAAGGAAAAATATGTAAGGAACAGCTTTTAGAGGTATGTATCCTTGATTTTTAGAAATGAAATCCATTAACTTAGTTACTTTATGTAAACATAATAACGAGATCTTGTTCCTTATGTGTGCCAAAAAATTATTTTTTTGAAAATATATTGAAACAAAGAAATCTTTTCGGAGAGATTTTTTAACTAAGAACATTTTTTATGAAGTTATCTTAGTATTTGATTCTTAGATAAAGTCTATTATGAAACATTTTCCTGATATTAATGAGATAAAACTATTAGAAAAAAATTCCCAAAAAAATGGTACCGGAATTGTATATGAGGAATTGTTAGGAATATGGAAGTTTAAGTATGTATGGGGAAAGAAGTCAGATGAAATCAAAAATATACCCAGTTCGATTCTCCAAGTATTGTCGGCAAGACTCGAATTGAAAAGTAAAAATAATGATGATCAAATAAAATACGAAATAAAAAATTCAATTAATTTCGGCTTATTAAATATTACTTTTATAGGCAGCGCAGAATTAAAAGGTATTAGACCTTTATTGGCTTTCTATTTTGAAGAATTGAAAATTAGTATTAGTAGTTTTCCTGTATTTAATAAGGGATTAAAAAAACCAGAAGATAAAAAAATGCCTTTTTTCTCACTTGTAGGAATTAGCACTAAAGATAATTGGTTATGTGCTCGCGGCAGGGGGGGAGGGCTTGCAATATGGGTTAAGTCTTAATTTAGTGGTATTCTCCTGGATGATCTACCTTTCTTACGGTAACTTTATCAACTTTTTGTCCATTAAATCTTAAAAGATCATCTCCTGAAAAGTCATAACCTAAGCGTTGACCTATTAGGGCTACATCATCTGCTGTAGAGGATGTCGTAACCTGCTTTTTTAATTCTTCATCAGATTGCATCTTAATTAAAAATTTTTTTATTTCAGAAAAACTCATTACTAGAATTCGATTGATTGATGTTAAAGAAATTTATAAAATCTTTTTCTTAGCAAGAACAAGATAAATAGATAATTATTATACTATTTTTATGACTTACTTATTCCTCTATATAGTTTGCATAATTTTAATATGGTGGACATATCGTGTAGGTTGGCTTGAGGCGCTCAAAACAGTAGTTAAAGTTATAGTCCCCTCAGCGCTTATTATTTTATTTAACATAAAAGCCGGAAGATTACTTTTTAAAAGTCCTTTAGTCGGTTTATTAAGCGCTTTGCCTACCTCTATTTTTATTTTTAGAGGTTCATTACCTTTAGTTAGTTATATAAATAACTGGATTGAAAATAAAATAAATAAGTATGATGATTCGGAAGTTATAGATACTGATTCTGTGCCTTTAGATGATTAATTTAATTTAATTCGATCAAAGCCAAGAAATAACTCTTTGTGTACAACAAGAACATCAAATAAAGTTGTTCCATGAATAGGACTTAATGGAATTTTGTCTATATTCAATGCCTCTGCGCAAATTAAATGAGCATCCCATTTTGTATTGTGATCACTTATTTCAATTGACCACTCAATTACTTTTTTGAAATGATCTGGCATTTCCGAACCAATTTTTCTGCAAATTTGACATAGAACTGACAAAAGAGGAGGTTTTGATGGCCTTTTTAAATCTTTAACAAGACTAGGTTGTGTAAAAACACTTGTATAGCGGATATACTCTATCAATTCATATTCTTCTTTAGTAAGAGATACTTTATTTAATGCTCTTTCAAATTCGTCTATGGGGGTTATGGGCCTATCCAAGATATTATTTTTTGCTGTTTTCTGAATCTATTTTTTCTTGACTAATTTCGTTGGTTTGATTGCTTTCTATAGATTTAGGAGATTCATCTTTATCTTCTTCGTTCATAACTTGGTCGATTTCATTTTGAAATTCATTCGACGCTTTTTTAAGACTTTTCAAAGTTTTACCAAGTTGTTTTCCTAATTCTGGAAGTTTTTTTGGACCAAAAATTAAAAGAGCTAATATAAGTATTACTGTAACTTCAGGCAAACCTACACCAAAAATATTCATAAGTGATAATTATTTAATTAATTAGTAAATCTACTATTAAATATAGTCAAATCATGTGAAAATTTCATTCTCGGAAGAGCTTTTTTAATATTAAAAAATTTTGACAAATATTATTGTTATTAATACTCCTTTAAAGAAAACTAACCAAAGTAATTGATAATCACTCAA
>QCBM01000002.1 GCA_003281605.1 Prochlorococcus sp. AG-347-I06 | reverse complement strand
ATCAGAATCAGTATTAGTCATTATTGTTTATAGTTCGTGATTAAAATTTTTCTAAATACTATTTATTTATATCAAATAATTATGACAATTAAATTGTTTGTAATCTCCTTAAAACTCCATTAATAAATTTTCTCCCTTGCAAATCACTATATTTATTAGCTAAATTAACCGCCTCATCACAAGCAACAGCGACGGGTGTTTTTAAGAAATTGATATCAACGTAAGCTAGACGCAAAATATCCCTATCAATTCTCGGTAATCGTTTTAACCTCCAACCTTCCATTACTTGATCGATATCTGAATCAATACTTTTAAGATTATTAATTATATTACAAATCCTTTGATTTACATCCTCTCTAATATCTATTTGACCGCTAGAAACAATTAATTTTGGAAAGTCTAGAGTGACAGAAAGTGTATTCATTACGGTTTCAATTTTTGTCAAAGATTTTTTTAACTCATCTCGAACATTTGAATAAGCGGAATCAACACCTTCTTGCAATTCACTATCTAATATTTTTTGAGAAGCATTTTCTAACTCTGACTCGCAATTATCTAATTCCTCTCTGCAATGGTTTATTAGAGAATCCAAAGCAGATTCAATAATTTCTTCTATCTGAAATTTATTTAATTTAAAATCACCTTTATCTCTTATAAGGCCAAGAGAAATTAAAGATAATTCTCTTGCAAGGGATCTATTATGCATCAATTAAGAAGAAGTATTAGTAGAAGCTCGTAATTGAGAAAACAATTTTGAAAATGTTGGATTTGTAGTGTTATTTTTCTCATCTGGATTAACTATCCCAGCAGAAATTATTGTTCTAAACGCATCTTCTACAGAAATATCCAAATCCTTAACAGAAGACTCAGGAACAAGTGTGTACCAGCCAGTAGTTGGGTTTGGTGCTGTAGGAATGAAAACACTAAGTAACTTTTCTTTCAATTCTGGCTGAAGAGAAGGTCCTACGTCTCCAGTTACAAAGCCGACACTGTATAGTCCCTCACGAGGATATTCAACTAAGACAACTCGTCTAAATCTATTAGATTTATTACTTAAGAAAGTTTCTAGCAATTGTTTAAGAGTTTTATAAACCGCCCCAGCTACTGGGATTTTTGATAAAGTACCTTCTCCAAATTCTAATAACCATCTTCCTACAAAATTTCTCGCCATCAAGCCTATAAGCAAAATAGCTAATAAAGGAACAGTTAAACCTAAAGTGAGATTAATTAAATCTTGTAATAAAGGATTTAAAGTAATAAAAGGATTTAGTTGCTTTGGGACAGAAGTAACTAAAGTTAAAACAAATTTACTAACTAATGATGACAGCCAGATTGTTGTTGCCAAGGGAATTACAACTAACAATCCTGCAATAAGATCATTTTTGAGATCTTGTTGAAGCCTGGATCCTAAATTCGAATCTTGATTTTGATTAGATTCAACCAAAATAACTCTTTAACTATATTAACTTTACTAATAATTTAACTGTTTTTACAAAGTTAGGATATATTTTTCTTAAATATATCTATTTTATTTAAAAGTTTATTCTCTAAAAATAACTCTTAAAAGAAATTCCATAAAGAAAAAAGAAATGATTGATACGATTCAGGACAAAAAAGAAATGAGTAAAAAATTAAAAGAAAGAGCTATTCTTGAAGGTTTTACAGTTGCAGGAATAGCTTCAATACCTGGTAGTTCACGAATAAAATTAAGAACTAATGCATTAGAAAGATGGTTATCAAATAATTATCATTCTGAAATGAAATGGATGGAAGCAGAAAAAAGAAAAAATATAGACTCACTTTTTGAAGATGCAAAAAGTGTTTTAAGCGTTGGATTTACTTACATTAATTCACAAAACAACAATAATAATTTCCTCAAGATAGCTAAATTTAGTCAAGGAGAGGATTATCATAAAGTGATTCACAAAAAATTAAAGAATATTGGTAAATGGATCGACCTATCAATCCCTGATTGCAAATGGAAAATATGTGTTGATACCTCTCCGCTTCTTGAAAAAGCATGGGCAGAGGAGGCAGGGATTGGTTGGATAGGTAAAAATAGTAATTTAATCAGCAAAAAAAACGGTTCTTGGTTTACTTTGGGTTTTATGATTCTCACAAAAGACTTAATACCAGATAAACCTCATCAATCACTTTGTGGAAAATGTGATATTTGTATTGAACATTGTCCTACAAATGCAATCGTAGAACCCTTTGTAATACAATCAGATCTTTGCATTGCGTATCACACAATAGAGAGCAGAGATAAAACTATTCCAAAGAAAATAGAAAAAAATTTAGGAGGTTGGATTGCAGGATGTGATATTTGTCAAGATGTTTGTCCATGGAATAAATCAGTGCCATACAACAATAATCATGAAACTACACCGAAAGAATGGATTAAAAATCTAAATATTGAGTCCCTCAATTGGGACGATACAACGTGGCAAGAAAATCTTAAAGGAACTACTTTAAAAAGAATTAAACCATGGATGTGGAAAAGAAACATACAAGCAAATATAAAAAATAAAAAAATTAAGATATGAAAAAGTTATTAAAAAAAACAATCTGGATCTTCTTTATCTGTTTTCACTTTTTTCAAATAGAAATAATTCAAGCAATAGTTCCCTATTATTATTTCCCAACAATAAAAAATTTACAAAAGCAAAGTTTATATATTGGCAAAAATGCATATCAATTACTTTATTTTGGTCTATATGAAGACAGTCTTAACTTAGCCAAATTAGCAGTAAAAATAAATGCAAAAGATGAAAAACTATGGTTGATTTTGGCTGAAACACAAATAGCTAACAAAAAATACAAAAACGCATTAAATTCTCTTAATAAAGCAGAACAGATCAATCCAAATATTAGCGAAATATATTTTACTAAAAGTAATGTTTACTTAAAAATTTCCCAACAAACAAAAGCAAAGAATGCTTTAGAAAAAGGAATAAAGATTGAGCCTAATAACCACAAAGCTATTTTTCAATTAGGAAATATTTTATTAATGGAAAAAAATTATTTGGGAGCAATTAAATTGTTTGATAAATCTATAAAAATTAAACCTGATTTCTGGCAAGCAATCAATAATAAAGGTTTAGCTTATTTCGAGAGAAACAATGTAAATCTCTCAATCAAACTTTTTGAAAGTGCAATCTCAATTGAAGAAAATGCTGAACCATTACTAGGCCTAGCCTCATGTATAAATATCCAAGATAATAAATTAGCAATTCAGCTGGCAAAAAAAGCTTTGACTAAAGATCCTAAATATGTCAATTATGATTATAGAAAAGAACAGTTATGGGGAGAAAAATTACAATCCTCTACAGAAATTCTTTTACAAAATGAACAACTTAAAAAAGATGTAATACTGGCCAAATCTAAAATAAATTAATCATATTAATCTTCAATACTGGTAAATATTGTTTTACCTATTAGTCTTAATTTAGTTAATCAATAATTTTTTTAATTTTACGTTCTAATGGATAAGAAAAACTTCACTTCCATCTCACTTCAAGAAGAAATGCAACGTTCTTATTTGGAGTATGCAATGAGCGTAATAGTTGGACGTGCTCTACCCGATGCAAGAGACGGTCTAAAGCCTGTGCAAAGAAGAATACTTTTTGCGATGTACGAATTAGGATTAACACCTGATAAACCCTTTAGAAAGTGTGCGAGAGTTGTGGGAGATGTACTTGGAAAGTACCATCCTCATGGAGATCAAGCAGTATATGATGCATTAGTAAGGCTAGTACAAAATTTTTCTACAAAATATCCTGCTCTGGACGGCCATGGAAATTTTGGATCTGTAGATAATGATCCGCCAGCAGCAATGAGATATACTGAAACCAGATTAGCCCCGATAGCTCATAAAGGTTTTCTTGAAGAAATTGGATCAGAAACAGTAAGCTTTTCAAATAACTTTGACGGTTCTCAAAAAGAACCAGATGTTCTTCCGGCCCAACTTCCATTTTTATTATTGAACGGCTCATCAGGTATTGCTGTCGGCATGGCAACAAACATACCTCCTCACAACCTAGGAGAAATTGTAGATGGTTTAATTGCATTAATAAAAAATAATGATATTAGTGATAAGAAACTTTCTAAAATTATTAGAGGACCTGATTTTCCTACAGGCGGAGAGTTAATTTATAATTCAACAATAGAAGAACTTTATCAAACGGGAAAAGGATCTATAACGATAAGAGGAGTTATAAATACGGAAGAGATAAATTTAGGCAAAGGGAAACATAAGAAAAATGCATTAATCATTACTGAACTTCCTTACCAAATTAATAAAGCAGGCTGGATTGAAAAACTCGCAGAAATTGTTAATACAGGAAAAATGGATGGGATCTCAGATATTAGAGATGAAAGCGATAGAGATGGTATGAGAATTGTAATAGAACTAAAAAAAGATTCTAATTCTGAACTTGTTATTTCAAATTTATATAAAAAAACAACTCTCCAAACAAATTTTGGTGCAATATTCTTAGCTTTAATTAAAGGCAAACCTGTACAACTAAATCTGAAAAAATATCTAAACTATTTTCTTGAATTTAGAGAAGAAACAATTAGAAAAAGAACTTTTTATTTTCTAAAAAACACTCTTGATAAACTAGAAATATCAGAAGGTTTATCTAAAGCTACAAAAAACATAAAAAAAGTTATCGCAGTTATTGAAGAATCAGAAAACTCTGCGCAAGCTAGATCAAAATTAGTGGAAAATTTTTTCTTAAGTGAAAAACAAGCGAATTCAGTTTTGGATATGCCACTAAAAAAATTAACAAGTCTAGAAAAAAATCAAATTGATAACGATATAAAAGATTTAGTAGAAAAAAAGAATTATTTTCAAAAATTATTGAACGAAAGAGAATTATTACTTGAATTACTTATAGAGGAATTAATAATTTTAAAGAAAAAGTACAATGTTATACGTAAAACAAAAATAATTAAAAATATAAATCAAAATGAAGAATTAGAAACGCTTAATAATCAAATATTAGAGGACTTCATAAATAAAAAAACAAAATTGTACATAGACAATAGATTATATTTAAAAAAGATGATTTTAGGTAATTATAAGAAATCATTTGAGGTTGTAAATAAAATTATAGATAATAAAAATATTCAAAAATTTATATGTAATATTGAAAAAAATATTAAATTAATTGGAATCACAAATACGGGAAAAGTATTTAACATTGATTGGGAATCAAATATTAATAAAGACTATAAATTAGATAACAAAATTCTTGGAAATATTCATCCTAGTGAAATAATAAATTTTCATTCAATTAAAAAAGAAAATAGAAATTATTTATGTATATTAAATTCAGATGGAAGATTTAAAAAAGTTTTATTTGATGAAGATATGATTAAAAGTAATAGATCTTTCACAATTACAAAATTAAAAAATAATTTAAAAACAATTGATTCTTTTATTTCAAATGAAAGCAAAGATTTAATAATATTAACCTCGATAGGAAGAATTTTTAAATTTAATTTATCAAATAAATTTTTAATTCCAACTTCAAAACAATCCCAAGGATCAGTAATTGCAAAACTTTTACCATCTGAAAAAATTGTTTCTTGCTGTACATTTAATGATGGAGAAAATATTTTTTTAATATCTAAACGAGGAAAAATCTTTTGTATCAATAGTAATGAAATTTACTCCTCAAATGAATATAGTTTGGGATATTTGAATGAAAAAACCCAACTTAAAAACGATTACTTCCTCAAAATAATGGCAAGTAACCATTACCTTGATATTGAAACTAATAAAAATAAATCCGCGAGATTAGATCTAAATAAATTAAATTTCAAATCCAATAAATCAAACTTTTTAATTGATTTTTTAAAATTAGATAATGATGAATACCTTGAAAATTGTTTCCGACTTGAAAACTTTCTCGACTAAGATTTATATTCATTTTCTACCCAATTTAAGTATTCTTGATTTACTGTTCCAGTTACATAATCACCAGTAAAACAACTCATCTCTAATCCTTTAATAGAAGAATCACCAATTATAGATTTACGCAAACTTTCAACACTTTGATAAACAAGGTTATCGATTTCAAGTTTATCGGCGATTTCACTTACTGTCCTATTATGAGCTATTAATTCATCTCTATTAGGCATATTAATTCCATAAACGTGAGGATAACGAACAGGAGGAGCTGCTGATGTAAAAAAAACTTTATTTGCTCCTGCATCTTTAGCCATCTGAACAATTTCTTTTGAAGTAGTACCTCTTACTATAGAGTCATCAACAATTAATACATTTTTATTTTTAAACTCTGCACTCATGGCATTTAATTTTTGCCTTACAGATTTCTTACGTTTCTGCTGACCAGGCATTATGAATGTTCTGCCAACATATCTATTTTTAAAAAAACCTTCTCTATATTCTATCCCTAACTGTCTTGCAACTTGCATTGCCGCGGGTCGAGAAGAATCAGGAATAGGCATAACTACATCAATATCTCCAGAATTAATTGTTTCTTTTATTGTTTCTGCTAAGTAATCTCCCATCCTTAAACGAGCTTTATAGACTGAAATTCCATTCATAATTGAATCTGGCCTAGCTAAGTAAACATATTCAAAAGCACAGGGAAATAACATTGGATTTTCAGAACATTGCTTAGAGAAAAACTCTCCATCAAGATTTATAAAAACAGCTTCTCCTGGATCTACATCTCTCACTACTTCATAATCATTATTCTCAAGTACTAAAGATTCGCTTGCAACCATCCATTCTTCTTTTTTTGTGGTTAATGAAAGTCTTTTCCCTATGACTAAAGGCCTAATACCAAAAGGATCTCTAAATGCTAATAAGCCGTGTCCTGAAATTAATGCAATTGAAGCATATGACCCCTGAATTCTTTTGTGTAAAGATTTGACCGCATTAAAAATAATATCAGGTTCTAATTCTTGATTATTAATTTGTTCTTGTAATTCTGTCGCAAATACATTTAACAACATTTCAGTATCACTTGATGAATTTGTATGCCGCTTGTCGACATTAAATAACTGTTTTTCTAAATCTCTGGTATTAGTCAAATTTCCATTATGTATCAAAACAATTCCATAAGGAGCATTAACATAAAAAGGCTGTGCTTCTTCTACACTTTCTGCTGATCCCTTTGTTGCATACCTAACATGACCCAATCCAATTTTGCCTATTAAATTCCTCATATCTCTAGTTCTATAAGCAGTATTAACCTGACCTTTAACCTTATGTATATGAAAAACAGTATTTTCCATTGTTGCTATACCTGTTGAGTCTTGACCCCTATGCTGCAAAAGCAAAAGACTATCGTAAATTTGTTGATTTACATCATTTGAAGAAACAATTCCAACTATTCCGCACATAACTTAATATCTAAAAATAATTAATAGTTGAGAAATGTTTTTCATATTTAAAAGTAATCTGAAATACTATTATTAAATTTTTCGGTTAATTCCTCAACCCTAATATTGCAAATATTTTTTTCATTGATTTTTATCTTAAGCGAGTCACTAGATACGAATCCTAATTTTTTGACATAAACACTTGAGGGCAAATTTAATTGATTTTGTTTTAAATAATTCAACCATTCATTTTGTTTTATTTTACTAATCGAAAAAATAATTCTTGACCCTCCCTCGGCAAACAATAAATTATCAACTCTATTTGAATCTTTTTCTAATTCTAGAGTTGCACCCATTGAGGACAAAATACAAGACTCTGCTATAGCTATAGCTAAACCTCCGTCACTTATATCGTGTGAAGAAACTACAAGATTGTTCAAAATCGCATTTCTTAAAAAACTTTGGCAAAACTTTTCATCCATCAAATCTATTTTTGGAGGCCGACCTGTAATTTCTCCATGAATATATTCCAAATAAGAACTAGCTGCAATTTTTATTTCTGATTTAGAAGAACCAATTAACCAGATTTGATCTTCAATATTTTTCCATTCACTACTTATAGCTTTTTCAACATTATCTATCTTTCCAACCATTCCAATAACAGGAGTAGGATTAATAGGAGTAATTAAATTATCTTTATTTTTAGATTCATTATATAGAGATACATTACCTCCTGTAACAGGAGTTTCTAAAGCTTTACAGGCTTCGGTAATTCCATTACATGAAGAAGAGAGTTGCCAATATCCTGTTTCATTCTCAGGGGAAGAAAAATTTAAATTATTTGTAATTGCTACTGGTTGAGCACCAACACAACTAACGTTTCTAGCGGACTCTGCAACGGCAGCGATAGATCCTCTAAAAGGATCAAGCGCAACCCATCTACTATTGCAATCAACTGAAGCAGCGATACCAGAAAATACTTTAATTTTATTTTTTTTATTTTGCTCCCTAAGTCTTACTACGGCTGCATCTGATTTTCCAGGTTGAAAAACTGTATTTGCCTGAACTTGAGAGTCATATTGTTTATAAATCCATCGTTTAGAAGCTATTGATGGATTAGAGAGTAGTTTTAAAATAATTTCTGAAAAAGAAAAATTCTTATTTTCCTTCAATGAAAATATTTTTTGCTCATGAATTTCTGGTAAATTATTTTCTTTCCATTTCCATTTATTTAAAAGATCATCGGGTGGATTATTAATCACATTGTGAAAATTTACAGGAGTATCATCAGATAAGGCAGAAGTAGGTATTTGGGCCACAATTTTACCTTTATGAGAAATAATTATCTCATTTGTTCCTATCACTTCACCAATAACACTGGCATATAATCCCCATTTATTAAATTTTTCAATAAGATCATTAATTTTTTCTTCTTTAACGACAAACAACATTCTTTCTTGCGATTCAGATAATAAATATTGGTATGAGGACATATCATCTTCTCTAGAAGGGACCAAATCTAAATCAATTGATATCCCTAAATTTCCATTTGCGGCCATTTCTGCGCTACTGCATGTTAAACCTGCAGCACCCATATCTTGAGCTGCAATTACATCCCCTGTCTTGAAAGCGTCCAAACAAGCTTCAATAAGACTTTTCTCAACAAATGGATCACCTACCTGTACTGCAGGCCTATCATCCAATGAAGTAGTTGATAATTCTGAGCTAGCAAAACTAGCACCACCAACACCATCTCTGCCGGTTGTATTCCCAACATATAACACTGGTGATCCTACATTTTTTGCTCCAGAACAAACGATTTCCTCGGTCTCTAAAAGTCCTAAAGCCATAACATTCACTAAAGGATTTCCAGAGTAACTATCATCGAAGTCAATTTCACCTCCAACAGTTGGGACACCTACGCAATTTCCATAATGTGCAATACCGGATACAACTCCTCGTAGTAAATCAACATTTGATGATTTATCAAGGTTGCCGAATCTCAATGAATTCAAGACTGCAATTGGCCTTGCACCCATTGTAAATATATCTCTCAAAATTCCTCCTACACCTGTTGCTGCGCCTTGAAAAGGTTCAATAGCAGAAGGATGATTATGACTTTCTATTTTAAAAACAAGTTTTTGATTATTTCCAACATCAATAACGCCAGCATTTTCTCCAGGTCCAACTAAAACATTTTTACCTTTAGTGGGAAACTTAGATAGTAAAGGTTTTGAATTTCTATAACAACAATGTTCGGACCACATAACACCAAACATGCCTAATTCCGTTCTGTTGGGTTTTCTTTTTAATCTTTTGCAAATTTCTTCGTAATCTTTTAGTGTTAAATTTTCAATTTGTAGTGCTTCATTAAGATCATATAGATCATTATTTTCTTGATTTATCATTATTTATATCCAAGGGTCATCTTCATTTTTTTCACTAAACGGGATAGATGTTTTGTCATTATTATAAAAACTTTTTTGTTTAAAATCTAAGTTTTGGCTAATATCTTCATCTTCTTCAAGCCATTCCTCTAATCTATTAGAAGCAATATTTTTCATATCATCAAATCTATCAAAAATTTTTTTTCCTTTTTTCATAAATTCATTTTTAATACTTGATTTTATTAAAGATAAATCATCTAAAGAGTTACTTTCACAGAATACCAATCCCGGTTGTTGGTCATTAATATTATCAATAGTTAATTTCCATCTACTAGAACCTGGAATCTTAGGATTAGACCTAGAAACTAAGTAATATTTAATTTTTCCCGTTTTCACTTCAAATAAAAAATCTACAATGACTCCTATCTTTGATCCATTTATATTTATAAGATTAGCTTCTATTAAAGTTGGGAACCTATTTAAAGTTGCTAAATCTGAAATAGCTGGATTACCTTTGACATAAATTTCATTATCAATTATTTGAGTAATTTGATTTAATCGCCAAACATTTCTTTTTAAATCAAAATTTGAAGGACGAGAGTACCATCCTAAAATCCGGTGAACTGGAGGGTGCATCCAAACATTTTCACCATTTCCATAATTAAGGACCATATTACCCTTAACACTATAATTTAGTAAGTCACTTAATAAAATCTCTTTAGGTAATTTCAAATTAAGAACGAACCTGCACAGGCATAACTAAATAAGTAAAAGAATTAAGATTATCTTCTGGTACAAAAACAGCTGGAGTAGTTGCAATATTACACTTTAAGAGTACATTTTCAGAAGCAATAACTTTTAAACCTTCTAACAAATATCTTACGTTAAATGCAATATCAAAATTTTCTCCAGAATAAGAGACAGGTATTGATTCATTTGCATTGCCAATGTCTTGAGCATCTGCGCTGATTGAAGCTAAATCTGTATCATCTAATTTAATCTTTACAACACTACTTTGCTGATCAGCTAAAACAGCAATTCTTTCTAATGCTTCAATTAATTTTTTTGTATTAAAATTTAGAATTTTAGAAAAAGAGTCAGGAATTAATTGTGAATAATTAGGATAAGTACCTTCTAAAGTTCTTGTAGTAATTATTTGATTAGAAGATATAAATACTACTTGACCTTTGTCATAGAAAAGCTTAATTGAATTTTCTGAGCTTCTCAAAGATACTAGTTTTTCAATTTCTCTTAATGATCTAGTTGGGATAGTTACCGATAAATCATCAACATTTGAAGATAAGTTTTCTTTATTTTCAAGATGTTCTTCATTACCGATTAAAGCAACAGCCAATCTATGGCCATCTGTAGAAGCAGACTCTAAATAATTTGGTTTGAAGGTAAAATTAACACCAGTAAGTAGTTGCTTTGAATCATCATTACTACTGGCAAAAATAGTAGATTTTAAAGCCTTTAAAAAAGAACTAGGATCAATATTCAAAGATGTACCGCTTTCCACAAATGGTAAATTAGGATATTCATCAGAGGGTATCCCTTTTAAATTAAAAGAACCTCTATCACTTTTTATTAGGATATTATCTGAATTCTCGTCTACTTCTAGGGAAACAGGAGTTTCATTAGGTAGTTTGTTTACTATTTCGGATAAAAGTTTTGAAGGTATAGTTATAGCTCCACTATTTTTAACAGTTCCATCAAAAGAAGTTTGAATTCCTAAATTCAAGTCAAATCCTGTGACGCTAATTTTATTAGTTCCTTCGTCAGCTGTTAAAAGTATGTTTGCAAGAATTGGATGCGTTGGTCTTGTAGCAACTGCTTTGCTTACTAGTTGTATAGCATTATTTAATTCATTTTGATTACAAATAATTTCCATCAGAATTTGGAACTTTTACAAATACAATATACTTTTTTCGTAAATTAAATTCAATAAATTAATTTTTTAACTTTCTAATATAAAAATTAATAATAAAATAAAAAATTTAGTAGTAGTAGTTCTTGTGGGAACTGTGGAATTTTTAAATTAAACAGTTTGTATACCTAGTTTACGAAGAAAAGAATATGTGTAAAAAATTTTTAATTTGTTGAATAAATTTAAAATTTTCTAAAAAAGAAAAAAATATTCAACAAATAGAATTTTTTGTTTAGTACTTTTCAACAAATGAGGTTAGGTTTTAATTGATTTCCACAGACACTATTTTTTTTGGATTTTAATATCCTAAGATTTTAGTTATATTTTTTAACGAAGGTTCAATATTTTTCCTAAAAATAGCATCGTTATTTTTTATGGCGCAATCAGGATCTTTCAAGCCATTTCCAGTCAGAACACAAACAATGGTCGATTCTTTCTGAATTCTATTTTTATTTTTAATCAGTCCTGCAACTGATGCCGCACTAGCAGGTTCACAAAAAACTCCCTCTTTGGCAAGGATTTTATAAGCATTGATTATTTCTTCATCTGTAACTGACTGAAAATCTCCTTTACTTTCCTTTCTTACTTTTTTTGCTTTTTCTCTATTTACAGGATTCCCAATTCTTATTGCAGTTGCAATTGTTTCTGGATCTTTAACTATTATATTTTTTACTAATGGAGCAGAGCCTTCGGATTGAAAACCCATCATTATTGGTAATTTCAAATTTCTTTTAATCTTTGAATATTCTTTAAATCCCATCCAATAAGCAGTTATATTTCCTGCATTGCCCATTGGAATACAAAGCCAATCAGGAGCATGACCTAAGTCATCAACTATCTCAAAAGCTGCGGTTTTTTGTCCTTGTATTCGATATGGATTAACAGAATTAACAAGCTCTACAGGATGTTCTGAGGATAAATCTCTAACAATTTCCAGGGCTTTATCAAAGTTACCATTAATAGATATTATCTCAGCGCCATACATTAATGCTTGCGCAAGCTTTCCTTGTGCAACAAATCCTTCTGGGATTAAAACATAAGGTTTTAATCCTCCTCTCGAAGCATATGCAGCAGCAGCAGCAGAGGTATTTCCAGTACTTGCACAAATAACTGCTTCACGGCCTTCTTCTTTTGCTTTGCTAATTGCCATAGTCATACCACGATCTTTAAAAGATCCTGTTGGATTAAGGCCATCATATTTTAAAAAAACTTTTGTTCCATTTCCAATTAAGTTGCTAATTGATTCGCTAAAAATCAGTGGTGTATTTCCTTCGTTGAGGGAAATAATAGGAGTTTTCTTTGTAACTGGGAGATATTGTTTATAAGCTTCTATAAGGCCAGGCCATCTTTTTTTTCTGTAATTAAAACGTAGTTTATTTTTTATTTTATTTAATAACACCATGGCTGTTTAATTTGTTTTGATTTGTTCTAAAGGGGAATTGGTGAAAAAGGTTAATAATTCTGAGATAGATTCTACTTTATTCATAACTTTGCTCAAAGCGCTTACATCTAAAATTACAGTTTTAGTTGGATATCCTTCAAAAAAATTTATTAGATTTATTTTTCCATTTCCTAATTTAATACCTTGAATCACACTTGCTCTAAGGGCTAGCATGCCTGTTTTTTCATCAGTTGCTCTAGGTGGGTGGATAATAGATGAAAGTCTTGTTAAAAAAACATCTCCTATTTCAGAGTATATAAGTTTGCTTGCAATGGTAATAGGAATTTCAAAATCTTTGTTTAAAACTGTTTTAATTTCTTTATCGGGAGACCCTGTTGCTTTCAAAATTCTCTTTAATTTTTTTGTTGATTTGCCTTCTTTCGCAAAAGTTTTTAAAGAATTAACTTTAATTGTTCTAGAAAATATGCTGTATGTGATCTTTATTTCTTCAGCACTATTAGATTTTGGAACATTTAAAAATAATGGAGAAATTACAAAAATAAAAAATATTTTAAATATTAAAATTTTTCTAAAATTCATTTAGATATTTGCACCAGCAGCAATCTTAACAAGTCTTACCACGCCTTTTTCAGTTACTTTTTTTGCAATTTTTATACCCATTTCTTTTGTATAAGGTTCATTTATTAGTCTTGGAACCCTTTTTAGAAAGATATCAATTGAATACCCGGGCACTTTTTGTAAAATCTCTAAAAAGTTTCTCAATGGCTCTACATACATTATAAGGTCATTTAAGTTGTTATTTTCGTTAATAGTATTCAATCTAATTGACTGTGGAAGATAGTTATTCAAACTTTTCAATATTTTTAGACTAAATAAATCTATCTGATTTGTTAAACCTTCAACTATCTCATTTCTAAGAAATCCTCCATTTGGAGAAAAGAGAAGATTTATAACTTCGTCTAAAAGTTTTTCTAAATCGAGATTTGTTTGCTTTGCAGCGTTAGAAAGCAGATCTTCTAAACGGTCCCATTTAAATTTTTTATTATCAAAAAGCATTTCTTTAAGGCTTTCCCTTAATTGTGGATCAGGATCTTCCATCAATCTTCTTGCAAAATATGGATAAGCCGCGCCTAATATCTTGAAGTTTGGATCTACGCTTATAGCAATTCCTTCTAATGTAAGTAATGACCTTATTATAAGCGCGTAATATGGTGGTAGTCTAAAAGGAAATTTATACATAACACCAGACATATCGTCAGTAACGCTTTTAAAATCCATTTTCGAAACTCCTTGTTCAACTGCGTTGATAAAAACATCTTGAAATGCTGGAACTATGGGTTCTAGATTAACTTCCTCTGATAAAAACCCCAATTTTACGAAATCTTGAGACAATTTATCGAAGTTTTTATTTACTAAATGTACTACTGCTTGAATTAATCCTGATCTAGATTCTCTAGAAACCTCGCTCATCATTCCAAAATCTAGATAACATAATCTTCCATCTTCTAAGGCTAATAAATTACCTGGATGTGGGTCTGCATGAAAAAAACCATGTTCTAAAAGCTGTTCTAAACTGCACTGTACTCCTATATCAATCATTTCATCAGGATTAATTCCTAATTTTTTTACGTCTTCTAAATTTGTTAATTTTGTACCGTCTATCCATTCCATTGCTAATACTCTTCTTGAAGTTATTTCTTTATAAATTTTTGGTACGGCAATCATTTTGTTATGTTTGTGCAAATTTCTAAATTTTTCTGCATTTGCAGCTTCGTTTAGATAATCCATCTCTTCAAAAACTCTCTTGCCTAATTCATCAATCAAAGCAACTAGATCACTTCTTATTAATCCGATATTGTTTTTTAGCCAATAAGCAATATTTCTAACTATGTAAAGATCTAAGGTTATTTGTTCTCTTAATCCTGGCCTTTGAACTTTTATTGCAACGATCTCTTCGTTTTTTAATTTAGCTTTATGTACTTGCCCTAAAGAAGCAGCGGAAATTGGCTCTTTATCAATTTCTAAAAAAATCTCATTTATTTTGTAACCTAAATCTTCTTCTATTAACTCCATAGCTTTGTTGCCATCAAATCCAGGGAGTTGATCTTGCAATTCAGATAATTCTTCTAGAAGAATCCCTGGGATTATATCTGGTCTTGTTGATAAAGCTTGGCCTGCCTTAACAAATGCAGGTCCAAGTTCTACTAACAAATTTGTTAACTCTCGTGCTCTAAATCTTGCTTGCTGTTCATTTTTCAACCTTCCAGTTAATTTATCCCATCCCACGGAGAAGATGTAAGCAAAAATAGGTATGAGTGTTTGCCAAAGTCTTTTTAAAAGTCTTTTAGGATGTTTTTTGTAAATTTTAGAAATTGTATCTGGATCGTAATTTAAGAGTCCAGATACCTCAATAAAATCAGTAAAATCTTCTTTCATAACTTTATATATTTAAAACCTTTATTTTTTTTAAAAAGAAGTTAATTTTTTTATATGGAAGATTTATCATGTTAGTACAACTAAAAATAGAAAATATTGCATTAATAGAAATTATAGAAATTAATTTCGAAAAAGGTTTGAATATCATAACTGGGGATTCAGGTTCAGGAAAATCATTAATTTTGGATTCCCTAAATGCTTTATTTGGTGGAACTAATATACCTCTAAAACATTTAATACGTCCAGGAAAAGATTATTGCGTTATAGAGGCAATATTTTCTTCTTCTACTCAAATTAATAATTGGTTATTTAGTAATGGTTTTGAAATAACTTCTTCAGAACTACAAATTAAAAGAAAATCTTATAAAAAAAATAATAAAATCTTATCCAAATATAGCCTTAATGATTTACCAATTAATAGACAATCATTAGAAAAACTTGGAGGATTTTTAATAGATTTTGCAGCTCAATCTGACACTTTTATTTTTGATTCTTTTGATAAGAGAAGACTAATTATTGACGATTTATGTTCTCAAGAATTTAGAGATACTAGCGAAAGGATTAAAAGTATATGGGGAAAAACCAAAGTTTTAAAAGGCTTAATGGATGAAAAAATAGAATTTTCTAGGAATCAAGAAGAAAAAAATTTGGCAATTAAACACATGTTGAAGAGTTTAGAAGAAGCTGATTTAAATTCAAGTGAAGAAATTTTAGAACTAGAGTTATTAGAAAATAAGCTTGTAAATAATCTTGAAATTAATAATTCAATTAAATCATCATTAGAAAATTTAAATAATTTCAGTCATGATGAACCTTCAGTAAATTTTTTTATAAATCATTCATTAAAGATTTTAAATAAAACCGCAGATTTCGATTTAAAGATTCAAAAATTTAGAGAGAAGTTATTAAATATTCATTGTGATGTTGAAGATTTAATTTTTGATTTAAAATTATATTTGCAAGAAATAGAAAATTATGAATCTAATCTTCCAGAAATACAAAAAAGATTATTCTTTTTAAAAAACTTAGAGAGAACTTTTTCGTTAGATTTAACTCAATTAATTGAAAAACGCGATCAATTAAAGACATATTTTCAACAAAATGATCAAGGTAATGAGATTTGCAGGATTAAAGCTCAAATTGAGAATTTACAAAGTAAACTAAATTCTTTATTTGTTATTCAATCTATTGAAAGAAAAAAAATTGCTAAGCAGTTACAAAATTCAGTGATGTCAATTTTAAGTAATTTAGGTTTAGAAAATGCAAATTTTTCAATTCAATTTTCTGAATGCAAGCCTTCTGGCGATGGAATTGACGATATAAATTTTTTGTTTTCGGCTAATCCTGATCAGAAGCTTGCTCCATTATCAAATGTTATTTCTGGAGGGGAAATGTCAAGATTTTTATTAGCTATTAAATCTAGTATTTCTAAACAACCCAACACTTTCTTTTTAGATGAAATTGATAGTGGTTTAAGTGGTAAATCTCTATTTTCCTTGGTTGAGCTTATAAAAGAAATTTCTAAAAATCAACAAGTCTTATGTATTACACATCAGCCATTCCTGGCTGCTAGGGGATCAGTTCATTTCAAAGTTAAAAAAAATGTAATTAATGGAATAACTTATACATCAATTGCAAAACTAACTACTAAAAATCAAAGAAAAAATGAACTAATTGAACTTATAGGTGGAGGTTCATCCGAAGTAAACGAATATGCTTCTAGACTTCTTGATCGCTCAGCTGCGTAAAATAGAAAAATTTCTACTATAATATCCTTTTTAAATCATAAATTTAGATTTAAACATGGTTAATAAAGCTGATGATAGTTTTGGACAAGATAACTCAATTATTATTAGGGGAGCTCGTCAGCATAATTTAAAAAATATTGATCTTTCTCTACCTAGGAATAAATTTATAGTTTTTACAGGTGTTAGTGGAAGTGGTAAAAGTTCTCTTGCTTTTGATACTATTTTTGCTGAAGGTCAAAGAAGATACGTTGAGAGTCTCTCTGCATACGCAAGGCAATTTTTGGGTCAAGTGGATAAACCAGATGTTGACAACATTGAAGGTTTATCACCCGCAATTTCAATTGATCAAAAATCTACAAGTCATAATCCTCGATCAACAGTTGGAACAGTAACAGAAATACAAGACTATTTAAGATTATTGTTTGGTCGTGCTGGTGAGCCGCATTGTCACCACTGCGGGATTCCAATTGCGCCTCAAACAATTGACGAAATGGTGGATCAAATTCTTCTTTTACCAGAAGGAACAAGGTATCAATTGTTGGCTCCTGTTGTAAGAGGTAAAAAAGGAACACATACAAAATTAATAAGCGGACTAGCTGCTGAAGGATTTGCTAGGGTAAGAATTAATGGAGAAGTAAGAGAACTTGCTGATAGTATTGAATTAGATAAAAATCAAATTCATAATATTGAGGTAGTAGTTGATAGATTAATTGCAAGAGAAGGAATACAAGAAAGATTAAATGATTCACTACAAACTTGTCTCAAAAGAGGCGATGGCTTAGCAATAGTAGAAGTTGTTCCAAAAAAAGGAGAAAATTTACCTTCTAACTTAGAGAGAGAAAAACTTTACTCAGAAAATTATGCATGTCCTGTACATGGTTCTATCGTTGAAGAACTTTCCCCAAGATTATTTTCTTTTAATAGCCCATATGGTGCCTGTCCAGATTGTCATGGGATTGGTTATTTAAAAAAATTTACTGCAGATAGAGTTATTCCTGACAAAACATTGCCTGTTTATGCTGCAATAGCTCCTTGGAGTGAGAAAGATAATACTTATTACTTCTCTTTACTTTATTCCGTAGGACAAGCTTATGGTTTTGAATTAAAAACTCCTTGGAAAGATTTAAGTGATTTACAAAAAAAAGTCCTACTTTTGGGATCGGATAAACCAATATTAATTCAAGCTGATAGTCGCTTTAAAACTTCTAGTGGTTTTGAAAGACCTTTTGAGGGGATTTTACCAATATTAGAAAGGCAATTGAATGAAGCCAGTGGAGAATCAGTAAAACAAAAATTAGAAAAGTATTTAGAATTAGTTCCTTGTAAGACATGTTCTGGAAAAAGATTAAGACCTGAGGCATTGGCCGTTAAACTTGGTCCATACAACATTACTGATTTAACATCTATAAGTGTTTCTGAAACCCTAAACCACGTAGAGCGCATCATGGGTTTAGGTAAGACAAAGAAAGAAAATATATCTTTATCAGAAAAACAAAAGCAGATAGGTGAATTGGTTTTAAAAGAGATACGTTTACGTTTGAAGTTTTTAATTAATGTAGGTTTAGATTATTTGACTTTAGATAGACCAGCTATGACTTTGTCTGGTGGTGAGGCTCAGCGTATTAGATTGGCTACACAAATAGGTGCAGGTCTAACTGGTGTTTTATATGTATTAGATGAACCAAGTATTGGTTTGCATCAGAGAGATAATGACAGATTATTAGAAACATTAAAAAGTTTAAGAGACTTGGGAAATACTTTGGTTGTCGTTGAACATGATGAAGATACTATGAAATCCGCAGATTATTTAGTAGATATTGGTCCAGGGGCAGGTGTTTATGGTGGGGAAATTATTGCTAAAGGATCTTATCAAGATATCGTAAATTCAGAAAAGTCACTAACTGGAGCTTATCTCAGTGGTAAGAAATCGATTCCTACTCCAAAAGAACGTAGATCATCTGTAAAAAAAAGTTTAATCTTAAATAATTGCTCAAAAAATAATTTAAAAAATATTTCTGTTGAATTTCCTTTAGGAAGATTAGTTTCTGTAACTGGTGTTAGTGGAAGTGGGAAGAGCACTTTGATAAATGAATTACTTCATCCTGCTTTATGTCATTCTCTAGGATTAAAAGTACCTTTTCCTCAAGGTGTAAAAGAGTTAAAGGGTATAAAGGCAATTGATAAAGTTATCGTTATTGATCAATCTCCAATAGGACGAACTCCAAGATCAAATCCTGCTACATATACTGGTGCGTTTGATCCTATAAGGCAAATATTTACTGCCACAGTAGAAGCAAAAGCAAGAGGTTATCAGGCTGGTCAATTTAGCTTTAATGTGAAAGGAGGAAGATGCGAAGCTTGTAAAGGTCAGGGAGTCAATGTAATTGAAATGAATTTTTTACCTGATGTGTATGTTCAATGTGAAGTATGCAAAGGGGCTCGTTTTAATAGGGAAACTCTTCAGGTGAAATATAAAGGTTTTAATATATCTGATGTTTTAGAGATGACTGTTGAACAAGCTGCAGAAACTTTTTCTGCTATACCTCAAGCTGCCGATAGATTATCCACATTGGTTGATGTTGGCTTAGGATATGTCAAATTAGGTCAGCCAGCTCCTACATTATCTGGTGGAGAGGCTCAAAGAGTTAAGTTAGCCACGGAATTGTCAAAAAGAGCTACTGGAAAAACTTTATATTTGATTGATGAACCAACTACAGGGTTAAGTTTTTATGATGTTCATAAATTAATGGATGTGATACAACGTTTGGTAGATAAAGGTAATTCAGTAATTGTTATTGAACATAATTTAGATGTTATTAGATGCTCAGATTGGATTATTGATTTAGGACCTGATGGAGGGGATAAAGGAGGAGAAATTATTGCAGAAGGTATTCCTGAAGATGTAGCTAAAAATCCTATAAGTCATACAGCAAAATATCTTAAAAAGGTTCTTAAATAAGAAAATCCTTGTTGTATTTCTTTTTATTTAAATAATTTCAGCAATACGAAATTCTTTTTTAAAGGGGTATAAAACTGCTCTATAACTGCATTTTGAAAACTTTTATATTAAAAAGATCTCAAATCATAATGCTTTCTTAATATTTCCCTAGAAAATTCAGCTTATTTGTATTAAAGGCCGTTGATCGGAGGACTTGCTGAATGAGGTTGAAATTTTTACATTTACATTTACATGGTCTTATACGTTCTAAAAATCTTGAGTTAGGTAGGGACGCAGATACAGGAGGGCAAACACAATACGTTTTAGAATTAATTAAAAGTTTGGCTAACACTTCAGAAGTTGATCAAGTGGATTTAGTCACTCGTTTAATAAACGACACTAAGGTAGATGATGAATATTCTCAAGAAGAAGAATTTGTAGAACCTGGAGTTAGAATTTTAAGATTCAAATTTGGACCTAATAAATATTTAAGAAAAGAATTGCTTTGGCCTTATTTAGATCATTTAACTGAAGGACTAATTTCTTACTATAAAAAAAACAAAAAGCCTAATTTCATTCATGCACATTATGCGGATGCTGGATATGTAGGAGCTAAATTAAGTAAAACCCTAAACGTTCCACTTATTTTTACTGGTCATTCTTTAGGAAGAGAGAAAAAAAGGAAATTGCTTGATACTGGTTTAAAAACAAATCAAATAGAAAAGCTTTACTCTATAAGTAGAAGAATTGAGGCAGAAGAAAAAGTATTAAAGTCTGCAGATATTGTTGTTACAAGCACTAAACAAGAATCAGTTTATCAATATTCCCAATATTCCTCTTTTACACCTCACAAAGCTAAGGTTATTCCTCCTGGTGTTGATCATAATAAATTTCACCATATTCACTCCACAACAGAGACAGCAGAAGTAGATAATATGATGAACCCTTTTCTTAAGGACTCTACTAAACCTCCATTATTGACTATTTCTAGAGCTGTACGAAGAAAAAATATTCCCTCTTTGATTGAGGCATACGGAAGATCTGAAAAATTAAAAAGAAAAACTAATTTGATTTTAATTTTGGGTTGTAGAGATAGTACTTCAAAACTTGACCCTCAACAAAAAGATGTATTTCATAATATTTTTGAAATGATTGATAAATATAATTTGTATGGCAAGGTTGCTTATCCAAAAAAACATCTTCCAACTCAAATTCCTGCTTTATACAGGTGGGCTGCTAGCAGAGGGGGTATATTCGTAAATCCAGCTTTAACTGAGCCTTTTGGTTTAACCCTGCTTGAAGCTTCTTCATGTGGATTGCCGATAATATCAACAAATGATGGAGGACCAAAAGAAATTCGCTCAAAATGTGAAAATGGACTTCTCGTAGATGTTACTGATATTAATGAGTTAAAACTTATTCTGGAAAAAGGAATATCAAATACTAATCAGTGGAAAATATGGAGTAGAAACGGTATTGAGGGGGTTAATAGGCACTTTAGCTGGAACACTCATGTACGAAATTATTTATCAATCCTGATAGAAGAGTTTTCAAAGTCAAATAGTTATTCATCATCTGATATTAAACAGAGTTGTTTAAAAGGAAGCTCTTCACTTATAAAACCCCATTGATCAAAGACTTTAGGGTCAGAGTGAAGAATTAGTTGATTGTTGTGAGTTTTCTTAAGTTTGAAGCCCTTCTCTGACAGTTTCTTCATTAAATTAGCAGTCTCTTCGAATCTTGATGCCATTGCATCAAGACTTGAGCAGTCACTTGTTAATCCATTATCTTTCCATGTAAAAAAACTCATAACAAATTTTTTATAGGTTGATTTTTAAAACTATACCTAAAATTATGAGTAAAATGTTGATTTTCCAAAAATTTTCTACTATTTTTTGTTCCTTTACTCCTTTAAGTTCAAAATGGTGGTGTAGTGGAGCCATCAAAAATATACGTTTACCTCTATGAAATAATTTTTTTGTAATTTTAAAAAAACCTACTTGAATTATCACTGATAGTGATTCAATAATAAATATTCCTGAGAAAATAGATAAGGTAAAAATGCTATCGGTTAATAATGCAATAGAACCTAGAATTGCACCAATACTTAGAGAGCCTGTGTCTCCCATAAATATTTTTGCAGGATAACTATTGAACTTGAGAAATCCTAAGCATATTCCCGACATTGAATAACACAAGATACTAAAAACAAAAAGTTCTTGCTGTTCTTTCATTAATATTTCTGTTCCTAATCCATAAAAGACAATCCCACTGCATCCAGCTGCTAATCCATCTAGTCCATCAGTCAAATTTACTGAATTACTTATGCCAACTAGTACTAAAAAAGAAATTGGCAATATGAAAATATTCATGTCTATTCCCCACGAGTCTGATACTGTTATTAATGGATTTATTAAATTTTTTTCATAGGCCAACGATATAAAAATTATTGAGATAATACTTTGTAGAATAAATTTCTCTTTTGTTTTTAACCCTTTATTTTCTTTGTTTTTAATACTTATATAATCATCTAAAAACCCTGTAATAAAGAAACCAAAAATAGTCAGTAATGTAAGAAATAATTTAAGTGAACCTAAATTGATAGTTATTAGCGTAAGAAATATTAAAAAAGGGACTATCATGAAAATTCCCCCCATTGTTGGGGTATCACTCTTCATATAGTGATTAGCAGGACCTTCAGTTCTAATATTTTGAAGTAAATTTAATTTTCTGATTATTTCAAGACCATTCTTTGTTGTTAATAAAGAAATAAAAAAAAATAATGTGAAAACTCCGATAAGAAGATAATTATTAAAAAAATAGGAGGTTATTAGTAAAGCAAAAGTATTTAATATTAATAACGATTTAAAGTTAAGCTTATTAATCTTCCCAATCATCTTCTGAAGTGTCTTCTTCAGTTTTATAATCTTCTTTCTCGCCCATAAGCGCTGAGAGCTCTTCTTCTTCTATTGTACTAAACTCCTGTGAATCTCCATCTTTTTCTGCAACAAGTCTCCCTGAATTTTCAAGCCAAGAAAGTAGATCAGGTTCATCTCTTAATGGCAAAACAGGAGCTGGATCATCCCTGTGGTAGCAAGTTAAAGCAGGGTTAACTTTAGAAATATCGTCTAATCTAAGTTTTAATTTATTTGAGTCCATTAAAAGTTATGTTCTATATATAAGATAATACATAATGATGCACACGGAAAAACTTTGTTTGATAAAGCAAATTTAAAATACTTTTTTATCTGGCTGATTTCATTGTTGCTTTCTGGGTTATTTAAAATTATTGGATACTTAGATCCCGATGTTTTAATAATTAATAACTTTCTTCTCTTATCACTAGTTTTTGGTCCAGCTCTTATAGTTACAATAATATTAGTTTTTAATAAGTTTTCAAATTCTTAATTACGTTAAAAATTTAAATTTATGGAGCAAATTCAGATGCAGCAGGTAAAAAAAGTTGTACTAGCTTATTCTGGTGGAGTAGATACAAGTGTTTGTATTCCATATTTAAAGAATGAATATGGAATTTCAGAAGTGGTTACTTTCGTAGCAGATCTTGGACAAGGTGAAGATTTAGAACTTATTAGGCAAAAAGCTTTAAATTCTGGCGCATCTCAATCCATAGTTGGTAATTTAGTGAATAGTTTTGTTGAGAAATACGCTTTTCCAGCAATTAGAGCAAATGCACTATATTTGGATAAATATCCTTTATCTACAGCTCTTGCAAGACCTTTAATTGCTGAAAATCTCGTAAATATTGCTCGAGAAATTAATGCTGATGCAGTAGCGCATGGATGCACCGGTAAAGGGAACGATCAAGTTCGATTTGATTTAGCAATTAATGCTTTAGGTCCTGATTTGAAAATAATTACTCCTGCAAGGGAATGGAATATGAGTAGAGAAGAAGCAATAGTTTATGGAGAAAAATTTGGTATTCCTGCACCAGTATCAAAAAAATCACCATATTCAATAGACGTTAACTTACTGGGTAGGAGTATTGAAGCAGGGATTTTAGAAGATCCAATGCAAGAAGCACCTGAAGATATATTTGCGATGACATCATCAATTTATAATTCACCTGATTCTCCTCAAGATATAGAAATTGTTTTTAAAAATGGGTTTCCAGTTGGAATTAATGATGAATTTTTAACTCCAGTAGAAATTATTCAAAAAGCTAATAATCTTTCAGGTGCTCATGGTTTTGGAAGAATAGATATGATTGAAGATCGGGTAGTAGGGATTAAAAGTAGAGAAATTTACGAGACACCTGGCCTCTTACTTTTAATCAAAGCTCACAAGGAACTAGAGAGCATTACATTAAACCCAGATGTTGTTGATTTTAAAGGAATAGTGGAAAAAAAATGGGGTCAATTAGTCTATCAAGGTTTTTGGTTTGGTCCTCTTAAAGATAGCTTAGAAGCATTTATTTCATCGACTCAAACTTCAGTTAATGGAAGAGTAAAGATTAGACTGCATAAGGGGAACGCAACAGTAATTGGGAGAATGTCGGAAAATAATTCACTTTACAGGGAAGATTTGGCAACTTATAGCAAAGATGATGTCTTTAATCATTCTTTAGCAGAAGGTTTTATTTATATGTGGGGTATGTCTAATAAAATATGGGCTGAGTTAAATTCAAAAACAAAAGATTAATATTTAAGATTCTGCATTTTCTTTAATTTCAGGATCATTTTTTCCCGAAGCTGAAGTATCAGAACTTGCTACTAGTTCTTTTTGTTTTGATTCAATTTTAGTTTCTGGATTATCATTATTTTCCGATTGTGATGCATTTTTATTAGAAGGTCTTGGTGTTGGTAAAGGCCCTTCTTGTTTAACGGTCATGTATCTTATGACATCTTCACTAAGTCTCATTGCTTTTTCAATTTTAAAAATATGTTGTCCATCACCTTGATGACTCAATTGAACGTAAATACCTTCTCTATGTTTTGATATTTGATAGGCTAATCTTCTCTTGCCCCTCATTTGACTATCCAGGATAGTACCGCCAAATTCTTCTAGAAGTTTATTGTATTTCTCAATGTGATTGGTTACTTCATCTTCCGCAATATCTGGGCGGAGGATATACATTGTTTCGTAATAAGATTGTTGATCGTTCATGGTTTCAGACAAGGTCTTTGGCTCATAAAATTAATTTGATGAGCGTCTGGTCATTATTTAACATACATTACTATGGGTAGTTTCTTAAAATTTAGGATTGTTTTTTTAAAGAAATTTTTTTAGTGCGTCATCCATAATATGAAAAGGCACCTTTAATCCATCTGTCCAAAATGATAATGATCCTATACCTTGAGCAATAAGCATTTCTAAACCATCGATTGTCATGCAACCTTTTTTGTTGCCAAGTTGTAATAGAGGAGTTGGAGCAGGATTGTAGATTAAATCGTAAATAGTTGTTTTTGAGTTAAGAGATCTCCAAAAATCTTCTCCATAAGGCAATATATTTGTTTCATTCTCAGCTGTTTTCATTCCTACTGGTGTTGTATTTACAATTAAATCCGCTTCTTCGATTAAATTTTGAGCTTGATTATCACTATTCAATAAAGACCGAATTTCAATTTGATTTTTAAAATTTTTAGTTAATTCATCTAGTGATGATTTATTACGCGATATTACTGAAATGTTTGAAAAATTTAAATTTATTAATCCTTGAATTACAGATCTTGCTGCACCGCCAGAGCCAAGAACTATAGATTGTTTTTTTGTTGAGTTTAATTTTTTTAATGGATAAATAAATCCTTCTACATCTGTATTAGTTGCGCTCCATTCTTTTTCAGAATTTAATTTCAGGGTATTAATTGCTTTTAGTTTGCTAGCGATAGGGGAAATTTCACTACAAAGGTCAAATACTTTTTCTTTATGGGGAATTGTAATATTTAAACCTTTGCAATTAATTTTTTTTAAAGAATTAAGAACCAATTCTAGATCTTCATCTTTACATGGTATAGCTAAATAGATTAAATCTAAGCCCAAATATTTAAAAGCAGCATTTTGCATAATTGGTGACAAAGAGTGGCTTACTGGATTACCAATTAATGCAATAAAAGATGTCTTACTTGAAATCATGTTTAGAATTTTTCCTTTAAAAAATAACGATCTGTTCGGGAACCACACCCCGTCTTTGAGTAACAATAATGACTCTGATGACCGATTATGGAGAATATCAAATATGAGAATTTACCCATGGGTAAGGTTGTAGGAATTGATTTAGGAACAACTAATAGTTGTGTCGCTGTAATGGAAGGTGGTAAACCTACTGTAATAGCAAATGCTGAGGGTTTCAGAACTACTCCATCAGTTGTTGCATATACAAAAAATCAAGATCAGCTGGTTGGACAAATCGCAAAAAGACAAGCTGTTATGAATCCTGAAAATACTTTTTATTCAGCAAAACGTTTCGTTGGCAGAAGAGTTGATGAAGTTAATGAAGAATCTAAAGAAGTTAGCTATTCTGTCGAAAAATCTGGTTCTAGTGTCAAACTTAAATGTCCTATTTTGGATAAGCAATTTTCTCCTGAAGAGGTAAGTTCTCAAGTTTTGAGAAAGTTAGCAGATGATGCTGGTAAATACCTTGGTGATAAAGTTACACAGGCTGTAATTACAGTTCCAGCTTATTTTAATGACTCTCAAAGACAAGCTACAAAAGATGCAGGAAAGATTGCAGGTTTAGAAGTTCTCCGAATTGTTAATGAGCCAACTGCTGCAGCTTTAGCATATGGTTTGGATAAGGAAAATGAAAAAATTCTTGTTTTTGATTTAGGTGGAGGAACATTTGATGTTTCAGTGATTGAAGCTGGTGATGGAGTCACTGAGGTTTTATCAACATCTGGAGATACACATTTAGGTGGTGATGATTTCGATAGATGTATCGTGGATCATTTAGCAAGTACTTTTAAATCAAATGAGGGGATTGATCTTAGACAAGATAAACAAGCTTTACAAAGACTTACTGAAGCAGCAGAAAAAGCAAAAATTGAGCTTTCAAATGCTACTCAAAGTGAAATAAATTTACCTTTCATTACAGCAACACCTGAAGGACCAAAACATTTAGATTTGAACTTAACTAGAGCAAAGTTTGAGGAATTAGCAGCTTCTCTAATAGATAGATGTAAGACCCCAGTTGAGAGAGCGATAAGTGATGCAAAAATTTCCACTAGTGAAATCGATGAGGTTGTAATGGTGGGAGGTTCATCTAGAATACCTGCTGTTTTAGATTTAGTTAAAAAAATCATAGGTAAAGAACCTAATCAAACTGTCAACCCTGATGAGGTAGTAGCTGTTGGTGCCGCAATTCAGGGAGGAGTTTTAGCTGGAGAAGTTAAAGATATATTGTTGCTTGACGTTACTCCCCTTTCTTTAGGTGTAGAGACATTAGGAGGAGTTATGACAAAAATGATTAATCGAAATACTACAGTGCCTACGAAGAAATCTGAAACATATTCAACTGCTGTAGACGGTCAAACAAATGTAGAAATACACGTTTTACAGGGAGAAAGAGAAATGGCGTCTGACAACAAAAGCTTAGGAACTTTTAGATTGGATGGTATACCTTCAGCACCTAGGGGTGTTCCACAAATCGAAGTTACATTTGATATCGATGCAAATGGAATTCTTAGTGTTACTGCTAAAGATAAAGGAAGTGGTAAAGAGCAAAGTATTTCTATTACTGGTGCTTCAACTCTATCTGATAATGAAGTTGAAAAAATGGTAAAAGATGCTGAATCAAATGCATCTGCAGATAAAGAAAAAAGAGAAAAAATTGATTTAAAAAATCAAGCTGAAACACTTGTCTATCAGACAGAAAAGCAACTTGGTGAGTTGGGAGACAAAATTGATGCTGCAGCAAAGTCTAAAGTTGAAGAGAAAAGTAATGCTTTAAAAGAGGCAACATCAAAAGAAGATTACGAATCAATGAAAAAACTTCTTGAAGAACTTCAGCAAGAACTTTATGCAGTTGGCTCATCTGTTTATCAGCAACCTGGTAATCAGTCATCATCACCTGGCGCGGCGGGTGGTCCTGAACAGAGTGATTCAAACGAAAAAGGTGGAGATGATGTAATTGATGCAGATTTTACTGAAACGAAAGATTAAGAAAAGTAATTTTTAATTTCATTAGCAACCCATTTAGAACAAGCTGGAGCAAGTAAAATCCCATTTTTATAAAAACCTGTACATATAATTAGCCCATCTTCAAGATTTTTCATTATCGGTGAAGGCTCACCATCTGGCCTTGACCTTATTCCGTACCATTTTTTAGAAATCTTCCCTTCCATCAGCCAATTTGGTTTTTTATCGAGAAAATTTGTAAGTTTTTCGAAAGCATTTTCTCCTGGCTTAGTACTATATTCGTCGGTTGATCCAATAATTAGCTTATTTTTTGATTTCGGAATTATATTTTTACCATTTATATTGAATTGTTTTGGCAGCGACAATAAATCAACTTCTGCTTCATTTACATCAATTTCCATAGCTTGACCCAAGACAGGTTTTAAAGTGATGTTGTGAGATATGCTATCTATTAAATCAATTGCTTTTAGTGAATTGCACACAATAACAATATCAGATTTGATATTTTCATTGTTTTTTGTTGTAGAAATCCATTGATTATTTGTTTTTCTGATTTTTATTATTTCTCCTTTTGAAAAATTGATTTTTTTATGTTTTAGATATTTATCTAATGTTTGAAGTAAAGAATAAGGATTTATTCTTCCATCTTTGAAGGAAATCATTCCTCTTATATTTTTTGTTTGGAAGGCTTTATTAATACTATTGATAAATATTGAGTCTCTTTCTAAAATTCGTAAGTTTTGATCATTATTTTCACAAATAAATTTCTCTAATTTTTTAAACTTTTCTTCATTAGTAGTTAGTTGTATTAGTGGTTTTTCGATACTTAATTCACTATTAAATTTTTGCAGGAATCTAATCCATTGTGGCCATAATTCAATGCTTTGTTTCCTGAGATCCCAGCTTCTACCTCTCCTTTTTTGATACATATTACCCATTAGTATGCCCAAGGCTGCATTGCTACTATTTTGTAGTTCAGTTGGATCTATTATCGTTACCTGGAAACCTAATTCTGATAATTCTAAGGCGTTAAATTTTCCAATAATCCCTGATCCAATAATAACTATGTGTGCTTTTTTAAAATTTTCTTTTAAGCTTTTCATTGATATATTAGAGATACTTGCTTATTTGACTTATAGTTAAAGATTTTTTGGAACATCCTTCAATTATATTCAAAATTGTTTGTCCCGATCGTCCTGGTCTTGTAAGTTTACTTACAGGTTGGATTTCAAATTACGGTGGAAACATAAAACATTCTGATCATCACACAGATCAAGATGCCGGTTTGTTTCTTAGTCGAATTGAATGGAATAGTAACAATGCCTTTTTTAATAGAGATGAGATTTATAAAGAATTTGAAAAAATTGCAGATGAAGTTAATGGAAAATTTAACGTAAATTATTCTGATGAAATTCCAAATGTTGCTATTTTCGTGAGTAAACAAAATCATTGTTTGATTGATTTACTTTGGCGAGTAAGAAATGGAGAACTCAAAATGAAAGTCCCCTTAATAATTTCAAATCATTCTGATCTTGAAAATATTGCGAATGACTTTAATGCAAAATTTGTTCATATAGATACTTTTAAAACTGATAAATCTATTGTCGAAGATCAATTTTTACATTTACTAAAAGAACATGAAATTGATCTTGTTGTTTTAGCCAAATATATGCAAATTTTGAGTGACTCTTTTTTAAAAAAGTTTTCTTCAATAATAAATATTCATCATTCTTTCTTACCTGCATTTAAGGGTGGGCAACCATATCATCGAGCTTGGAAGAGAGGTGTAAAATTAATCGGTGCTACTGCTCACTATGTTACTGAAGATCTTGATGAAGGCCCGATAATTGAGCAATGCACAGTTACTGTAAGTCATAGGGATGAAGTTGATGATTTGATTAGAAAAGGAAGAGATATTGAAAGAATAGCTTTAGCAAGAGCAGTTAGATTACATCTGAATCATCAAGTATTTGTTTATAACAGCAAAACTGCTGTTTTTGATTAAAGATAGTTTTTTAGTCTTCTATTTCTATTTGTATTTGTCTTTCATAAATTGATTCTTCATTAAAAACTCTTGCTATCAAGAAACTGGCAATGCAGCTGATTAATACAGGTTTCATTATTAATAAATTTTTTGTTAAAGCGAAAGCTAAAAACATTGCTGTAATTGGTGTTCTTGAACATCCTGCTACGAAAGCTCCCATTCCCGCAAAAATGTATGTACTTGGTGCATGTCCTGTCGCAATTTCCACCCAGCTCCCCATTATTAGTCCGATTGATCCTCCTAAAGTAAGCATAGGATAGAACAATCCTCCAGGAGCTCCAGATGCTGCAGCTAAACCTGTCGTGATAAATAATACTAAAACTGCTAATAAAGCAATTCCAATACTTGTATTTTGCTCAGCTATTATTTTCTGTAATTCATCTAAATTATGAAATGTACTGGGTAAACAAGAGTAGATGCTTCCTAAAATAAGTCCACAGATACTCATTTTTAAAACAAATCTATTTTTATACCATTTTTTCCCAAGATTTTGCATTAACAAAACATATCTGCTGTACAATTCTGCAAATATTCCAATAATTATTCCTAGTAGAACTAAGTAAATAAAATCTACAGGTAAGAAAAAAACTGATGGGTCATATTCTTTTTGAATCAAAAATCCGAGGTTAAAATCAAAGCCTCCTGCTTTAGGATCTAAACCTAAGGCTTGAATAATATCAGCAGATGAATCTGCAATGAAAGTTGTAATTACTACTAATAGCAAAATTACTGGTCTTGCAGAGTTTAATAACTCTTCTATTGCATAGACAAATCCTCCTAATGGAGCGCTAAATACCGCAGCTATTCCAGCACCACCCCCTGCTGCTACTATGACTCTTCTAAAAGCTGTAGGAGCTTTGAGCCACTTGGCCATTTGCCAAGCTACTGATCCTCCCATTTGAACGGATGGACCTTCTGGACCCAAAGGGAATCCACTACCAATAGCAATAATTCCTGATATTAGCTTTACTAATCCAACTTTTAAATTCATTGGAACTTTTTTATGTCTTAAAAAACCCATGATTTGACTCACTCCTGAACCTTTTGCAGCCGGTGCGATATTTTTGATCAAATATCCTGCAATAGCCCCTCCTAGAGCTCCAAATATAGGTAAGACTGCAATAGATGGTAAATGGTCTAATAATGCTAATCTCCAATTATTAATAAAATAGATTCCAGTTTTAAAAGATATGCTTGTAATTGAGGCTCCTAAACCTGTTAATAAGAGCGAAAATGCAACGACTAGAGATCTTTGTTTTAATAATTTTTTGATGCTACGAGAAGAATTATTACTTGTTTTTTGAATATTATCTTTTATAAAGTTTGGCATAGTCCATGATTACTTTGTCAAGCTGAAATCGTGTATTTCATCAAATTGAAGATAGCGATAAAGTTCATCTGAATATGGATTAATTTTATTTTTAGTAATATCCTGATATTCTTCAACTTCAGGTATTTTTCCAAGCAGTGCACAAACTGCTGCCAATTCTGCACTCCCTAAAAATACTTGCGCGTTCTTGCCAAGTCTATTGTCAAAATTTCTAGTACTGGTAGAAAATACTACAGAACCTTCATCAACTCTAGCTTGATTTCCCATACATAAAGAACAGCCTGGCAACTCTAATCTTGCACCACAATCTTCAAATATTTTATAGTAACCTTCAGCTTTTAAAGTTTCTTCATCCATCTTTGTTGGTGGACAAATCCATAATTTAGCTTTTAAATTTTGTACTCCTTCAAGAACTTTTGCAGCTGCCCTGTAATGACCAATATTTGTCATGCAAGAACCTATGAAAACCTCGTCAATATTTGTATTTGCAACATCAGTGATTTCTTTTACATTATCTGGATCATTAGGGCAAGCAACTATAGGTTGTGTTACTTTTGCTAAATCAATTTCAATGATTTCTTCATACTGAGCGTTTGAATCTGGTTGAATTAATGATGGTTTTTTTAACCAATTTTTCATATCATTTATTCTTCTTGAAATCGATTTTGAATCTTCATAATTGCTCTCGATCATTTTTTCTAGCAAGCAAATATTGCTTTTTAAATATTCTTGAACAGTTTCTTGGGATAAAAGTATTGTGCTACCAGCGCATGAGCGTTCTGCAGTAGCATCAGTAAGTTCAAAAGCTTGTTCAAGTTTTAGGTTTGGTAATCCCTCAATTTCCATAATTTTTCCGTTGAATATATTTTTCTTATTTTCTTTCTCAACAGTTAAGAGTCCTTTTTTAATTGCGAAGAGAGGGATTGCATTAACTAAATCTCTAAGAGTAATTCCTGGTAATAATTCTCCCTTAAATTTAATCAGCACAGATTCCGGCATATTTAATGGCATTGATCCTATTGCAGCGGCAAATGCAACAATTCCTGAGCCTCCAGGAAATGAAATGCCAAGAGGAAATCTTGTATGACTATCTCCACCTGTACCAACAGTATCAGGGAGAAGCATTCTGTTAAGCCAGCTATGAATGATGCCGTCTCCAGGCTTAAGAGCTACTCCACCTCTTTGAGATATAAAATCAGGTAATTCTTTATGAGTAAGTAGATCTACTGGTTTAGGATATGCAGCTGTATGACAAAAACTTTGCATAACTAAATCTGCAGTAAATCCTAAACAAGCTAGTTCTTTTAATTCATCTCTAGTCATTGGTCCAGTAGTATCTTGACTACCAACTGTGGTCATAATTGGCTCACAGGTCATTCCTGGCCTAACTCCATCTAAACCGCATGCTTTGCCTACTATTTTTTGAGCTTGAGTAAATCCTGCACTACTTTCGGTTGGATTTTTTGGTCTAGTAAATATTTCACTTGGTTGATAATCTAATTTGTTTCTAATTTTATCCGTAAGAGATCTTCCAATCATAAGATTAATTCTCCCTCCAGCTTGAATTTCATCAGTCAGAGTTGATGGATACAACTCGAATTTGCTTATTAATTCTTCATTATTTGAATCTTTTTCAATTTTTTTAATAATGCCTTCATACGGATATATTTTAATAACATCTCCTGTTTGCATTTGAGATACGTCAGCTTCTATAGGTAAAGCTCCTGAATCTTGTGCGGTATTGAAGAAAATTGGAGCTATTTTGCTGCCAATTATTATTCCACCTGTTTTTTTGTTGGGAACAAAAGCGATATCTTCTCCTATATGCCAAATGAGTGAATTAATAGCAGATTTTCTGGAACTTCCTGTTCCAACAACATCTCCAACATAAGCTATTGGTAAATTTTGTTTTTTTAAATTATCAAGAATCTTAAGTCCATCAGGTTTTTTAAATTCCAACATAGCTAATGCATGCATTGGAATATCCGGGCGTGTTGTTGCATGTACAGCTGGAGATAAGTCGTCTGTGTTTGTCTCACCGTCAACTTTAAATACTAAACAAGTAATCTCTTTCTCCAGAACTTTTTTATTTATGAACCATTCTGCATTTGCCCAACTATTTACAACTTCTTTTGCATAAATATTATTTTGAGATAATTCATAAATTTCATTAGCCGAATCGTAAACAAGAATAATATTTTTTAAAACTTCTGCCGCTTTTTTTGCGAGTAAACTATCTTCTCCTTTAAGTATTTCAACCAAAGAATTTACATTATATCCGCCTATCATTGTTCCTAGTATTTCAATTGCTTTTTCGGGATTAATTGATTTGCAATATTTTTCGGAATTAACAATAGCCGTAAGCCAGCTTGCTTTTACGTAAGCAGCCTCATCAACTCCTGGGGGTACTCTATTTATTAGTAAATCAAGTAAATAAGATGAATTGTAAGTACTATCTTGTTCTAATAATTTTGTAATACAATTTGTTTGTTCAGCATTTAAAGGTAAAGGAGGTATACCTTTGGCAGCTCTTTCAGCTACATGATCTGCATAATCTTTTAGCAATGTTTCCAAATTCTTCATTAGTAAGGTTTAATGCCTAATCTATTGTTATTTTTAATATTGAAAAGGAGAGTATTCATAAATGCTTTTTTAAATATTCAAATTTCTTAATTAATCAATGACGACATCATCAAATAATTCAGCTTTAGAAAAGACATCAGATTTACATGTTCTTGAAACACGTCCATTAATACCTCCAAGCAGATTACATAATGATATACCTTTAGATCACGACTCTGCTATTACAGTATCTAAAACAAGAAGATCGATACAAAATATTTTGCATCATAATGATCAGAAGCTTTTAGTCATTGTGGGTCCATGTTCAATTCATGATCTTGAGGCGGCAAAGGAATATTCAAAATATATTCAAAAATTGCGAGAAATGTATAAAGATAAATTAGAAATAATTATGAGAGTATATTTTGAAAAACCAAGAACAACTATTGGCTGGAAGGGATTGATAAATGATCCACATCTAGATGATTCTTATGATATTAATACTGGTTTAAGAAGGGCAAGAAGTTTGCTTTCATATTTAGCAACTCGTGGTATACCTTCTGCTACAGAATTACTAGATCCAATTGTTCCTCAATACATTGCTGATTTAATAAGTTGGACAGCCATAGGTGCGCGGACTACAGAAAGTCAAACTCATAGAGAAATGGCATCAGGGTTATCAATGCCTATAGGCTTTAAAAATGGAACGGATGGTTCTTTTACTACAGCAATTAATGCAATGCAGTCAGCTTCAAAATCCCATCACTTTTTAGGTGTAAATGAAAATGGAATGGCTTCTATAGTTAATACTACAGGAAATCCAGATGGACATATTGTCTTAAGGGGCGGTTCAAAAGGCCCAAATTTCGAAAGTGATCATGTACAAAGAATTTCAGCAGAATTGAGGGAGTGTAATCTTCCCTATAAAGTGATGATTGATTGTAGTCATGGAAATTCCAATAAAGATTTCCGAAAACAGTCGGAAGTGTTAAAAAATGTAGCTTCTCAAATTAGTAATGGTGAGAAAAATATATTAGGAGTTATGCTTGAAAGTCATTTGAAGGAAGGAAATCAAAAACTTTTAAAAAAAGAAGATCTCCAGTTTGGTAGAAGCATTACAGATGCATGTATAGATATAGAAACAACAAAAGAATTAATCGCTATTTTATACAATTCACTTAGCTAGTTATTAAAAAATTAAAAAATAATGCTGAAGAGATTGGAACAATGAAATTATCTATTCCTAGAACACTAAATTGTTCGAGCAAAGTCGCAATAAAAGCTATTGTAAAATAATTTAAATTTAGACTATTTTTTTGAGAGTATCCTATTGAGCAAACTACTATCAAACTTGTTAAGAACATTGTTATGGTTCCATATAAAGATTTTTTTTGTTTAAAAAAAATCCAACTCCTTGAGTTAAAGCTTTTTCCTATTAATCCAGCTAATCCATCACCAAAAGTCATTATGAAAAATCCACTTATCAGTGCATATGGATCTTTATCCCAGAAAAGATAAATCAAAATAAATAAACTTAGACAATAAAATAATGTCCCATAACTTTTTCTCTCAACATCCTCAATTGTTGGAAATAATTTATAGTTGTAATTGATGAAAACCATTAATGAAACAATTCCTGTAAAAATTAGAGCAGAGTTTTGATTAATTTTTAAAAATTGAGCAATTGGTATTAAAGGTCCTATTCCAATATGTATTATTTTTCTGACGATTTCTCTGCTATCTTCATTATATTTTTTAAAAACTATTGATATTAAAAAAATTGAAAATAAATATAATAAAATTGCAGTAAATTTTATCAATTTGCTTAAGCTGCTTTTTTATGAGTTGTCATTACTCGAAGTTTTAATATTGCTTTAGCTTCTAGTTGCCTTACTCTTTCTCGTGAAACATTAATTTGTCTTCCTATTTCTGCGAGTGTTAATGGTTCTTCACCATCTAATCCAAATCTGAGCTTCATGATTTTTTGCTCTCTTTCATTTAATTGAGAAAGCCACGTTCCTAAATGCTCTTTTTGAATAGTTCTATCCATACCCTCCATAGGCTCTTCACAGTTTGGATCAGGTATGAGTTCACCAAGAGTACTTCTGTCTTCTTCTCCTCTTGCATGTGCATCTAAAGAGGCGCATGGAGCACTTTGAGAAATTAAATCTTCTAAATCTTTTTGATCAATTCCCATCTCAGTTGCCATTTCCAATCTTGTAGGTTGTCTGCCAAATTTGTGTGATAATTCTCTAGAGACTCTTCTCATTTTGGACAGTTTTTCACTTATGTGAATAGGCAAACGGATGGTTCTAGCACTGTTATCAATTGCCCTCGTCATTCCTTGTCTAATCCACCAGTAAGCATAAGTTGAGAATTTATATCCCATAGCAGGATCAAATTTATCTACAGCTCTTTCAAGGCCAATAGCTCCTTCCTGGACAAGATCTAATAATTCAAGCCCTTGGTTCTGGTATTTTTTTGCAACCGAGACAACGAGCCTTAGATTAGCTGCCATCATTCTATCTCTTGCTCTTTTGCCAACCTTAATTTGATAAAGATTTCGTTTGGTTCTATCAGTTTCAGGAATTTGTAGCAACTTTTTCATGTTCTGAACATGATGAGCTAACTCTATTTCCTCTGCTGGAGTCAAAAGAGGTACTCTTCCAATGCTACTTAAGTAATGGCCAATAGAATCTGAAGCGAGTCTGCCAGATTTTTTTTGGCTTTGTTTTGCCCTAAGACTGGATTTCGATTTGCGAGACTTGCCCGCAGTGTTTGGTAATCTTGGCTCATCAAAATTATTATTTGAAGAGCTTTTCGCAGATTCCAGAGGGATCCCCATCACCCTGGCCTCCTAAATAATGGATTTTTTAAAAAACTAGCACTGAAATTGAAATAAAAACTACTTTTGCGTTGAAATTTTAAAGACAAAAAATTTTTTTTTAAAGCTTATTTCTTGAAATCCATTGATATGAAATGATTTTTTAAAAAATAAAAAAAATTTAAAATATTAAGTATTTTTTAAAATGTTGTAAAAATCAATATTAATTTTATTTTTCTATGAGGTCCATTTGCGAACGATTCTTCGATGAATCTAATTCATATTTCGAATATGAACCATCATCTTTCATTATCCAAGAAAAGTAATTATCTTTAATGTAAGTTTGCAAGAGCGTGTATATTTTAGATTTCAATTCATAATCCTCTATAGGAGTAATAGCTTCTATTCTTCTATCAAGATTTCTTCTCATCCAATCTGCACTCCCTATAAAAACCTCATTATCCCCGTTATTACAAAACCAAAAAATTCTTGAGTGTTCAAGAAAATGGCCAATAATGCTAATAACTTTAATATTTTCACTTAAATTTTTTCTTTGGGGATATAGGCAACAAATACCTCTTATGATGAGACTAATTTTTACACCTGAGTCTGAAGCTAAATAAAGCAGCCTAATTATTTCTGGGTCTACTAAAGAATTCATTTTTGCGATTATTTCGGCTTTTTTGCCTTCCTCTGCATTTTTAATTTCTCTCTTTATCAGAAATATAAATTTTTCTCTCATCGATGAGGGAGAAACTAATAACTTTTGATAACTTTTTTGTTTAGAAAAACCAGATAAGTAGTTAAATAACTCAAGTAAATCAGATGCAATATCAGGATCCGTTGAAAGTAATCCTAAATCTGTATAAAACTTTGAAGTATTAGAGTTATAATTTCCTGTTCCAATATGGAAATAATTCCTTAATCGTCCTTTCTCTTTTCTTACTATTAGGGCAATTTTTGTGTGTGTTTTAAATCCGATGATTCCATATACGACATGAATTCCAGCTTGTTCAAGTTGTTTTGCCCATTGAATATTGTTGTCTTCATCAAATCTTGCTTTTAGTTCTACAAGAGTCATTACTTCTTTCCCATTTTCTGCAGCTCTCATTAAAGCTGCAATGATAGGGGAATCTTGAGAAACTCGATATAAAGTAATTTTTATAGCCATTACAAGTGGATCATCAGCTGCTCTGTTTATAAATTCTTCAACTGAAGTTTTAAATAAGTCATATGGATGATGAAGCAGAATATTTTTTTTTCGAAGAATCCTGAAAATAGAATTAGGGTTTTTGGTTGAAGGTAAATCTAAATGTTTTAATTCTGGGTGAGTTTTTCCAATTAGTAGATTTTCTTTTAAATCATCTCTATCAATTTTTGTAAGCTGATTTAAATCGTCTAGGCCTAATAAACTTTTGCAAAAGTATATATATTCTTTCTGTATTGAGATACTTTCAATAAGTAATTTTAGAATATTTTCTGGCATATCTGACTCCACTTCTAATCTAACTACGTCCCCACCTAATCTTCTTTTTTGCAAACTTTGTTCAACAGCTAAAAGTAGATCATCAGCTTCAAGTTCTTTTAATTCTAAATCTGCATCTCTTGTCACTCTAAAAAAAGAGTAATTTATACATTCCATTCCGTTGAATAAAGTATTTATATTATTCCCAATTAAATCTTCAACACTTATGAAATAGTGAAAACTTTCATCACTAAGTTGAGTAATTTCATTGGGAATTCGTATGAATCGGGGTATATTTTTTGTTGGTATTTTTACTCTGACAAACTGATTTTTAGAATCCTCTCCATCCTTTATTAATGCTGCTAAATTTAGACTTAAATTACTTATAAAAGGAAATGGATGTGCAGGATCAACAACTAATGGAGTTAATAAAGGGAAAATAGAAGTTGCAAAGAAGTTATTACACCAATTTCTTTGATTTTCACTTAGGTCCTTATATTTTTTTAAAATTACACCTTTTTCTTTTAATTCATTTTTTAATCCATTATTTACATAGTTTTCTTGGAGAATAGTTAACTTTTTAATTTCATTATTGATTTTTTTTAATTGCTCTTTTGGGGTAAGTCCGTCAATACTTTTTTTGGTTATTTCTGCTTCAACTTGAGCTTTTAATGAAGCTACTCTTACCATAAAAAACTCATCAAGATTATTACTAAAAATTGAACAAAATTTCACTTTATCTAGAATTTTGTACTCCTTTTCCATACCAGTAAGGAGTACTCTTTTATTGAATTCAATCCAACTTAATTCTCTATTAATAAAAACATCAGCCTGGCTTTTCATTAAAAAACTTTTAATTTTTGATTTTTAAAAGAATTATTATTTTTACCCTCTGCAATAAGATATATCATGAAAAGTAAGATAACGGAACCAGCTATAAAAGGCGATTTAGGACCAAAACTATCATAAACCCTTCCGGCCATTGCAATTCCTAAAACTCCTCCAAGACTCTGTAGACCCTGAAGGTTACTTAAAATTGATCCTTGTTTATCAATGTCTAATTTCTTAGATATTAGTGCTCTTAACGTGGGCGTAATTAATCCTGCCCCAACGGCTAAAAATGAAACAGCTGAATAAATATTGATTGTCGCATTTTCTTTTGGAGCAGTTATTAAAAGAGCACATGCCACAAGAATAAAGCCTGATCCCACGAGTGTTAATCGCATTTCGCCAAATTGCTTTACCAGAGGCCCAATTAATCCCCCCTGAACAATAATTGCGATGATTCCTACTACAACAAGAGTTCCACTTGATGCTTTGGTCGTCCAGTTTAATGATTCTTGAAGGAAAAATATCAGGATATTGGTCAATCCAGTAAAAGCAATAAAGTAAATAAAAAAAGCTAATGATAATTTTTTAATCTTTTCTTCTTTGAAAACAGTAAATAAAGTTTTTAAAGGGTTTTTTAAAATAGTTTTTGATTTACTTGAGTCACTATTAGGCTTGGTTTCTGGTAAGTAAAAAAATACAAGGAGAAAATTTATTATTGGAATGATTGAGGCTATCAAAACTGGAATAATAAAATTATTATTTGTATTTCTTGCAAAAATTACAACAAAAATATTACCTAAGAAAAAACTTAAACCAAAAGCTACACCAATAAGCCCAAATGTTTTTGCTCTTTTTTCAGGGCTTGAAATATCTGCAAGAATTGTTGTTGCAGTAGCTGCAGTCCCCCCACTTAAACCGTCAATTAGTCTCGCTAAAAATAATAAAAATAACGGGATAGAGGCTATTGAATTTGACCAATTAAAAAGAACTGTAAAAGATAATATTGATATTCCTATTACTGAACCAGTAATACAAAAAAGAGTAACAGGTCTTCTTCCATATCTATCACTCATAAGTCCTATAAAAGGAGAAGCTGTAAATTGAGCTAATTGATAAGTGCATGATAATAAACCATATGTACTTGCTTTAGAATCAAACAGTAAAACAAAAGAGGGTAATATAGGTAACAGTATACTTTCACTTAAACGATCATTTAAAAGAGTGATAAACGCACTAAGGAGAGTAAATTTTTTATTTGATTTTAATAAACTTTCTTTCATAATATTTACCTTCATTGCGATTAACTTTTACTACCATACTTGTTAATGGAGATTATTGTGCCCGGCATTGTTTATTTGGTTGGAGCAGGTCCTGGTGACCCTGAGCTTTTAACTCTTAAAGCTTTACGCCTAATAAAAAATTGTGATGCATTAGTTCATGATGCTTTAATTCCTGATGAAATAACAAAAGAGGCAGGAAAAAATACAGAAATTTTCCATGTAGGCAAAAGAGCTGGGAAGTGTTCTGTACCTCAGGCTGAAACTAATGCTCTTATTTTGAAATTAGCAAAAGAAGGTAAAAATGTCGTAAGGCTTAAAGGGGGAGATCCATTCGTTTTTTCTAGAGGTGGTGAAGAGGTATCGATTTTAGAAAAAAATGGAATTTCAGTTGAAATCGTTCCTGGAATTACTTCTGGGATAGCTGCTCCAACATATTTTGGTATTCCTCTAACCCATAGAGATGCTGCTAGTTCCGTAACTTTTGTCACTGGACATGAGCGTGTAGATAAGGAAAAAAAGACAGTGAATTGGAGAGATTTAGCTAAATCATCAGATAGCTTAGTAATTTTTATGGGTATAAAAAATATTGAATATATTGTGGAAGAATTAATTTTAGGTGGTTTAGATAAGAATACTAAATGCGCTGTGATTCAAGAAGCTACTTTAAAAAATCAAAAATGTTTGATTGAGAAATTATATAATCTTCCCGCTAAAATCAAAGATAAAGAATTTTCAGCTCCATCAATTATCATTATTGGAAAAATTGTTGAATTTAAGGTTGATAACAATATAACTAAAGTATCTGATGTCTATTTGCCAGATATTAATAAAGTTCAACTATATAATAAATCCCAAAAATAAATTGGATCGAATTTAGGTTTAAGCTTTAAATCATTAACTTGATTTATTTGTCTGCAAGATAAGCTATTAATTGCAATTATTACGTCATCATTTTGAAATTTTGGAGGAATTAATTCTTCTTTTACAATTTTCAATTTTAAAGCTTTAGAAATCATAATCCCCTCTAAACAGCCGCTCTCTTTTCTAGGAGTTATCCATTGATTATTTCTTTTAATTAGAAGATTAAATGTACTTCCACAACAAAGTTCACCTGACGTATTCAAAAGGATAGAATCATCAAATGATTTTTCATTAGCTTCTGTTAAAACTTGTATTGCCTGATTATATGAAAATGTTTTGCATTTACTTATAAGACTGAATTCATTTATTTTTTCTGTTTGACTAATGCAAACGCTTATTGGATTAAAATTTGGTTTGATTCTATAGAACTCAAGCCATATATTATCCAAATCTTTTCTCTCTAAAGTGCTATTAATTGTTAGGGTTCGACCTTCATTAGTTCCTCGACTATAGTTTATTCTTACTGAGGCAAATTGATCATTTTTAAGCGATAACTTTCTAATTCCATCGTGAATAAGTTGTCTCAAAGTTAATTTATTTATTTTGAAATTAATATTTAATATCTTGCTACTTTTTTCTAACCTTTTCAGATGTTCATCAAAAAGAATAGGTTTGTTTTCTTTTATCAAAATGGTCTCAAATATACCATCAGCAAATTTTAATCCTCTATTATTAGCAGCAATAAATATTCTATCAATATCTAACCATTGATCCTTGTGCCAGCCTAATTTTTCAATCATTTGAGTGAATCAATTAACGGTAAAAGTTTCCACTTAAGTTCATTAGTTTCCTCCTCAGGGTTTGAGTCAATAACTATCCCGCAACCAGCATATATATTGATTTTTTTGTCTTTAATTAAAAATGATCTTATTAGTATATTGCTGTCAAACTCCCCATTCCAGTCAAGCTTCAAAAATGAGCCACAGTATGGTCCACGTTCACATTCTTCTAATTCAAAAAGTCTCTGGCATGATCTTAATTTAGGTGCTCCAGTTATAGAGCCCCCAGGCCAACAAGCTTTTAGTAAATCAATCCAGTTTTTGTCTTTTTTTAATTTGCCTCTGATTACTGAAGTTAGATGATGAACTTTTAAGAAACTTTCAAGCTTTAATATTTCTGGCACCATAATACTTCCTGTTTCGCAAACTTTACTTAAATCATTTCTTATTAAGTCAACAATCATAATATTTTCTGCTCTATCTTTTTCGTTCGTTATTAAATCGATAGCATTAAGTGCGTCTTGATTTAAATCCTTATCTCTGGATCTAGTTCCTTTGATAGGTCTTGATTCAACAAAATTTTTATTATCTATTTTTATAAATCTTTCTGGCGAGGTAGATAATACAGCCTCTTTATAATTATCATTATTTATTATTATTCCTCCAAAGGGAGCTCTTAATTTCCTTCTTATTTTCAAATAAATATCTAGAGGATTATAGTTTTTGGAAGATTCAATTTCGCATTTAGTTGTTAGGTTTGCTTGAAATATATCCCCTAAGGAAATAAATTTTTTCAATTTTAAAATATTTTTTTGAAATTTTTCAGCCATTTCGTCCAAATTGATTTTTGAAAAATCAAAATTCAAATTTGTTTTAATAATATTTTCTTCCTCAATATTTTTAATATTGTTGATTATGTTTTTAAAATTCATCAGTTCAGATGAGTTTGTGCCTTCGATAATTATTTCTTTTTTTATTAGATTACATTTAATGATTGGATCATATGATGCAATCCATAAAGTGGCCATATTAGATTTTCGCCATGGGTTTTTGGGTTCTATGAAAACTCCAGCTTCATAACTTAACCATCCGATCCAAAATCCTTTTTCAATATTTCTTAAATTGATAAATGGATTATTAGTTTTGTCTAAGTTATTGATATCTCTTGATTGGATTATTTTTTTTGGTTTAATTCCTATTATTGACCATTCTCCATTTTCTTTGCCATCACTGTCTAGCCAAGCTAATCCTTTATCTCCGAATTTTTTTGTTAGATGATGCGTAATCAGTGCTGGATCTATCCATTTTTCAAGAATTATTTTTTTTATTTTCATTTTTTATTATTGTTATAAAGCCATTTTTCATAAGCGGCATTTCTAATTCTGCAGCTATCACACTTACCGCATGGTTTTGAATTACCCGAATAACAACTCCATGTTTTATCTAAAGGGACTTGATTATCAAAAGCTAATTTAATAATTTCCTCTTTGTTTAAATCTAATAGTGGTGTCCAAAGTTTTATTGGATTATTTTCTCTTCCTCTTTTATTGGCTAAATCTGCTAATTCTTGAAATTTTTTAATGTAGTCAGGTCTGCAATCTGGATAACCAGAATAATCTAGTGCATTAACTCCTAATCCTATAAAATCAGCATCAATTGCTTCGGCATAACTTAGTGCAACGGAAATAAATATAGTATTTCTCCCAGGAACATAAGTATTAGGAATTTTATTAGTTTGTACTCCTTCTGTTGGAATATTTTTTTGAGTATCAGTTAATGACGAGCCTCCCCATAAAGATAAATCAAGCTTGATGATTTTAAATTCCTCTATATCAAAGTGTTTTGCAATTATTGATGCAGAATTTAATTCTTTTTTGTGACGTTGACCGTAGTCAAATGAAAGGCCAAAAATTTTAGCTTCGTATTTTTTGGCGATACTAGTAACTGTAGAAGAATCTAAACCTCCAGATAATAAAACTACTATCGATTTATTTTTAAGAGTCATATGATTTCAATTAATTTTTAAGTATTTGTGAGTTTGGAGGCTCAATTTCCAATCGGGGTTATTTTTTACGAAATCAATAGCAAGAGAAAAACCATTCGCATTGTTCCATGCTGGTTGTAAATAAAAAATCTTATCTTCTTTTTTTAAGCCATTTTCGCTTTTAGAGAGTTGATGTTGTTTTAAAGTTTCTTTTTTTATTTGAATAGCAAATTCAATATCTTCTATTTCATTTATGATTATTTTCATTTCATTACAGTTTTTTAAAAAATAATTTTTTGGAGGTGAGTGTCTTTTAGGAGATAAAGTAATCCAGTCATAGCTTCCTGATATTGAATTAACTCCACTTGTCTCAATATGAATCTTCATTGGCTTTTGTTCTTCTCCCTTCGTCATTTTTTTTATGGCTTTGCAAAAATTATCCAAGTTGTGTTGTAAAGGTTCTCCACCTGTAATAACGCAAAAAGATGCTCCTTTTTTTCTGGCAATTTTTATGCGATCTATTATCTTTTCAATTGATATAGAAGGGTGTTTTTTCTCGTCCCATGAATTCTTGGTATCGCACCACGAACATCCAACTTTGCATCCGGCTAATCTTACAAAAAAAGCACTTTTTCCAGCGTGATAACCTTCACCTTGTAATGAATGAAATTGTTCGACTAAGGGTAAAAAATTTGTCATTTTCATTCAAAAAAATAAAGAATATTAATTTGATTGAGTTAACTTATCTTGAGAGGCTTTTATTAATCCTTTAAATAAAGGATGAGGTTTGCCAGGTCGTGATAAAAACTCAGGATGATATTGACAGGCTAAGAAGTATGGATGATTTTCTAACTCAATTAACTCAACTAATCTGCCATCTGGTGATGTACCACTAATTTTGTATCCAGAATCTAAAAAACTTTGTTTGTAGTAATTATTAAATTCGTATCTATGTCGATGTCTCTCATAAATAACATCCTCATCATATAAGCTTTTTCCAGTTGTATTTTTTGTCAATCTACATGGATAAACTCCAAGTCTCATTGTCCCACCTAAATCAACTACATCTTCCTGTTCTGGTAATAAATGTATTACTGGATTTGGAGTGTTTGGGTCTAGTTCTGAACTAGATGCATCTGGAAGATAAGCTACATTCCTGGCCCATTCTATAACTGCACATTGCATACCAAGGCACAAACCTAAAAAGGGAATTTTATTTTCTCTTGCGAATTTTATAGCTGAAATTTTTCCATTTACTCCTCTATTGCCAAATCCCCCTGGTACGACAATTGCATCAACTTCATTTAAGTAAGTTTCTGCTGAATTTTTTTCTATCATTTCAGCACTTACCCAATGTAAATCTAATAAAGCCTTTTGTTCAATGCATGCATGTCTTAAAGCTTCAACAACGGATAAATATGCATCTCCCAGTTCAATATATTTGCCTACAAGGGCAACTTTTATTGGATCTCCAGGATTTCTTAGGTTATGTATTAGTTGCTCCCAATTTTTCAAATCACATTTTTTATCTTCAAGGTCTAAATACTTCAAGGTTTCTTTGCATAAACCTTCTTTTTTTAAAGAAAGAGGTACAGAATAAATACTGTCTGCGTCTAAAGCTTCAATTACAGAGTTGAAACTGACACCGCAAAAACCACTAAGCTTTTTTTTAAGAGCTTCATTGATAGATTTATCACTTCGGCATACAAGTAAATCTGGCTGAATTCCAATTGATCTTAATTCTTTCACTGAATGTTGTGTTGGTTTAGTTTTTATTTCGCCAGAGGTTTTGATGTAAGGAAGTAATGTTACGTGTATGTATGCAACATCATTCCTATTGACATCATTTTTGAATTCTCTTATTGCCTCTAAAAAAGGTAGAGATTCAATATCACCTACTGTTCCACCAATTTCAGTAATAATAATATCTGCATTGCTGTTAGCGGCTACTCTATGAATCCTTTCTCTAATTTCTCCCGTTATGTGAGGTATTACTTGCACAGTTCCACCGTTATAATTACCTCTTCTTTCTTTATTAATAACTGCTTGATAAATAGATCCCGTTGTTACACTATTCAACCTAGTCATTGCAGTATCAGTAAATCTTTCGTAGTGACCTAAATCTAGATCGGTTTCAGCCCCATCTTCGGTTACAAATACTTCTCCATGCTGGAAAGGGCTCATTGTGCCTGGATCAACATTTAGGTATGGATCTAGTTTTAATATTGAAACACTATATCCTCTAGACTTTAACAATCTACCTAAGCTTGCAGCTACAATTCCTTTACCAATGCTTGAAACTACTCCTCCGGTGACAAAAACAAATTTTGACATTAAATATTTTGAATTAAGCACTGCCTCCTTATATTTTATTTAAACAAAAAACTTTTAGAACATCCATATATATTCTTATTCATCAATTGTTATTTCAATATCTAATTCTTTTAATTGTGATTCTGAGACATTTGAAGGCGCATTTGTGAGAAGACATTTTGCTTGTTGATTTTTTGGAAACGCAATTGTTTCTCTAATTGAATCTGCACCTATGATTAGCATGGTAATACGATCTAATCCAAACGCTATTCCACCATGAGGAGGAGCACCCATTTCTAAGGCTTCTATTAAAAATCCAAATTTTTCATTAATCTCTTTAGCGGTAAGTCCTACCTTTTTCAAAACCTCTCTTTGCAAGTTTGCTTCATGAATACGTAAAGAGCCACCTCCTAATTCCAAGCCATTAAGTACCAAGTCATAAGCATTTGCAATAGAGTCTTCGATTTCTTTTTGCAAGTTTTCAGGATCTTTAGATTTTATATTTTTTGGAGAACAAAAAGGATGATGTAAAGCTTCATATCTATTTTCCTCTTCATTTCTCTCAAACATCGGGAAATCAGTTACCCATAAGAAATTCCATTTACTTTTATCTATGAGATTTAAGTCTTTTGCGATGTATTGCCTCACTCTATCTAATGACTGGTTGACAATTTGTTTATCTCCAGCACCTAAGAGGATTAAGTCTCCATCTTGAGCTTCGGTGATTCTTAAAATATCAGCTATAAGCTCTTCATTTAGATTATTTTTAATTGCCCCAATAGTCTCAAGCTCATTTCCTTTCACCCTTATAAAGGCCAAACCACCAGCTCCTGCATCTTGAGCTACTTGGAAAATATCACCTCCGGGTTTAATTCTTACGTTGCTAATACTTAAATTACCTCCTTTGACTGTTATGGATTTTATAGAACCTCCAGACTTAATTGCCTTGGTGAAAATATTAAAGCCAATATCACCTAATACTTCTCCTAAATCTTTTAATAACATTTGATATCTTGTGTCTGGTCTATCAGTGCCGTAATTATCTATTGCTACTTGCCATGACATTCTTGGAAAAGCATTTTCAAAATCAATATTTAATACTTCTTTCCATATTTTTTTTATAAGACTTTCATTAAAAGAGATTATTTCTTCTTCACTAATAAAGCTCATTTCAATATCTAATTGCGTAAACTCTGGCTGTCTATCTGCCCTTAAGTCTTCATCACGGAAACATTTTGCGATTTGATAATACTTATCTAAGCCTCCCACCATTAAAAGTTGTTTAAATAGTTGTGGGGATTGAGGTAGAGCAAAAAATTCTCCATTCGAAAGACGAGCAGGAACAAGAAAATCGCGAGCGCCTTCTGGAGTTGATTTTGTAAGTAATGGAGTTTCTACTTCTGTAAATCCAAAATTATCAAGAAATTTTCTAGCAACTTTAATAATTTTATGTCTTGTTTTTAAATTTTCTAGTAATTTGCCTCTTCTTAAATCAAGGTATCTATATTTTAATCTGAGTTCCTCTTTTGTATTTTCATAATCATGTATAGATACTGAAAAAGGTAGGTTTTTTTTAATTTGGTTGAGAATTTGCAAATCTTTAACTTTAAGCTCTAACTCTCCAGTACTTAAATTTTTATTTATTGAATCTTTTGGCCTTTCGTTAATAATTCCGCTAACCATTATTACTGTTTCATTTCTTAGAGTTTCTGCCTGTTTAAATAGATCTGCACCATCATCGGGGTTAATAGTTATTTGTAGGAATCCACTATGGTCTCTTAAATCAATAAAAATTACACCACCATGATCTCTTCTTCTATCTACCCATCCGCATAAATTAACTAATTTACCAATATCTGTGTTATTGAGCTCTTTGCAAATTTTGTTTCTCATCTAAGTATGATTTATTTATCAATAACTTATAATAATATTTTAAGGGTAAATTTAGTTAATAATTTTTTTTATAAAACGCTCTTTTTGTTATTACCCCTTTGAACTTTTTGCCTCTTATTGATATTTGAACTTCATTATTTATTGAGGCATGCGAAGTATTGATGTATGCAAAAGCTATAGCTTGTTGTTTAGTGGGAGACCAACTGCCGCTTGTGATAGTCCCAATATTTTCTTCACCTTTAAGAACTGAGCAACCTTTTCTTCCTATTGCTTTACCTTCAATAGATAGACCAACTAACTTTTTTTGAATACCTAATCTTGACTGCTCTTCAAGAAAACTCCTTCCAAAGAATTCGTGATTATTTTCTAGATGTACTAGCCAGCCTAAACCTGCTTCATATGGAGAAGTTTCTTCATTTATGTCCTGACCATAAAGATGCATTCCTGCTTCAAGTCTAAGAGTATCTCTGGCACCTAAACCACAGGGTGCAACATTTTTGGAAATTGAGAAATCCCATAAATCAATTGCTGCTTTTTTAGATAAAAGTATTTCTAGACCATTTTCCCCCGTATAGCCTGTCTTTGAAAAGAAAATTTTTTCTTTAGGCGAAATATGTTCAAAAATTTTATATTCGCATCCAAAGTTAGGGATGTGTGAGATCGAAGATTCAATCCATTCTTCAAATAAATCGAATGAGTTTTTCCCCTGTAGTGCTAAAAGTACTTTGTCTTTTTTAAAGTTTTTTATCGAAATTTCATCTTTATTTAAATTATTTGTTATCCACTGAAAATCCTCTTCATATCTACTTGCATTAACTATTAATAATAATTCTGACATGTCATTTTCTTGTATACCAAGGTCATAAATTATTAAGTCATCTATTATTCCTCCTTTATCATTGAGCATTACTGTATAAAGCCCCTGACCTTCAGAAAAGGAGTATAAATTAGTTGGAAAAAATTTTTGAATATAATCCTTTGGATTGATTCCCTTAACAGATATCACACCCATGTGAGAAATATCAAATAATCCTGCTGAAGATCTAACTGATTCATGCTCTTTAATTAATCCTGAAAATGATATGGGCATTTCCCAACCTGCAAAATCCACTAACTTCGCATTGGATTCAACATATTTTGAATAAAGAGGACTTTTTCGCAAATCCATGAAATATTTAGTTTGTATTTATTATTTTTACACTGTAGTTTAGAAATTTTTTATTGCATATTTTCTAATGACAAAATTAAGCTTCTAAGTACTTTGGCTGCAACTACGCTACTAACTCCGCTTTTATCAATTTCTGGAGATAATTCCACAATGTCTGAAGCCACAATTCTAAATTCTTTTAAAGTTTTCAGTATTTCTTCAAAATCATTCCAAAAAAATCCCCCCGGTTCTGGAGTACCCGTCCCTGCTAATAAACTGGGATCAAACCAATCTAAATCTATTGTTAAATAGATTGGGGACTTAACGTATGGTATAAGAGCTTGTTTTAATTCATGTGCATTTCCGCCTGGATAAAAGTTAACTAATTGGTTGTTGTTATGCATAATTTTATATTCTTCCTTAGTCCCACTTCTTATTCCTACTTGCAAAATTTTCTTTTCAGGTAGCACTTCCAAGCATCTTTTCATAGTACAAGCATGACTATGTTCATTTCCTAAATATGATTCTCTTAAATCTGCATGAGCATCAAGTTGAACCAATATCAAATCTGGATAATTTTTTACTAATGCTTCAATAGCTCCTCTTGTAATAGAATGTTCGCCTCCAAGCATAATAGGACTAAGGCGTTTACTAATTAAATAATTTGTTGCTGATTTAACCGATTCAATAACGGACTTTGAGTCATTTTTATCAATTAGTATTGATCCAAAATCAACATACATAATATCCTCTAAGTCTTTTTTTAGTTTTGGACAATATGTTTCTAAACAAGAACTGACTTGTCTGATTGCTTCTGGACCAAATCTTGCTCCTGGTTTAAACGAACATGTCCCGTCATAATTAACTCCAAATATACCAATTGAGCAATTCTCAGGACTTCTTTGTGCTCCCATATAAATTGCATTTTCGTTATCAAATAAATTTTTTGTCATCTTATAAATCTATTTCTTTTATAATTTTATTTGGCATCATTTTGAATGCTGCATTTTGAAAATTTAAATTCCAAATTTCACATCCTTTTTCTATTTTTAGCGCTTCATAATAATTTTTCTTTGATAAATTTAGATCTTCTGAAGAAGCGAATGTCCAACTCCAAATCCCGCTTGGATATATAGGCACAAAGGAATACATAGTGTCAGAAACTTTAAATATATTTTTTAGGGTTTTCAAAATATTTATGTGAATATTTTTGAAGGATTCAGGTGATTCGCTTTGCGTTGCTAATATCCCCATTGGTTTAAGAATCCTTTTACATTCTTTATAAAACGAATCTGAAAATAATAAATTTGAAAATTCTGAGGGATCTGAGCAATCTATAAATATAACGTCATAAAAATTATCTTTTGTTTTTTTTACCCATTGAACACCATCATCAATATGAATCTTTAACCTTTTGTCATTCCATGCTTCGCCTCCAATTTCTTTTAAAAATTTTTTGGATATTTTGATTACTTCCTCATCAATCTCTACGAGATCAATTTTTGATATTTGAGTGTATTTAATGCATTCTCTTACGGAACCACCGTCACCGCCGCCAATAATTAGTACATTAGATTTTTCGTCAATTCTACTTAATGCAGGATGCACAAGACACTCATGATAATATTTCTCGTCTTTTAATGATGTCATCCAGCAACCATCTAACATTAGAGCTTTACCATAATATTCATTTTCAATAACAATAATTTCTTGATATTTTGAGGTTTTTTTAATTAAAATTTTCCCATTTAGGCCGAACCTTGAGCCTTTATGATATTCATCTATCCATGTTGTAATATTTTTCATTTGCTTTTAGGAACTTTTCCTGCCAGTTTTTGCTTGGCAATTTGCCAAAGCCGTTGAAAGTCTTTTGGAGTTTGTTTTTTAATATTATCTCCTGCATTCTCTTCCAAGATTGAAAATCTGTTTAAAAATTTCTTATTAGTTTTTTGAAGAGCTGATTCAGGATTTATTTTTAAAAAGTTTGAGAGATTCAGAAGGGTAAAGTAAATATCCCCAAATTCATTTTTTATTTCTGAATCATTTTTATATTTAATTGCTTCCTTTAATTCACTAATCTCTTCTTCTAACTTTTCAAAAATCTGATCGGTACTTTCCCATTTAAAACCATATTCTTTAACAACATTTGTGATTTTATCTGTTCCAACCATTGGAGGTAAATTTTTGATTTTCATATTTAAATCGTTACTAATTGATGATTCCATATGAGGTGTCTCTTTTTCTGAATTTTTAATATTTTCCCAAATTTGTTGCGATTTTTCTAAAGATACTTTTTCTTTTTTTTTAAAAATATATGGATGTCTATTAATAATTTTCTTGTTTAGATTTTTTATAATATCATTTAGTTCAAATTCTTTGTTTTCGTACCCGATTTCAGCATGAAGCATTACTTGTAATAAAAGATCTCCTAACTCTTCACATATGTTATCCGCCTTTTTTTCATATATCGCATCTATAAACTCATTACTTTCTTCATGTAAAAATGGAATCAACGATTTATGAGACTGTATTTTCTGCCAAGGGCATCCCCAAGTTTTATCTTTTAATGATTTGATATTAGATATTAAGCTTTTAAAGCTTTCTAAAGTCTCTAAATCTGAATTTTTTTGTAAGTTATATCTATCGTTTGAAGACATAGGATATATTTTATTAATTTAATTTTGCCTCAATCATGAAATATTTAAATACTTAGTATAAATATTTCAACTTCATCTATTAGAATGGTTTATTATGAGGGCGATTAGCTCAGCGGTAGAGCGCCTGCCTTACAAGCAGGATGTCCCTGGTTCGAACCCTGGATCGCCCATTTATTATTTTTCTAATGACTGAGATCGTCAATCTTTCAATCAGTCAAAGTGCTGCTTCAGAACTATCTAGGCAAGCTTCTTTTGGAGGTTCTCCGGGAGAAATGTCGATTGATTTGGTAGAGGATAAAAATTGTTCCGAAGGATGGATGCATATTAAATTAAGGCCAGGTACATGTAATGGATCTCCTATTTCAAGAACTGAAGGAGTAACTTTATTCGCGGATGTGAAAAAGTTTAATTTACTTAAAGATTTAAAATTAGATTATTACGGTGATTTGAGCGGTGGCGGATTTCTTATTTCAACACCAAAAAATGCAAAACGTTGTTCCTGCGGTTCTGGCTTCAAACTTTTGTAGAATGTATTTGTCTTTTTTGCAAACTAATATTATTTTCATTAATTGGCTGCTCTCAAGATAAAATAAAAAACAGTTTATTGAAATAAAATTTGGACATGAAAGAGATGAATGATCAATTATCTTTAGAGAATTATTCACCTTTTGAAGTAGAGAAAAAGTGGCAAGAAAAATGGGAAAGTCAAAGGGCGTTTAGTCCTAACCCTGAGGATGATGGGGAGCCTTTTTGTGTTGTTATACCGCCACCAAATGTAACTGGATCTTTGCATATGGGGCATGCATTTAATACGGCTTTGATAGATGTTGTAGTACGTTTTCAAAGACTTTTAGGCAAGAATGTTTTGTGCTTACCAGGAACTGATCATGCTTCAATAGCTGTTCAAACTATTCTTGAAAAACAGTTAAAAAGTGAAGGCAAAACAAGCGAGGATATTGGAAGAGATGAATTTCTTAAAAGAGCATGGAACTGGAAAGAACAAAGTGGTGGAAGAATAGTTTCTCAATTAAAAAGGATAGGATATTCTGTTGACTGGACTAGAGAAAGATTTACTCTTGATCAAAAATTAAATGAAGCAGTTATTGAGGCTTTTAACATTCTCTATAAAAAGAATTTAATTTATAGAGGAGAATATTTGGTTAATTGGTGTCCTGAATCTCAATCTGCCGTAAGTGATCTTGAAGTTGAAATGCAAGAAGTAAATGGTCATTTATGGCATTTTAAATATCCTTTAATTTCTGATAGTGGTGAACAGTTAGATAAGTACCTAGAAGTTGCAACAACAAGACCAGAAACTCTTTTGGGTGATACTGCTGTGGCAGTTAATCCTGATGATGATAGATATAAAGAATTTATTGGTGTCAAAGTAAAAGTCCCTTTTGTTGATAGAGAAATACCTATTATCGCTGATTCACATGTTGATAAAGATTTTGGTACGGGTTGTGTGAAGGTTACTCCAGCACATGATCCAAATGATTTTGCAATAGGAAAAAGGCATAATTTAAAACAGATTAATGTAATGAACAAAGATGGAACTTTGAATATTAATGCAGGTATTTTTCAAAATTTAGATAGATATGAAGCTAGAAAGAAAATTATCAAAGAATTGGATAACTTAGGTCTTTTGACAAAGATAGAGGATTATAAACATACTGTTCCTTTTTCTGATAGAGGTAAGGTGCCAATTGAACCTTTATTATCAACACAATGGTTTTTGAAAATGGATGATATATCAAAAGGATGTCTTAATGAAATTGATTCTAAAAAACCATCTTTTATTCCTCCACGCTGGGAGAAAGTTTATAAAGATTGGTTAGAGAATATTAATGATTGGTGTATTAGTCGCCAATTGTGGTGGGGGCACCAAATACCAGCATGGTATGTTTTAGATGGCTCTCAAGACTCAATAGAACAAAATACTCCATATATAGTTGCAAGAAATCAAGAAGATGCGTTAATCGAAGCTAATAAAAAATTTGGATTAAATATTAAATTGGTTCGTGATAAAGATGTGTTGGACACATGGTTTTCAAGTGGTTTATGGCCTTTTTCAACTCTTGGTTGGCCAAATACAAATGATCCGGATTTCAAAAAATGGTATCCAAATAATGTTCTTGTTACTGGTTTCGATATTATTTTTTTCTGGGTGGCCAGAATGACAATGATGGGTAATACTTTTACGAATAATATTCCTTTTAAGGATGTTTATATTCATGGTCTAGTAAGAGATGAAAACAATAAAAAAATGAGTAAAAGTTCAGGTAATGGTATTGATCCAATACTATTAATTGATAAATATGGTTCTGATGCTCTACGATTCGCTTTAATTAGAGAAGTTGCAGGCGCTGGACAAGATATCAGGCTTGATTTTGATAGAAAAAAAGATACATCTTCAACTGTTGAAGCTTCAAGAAATTTTGCGAATAAGTTATGGAATGCAACTAAATTTGTTTTAATTAATAAAACTTCTTACAATAGTTGTTCGCTGAATGAGAGTGATGAAACTTCTTTAGAGTTATGTGATAAGTGGATTTTATCAAAATTGAATCAGGTAAATACAAAAGTGGCTGCTTTGTTGAAAGAATATAAATTGGGTGAATCTGCAAAACTTCTATATGAATTTACATGGAATGATTTTTGTGACTGGTATGTAGAATTTGCTAAACAAAGATTTAATAATAAAGAGACTAAAAATAGACTAATATCTGAAAAAGTTTTAATAAAAGTGCTAAATGATATTTTGGTAATGATGCATCCCTTTATGCCGCACATTACCGAGGAACTTTGGCATGTACTGCAAATAAAACCAGATAATGCATTATTATCTCTTCAAAAATGGCCAATTCACGAAAATAAATTTGTTGATAATAAGCTTGATAATTCCTTTCAGCAACTCTTTGAAATTATTAGGCTGATTAGAAATTTGAGAGCTGAATTAGGTCTTAAGCCATCAGAAAAAGGTCCTGTATATTTAATTTCAGACAATGATGAATTGATTAATTTTTTAAAAACTTTGGCTGACGATATTCAAACCTTAACTAAATCTTCTGAAGTGTTTATTTTTAAAACTAATGCGGTTGATAAAAAAGAGTTTGCTAAATCTTTTTCTGGGATAATTAGTGATTTAGAGGTTTACTTACCTTTTCAGGATTTTGTAAATATAGATTCATTAAAGGAAAGGTTAACCAAGGATTTAACAAAGGTGACTATTGAATTAGAAAATTTAAATAAGAGATTATCTAATAAAAATTTTGTTGATAAGGCTCCAAAAGATATTGTTGATGAATGCAGATTTAAATTAAATGAGGGTTCGGTGCAAAAGGAGAGAATTACTAAAAAACTCGAACTTTTGAACTGAGAATGAATATATTTTTCGAAAATATTTATAATTTGTCATTTTTTTTTAATACTGGAATTGGGATATTTTCGTTTGTTTGTATTTATATTGTAATTGTTTTGTTAATACTTCCAGCTTCTTGGTTATCTTTATTATCAGGTTTTTTGTATGGCTCATATTTAGGATCTATTATCGTTTTTTTCTCTGCTTCTATAGGAGCATTAGTTTCTTTTTTTGTATCAAAAATTTTTTTTGCAAAAAAGCTAAAAAATCTTTTTAGCCGTTATCCAAAATTAAGTGTTATGGAAAAAGTAGTAGAAAAAGGCGGACTTAAATTAATTTTTTTAGCAAGATTATCGCCCATATTTCCCTTTAGTATTCTTAATTATTTTTATGGTTTGAATAATGTTAAATTTCGAGATTTCGCTTTTGGTCTTCTTGGAATCATTCCAGGAACTTTTCTTTATTGCTCAATAGGTAGTTTGGCAAAAAATATCCAGGAGCTAAAAAATGTGCAATCACCAAATAATTTATATATGACTATCGTTGGAATTAGTTCAACTTTTTTAGTTGTATATTTCTCAGCTAAATACTCTAGGGAATATTTTGAAAACTCTTAAGAATTTACTCCTTAATATTCCAATCTCTAATTGATGCAATTAAGATAAACCACAAAAGCCTTAATTTACCTAGTAAAGTTTTGTTGGCTTCTAATTCGATATATTTGGCCTTTCCACAAGGTGTTTTTATGAAGTTGAAAACTGTTTTCTTCGTCATAAGTTTCTCAAAAAGTCCTGATAATTATTCTTATATTCTATAGCTAAGATTTTTATTTTTTTTATTTAAAAACCACATTTTTCTTTGACTACTTTGTTAAACATTATTTTTAAAATTTAAACTTTTTCTCCATCTTTAAATCCTCTAAAACATTTAAATCTAGGAAACCTAAGACTAAAAGCAACTGCATCCTTTGACTTGGTTTTTGCATCAGCTCTGATTTCCACAAGTTGACCAACGAGATGATTACGTTTTGACCAATATTCTTCACGTTGAATATCACTAAATCCGCTTCCGCAACTAAGACTATATTCATACCCATCATCTTCTCCTTCTACCAGGATTGCACCCAGTCTCCCTTTGTTGCGACCTGTACCTTCCTCAACTGATACAACTTTTAAAGTGACTTCAATGAAAGGTTTTGCTTTTAACCAACTGTGAGTTCTTTTACATTCATACATAGCATCAGGATCTTTAATCATTACTCCTTCATACCCACCTTCCACAGCAGATTTATTCAGCTCTACAAATCTTTTTTGTCCTTCAATAGTGTCGAGATCTACATTTTCCCATTCAAGTGTTTGTATATGTTTTAGAAGCATAGAATGTTTTGCTACCCATTCTTTTACTAATAAACTTCGTTTTGTTTGACTAGTGTTCCATCTCCCTTTTTGAAAGTTTTCAAGGGGACATAAGTCAAATAGGTGGAGAACTGCGTCTTTGGTTTGTTTGCCATCTTTTCTATGTACCTGTTTCATTAAATCTTGAAAGTTAGCGCTCATCACTTCACCATCGAGTACTAAGTCATAAGATGCTGGGTCCTCTTTTAAGGCTTTTTCTATTTCTGAGATAATATGACCAAAATTATGGAATTGTTTCCCATTACGAGAAAACATTTCTACTTTATTTTGTCTAATAATAGTTAAGACGCGTACACCATCTAATTTGATTTCAATTTGCTTTTTTCCTATCATTTTTTTTTCATGATTTGCACTGTCATGAGCTAATGGACAAGAAAAAATAGGAATAGCATATTTGGGAAATTTCTTTGCTATCTTGTTGATTGTTTTTTCAGATACACCACATCTAAGATCTTTAATTAAAACTCGTCTATAAAATCCATTCCACTCTTCTTTCGTTGCAGATTCCATAGCCGAAAGAATTGCATCGCGAGCAGCATGACCAGTAAGTTCTCTTTGAATAAGCTTATTAGCTAATTTTCTAAAATCTTCCCATAAAAAATTTTGACTTTTTTCAGTCTCTTTCTCAGGGACAATTTTTACACCAAAAGTTACTAATGGATCAAGTGCCATACGGATGCCCTCAAAAAAATCATCTAAACCATCTTCCATTGCTTCTGAGATGATTTTCTCTTTATCTAATCTACTTGGGTGTAATTCTAGTTGATGTATTATCTCTTCTTTAAACAATTCTTTTTGCCTCACAAGAAATTATTAATTCACTCTTGCTATTCTGTCTATTTTCCAATCATTGTCAGTTTTTGAGAAAGTAAAATCTAATGGGAGCTCATCTTGTTTATCTTCTGATTTTAAATTCAAGGTTATTATGATTTGATCTTCTTGGACTCTAGGTCTTCCTGATTTTAAATTTCTATATTTATTGAGGTTTAAACTAGCTAAAAATTTAAGAAAGTCTTGGCGCTTCACATGAGTTTTATAAGTTTTTGTAGTTAAACCATACGCTGCATCAATTCTGCCAGCAGCTATTTGATCAAAAAACTTTCTCACTAATGGATTAATTCCTCTGGCGCTTATAACTAATTTGACTGCATTAAAAGTCCAAAAAGAAACTAGTACAGCTCCGCCTACTAATAATGCTTTAATTCCGATATCTTTAACTAGTGTTGCATCCATGTTGATTTAAGTTTTTTATTACTTTAAGAAAAGAAATCGTTTTTGATGGGTTTTTTTGTCAAAATAATACTAATTTTAATCCATAATGCCTGTAATTCCTCTTTTACCTTTATTTCATAAATTTAATAGCCAATATTTTGAAAAATCTCTAGCGGTTAATAATCAACCATTAGTAAAAGTTAGATGGAGTGATAATAGATTAAAAACTACTGCTGGTTTTTATAAAAGAAAAAGAATTAATGGTCTTGTAGATTCTGAAATTATCTTATCGAAACCTATTTTGAGTAAATTATCTAATAGTGAAATAAACAGTACTTTATGTCATGAAATGATTCATGCATGGGTAGATAGGATATTAAAAAAAAATGAGATACATGGTCCAAATTTCTTAGAAAAGATGAATGAAATTAATGAGAAAGAGAAGAATTTTCAAATTTCTGTAAGGCACTCATTTCCTATTGAAAGGAGAGAAATAAAATACATAGGAACTTGTCAAAATTGTGGTGAGAAATTTTTCTACAGAAAAAGAATAAAGAATATAGCCTGTAAAAAATGTTGTGTAAATTTCTTCAATGGATCATGGAATAAAAAGTGTTTAATTTTGTTTGATTAGAAATAATTAGATGTGTTTTTGTTTCTATCTTTGGAATTATTTATTTTTTTAATGTAATTTATATTTTAAAAAGAATAATAATTTATGGATTCAAGGAGAATTAGAAATCTTAGAAATAGTTTTGATAGAAATATTGTTGATAAACAAGTTGATAAAATTTTTGAAACCGGAAGACAATTCGTTGATGGAGTATCTGGTGCTAGGCCAGGTAAAAGAAGGAACTCAGATTTTCAAGGAATAACAAGTAAGAGTGTTAAAAAAGTAGGAAAATGGGTATCTAAAAAAGTGGATTTATTTTTTGATGAAGAAAATGATGATTGGAATGATGAGAATTTTTATGATGATCAAAGCGATTTTAAGACATTTTCCAGAAAATCAAATTCTTATGAATCTACTACAAAGTATTCAAAAAGACCTTTAGAAGCAATATCTTTAAGGCAACCAAAAAATTTGCCGACAACTGAGCAAAAAAAATTACCCTATGTGAAAGAGAGTAAGGATGAAGATTGGCCAGATGAAATGGATTTCAAAGTTGAAAGATGGCAAAGAGCTTCAGAAAATGAGAATAATACTTCGAGAGATCAATCAATCCAACAAGTTCAATCAAAATCAAGAAATCTTCCTAGATCAAGAAGAAGAAGAGTATAGTTTGGTAAATTCTTTAATTCCTGAATATCCCAGTAAAGTTTCTAAATTTGGATTGAAAACCTCCCTTATAATTGTTAAGGGTTTTTTGTCTCGAAAAAATCTGTAATTTCTTGACCAGAATGGACCTTTAAAGCAAAATTGATCTTCTAACCATTTTGCATTGACAAGTGAAATACGATCAACTTCTCTAAATAATTCTGATCTGTCTTGCGTCAAATTCTTCCAAATTGGCTCTTCTTTGGCTTTTAAATTTTCATTCACTTGATTTGCATTCCACCAACTTTCTGCCCATGCTAGGTTTTTATCATTGCTTTTGATCCATACCTGTCTTCTAATTAAAGGTCCATTTAACTGATTCAATTCTTTAGGGCCTTCTTTAGTGGATAGAGGATCTAATTGCATTGAAATTAATTTAATTTTCGTCTCTTGATTAGTTAAAAGCTGAAGATGTCTAGTTGGACTTCCATCCCCAAGCAGCATTAATTTCCATGGGCCAGATATTTTTGGTAGTGAATTCTTCACTAAAAAATTAGAGGCTTTTTCTTCCCATAAAATTTTTGGAGAGTTAAAAAGTTTATTGTTCAGTGCTCTGACGGAGTGCTTTTAAGATGATAACTTTTTTTTAGCAAAATTATTTGCCTTATCTTTTTTTATCTCTCTTATTTTTAGCCAAACAAGTAAAGCAGTTAAATCAGCTTTGCTAACCCCAGGAATTTTTGAAGCATCACCAAAATTTTTTGGCTTTATCTTATTCAAATTTTCTCTAGCTTCTAAAGATAATGTATCTATCTTTTCATAATTTATTTCTAGAGGCAGAGATTTACAGCGTTGACGATTTATTTGTTCAATGTTGTTTTTTTGTCTTTTAAGATAACCCTCGTATTTAATATCTATTTCAACACCTTCTTGTATTGAAGAAGCTATGTTTTTTTCAGTCAAATTATATTTAATTAAATCTGAATAATGAAAGTTTGGTCTTTTTAAGAGTTCTTTCAAAGTTATTGAGCCTTTGATTTTTGATCCCGTGGCTAATTCTAGTTTTTTTGATATTTCATCCGTGTTTTTTAATCGAGTGTTTTGTAATCTTAATTTCTCTTCTTCAAGGAGTTTCATTTTTTCCTTATAGACCGACCATCTTTTCTCATCAATTAACCCTATTTCATAACCTAATGGAGTTAATCGCCTATCTGCATTATCTCCCCTAAGAGTCAACCTATATTCACTCCTGCTAGTGAGAACTCTGTATGGTTCTTTGAGATCTTTGGTTATTAAATCATTGATCATTGTTCCTATATAACTGCTTTCTCTGGTGAAGATTATTGGGTCTTTTTTGTTTAGTTTTCTTGTAGCATTGACTCCTGCAACTAACCCCTGTGCTGCTGCTTCTTCATAACCAGTAGTCCCATTAATTTGTCCGGCGCTAAATAAATATTCAATTTCTTTCGTTTCGAGTGATGTTTGGAGCTGTGTTGCAGGTATGTAGTCATACTCTACAGCATATGCTGGACGCAACATTTTACATTCACTTAATCCAGGTAAGGTTCTTAAAAGTTCTAATTGAATATTTTCTGGTAAACCTGTAGAAAATCCTTGCACATATATTTCAGGAGTATTAATTCCTTCTGGTTCTAAGAAAATTTGATGTGATTCTTTATCAGCAAATTTAACGATTTTATCTTCAATAGAAGGACAATATCTTGGCCCCTTACTATCAATAAAACCGCCGTAAATGGGAGTTAAATGTAAATTGTCTCGAATTAGTTGATGTGTTTCGGTAGTTGTTCTTGTGATGTGACAACTAACTTGGGGCATATTATTTTTTATATCTGGGTCAAAAGAAAAATATTTATCTGCTGCAGTACTTGGTTGTATATCTAATTCATCAAAAATGATACTTCTTTTATCAACTCTTGCTGGAGTTCCTGTTTTTAAACGTTCTGTTTTGATACCAATTTCGTGTAAATTTTGAGTAAGTCCTTTTGCTGCTTGTTCGCCCGACCTACCAGCTGACATTGATTTATTTCCTATCCATATTCTTCCTTCTAAGAACGTGCCAGCTGTGATGATAACTGATCTAGCTGAGTAATAACTCCCAAAGAAAGTCCTTACACCCTTTATTCTTTTTTTTAAGATGTTTTTTGAGTTCAATCCAATTTCTTCATTTTTTGCAATATCCAGTTCAGTAATCATTGCTTCTTTTAAAGATAAATTATCTGTATTTTGTAGTATTTCAATCATCTTTTTTGAGTATTCTCTTTTATCTGTTTGAGCTCTTAATGCCCATACGGCTGGGCCTCTACTTGCATTTAATATTCTTTTTTGTATAGCTGTTTCGTCAGCTAATTTACCAATAATTCCACCTAATGCATCAACTTCATGTACCAACTGACTTTTTGCCGGCCCGCCAACTGCAGGGTTGCAAGGTTGCCAGGCAATCCTATCTAAATTGATTGTAAATAAGGCTGTAGAAAATCCTAATTTTGCTGTTGTTATAGCTGCTTCGCATCCTGCATGTCCTCCTCCAATAACGATGACATCAAAAGATTCATTTGTTGAGTGATTATCATGCATTTTAGGAGCGATTTAATTAGCTAAATTCCTAAATCTCGTAAATTGAGGTTCAAATAATAATTTAACAGTTCCTACGGGTCCATTTCTATGTTTAGTGACAATAATTTCTGTAATTCCTCTATCTTCAGTCTCCGGATTATAGTATTCATCTCTATAAATCATTAATACTAAATCTGCGTCTTGTTCAATAGATCCTGATTCTCTTAGATCACTTAACATTGGTCTTTTATTTGTTCTAGACTCAACCCCTCTACTAAGCTGAGATAAAGCTACTACTGGTACTTTTAATTCTCTGGCCATGCTTTTAAGACCTCTTGTTATTCGTGAAAGTTCTTGCACTCTATTATCAGGGGTTGATCCTTCCATCAACTGCAGATAATCAATCACAATTAATCCAAGTTCTTTTTTTTGTTCAGCTATTAATCTTCTGCACAGAGATCTCATCTCTAGAACACTTAAGTTAGGCTTGTCATCTATAAATATTGGTAATTGACCTAATGAATTGATACCTTCTCCGAGTAATGGCCATTCATCTTGCTGTAATCTTCCTGTTCTTAGCCTTCCACTTTCGATTCCCACTTCCATAGAGAGTAGTCTATATGTCAACTGTTCTTTACTCATTTCAAGGCTAAATACACACACAGGTAAATCTTGAGATTGTGCAACATTTTTAGCCAGATTAAGAACTATTGAAGTTTTTCCCATTGAAGGCCTTCCAGCAACAATTATTAAATCACTTCTTTGAAAACCTTGAGTCATTGCATCAAGATCATAGAAATTTACAGGAATTCCAGCTACTGAAGTACCTAATGATCTTGACTCTATTTCATTGAAAGTACTTGTAAGGATTTCAGCGGCCTGAGTCAGACCTTTTGAAGGTTTTTCTTGACTGATTTCAAATATTTTTTGCTCTGCTTTATCTAGAACTTCATTAGTATCTTGAGTTTGATCAAAACCTAGTTGAACCACTTCATTTCCAGATCTAATAAGTTGCCTTCTCATAAATTTGTCGTTAATTAAATTAGCAACTTGTTCTATAGAAGCTGTAGAGGAAACATTTTCAACTAGCTCTACAAGTTTGCTATTCCCTCCAATTTTTTCTAGTGATCCATTATCTGCTAACCAAGCACTCATTGATGTTAAATCAGTTGGTTTTCCTTGGGTATGCAACATTAATGCTGTTCTATAAATCTCTTGATGGGCATTTATATAAAAAGCTTCAGGTTTAATTAAATCTGCAATTCTTCCGATCGCGTCTGGATCAAGAAGTATGCCACCAAGAACGGCTTCCTCTGCTTGAACGTTTTGAGGAGGAACTAATCCAGCATTTTCACTATTAAAATCCTTTTTAAAATTTTTATTTTGCCCATTATTTGGAAAAGGTACGGAAACCATATCTTTAATTGCTTAGATATATACTCTGGCTACTTTTCAAAATAATGCAACAAATTGATTAACTTGTTACTTCAATATTTACTTCTGCATTTACTTCTGGATGTAATTTTATTTTTGCGGTAAAGGAACCTAAATTATGAATATCAGGAACAGTAATGTTTCTTCTATCAATTTCTTTTTTAGTAGCCGCTTCTATCGCTTCGGCAACATCACCATTGGTAACTGTTCCAAAAAGGACACCATCTTCTCCAACCTGTTTTTTGATAGTGAACCTACCTATTGTAGATAATGCAGTTTGAAAATCTAAAGCTTCTTGCTTTAATTTATCAGCAGCGATTTTTTCTTTTTCTTTCTTCCTTTCAATTTGTTTAAGGACAGCTGGTGTTACATTCATTGCCTTTCCATAAGGTAATAGAAAATTTCTTGCGTATCCAGGTGCTACTTCAACTAGATCTCCTTCTTTACCCAGTGATGCGACTGATTCAGTTAATGCGACTTGTACTCTTTTAGCCATAAAAATATTAAACAATATAGTTAATAATACGACCTAGAGGGTAACTTTACTTTTTTTGCAAGACCAAATTTCGCAAGAATCTTAATATGCTCCCATGTTATATCTATCTGACCTCTAAATAATCCTTGTTTTGCAGAATTGGGAAATGCATGATGATTGTTATGCCAACCTTCTCCAAAGGTTAATGCAGCAACCCACGCATTATTTTTAGATGAATCACCACTTTCAAATGGTGCTTTACCCCAACAATGAGTCGCAGAGTTTACTAGCCAAGTTACGTGATAAACAACCACAAGCCTCAATGGGATTCCCCAAAGGACTAGAGCCCATCCTCCAACTCCTAATTTTTGACCTATTGCGTACAAAGAAAGTCCAATAGGAATTTGTAAGAGTAAAAAATATTTATTTAAAAATCTATAGTATGGATCCTTAATTAAATCTGCACTTAGTTTTGGAACAGCTTTTAGTGCTTCTACATCTTTAAACATCCAACCCATATGACTCCACCAAAACCCTTTTTTACTATTGTGATGATCTACTTCAGTATCTGAAAAAGAGTGGTGATGCCTATGTAAACCTACCCAATCTATTGGTCCATGCTGGCAACTTATAGCTCCACAGGTAGCAAAAAATCTTTCTAACCATCTTGGTACAACGAACGATCTGTGTGATAACAATCTGTGATATCCAAGGGTGACTCCTAAACAAGCAGTTACCCAGTAAAAAAATAATAATGAAGTGACTGCAGGGAGACTCCAAAATTTTGGTTGTAGAGCTAAAAGGGAAAGAATATGTATTGCAACCATAAAAACTATTGTTCCCCACGTTTTATGTAGTCTTGGAGGATATTTTTTTGAATGACTGGAAGGTTCTAGTAATTTTTCTGAGAGTTCTATAACTTTTTCAGTTGGAACAGGTTTTTTTAATTTTGCTGTTTCTTGGAAAATTAATGAATTCATGATATTGAAATACTATTTTCAAAATTACCGATATGTAATATTATCATACTATACTATTGATAAGATTGATTATCTGTGAGTCTCGGATATCGCGATAAATTATCAAGAGGTCGAAGGGCTATGGCTCATTTGATACACCTCTGGCATGAAAGAAATGGTTGGTCTCACAGAGTGTTGCCATTACTTTCAGAAGTTCTTGATTTAGGTAAAGTTCATAATTCGCAAATTTCTAATCTTAGAAATGGGAAGTTATCTTCGCCAGGCCCTGAAGTTTTTCTTGCTTTAGCTCAAGTTAATAAGATTCTTGATCAAGGCATTGAAAAAATCAGGGATCGTTTTGAAAGTGATTACCCAGAGTTATGGAAATCTTTGGAAGAGTCTGCATTACCCCTAAAAAATGATTCTGGTGATCCATTGTCGGCCGGGGAGTTATTCGAGATTTTTTCAGGATTAAAACCTTTACCTTCATCCTTTGACTGGTACATAGAAGATGAAGAAGCTTCTGCTTTAAGTGATGCTCTTTCAGTCCATTTTTGTCAGAATAAGGCTTGGAGATCATGTAAAATGCAGGTAATGGAGGCCTATGCTGTCAATAAATCTGCCCGTAGAGAACGTTTTGCTGAGGTAATTGCAGGAATAAGAGATTATACGGCAGAAGAATTAGATGGAGAACTTCTTGATTTATATGAGGCTTCAAAAAAACTTTCTTATTTTCAGGGTAGAGGACCTAATGCTTTCCTCGCAGAATTAAGAAATTTAGCTTCTGAAAAATAACATGAATTTTCATAGTAAATGACTCTTGACAATAATTTAAAACTGGCTGAAAACGCTGTTCTTTCTGTTGAAGAGAGTTTAAGTAAGGTTTTCCAAGAAAGGTCTAATCAGGTTTTCCAGAAATTAGAAAATATTTTGACAATTTTTAAGGAAGAAAAAGTTTCTACTAGTCATTTCAATCAATCTTCTGGTAGTGGTCATGATGATATATCTAGAGAAAAAATTGATGCGGTTTTTGCAAGATTGTTTCTTGCTGAAAAGGCTGCTGTGAGGATGCAATTTGTAAGTGGAACGCATGCAATAAGTTCTGTCTTATTTGGAATACTTCGACCTGGAGATGTAATGTTATCTCTTACAGGACAACCATATGACACGTTAGAAGAAGTCATAGGAATAAGGGGAGGAGGAAAAGGCTCACTTAAAGATTTTGATATTGAATATAAGCAAATAAATATCTGCGAGAATTTTGATTCTTTTGAAGAACAAATTGTTCATTCTTTTGAAGAAAATACATGCAAATTAGTATTCATACAAAAAAGTTGTGGATATAGTTGGAGAAAGTCTCTTACGAATCATCAAATAGAGAAAATTTGTAGTCTTATTCATTCCCTTGATCCTAATTGTATATGTTTTGTTGATAACTGTTATGGGGAGCTTGTTGAAGATAGTGAACCAATTTCTAAAGGAGCAAATATAATTGCAGGATCATTGATTAAAAATTTGGGAGGAACAATCGTTCCAACTGGTGGGTACGTTGCAGGAGATGCAGAGTTGGTTGAGATGGCATGTTCTAGATTAACCTCACCAGGCATTGGTTCTTCTGCAGGAATAAATTTTGGACTAGGAAGATTAATTTTGCAGGGTTTGTTTTTAGCACCACAAATTGTTCACGAATCACTAAAAGGTGCTGATATGGTTGCAGCAGTCTTTAAAAATTTGGGATTTAAGGTTTTACCAGAGCCAGCAACTTATAGATCTGATCTTATTCAGTCAGTAAGATTGAATAATCCTGATTTGGTACAAAAAGTTTGTCAATCTTTTCAAAATTCTTCACCAGTAGATTCTTTTCTGAATGTTGTTCCATCATCAATGGATGGATATGATTCAAAATTATTAATGGCAGGCGGTACTTTTATTGAAGGTAGTACAAGTGAATTTTCTGCTGATGCCCCTCTAAGAGATCCTTATAATATTTTTGTTCAAGGTGGTTCTCACATAGCTCACATCAAAATTGCATTAATTCGATTATTATCTGAACTATTAGAGGAAAAATTAATTTCAAAGGATTCTCTACTTCCTTTATCTACTTAATCATGTCTTACAAGTTTCCAGACAACCTCAACTATGCTGATACTCATGAATATGTCTTGGAAGAAAATGGATTATTAAAAATTGGAGTTAGTGAATTCGCTATAGATCAATTAGGAGATATTGTTTTTGTTGAATTAGCTGATGAAGGGGCGACTTTAGAGAAAGGCGAGACTTTTGGAACAATAGAATCAGTTAAGGCCGTAGAGGAAGTCTATCTGCCTTTTTCAGGAGAAATAGTATCTGTAAATGAAAGTGTTATTGAGAACCCTGAGCTTTTACAGAATGATCCGATTGGAGACGGCTGGTTAGTCATTTTGAAACCAGAATCAAAAGCATCGATTGTTGATTTGATGACTTCTGAGGAATATCAATCAAAGGTTGTACCAAAATAAGGCAAACTTTTTAAAAAGAGCTATTTTAAAGAAAAATATCTTAATATGACATCCAAATTTGGGTCTGATTTTTTTATAGATAGGCATCTTGGGTTAGGTGATGATGATGAAAGAATCATGCTGAATAAGCTTGGTTTTAACAATATTGATCAATTTATAAATCAAGTTATTCCTGAAGATATTCAGCTTAAAGATAAATCTTCAGAAATATTGCCCAAAGGTTGTTCAGAAATTGAGGCTTTAAATGAATTAGAAGAGATTGCGAATAAAAATACTAAAATGAGATCACTTATAGGCCTTGGTTATTATGACAATCATATGCCTAAAGTAATCCAAAGACATGTTCTTGAAAATCCAAGGTGGTACACGTCTTATACTCCATATCAAGCAGAAATTGCACAAGGAAGATTAGAAGCTCTATTTAATTTTCAGACTATAGTTTGTGAACTAACAGGATTCCCTGTCGCCAATGCATCTTTGTTGGATGAGGGTACTGCTGCTGCAGAAGCTATGGCCATGAGTTTTGCTGCAAGAAAAAATAAATCTTCAAAAGTGTACTTAGTGGAATCAAATGTTTTTGATCATACTTTTAATGTTCTACAAACCAGAGCAAAACCTTTGGGAATATCCTTAAAACGCTTTACTCAAAGTAACCTTCCTAATCATGATGATGTTTTTGGAATGTTGTTGCAATTACCTGGTAAAAATGGAGAATTATATGATCCCACATTCTTAATATCCCAAGCACATAGATCAGAAATTATTGTTACGGCATGTATTGATCCACTAGCACAAGTTTTGATTAAACCAATTTCTGAATTTGGTGTCGATGTAGCAGTGGGAAGTATGCAAAGATTTGGAGTTCCATTGGGTTTTGGTGGCCCCCATGCAGCATATTTTGCTTGTAGTGAAAAATATAAAAGGCTGATACCCGGAAGAATTGTTGGGCAAACTCTATCTAAAAATGGAGAAAAGTCTCTAAGACTAGCATTGCAAACAAGAGAGCAACATATTCGAAGGGAAAAAGCCACTAGTAATATTTGCACTGCTCAATCTTTGTTAGCCATAATTTCTTCTTTTTATGCTATTTATCATGGACCCTTTGGATTAACCCAAATTGCTAAGAGATTAGTTGAGTTGAGAATAAATTTAGAATCAAGTTTAGCTACTTTGGGTTTTGATATTCCTGATGGGATTAGATTTGATAGTGTTGATGTTTATTCTGAGCACTCCCAGAGGATCCATAATGAAGCTCTAAAAAATGGCTATAACTTAAGAATTTTGCCGTTGGGATCAACTATTGAAAATTCAACTGGCTTTGGGATCTCTTTAGATGAGCTTAGTAATGAAAAAGAAATAAAAGATATTTTGACTTTCATAGCAAACCTCATAGAAAAAGAAGAAGATTTAGAGCAAATAAAATTTGATAAAGAATTTCATCTTGAAAGTTTAGCTTTGAGATCCAGTGCATGGATGCAGCAAGATATATTCACAAATTACCAAAGTGAAACTGAATTAATGAGATATATATTCCGACTTGCAGAAAAAGATTTTTCTTTGGTAGATGGGATGATGCCATTGGGAAGCTGTACCATGAAGTTAAATTCTGCAGCAGAGTTAAATCCAGTCTCTTGGGCTAATTTATCTTCTATTCATCCTTTTTCCCCACGAGATCAAACTAAAGGCTATTCAAAAATTATATCTGACCTAGAAAAGTGGATAAGTGAGATTGTTGGTTTAAAATCAGTTTCTTTTCAACCAAATGCAGGCTCGCAAGGCGAGTTTGCAGGTTTATTGGCAATAAATTCTTATTTTGAATCAAAAGGTGAACTGTTAAGAAAAAAATGTTTAATTCCAAAAAGTGCCCATGGGACAAATCCTGCTAGTGCAGTTATGGCAGGTTTTGAAGTTTTAACTGTTGAATGTGATGACGAAGGAAATATTGATTTTGAAGATTTGTCAATCAAGGTCAAGAAATTTAATAACCAAATAGGGGCTCTTATGTTGACTTATCCCTCTACTCATGGAGTTTTTGAATTACAAATCAGAAAGATATGTGATTTAATTCACTCTGTGGGAGGATTTGTCTATTTAGATGGAGCAAATTTGAACGCTCAGGTTGGATTATGTAAACCGGGGAATTATGGTATTGATGTTTGTCATTTGAATTTACATAAAACATTCTGCATTCCACATGGTGGTGGTGGTCCAGGAGTAGGTCCAGTTGCTGCATCAGAAACTTTGAGCGCATTTCTTCCTACTCATTCTTTAATGGATAATAATTTATCTAATAGTTCCAATTACGTATCTTCTGCCAAGCATGGGAGTGCGAGTATTCTTCCAATAAGTTGGATGTACATAAAAATGGCTGGTCTTAGTGGTTTAAGAAAAGCAACTGCGCATGCAATTTTATCTGCAAATTATATTGCGCATTCTTTAAAGCATAAATTCAAGATTCTTTATAAAGGAAAAAATAATTTTGTCGCACATGAATGTATTTTAGATTTTAGGGATTTAAAATCCAAAACTGGTTTGAGTGTAAATGATTTAGCTAAACGATTAATAGATTATAGTTTTCATGCCCCAACTATAAGTTGGCCTGTTCCAGAGACGATAATGATAGAGCCTACTGAAAGTGAGAGTTTGGTTGAATTGGATAGATTTTGCGAAGCTATGCTATTGATTGGAGAAGAAATCAGCGAAATAGAAAAAAATGTTGCATTAAAGAATAATAATGTAATAAGTAACTCTCCCCATACGCTGAAAGAGTTAATTGCTGATAATTGGCATTATCCTTATTCAAAAGAAAAAGCTTCTTTTCCTTATAAAACTCCAACTTCTATTAAGTTTTGGTCTTCAGTTTCTAGGATCAACAATGCATATGGCGATCGTAATTTAATTTGTTCTTGCAATGTAAATCAAGGCGAGACTTTCGAAGAAAAAAAATGTGCATAAAGGACTAGCGTCCTTATATTTACTAAGTTATTATCAGTAAGAATAAAAATTTAATATTTTCTTATAGAATTTTTTTAAATTTTTTTATTAAAATATTCAAGCATCAAATTTTTTGGGGTATTTGAAGCTATGACTAAAGATTTTAAATCTGGTAATGTTAAGCACCTGCCAGTTAAAAACGTAGATTTACCAAATTTTGTCAATAATTTTTCAGGAGATAACTCAAACATTTGTTCTATTGAGGGAACAAATGTTATTAGAGTACCCTTTGGTAAAAAATTTTCAAAGAAAAAAAGGCCTGAAAAGAATCAAAATATCGCTACTTTAATACTTCCTTTAAGTTCGTATAATAATCCCACTCCTCCACACGTAGCATAATTAAGATTAATTTTAATCTAATTCTTTGAGAGTATCTGCATAATAATTTTGCAGTTGTAGTGTTGCTTGATTCCAATCCCATTTTTCTGCTTCGTTTCGTGCCTCTTTTCTCATAACCTCTCTTTTATCTTCATTCTCTAGAATTTTTTTTGTCGCTTCAATCAAACTTTGTTCCCCATTATCTTTTTCATCAGGATCATATAAACAACCATTAATCCCATCGCTAATAATATCTGGAATTCCACCCTTGTTGGCTCCGATAACTGGACATCCTGCTGCCATTGCTTCTAGTAAAACTAATCCAAGTGTTTCTGTACTAGATGGAAATAAAAATATATCTCCAGAGGCATAGGCGCTAGCAAGTTCATCACCAGATAAGTATCCTATGAAATTAGTCTTTGTATTTTCAAAGATTTTTTCAAGCTGGTTTCTATATGGTCCGTCACCTACAAGTGCTAGGCAAGCATTAGGAATACTTTCTAAGACTGGTTTAATTCTCTCAATTTGTTTTTCTGCTGATAATCTTCCTACATAAATCAATAAGTAATTAGCGTCATTATATTCCCCAAATAATTTTTTTCTCATTTTCTCACTTCTCAAATCTGGTCTGAAACTGAAAGTATCTACTCCCCTTTGCCATAGAGCAGTCCTTTGAATACCTTTATCTTTTAACTCATTTACCATAGCGGTGGAAGTACATAAATTTAACAAGGCTTGATTATGTGCTGCTTTAAGTAACTCCCACAAAAGTGGCTCTAACATACCCATACCGTAATGTTCTAGATATTTTGGGAGATGAGTATGGTAACTGGCAATTAAAGGAATATTATTAGTTTTCGCCAACCATATGCCACCTAAGCCAAGTACAGCTGGATTAACGACATGTATCAAATCTGGGTTAAATTTTTCTAATTTATCTGAAACTGCAGGACCTGGTAAACCAAGCTTCAGCTCTGGGTATAAGGGTAATGGCATTGCAGCAACTCCAACTACAGTTGCACCCATATATGATCCTGGACACCCTTCTGGACAAAAAATTATAACTTCATCACCATTTTTTATTAAAAATTCAATCGTTTTAGTCAGTCTTGTGACTATGCCATCAACTTTAGGTAAAAAAGTTTCAGTAAACAATGCAATTTTCACTTTCTTAAGGTAACTATTTTAGAAATTTTAATTTGTCTTTATTGCCTCAGCTTGTTTTTTAGTCCAGGATGAAACACAAGGTATGCGCTTAAGATCACATCTATTGGAGTATTTTTTTGCAACTTCAACAACTTCTTCTAATAAGCCATTATCAAGAGTCGTTGGGTTTAAACCTAATTCTATAAAACATTTATTATCAACAATTAGATCATTTTCTACCGCTTCATTTCTTGGATTTGGTAAATAATTAATATCAGCTCCTGTTAGAGAAGCAACTTTTTTAGCCAGTTCTCCAACTTGATGACTCTCAGTCATTTGATTAAAGATTTTGACTCTCTCGCCAGATTTTGGGGGATTTTCAAGAGCAAGTTGTACGCATTTTACAGAGTCTTTTATATGTATAAATGCTCTTGTTTGCCCGCCTGTCCCATGTACACTTAATGGATATCCAATTGCAGCTTGCATTAGAAATCTGTTTAAAACAGTTCCATAATCTCCGTCATAGTCAAATCGGTTTGTCAATCTAGGATCTTTTAAAGTTGCTGCTGTATTTGTTCCCCAAACAATTCCTTGATGTAAATCAGTAATCCTTACAAGATCATTTTTGTTGTAGTAAAGAAATAATAATTGATCTAAGGTTTTAGTCATATGGTAAACACTACCTGGACTTGCGGGGTGTAATATTTCTTCTTCAAATCGGCTTCCATCTGGTTGTGGAACTTCAACTTTTAGATAACCTTCTGGAATTGTTGCACCTCTATGTGATCCATATCCATAGACTCCCATTGTTCCTAAGTGAACAACATGAATATCTAAATTACTCTCTACTATTGCAGCAAGAAGGTTATGGGTGCCATTAACATTATTATCTACTGTATATCTTTTGGTGAAACTAGATTTCATCGAGTAAGGTGCTGCTCTTTGTTCTGCAAAATGGATCACGGAATCTGGTTTTTCATCAATTAGTAAATTGAGCAATTTTTGATATTGTTTAGAGATATCCATATTAAGAAATCTCATAGGCTTACCTCCAATCTCTTCCCATGCAGAAAGTCGTTCTGTTATCGAAGCAATTGGAGTTAAAGATTCTACCTCTAGATCAATATCAATTTTTCTGCGACTTAAATTGTCGACAATAATAACATCATGATTTTGCTCTGCTAAATTCACCGCACAAGGCCAACCGCAAAATCCATCACCACCTAGAACAATAACTTTCACTCAGAACTCCAGAATTAAAAGATTCATAATATATTTATTAAATTACTACAGTGTGCTTCCACTTTGCGAAAAAACATTGTAAATAGTTTCAAATCTTCTTTCTTAATTACGATAAATAAAAGCAAATAATAAATTTTTACTTTCTTTTTAAACTTTTCTAAATTTAGAGAATTAGATAGATATGTTTTTTTCCGGCGAACTTGCTACTGCAAAGTCTTGTTTTTTAATTCTTCCTGCCATAAAAGCTTGCCTGCCAGCTTTCACACTATAATTTATCGCTTGAGCCATTAGAGGAGGATTTGCAGCTTGTGCTATTGCACTATTGATTAAGACACCATCAGCTCCAATTTCCATAGCTTGAGAAGCTTCACTAGGGACCCCAATTCCTGCGTCAATTATTACTGGCACTTTTGCATTCTCAATAATAATCCTTATATTTGATAAATTTAACAAACCTTGCCCGGAGCCTATGGGCGAGCCCAATGGCATTACAGTTGCACAACCTATTTCTTCTAGTCTTTTTGCAAGAATAGGATCTGCATTGATATAAGGTAGTACAGCGAAACCCTTTTTTATTAAAATTTCGGCTGCTTTAAGAGTTTCTATTGGATCTGGTAGTAAATACTTTTTGTCAGGAATAACTTCTAATTTCACAAAATTATTTTCTTCTTGACCAGATAATTTTGCAAGTTCTCTACCTAAAATTGCTATTCTGACTGCTTCATCCGAATTAACACAACCAGCTGTATTAGGAAGCATCCAGTATTTTTCCCAGTTGATCTTTTCGAGTAAATTTTCTCCGTTTTGATCATTTTTAATTCTTCTAACAGCGACGGTTATAATTTCCGTTTCAGAATTTGACAAACTTTCCACCATATCTTGAGTAGATTTGTATTTGCCAGTACCAACCATTAATCTACTGGAAAATTGTTTTCCACCAATTAGTAAAGAAGAATAATTTTCCATATTTAGAATCCCTTATCTTTAATACCTTTATACGGTTTATAATTGTTTCTTTTTTCTAACTCCTTACTTTTCTTAATTGCTGTTTTGTTTTTTGGATCTAACACCAAAACCTTTTGATAAGTTTCATATGCCAAGTCGTACTCAAGTAAACGCTGTTGTGCTGATGCAAGGTTATTTAGGGCTATAGGATATTCTGGAAGTGATTTTATTGCAGAGTTATAGTGTTTAATTGCTTTCTTAAATTCATTTTGAGCAGCATAAGAAAACCCTAAAGCATTATTTATTATCGCTTTGGCTTCATCAGGTTCATTTTCATAATTTTCAATTGCTTTTAAAAAAGTTTTAGTAGCTTCAGAATATAATCTTTTTTTTATCTGAATAGACCCAAATTCATATAATTCTGTAGCTTGAGTGAGAGAATCTAAACCTTTCTGCTCGAATTTTACTAAATTTAGTTCTTCACTTCTTGTTTTTAGAAATTGTCTGAATACAAAAATAGAAATTATTATTAATACAACAAAAAGAATTATTAAATAAGATTGAAAGGAAGATATTTCCATTATTTATATTTACTTTTCTAAATTATATTCTTTTTTTCTACTTACTAACGGAAGAAACAATTTTTTCAAAACACTTAGGATCACTTAAGGCTAATTGAGCAAGCATTTTTCTGTTAATGATAATTTCTGAATTTTTCATGCCATTTATTAACTTGTTATAGTTTGTTCCATTTATCCTCGCAGATGCGTTAATTCTAGAGATCCAAAGTCTTCTAAAATCTCTTTTTCTTCTTCTTCTATCCCTATAAGCATTACAAAGAGCTTTCATCACTCTTTGGTTTGCGGTTCTGAAAAGATTTTTGTTGCCGCCTCTAAAACCTTTTGCAAGATTTAAGATTTTGTTTCTTCTTTTTCTGGCTATGTTGCCTCTTTTTACCCGTGCCATGAATATCTAATAAAAATTGGTAAAGATTTATGCGTATGGAATCATTAATTTTACATTATCAGCATCTCTTTCATCAACTACGGCTTTTGTTGATAGATGTCTTTTTAATTTTGAGCTTTTATGATCAAGTAAATGATTATGGAAAGCTCTTCTTCTCATGAATTTACCCGTCGCAGTAGCTTTAAATCTTTTGGCAGCTGATTTACGAGTTTTTAGTTTAGACATTTAAGTCAAATGTGTTTAATTAGGATAATCTAAACCTTTATATGCATTGGCGCAAATTAAAGTTTTTAATTGATATGGAAAGTTCTAATTTATGAAACTTAAATTTGCCTTTTTAAACTTATTTTTAGGCTGTATTACTCTTTTAATAAACACTAAATTTATTTCAAATGCAAAAGGAGAAGAATTGCTAAAAGTTGAACTCCATAATGAAATTAAAAAAGGAAAATTCTTAATTGGTTTAAAGCAATATTTAGGCGGAGAGAATGATAGTTTTTCGGAGAAAAAGAATATTAACTTTACTACTAATAAAGGTTTTTTAAACTTGATATCGTCCAACGGTATTAAACATAAATCAAAACAGATAAATATTACCTTGGTGAATATTCCTGTCAAAAATCCAAAAACAATTGAAAGAATTGTTTTTGGTCCTTTTGCTAGCTATGAATCGGCAAAAAAACAATCAGAGAAACTAAGAGATAAAGGATTTGAGACGACTGTTGCCTACCCTAAAAATTGGGAAGTATGGATTCCATTTCAAGATGATCTGCCAGAGTTTGAATTAAAAAATAAGATTTTCAAAAAAATAAAAAATTTTCAAATTACTCCTGTTCTTAGAAATGACTACAGTGGTTTGAAACTTGAAGGTCCTATATATATTTATGCTCAAGAGAACATAAAAATAAATGGTGTTAATTTTGGCAAAAATTTTTATTTATTAAAAGATTTATATGGAACTTGGACATTAGTTCAAAAAATTGAGTTTGATGATTATTTGGCAGGTGTTTTGCCATACGAAATTGGGCCTAATTCTCCTTTAGAAGCACTAAAGGCACAAGCAGTCATTGCAAGAACTTGGGGAATTTTTAATTCTGATAGATTTAATATGGATCAATATCATTTATGTATCACCACTCAATGTCAAGTTTATAAGCCTCCTAAAATTACATATAAAAAAGTGCAAAACGCTATAGACGCAACTTCAAATTTAATTCTCACTTATAGAAATCAACCAATAAATGCTTTTTACCATGGTTCTAATGGTGGAGTATCTGCTACTGCAGGTGAGTCTTGGAAAATTCATGATTATTCTTATTTAAATTCAATCATTGATGGTTCTAAATCATTAAGAAAAAATTTTAAACTCCCAATTACAAATGAATCTGATTTATCTAATTTTTTAGATTTTGATAAAAAACAGTTTTATGGAAGTAAGCATTCACTTTTTCGATGGAATAAGAAAATTTCTAGTCTTGAAATTAAAGAAAAGTTAATTAAAAACAAACTTATAAATATTAATGAAGACGTTTTGGATTTAAAATCTATAGAGCGCGGGTCTAGTGGCAGAGTGACAAAATTGGAAATACAAACGGACAAAGGTAATAAATCTATTGTTCTTATTAAAGATGATATTCGACGGGTATTAAATTTTATACCTAGTAATTTGTTTACTATTAATAAATTAAATGATGATTTATGGCTTTTTAGAGGAGGAGGCTTCGGTCATGGTGTAGGTTTATCTCAGTCCGGAGCAATTGAAATGGCTAAATTAGGATTCTCTTATGAACAAATATTGAATCATTACTATCGGGATGCAAAACTGAAAAAATTTGAGATATTGTCTCATTAAAAGTTAGGTAATTAAAATTTACTTTTATGAGTAAGGGTTTTTATAAAAATCGAAGATTGAAGTCGTTTATATTTCTTAGTACTTGTTTTTTAGTATCTTTTATTCCTCATGCTAACAATATCGAAAATTTCTTTTACATAATATTGACTCTTTCTTTTGTGATTGTTTTTTACGGTTTAATAGTTATTTCTAGAAATTTCAAAAGGAACAACGTTTTAAATACTGTAAGCAGAAGAATTAGCAATAAAGAGTTACCTGTGCTTGATATTTTAGTCGCAGCTAGAGATGAAGAGAATGTAATAGCAAGATTAGTTGAAAGATTATTTAGTTTAGATTATCCAACAAATAAATTAAATATTTACATAATCGATGATGGTAGTTCTGATAAGACGCCTTTAATTTTAGATCGATTATCTAGACAATATGACAAGCTAAAAGTTATAAGTCGTTCTCCAAATGCAGGAGGAGGAAAGTCAGGAGCTTTGAATTATGCCTTGAAATTTACCCATGGTGAATGGTTATTAGTTTTGGATGCTGATGCTGAATTAAAACAAGATTCTTTGATAAGGTTATTTAGTTTTGTAGAAGAGGGTAATTGGTCTGCAGTTCAACTTAGAAAATCAGTAACAAATGTAAGTAAGAATTTTTTAACTTCCTGTCAGTCAATGGAGATGGCTATGGATGCAATCTTTCAATATGGAAGATTATCAGTTGCTGGAGTTTCCGAATTAAGGGGAAATGGTCAATTAATTAAGAAAGAAACATTATTAGCATGTGGTTCTTTTAATGAAGATACGGTTACAGATGATCTTGATTTGAGTTTAAGATTATTATTATCAAAATCTAGAATTGGAATCTTATGGGATCCTCCAGTAATGGAGGAGGCAGTTGAGAATTTAAGTGCTTTATTAGCGCAAAGGCAAAGATGGGCAGAGGGGGGGTTGCAAAGATTCTTCGATTATGGAGATCAATTATTTACAAATAAAATTGATTATTTGCAGAAATTTGATTTAACTTACTTTTTCATCTTGCAATATGCATTACCAATCATTTCTATTTTTGATTTAGTTTTCAGTATTGCTTTTTTAGATTCACCAATTTACTGGCCTATTTCATTTACAGCTTTTATGTTATCTGGAATTGCTTTTTGGTACGGTTCTTCTTGTAAAAGTGAAGTGCCTGTATTGCAAAAAGGTAATTTTTTGATGGTATTTGTATCAGTTTTTTATTTATCACATTGGTTTTTAGTAATCCCTTGGGTAACTATAAAGATGTCTATTTTTCCCAAAAAGATACTCTGGCGAAAGACTCTTCATACTGGAGTTTAATCTATTCATCAAGGTCTATAATTTCTCCATTAAAAAAATTTGCTAAGTTTTTTGAACTATCATCATAAGTTTCCTCGTTAGAAATTTTTGTTGTCGAATTAGTTTTTGATTCTATTTTTTTTATTGGTCGGAAATTATTTACTCCATTTTGGGTTATTTCTGGTGTGTTTGTTGGGTTACTTTTATTTACTTGTTTAGTTGAAAAATTAAGTATTACTCCATCTCCAAATATCTTTTTTACAGTATCTTCAATTATAACTTTTCTGCTTTTTATCATACTTTCCCAGTTTGGAGATAATGCAATTGTGATTTTCTCCGAATCAAAACTTTCAAGTTCGGCTTGTTGTGAAAGTAACATTCTTGTTGATGGTAACTCTACTTTAGAAAGAATTAATTCCCATTTATCTTTTAAATTTGATGGAGGATTATTTTGGTTATTTTCAGAAATATTTTCAATACTTTCTTTTTCAAGAACTTCAAATTTTTCTAATTTTTCGTCTTTTTTTTCGATCAATTCCTTGTGAATTATCTCTTTTTGGATACTTGGTTTTGGAATCTCATGTGAAATATTTTCTTTATTAATTGGAATGTTTTTTCTACTTTCATGCTTCTCCTTAGTCGTATTATTTTTACTTTCTTGTTTATTTTCAAAACTATTTATCTCTTGACTATCCAGAAGACCAGTTAAATATATTTCAAGCCAAAGCCTTGGATTATCACTTGATTTGATTTGATATTCAATATTTCTCAGATTATTATGCCAATTTATTATTTTAGATTTATTTATTGTTTTTGAGGTTTTATCTAACTCATCTCGAAATTCATCAGAGGTATAATAAAGATCTGAATATTTGTTATTAGTAGTGTGTAATAGTAGATCTCTTGTTATATTCAATAATCCGATAATTATTTGAAGAGGTTCGTTTCCGGCATCATATAATTTGTTGCAAGTGTCAATTAATGACTCTGGATTATTCTCAACCAATGATTTAATCAGATTTGTTAATTCACTTTCTGATACTTCTCCTAGGAGGTTTTGGATATTATTTATTGTTATCCCTTCTGGTAAAAGATTCAATTGTTCAAGGAGGCTTTGTGCATCTCTCATGCCTCCATTAGACCTTTTTGCAATCATTTTTAACGCCTGAACTTCGTACTTAATGGATTCTTTTTCGGCGATTTCTGATAAATGTTGAAAAATATCACTAGGGCTTATTCTTCTAAAATCAAACTTTTGGCATCTACTTTTTATTGTATTTAATACTCTCTCAGGATTTGTCGTCGCAAGTATAAATACAACTCTTGAGGGCGGTTCTTCAATAGTTTTTAGTAAAGCATTTGAAGCTGCCGTTGAAAGCATATGACATTCATCAATTACATAGACTTTCCATCTCGCTTGAGTAGGTGCAAATCTCGCTCTTTCTATAATTTCTCTTATATTTTCTACTCCTGTATTTGATGCTGCATCAATCTCGATAATATCTAGAGCGCTCCCATCTGTAATTTGTCTACATAAGTCACATTTACAACAAGGAGTTATCGTAGGTTGGTCGAATGCCTGGCAATTTAGAGATTTTGCAAATATTCTTGCACTTGATGTTTTTCCAGTGCCTCTTGGACCATTAAAAAGATATGCAGGAGCAATTTTTTTTGTTAATAGAGCTTGTTTGAGTGTAATGGATATAAATTTTTGCCCAACCAGTTCGTCTAAGTTGTTTGGTCTATATTTTTGATGGAAAGGCTTATGTATATTTGGCATTTATTTTTCATTAATTAGAAAAAATTAGGGATTCATTTAAAAAAATTAAACTCTAATTTTATGCAGACTCTTTAATGATTCTTTTTGACCCTGAAGGTAGTTTAACAATTTTAGATGAGAACAAATTATCTACCATTTTTTTCGTAATTGTGAATTCTTTTACATTTTCTTCAGAGGGCAAAGTGTACATTATGTCTAGCATTAGCTCTTCAATTATTGATCTTAATGCTCTTGCACCTGTTTTTCTTTTGTATGCTTCATTTGCTATCGCTTCAACAGAATCAGGCGCAAATGATAATTCAACATTATCCATACTTAGCAAAGTTTTGAATTGCTTTACTAATGCATCTCTTGGTTTAGTCAAAATAGATTCTAAAGTTTCTTTAGTAAGACGATCTAATACAGCACAAACCGGAATTCTTCCAATAAATTCTGGAATTAGGCCATATTTCACTAAGTCATCTAATTCTAAATTTTTCAGGGAATCTCTTGGGTCTACTGTTTTTTTTGTATCAACTTTGTTTTGATCTGAATTGGTGGTAAAACCTATAGAATGTTTACCCATGCGCTTTTGAACGATATCCTCTAAACCTATAAAAGCTCCCCCACAAATAAATAGTATTTGACTCGTATCGATTTGGATACAGTCATGATAAGGATGTTTTCTTCCGCCTTGTGGTGGCACATTAGCAATTGTTCCTTCAAGCATTTTTAATAAAGCTTGCTGTACTCCTTCACCAGAGACATCTCTAGTAATTGAGGGATTCTCGCTTTTTCTCGCAATTTTATCTATTTCATCAATATAAATAATTCCTTTTTGAGCTAGTTCTACATTCATTTCTGATTTCTGCAGAAGTCTTAAAAGTATGTTTTCAACATCCTCCCCAACATATCCAGCTTCTGTCAAAGTCGTTGCATCAGCTACTGCAAAAGGAACATCTAAAAACTCTGCTAAAGTTTGCGCCAACAATGTTTTTCCACTTCCAGTAGGGCCGATGAGTAAAATATTTGATTTTTGTAATTTAGTTGCTTGTGAATCTGTTGCATTGTTATTTTTACTATCTTCTTTAACTTTCCAAGCTAATCGCTTGTAGTGATTGTATACGGCTACTGATAATATTTTTTTTGCAGATTCTTGTCCAACAACTTGATTATCTAGAAAACTTTTTATTTCTAATGGCTTAGGAATTGAGGTTAATTCTAAAGGAACTGATTTTTTTGGATTATCAGTTGGTAATTTCTTTTTTACTTGCGGAGAGTTGTTTGTGTTCGCTTGATTATCAAGTAGTTCTTCATCGAGAATTTCATTACAAAGATCTATGCACTCATCACAGATATAAACCCCAGGACCAGCTATAAGCTTTCTTACTTGGTCTTGTGATTTACCGCAAAATGAACATTTAAGATGGGCGTCGAATTTAGCCATCGATAATAAGTTTTTAAAGTGAAAGGTGTTAAATATTCCCTATTTACTAGGATTGCTTATAAATATCGATTCGTCATCTTATTCTTAAAAAATCAGAACCCCTTGTCACTTTTTGATAACTTTATCAATTAATCCATATTCGACTGCTTCTGAGGGAGATAAAAAGTAATCTCTTTCTGTATCTTCATTAATTTTTTCTAAAGGTTGACCAGTATGTTCTGCTAACAGCGAATTTAATGTTTTCTTGAGAAAAAGTATTTCTTTAGCTTGTATTTCAATCTCTACTGCTTGACCTTGTGCACCTCCCAGAGGTTGATGAATCATAATCCTAGAATTAGGTAAAGCCAATCTTTTCCCCTTTGCTCCTCCAGAAAGTAGAAATGCCCCCATACTTGCCGCTACTCCAAAGCATATTGTCACTACATCAGGGGATATTTGTTGCATAGTATCGTATATTGCCATTCCTGCAGTTACAGAGCCTCCAGGAGAATTGATATATATTTGTATGTCTTTATCGGGATCTTCCGCTTCAAGAAATAATAATTGTGCAACAAGTGAATCAGATACTTGATCATTAATTCCAGTACCTAAAAAAATTATTCTCTCCCTCAATAGTCTCGAATAAATATCAAAAGCTCTTTCTCCTCTACCTGATTGTTCTATAACAGTAGGAACAGCAGCAATGGTTTTATTGTTACTTTCGTAAGAACTTATTGAGCTTTGGATTAAATGTTTTTTTTCTGAGTTCACAAATTAGTTTTCGTCTAATAAACAATTTAAGGGGTTTTTGTTTAATTAGTAGGAAATTTCATAAATTATTTTTTTTCTTTTTTATTTTGAGTTTTTGTAGTTTTTGTAGTTTTTGTAGTTTTTGTAGTTTTTGAGGCAGTTTTTGTAGCTTTTGTAGTTTTTTCTTTTACTTCAGAATTTTCTTCAAGCCAAATGATTAATTTTTCTTTGAGTAAATCGTTAGTTATTACTTCTGTTAATTTTTTAATATCTATTTGTTTTGAAGATTGAGAGATTGCATCTTCATAATCTTTCATTTTTGAATCAATTTCATCTTGCTCAACTTTTATGTTTTCTGTTTCAGCTAATGCTTTTAAAGCTAAATTTCTTTGAACATTTTTTTCAGCTTGAGGCCTTGTGGACTCTGCTAATGACTTAACTAATTCCGGAGTGAAAGTAGATTTAACATCAAGACCTTGTTGAGCGAATCTTTGAGCGGTTTGTTCAATATTATTCCTCACTTCTACATCAATCATAGATTTTGGAATTTCAGCAACCAATTCGTTTGTTAAGGCATCTAATAAAGCTTCAATTTTGATATCTTTTTGAGTTTTTTCAAAATTATCTTTAAGTTGTTTTTCAATATCATTCTTTAACTCTTTTAATGATTCTTTGTTGCCAGACTGTTTTGCAAAATCGTCATTAAGTTCAGGCAATTCTTTTTCCTTAAGATCCTTAAGATTTACTTCAAAAATTGCTTCTTTGCCTCTTGAATCCTCATGGGAATAATCATCAGGAAATTGAAGGTTAAGTGTTTTAGTATCACCAATTTTCATCTTTACGATTCCCTCAACGAAACCGGGAATCATTTTGTTCTTTTCTAACTCAAGATCCATTGATTCACTTGTTCCACCATCAATCTCTTTACCAGAATCTTTATATTTCCCTTTGAAACTAACTACAGCAATATCTCCAAATTTTGCTGCTCTATTGGTAACTGGAATAATGTTTGCAAACTGATTTCTAGATTTTTCGAGCGCTTCATCTATTGACTTAGGATCAAACTTTGTCTTTGTTATTTCAACACTTAGTCCTTTGGATTTTTTAAGTTTTAATTCTGGGGCAACATCAGTTTGAAGAGTAACCTTAAGTGATTTTTCAGGACTAAACTTTGCAAGTAAAGATTCAAATCCATCTACCAATTCTGGTTCACTTAGTGGCTCTATAGATTTTATTTTTAACGCTTCTTGCCATGATTTATCAATAATTTTTTCCAGAGCAGAAGCATGTAATTGTGTGATGCCAATTCTCTGGATTAAGACTTGTTTAGGAATCTTACCAAGTCTAAATCCCGGAATTTTAGCCGAACGACTGATAGAACTGATTGTTTCATTTACACACGTTTTGCATGTCTCAGATGGTATTTCTAATTCGAATGAAATTCTACTTTGAGGCAGAGGAGTTGTTTTGACTATTAGTGCATCTTTAGCCATGTTTTTCTAAGTTATTACTATGAACCGAATCTTAATTATTTCACATTATGTGATTTCCTTGAAAGTTAATTTTTTGATAAAGTAAAAAAAATAGTCAATCTATTTATAAAAATCATTTTAAAGTGTGAGACAATCTCCGTATTTGCCTAATAGGCCATTAAAAGTTGCTGTTTTAGGTTCTTCAGGTGCTGTGGGATCTGAATTGCTAAAAATTCTTGAACAACGTGATTTCCCAATATCAGAATTAGTCTTGCTTTCATCAGAGCGGTCAGAAGGGAAAAAAGTTATTTGGAAAGATGAAGAATTAGTTACAAAAAAAACAACTAAGGAAGAATTTAAGAATCTAGATTTAGTTTTGGCTTCAGCTGGCGGAAGTATTTCAAAAAAGTGGTTATCTACAATTATTGATCAAAATGCTTTGCTGATAGATAATTCAAGTGCTTTCAGATTAGATAAGAACGTTCCTCTTATAGTCCCTGAAGTTAATGCTAGTGACGTACTTAATCATGATGGGGTAATAGCGAATCCAAACTGCACTACCATTTTGTTGACATTAGTTTTAGCTCCATTAAACAAACTTTCTACTATTCAAAGAGTGGTTGTCTCAACATATCAATCTGTCAGTGGTGCAGGCCAACTGGCGATGGAGGAACTAAAACTTTTAACAGAACAATATCTTCAAGGAAATCCTCAAAAAAGTGAAGTTTTGCCATACTCCCTTGCTTTTAATTTGTTTTTACATAATTCCCCTATGCTTTCAAATAATTACTGCGAAGAAGAGATGAAAATGGTTAATGAGACAAGGAAAATATTGAATATTGCTGATTTAAAGCTCTCTGCTACATGTGTTCGAGTCCCAGTTCTGAGAGCACATTCTGAATCGATCAATATTGAATTTGCCGACGTAGTTGAGCCTAAAGATGCTCTTGAAGAATTAAAAAAATCTCCTGGAATTGAAATTATTGAGGATTACAAAAATAATAGATTTCCTATGCCAAATGACGTTATGGGAAGGGATAATGTTGCTGTTGGCAGGCTAAGAACTGATATAAGTCATCCTCATGGATTAGAATTATGGTTATGTGGAGATCAAATAAGAAAAGGAGCAGCTCTGAATGCTGTTCAAATAGCTGAGTTATTAATTCCAAAAAAATGATTACAGACAAAACTGAGTGTAATAATCCACTATTTGGAAGAATATTGACTGCAATGGTTACTCCATTCACTGAGAATGGAAATGTAGATTATGAACTAGCTATAAAACTTTCAAATTATCTTTTTGAGAACGGTTCCGATGGAATTGTGTTGTGCGGTACTACTGGAGAATCTCCGACTCTTTCATGGGCGGAACAGCATGATTTATTTATTGCGGTAAAAGGATCTTTGGATGCAAGTTGTAAAGTAATAGTTGGCACTGGTAGCAATAGTACAAGCGAAGCTGTGGAAGCTACAAAAAAAGCTTACGAATCTGGTGCTGACGGTGCTTTGGTCGTTGTTCCTTATTATAATAAGCCGCCTCAAGAAGGTCTTTATAAACATTTCAGTTCTATTGCTAAATCTGCAAAGGATTTGCCTCTTATGCTCTACAACATTCCTGGCAGGACTGGATGCAATTTATTACCTGATACTGTGAAGAAACTTATGGATTTCTCAAATATTCTCAGTATTAAAGCTGCAAGCGGTAGAATAGAAGAAGTAACAGAATTAAGAGCTATTTGTGGCTCCGAACTCTCTGTATATAGTGGCGACGATTCATTGTTGCTTCCAATGTTATCGGTAGGTGCTGTAGGAGTAGTAAGTGTTGCAAGTCATTTAGTTGGATTGCAATTGAAAGAGATGATTCATTCTTTTCAAAGTGGAAAGGTTTCCAATGCGCTTGCTATTCATGAAAAACTTCAGCCTCTTTTCAAAGCACTCTTTATGACTACTAATCCAATCCCAATTAAAGCTGCTTTGGAACTATCGGGATGGGATGTAGGTAATCCTAGAAGTCCTTTGTCACCTTTAAACAATGACATGAAAAAGCAACTATCTTTTATCCTGAATTCCTTACAATAGGGATTATATTTAACTTGATAATTAAATTTAAATAAACCTTATTTGATTACAAGCAGGCCTTCATAAATTTCAAAATTATGCAATCAAGTACAAACTCAACTGTAAATAGATCTACTCATGATTCATCTAGATCTAAAATTAATAATCCAGCTTTACGAGTAATACCTCTTGGAGGATTACATGAAATAGGAAAAAACACTTGTGTCTTTGAATATGGTGATGAATTAATGCTTGTTGATGCTGGCCTAGCTTTCCCATCTGATGGTATGCATGGCGTAAACGTTGTTATGCCTGATACAACTTTTTTAAAAGAAAATCAAAAAAGAATAAAAGGAATGATTGTCACTCACGGACATGAAGATCACATTGGAGGTATTTCTCATCATCTAAAGCATTTTAATATTCCCATTATTTATGGCCCAAGACTGGCAATGTCAATGCTTAGAGGAAAAATGGAGGAAGCAGGGGTATCTGATAGAACAACTATACAGACAGTAAATCCAAGAGATGTTGTAAAAGTAGGACAACATTTTTCTGTTGAATTTATTCGAAATACTCATTCTATTTGCGATAGCTTTTCTTTAGCAGTTACAACACCTGTTGGCACAATTATTTTCACGGGAGATTTTAAGTTTGATCATATGCCAGTAGATGGAGAGCAATTTGATATTGAAAGAATGGTGCATTACGGAGAGAAGGGTGTTTTATGCATGTTCAGTGATTCTACTAATGCTGAAGTTCCAGGTTTTTGTCCTTCTGAGAAGACTATCTATCCCTCTTTAGAAAAACATATCGCAGAGGCAAAAGAACGAGTTATCCTTACCACTTTTGCTAGTTCTGTGCATAGAGTGACAATGATTTTAGAATTGGCCATGAAACATGGAAGAAAGGTCGGTTTGTTAGGTAGATCGATGATAAATGTTATTGCTAAGGCAAGAGATATTGGTTATATGAAATGTCCAGATGATTTGTTTGTTCCTATCAAGCAAATTAGAGATTTGCCAGATAGGGAGACCTTATTATTAATGACGGGTAGTCAAGGAGAACCCCTAGCAGCGTTAAGCAGAATCTCTCGTGGTGAACATCAGCATGTTCGGCTTAAGACTACTGATACTGTAATATTTTCAGCCAGCCCAATTCCTGGTAATACTATTTCTGTTGTTAATACAATTGATAGATTAATGAAACTCGGAGCAAAGGTTGTTTATGGAAAGGGTGAGAATATTCATGTTTCTGGTCATGGTTTTCAAGAAGATCAAAAATTAATGTTGGCACTCGCAAAACCTAAGTTTTTTGTCCCTGTTCATGGAGAACATAGAATGCTTGTTTGTCATGGGAAGAGTGCACAAACTATGGGGGTTCCAAAGGACAATATCTTAATTATTGAAAATGGAGATGTAGTTGAGTTAACACCTAATTCTATTCAAAAGGGTGATCCTGTAAAAGCTGGTGTTGAACTGCTTGATAACTCACGAAATGGGATAGTAGATGCTCGAGTATTAAAGGAAAGGCAGCAATTAGCTGGGGATGGTGTAGTAACTGTTTTAGCTCCTATTAGTACAGATGGGAAGATGGTTGCGCCTCCTAGAGTTAATTTGAGAGGAGTTGTTACTACTGCAGAGCCAAGAAAAATGTCTATGTGGACAGAACGAGAAATAAGCTGGGTCTTAGAAAATAGATGGAAACAATTATCCAGACAAACTGGGCCTAATAATTTTGAGGTAGATTGGATTGGTGTACAAAGAGAAATTGAAAATGGTTTATCGAGAAGAATGAGAAGAGAATTACAAGTTGAACCACTTATTTTGTGTTTAGTTCAACCTGCTCCAAGTGGAACTCGTGCTTATATTCCAAAGATTACCGAAGAGCAAAATTTCTCTAATAGAAATAGAAGTAATAATAATTTTCATAAGAAATCAAACAATAATAATCATCCTAATAGTTCAAATAATCCACACAATAACCAAAAAAGTCCAAAACTATCACAGAATCCATCAGCTGAGACTGCTATAGAAGATTCATTTGAAGGTAGAACAAGAAGAAGAAGATCTGCTGTAACATCTTAACTTTTTTCAAAATTTATATAGTTTTTATCCCAAACAATTTTTAAAAATTCTTGCAGATTAATTTGACCTTTATTTTTTTCATAAATTGAAGTTGCTAATTTTGTCAGATTTTTAGAACTACATTGCTTTGGAGATATTTCTTTTAAAAATCTATTTAAAATTGTGCACCTCGCTTCAATACACATACCATTTAGGAGATTCCTATCGATACCTTTAACATCTTTACAATAAAAATACGCTAGTTCACTTAGATCATTACGTTCATTATTGTATTTGCTCATTTTTTGGGAAAAATTATTTATCCTTTCAGAACAACCAGGATAGATGACTTCTAAGGTAGGAATAATTTTTTTTCTTACTAAATTTCTTTTTAATTTAAGATCTGAATTTGTAGGATCTTCCCAGACTGGAATCTTCATTTCATCGCAAAATTGTTTTGTATCATCCCTACTGAAAATTAATATTGGTCTTATTAAATAAATTTGATTTTCTATTAATCTTTTACTCTCAATATTACTCAGACCTGCAAAATTGCTTCCTCTAGATAAATTGAGGATAAATGTTTCTGCATTATCACTACTCGTGTGACCAGTTAGCAAATAAATATTATGTTTTTCCTGGTTTTTATTTAATAATGTTTTGGCTCTTTCACATAATTTTTTATATCTCCATTCTCGTGCTTTTTCTTCTGAAGAAACACTTTCTTTATTTGCTTGATCAAAAGAGAATGAAATATTTTTATCTTCGCAATAATCTTTTAATTCAAGAGCATATAGTGATGATTTTTCGTGCCACTGATGATCACCATGCCAAACACTAATAGACCAATTATGTAGTTTTTTTAGGTCATTAATTAGGGTTAATAAGGCCATTGAGTCTTGACCCCCCGAAACACTTATTAAAATATTGGATCCTTTGGGAATTAATATTTTTTTGGCAAGAATCTCCTTATGAAGCTGATGATGCCATGATGACCAATTTTTCTGACTTAATTTTTTATCAGTCATTTTGTGTTGCTCAGATAATATTTTTTAAAAAATGCACTGTTTTACTAAAACAATGTCACAATCGGGTAATAAATTCATTAAGTCAATGAGTCTGATTAATCTTTTGCCACAAAAAATCAAAAAAGAGTTAAGAAGTAAATCCTTACTCAAAGTTATTTCAGGATTGAATAATTTCGATGTTCAGTCTGTGAAAATAATTGTTGAGGCTGCTTCATTAGGAGGTGCAGATCTTGTCGATATTGCTTGTAAACCTGAACTCGTTGATTTAGCACTTAAGAATTCAACACTACCAGTTTGTGTTAGTTCAGTAGTGCCTCGATCTTTTCAAGATTGTGTAAAAGCAGGAGCATCATTAATTGAGATAGGTAATTACGATACTTTTTATGAAAAAGGCATTCATTTTTCAGATAAAAAAGTTTTAAACATTACAAAAGAGACGAGGGATTTATTACCTAATTTTCCTTTATCAGTAACTGTTCCTCATACTATGCCTATTGATAAACAAGTTGATCTTGCTGTAAAGCTAGTGGAAGAAGGCGTTGATATTATTCAAACAGAAGGTGGTACCAGCTCTACTCCTTACTCTCCAGGAATTCAAGGTTTTTTTGAAAAATCAGTACCAACTCTTGCATCTACCTATGCTATTCATCAAGAATTTAAGAAACAATCTCTGAATATACCAATCATGAGTGCCTCTGGATTAAGCCAAGTAACTTGTCCACTAGCAATATCCTCTGGAGCCTCAGCAGTTGGTGTTGGATCGGTGGTTAATAAATTAGATGATTTAATATCAATGATTGCGGTTGTTAGGGGCTTAAAAGAATCTTTGAAAAATTCAATAATTGGAGAAAAAATTTCTTAGTATAGCAACATCCTTTAGCTACTAGCTTGATGAACAACTATAAGCTTCAAGCTCCTTACGAACCAAATGGAGATCAACCAGAAGCTATTAAAAAATTAGTTAAAGGCGTAAATAATGGTAAACAGTTTCAGACTCTTTTAGGAGCTACTGGAACTGGAAAAACATTTACCATTGCCAATGTAATTCAACAAACAGGAAGGCCAGCACTTGTTTTAGCCCATAACAAAACGTTGGCTGCACAACTATGTAATGAATTAAGGGAATTTTTTCCAAAAAATGCTGTTGAGTACTTCATTTCTTACTACGATTATTATCAACCTGAAGCTTATGTACCTGTAAGTGATACTTACATAGCCAAAACTGCTTCAATTAATGAAGAAATAGATATGCTTAGGCATTCTGCAACACGCTCATTATTTGAAAGAAAAGATGTAATTGTTGTAGCCTCAATAAGTTGTATTTATGGTCTTGGTATACCGAGTGAGTATTTAAAAGCTGCAGTTAAATTTGAAGTGGGAAAATCAATAAATCTACGTTCTTCTTTGAGGTCTCTGGTTGAAAATCAATATACTAGAAATGATATTGAAATTACTAGAGGTAGATTCAGAATTAAAGGTGATGTTTTAGAAATCGGTCCAGCTTATGAAGATAGATTAATAAGAATTGAGTTATTTGGTGATGAAGTCGAGGCTATTAGATATGTTGACCCTACTACAGGAGAAATACTTGAAAGTTTGGAACAAGTTAGCGTTTATCCAGCGAAGCATTTTGTAACTCCAAAAGAAAGACTTGAGAGTGCAATAAGTGCAATTAGAAGTGAATTAAAAACTCAACTTGATAAATTTACATACGAAGGAAAATTATTAGAGGCTCAACGTCTAGAGCAACGCACAAAATATGATTTAGAAATGCTTAAAGAGGTTGGTTATTGTAATGGAGTTGAGAATTATGCTCGTCATTTATCAGGCAGGGAGGAAGGTTCACCGCCAGAATGCTTAATAGATTACTTTCCCAAAGATTGGTTGTTGGTAGTTGATGAGAGTCATGTAACATGTCCTCAACTTCATGCGATGTACAACGGTGATCAATCTAGAAAAAAAGTTTTAATAGATCATGGTTTTAGATTGCCAAGTGCTGCAGATAATAGACCTTTAAAATGTGAAGAGTTTTGGGAAAAATCAAAACAGACATTATTTATAAGTGCAACTCCGGGTCAATGGGAATTAGATCAATGTGATGGTGAATTTATTGAGCAAGTTATAAGACCAACTGGGGTATTAGATCCTGTAATTGATGTAAGACCTAGTGAGGGCCAAATAGAAGATCTTTTATCTGAAATAAGAATTAGAGCTGAGAAGAATCAACGAGTGCTAGTGACAACACTTACCAAGAGAATGGCTGAAGATCTAACTGATTTTTTATCTGAAAATAAAATAAGAGTTCGATATTTGCATTCCGAAATCCATTCAATTGAAAGAATTGAAATTATTCAAGACCTCAGAATGGGCGAATATGATGTTTTGGTAGGAGTTAATTTATTAAGAGAGGGACTAGATCTTCCTGAAGTATCCTTAGTTGCCATTTTAGATGCTGATAAAGAAGGTTTTCTCAGAGCTGAAAGGTCATTGATTCAAACAATAGGAAGAGCTGCAAGACATGTTGAAGGTGTTGCCTTGCTTTATGCAGATAACTTTACGGATTCAATGAAAAGAGCAATATCTGAAACTGAAAGAAGAAGAATTATTCAAAAAAAATATAACCAAGTCAATGGTATTACTCCAAAACCTGCAGGCAAAAAAATAGAAAATTCAATATTATCTTTTCTAGAACTTTCCAGAAAACTAGATGCTGGTGGTTTATCTAAAGATTTAATAAATATAGTTAATAACAAAACTGATGCAATTCTCGGTTCCAGTGATAATCAATGTTTGCTCGAAGAATTGCCTGACTTAATAGAAAAGTTAGAAATTAAAATGAAAGATGCTGCAAAAGAGTTAAATTTTGAAGAAGCAGCAAATTTGAGGGATAGAATCAAAAAATTAAGACAAAAATTGGCAAGAAATAATTAAAAAGAACTTATTTTTCTAATTCGAAATGATTATGAATAGCATTAACTGCTTTGTCACAATCTTTTTCTAAGACAATGCATGAAGTCCTGATTTCACTAGTGGCGATCATTTCAATATTGATATTTTGGTCAGCCAATGCTCTAAATATTTTTCCAGCCGTTCCAACCTTAAATGCCATTCCCGCTCCTACAGCACTTACTTTGGCTATAGCAGGGCCATCTTCAATGTATGATCCGGGTAATTTTTTTGTTAAGGCCTCAAAAACTAAGTTAGCTTTTTCTCGATCTTGTTTATTCATTGTAAGACTAATATCCTTAGTTTTTAAAGAGGAAATTCTTTCAGACTGAACGATAGTATCGATAAGTAAATTATTTTCAGCTAATGCTAAACATATCGATGCTGCTACACCTGGACGATCAGGCAGTTTTCGAAAACTTACTTGAACTTGGTTTTTATCTAATGCAATTCCTCTTACTTCAGGTTGATCTTGTTTTTTATTGATTGGATTAATAAATATTTGTGTATCGGATAACTTAAATTTCTCAGCAATAAATCTAATAGCTTTTGGTATATTATTGATTTCAATTACACAGCTGACTTTAATTTCACTAGTAGCTATTAACCTGACATTTATATTCGCTTGAGATAAAGTATCAAATAAATCAGCTGAAACACTTGGTCTGCCCATAATGCCTGCTCCTTGAATACTTAATTTAGTCATGTTTGTTTTTAAGTTATATTCTCCTCCTAATTGACTAGTTATAAGTTCACATTGTTCTGCAGTCTTTTTAACTTCTAATTCACCAACGGTAAATGTAATATCGTTTTTATTTCCATCATTTGTAGCTTGTATTATTAAATCTACACTAATACTTGCTTCTGAAAGTTTTTCAAATATTTGTGCAGCAATCCCAGGCCTATCAGGAATATTTGAGAGACTGAATACTGCTTGGTTTTCTAATACCTCAAGACTATTGACTGTTTTTGTTAATTCTAAGCTTCCTCTTTTTAGCGGGAGAGGTTGGATTTGACTTTCTAAGAGAGTCCCACTTGAGTCACTTTGGCTTGATTTGACACACAATTTAATTCCATAATTGCGAGCAATTTCTACTGCTCTTGGATGCAGAACTGATGCACCGACACTTGCAAGTTCAAGCATTTCCTCACAGCTAATTTCATCTAAGAGTTTTGCATTAGGAACAATTCTTGGATCAGTAGTAAGAACCCCTGGAACGTCTGTATAAATTTCGCACGTCTCAGCTCCTAAAGCTGTTGATAAAGCTACTGCCGAAGTATCTGAACCACCTCTACCCAAAGTTGTAATTTCCATTGAACCCGTATGGCTTAATGTTGTTCCTTGAAATCCGGCGACTACAACTACAAAACCCTGATTTATGTAACTTTGGATCCTTTCTGTTTTAATATCCAGAATTCTCGCTTTACCATGAATTGATTCAGTAATAATTCCAACTTGGCTACCGGTCATTGAAATTGCAGGTATTCCGTATTCGTTTAATGCCATTGAGAGAAGAGCTATGGTTACTTGCTCTCCAGTTGAGAGAAGCATATCCAATTCTCTTCTATTAGGATTTTTACTAATTGATTCCGCTAAATAATTCAAATCATCTGTAGTTTGCCCCATTGCAGAGACAACTACGACAATTTCATTTCCCGCTTCTTTACTTTGACAGATGCTACTTGCAATATTTTTAATTTTTTTAATATCACCTACAGAAGTACCGCCAAATTTTTTTACAAGTAAAGCCATATTTAAATCATAATGTAAATTCTTAAACTTATAATTTGGTTAACTTAAATTGATTAATTTCTCTGTAAAAACATTTATAGGATTATTACCTTGTTTTAGTAATGATTCAATATCTAGTAAGTTACTCATTAAATTAATTAAATATTCTTGAGATACATTTTTGACTTTTCTTCGAATATAAAAAATTCGTTTTGGATTAGAAATGCCTGCAAGATTACAAATTTTCTCTGCATTATCGTTACCTAAATTAACTGCTAATTTTATAATGGTATGAATTCTTATTTGACTAATTAAACCTGCATTTAGTCTTAAAGCAGGTTCTCCTTTCTGTAAAGAATAATTTATTTCTATGAGGCTTTCATTAATATTTTTTCGTAAGAGAAGATCAATGATTTTGAAAATATTTGATTGATGATCACTAAATATTTTTTTTACATCAATACTTTTAAGAAAAAGTTGTGAATTCGAATCACTTGATACTGCAGAAAGGTATGTTTTTGCTTTGGCTAATTCATTTATTAGTTTAAAGCTATCATTACCAACTGAATCAATTATTAATTCAGCTGCATTTTTTTCAATTTTGATATTCATTTCATTTGCTGCATCTTCTAAAAATTTTTTTTGTCCTTCATAGTCCCATATTTCTGGTAAAGAAAATGACTTTTCTTTAGCTAAATTATTTTTGATAAGTTTTTGTAAAAATTTAGTACTCTTTAGTCTTGAGTCTGGTTTTTTTGTATTTTGTAAAATGAAATAAGTATTTTGAGGTATATTGTCATGAATTTTTTCAAATTTAGTTCTTAGATACTCATTTTTGGCAGTAAAAATTGGATTATTTTTCAATGTAACTATTCTGTATCCCTCTCCAAAAGGAGGTGTAAGAACTTCATCAAAAGCTTTATTGACTTGCTCATCATCATCTCCATTTAAATTTGTTACGTTTATTTCTTTCCATTCTTTGGATACTTCCTCATCAATTAATTTTTGAATAAATGTATTTTGAGCATTTAAATCATTACCCCATAATATTTGTATTGGCATAATAGCTCAATAAAAACCATATATTAACTATGATTACTTCTAACACAAATTAAATTTAATGGTAATAGATCATCCAATTTTTTTGGAAAGCATCAGATTCATAAGATCTCATTTATTAGCAAATGATCTAAATTATTTGGAAAAAAAAGTTTTAGAAAGATTAGTCCATACTTCAGGAGATTTTTCAGTTCAAAATCTTGTAAATTTTAGTGAAGGTGCTTGCGAAAAAGGCCTTAAGGCACTAAAAAATGGAGCTCCGATTTTAACTGATACTGATATGGCAGCAGCAGCAATAAAAACCATGGCAGAAAATACCACTATGAATAAAATATTCACCGCTAGAATGTGGTTTGGAAAAAATAATCATACAAACTTAACTAAAACTGCATATGGCTTAAGTGAAGGTTGGAAGGAGTTATCTGCTAGGAATTCTGGAAGCAAATCACCTATTGTAGTTATTGGCAGTTCGCCTACAGCGTTAACTTATTTAATTGATATTTTAGAGAATGCAAAAGATTTACCTAGTTTAATTATCGGAATGCCTGTTGGATTTATTGGAGTAGAGAAAAGCAAAAACAAACTTATTTCTACCGATCTTCCTAGGATTGTTTTGAATTCAACTAGAGGAGGTGCTGCCATGGCCGCTGCTGCGGTTAACGCCTTATTGAGGGAAACTATTTAAAAACTATTTATTTTATAAAAATGTCAAAAATCTAATTAATATCATAATTTAATATGTTATTTTTTTCTAAAGAATTTAAAACTGATTTTGCTTTTTCTATAACTTCTCTTGGAACTCCTGCTAATTTAGCTGCTTCTATGCCATAGCTTTTATTTGAGCCCCCTTTAACAATCCTGTGACTAAAAATTAGCTGATCGTTATTTTGTTCTACTAAAACTTGAAAATTTTGTATATTCTTATTTGAATTTTTTAAATAATTAAGTTCATGATAGTGCGTAGCAAAAATAGTATTACATTGAATTTTTTTTGCAAGATATTCACTTACTGACCAAGCTATTGAAAGTCCATCAAAAGTAGATGTCCCTCTGCCTATCTCATCAAGTAAAACTAGTGAGCTAGAAGTTGCCTGATTTAGAATTGATGCAGTTTCAGACATTTCTACCATAAATGTTGATTGTCCAGATGATTGATCATCAACTGCCCCAATTCTTGTGAAAATCCTATCTGCAATCTTGATTTCAGCATTATTAGCAGGAACAAAGCTACCAATTTGTGTGAGAATTTGTATTAAACCAAGTTGTCTTATAAAGCAACTTTTTCCGCTTGCATTTGGACCGGTTAATATAATTAATTTTTGATTATCCTCAAAAGAAATATCGTTTGCTACAAACTTTTTATCACTTAACAATTGCTCTACAATTGGATTTCTTCCTGCGATAATTTTTGTACTATTTTTTGTCATTGAATCATTTATTGGTATTAATGAAGGTTTTATAAAATTGTTTTCTACTGAAGTAATTGATAAACCAAGCAGTGCATCAATAGATGCTATGGATTTTGCGATGGATCTTATTTGTTTTGTTTTTTCAGCAACTACATTTCTTAATTCGCAGAAAATTTCATATTCTTTTGATGAAGCTCTACTTTTTATTTGGAAAATCTTATTTTCTTTATTTTTAATTTCTGAAGTGATATATCTTTCTTCATTAGTAAGAGTTTGCCTTTTGATCCAATGTTGTGGAGCTAAATTAACTTTTGACTTATTTATAGAAATGTAATAACCAAAATTTTTATGAAATTGAATTTTTAGGTTTGAAATTTTGCTAATTTTCCTTTCCTTTAATTCCTCTTTATTTAGCCACTCAGCGTAATCATCCATTAAATTTCGTAAACCATCTAATATATTGTCAACACCATCATGGATCATGCCTCCTTCACTAATATTTAGAGGAGGATTTTCTACTAGTTTAAAACTTATAGTATCAGCTAATTCTAAGAGTCCTTCATCAATATTTTTTAATTGATCAGTCCAATCTGGGAGATCATATTTAAATAATTCAATTATGGATTTTAATCTCGGCAATTTTTTTAAACCTTCAGCTATTGCAATTAAGTCTCTAGGACTTGCATGACCTGCACAAGCTCTACCTGCAAGTCTTTCTAAATCCCCCATTGCTCTAAGTAAATTTTGGGTATCTGTTCGTAATTTTTTAGATTCAAGAAAATTTGTAATTATATTTTGTCTTTTATAAATTTCATTAATGTCTAATAGTGGTGAATCTATCCACCTTCTTAAACACCTTGCACCCATGCAAGTATAAGTTCTATCAATACTCCATAGTAGCGAACCTACATAGTTGTTTTCTCGTTGTGTATTTTTGATTTCTAAGTTTTTTTGAGTTTGATAATCAATAATTAATTTGTTGTGACCATATTGGATTTGTGGAAAGTCTAAAGAGATTTTTACAGAAGAATCTTTATCTAAATTTGAAGGATTAATTTTTTCTAAATAATTTAATAAACCTCCAAGTGATCTAGTTGCATTGTTTAAATTTTTAAGTCCTATTCCCTCTAGGTTTGCTATTTGGAAATAATTTTTTATTAGATAATTTGCTTCATTAATTCCAAAATTAGTCTCTTGAGAAACAGTATATGTAATTTGACTATTTCCTTTAATTAATAAATTTCTTACTGCATTGCTTCCTACAATGATTTCTGAAGAATCTAATCTAATAATTTCATCAAATAGTTTGGACAGAGATTGGCCTTCTAAAGTTATCAATTCTCCTGTGCTTACATCAGCTTTTGATATACCCCATTCATAAGATTCATTTGAGTTTTCTTCTGATAAGTAAATAGCAGTAATCCAATTATTTTTCTTTGCTATCAACATCCCCTCTTCAATTACAGTTCCAGGAGTAATTATTCTTGTTATTCCTCTTTTAATTGGAGTCCCATAATTCCCAGAACTTTTTTCTAATTGATCGCATATAACCACAGAATAATTTTTTTTAATTAAATCAGCACAATATCTCTCCATTGCATGATGGGGAACTCCTGCCATAGGGATCTTACCAATCTCTTTGCCAGCATCTTTACTGGTAAGCGTTATTTCTAAAAGGTTAGATATTAATACAGCGTCCTCAAAAAAACATTCAAAAAAATCTCCTAATCTATAAAGTAATAACCTATCTTTATTTTCTTCTTTTAGAGTTACATAATGCTTCATTACAGGAGTTAATTTGAATTTTGAAACTGTTTTATAGCTATATGATTCTTCATTGATGCAAACATTTTGGTTATTTGAAATTAAATCAGTCTTGAATTTATTTATTAAATTAGTTGAATTTTTTCTTTGTCTGGGTCTTTTCTGCGACTCTTTTTTTAAATCTTCCAGAGATAAATCTTCTGGAATTTTTGTTATTTCTTTTTGCTCATTATTAGCATTATCAATCGCAAACAAATTTTTTTGAATTATCGTATCTTCTTGCATACTGTTTCTATTCCTAAATAGATATTAGGTAGAATTTTTTTTTTTGCATTTAAAGTGGCTAAAGTATGTAAATTTTCTCTAAAAATTATCATTTTCATGAGATTATAGTATTTATAATATTTGAAAACTAAGACTGAATTATGCAGGCTGTTAACTTTTTCTTCGTAAATGCTCTACTATTTGCTTCTTTAATTGCGGTAGTTGGAGTACCCGTTTTATATGTGACTCAACCTTCTACTGAGGAAGGACAGCGAGAAAGTAGGAGAAAAATTTATTCTATTGCTGCTGTTTGGGTTGTTTTGGTTTTTGTTACAGGGATAGTTTCTTCATTAGTTTGAACTTAATACCTTTTCGTGAGAGTCTATTAATATATCTAAGTAAAATTTAATGGCTATTTTTGAGGGTTCTTTTACTAATGCCTCTACTTTAAAAGTTGGGATTGTAATAGCAAGATTTAATGATTTAATTACAAATAAAATTCTATCTGGTTGTCTTGATTGTTTAAAAAGACATGGTTTAGATACTTCTGAATTAAGCAATCAGGTAGATATAGTTTGGGTTCCTGGTTCATTCGAATTACCAATCGCAGCTAAAACCCTCATTAAAAAAAAGAGTTATGACGTTGTAATTGCTCTTGGGGCTGTGATCCGTGGTGAAACTTCCCACTATGATGTAGTTATATCTGAGGCGAGCAAAGGTATTTCACAAGTTTCAAATGAAAATAATGTTCCAATTATTTTTGGAGTTTTAACTACTGATACTATGCAGCAGGCTTTAGAAAGAGCAGGGATTAAAAATAATCTTGGTTGGAATTATGCTTTACAAGCAATTGAGATGGGATCATTAATTAAAAATTTAAATTAATTGAAAAAATTTAATTATTTTTATCATTGATCCCTTCTTTGAGATAAAATAAAAAAGTTATGCGGATGTAGCTCAGTGGTAGAGCATCTCCTTGCCAAGGAGAATGTCGAGAGTTCGAATCTCTTCATCCGCTTTTAATGTTTGTATCCCTTAAAGTATCTGTAATAACCATCTCGTAATGACAAGAGTAATTTCTATTGAGGATTTAAAGGGATTATTTACTAAACCTTATGGTACGGATGCTCCAACCAAACAAAAATGGGCTGAATTTTATAATGAGAATGTTATTTTTAAAGACCCAACTCAGGAAACAGAGGGCTTAGATTCTTATGTTAAAGCTCAAGAAAAGCTAGTTAAAAGATGTGATGATGTTTTTTTAGAAACTCATGCAATTTCCATAACTGAGGATTGTGGATTTGTTGAATGGACAATGGGTTTAAAAATTATGGGTAAAGAATTTATATATCCTGGGACTACTCGTTTATTATTTGGTGAAAATGGATTAATCAAAGAGCACAGAGATTACTTTGATTTTTGTGGACCAACTTTTGGACCAGTGCCTATTTTAGGACCTTTTATAAGATGGCTTTATAGTAAATTTGTATCTTGATTTTGTATCTCTATAAACAAAGTGCTTTATATTTCACGAATCAATAAATTTTGAGAAGTAACTTCTTTAAAATCAAATTGAGAATAAAATAATTTTTTATTTGTTGTCATTAAATATAATTTTTTTGTATTTTTAATTTTTTTAGAAGATAAAAGATTATTTACAATTAATATGCCAAAACCTTTGCCTTGATGATTTTGATCTATAACAATATCCCAAAGCACTCCGCGGTAAATCCCATCGGTTAAAGCTCTACCAAAACCAACTATTTCCTTACCAACCCAAAGACTTATTACGACATCACTGTTAGCGAGACATTTTTTTAGATCATTAATTGTTCTATTTTTTGCCCAGAAAGCATTGGTATCTAGTAATTTTTGAAGCTTAATTAATCCATTTGTTGGTTTAAGATTAGGACCTAATCCAAAAATCCTTAACCCTAAAGCTCCTTTGCCATGTTTGATTAGAGATATTTCTTTCATTTATTAAAAGGATTTTTGAAAAGAGATGTCAGCTAGGTTATTTTTGTGACTTCAATTTAAATACCTTAATCGATCATTTATATAAAATAAAGAGAAAATAGTTTTCTTCATTCTGTTGTAACGCACTAATTTATAATGTTTGTAATAAGATGAATTTTTTAAGGACTTTGACTTATGCTAAAACTTTTGTTGGGAGATCCGAATACACGAAAGTTAAAGCGCTATCAACCAATAGTGGAAGAGATAAATTTTTTAGAAGAAGAAATTTCTCAATTGACCGATGATGAGCTAAGAAAAGAAACTCAAAATCTTAAATCGAATATTTCAGCAGAATTAGATTTTAAAAAACAAAAAGAACTCTTAGAAGAATTTCTTCCTAAAGCCTTTGCAATCGTAAGAGAAGCAAGTAAACGTGTTCTTGATATGAGACATTTTGATGTTCAGTTAATAGGCGGGATGGTTTTAAATGACTGTCAAATTGCTGAGATGAAGACTGGAGAGGGAAAAACTCTTGTCGCAACCTTACCTTGTTATCTAAATGCTCTTACTGGAAAAGGTGTTCATGTTGTTACTGTAAATGATTATTTAGCTAGAAGAGATGCCGAGTGGATGGGACAAGTTCATCGTTTTTTAGGTTTATCCGTTGGTTTGATTCAGCAAGATATGAATCCAGTTGAGAGGAAGAAAAATTATGATTGTGATATAACTTATGCCACAAATTCAGAATTGGGATTTGATTATTTAAGAGATAATATGGCTACCGATATTGATGAGGTAGTTCAAAGAAAATTTAATTATTGCGTAATTGATGAGGTGGATTCAATATTAATTGATGAAGCAAGAACGCCTCTAATAATTTCTGGCCAAGTTGAAAGACCACAAGAAAAATATCAAAAAGCTGCAGAATTATCGCTGGCATTGGTCAAAGCAAAAGAATTAAGTAAAGATGGTATTGATCCAGAAGGGGATTATGAAGTTGATGAAAAACAGAGAAGTTGCATATTAACTGATCAGGGTTTTGCAAAATGCGAAGAGTATTTGAAAGTTAATGATTTATATAATCCTCAAGATCCTTGGGCGCATTATATAACTAATGCTTTAAAAGCTAAAGAATTATTTATTAAAGATGTAAATTATATTATTAAGAACGATGAGGCCGTCATAGTCGATGAATTTACTGGTAGGGTAATGCCAGGAAGACGTTGGAGTGATGGACAACATCAGGCAATAGAAGCAAAAGAGAGTCTTGCAATTCAGCCTGAGACTCAAACATTAGCATCCATAACTTATCAGAATTTTTTCCTTTTATATCCCGGTTTAGCAGGAATGACGGGAACCGCAAAAACTGAGGAGGTTGAATTTGAAAAAACTTATAAATTAGAATCTACAGTTATACCTACAAATCAAATAAGAAAGAGGCAAGATTGGTCTGATCAAGTATTTAAGACAGAGATTGGTAAATGGAAAGCCGTTGCTAAAGAAACTGCCCAAATTCATAGAGAAGGTAGACCTGTTTTAGTTGGTACGACAAGTGTTGAAAAAAGCGAATTATTAAGTTCACTTTTATCTGAAGAAAAAATCCCACATAATTTGTTAAATGCTAAGCCAGAGAACGTTGAACGTGAGGCCGAAATTGTTGCTCAGGCAGGAAGAGCAGGTGCTGTTACTATTGCGACTAATATGGCTGGAAGGGGAACAGATATAATTCTTGGGGGTAATAGTGACTATATGGCAAGGCTTAAATTAAAAGAAATTTTAATTCCTTTGTTAGTCAAGCCTGATAATGAGCATAAGCCACCAATACCTAGACAAAGAAGTTCAAAATCTAAAGGTGGTTTTTCTAAAAAAGCTCTTACAAATTTGAAAAAGAATATTTCAAATTCTTCAACTAGTCTTTTCCCTTGTAAGCTCGATGAAGCATTTGAAAAGAAACTCTCTCTTTTATCTAATGAACTTGTAAAAAACTGGGGAGAAAGACAACTTTCCGTTTTGGAGCTTGATGACAGAATAGCTACAGCTGCAGAAAAAGCACCAACTGATGATAAGTCGATAAAGCTTTTAAGAGAATCTTTGTCTGATGTAAAAAAAGAATATGAAAAAGTTTTGATTCATGAAGAAGAAAAAGTAAGAGAAGCTGGTGGCTTACATGTCATTGGTACTGAGAGGCATGAATCAAGAAGAGTGGATAATCAACTCAGAGGAAGAGCAGGAAGACAGGGTGATCTTGGAAGTACAAGATTCTTTTTATCTTTAGATGATAATTTATTAAGGATTTTTGGAGGTGATCGAGTAGCAAATCTCATGAATGCCTTTAGGGTTGATGAAGATATGCCTATTGAGTCAGGAATGCTTACTCGATCTCTAGAAAGTGCTCAAAAGAAAGTTGAAACATACTATTACGATATTAGAAAACAAGTATTTGAATATGACGAGGTGATGAATAATCAAAGAAAAGCAGTTTATGGCGAAAGACTAAGAGTATTGAAAGGAATTGATTTAAAGAGACAAGTAATAGGATATGGAGAAAAGACAATGATTGAAATTGTAGATGCTTATATAAATCCTGATCTTCCTCCTGAGGAATGGAATATTGATCAATTAATTTCTAAAGTCAAAGAATTTATATATTTATTAGATGATCTTAAATCTGATGATATTAAATTACTGTCAATAGAAGAATTAAAAAACTATCTTCAAGAGCAATTACGAATAGCTTATGATTTAAAGGAATCACAAATAGAAAAGATGCGTCCAGGATTGATGAGAGAAGCTGAAAGATTTTTTATTTTGCAACAAATTGATAATTTATGGCGAGAACATCTTCAATCCATGGATTCCTTGAGGGAATCAGTTGGCTTGAGAGGTTATGGTCAAAAAGATCCATTAATCGAATACAAAAACGAAGGATATGACATGTTTCTTGAAATGATGACTAATATGAGACGAAATGTTATTTATTCAATGTTTATGTTTCAACCTAAAACTGACGCTAATGAAAAAAGTTAAATCAATATTTAATCATCTCCAAGAAATTCAAAAATTTCTTTGTCTTTAAGATTTTGAGAATTACCGAGTTTTGAAATATCAATAGATTCTGAGTTTGCTAAACATTGTAGGGTTTTTTGTAATTTAAGAATTTCATTTTCAAGAGAGTCTATCCTATCCATTAAATTTTTTATCACATTAGCTTCTGCATCTGGTAAGGCAGAGTGAGCCAACGGATTTACTTTGACACCACTTTGATGCACTACCCTGCCAGGGACTCCAACAACAGTACTGTTCCCCTCAACATTTCGAACAACTACTGAACCCGCGCCGATACGTGTATTAGATCCTACTCTGATTGATCCAAGAATTTTTGCTCCTGCCCCAACTACAACATTTTCCATTAAAGTTGGGTGTCTTTTGCCATGGCTTTTACCAGTCCCTCCTAATGTAACTCCCTGATATAGAAGACAATTATTTCCTATTTCAGCTGTTTCTCCAATTACAACTCCCATTCCATGATCTATGAAAACCCGTTTACCAATTTTTGCCCCAGGATGGATTTCAATACCTGTTACTAACCGATTAAAATGACTCATTAAGCGCGGTATCAAAGGAATCTTTAATTGCCATAATTTATGAGTAAACCTATGAATAACTATTGATTGAAAGCCCGGGTAGCAAAGAAATATTTCTATTATTCCTCTAGCGGCAGGATCTCTCTCTCTAATAATTTCTATATCTGATTTAAAAGTTTTTAGCATCTTATTCTAATTAATAACTCCTATTTCTTTTTTTAATTGATTTATTGTTTCGATACTTAAATAATTTCTAGCACATATGATTTGAGGTAATCTCATTAGCTGAGAACGATTTTTTAATAATGCGTTTTCTACAACTGATAAACTAGGTCCATCACAAACTATATGGTTAGAAGCCTTTAAAAGTGATAGTAATCTACTGTTATTGTCTGAGATTGCAGTCATAAGAATTAATTCACTACCTCTCATACTATGTATTATAATTTCTGCTGCCCTTAATAAACCAGGACTGATACTAACAATACCTACGCAACTCCCAGCATTTAATTCCTTTATAATTTTCAATTCCTTTTGGAAATCGCTCAAGTCAACTGCAATAGCTCGAACCCCATGTTGTTTAGCAACTTTTTCTAGAGGCTGTAAAAAATATCTGCTTGTGACAATAGTACCACTATTTGAATTACTCAAAACTTTTTCTAATTCTTCCATAGGAACAACTTCTACTGGTACATTAACTGTTGTGGAAAGGTCTTCTGCTATTAACATAGAAGCGCCAATATCTTCTCTAGGAGTACTGACGATGATTCTTGATCCACACTTAATACGCCAATCAATTTCATTGGTCAATATATCTCTCGTTTCTTGTAAACTGCAGCCTAGATTTATCAAGTTGTCAATAACCTTTTTTGCTTCTTGATCAGGTGGTTTACTTATATTATCTTTTGAGTAAAAAGATTTTTTAAATTCTCTTTTCGCAAGATTATCTCTTACATAGATACCTGATCCAGCTATTGCTTCAACAACCCCATCTATTTCCAGTTGTCTGTATACTTTGCTTATAGTATTTCTATGAAGTCCAGTCTGCATTGCAAGTTGCCTTGTACTTGGAAGTCTATGCCCTGGAGGATAATGTCTTGCAGCAATTGCAAAACATATTTGATTGTATAGTTGCGTCGATGCTGGGATATCACTTTCTTGTTGAATATGGAATCTCACTTTTGAAAAATCCTTTCTAATTTATTTTTTGATATAGTGACACTTTAACATTCGTCATATTTTTTGATAAAAATTTATCACCCATCATCTTTTTTAATAAGAGGAGTTTTACGAGGGCTTAAAAACATAATCATGTTTCTTCCTTCTCTTTTTGGTTTTTGTTGAACTTCTGATTGCTCTTCTAAATCATTAGCCATCCTTAAAAGAAGAGTTTCAGCTAAATTTGAGTGTTGAATTTCTCTTCCCCTAAAAATTACAGTGCATTTTACCTTATCTCCCGATTTTAGAAATTTAGTAGCTTGACCAATCCGGACATCATAATCATGCTTGTCAATTTTGTACCTCATTTTTACTTCTTTTACTTCTGTTTGATGAGATTTTTTCCTCGCTTCCTTAGCTTTCTTTTCTTGTTCAAATTTATATTTCCCGTAGTCCATGATTCTACAAACAGGAGGATTCGCTTTTTCGCTCACCAAAACTAAATCAAGTTCTCTTTGAGATGCTATTTCTAATGCTTTTAATCTATCTATGACGCCTAATTGTTTTCCATCTGAATCAACGACTCTCAATTGAGGGTATTTTATTCTTTCATTTATATTTGGTAGCTCTCTAACTGGAGCTCGTCGGTCAAAGCGTGGGCGTGGGGGCATTCAGTTAATTAAAAAAATTGATGGGATGATGAACAAAATCTATTTTTATAAATTTAGCTTAAAAAAGACTCTATCTTAATTATTGCATCTTTTAGCGGGTTTTTGTTATTAAGCCAAAGAGGATTATTTTTATTACGAAACCAAGTTTTTTGTCTTTTGGCAAATTGGATTGTTTTTGTCGCAGTCAACTCAATCGCTTTGTCAATTGTTAAATGGTTGTTTAAAACATCCCTAGCTTCTCGATAACCAATTGTTTCTAATATTGGCAAATCAAATCCGTATTTAGAGATAAGGTGTTTCGTCTCTTCAATAATTCCATATAAAAACATATTTTTTGTTCTTTGAAAAATTCTTTCTCTTAAATTATCTCTGTCTAATCCAAGCTCTAAGATTTTCCAATTAGGTGGTTTCTTAACTTTCAGAGTTGATAAAGGCTTACCTGTTACGTAAAAGACTTCTAAAGCTCTTATTGTTCGATTGCGGTCAGCAAAATTGATTTTTTTTGTTGATAATGGATCACAATTTTTTAGCAGTTCCCAACATTTTTCCTGACCAAGTTCTTCTAATTGTTTTCTTAAATTATTTTGAGGAGGGACATCTGGTACAAAAAAACCTTTTGTTATTGAGTTCATATACAAACCACTTCCTCCAACAAGAAAAGGTAAATTATCTTGTTTAATTTCCTCTTTAATAGATTTCTGAGCAATTTCTTGAAATTGTTTTACATTTATTGGATTGATTGGTTCTTCAATATCTATTAAAAAATGCTTTATTTTTTTTTGTTGGATTTTAGATGGCTTGGCTGTGCCAATATCCATGGACTTATATATTTGCCTTGAATCGATATTGTGTATTTTAGTTTTAAAATATTCTGCAATTTCAATAGCTAATTCTGTTTTGCCACTTGCAGTTGGCCCAATTAAAATTATTACATGAGTTGGATCTGAAGACATATGAATTTCTGAAGAAAAAAATATTAGCTATATAATTAAAGTGATTAATTTTTTCATTGATTTCCGAGCCTTTACCTTATTACGGTGGTAAGTTTAATGAAAGACCTTTTAAAAATAACATTTTAAAAGTTTAGTATTTTTTTTATATTAAATGAGTGAGGAAAAAAGATCTAATAAAATCTCGAATGATTATGGGGCGGAACAGATTCAGGTTTTAGAGGGTTTAGAACCAGTTCGTAAACGCCCTGGAATGTATATAGGTTCAACAGGACCTAGGGGATTACACCATTTAGTATATGAGGTAGTTGATAACTCGGTTGATGAAGCACTTGCAGGACATTGTGATCATATAGAAATAGTTCTTCGAGCAGATGGTTCTGCTTTGATTTCTGATAATGGACGAGGTATTCCAACAGATATTCATCCAAGAACAGGGAAAAGTGCCCTAGAAACTGTTTTAACTGTTCTTCATGCTGGAGGTAAATTTGGAAGTGGTGGTTATAAAGTTTCAGGGGGTTTGCATGGAGTAGGAATATCTGTAGTAAATGCTCTAAGCGAATGGGTTAATGTGACTGTTTATAGGGATGGAAGCGAATTTAATCAAAGATTTGAAAAAGGTATTTCAAAGGGTGAATTAGAAACTAAAAAGCAGATTGGAAAATCATCTAAAAAAGGAACAACTATTTGCTTTAAACCTGACAAAACGATTTTTACTGGAGGAATTGAATTTGAATATGCTCTTCTTTCGTCGAGATTAAGGGAACTAGCTTATCTTAATGGCGGAGTAAAAATTGTTTTTAGAGATGAAAGAAATCAATTATCAGATGGTTCTTTTAAAGAAGAAATTTATTTGTATCAAGGAGGTATTAAAGAATATGTTGAATATATGAATGCTGAAAAAGAGTCTATTCACCCTGAAATAATTTATGTTGACTCACAGAAAGAAAATGTATATGTAGAAGCAGCTTTGCAATGGTGTTCAGATGTATATTCAGATAATATTTTAGGATTTGCAAATAATATCAGAACTATTGATGGAGGAACTCATATTGAAGGACTAAAAACAGTTCTGACAAGAACTTTCAATAATCTTGCAAAAAAGAGAGGTAAAAGAAAAGATATTGAAAAAAATTTAGCTGGCGAAAATATTAGAGAGGGTTTAACTGTTGTTTTATCAGTAAAAGTTCCAGATCCCGAATTTGAAGGACAAACAAAAACAAAATTAGGAAATACTGAAGTACGAGGAATTGTGGATTCTCTCATTGGGGAGGCTCTCACAAAATATATGGAATTCAATCCTGGAATTTTAGACTTGATTCTTGAAAAAGCAATTCAATCATTTAATGCAGCAGAAGCTGCAAGAAGGGCCAGAGAATTAGTAAGAAGAAAAAGTGTTCTCGAAAGTTCTACATTACCTGGAAAATTAGCAGATTGTAGTTCTAGAGATCCATCAGAGTCAGAAATTTATATAGTTGAAGGAGATTCAGCTGGTGGCTCTGCAAAACAAGGTCGAGATAGAAATTTTCAGGCTATTTTGCCTCTCAGGGGCAAAATTCTTAATATTGAAAAAACTGATGATACTAAGATATATAAAAACACAGAAATACAGTCATTAATAACAGCGCTAGGATTGGGAATAAAAGGAGAGGAGTTCGACGAAAGCTCTTTGAGATATCATAGAGTTGTAATTATGACGGATGCTGATGTTGACGGTGCTCATATAAGAACTTTATTGCTGACATTTTTTTACAGATACCAAAGAGAACTTGTTGAGAAAGGTTTTATATACATTGCTTGCCCCCCTCTCTATAAAGTTGAAAGAGGAAAGAATCATAATTACTGCTATAACGAGAATCAATTAAAGGATACAATTCAAGGTTTTGGAGAAAATGCAAATTATAATATCCAAAGATTTAAGGGATTAGGTGAGATGATGCCAAAACAATTATGGGATACAACTATGAATCCTCAAACGAGGATGATGAAAAGGGTAGAAATTGAAGATGCACTTGAAGCTGACAGAATATTTAATATATTAATGGGAGATAAAGTTGCACCAAGAAGAGAATTTATTGAAACTCATAGTAGTAACTTAGATATGGCAACTTTAGACATATGATTAATCATGTTCTCAAGAATTTTTGTTTAATTACTTTTGCATTAATTGCTCCAATTACATTACCTGCTGGTGGGATTCAAAAAAGTTTAAATCAAAATAAGTTTCCCAAAAACGCAAATGAAATTATATTGAGTTCCAAAACTTCTCTTTATTCTTGTCCAGAAATTTATGCTAAGGAATTATTAGTTCTTGATATAGGTACAAATTTATCAGTATTACGTAATTGGAAAGTCAGCAAAAGTGAAACTTGGGTTAGGGTTGAATTAGCTTCTAATAAATATTTAGATGATCCCAATAGGATTTTAAAAGGCTGGATAAAAATGTAAATTTTGGATTTTAGTTCAATAACTATAATCTTAATCGGCAGCACTTTTGGATTAGTACTGAGAATATTTATACAAAATAATTTTAAAAAAAGTCTTGGTTTTGATATTCAGAATACTTCAATAGTAAATTTTTTATCATCTTTTGTTTTAGGAATTTTAGTAGCTTTAAATTTTATGAATAACGAAATTTTAGTTTTATTTTACAGCGGTTTTTTAGGATGTTTTAGTACATTTTCATCTTTCATACATCAACTTTTTATCTTATTTAAAAAGAAAAAATTCTTAAGATTATTTTTTCACTATATTGAAGTGATAATTTTTTCATTCCTCTTCTTTTATTTGGGTTATTTTTTTATTCAGTTTTTTTAAAGTGAAAATAAATAATTTTATTTACATTTTTTTAGCTGCTTACCTAGCTACTTTTTTAAGATTAACTATAAATAATAATTTTTTTATTTCAATAATTGGATCATTTTTAGTGGGTTTTTTAGTCAGTAAAAGATTAAGTTGTTCAACTGAAAAAATTTTATTGAGTGGTTTTTTTTCTTGTTTTACATCCTTTAGCGGATTTATATATTTTTTGTACAAAATTATAAATCAAGGGGATTGGATAAAATTTATAATTTTTTTTAATTTAATAATTATTGCAAATTTATTTACAATGCTTTTCGGGTTCTGGATAAGTAGAAAAATTACTTAGATTTCATATAATGGTGTTGTTACTTTGATAAGGGATTATATTTATGAAAGAAAATAATCTTGAAACAGTTACATCATTATCTTCAGATTTAAGTATAAGAGAAAATATTACTATTCAACTTGAGGAATTGCTCATTGCGGGAAATTATGATGAGGCAAAGTTACTTTTAGAGCCTTCCCAACCTGTTGATATTGCAGATGCTATTGGAAGCCTTCCATTAATATTGCAGGCATTAGCATTTCGATTATTAAAGAAAAATGAGGCAATTGAGGTTTATGAATATTTAGATCCAGTAGTTCAGCAAACTTTATTAGAAAGACTGCGCTCAGGAGAGGTTTTAGAAATCGTTGAAAAAATGTCTCCTGATGATAGAGTTCAACTCTTTGATGAATTACCTGCAAAAGTTGTACGAAAATTTTTGTCTGCTCTTAGTCCTGGAGAAAGGAAAGTAACAGCTGAATTACTTGGATATGAGCCTGAAACTGCCGGAAGATTAATGACAACTGAATTTATAGACCTTAAAGAGATGCAAACAGCAGCTGAGGCTCTTTCTTTAGTTAGAAAAAGAGCCCCATTTACTGAAACTATCTATAGCTTATATGTTACGGATAAAGAAAGACACTTAACTGGTATCCTCTCTTTAAGAGACCTTGTAACTGCTGATCCTTCTAAGCCAATTGGTGATGTTATGACAAGAGATGTAGTTAATATCTCTACTAATACGAATCAAGAAGAGGTTGCGAGAGCAATACAAAGATACGATTTTTTGGCTCTGCCAGTCGTTGATAAAGAAAAAAGACTGGTTGGGATAGTAACTGTTGATGATTTAATTGATGTCATAGAACAAGAAGCAACAAGAGATATTTATGCAGCGGGGGCAGTACAACCTGGAGATGAAGATGATTATTTCCAAAGTAGTTTGTTTACGATTGCGCGAAGAAGAATTTTATGGTTATTAATTTTGGTTTTAGCAAATGGTTTAACTACAAAAGTTATAGCTATGAATGATCAAATATTAAAAGAAATAGTTTTATTAGCTGCATTTATTCCACTACTCATAGGTACTGGGGGAAATGTTGGTGCTCAAAGTTCAACTGTTGTCATTAGAGGTTTAAGTACTCAAAAATTGAAGTCTCTTGGTGCTATAAGGGCAGTAGTTAAAGAAGCAATAACAGGGGCTCTTTTGGGTGTTTTCATGATGCTTGTGGTATTTCCCTTTGCTTGGTGGCAAGGAGAAGGGCCTTTAATTGCCTCTGCAGTGGGAATAAGTTTGATATCTATAACAACTTTAGCTGCTACAACTGGAGCTCTTCTCCCTTTGTTGTTTGACAAAATGAAATTGGATCCAGCCCTAATGTCCTCCCCCTTCATTACAACCGTAACTGATATAGCTGGTGTATTTATTTATCTCAGTACAGCAAAATGGCTATTAAACTCATCATTGACTTAAATTGACTAGGTATTTATTCTCATTTTTGTAAAAATGTGGATTTTTATGTTTAACTTTACAATTCTTAATGGTATTGTTTACAAAACATCATTTAACCTTCATGTCTTCTGAAACAATAAGTGAAAATAAACTAACGTCAATTGCAAGTTTAAAAGCAAGTAATGATGTAGATCTTGTTCGATCATACTTGAGGGATATAGGAAGAGTTCCATTACTATCGCATGAGCAAGAAATTACTCTAGGTCGACAAGTTCAAGAGTATATGCAAGTTGAAAGAGCGGAATTAGAAATTATCGAATTAACAGGTGACAAACCCAGCATTGATGAATTATCGACCAAATTAAACTTGTCTACTTCCGTAATAAAAAAAAGATTGAGAGCTGGCCAGAGAGCTAAGGAAAGAATGGTTGCAGCAAATTTAAGATTGGTAGTAAGCGTTGCAAAAAAATATACAAAAAGAAATATGGAACTTTTAGATTTAATTCAGGAGGGAACTATAGGACTTGTTAGAGGAGTTGAAAAATTTGATCCAGCCAGAGGCTACAAATTTTCAACATATGCATATTGGTGGATTAGACAAGGTATTACAAGAGCAATAGCTGAAAAGAGTCGGGCGATTAGGTTGCCTATTCACATAACCGAAATGTTGAATAAGCTAAAAAAGGGTCAAAGAGAGCTCAGTCAAGAAATGTCTAGAACTCCAACTGTAAGTGAACTTGCGAAATACGTAGAGCTTCCAGAAGATGACGTTAAAGATTTAATGTGCAAAGCTGGGCAGCCAGTTAGTCTTGAAACCAAAGTAGGTGATGGTGAAGATACTGTTTTACTAGATTTACTGGCAGGGGGCGAGGATTTGCCAGATGAACAAATAGAGATGGATTGTATGAGGGGTGATCTGCATTCTCTTTTACATCAATTACCTGATCTGCAATGTAGAGTTTTAAGAATGAGATACGGGATGGATGGTGATGAGCCAATGTCTCTTACAGGTATAGGAAGGGTCCTAGGAATAAGTAGAGATCGAGTAAGAAACCTAGAACGTGATGGTTTAAGAGGCTTGAGGAGACTTAGTGATAATGTAGAAGCTTACTTTGTTTCTTGAATAAATTCATTTATTAACTTATTTGTTTTTTCAGGTTCTTCATCATGAGGACAATGACCTGCCCCTTGAATAACATCTAATCTTTTAATATTCCTGAATTTTTGTTTCCACTCTCTTGCTTCATTTAAAGATTCCCAAGGATCTTTTTCTCCCCATATCAATTGAATTGGGGCATAAACCTTATCGAAAAGGTCAGTAGCAAGATAGTCATCAAATAAGTTAATAAAACCACGAAATGCTTCTTTAGAGTTAATTCTCTGAGAGGGTTTGTAAAGTATTTCAATTAATTCTTCATCGATATTTTTTCCTGACGGGTAAGCTTGTTTAAGTATTTTCTCTATAACTTTTGGATTAGCAGCCCTTGTAAAAAGTGTATTACTAATTAATCTTTGTCTGACTATCGTTTTAAGGACTGGTCTCAGTAAATTCATTAAGATATCGCTTTGTTTTAATCGTTTATCGTCCATAGTTCTTTGTGCGCAATCAATCAAAATGATACCTTTGCAATTATCTTTGAGGATTTCAGCAGCTTTTAATGCAATAACCCCACCAATTGAATTTCCTATCAAGTAAACAGGAGATTTAATTACCTCTGCACAAAATGTTGATATTTGATTGCCCCATAAGTCAAATGAATATTTAATTGAGTTTTTTGTATCAGCTTCATAATTTAATAAAGCACTAGGCTGACTGCTTTTTCCAAATCCTAATAAGTCAATAGCGTAGCAGTTAGAAAATTTACCTAGAAAATCTTGATTATGTCTCCAATGTTTTTTTGATGCCCCGAAGCCATGAATTAATAAAATTTTGATATTTTTTTCAGAAGTACTATTTTTTGATAAAGACCAAGAAATTTCCCAATTTTTCCATTTCCAAGTTTCAGATTTATTCAAAGACACTATTAATATGCTGTTGATTAAACTTTAATTCAAAAAAAAATTATTCGTTTTTAATAAATTATTCTTAGTTAAGAATAAACGTTTTTTAATGAAAAAGAAAAAGGTCATATGTATTGGAGAGGCTTTAATTGACAGAATCAGAAATAAGTCAAATCAAGGATTTACAGATTTTTTGGGTGGTGCGCCGGCTAATGTTGCTTGTGCATTAAGAAAATTAAAAATAGATTCAATATTTATTGGACGTCTGGGTAGTGATGATTATGGAAAAAAATTTATTACTCAATTTAATGAATTGGACGTTAATTTAGATTTCTTGCAATTGGATAATGATTTATCTACTCGCGTGGTTAATGTAGATAGAGATCAATTTGGAGAACGTTTTTTTTCAGGTTTTGAGGAAAGTTCTTATTCATGTTTTGCAGACGAAGTTCTTAGTAAGCAATTAATCGCAAAACAAATTTTAAATTTAGAGAAATCTTTTTTAGAAACAAAATTTCTTGTTACAGGAACGATCTTATTATCATCTCCAATATCATCAGAGACTATTTTTTTTCTTCTTGAGGCGGCTAAAGAATTTGATGTCAAAATAGTTATTGATTTGAATTGGAGAAAGGTCTTTTGGGATCATTCAAGTTTCTCATCAGAAATTAGTCAAGCCGCCAGAGTTAATTTAATCAAAAAATTTTTAAATCATGCAAATGTTTTAAAACTTGCTAAGGAGGAAGCAACTTTGTTTTTTGAGAATGAAAATCCCTTCCTAATATCTCAAAAATTATCTAATAGACCAGATGTAATAATAACTGATGGGAAAAATCCTGTTGCATGGTACATAAATGGTTCGCAGGGAATTACTCAAACTCCTAATTCGCAAAAAATTGTTGATACAACTGGCGCTGGTGATGCTTTTTTAGCTGGCTTAATTTCAAAATTAATTTCTTCTGGTTATCCTTCAAATGAACTAGAGATAGAAGATTGCATTAGGTTTGCAGGTGCTTGTGGATTATTAACTTGTCTTGGTGAAGGCGCTATCGAGCAACAGCCATATTATGAGAATGTTAATAAATTTTTAGGATCTCTTATTTTGTAGTGTCTTCCGTAATCTTTTGCATAACTAATTTCTATTTTCCAGAAATCTTGGATAACTGGTTCTATTAATTCTGGCCATTCTATAACTAAAATAGCTTGTTTTTGTATTGCCTCTTCTTCTTCTGAGAAAAAAACTTCTTTTGCTAAAGAAACATTTTCTAACCTGTATAAATCAAGGTGAATTAGCGGAATTTTACCGGAGTTATAGTGATGTGATAAAGCAAATGTAGGACTTGTAATATCCTCAGAGATTGATAAGCCTTTAGCAATCCCTTGAACAAATGAAGTTTTCCCGGCTCCAATTGGACCCTGTAATAAAACAATCGATTGGGGATTTAAATTACGTGAGAGTTTTATTCCTAAATTTAAAGTCTCTTTAAAATTCTCAACAAACACAATATTACACAAAAATCACTTATAGTTTAGATGGTATAGATTCCGATAGAAATGGTTATTGCAAATTCAGTTAATACATCAACACCTAATTTTGTTATCTCTGATATTTCATTATCAGATTTTGGTCGTAAAGAAATTAAAATTGCCGAAACTGAAATGCCAGGATTAATGGCACTTAGAGATAAATATCAATCTGAAAAGCCATTAAAAGGTGCAAAAATAGCTGGTAGTCTTCATATGACTATTCAAACAGCAGTCTTAATAGAAACTCTTGTTGATCTTGGTGCAGAAGTGAAATGGGCTTCATGCAATATTTTTTCAACTCAAGATCATGCTGCTGCAGCTATCGCAGATCAAGGAATTTCTGTATTTGCAAAAAAAGGGGAGACTCTTGATGAATATTGGCAATATACCCACTATATCCTTGATTGGGGTTCCGACTCACCGAATATGATTCTTGATGATGGGGGAGATGCAACTGGTTTATTGATACTCGGTAGTAAAGCAGAAAAAGATTTATCTGTTTTAGATAATCCCGGTAACGAAGAAGAAATTGCTTTATTCAATTCTATTAAGTCTAAGTTGGAAAATGATAGTGAATTCTATTCTAGAATTAAGAGTAATATCATTGGTGTCACTGAAGAAACTACAACGGGAGTTGCAAGACTTTATCAACTTCAAAAGCAAAATGCTTTACCTTTTCCAGCGATTAATGTTAATGACTCAGTGACAAAAAGCAAATTTGATAATTTATATGGCTGCAGAGAATCTTTAGTTGATAGTATTAAGCGTGCCACCGATGTAATGATTGCTGGCAAGGTTGCATTAGTAATGGGTTTTGGAGATGTAGGTAAAGGTTCAGCACAGTCATTAAGAGGACTTGGTGCTATTGTAAAAGTTGCAGAAGTTGATCCAATATGTGCTCTACAAGCAGCTATGGAAGGCTACAGCGTCGTTAGGTTAGAAGATGTTGTTGAAGATATAGACATATTTGTTACAGCCACTGGTAACTATCAGGTAATCACTCATGAAAATCTTGTCAAAATGAAAGATGAGGCAATCGTTTGCAACATTGGCCATTTTGATAATGAGATTGATGTTGCCTCTTTAAAAAATTATCATTGGGAAAATATAAAGCCGCAGGTTGATCACATAACTTTACCGAGCGGAAACAAAATTATTCTTTTAGCAGAAGGTAGATTAGTTAATCTGGGCTGTGCAACTGGGCATCCAAGTTTTGTTATGAGTAATTCGTTTACTAACCAAGTATTAGCTCAAATTGAACTTTTCAATAAGTCAGAGCAATATGCTAAAGAAGTTTATGTGCTACCAAAACATCTTGATGAAATGGTTGCTAGGTTACATTTAGATAAAATAGGCGCAAAATTAACAAAATTAACTAATGAACAGGCTGATTATATTAATGTTTCAGTTGAGGGACCATATAAATCAGAATTTTATAGATACTAAAATTGAGTTTAATTTTTGCAAATTTTCTTACCTCAATTCCTGATTATATAAGTTTGGCGGTTGAGAAGAATTCGGCTGTTGCATACCTTACTATATGTTTGGCTATGTTTTTAGAGAATATAATTCCCCCAATCCCATCAGAAATCATAATGCCCTTGGGTGGCTTTTTCGTTTATCAACAAAAATTAAACTTCTATGTTTTAATTTTCTGGGGTTTATTGGGAACAATACTAGGATCATTGCCTTGGTATTACTTAGGCAGATTAGTAAATGAAAAAAGGCTTTCAAATTTTCTTGATAATAAAGGTAAATACTTGGGTATTTCTTCTAAAGATTTAATTAAAAGTAAGATGTGGTTTGACAAATATGGAGTTTCTTTGGTGTTTTGGGGACGATTAATACCAGGTATAAGAACGATAATTTCAGTCCCGGCTGGCATAGAACTTATGCCAGTAAGAAAATTTTTGATTTGGACTACATTTGGTAGTTTTATATGGGTAGCACTTCTCACTTATGCAGGCTTTTTATTCGGTGAAAATTACCCTATTATTAAAACTTACTTAGATCAAATCAAGTTTTTTGTAAAGCCAATTCTAATTTTACTTTTCTTATATTTTTTGATCAAACTAATTAATAGATTTATAAAAAAAATTGGGGCTTAGAAGGGGATTTCACTTGAACTACTATTACTATTGTTAGAGTATTGATTATTATCAGATTCTTTTCTGGAGCCAAGTAAATTTAATCTATCTACCCTCACAACTGGTTTATATCTATCTTCACCAGTATTTTTATCTTTCCAACTATCAATTTTAAAGCTTCCTGTAATTCCAATTAAAGAACCTTTTTTAACGTAATCTGCGGCAATTTGAGCTTGCTTACCCCATATTTCTAAATTAAACCAGTCTGGTTCTTCATCTCTACTTCTTCTGTTAACGGCAAGTGTGAAATTAGCTACGATACTACCAGATTCAAAATATCTGACATCTGGTTCTCTTCCTGCTCTGCCAACTAGATTAATAGTGTTAATTTCCATAATTTTTTTTTTTAATAATACTCATATTTCCAGATTCTGCTCAAAGTTTTGCGTGCTATTCATAACTAAACGTCAGAATTATGAGAGCTTACCAAAAAATAGATATATTATTTATAAAAAGAATTCTTATTGTGATTTTTAGCAGATTTAAATTTTCTAGAGATATTGGCATAGATTTGGGAACTGCCAATACCCTAATTCATGTATCAGGAAAAGGTGTCGTTTTACAAGAGCCTTCCGTAGTAGCTATGGATTTAGAGGAAGGGATTCCATTAGCTGTTGGTAAAGAGGCAAAGTTAATGCTTGGAAGAACCCCTGGGAATATAAGAGCCGTAAGACCACTGAGGGATGGGGTTATCGCAGATTTTGATGCTGCAGAACAAATGATAAAAACATTTATTCAAAAATGTAACGAAGGTAAGGGGATTGTAGCCCCAAGAATAGTGATTGGTATTCCAAGCGGAGTTACTAGTGTAGAGCGAAGAGCAGTAAGAGAAGCTGGATTAGCCGGAGCTAGAGAGGTTCACTTAATTGATGAACCTGTCGCAGCAGCAATAGGAGCATCACTACCAGTAACTGAGCCAATTGGGACTATGATTGTCGATATTGGTGGAGGAACTACTGAGGTTGCAGTCTTAAGTTTAGGTGGAACTGTATTGAGTGAGTCTGTACGAATAGCTGGAGATGAAATAAATGAGTCTATTGCGCTATATCTTAAAAAAGTTCATAATTTAGTTGTTGGAGAGAGAACTGCAGAAGATATCAAAATTAAAATTGGATCTGCATTTCCAGATGATGATTTTGATAAAACTACCTTAGAAGTTAGAGGTTTACATCTTTTATCTGGTCTACCTAGATCAGTCACTTTAACATCAGGAGAAATCAGAGAAGCTATGGCTGAAACACTTGGCAAGATAGTTGAAGCTGTGAAAAGAACTTTAGAGAGAACTCCACCTGAACTTGCCGCAGATATTGTTGATAGGGGTATTATGCTTGCAGGAGGTGGAGCTTTAGTTAGAGGCATTAATGATCTATTGAGCGATGAAACGGGAATTTTTACTCACATAGCAGAAAATCCTCTGCTTTGTGTAGTTAATGGTTGTGGGGAGGTTCTGGATGATTTTAAAAAACTTAAAAGAGTTGTTGATACTCCAGATTTCATAAGGAACGCGATAAGAGATTAATAATATGTTTGATATCCGACGAGTTTCCTCTAGTCGTTGGTGGCATAAAAAGAAAAGTTGGATATTTTTTGGAATTTTTTTATTTTTAGTCTTTGTAAGGATTTCAAAAGGGTCTTTATATAAAGATTTTTTTTACTTTATTTCAAAGCCGTTTTGGCCTGGTCCATTTCAAAAAGAAGTTATTCTTAAGAGCATAGACCAAGAATCTTTAATAAAATTAAATCTCATAAAAAAGGATAATATAAGATTGCGTAACATTTTATCGCTTCAAGAATTATCTAGTAATGACAATATTTCAGCAGCAGTTATTTCGAGAAAAATAGGAGGTTGGTGGAGACAAATAATTTTAAACAAAGGTTCAAAAGATGGAGTGGAAATTGGTGATATTGTTACTGGCCCAGGAGGATTATTAGGCAGAGTAAACAACACTTCTCTATTTACTTCTTCTGTAACATTATTAACTTCTCCAGAGAGTAAATTAGGAGTATGGGTTGATAGAAGTCAAACTAATGGAGTATTGGTTGGTTTAGGCGATGATCAACCTAGCCTAATACTATATTCAAAAGATGCTGATATAAAAGTAGGAGATTTTGTATCATCCTCTCCTGCTAGCTCTTTATTACCTCCAAATATTCCCATTGGGATAGTCCAATCTATAGATGAGACATTGCAATCAAAAAAAACGGCAAAAATTTCGCTTTTAGCAAAACCTAACGTAATTGATTGGGTGCAAATTTTGAGAGAAAATATTTAATGAATAAATTTTTTACAAACAAATTATCTATAACAAGCTTCATTTTTATCCCAATTATTTTTTTGTGGCATCCAAATTGGCTTGGATTTTTAGGAGTTCAGCCATATTGGCCGTTATTTTGGTTATTGCCCTGGTCAATGATTAATGGATCATTTAACGGATTAGTATTTGGTTTATTTTTAGGTCTAATTTTAGATTCTTTAACTTTAGATAATAATTTTTCTCAAATACCAGGCTTAATGTTTTGTGGATTTTTGTTTGGGAGAATTAAATTAAATACTGATATGTTGGTGGGTCATTTTAGGCATGGTTTGATTTGTTCTTTTGGAAGTTTTGTATGCGGGACTCTTCATCTTTCACAAATTTTGTTTAAAAATTTTTCAGATAGTAATTTTTTAATGTTTATTTCAGGAATTAAAACTATTTTAGCTGAAGTTTTTTTGACAGGTTTGTTAGCACCTTTTATTTGCTCTCAACTCTTAAGAATGTTTAAATTTTCAAGAATAAAATTGCATGAATAAATTTTTTCAAAAATCAAAAAGTACCTTGAAACATTTTATCTTCAAATTATTTTGAATTTTTTTAAACCCTCTTAATATCTCTATGAGGGTTCGTAATGTTATATTTTTAATTGTTAGAATAAATGTTCAATGCAATAGTTCTTTGCTTTGAAATATCGAGAAATCTTTTTTAACTATGTCAAAAGCAAGAATTTTAGTTGTTGATGATGAACCAGCAGTTTTGAAGGTATTAGTCACGAGGCTTCAACTAGCTGGATATCAAGTTTATTCAGCCACTAATGGCGAAGAAGCTCTTGAGTCTTTCCATAGGGATTCCCCAGATTTAATAGTTCTTGATGTTATGCTTCCAAAAATGGATGGATTTGCTGTTTGTAGAAGAATTAGAGCTGAATCAGTAGTGCCAATTATATTCTTAACCGCTCTAGAGGCTATTTCAGAGAGAGTCGCAGGCTTGGATTTAGGGGCTGATGATTACTTATCTAAACCATTTAGCCCAAAAGAGTTAGAGGCTAGAATAGCTACAATTTTGAGAAGAATGGGCCCTAGTATATCGGTTACTGAAACCAAAGAAGTTCCTTCAGGTAAAGGAGTTATGAAATTTGGAAGTTTAGTTGTTGATACTAATCGCAGACAAGTTTCTAGAGCTGGAGATAGAATTAGTTTAACTTATACTGAATTTAGTCTCTTAGAATTATTATTTGACGAGCCTGGCAAAGTTGTCCCACGAGCAGAAATATTAGAACAGCTTTGGGGTTATCCTCCTCGTAGAGCTGCGGATTTAAGAGTTGTAGATGTATACGTTGCGAGATTGAGAGGTAAGTTGGAACCAGATCCAAGAAATCCAGAATTAATATTAACTGTTAGAGGGATTGGTTACGCATCTCAGAGAGTTGGTGAAACAGCAACATCTTTGGCAAGTTGAGCGATAGTTTGATAATTTTATTAAATAAAACAAATATATTAAAATAAATTTTGTCTGAAATAAAAGAAGCACGCTTACAAAAAGCTAGTTCACTCGTTAGTAAAGGATTTGCTTCTTACGCACAGAGTTTTAGGGTATCCCATACTACCAGTTTTCTTATTAAAGAATTTGGTTATTTAGAAAATGGTCAAGAGGAAGACTTCAGCGTTTCTCTTGCTGGTAGAGTGATGGCAAAGAGGGTAATGGGTAAAATTGCTTTTTTTACAATAAGCGATCAAGATGGTCAGATTCAGCTTTATTTAGATAAAAGGATTATTAACTTAAATTTGGAAAAACAAAAATTACTTTCTTTTGAAGATATCAAGGAAATTGTAGACATTGGTGATTGGATAGGCGTCCACGGAACTATTAAAAAAACTAATAAAGGTGAGCTTTCAATTAAGGTAGAAAAATGGGAAATGTTATCAAAATCATTACAACCTTTGCCAGATAAATGGCATGGATTGACTGATATTGAAAAAAGATATAGACAACGTTATCTAGATCTAATAGTGAATCCTCACTCTAAAAATGTATTTAAAACAAGAGCAAAATGTATAAGTTTTATAAGAAAATGGTTAGATAATAAAAATTTTTTAGAGATAGAAACTCCAATTCTGCAATCTGAAGCTGGTGGTGCTGAAGCAAGACCATTTATAACTCATCACAATACATTAGATATTCCGCTTTATCTAAGAATAGCGACAGAATTACATTTAAAAAGAATGGTTGTTGGAGGATTTGAGAAAGTATATGAATTGGGAAGAATCTTCCGTAATGAGGGGATAAGTACAAGGCATAATCCTGAATTCACCTCAGTTGAAATTTATGAAGCTTATTCTGATTATGTCGATATGATGAATTTAACTGAAGAATTGATTAAAGATATCTTAGCTGATGCATGTGGATCTTTAATTATAAATTATCAAAATAAAGAAATTGATTTTTCTAAACCTTGGTTAAGAATATCCATGAAAGACATTGTCAAAAAATATACAGGAATTGATTTTGATTCTTTCAGCGGAGACTTTCTATCTGCAAAAAAAGCCGTTAAAAACATAAATGTTGATTTCTCTAATAAAGTAAATACTATTGGAAGACTTCTAAATGAGGTCTTCGAGCAAAAAGTTGAATCAAAACTTGTAGAACCCACTTTTGTTATAGATTATCCTGTTGAAATTTCTCCTTTAGCTAGGCCTCATTTTGATAATAAAGAAATAGTTCAGAGATTTGAACTATTTATTGTTGGTCGAGAGCTGGCAAATGCATTTAGTGAGTTAATAGATCCAATAGATCAAAGAGAAAGAATGCAATTACAGCAATCTCTTAGAGATAAAGGAGATCTTGAGGCGCACTGTATAGATGAAGATTTCTTGAATGCTTTAGAGATTGGCATGCCGCCTACTGGAGGATTAGGCATAGGCATTGATAGGTTAATTATGTTAATTACTAACAGCGCATCAATTAGAGATGTAATCCCTTTCCCATTGTTAAAACCAGAAATATCTTCCAAAAAAAGTGAAAAATTACCCTTGAATGAAGTAAAATAGATAAATTAATCCAATACGAAATTTTTTAAATGAGTGGTGAACGTGTTGGTTTCCGTTTCAAACACGCGGATGCAGTAGTTAAAAGAAATCCTCAAGGCCGATCAAGAAGAGGATGGGTTATCGAACCAGTAGAGCAAACTACAAGTAGGGGGACAAAAATGCCTGCATACAAAATTCGCTGGAGAGATAGTGAGAGGCCTGAAACTGTATTGCAGCATATGTTAATTGCAGATCCAGATCCTTCCCCACCTCCCAGTTCAGTCACTTTAGATTGATAGTCTCAATAAGTATGCATAATATTTTTATCTTTTTAGTGCAGAGTTGATTTCTTTTGTTATACTTTTTTGTTTTTCGTCTTGTCGTTTGTCATGTAATTTCTTCCCTTTCCCGACTCCAATTTTTAGTTTTATCCATGAGCCTTTTAAATAAAGAGATAATGGAACAATAGTCATCCCTTTTTTTTCAGTATTAGATTTCATTTTTATTATTTCTTTTTTATGTAGTAGCAACTTTCTATTTCTTAATGGATCATGATTAAAGAAAGACCCTACATTTTTATGTGGTGAAATGTGAACATTCAATAATAAGATCTCACCATCTCTAAATGAACAGTATCCGTCTCTTAAATTTGCTTTTCCGTTTCTAATAGACTTTACTTCAGTCCCTAAAAGCTCAATTCCAGCTTCGATTGTTTCAGTTATAGCATATTGAAATTTTGCATATCTATTCTCAGCTAGAAGTTTAAAATTATTTGCTTTATTATTATTATTTTTACCTTTGTTTGAATTTTTTGTCATTTTAGTTGTAAAGAATCTTTCTACTCAGATCAATTGCAATTAACCTTTCATTATGGCAATAATTTCTTCTAATATAGGTGATGATGAATCTTCTCTTCGCAAAAAAGAGCTTAGGTTAGTTGATTCAAAAATCATTCCAGAAGAAAAGAGAAATAATAATCTTAACTTGGCCCGGCCTCTTACTTTAAAAGAATTTATTGGCCAAGAACAACTTAAATCTTCTTTAAGAATAGCTATAGATGCTTCAATTTTTAGAAAAGAACCTTTGGAGCATACTCTTTTATATGGACAGCCTGGTTTAGGTAAGACGACTCTTGCTTTTTTGATAGCCCATGAATTGAATACAAAATGTAAGATAGCGACTGCACCAGCAATTGAAAGACCAAGAGATATTGTAGGTTTACTTCTTGGATTAAAAGAAGGTGAAGTTTTATTTATCGATGAGATACATCGCTTAAATAGGTTAACAGAAGAGTTGTTGTATTCTGCAATGGAAGATTTTAGACTCGACTTAACTATGGGAGCTAATAAAGGAACCCGTTGCAGAACAATTAATCTTCCTAGGTTTACTCTGATTGGCGCGACGACTAAATTAGCCTCAATAAGTGCACCTCTAAGAGATAGATTTGGTATATCTCAGAAAATTGAATTTTATACTTATGATGAATTAAAACAAATTATTGTTAATTTCTCCCGATTAATAAACCTCAATTTAGATGATGAAGCATCTTATGATTTAGCAAAAATATCTCGAGGGACTCCAAGAATTGCTTTAAGATTATTAAGACGAGTGAGAGATTATGCTCAAGTTGTTGTGAAAACTAATACTATCTCCGTGAATTTAGTAAAAAAAGCCTTAACTTCTTACCAAATAGACGAAAAAGGATTGGATTCTCTAGATAGACACTATTTATCTTTTATTAACCAAAACAACAATATGCCAACTGGCCTTGATTCAATTGCAGCGGGCTTGGGTGATGATTCTTCAATGTTAGAATTTGTAGTTGAGCCATATCTTATCAAAATTGGTTTCCTCACTAGAACTCCTAGAGGAAGATTGCTTACTGCTTTAGGTAAAAAGTATATTGATTCAAAAAAATGATAACTTTTAGAAAAGCTAAGGTTTGGTTTTTATTAATTTTTATTTTTTTGAATATTTTTTATATTGCACCATGCTATTCATTATCTTTGAGAGGTGATTTGTTTCAAAATGCATTAGATCTAAGTTCAGGCGGAAAATTTAATCTCGCTTTACAAGAATGGAATCAATATCTCGATTCTTATCCTGATGATGCTGCAGGTTTTAGCAATAGAGGTAACGTAAGACTTGTTTTGGGAGATGTTAAGGGATCAATAGATGACCAAAATAAGGCAATAAGTTTGAATCCTATTGAAATAGATCCTTACATCAACAGGGGGATCGCAGAGGAAGCATTGGGTTTATGGTCGCAAGCGAAAAGGGATTACATGTTCGTTATCTCGCAAGATAATGAAAACTTCTCTGCATTATATAATTTGGCTAATGTAGAAGGATCTACTTCACATTGGGATAAAGCAAGAGATTTATTTTCAAAAGCTGCTTTATATAATCCTGGATTTGCCATGGCTAGGTCAAGTGTGGCGTTAGCAGATTTTCAGTTGGGGAATATTGATGAATCTGAAAAAGAATTAAAAAAATTAATAAGACGTTATCCAACTTTTGCAGATGCTAGGGCAGCTTTAACAGCCTTGAATTGGTCAAAAGGTGAATCTGGGAAAGCAGAGAGTAATTGGATAGCGGTAACTGAATTAGATCCTAGATATGGTGATGAAGAATGGCTAAAAACAATAAGAAGATGGCCTCCACAACCAATTAAAGATTTAATGAACTTTATCGATTTAAAATAAGTAATGAATAAAGATCAGCTTCATAAAAAAATTGATTCTTTTAATGATGAATTAATTAATTTAAGAAGACATATCCATGCACATCCGGAATTAAGTGGTCTTGAAAATCAAACAGCAATTTTGATCAGTGGTTTTTTAAAAAATATTGGTTGGAATGTTAGGGAATCGATAGGCAGGACTGGAGTTATAGCTGATTTTGGGCCCGTAGAAAATGGTATTATAGGCTTAAGAGTGGATATGGATGCTTTACCAATATTTGAGGAAACTAAACTAAGTTTTTCTTCAAAAGTAGATGGTGTTATGCATGCCTGTGGTCATGATTTGCACATCTCGATTGGATTGGGTGTGGCAAAAATTATTAAGGATTTAAAACTAAATTTTGGGACTCGGATAATTTTTCAGCCAGCTGAAGAAATTGCAAGTGGAGCTAGATGGATGATTAAGGATGGTGCAATTAATGGTTTAATAAATATTTTGGGAGTTCATGTCTACCCCGATTTATCTGTAGGCACTATTGGCATTAAAGAGGGAAGTTTAACTGCAGCTGCTGGAGAACTTAATGTTGAGATTAAAGGAAAATCAGGCCATGGTGCTCGACCTCATGAAGGAGTTGATGCTATTTGGGTAGCCTCTAAAGTTGTTTCGGGAATTCAAGAATCAATAACACGCAAGTTAGACCCTTTAGATCCTGTAGTAATAACTTTTGGGAAAATAAATGGTGGTAATGCATTCAATGTTCTTGCAGAAAAGGTTAATTTAGTTGGTACAGTTAGATGCACTAATCGTAAAGTATTTACGAATATTGGTAATTGGCTAAATGAAAATATCACTTCTTTAGCTAATGGTTGCGGAGCTGAAGCAAAAGTAAGATTTAGAGAAATCACTCCGGCAGTTAACAATAATTCTGAAATTAATAGAGTCCTAAGAGATTCGGGAATTAAGGTTTTGGGTCAAGAAAATGTTATCGAATTACAAAAACCATCATTAGGAGCGGAGGATTTTGCTGAATTCTTAAATGATATTCCAGGAGCTATGTTTAGGCTTGGCGTTTCTAATTCAAATGGATGTGCACCTCTTCATAGTTCTAAATTTGATCCGGATGAAAGAGCGATTGCTGTTGGAATTAAAGTCATAACAGAATCCATAGTAAAATTAAATAATGAAAAAATTAAAACTATTGGTACATGAAAACTAATAAAAAATTTATTTTATCTTTTGTGGCTCCTTTCATGATCCTTTTATCTTCTATGGGATTGATATTTAGGGATAATTCTAGGAAGATTTTTTATTTACCTATTGGCTTAATGGGGATCGTAATTATTTTGGAGCGGGTTATTAGCAGACAATTGGATAGAAAAGATATTTTAAACAAGATAAAGTCTTATAAAAAAAGTTAAATAAATATTTTATTTATTTTCTCGCAATATGAGATGACTATTTTTTAGAAAAGAGCTATTAATAAGATTAATACTAGGGGTGCTAAGAAATTTAACTTAGCTGAGATCATACCCTTTGAACCTGAATCATTAATTTTGATGCAGGGAAGTGGAGATTTGATCAAACTTTAGTAATAACACTTTTAAAAATTAGGAAATTATGAGAAGTTCTTGGATTAAGCCTCGCCTTGGGAAAGACAATGTAACTCAGATGAACTTTGCGAGAAACGGATATATCACCGAAGAAATGGATTTTGTTGCTAAAAAAGAGAATCTACCTCCTTCTTTAATAATGGAGGAAGTGGCAAGAGGAAGATTAATTATTCCAGCTAATATTAATCATTTGAATCTTGAGCCAATGTCTATAGGCGTTGCTTCTCGATGCAAAGTTAATGCCAATATTGGTGCTTCTCCCAATGCAAGTGATATTAATGAAGAAGTAGAAAAGCTCAAACTAGCTGTAAAATACGGTGCTGATACGGTTATGGATCTTTCTACGGGAGGAGTAAATTTAGATGAAGTGCGGCAAGCAATTATTCAAGAATCTCCTGTTCCCATAGGAACTGTTCCTGTTTATCAAGCTTTAGAAAGTGTACATGGTTCAATCGATAGACTAACAGAAGACGATTTTCTTCATATTATTGAAAAACATTGCCAGCAGGGAGTAGATTATCAAACTATTCATGCTGGTCTATTAATAGAGCATTTACCAAAAGTTAAAGGAAGAATCACTGGAATTGTAAGTAGAGGGGGAGGTATTTTAGCTCAATGGATGCTACATCATTTTAAGCAAAATCCCCTCTATACAAGGTTTGATGATATCTGTGAGATTTTTAAGAAATATGATTGTACTTTTTCTCTAGGAGATTCACTAAGGCCTGGATGTTTGCATGATGCTTCTGATGATGCTCAACTAGCTGAATTGAAGACCTTAGGTGAGCTTACTCGAAGAGCATGGGAACATAATGTTCAAGTAATGGTTGAAGGTCCTGGTCATGTACCTATGGACCAAATTGAGTTTAATGTGAGAAAGCAAATGGAAGAATGTTCAGAAGCTCCTTTCTACGTACTTGGTCCATTAGTTACAGATATTTCTCCTGGCTATGACCATATTTCAAGTGCTATTGGGGCTGCTATGGCAGGATGGTATGGAACGTCTATGTTATGTTACGTAACTCCAAAAGAACATCTAGGCCTCCCAAATGCAGAAGATGTACGAGAAGGATTAATTGCTTATAAAATAGCTGCTCACGCTGCAGATATAGCAAGACATAGGGCTGGTGCTCGTGATCGAGATGATGAACTTAGTCATGCAAGGTATAACTTTGATTGGAATAAACAATTCGAACTTTCTCTAGATCCAGAAAGGGCAAAGCAGTACCATGATGAAACACTACCTGAGGAAATCTTTAAAAAGGCTGAGTTTTGTTCAATGTGTGGTCCAAAACATTGTCCAATGAATTCAAAGATTTCAGATGAATCTCTTGATCAGTTAAAAGATAAACTTGAAGAATGTAGTACTTCAGTTTAGTTATCAGTTTTTTCTAGTTATAAGATTTCCTTCGTCTTATTAACTACGTTTTCGACTGTAAATCCAAAATTTTTCATACATTCTCCACCTGGTGCTGATGCACCAAACCTATCCATAGTAATACAAATTCCATCAAAACCTGTATATTTATGCCAACCAAATGAATGGGCAGCTTCTACCACAATTCTCTTTTTCACACTACTAGGTAAAACATTTTCTTTGTAAGATTCTTCTTGCTCTTCGAAAAGTTCTACACATGGCATAGAAACAACTCTAACTTTTTTACCTAAGCTTGAAATTTCTTTACTTGCTTCAATGCAAAGATTAAGTTCGCTTCCAGTACCGATAAATATTAGATCTGGTGTTCCTTCGCAATCGGAAACTACATATCCTCCTAGGGCAACTTTGTCGATCGAAGTATTTTCTTGATTTGGCATGCCTTGTCTACTTAAACAAAGAGCAGAAGGTCTTTTTCGATTTTGAATAGCAAGCTTATAAGCTCCACTTGTCTCATTTCCATCTCCTGGTCGGAAAACTAGCATGTTAGGCATGGCACGTAGAGAAGGGATAGTTTCAATAGGTTGATGTGTTGGGCCGTCTTCTCCTACACCAATTGAATCATGAGTTAATACATAGATCACTCCTAGTTCGCTTAGTGCCGAAAGTCTCATTGAACCTCTCATATAATCAGCGAAAACAAGGAAGGTTCCACCATAAGGAATAAGACCACTATTGTGATAGGCAATTCCATTAAGTACAGCTGCCATTGCATGCTCACGCACACCAAAGTGTAAATATCTTTTTTCAGGACTATGAGGCTGGAATGATCCGGATTCTCCCTTGATATCTGTGTAGTTAGAGTGAGTTAAATCTGCGGAACCACCAATTAATTCAGGTAGGTTAGGTCCTAAAGCACCTAAACATATTTGCGAATGCTTTCTGGTGGCTAACCCTTTATCTTCAGGTGTATAAGAAGGGAGATCTGAGTCCCAATTCTCAGGTAATTGACCTTTTAACATTCTGTTTAACTCTGCGCCTTCAGAGGGATATTTGCTTTGATATTCTTCAAATTTAGAATCCCACTCTTTCTCTAAGGTTTCACCTTTGTCTATTGATTTTCTAAAATGCGCATATACTTCATCTGGTATTTCAAATGGAGGATATTCCCAGTTTAGAAACTCTCTAGTTAACCCAGCTTCTTCTTCCCCAACAGCTGCTCCATGAATTCCAGCAGTATCTGACTTATTGGGCGAACCATAACCTATTGTTGTAGAAATTTTTATAATTGAAGGTTTGTCCGAGATTAATTTTGCTTTTTCGATAGCTTCAGTTATTCCTTTAACATCATGGTTCCCGTCTTCAACATGTTGTACGTGCCATCCATAAGCTTCGTATCTTTTTAAAACATCTTCGGTGAAAGAAACGTCGGTTCGCCCATCAATTGTTATTTGATTATCGTCATATAGTGCAATTAATTTTCCAAGCTTCAAATGACCAGCTAATGAGCAAGCCTCTGATGCGATACCTTCTTGATTACAGCCGTCCCCCATTATGACGTACGTATAGTGATCAACAATCTTACAATCAGGCTTATTGAATTTAGCTGCCAAGTGAGTTTCAGCTATTGCTAAACCAACTGCATTGGAGATTCCGGCTCCAAGAGGCCCTGCTGTAACTTCAACACCTTCAGTTTCGAATGTTTCTGGATGTCCAGGAGTCTTTGATCCCCATTGTCTAAATTCTTTAATATCATCTATGGAAACTGATTTATATCCTGTCAAATGCAGTAATGAATATAACAACATACACCCATGACCAGCTGATAATACAAAACGGTCTCTATTGAACCATTTTGGATTATTAGGGTTGTGATTAAGTATGTTTTGCCATAATGCATAACCCATAGGAGCACATCCCATTGGCAGTCCAGGATGTCCACTATTAGATTTATTTACTGCATCTACAGCAAGCATTCTTATACTATTTACACAAAGTGATTCTAATGAAACAGATGCAGCGACCATTGTTTTAAAATAAGTTAAGTTGGAAATACAGGATTGGTTGTCTTCAATTCATTTTGCTAAAAGCAAGGCAAACATTGTGACCACCAAATCCGAAAGAATTAGAAAGAGTAACTCTTACTTGAGCTTCTCTTGCATTATTTGGTACATAATCAAGATCACATTCAGGATCTGGATTGACGTAGTTAATTGTAGGAGGGATAAAATTATGTGTCAAAGAAAGTATACAAGCTACAGCTTCTATACCTCCTGAGCCTCCTAGGAGATGACCAGTCATCGACTTAGTAGAGCTTACAGGAATGAGGTAAGATCTGTCTCTAAAAATAGATTTAATTGCAGAAGTTTCATTTTTATCATTAGCCGATGTACTTGTACCATGAGCATTTATGTAATCAACATTTTCAAGGCTAAGAGAAGCGTCTTCAATTGCTAATTTGATAGCTTCGGCGCCTCCAACCCCGCCTGGAGATGGAGCAGTAATATGATGAGCATCACATGTTGTTCCATATCCAACGATTTCTGCATAAATTCTTGCATTCCTTTTTTGTGCATTTTCTAAAGTTTCTAAAACAAGAATTCCAGATCCCTCTCCAATAACAAATCCATCTCTTTCTGCATCAAAAGGTCTGCTAGCAGTTTGAGGGCTTTCATTTCTGGAGGAAAGAGCTTTGGCACTGGCAAAACCAGCTACTCCAAGAGGTGTAATACTTGCTTCTGCTCCCCCACAGATCATTGCATCTGCTTTTCCAAGTTGGAGTAATCTAAAAGAATCACCAATTGCATTTGAGCCGGCAGCACAAGCGGTAGAGACAGAGGAACTTGGTCCTTTTGCACCCAAAGCGATTGCAGCCAATCCAGTTGCCATGTTTGGAATCATCATTGGGACTGTAAATGGACTTACTCTTTTAGGCCCTTTATGACTCAATATTTGAGCTTGACTTTCCATAGTTAGTAATCCTCCAACACCAGAACCAATAATTACTCCAATTCTTGATGCATTAGCTTCGGTGATTTCAAGTCCAGAATCGTTAAAGGCTTGCTTTGCAGCAATAACTCCAAACTGGGAAAAACGATCCCATCTTTTGGATTCTTTAGCTTCAATAAAATTTTCAGATTGAAGATTTTTTACTTCCGCAGCAAATTTGCAAGGATGTTGTTCAGGATCAAAGAGAGTAATATCTGAGACCCCATTGGTACCTTTTTGAAGACCGACTAAATATTCATCAATGTTATTGCCAATTGGAGTTACTGCTCCGATACCAGTAATAACTACTCGATGGAAATTTGGCATTCTTTATTAACCTTTTTTTTCTTCGATAAATTTTACTGCATCGCCAACAGTTGCTATTCCTTCAGCTGCTTCATCTGGAATTTCAATATCAAAGGCTTCTTCTAAAGCCATCACGAGTTCAACAGTATCTAGGGAATCTGCACCTAAATCATTTTGGAAATTTGAATCTGACTTTACTTCTCCTGCTTCAACACTTAATTGTTCTGAAACAATAGAACAGACTTTTTCGAGGATTTCTTGTGACATAGTTTATGGAAATTACTAATTATCTATATGATTTTATGCCCTAGAGTTAACAAGAGTGAAGCATATCTTAATTTTTTTAATTTCTTTGTAAGACAATAGTATTATAAAACGAGGTTCAAAAGACAATTTTTACATGTCACACGCAGTTAAAATTTATGACACTTGCATTGGTTGTACCCAATGTGTAAGGGCTTGCCCACTTGATGTTTTAGAGATGGTTCCTTGGGACGGCTGTAAAGCTGGCCAAATAGCTTCCTCTCCAAGAACAGAAGATTGTGTAGGTTGCAAAAGATGTGAAACGGCATGCCCAACAGACTTCTTAAGTATTCGTGTTTATTTAGGAGATGAGACTTCTAGGAGTATGGGTTTAGCTTATTAATTCTTTTTATAGTGCAGTTTTAAGAGAGTCCATTTTTTAATAAATACGTATTTTATTTCAATATAATTGAAAAAAAGAATTCGTATGTGTGGAATAGTTGCTGTAACTGGATATAAAAAAGCTATGCCATTATTAATTAATGGTTTAGAAAAACTTGAATACAGGGGTTATGATTCTGCAGGTATTGCAATAATAAATTCCGAAACAAATTTTATTTCTTGTAATAAAGCAAAAGGAAAACTCAAGAATTTAATAAGTAATCTTAACGACCATAATATTTCTGGAACTGTAGGAATAGGTCATACCAGATGGGCAACTCATGGAAAGCCTGAGGTTAAAAATGCACATCCTCATACAGATAGTTCAGGAAACATAGCAGTTGTTCAAAATGGCATTATTGAAAATTTCCAAGATTTAAAAAATAAATTAGAGGAAGAGGGCATTATTTTTAATTCTGATACAGATACCGAAGTAATTCCTCATTTAATTCAAAGAGAGTTAAATACATTAAGTAAACTTAAACTTGAGAATAATGGTTCAACATTATTAGTAGCTGTGAGAAATGTAATATCTGATTTAGAAGGATCTTATGCTTTAGCAGTTATATGGTCTGGCGCTCCAACCTCTTTGGTAGTTGCAAGAAGACAAGCGCCTTTGATTATTGGTTTGGGTGAAGGAGAATTTATTTGTGCAAGTGATACTCCTGCAATTGCGAACTTTACGAATATTATTTTGCCTATGGAGGATGAAGAAATAGCTTTGTTGACTCCTCTTGGAATTGAAATATATGACTCAAGCAACGAGAGACAATATCGAAATCCAGTGTCTTTAAAGGTCTCAGAGCAAATAATGGATAAGATGAATTTCAAACACTACATGTTAAAAGAGATATATGATCAGCCACAGACTGCAAAAAACTGGTTGGAAAATTATTTAATTAAGAACTTAGATAATGATCAATATCAAATCAACTATCCATTTGATACAGAGTTTTTTGAATCAATAGAAAGAATTGAAATTATTGCTTGTGGTACGAGTAAACATGCTGCGATGGTGGGCAGTTTTTTATTAGAACAATTCTCAGGTATCCCTACAAATGTTTTTTATGCAAGCGAATTTCGATATTCCCCCCCTCCACTATTGCCAAATACATTAACTATTGGAGTCACTCAATCTGGAGAAACTGCTGATACAATTGCGGCTATCGATATGGAAATTAAAAGACGTTCTTCAATTAAAGATAAAAAATTCAAACCCAATCTTATTGCAATAACAAATAGAAAAGAGAGTTCCATAGGAAGGCAGGTTTCAAATATTATTGATATCTGTGCAGGAATAGAAGTTGGAGTTGCAGCAACAAAAACTTTTTTTGCTCAATTACTTTCTTTTTATGGATTAGCTATAAAATTTGCTCAAATAAAAGGTAATCAAAGTCCTGAAGAAATAGGTAAATTAATAAACGAACTTATAAAACTTCCTCCATTACTGGAAGATCTCTTAAACAAACATAATAAATCTTCAGAAAAGCTTGCGCATGACTTTTTTAATATAAAAGACGTTATTTTTTTAGGAAGAGGAATAAATTATCCAATTGCTCTTGAAGGTGCTTTAAAACTTAAAGAAATTAGTTACATTCATGCAGCTGGATATCCTGCTGGGGAAATGAAACATGGTCCAATAGCTTTATTAGATAAAAAAGTACCTGTAATTTCTATTGCCTCCCCTGGTCAGGTTTTTGATAAAGTTATCAGTAATGCTCAGGAAGCAAAAGCTAGAGATTCATATTTGATTGGGATTGCTCCTGAATGTAATGGAACTGAAATCTTTGATTATTTAATGAAAGTTCCTTCCTCTAATGAATTGATTTCACCTCTACTTAATATATTGCCTTTACAATTATTGAGTTACCATATTGCAGCTCACAGGGGACTTGATGTGGATCAACCAAGAAATTTAGCTAAAAGTGTAACTGTGGAATGATTAGTTTCTTACAAATTTTGATCTTTTTTAATTTAAAGCTCTAAAAGTCCATTGGGAGGATTGATGATTATAAAATTATTTTTTATATCTACTAACGGCACTATCTCTTCTACAAATGGTATGAGAACTTTTTTTTGATTTTTAAATAGTTCAATAATTAGTAAATTATTTTTCTCATTTTCTAAATTGACAACTGTCCCAATTGTTTTTAATTCATCATTTTCTAAAGTCTTGACCTCGAGATTTATAAGTTCTAATAAGTGAAATTCTTCCTTGTTTAATTTGGGTAGTGCGTCGGTTTTTACAAGAATTTTAAATTTTTTCAGTTGCTCTGCATGATTTCTTGTATTTATTCCTTGTAACTTAACTATGAAGGTTTCTTTACCAGGCTGTTTGAAACCAGATATCAGTTCTATTTTTGAAGGAGGTTCATTTTCTTTTTGTAACCATCTTATTCCCGGTTTTAAAAATCTTTCTTCAAAATCACTTAAAGATTTAACCTTTACCTGTCCATTAATCCCATGACATGATGTTATCAATCCAACAGTCAACCATTCATTTTTATTTATCATATATTGTATTAAAAAGAGTGTTTTATGGAATTATCTACTAGACCCATACTCCCCGGTTCTTTTGTTGTTGTAAAAGATACTAACTCTATATACAGGGGATATAAAGGGTTTGTGCAAAGAGTTACCAAAAAAAGAGCAGCAGTATTGTTTGAAGGAGGTAATTGGGATAAGCTCATAACTTTTCAACTAACGAATTTAGAAATAGTTTAAAAATTAGATTTTGCCTATAGCTATAAATTTTTCTATCAAAACTCTAGCTGCATTTGTTTCTGCTTGTTTATGGGACTTACCGAATGCAGATGATTCTTTTAATCCATCAATAAATATATCGCAAGAAAATCTTTTAAGGTCTCCATTTTTTTTTGAGACTTCCTTTATTTTATAGACTGGCAAATCAAAACCTTTACTTTGACACCACTCTTGCAATACTGTCTTAGATTTGAATTTATAAGGAGCTTTTAAAAATTGTTCTGAATCTTCCTCCCAAATATTATCTAACCAAAGGTTTACTTCCTGAATTGAATTAAAGCACTTGTAAACAGCACCGATTAAAGCTTCTGTAGCCTCACCAATAATAGTATTTTTTGAATTGTCATCACCAAGAGCTTTGGGTCCTTTAATTATTAATTTGTCTATTTCAATTTCCCCCCCTAATTTAGTTAGCCATTCATCACTCACAATTTGTGCTCTGAGCTCTGATCTTTCTCCTACACTCATTTGAGGATATTTTTTTTCAATAAAATTAGAAGCAGCTAATCTGAGTACTGCATCTCCGAAAAATTCTAGTTTTTCATAATTTATTATTTTGTTCACTGAGGAATGGATAAATGCTTGGTTAAAATCTTGAATAACTGAAATGTTTTGAGTTTCAATTATTTTAGAAAATCTTTCTGATTTTATATTTAAAGACTTTAAAAAAGTTGTTATTTGATTAATTCTCTTTGTATTAATTATATATGTCATCTGATTTGAATAATCAAAACAATTAGAAAGCAGGTCGTAAGCCGGGTTCTGTTCATCTTAATCAAGATGGGCAATCATCTATCTAGAACTGGAATTACTTCACAGTCTCAAGCGGCGCTTCAAAGTAGATTGTGTAATGGTCATAAATCTACTAAGCCTTGCTCCCAGCCGGGGTTTACCTAGCCAACACTTCTCAATGTTGCTGGTGCGCTCTTACCACACCCTTGCACCCTTGCCATACATACGTATTAGGCGGTATGTTTCTGTGGCACTATCCTCACGGTTGCCCGTACTGGGAATTACCCAGCAAGCCTGACCATTTGGGAGCCCGGACTTTCCTCAAGAAAGTTTTATTTTGGAAACAAAATAAAACTTTCTTGCGATTGCCTCTCCTGCTTTCATTTAGCATAGTCCTTAATACTCCAAAAAGCATCTATTGGGGCTGTAGCTCAGCAGGATAGAGCAACGGTTTCCTAAACCGTAGGTCGTGGGTTCGACTCCCGCCAGTCCCGTAAAAATAAAAAACTATATGTAGTATGTGTGCAAACTTGCTACTCTCTAGCTAGCGTATAGTTAGTAATAAATCTTCTATGGCTAAGTTGCATGATATGCGTTTAAAGCTTTTAATTCAACAAGAGCATGAGCGTATTTCTAAATCTCAACCTAATGATTTAGATCTTTCAATAGTTCAAGCGAGGTGCCTTTGCTGGCTTACGTTATTGGCGGAAGCTCACGAAGATCAAGCAAATGATGCTGAAAAAAGAGGCGATGCCGAGCAAGCAATGGGATGGTTTGCCGATTCTATGAGATTAAGAGATGTTATTAATTTGGTTACTAGTATTGAAATACCTTTGCCAGATAGTCCAGATACACTCGATGAAAATGACGAATTATTGGATGGTCCTACAATTTTGCCCAAATAATGAGATGATATAAAAAGAGTTTTATTTTCTTTTGGCTGAAGAACCATGTCAATGCTCTGATTGTCAGAGATTTTATAAAGAGCATGATCGTCTGATTAGAGAATTTCCTACATTTAAGCAGCAACAAGAATTGAATTGGGCATCTATTCAATCTTTCAGAACTCTCTGTACAAAAATTTCTGATGAGTTGCAGAGAGAATTATCTGAAAGAGGATCAAATGAAGATATCAGTCTAGAAGAAAAACATATGTCTGATAATGAAATTACTGAAGCTTTAGATGAACTTGAAAGTGTTAATGCCTACTTATTTTCAATTGAAGCATTAATGGAAAGAATATTTGATACAAAAATTTCCAACAATATTGAATCTAAATTTAAAGAAATTGCAAATGAATTAGCCCCAGACCCATTAAATATGGATCGATTAATTTTGAATAGATTATTTCATCAAACTCCAGATTCACCTGATAAGAAAAATATTAATTAGTTAACTCTTCGACATCGCAAGTAATTTCAACTGGCATTGGAGATACTTTCCAAATGGATTTGCAGTACTCTCTAATAGATCGATCAGAAGAAAAATATCCTGATCTAGCAGTATTTAATAATGCCATTTTATTCCAAGCTTTTTTATTATTCCAGCATTCACTGACTACATCCTGTTTGTTTAGGTAGTCTTCAAAGTCAGCCATAACAAAGAATGGATCATGTCCGGTTAAGCTATTTAGTAAAGGTTTAAATAATTCTTTATCCCCATTGCTAAAGTGACCTATTTCAATGAGGCGTATTACCTCTTTAAGTTCTGGACATTGATCAATAAAAGTTTTTGGGGAATAATTATTGTTTTTTAAATCCATAATTTCGCTTTCAGTTTTACCAAAAAGAAAGAAATTCTCTTTTTTTACAAGATCTCTTAATTCAACATTAGCTCCATCTAAGGTTCCAATAGTTAACGCTCCATTCATTGCAAATTTCATATTTCCAGTCCCAGATGCTTCTTTTCCAGCAGTTGAAATTTGTTCTGAAAGATCCGTTGCAGGATAAACTATTTCACCAAGTTTAACATTATAGTCTGGTAGAAAAACAACTCTTAATAGACCATCCATATCTGGATCGGAATTGACTACGTCAGCAATACCATTTATGAATCTAATCATAAGCTTTGCCATAAAGTAGCCTGGTGCAGCTTTCCCTCCAAATATTATTGTTCTTGGGACTTCATATTTGTTTGTACCATTTTTGATTCTTAAATATTGAGCAATAATTTGAAGAGCGTTTAAATGTTGCCTTTTGTATTGATGTATTCTTTTTACTTGAACATCAAATAAACTTGATGGGTCTACAAGTATTCCAGTTTTTGAATGGATAAAACTAGCTAATTTTCTTTTGCCATTTAGTTTAGTTTCCTCAAATTTTTCTAAAAAGTTATTGTCATCTTTTCTTTCTTCTAACTTTTTAAGAAGTTCCATATTTGTTATCCAATTTGAACCAACTTCTTCTTCTAGAAGGTTAGATAATGATGGATTAGATAAGGCAACCCATCTTCTTGGAGTAACCCCATTAGTTACATTTGTAAATTTTTCAGGCCATAATGCCGCAAATTCAGGCAAAAGTTGTCTTTTTATTAGATCTGAGTGAAGAGCTGCAACACCATTTACATGATGGGCTCCAATTGTAGCCAAGTGGGCCATCCGAACTGATTTGGAGCCTTCTTCATCAATTATTGATAGTTTTTGTAGGATCTTGTCATCTCCAGGATAACGAAGTCTTAATTGCTGTAGAAATCTCCAATTAATTTCATAAATAATTTCTAGATGACGAGGAAGAAGATCGTTAAATAGACCTAAATCCCATTTCTCAAGAGCTTCTGGCAGTAATGTGTGGTTGGTATAAGCAACTGAGGAGGTTGTAATATTCCAAGCTTTATCCCAGCCGATTTGATATTGGTCAATAAGAAGTCGCATTAATTCTGCCACTGCAATAGCAGGGTGGGTATCATTTAATTGCACTGTCCAATGCTTAGGGAATTCTGTTATTGATATTGATCTTTTTTCAAGGCTTCTCAACATATCTTGAAGAGAACAACTTACAAAAAAGTGTTGTTGTTTGAGTCTTAATCTTCTACCTTCGTCAGTTCCATCATTCGGATAAAGAACTTTTGAAAGGGTTTCAGATGCAACTTTTTCTTCTACTGCACCATAATAATCACCAATATTAAATGCATAAAAGTCAAAACTTTCAGTTGCATCAGCTCTCCATAATCTTAGTCTGTCACATGTATTTACTCTGTATCCTAAAACTGGAACATCATGAGGTACTCCAATAGCATGTTCAGAGGGAATCCATCTTGATCTGTAGTTTCCCTTATCATCTCTATAACTTTCAGTTCTACCTCCAAAACCAACGAAACATGATTCGTCAGGCTGTGGTAGTTCCCATGGCCATCCACCTTTTAACCATTTGTCAGTTACTTCAACTTGCCAACCATCCCTAATTAACTGATTGAATATTCCAAATTCATATCTAATACCATAACCCACTGCTGGAACTTGCAGAGATGCTAATGATTCCATATAACAAGCTGCAAGTCTGCCAAGTCCACCATTTCCTAATCCAGGCTCTTCTTCAACTTCAAGAATTGTTGACAATGATTCAATGCCAAATCTTTTTAAAGCATCTTCTGCCTCTTGAGTTATTCCAAGATTTAGAAGATTATTACTTAATTGGGGGCCTATTAAAAATTCTGCTGATAAGTAGGCGACTGTTTTTTGTGGTTTTTTTCTTATGACTTCTTGACTGGCTAAATATCTTGTCATTAGCCTATCTTTAACTGCATAACTTAAAGCCATGTACAAGTCGTGAGGACTTGCAGAAGTAGCTAACTTTCCAAGGGTATAAAATAAATGGGCTGTCATTCCTTGAAAAACAGCATCAGAATCCATACCAGCTTTCTCAGGATCTAAGTAGCAGCCTGGAGTAGGCAAGCGTAGATCGAAGGGTTCGTTGGAATTCATTGGATTAGCCATATAACAGACAATAGCCATTTTTTTGAAAATTTCTTTGTTGTACCTTCAGATCCACACTTGTTGAGTATTTTTGCTTTTTTCTTACATATTTCTTAAAGTGGGCCCTCAATAAACTATCTTCCAATTAGGTAGTTTATTTTTTCTCTCAATTCATATGTATTGTTTACTTGCTGAATTAAGTGCACATGATTTAGAAGTTGCTGAAACGTTGATAGGAGTTATAAGGTTTCTATTGATATTTTTAGCTGCAAGAGCATTAGCAGAAGTCTTAGTAAGACTAAGTTTACCAACGATCGTAGGCGAGCTTCTTGCAGGGGTTGTAATAGGAGCATCAGGATTCCATTTGTTGATACCGCCCTCGGCTGGAACCGAATTAAATGAAGGACTTGTAAATGTTATAAGCTCGTTGGCGTCAATTCCCCCAGAAGCAGTACCTGATGTTTATTTCGAAAGTTTTCCATCCCTCCAAGCAGTAGCAACTCTTGGCTTATATGCTCTTTTATTTTTAACAGGATTAGAAAGTGAGTTAGAAGAATTAGTAGCTGTGGGAGCTCAGGCTTTTACAGTTGCTATGGCTGGTGTAATTTTACCTTTTGCCTTTGGAACTCTTGGATTAATGTTTATTTTCCAGGTAGATCTTATTCCAGCAGTTTTTGCTGGAGCATCTATGACAGCTACAAGTATAGGAATTACTGCTAGTGTTTTTGGTGAGTTGGGATATTTAAAAACCAGAGAAGGACAGATTGTCATTGGTGCAGCAGTTCTAGATGATATTTTGGGAATTGTAATTCTGGCTGTTGTTGTGGCTCTTGCTGCAGGAGGTACTTTAGAAATTGCTCCTATTGTTAAATTAGTTGCTGCAGCAGTAGTATTTGTTATTGCTGCTATCGCATTAAGTAGAACAGCAGCCCCAGGGTTTGATTGGTTATTGGATAGATTAAAGGCTCCTGGTGCCGTTGTGGTAGCTTCTTTTGTGATACTTGTGCTGTGTTGTTTTGTGGCAACAGCTATTGGATTGGAAGCAGCTTTAGGTGCTTTTGCAGCTGGACTAATTCTTAGTAGCTCTAAAAATAATCACGCAATTCAACAATCCGTTTTACCTTTAGTATCCTTATTCGCAACTATTTTCTTTGTCTTAGTAGGAGCCGGAATGGATTTATCAGTTATCAATCCACTGGATCCAACAAGTAGGTCAGCTCTTGTAGTTGCAGGATTTTTATTAGTTGTAGCAATTATTGGAAAAATTGCTGCCGGATGGGTATTTTCGAGTGATAAACCTACAAATAGATTAGTTGTAGGTTTGGGAATGATGCCTAGAGGAGAGGTTGGTTTAATTTTCCTTGGGCTAGGAACAAGTGCTAAGTTGTTAACTCCTTCTCTTGAAGCAGCTATTTTATTAATGGTTATTGGAACTACATTTCTTGCACCTGTTCTTTTGAGAATTGTTTTAAAAGATAAGCCACCAAATGATGGCAATAAAATTTCAGATGATGTTGCAGCTGATCCTGTAGGTCTTCTTTAGGAAATAATTTTATTAGTATTAATCAATATAGTATTTTCGTTAAATGGAAAAATCAGCTCTGATAGATAGTGATGTAAATTATGACTGGAATTTTTTAAATTACCCAATACATACTGTTTCAGCTAAGCCTCAGAAAACATTAAAAGAATACGCAATTTTATTAATTCATGGTTTCGGTGCTTCTACGGATCATTGGAGATTTAATATTCCTGTTTTGAGTACAAAATACGAAGTTCATGCTGTAGATTTACTCGGTTTTGGAAAAAGTCCTAAGCCTCAAGACGTCGAATACTCGGGATCTTTATGGAAAGATCAGGTTGTCGCTTATGTAAAAGAGAAAATAAAAAAACCAACAATTGTTGTTGGAAATTCATTAGGTGGTTACGCAGCATTAGCAGCTGGTGCAGAATTAAATGAGTTAAACGCAGGAGTGATATTACTAAATGCTGCTGGATATTTTAGTGAAGAAAAAACTATCAAAAAAAATATGTTACAAACTTCAATTGAAACAGTTGCCGGCATATTTTTGAAAAATATTGTTCTTCAACGTTTGATTTTTGAGAATATGAGAAATCCAAAAAATATTAAAAAAACTTTGAATCAAGTTTATGTTGATAAAAAAAATGTTGATGATTTTTTAGTTGAATCAATTAGGAAGCCTTCTCTAGATTTCGGAGCTTTTAATGTTTTTAGAAGTGTATTTAATCCGTCAGGTCCTCAGGGATTGCCGTTGGATAAGTTATTCGCAAAACTAAATGCACCATTATTACTTCTTTGGGGAGGGAAAGATCCATGGATGAATACTCCAAAAAAAAGAAATCTATACAAAAAATTTACACCAAAGAATACAAAAGAAATTATTCTTGATGCAGGACATTGTCCTCATGATGAGATACCTGAATTAGTTAATCAGTATATTTTGGATTGGGTTGACTCTCTTTAAGTAATAATTGTGAAACTTGAATTATTTAATAAAGACCAAGGAATTTTTGTCTTTCAATTAGATAAAAACAATTACATTAAATTTTGTCCTGAAAGAGGAGGCGTTATTACAAATTGGGTTTCGGATGGTAATGAAATACTTTATTTCGATGAAACAAGATTTATGGACAAGACAAAAAGTATTAGGGGAGGCATTCCTATCTTGTTTCCAATTTGTGGAAATCTCAATACCTCTAGTTCAGTATTTGGAAATGATTATTTGCAATTTCCACAACATGGTTTCGCTAGGGATTTGCAATGGCAATGCTCCTTCAATGAAAATGAAAAATTTTTATGCTTATTCTTAAATGCATCTAAAAAAACCAAAAAATATTATCCTTTCGATTTCGAACTAAAAATTGAAGTTACCTTAAAAATCAACTGTTTAGAATTTGAAATTACAATCAATAACAAAACAGACTTTGCTATGCCTATAAATTTTGGTTTGCATCCTTATTTTAATATTTCAGATTTCAAAAATTTAGAGTTTGTTGATAATCCACTTAATTGTCAGGATCAAGAAAGAAATACTATAAGTAATACTTTGGATGAATTAAACAAAATTAATTTAGGCGTTGATCTTCTTATGTATACTTCCGGTAGAAGCTCTTTTAGAGATAAAATTTTTAAAAGAGAAGTAACTTTAGATCATCCATATCCTTTTGATATAGGCGTTATTTGGAGTGATCCTCCAAGAAGAATGATATGTCTCGAACCTTGGACTAGTCCCCGAAATTCTTTTGTTGATGGATTTAGAAGCATTATGATTCCTTCAAATGATAGTAAAAGGTTAAATGCTTCAATACAAATAAAATCTCTTAAGTAATTTTGTAATACTTATGAAATTTGTCGTTATAGATGATGATCCCACAGGCTCTCAAACTGTTCATGATTGCTTATTACTGCTTAAGTGGGACTTCTCAACTTTAGCCAAAGGTTTTGAATCTAAATCTAATTTATTTTTTATTTTGGCTAATACAAGGTCACTATCGGAAAATGATGCGAAATTAACAATAGAGGAAATTTGCAAAAATCTTAAGGATGTAATTACTTCTAAAGCCTATGAAGAAGAAATTATCTTTATAAGTAGAGGAGACTCTACACTTCGAGGACATAACTTTTTAGAGCCAATTGCTATAAATAGTTGCTTGGGTCCTTTTGATGCTACTTTTCATATTCCAGCTTTCATAGAGGGTAAAAGATTTACAATTAATGGATCTCATTTTGTTGATAAAACTCCTATTAGTCAAACTATTTTTGCAGCAGATAAAATTTTTGGATACGAGACAAGTAATGTCAAGAATCTTTTATTTCAGCAGAGTAAATCGCAAATAAATTTTGAAGATATTCAAAATCTTTTATTATCAGATATCGAAATGCTAAATGATGAAGAAAATAATATTGTTTTTAATACACTAAAGAACTTGAAGAATAATAAACATGTAGTTGTAGATGTAGAAAATTATTCTCAACTAAAAAAATTTTCTTTAATAATTAAAAAATTAAATAAACAAAAAAAATTCCTTTTTCGAACTGCAGCAAGTTTTATAAGTTCAATTTCTGAGAAAAAAAGTGTCTCTAAGGGTGAAAAATTTTTCTCTAATTTAAGAATAAGAAATAAAGCAAAGTATTTTCTTCCTGGACTGATAATTGTTGGATCTTATGTAGAACTTTCAACAATACAATTGAATAATTTGTTAGAGATAAGTAATTGTAATCCAGTTGAATTAGATGTTTTTGAATTCTTTAAAATTACTTCATCAGATAATAATCAGAAGCGAAGGAATTTGTTTAAAAATAGATTTTTAAAAGAAATTAGATTTTCTTTTGAGAAAGGAAAAACTCCTGTTTTGTTTACTTCAAGAAAATTTATGTCTTTAGATTCTTCTGAACTATTTAATTTTTATAATTTACTTGCTTGTTTTATTGCTGAATTAGTAGCAGATTTGAAGGATGAAATAGGATATTTGATTTCAAAAGGTGGAATAACAACAAATTTGATTCTTAGCAAAGGACTTAATGCAGATTTTGTTTATCTTGAAGGACAGATTTTAACTGGCATTTCAGTGGTGACTTACAACCTAAAAAATGGCGAAAAACTTCCCATTATTACTCATCCTGGAAACATTGGAACTAAAGATTCACTGGTTAATATTTGGAAAGTTTTTGAAAATAAAAATAATTTTTAAAATTAGAAATTTGAGATAATTTCTTCAGCAAAACTGCTGCAGGATAAAGGTTCTACTTTTGGTTCCATTAAGCGTGCTAGATCATAGGTGACTTTTTTTTGTTCTATTGCCTTACTTAAACCATTAGTAATTAAGTTAGCTGCCTCATCCCAACCAAAATATTCAAGCATCATTACACCACTAAGAATTACTGAGCCTGGATTAATCTTATTTAAGCCTGCATGTTTTGGCGCAGTACCGTGCGTAGCTTCGAAAATTGCTGCATTATCTCCAATATTTGCACCAGGAGCCATACCCAGACCACCAACAATTGCTGCAGCTGCATCAGAAACATAGTCTCCATTGAGATTTAAGGTTGCAAGAATCGAATATTCTTGAGGTCTAGTTTGAATTTGTTGAAATATACTATCAGCTATTCGATCATCAACAAGAATAAGTTCTCTCCATTTCCCATCTCCGTGAGAATTTGATATTGATGCAATAACTTCTTTAATTTCTTCGCAAATGAATGCTTTTTTGTTATTTGTAAGCTTATCAAAACCTGGTTCAATTTTTCGAGCATTATTTTCAATTGTAATTTCTGGGTTTTTCTGAATATTATCTAAAATCCAGCTTTCTCTCTCTGTAATGCAATCTTCTCTAAATTCATTTACTGCTAATTCATATCCCCAATCTCTAAATGCACCTTCTGTATATTTCATAATATTCCCTTTATGTACAAGAGTCACATGCCTTTTATCTCCTGATAATCTTTTGGCATGTTCAATAGCTTTTCTAATATGCCTTTGGCTACCAGATTTACTCACCGGTTTTATTCCAATACCTGATCCATCTGGGATAGATCTATTTTTTAAATTTTTACTGTTTGGGATGACAAAGTTATTTAAGTGATTAATTAATTCAAGACAATTATTATCTTCCGCTTCCCATTCAATTCCCATGTAGATATCCTCAGTATTTTCCCTATAAACAATAACGTCTAAATTTTGGGGATTTTTGTGAGGGCTTGGAGTTCCTGAATAATATTTGCATGGTCTAACACAGCTATATAAATCAAATATTTGCCTTAGTGCAACATTAAGAGATCTAATACCTCCACCGATAGGAGTCGTTAAAGGACCTTTGATGGCTACACCAAAGTGTTTGATTGCTTCAATAGTATCTTGAGGGAGATAGTTATATGTTCCATAAAGTTCACAAGCTTCATCGCCTGCATAAACTTTAAACCAATTAATTTTTCTTTCATCTCCATAGCTTTTTTTAATCGCTGAATCAAGAACGATTTGAGTTGCAGGCCAAATATCGACTCCAGTACCATCACCCCTAATAAATGGGACAATTGGATTATTAGGAACATTAGGTTTGCCTTGATTAAAAGTTATTATCTCGCCTTCATTAGGTAAGGTTAATTTTTCAAATTTTGGCATAGCATTGAATTAATAAAAGATAACTCATTGAAGTTCCTCGTATTGTAATTTGCAATGAGTTATTTTCTTTAAAACCTAGAAATTTATTATTCAAATGTGAATAGAAAATATTTTATAGATCAGCATTTCAACATCTATATTAAAAGAAAAAGTAGTTAATAAGCAAGTTAAAGCAAATTATGTCATTTTCAAAAAAAATACTCAGCTACTTATGAATGCGAGTTCAAATGTAAGTAATGTTGAAATAGCTAATAAAATTGCTTCCACTGCAGCTTTGTTTCGGAAATATTTTCCAGATGCAAGTGTAAACTTTAGTCCCTGGGACAATTCAAATAATGAATCCATGCAAGATACTATTGATTTTGCGTTTCATTTCCCTGGTTGGAGTCCTCTTATTGAATGTAGAGCAATACTCTTACAATTAAGAATTGAAAATGATAATAATGTCAGAGTTCCGAAATTGTTGGGAATAATAATGCGAGGTATGATTGTTCCCTCCGAGAGATGGAGAGTGGCTACAATCGGTGATTGGGAAATGACTGGTACTCATTTACCGCAAAAGGAACAAAAAGATAACCTTTTTTTGGTTTGTAAAGAACTTTATAAGTTATTTTCTACAACATCTGCTGGTAACAAAAATTAGCTGTTTTATGTATTTTCCTTGTAGATTAAATAAACTTACAAAAATAATTCAAAATATATGGCAGTTGCTCTTGCGGGACAATTAAGAGAAGGGACAAAAAAATCCCATACTATGGCAGAAAATACTGGCTTTGTGGCTTGTTTTTTAAAAGGAGTTGTTGAAAAAAAATCTTACAGAAAATTAATTAGTGATTTATATTTTGTTTATGAAGCTATGGAAGAAGAAATTGAAAGACTGGTCAATGAGGAACATCCCGTAATAAAACCTATAGGTTTTAAATCGTTATACAGGAAAGAAACTCTTGTAAATGATCTTAAATTTTATTTTGGTGAAAACTGGAAGAATGAAATTAATATTTCTCACTCAGCAAAAGAATACGTTGAAAGAATCCGAGAGGTCGCAAAAAATTCACCAGAGCTATTAGTTGGTCACCACTATACTCGCTATATAGGAGATTTATCTGGAGGGCAAATCTTGAAAAGGATCGCTAAAAAAGCATTAAATTTGCAGGGAAATGATGGTTTAAATTTTTATGAGTTTGAATTAATAGCTGATGAAAAGAAATTCAAGGAAGAATATTCCCTTACTTTGAATCAACTTCCAATAAATCAAAAGACTGCTGATCAAATTATTGATGAAGCTAATCAAGCTTTTACTTACAATATGAAAATGTTTAAGGAGCTTGAAGGTAACTTGATTGCTGTTTTAGGCAAGATTGTATTCAATTACATTACAAAAAAAGTCAGGAAAGGAAGTACCGAGACCTAATATTTATGTTTGATTCATTAGTTGATTTCCTTAAAACCAATATTGATGAATTAAATGGTCATGAAGTACAAATATCTAGCGAATTTAAAGAACATCACAATGAAGACTCAAAATATATTATTAAGAATTGGCTTTTTTCATCTCCCGAATATAGAAAGTGGCGAATAACAAGATTAGAGGGTGGCAAAAAACTGCAAGTGTTTAATACGGTTGCATATCCTAATTTTGATAGTGAAATGCCTATTTTAGGAGCTGATATTTTATGGTTTGGAACTTCTCAAAAGTTATTAGCAATACTTGATTATCAACCTTTAATTCAAGAAGGAAAATATCTCGAAAAATATTGTTCAAGTTTAGGTATTATTAAAAAAAAATATGCTGCATTTGATAATAATAAAATGAAGAATATATATGATTCAAAAAAGTATTTTTCGCCATGGGTAATTATATGTAGAGGAAATAAATTAAATCTTGATAGAGATTTAAATAATATATTCCATTCATTTGTAAATAATTATTTGAACATTCACAAATCGAATCCTGTTAATCAATTCTTAAATGCAGAAGAAATTAAGATTAATCAAATTAAATATGATAAGTATAGTTTTGAAAAAGACCCTGCAGATAAATTGTTTAAATCTTTTTTTGGAGAAAAATGGACAAAAAAATTTGTCAATAAATTCCTTTTTACATTAAATAATGAGAGTATTTATTGAATGTTAATACAAGATACTATTTTTTACAGGTCAGATTGGAGATGGCATAATTTTTTAAAATATTTAACAAATAATTTAAGTAAATATAACTGTTTAGAAAAAATAATACCCTCGGAATATTCTTATAAAGATTCAACTTATGGTTCAAAAAAATCAAAAAAAAATGTGAATCTCTCTACTTGGGGTGTAACGCATAAAAAAAGAATTCAATTCGCAAGAGCAGTGTGTATAAATAGTCCAAATTATTCTGTTTTAAATTTTTTAATTATTCCTAATACTATTTATAACGTCCCATTTTTTGGAGTAGATTTTGTTTCTCTCCCTAAAAGTTATTTATTAGTGTTAGATTTTCAGCCCTCATTAAAAATAAAAAATCAATACAATAATCAGTTACTTGAAAAACTTATCAAACTCAAAAATCATTGTCATTCATCACTCCCATTAGCTGAAGAAATGTCTGAGGATGTAGCTAGATTTTTTTCTCCAGGAGCAATATGGTCAAAATTACCTAAAGAAGAAAGAAGTGATTTTTTAATTGCTAATCAGCTTTATACCTCATTTAAGGATTATCTTGATTTGTATTTGGAAATTCTTTTCGAAAGCAAAGAAGTCAATAATGAACTGCAAAAAGAATTATTAAACGGTCAAAATAATTATTTGAAATATAGAAGAGATAACGATCCAGCGAGGCCAATGTTGTCCAGTTTGTTTGGTAAAGAATTTACTGAATCTTTAATTAAAGAAGTTTTATTTACTACTTAAAAGCCTTATAATTTACTGAAATTTGAAATCATATGAAAAAAATTTCTGTTCTTTTTGTATGTTTGGGAAATATTTGTAGGTCTCCTGCAGCAGAAGCTATCTTTATGAGTCTAATTGAAAAGAAGGGCTTAACCGATGGCTTTATTGTAGATTCTGCTGGAACTGGGAGTTGGCATATTGGAAAAAAAGCTGACTCTAGGATGAGAACTGCGGCAGAAAGAAGAGATATAAATATCTTAAGCAGGGCTCGTCAAATTACCAACAAAGATTTTGACGAATTTAACTACATTCTTGCAATGGATGATTCAAATTTTAGAAATATTCAAGATCTTAAAAATAGAACAGCTTCAGCTGGTTTTGCATCAATTAAAAAAATACAAGATTTTAGATCAGTTTTTAATGAGCAAGAAGTTCCTGACCCATATTTTGGAGGTGAGGAGGGCTTCGATTATGTCCTTGATATTTTAGAAGACTCCGTAAACGGTTTTTTGGAAAGTATTTCTTGAATTTATTTGATCTCAGTCTCTTTAGGAATCTTGTCATTATAAAGATCAATAATTTTATCCACCACCTGAGCAATTGCGTATCCATCCGTAATAATTTCTATTGCGTCATTTGCTTTTATTAGAGGTGAAATTTCCCTATTGGAATCTTCAAAATCTCTTTTCTTTATAAGTTCTTTTAATGTATTAAGGTCTATTTCTTGCAAGTCTTTACTATTTTTATCAGATTTTCTTCTTTTTGCTCTTTCATCAATGCTAGCAGTTAAAAATATTTTAAGTTCTGCATGAGGAAAAACAGTAGTTCCTATATCTCTACCCTCAGCTACAAGGCCGCCTGATTCTCCAATTTTTCTTTGTTCTTCTACTAAGAATTTTCTTACTTCTTTTATTGAGGAAATTTTAGAAACTATGGAACTTATCTTTTGCGACCTAATTTCTTGTGTAACACAGTAGTTATTAACATAAACATCCTGATGTGAATTTGTATTTGACTTGAAAACAATAGATATATCATTAAGAATATTCTTTAATTTTTTTTCTTCTTTATAATCAATATTTTCTTTAAGTATAAGCCAACTTAATGCCCTATACATTGCACCAGTATCTAAATATAGAAGTTTAAGTTTCTTCGCTATTAACTTTGTTACAGTACTTTTACCTGACCCTGCAGGACCATCAATTGCAATAATCGGCCTTCTTTTCATTAGGAAAACGTGATCAATTAATCTTGTCTCTCCACATCTTATCGCACCAGCCAGTAACGAAATATTATCCTCAAGTCTCGCTTTTTGGAGTGTATGAGGGTGTAAGTGTTCTAAATATTCGATTGAAATTTTTTTTCCTGATAACTTTTTTATTATTTCGTTTAAATTGATATTTTTTTCTTGTTGAAAATTTTTTTTTGCTTCTAATAACTCACTTGAAAAGAACCTAATCAATTTCCTTTCGTTTTTTGATAAATGTACATTTCGTGAACTTAAAGGAATTCCATCAAAATCTCTTTGTGTAGGAATAGATTTAATAGCAACATTTAATTTCTCTTTTAGGATAAGGTTTTTTAAAATTAAAAGTTGTTGCCAATCTTTTTCTCCTAAGTAAAGATTTTTAGGCTTGATGAGATTAAGTAATCTATAAATTACTGTACATACGCCATCAAAATGTCCAATTCGATTTAATCCACATAATGCAGAAGATAATTCTATTGGAGCTTTTAGGAATTTAATATTTTTATTATTTGGTGGATATATATCTTCATTACTTGGGATGAAGATGGCATCCGCGCCATTTGAAAAGGAAATTTTTATATCATTATCAATTGTTTTAGGGTAATTCTCTAAGTCTAACTTGTTATCGAATTGAAGTGGATTAATAAAAATACTTACTAAATTAACATTAGAATTGTCATTTTTTGCTGTAGATATTAATTTTATATGTCCATTATGAAGATTACCCATTGTTGGAATAAAGTTAATTTCACTATTTAAATTTCTCCTCCAATTTTCTATTTCTTCAGTTTTCCTTATTATTACTTTCTTCACTTTCTTTTTAAAAAATAAATCTATTTGATAAATAATTACTGGACAAAAGCAATCTTAGGAGGAATATCTATATAGGGAAAGTCTATCATTTTTGTTTCATGGATTACAAAACATCAGGTGTTGATATAGAAGCTGGACGAGAATTTGTTTCCGAAATTAAACGGGCAGTTGAAGGAACTCATACATCTAATGTGATTGAGGGTATAGGCGGGTTCGGAGGCTTGTTTAGAATTCCTATCGATAGTTTTAAAAAACCAGTTCTTGTTTCAGGAACTGATGGTGTTGGAACAAAATTAGAATTAGCCCAAAGTAAAAACTTTCACTTTGAGGTTGGTATTGATTTAGTTGCTATGTGCATGAACGATATCATTACTAGTGGTGCAAAACCGTTATTTTTTCTGGATTATATTGCTACTGGTAAGCTTGATAAAAGACAATTATTGAGGGTTGTTCAAGGAATATCACATGGCTGCGGAGAAAATAACTGTTCATTACTCGGAGGAGAAACTGCTGAAATGCCAGGATTTTATTCAAAAAATAAGTATGATCTTGCAGGATTTTGTGTTGGAATAGTCGATGAGGATAAGCTTATTAATGGTAAAAAAGTCTCTGAAAATGACTTAATAATTGCTTTAAAAAGTAATGGAGTTCATAGTAATGGCTTTAGTTTAGTAAGAAAAATTATTCAAAACAATAATCAAATAGAAAAGGAATTTGAAAAAGTTTCTCACTTAAGTTTTTATGATGAGTTATTGAAACCTACAAAAATTTACAATAATGTGATTGATCAAATTTTATCTGAAAATATAGAAATTAAAGCAATGTCTCATATAACTGGAGGAGGAATTCCAGAAAATTTACCAAGATGTATTCCTTCTGATTTTATTCCTTATATCAATACCAGTTCTTGGGAAATACCTATTTTATTTAAATTCCTTAAGGACATAGGATCTATTCCTGAAAAAGATTTTTGGAATACTTTCAATCTTGGAGTTGGATTTTGTTTAGTTATTGATAAAAAATTTAAGGACGCGATATTAAGTATCTGTAAAGATTATGATATAGATAGTTGGGAAATTGGAAAGATAGTGCGAAAAAATAATTCAACAATTAGTAAATTTTTGCCAGAAATTTTAACTTAAATTTTTTTATCTTTTTTAAACGAGTTTTAAAAAATTATTTTTTATACCCAAATGAAAAAGTTAGGTGTAATATAATAAAATTAGCACCGAATTATATCGGAAGTTTAAGTATTAAGATTTAACCTTTATTCAATGCCCTTTGCAAATAATCAAAGAATTACACGTAGACGTAGTTCAGCCGGCCCTACACCTCCAAAAAGACCAATAGGTAATAATTCTGAATCAAATGGTAGACAAGCTCAAGGCCCAAGACCAACTTTCTTGACACTAAGGGATCATGGGAAAGTGTTTGTCGCTGATTTACCTAATTTGTCTGATGGTCAATTAGCGCATATTAGTAAAGAAGCTAATGAAGTTTTGAATAGTTTGGAAAAAAGACTTAGTGATCTTGAAAATGAACCTAATGTTAGTAATCCAGAAAACGATACTCTGATAAAAGCTTCTACTAAAAGAGACGTCACACTGAGGTTTATTAAATCAATAGAAGAAGAACAAGAACATAGAAAGAATAATCCAGCTTTACGAGATGCCGCATCTGAATCGTTACCGAGAACTTTTCTTGAGGTTGCTAGACATAGATTGCCTGGAGCAACTTTTGATTCACTTCTTCGAGAGGCTCTTGAAGCTTGTGCAGTTGATGAGAGTGCTGAAGAAAATCAAGTTATTGATGAGCCTAAAGAAACTGTAAAAATTATGGATATACCCTCTTCCAACACTAATGCTTCACTTGTTGTTAGTATCGACTCAAGTGATGATTCTGAGAATGACTCTATTTGATTCAACAAAAGAGTTAATAAGCTTTAAAGAACAAAATAATTCAAAAATTAATCCTTCTTCAAAGAAAGATCCAATTTTATGTACTCATTGCAAAAGGACTGCTTCAAATGGTGTTAGATGTTTAGGAATGTGTGTAGCAGATAATGATTACTAAAATAATTAAATTTTTATATAAATAATCTGATGAAAATAATTAATAAATTAATTAAATTTTATTTATTAATTGATATCGGGTATTATTAATCAATAAATAAAGAAAAAATCATTTTTCTATATATTAATAAATAATTGAAACTTTATACCTTTTATTTCAAATTGAAGTTCTTAGAAAACTTCATAATTAAATGTGTAAAAAAATTAAACAAGGCGGCACCCAGATTCGAACTGGGGATAAAGGATTTGCAATCCTCTGCCTTACCACTTGGCCATGCCGCCAAAAAAGATTCGATTGAGTCTTTTTATGATCTTAACAGTAAGGTGTCTCATTCTCTATTATTTATATGCAATGGTCATGGAGAAGATGTAATCGCATCGGAGATAATAAAAAGATTACTAAAAAAAATAAAAAATAAAAATATTGAAGTTTTGCCGTTAGTAGGAAATGGAGATGTATTTAATTCCATAAAATCAAAGAATTTTCGTAAAATAGGGTTTTTAAAAGAGCTGCCTAGTGGAGGTTTTAGTAATCAAAGTCTGAAAGGATTTATGCTTGATTTGTTTGCAGGATTTTTAATCGATAATTTAAGAAATTTTCTACTTGTAAAACAGAAGTCAAAACATAACTGCAAAATTATCGCAGTAGGCGATTTCTTGCCATTACTATACGCTTGGAGTTCAGAATGCGAATTTAGTTTCATTGGAACTCCCAAAAGTGATCATACTTGGAGTAGTGGGCCAGGTTGGGACTTAAGCGATTTTTATCATAAGTTGAAAGGTTCTGAATGGGATCCATGGGAGATGTTTTTAATGCAATCTCCAAGATGTAAGAATTTAATTATGAGAGATAAAATTACAGCCAATAATTTGAATAAAAAAAATATTGATGCAAAATACTTGGGTAATCCAATGATGGATTTTGTTAATTCAACAAACGATAAAATATCAAATATTATTTCTTTTAAAAGGATTATTTTATTAGTTGGAAGTAGATATCCAGAAGCTTTTAAAAATCTTGATAATTTTCTAAATTGTTTGCAAGATTTTCATTTATCAAAGGATTTGGTTATTCTTTTGCCTTTGAGTATTAATGCAAATGTTATGCAAATTCAAAATTATTTAAAAAAATATGGTTTTATAAAACAGAGTAAAGTTAAATTTCTAATTAATGAAGATTCAGTATGGAAAAAGAAAGATCAATATATAGTGATTGGAAAAGGTAAATTCAAATTATGGGCCAATATGGCAGAAGTTGGCTTGTCTAATGCAGGAACTGCTACAGAGCAAATTGCTGGCCTTGGAATTCCATCTCTCTCTCTACCGGGACCTGGACCACAATTCACAAAATCATTTGCAAAAAGGCAATCAAGATTGTTGGGCGGTAGTGTTTTAGTTTGCAAGAACAAAAAAATTCTTTTAAAACGTTTAAGTTTACTTTTGAAAGAGAAAGTTGATAGGTTAGAACAAGCAAAAATAGGCAAAAAAAGAATGGGGGAATCCGGAGCAAGTAAGAAAATCGTAAATGCCATAAACCTTCATTTGTTATCTTAGTAAATGGCACTCGCTTATTAATTATTAATTCTTTTATGTATCCAATAAATGATCGGCAATATCTAAAAATTTGTGCAGAGATTGCAAAACTTATGAGTATAAGCTTATCTTCTGCTAAAAAGAAAGTAGAAATTCAAATTGCAAAAGAAGGCTCCAAAACTATTAAAGAAAAAATACAAGTTGCTCAAAATGTTTTAAAAATTTGTGAAAAAAAAGATGGAGATCAGTTAAGTTCTTCCAGAATACTTGATAAACTTATGGAAACTCTTGATGGTGAAGATAATTTTTTAACTGAAGATTGATTCTTAATGTTCAAATATATTTGAGAATTTTAGTATGTCTAAATCAGCATGTACAGAAACTGTTTGGAAACATTTTTGAGCTAATTCATATCTATTCTCTCTTTTTAAAATAACTTTTAATTTATGCATAGCTTCAATTAAATATCTAACATCATTTGCTGCATAATCTAGTTGATCTTTTGTTAAATCTTCGTTGCTACCCCAATCACTACTTTGCGAGCTTTTGTCCAGTTCTATACCTAACAAATCATTAATTAAGTCCTTTAAACCGTGTTTATTTGTATAAGTTCTTGCCAACTTACTAGCAATTTTTGTACAAAAAATATTTTTTGTATTAATTTCAAGATTGCATTTTAGAGCTGCTACATCAAATCTCGCATAGTGAAATATTTTAGTAATTTTGTCATCTTCAAGAAGTGCTTTTAAATGAGGTGAAGAAGATGTATTAAGTTCTATTTTTATACAGGATGTTCTTTTAAATTCATTGCATATTTGTACTAAACAGAGTCTATCTCTTCCATGAATTAAACCCATTGCTTCGGTGTCAATAGCTAGATACGATGATTTTTTGTAAAGATTGTATAAATCTACTGTTAAATCGCTATTAAGAAAATCAATATTTTTATTTTCAATAGTCATTTTTAATAAGTATTTAAGGTAATTTAAAATTTAGAATATTACTTAAGATTTTATTTAATTAAGAATTTTTATCTAATAGGAATATTTTACAGAATAATTCTAAAAAATTATATTATGATGTAACTTTAATTTTTATTTTCGAGTTACTAGAAAAAATTATTTAATGTCATATTCCTTAAATTCAACATTATTGCTTACAATTCTCTTGGCCATAGGATTATTTTTTTTTCTTAGGGCTTCCAGTAAAGATAGAACAACCATCGTTGAGATTTCATCTTCTCAGCAGCCAATTAAGGTTTTAAATGGTTTATGTGAATGGCTTAATTTGAGGGGATGGAAGCAAACAGGAGGAGATTTTGAACAAAGAATTTTAATATTCAAGGGTCAAGTTGTTTCTAGTAAATTTTTAGCAATTTTTTTAGGTATCCTTGGCGGTTTTGGTTCTTGTGCTTTGGGATTAGTAATTATTCAAATATATCCTGAATTAGGTTGGTGGCCTATTCTTTTGGGATTAATTGGTGGCCCTTTGTCTGGGATTGTTTATTTTAAAAAATCAGCAAGAGAGGAGAAATTTGAATTAAGGTTGATCAACGAAAATGAAAATGATTCAACTTTTATGAGACTTAGAGCCCATAGGGATGAATTAATCTCTTTAGAAAATGAACTCGGAGAGAAACTTCAATTGAAAAGTGACGGTTCTTTATTTAAAACACCTATTTAAGATACTTGAAAATTTTATTCGATAATTTTTAATCAAAAATATTATTCTCTACACAAAATTTTTCTAACTCTTTATCGTTTAACCAATCTTGGGGTTTTGTAAATATTGATGTGAGAAATTCCTCTCGAGAACCATTTTTAGCTTTATATCCATATTCCCATCTAGCTAAAGGCGGTAAGGACATTAATATAGATTCAGTTCTGCCATTTGTTTGAAGTCCAAAAATTGTCCCTCTATCCCAAACTAAATTGAATTCGACATATCTACCTCTTCGATATAGCTGGAATTCTCTTTCCTTCGATGAATATGTTTGAGAAGCTCTTTTTACAATAATAGGCAAATATGAAGGGAGAAATGCCTTCCCACAGTTTTCCGCTAAAGAAAATAAATCATCCCAATTTAAATTAGATCTGCCAATATTTTGTGAAGCTTTTGATGCTTCTCCATTTTGATTATTTCCTCTATAAATATTGCCCGAACCATCTTGATAATCATAAAAAATACCTCCTATGCCTCTAGATTCATTTCTATGCTTCAAAAAGAAATATTCATCACACCATGGTTTGAAAACTTTATGCAAATCTTGATCAACTTTCTCACAAGCTTTTTTATGTTCACTATGAAAATTCCTTACATCAGAAAGATAAGGATAAAAAGGGGTTAAATCTGCACCTCCCCCAAACCACCAAACAGGACCAGCTTCGAAATATCGATAATTCAAATGCACTGTAGGAATATAGGGATTCTTAGGATGCAAAACCATAGAAGTTCCCGTGGCAAACCATTCATGACCTTTTGCTTCGGGCCTTTGAGAGATTATAGATTGAGGTAATTCTTTTCCCTGTACTTCCGAGAAGTTAACACCTGCTTGCTCAAAAATAGAACCATTTTTCAACACTCTTGATCTTCCACCGCCACCTTCGTCTCTTAGCCAGGATTCCTCTGCAAATTTCCCTTTGCTATCTACATTTTCAAGTCCTGTACAAATTTTGTCTTGTAGAGTTAATAAGAGATTTTTAGTTTTTTCTCTCGAGTTTTTAGGAGGTACTTTCAACATGTATTTAGTAAATCTTGAAGAAAAAATTTTTTTGGTTAATTATAAGTTTCTCTTTATAATTTCTCTTAGGGGGTCCTTATTGCCTATTATTTGATAGTTCGACATAGTTCTTAATCTTTTAAACAGTCGACTACCTAGTCAAAATATTTAAAAATTTAATGACCACAATAGAAGATGCGAATTTTGCTTTACAAAAAGTTCTAGATGCTGGATCACAGAAAAATGTAATTGAATTAGCTTGGATTAAAAATGTAAGAGTAACTATACCGAGAGTAATCGTAACATTATCATTACCATCGTTTGCAAATTCTCAGAGAGATAGAATTGTGCAAGAGGTTAGAGACGTACTACTGGATTTTGAAGATATTGATGATGTTCAAATAGAAGTAGATAATAATCCTCCCAAAACAGAATCTCAAAATCAAAGTAATGCTCCAGAGTTGCAGAAGATTGAGGGCATTCGGCATATCATAGCTGTTAGCAGTGGCAAAGGTGGAGTTGGGAAAAGTACCATTGCAGTTAATCTCGCTTGTTCTCTAGCTAAATTAGGCTTAAAAACTGGTTTGCTGGATGCGGATATATATGGACCTAATACTCCCTCAATGATGGGAGTTGCCGAACAGAATCCAAAGGTCACAGAAGGAAGTGGCAGTGATCAAAGGTTAATACCAATAGATAAATATGGAATTTCATTGGTATCAATGGGTTTCCTCATAGAAGAAGGTCAGCCAGTTATATGGAGAGGACCAATGCTTAATAGTATTATCAGACAATTTTTATACCAAGTTGAATGGAATAATCTTGATTTTTTGGTTATTGATTTGCCTCCGGGAACAGGAGACGCTCAAATATCCCTTTCTCAATCTGTGCCTATTTCTGGAGCTATAGTTGTCACTACTCCTCAAAAAGTATCTTTGCAAGATGCAAGGAGGGGATTATCAATGTTTAAACAGCTCGGAGTACCTTTACTGGGAATTGTAGAAAATATGTCAGTATTTATTCCGCCAGATATGCCAGGTAAAAAATATGAAATCTTTGGCAAAGGAGGTGGACAAACATTAGCTAACGAAAATGACTTACCATTATTAGCTCAAATTCCTATTGAAATCCCTCTCGTTGATGATAGTAATAAAGGTGTACCAATCTCAATAAGCCAACCCAATAAAGAAAGCTCTGTCGTATTTGGAAATTTAGCTCAATTAATTAAGAACCAATTTGTTAATGCTTAATTGATGTTTAGAAAAATTTTTTTATTAAATAAGAGAGGTTTTCTACAAAAAAAAGATAATTTTAGTAGAGGATTTTTGTTATCTCCACTACTTTTAATTCCCCTATTTTTAGTTATTATTTCAGGATTACTAATAAAAAGTATTCAGGGTAATTTTTTAGTATCAAATTATTTAAGTCATATTTTTACTGGTTTTATAGGTTATTTATTGGCATTTTTTATTTCTTATATACCTTTAGAGAGAGTTAGAAAGTATCTAATTCCATTTTATTTTTCTACTTTAATATCCTTATTTCTAATTTTCTTTTTTGGGATCTCAGTTTCTGGAGCTCAAAGATGGCTTAACTTGGGTATTTTCTCTTTTCAGCCTTCAGAAGTAGCTAAACTAAGTACTGTATTAATACTTGCTTTAGTACTCGATAAAAAAATCATCTTAAAAATAAGAGATTTATTATTGCCTTTATTAGTAGTAGTTTTTCCTTGGTTATTAATTTTCTTTCAACCAGACTTAGGAACCTCTTTAGTTTTAATTGTTTTGACAGGTGTGATGTTCTATTGGTCGCAAATGCCCATAGAGTGGATTTTGATATTAGTGTTTTGTATTTTCACTTCTATTTTATATTTAACCTCACCAACTCTTCTTATTTTCTGGATCCCAGTTATAGGATATCTTGCTTATAGATCTTCGAAAAAGAAAATTATTTTTTCTTCTCTAGCTATTTCGTTCCATCTTTTAGTGGCAAAATTGACACCAATTTTGTGGCAATATGGCTTAAAGGAATATCAAAAAGATAGATTAGTTTTATTTTTAGATCCAAATAGAGATCCACTAGGTGGTGGATATCATTTGATACAGAGTAAAATTGCAATTGGTTCTGGAGGATTATTTGGGACTGGTTTACTACAAGGTAAGCTGACAAATTTGCAATTTATACCAGAACAACATACAGATTTTATATTTAGTGCTTTAGGCGAAGAATTGGGTTTTGTTGGGTGCATAACAGTTTTATTATTGTTCTTTTTCTTGATTAAAAAACTTATTTATACTGCAACAATTGCTAGGACTAACTTTGAATCTCTAATTGTGATTGGAATAGCCTCAACTTTTTTATTTCAAATAATCATTAACTTATTCATGACTATTGGCTTAGGACCAGTTACTGGAATTCCCCTTCCTTTTATGAGCTATGGTCGAACCTCATTGGTGACTAATTTTATATCTATTGGATTTGTTTTATCTATATTGAAACGTTCTAGATCGCTAAGAAGTTGATGAAATCACAAATAACTATAAAAAAAATTCAAGACTTTTTGATTAAAGGAGTCCAAACTATATATGTAGAGGATGATATATCCAGAAGAATGTGGTGGGCTTCTTTAGAAGTTATTCAAAAAGAATTTCTATCTCAGAATTATAACCACGGGGGGATTTGGGTTGCCTCCCCTTTGCCAGCTTTTAATGAAAAAAAATTTTTAAATCAACTTCATGGATGGCTTTGGTCTCCTGAGGGCTTTCCATACTTTCAAAATGAGAATGCAGGTTTTTTACCAGTCAATAATTCAGATAAAATAAAACAAGATTTCGATTTAGTAAGTAATTATAAAGTTTTAAATCTTAGTCAAGAAGATGGTTATGAACCTTTTTTGATGATAATCACCTCAAATTTTCAATGCATATTATCAATTGTGGGAGAAAAGGATAAGAAAATTTTATTAATGAAGTGTGATGAAGAAAGCCTAAAACTTTCAATTGAATTAATGCATGAAAAATTAAATCAAGAAAATTATGAGGAAGGAGTAAAATTTCGTGAAGCAATCAATAATTTAGGAAACCTTAATATCAATAATCAATTTGAAAAATTATTTTGGCCAATATTATCGGCAAAATTAGCAAACATTGGACCAAATCATCATATACAGAATTCTGTATATGATGATGAAAAAAATGTTCAAATAACTGAAGCAAAATTATTACGTGCCATATCTCATGAAGTAAGAACGCCTTTGGCAACAATAAGAACCCTAATAAGTTCTACTTTAAAAAAATATAAGATGGACGAATCAATGAAAAATCGTTTAATTCAAATAGATAATGAATGCAATGAACAAATTGATAGGTTTGGTTTAATCTTCAATGCAGCAGAATTAGTGAGTAATGAAGTTCCGTCATTAAATACCCTGGCAAAAATTAATTTAGCCGAAATTTTTAAAAAGCTTTCTCCTTTATGGAAAAAACAATTAAATAGACGCGGGATTTCTTTAAAGATAGATATTCCTAATCAACTTCCGCAAATTTTGAGTGATTCTGAAAAATTGGAATTAATGTTAAGTGGATTAATTGATAAAAATACTAGAGGACTGAAAGAAGGCAGTACATTAATTTTAGAATTAAGACCAGCTGGTCAAAAACTTAAACTTCAATTAAAAGTACAAAAATTAGAAAGTAATCAAAAAGAAATTCTTAAAAACGATAACGGTTCTGACATTGGTCCTGTTTTAAATTGGAACCCTCAAACTGGTAGTTTACAACTTAGTCAAAATGCTACTCAAAAGTTGTTAGCTAGTTTAGGAGGGCATGTCACACAAAGGCGTGACGCAGGTTTGACAGTATTTTTCCCGATTTCAGATTCAAAATAAATTAGAAATAAATTTACCATATATTAAATAATGTAGAAAATTTCCTGTAAATTTTGAATTTTGCAAAATATGAATGCTAATTTCTTATTATAAATAACTCAAAATCAAGGATGACTGAAACTTTAGTTGGTCAATTTCCAAAGCATATAGGAAGTACTGGTGGTTTATTAAACTCAGCAGAAACGGAAGAAAAATATGCAATTGTTTGGAAAAGTTCAAAGGAACAAGCATTTGAATTGCCCACCGGTGGAGCCGCTATTATGCATGAAGGCGATAATTTAATGTACTTTGCCAGAAAAGAACAATGTCTTGCATTAGGAACACAATTAAGAGCCTTCAAGCCAAGAATTGAAGATTTTAAAATCTACCGAATTTTCCCAGGTGGCGATATTGAATTTTTACACCCAAAGGATGGTGTTTTCTCTGAAAAAGTAAATGAAGGCAGGGAGAAAGTAGGACATAATCCTAGAAGAATAGGTGAGAATCCTAATCCAGCTGGTTTGAAATTTACAACTAAGAATACTTTTGATTAACTTCCTTAAAGTTGATATAAAAGAAGAAAATAATTATAATTTGGACTGACATTATTAACATGATCAGCTCAAATAAAGATAGTTTTTTAAAGGCTTACAAAGAAGGTAAAAATTTTATACCTATTGTTGAAACTTGGCCTGCTGATTTAGAGACTCCATTATCGACTTGGTTAAAATTATCTTCAAAAGATTCCCATGGTGTTTTTCTTGAATCTGTTGAAGGTGGGGAGAATTTGGGTAGGTGGAGTATTGTCGCTACTAAACCTCTTTGGGAAGCAGTTTGTTACGGAGAAGAAATAGTTAAAACTTGGAATAATGGCAAAACTGAAATACATAAAGGTGATCCTTTTGATATTTTAAAAAGTTGGACAATGGAATATAAGTCAACCATGCTTGAAGAATTACCATCAATTGGACAGTTATATGGCTCTTGGGGTTATGAATTAATAAATCGAATAGAGCCGAGCGTTCCAATAAATGAAATACCAGAAAACAATATCCCTCATGGTTCCTGGATGTTTTTTGATCAATTAGTTGTTTTTGATCAAATAAAAAGATGTATTACTGCAGTTGTTTATGCCGATACAACTTCTTCTGAAGCGTCTGCGATTGAAGAGTTGTATTTAAACTCAATATCTAAAATTCAGGAAACTAGAAATTTAATGAGAGTTCCTCTAAAAGAAAATGAGTTTTTAGATTGGAATGAAAATGAGAATTTGAATTTAGATCTAGAAAGTAATTGGGAGAAAAAAGATTTTGAGGATGCAGTTCTCTCTGCAAAAGAGTACATAAGAAAGGGAGATATCTTCCAAATAGTTATAAGTCAGAGATTCCAAACTCAAGTCAATAATGATCCCTTTAATTTATATAGAAGTTTGAGGATGGTTAATCCATCTCCATACATGTCATTTTTTGATTTCGGCTCATGGTATTTGATAGGTTCAAGTCCTGAAGTAATGGTTAAAGCAGAAAAAAATAAAAATAGTCAGATTGTGGCAAGCTTAAGACCAATAGCTGGCACGAGACCTAGAGGTATTGATAATCAACAAGACTTGGAATTAGAGAAGGAATTATTAAAAGATCCCAAAGAGATAGCTGAGCATGTAATGCTAATTGATCTTGGGAGAAATGATCTTGGAAGAGTTTGTGAAATTGGTACCGTCAAGGTCAAGGATTTAATGGTTATTGAGAAATATTCACATGTTATGCATATAGTCAGTCAAGTTGAGGGAATCTTAAAAAATAATGCTGATGTATGGGATTTACTCAAAGCATCCTTTCCCGCTGGCACAGTAACTGGCGCCCCAAAAATAAGAGCTATGCAATTGATTAAGCATTTTGAAAAAGATGCTAGAGGACCTTATGCTGGTGTATACGGGTCTATTGATATTAATGGTGCATTAAATACAGCAATTACGATAAGAACAATGATAGTTAAACCCTCAAGAAATGGGAAATATGATGTGTCAGTGCAAGCAGGAGCTGGAATAGTTGCTGATTCGTTTCCTGAAAATGAATATCAAGAGACGATAAATAAAGCAAAGGGGATTCTTAAAGCATTAGCCTGTTTGGATAAATAAATGAGTCAAAATAATCTTTATAAGGGTTTTGAGGTGGAACTTTTCACAGGTTCTCTAAATTCTCATATTGGTGTTTCGGCTGAAATTGAGAAAAGATTTCCTGATTTTGTAAAAGAGCCAGATAACAGAAACGTTGAATACATAACAACACCTGAAAAAGACTACGGTTCTTTATATGAGAAATTAATAACTCCAAGAAAAAAACTAAGGAAATGGCTAAATACTAAAAATTTAACAATCATTCCTTCATCCACTCTTTGTTTTAATCACGATATTCAATTTCAAAGATCTGATATTGACAACGTATATCATCAATTTATTGAAGATAATTATGGAATATCTATTGCAACTTCTAGTGTCCATATAAACATAGGAATAGATGATTTAGATAAGCTTTTTACAGCTATAAGACTTATAAGATCTGAGGCTGCTTTATATCTATCATTAAGTGCTAGCTCACCCTTTTTAAATAATAAAATTACGAATAATCACTCTCAGAGATGGATCCAGTTTCCTAAAACACCTAGTAGAGTTCCATTTTTTGTAAATCATAATTCTTATATCGATTGGATAGAGGAAAATATATCAAATAAAAATATGCAAAATATTAGGCATTTTTGGTCGTCAATCAGACCAAATGGTCCCCAAAGACCTTTAATCCTTGACCGTTTGGAATTAAGAATTTGTGATTTTGTTTACGATATTAATTTGCTTCTGGGGATAACCGCCATGATAGAACTTAGGATTTTAAATCTTTTTGAAAATATAAATACTTTAGATCCTTTGAATGCTAGTAATTTTTCTATGGATGAGTTGTCAGAAATATGTGATCAAAATGAAATTAATGCTGCTAAAGATAGTCTGAATTCAGAGTTAATTCACTGGCAAGACGGTAAAAGAGTTATTTGTAGAGAATGGATTCAAAACTTATTATCAGATTTATCATCCACAGCAGAAAATTATGGTATGAAAGGTCTTTTGGATCCTATCTACAAAGTGCTTGAAGAAGGTAATCAATCTATGAAATGGATAAATCAATATGAAAAAGGACTTTCTATTGAGCAGATAATGAAGATTTCTATTGAGGACATGATTACAAGTGAGGCCATGAATGTTTGATTATTTAAATAAATATTTGATCTGAACATTTTCACTTGTGACATAATGATTATATGGAATCTTTTCGACAGATAAAAAATAATAATGTGGATCTGATAAGTAACAATGATCCACTTGATAAAAATCGTCTTTTAATTGAAGATCTCTGGGAATCTGTGCTCAGAGAAGAATGCCCAGATGATCAAGCAGAGAGATTGATACAGCTTAAAGAATTAAGTTATTCGAAACAAATTGATGGTGATAGTTCAAAAACTTTTAAAAATGAAATAGTTGATATTGTAAATTCTATGGATTTAGCAGAATCCATAGCTGCAGCAAGGGCGTTTTCATTATATTTTCAACTCGTGAATATTTTGGAACAAAGAGTTGAGGAAGATAGATATATTCAAAGCTTTACTAATAAGGATGTCCAAAGATCACCCGACAATCTTGATCCTTTTGCCCCAGCATTGGCTAGACAAAATGCTCCAGTAACTTTTAGAGAATTATTTTACAGGCTGAGAAAATTAAATGTACCACCAGGAAAATTAGAGGAGTTATTACAGGAAATGGATATTCGTTTAGTTTTTACTGCGCATCCGACGGAGATAGTAAGACATACGATTAGACACAAGCAAACAAGAGTAGCAAATTTGTTAAAAAAAATACAGATTGAGCAATTTCTGACAAAAGAAGAAAAAATTTCTCTAAAAACCCAATTAAAAGAGGAAGTAAGACTTTGGTGGAGAACAGATGAATTGCATCAATTTAAACCTTCAGTTTTAGATGAAGTTGATTATGCCTTGCATTATTTTCAGCAAGTTTTATTTAATGCGATGCCTCAATTGAGAGGCAGGATCACTGAAGCACTTACTGAAAATTATCCAGATGTTCAGCTGCCCTCAGAATCTTTTTGCAACTTCGGTTCTTGGGTAGGCTCTGATAGGGACGGTAATCCATCAGTAACTCCTGAGATAACATGGAGGACTGCTTGCTACCAAAGGCAGTTGATGTTGGAAAGATATATTGTTGCGACTTCTAATCTTAGAGATCAATTAAGTGTATCGATGCAATGGAGTCAAGTAAGTTCCTCCTTATTAGAATCACTCGAAACAGACAGGGTTAAATTCCCTGAAATATATGAAGCTAGAGCTACAAGGTATAGATCAGAACCCTACAGATTAAAATTAAGTTATATTTTAGAGAAATTAAGGTTAACACAAGAAAGAAATAATTTATTAGCTAATAGTGGGTGGAAATTTGACTTGGAGGGAGAAATTGATAACAAAAATATAGATAAAATTGAAAATTTATATTACAAATCAGTAAACGAATTTACATATGATCTAGAGCTAATTAAAAATAGCTTAATTAGTACAGATTTAACTTGTGAGTCTGTAAACAACTTACTTACTCAGGTTCATATTTTTGGATTTTCTTTAGCAAGTTTAGATATTCGTCAAGAGAGTACAAGACATAGTGACGCTATTCAAGAGCTTACAAATTATCTTGATTTATCTGTTCAATATGACCGAATGTCTGAGGAAGAGAAAATTAAATGGCTTATAGACGAATTAAATACAAAAAGGCCTTTAATTCCATCTGACGTTAACTGGACAAAAACTACAGAAGAAACATTTTCAGTTTTTAAAATGGTTAAGAGACTACAGCAAGAATTTGGAAGTCGCATTTGTCATTCTTATGTAATTTCAATGAGTCATAGTGCATCTGATTTGCTTGAAGTTCTCTTACTGGCAAAAGAAATGGGACTTCTTGATCAAAATTCACAAAAGTCAAAACTATTAGTTGTTCCTCTTTTTGAAACTGTGGAAGACCTTAAAAGAGCACCAGAAGTAATGGAAAAGTTGTTTAAGTTAGATTTCTATAAATCATTATTGCCAAAAGTAGGAGAATCTTTTAAACCTCTGCAAGAATTAATGCTTGGATATTCTGATAGTAATAAAGATTCAGGATTTGTTTCTAGTAATTGGGAAATTCATAGAGCCCAAATAGCTCTTCAAAATCTCTCAAGCAGAAATAACATATTGCTAAGACTTTTTCATGGAAGAGGAGGTTCTGTTGGGAGAGGAGGCGGACCAGCCTATCAGGCAATATTAGCTCAACCAAGCGGCACTTTAAAAGGACGAATAAAAATAACAGAACAAGGTGAAGTTTTAGCTTCTAAATATAGTCTTCCCGAACTGGCTTTGTACAATCTTGAGACTGTAACTACAGCAGTAATTCAAAATAGTTTGGTAAATAATAGACTTGACGCTACTCCAGAATGGAATCAACTAATGTCTAGGCTGGCAGAAACATCAAGGTCTCATTACAGAAAATTAGTGCATGAGAATCCTGATTTGTTAAATTTCTTTCAAGAGGTCACGCCAATAGAAGAAATAAGTAAATTACAGATATCTAGTAGGCCTGCTAGAAGAAAAAAAGGTGCAAAAGATTTGTCAAGTTTAAGAGCTATTCCATGGGTATTTGGCTGGACACAAAGTAGATTTCTTTTGCCAAGTTGGTTTGGAGTAGGGACTGCATTGTCATCTGAATTAAATTCAGATCCACAACAAATTGAACTATTAAGAGTTCTGCATCAAAGATGGCCATTTTTTAGGATGCTTATATCTAAGGTGGAAATGACCTTATCGAAGGTGGATCTGGAAGTTGCTAGATATTATGTTGATACTCTTGGCAGCAAAGAAAATAAAGATTCTTTTGATAATATTTTTGAAGTAATTTCTAAAGAATATAATCTTACAAAATCTTTAATACTTGAAATTACTGGTAAAAATAAGCTTCTAGAATCTGATAGAGACTTGAAATCATCAGTAAGCTTAAGAAATAAGACAATTATTCCATTAGGTTTTTTGCAGGTTTCACTTCTAAGAAGATTAAGAGACCAGACAAGACAACCTCCAATAAGCGAATTTATTATAGATAAAGATGAATCCAGAAGAGCTTACAGCAGGAGTGAGCTATTAAGGGGGGCACTTTTAACTATTAATGGGATAGCAGCTGGCATGAGAAATACAGGTTGACAATTGCAATATTTTTCTAAAAAAAAACTTGTTCTTCCAGAAGGTTATTTTGTTAACTCTTCTCAAATCCCCTTAGCTAAAGAAGTTAACAAACTTTTAGCGAATTGTGGTTGCGAGACATTTCCAATAAAGCCTCTTTCTGAGGCTATTAAAAAAAGTAATTTCTTTTTTACCATACAGAGTGAATTAAAAAATAAATTATATGGCTTTGTAAGGGTTACGTCCGATAGAGGATTGAATGCTAACTTGTGGAATTTAAGCGCATTACCAGGGAATAATCAGCAAATTTACTATTCAATATTGCTTCAAGTAACTCTTGAGAAAATAAATAGAGAAATGCCCGGATGCAGTATTTCTGTACAGGCTCCAGTATCTTCTTTTAGAAGTCTAGAGGAAAATGGATTCATACTAGATCCCAATGGAATAAGAGTAATGGGATATAAACTTTAAAAATCACTTTACGAGCATGGAGGGATTCGAACCCCCGACTCTCAGAACCGGAATCTGATGCTCTATCCAACTGAGCTACATGCCCTTTAATTTTTCAATTTCTTTAAAGAAAATCTAAATATTTTAAACTTAGCTAATTTAATTAATGAATGCACAAAAAAAATTTTTTTAAATAAATTAAAAATTAAAAATTTTCGGAACCATAAAAGTTTTGAAATTGATCTAAAAGAACAAAGAGCAATTGTTCTTGGCTGCAATGGTGTTGGTAAGTCAAACTTACTTGAATCAGTTGAATTTTTAAGTCAATTAAAATCTAATAGAGCACTAAGCGATAAAGATTTAATAGAGAACGACAGTGATATGGCTGTAGTTATAGGACAGATAGATTTTAAAGACGATTTAAAGTTAAATTTATTCCGAAAAGGCCCTAAAAGAATTTATGTAAATGAATCAATCTTGAAAAAACAAAGTGAAATAAAGAACTATATCCGAAGTGTATGTTTCTGTTCTAATGATATAGATATTGTTAGAAGTGAACCTAGTTATCGAAGAACGTGGATTGATAAAGTCGTATCTCAGCTTGAACCAGTATATTTAGACCTGATAAGTAGATTTAACAGGCTTTTAAAACAAAGAAGTCATTTTTGGCGTTCGGAAAGTTTCTTAAAAACCCAATCCACAGATATTATTGAAAGCTTTGATATTCAAATGTCAATAATAAGTACAAGAATTTTTAGGCGTAGAAGAAGAGCTTTATTAAAAATAAAACCATATGTTGAATATTGGCATAATCATCTAAGTAAATCTCAAGAGCAAATAGACATAAATTATCTTTCGGGGATACAAAATATAAGTCCAGAAGAAGAAGAAGAAGAAGTTATTAGTAAAAAAATAGCAGATCAACTCTTAAATCAGCGTTCTATAGAAGCATTGACTGGTAAATGTAATTTTGGACCACATCGTGATGATATTGAGTTTCTAATTAATAATGTTTCAGTTAGAAAATATGGTTCCTCAGGACAGCAAAGGACTTTTATCTTGGCTTTAAAGATGGCTGAACTCGATTTATTAACTAAAACACTAAATATTCCTCCAATACTGATATTGGATGATGTCTTAGCTGAACTAGATTTAACCAGGCAAAATTTGTTATTAAATTCTGTTGGTAAAGATAGTCAATGTTTTATAAGTGCGACACATTTAGATAAATTTAATCAGTCTTTCTTAGGCTCCTCACAAATGATTCATTTATAATTTTAAAAAGGCATGATTTTTAGCTAATCTTAATTTCATATAAATTTCTTAAATGGAAATCTACAAAAAAAGTCAAATTTTAAGTTCGTTAAGTGATGAGCTAAAATTAAGTCATCAAAGTAAACATCTTTTGTTGGAACTGTATAGATGCGATCGCGAAAAATTAAATGATGAATCCTTTTTACGCTGTATTTTAAATAGAGCCGCTAAATTGGCAAATGCTACCGTTTTGAATTTGATTAGTAATAAATTTGAGCCTCAGGGGGTTACTGCAATTGCATTACTGGCAGAATCTCATATTTCAATACATACTTGGCCTGAATCTAATTATTCGGCAGTCGATATTTTTACATGTGGTAAAAATATGATGCCTGAACTAGCTAGTCAATATTTAATTGAATCTTTGATGGCTAAAGAACATTCTTTGCGTGTCATTGAGCGAAATCCACCTTCATCAGTCTCTAAACAGATCAGAACGGTTGTTTGACAATATTTATCTATTTAATTTTCCGCTTACTAGTCCCTCAAGATCTAAACTTGTGCAATTAAATCCTAAATTAGAAAAATATTGAACTAACTTGCTAAAATTATATTTGTTAAAAAAATGCTTTAATTCATCTTGGGGAATTTCTATTCTTGCAGTTAAGCCTTGGCATCTAACTCTAACCTCCGATAATCCACATTCTTTAAGATATTCTTCTGCTTTCTCAACCATTTTTAGCCTTTCACTAGTTATTTCATGGCCATAAGGAAATCTAGATGATAAGCAAGGTTGAGCAGGTTTATCCCACCAAGGGAAACCCAATGCTCTTGATATATCCCTAATGTCTTGTTTTGAGACTTTAAATTTTGCAAGGGGAGAGATAACTCCTGCTTGTTTTGAGGCTTGCATACCTGGTCTATAATCTTGAAGATCATCCAGATTGACTCCATCTAAAACAATCTTATAATTAAGTTTTTTAGAGAGGTAGGTTGTATGTTTGTGAAGCTCTTTTTTGCATGCAAAGCACCTATCCTTAGGATTTTTACTATAACTTGAGTGGTCTAATTCAGATGTTTTAATTTCTATATGCTTTACTCCAATCCATTTTGCTTGCCTCCTTGCTTCTTCACGAAGAGTATTGGTTAATGCAGGAGAAACACCAGTTATAGCAATTGCTTTACTGCCTAATTGCTCGAATGCTAATGATGTTACTAATGTACTGTCAACTCCTCCGGAATAAGCAATACAAACGCTATCAAGACTCTTAATGTATCTTCTAATTGTATCAAGCTTTTCACTTTGTTCATCAGAAAGAATTTCTAGTTGATTGAACATGCTAATTACTTTAAAATTCAAATTACCTATGAATAGGTTGAATTTATTATTAAATTTTTAATAATATTCTTATCTATATCTTAGATTAAAATTACTAATTTTGTTCAATTGGCGAATACGAGTAGAAATAGAGGAATTGGAATTGTCACTGCAAGTGACAGTCAGGAAAGATCAAAAGGTCAATTACATATTTATGATGGAGAGGGCAAGGGAAAAAGTCAGGCTGCTTTGGGAGTAGTTCTCAGAACAATAGGATTAGGTATATGCGAAAAAAGACAGTCAAGAGTTTTACTTCTAAGATTTTTAAAAGGTCCTGAGAGGCCATACGACGAGGATTCAGCTATAGAGGCTTTACAAAGAGGCTTTCCACATTTAATTGATCATGTTAGGACAGGAAGATCTGAATTTTTTACTGCTGACCAAGTCACAAAGTTTGACGTTGGTGAGGCTGAGAGAGGTTGGAATATCGCTAAAGGAGCAATTGCAAGTTCTCTTTATTCTGTTGTTGTACTAGATGAGTTGAATCCAGTTCTTGATTTAGGAATGCTTGATATCAATGAAGTAGTTGACTCTCTTCAAAATCGTCCAGATGGTTTAGAAATAATTATTACCGGAAGGGCAGCCCCTTCCTCTTTGGTAAGAATATCCCAACTCCATTCAGAAATGAGACCGCGTTTGACAGGAAACTTATCAACACAAACCAGACAAAGTAGTTCTAGTGGTGGAATTGAGATTTATACAGGTGAAGGAAAGGGTAAATCCACAAGTGCCCTTGGTAAGGCTCTTCAAGCTATCGGTAAAGGAATATCTCAAGATAAAAGTCATAGAGTTTTAATACTACAGTGGTTAAAAGGTGGGAATGGTTATACCGAAGATGCTGCCATAGAAGCTTTGAGAGAGAGTTACCCTCATTTAGTAGATCATTTACGTTCAGGCAGAGATGCTATCGTCTGGAGAGGGCAGCAACAACCGATTGATTATGTTGAGGCTGAAAGAGCATGGGAAATTGCTAAAGCTGCTATTTTGTCTGGTTTGTATAAAACAATCATATTAGATGAATTGAATCCAACAGTTGATTTAGAGCTGCTACCTGTTGAATCGATACATCAAACACTCTTAAAAAAACCAGCAGACACAGAAGTTGTTATTACTGGGAGATGTAAAAATGAACCTTCATACTTTGATCTTGCTGATGTCTACTCTGAAATGGTTTGTCATAAGCATTATGCAAATGTAGGAGTTGATTTGAAAAGAGGTGTAGATTACTAAATATTCTTAAAATTATTAATTGCGCAATAATTTTCTCAACTTTTCAATGCCGCCTTCAATAGATCTAGACTGAATTTTGAATTTAGACAAGATTCTTGATGCTTCTTCAGAACGTTTCCCCGATTTACATATAGTGAAAACCTCTTTACTTAAACTTTCTTTTTGAATAAATTTTAAGTCAGAATTTTGGTCCAAATGCCTTAAAGGAATTGATATAGATCCCTCTATTGCAGAAGTAGAAAATTCTTCATTTTCTCTAACATCAATTAAAAGAATTTTGTTGCGTTTTGCTTTATATAAATTATTAAAGTCATTAGCATTAATAGTATTAATTTCATTATTTTTATCACAATATTCATCGCTATTATAAAAATCCTCATTTTGAGAAAGATTTTTAATTCGTTTATTTAACTGATCACTTTTTAGAGTTAATTTTTTTATATTCATCTTTAATAGATCAAAAATTAAAATTTTCCCATCTAAAGTTTCACCTTTTTTCAAAATGATTTTGATAATTTCATTAACCTGAAGAATTCCTATTAAACCTGTTGAAACACCTACAACCCCGTATTCTGCACAACTAGGAACGGCATTTTTAGAAGGTGATTCTGGAAGTAAGTCTCTTAAATTAGGACTATTTTTATATAAATTGAAAACACTCACTTGCCCTTCAAAGCCTTGTACACTTCCAAAGACAAGGGGTTTATTTAATATCAGGCATGAATCATTTATTAAATATCTTGTGCCAAAATTATCCGAGCAATCACAAATAACATCAAACTCCTTTATTAATTCAAGAGCATTGTTGGGGTTAATTCTTTCTGAAAAGGTTAATATTTCACAATTAGGATTGAATTTTTTAATTCTTTCCCGAGCAGAATCAATTTTAAGATTGCCAATAGTATTTGTTTCATGAATTATCTGTCTCTGGAGATTAGACTTTTCAACTTGATCATTATCAACTATTCCAATTCTCCCAATTCCTGCTGCAGCTAGATAAATCAAAACGGAAGAACCAAGCCCACCCGCTCCAATGCATAATACTGAGCTGTTTTTGAGATTTAGTTGGCCCTTATAACCTATCTCTTTAAGCGTCAAATGTTTTTGATATCTTTCTTCTTCATCAGAGTTTAAGAAATTAAATTTTATATCTTTGGACATTGAAATCCTTTAATTTTTGCGAGATAAACTATGAAAATATAATAATTAAAATAAAAATTTTAGACTTTTAAATTCTTCTTATTACTCTAATTAATTAATGTTTTTGTTAGAACTAGACCATAATGTGAAGTTTTTATAAATCAATTTTAAGTTTAAATATCTTCAGAAAGCATATATACCAACGCTTCTAAAAAAATACAAAATGTTTCGGTTCGGAATTTTGCACAACAAAAAGGTAGTCAATAGACGTTTTTTCCGATACTGTCTGGTTCATATATTAAGTTTACTGAATTCATGAGTGATAACACCCCAGAGTCAAACCAAGACTCCGGCTCCGATACAAGCTCAGAAACCAAAAGTTTTTCAGAGAAGTACTCTGACGTTATGGGAAAAGTCAACGAAACCCTTGGTAATGTTGATTGGACTCAAATGGGCAAGTACGGCAAGGCGGCAGGCATAATTGCTGTTGTCGTAATAGCTCAGATAATAATTAAAGTTGTCATTGACACGATAAACTTTTTCCCAATTCTTCCTGGTTTACTAGAACTGCTAGGGGTCATTGTTGTTGGTCAATGGAGCTGGCAAAATCTTCGTACCAGTGAAAATCGTGAAGCTGTATTAGATAAGGTACAAAATCTTAAGAAGACATATTTAGGGTAGTTAAAGATTACATATTAAGAATAGCTTTTACGTAATCTTCAACTTGGTTTAAGTAACCTCCTCCAAACATATTGGCGTGATTCAATATGTGATAAAAATTATAAATAATAATTCTTTTTTCAAATCCGTTTTTTCTAGGAAAAATTTTATGGTATTCTTCATAAAATTCTTTTCTAAAACCTCCAAATAGTTTTGTCATAGCTATATCTACTTCATTATCTGCCCACCAAGATGCAGGGTCAAAAATAACCCCTCTTCCATTTTTGTCAATTCCTGCATTTCCTGACCATAAATCACCATGAACTAGAGCATTTATTGGTTTGTGAGTCAGCAATTCTGATTTAATTTTTTCTTTAACTTTATTCATAATTTCTTTATCTAAAATTCTCGATTTAAGACTTAATAATTGAGGTATTATCCTTAAGTTTAAAAAACAATCTATCCAATTATCTTCCAAGCCTTTTTTCTGATCTTTTGTTCCGATAAAACCCTCAACTGGAAACCCAAACATTTTGGGGTTAGATTCAGCTGATTTCAAGTGCAACTCACCTAAACCTTTTCCAAGTTTTTTTTGGTCAAAGTTATCCATATCTATCCATTCAATTAAAAGAATCTCTATATTTTTTATATTTTTATATGCAATAACTTCAGGAATAACTAAGTTTTCTTGATTAATATATTTCCTCAAATTGTGGAGACAATATTTTTCAAATTCAAGAAATTTTTTGTTTCTAATATTTCTTTTAAGGAATAACTTTTTGTTTGAGAATTCTATTCGCCATGCATTATGAATATCGCCACCATGTACTTGTTCAATACTTTTTGGATAGGTTTCACCTAATTCTTCACAAATTTCGTTAATTTCAATAGGAGATAATTTTTGCATTTTAATGAAAAAGTCTGAAGTTATTGTTGTAGGCGCCGGTATAGCAGGACTAACTTCTGCAGCGATTTTATCAAAACAAGGCTTATCAGTGACTTTAATCGAATCTCATACTCAAGCCGGAGGATGCGCCGGTACTTTTAAAAGAAAGAATTATACTTTCGATGTTGGCGCAACTCAGGTTGCTGGTTTAGAGAAGGGAGGAATACATTCTAGAATTTTTGATTTTTTAGATATTCCATCCCCAGCAGCCACAATTTTAGACCCTGCTTGCATTGTTGATTTAAATGATGGTGGTAATCCTATACATATTTGGCATGAAAAAAGTAAATGGATTGCTGAACGAGAAATGCAGTTTCCTGGGAGTCAAAGATTTTGGAAGCTTTGTACCCTAATACATGAAAGTAATTGGATATTTGCTAATAATAATCCTGTATTACCAATAAGTAATTTTTGGGATTTTTCTCAACTTCTCAAAGCACTAGTACCTTCAAACCTTGTCACAGGTATCTTACTTAAATCTACTATTTTTGATCTATTGCGGATATGTGGATTATCCAAGAATGAGCGCTTGATTAAATTTTTAAATCTTCAACTAAAACTTTATTCTCAAGAGGACGTTTATAGTACTGCAGCATTATATGGATCTACTGTTCTTCAGATGTGTCAACAGCCACATGGTCTGTGGCATCTTAAAAAATCTATGCAGTCTTTAAGTGAATCATTAGAAAGTTCATTAATTAAAACTGGAGTTAATTTAATTTTTGGACAAGAAGTTAATTCTATAACTTTTGACGACGTAAATATGTGTTGGCAACTATCTGCTAATTCGAAAAAAAAATCATTTATTTATAAAGCAAAAGATGTAATTTATACCGCACCTCCACAATCTTTGCTCAAGCATTTGAAAGATCCTTTAGAAAGAAAAAAAAATTATAAAAATCGACTTAATAATTTGCCTGATCCAAGTGGAGCCGTAGTTTTTTATTCAGCATTAAAAAAGGAACATATTAAAAAAACATTCTCCAATCATTATCAATTTGTTTCAAAAGAATTTTGTTCGTTATTTGTATCAATTAGTGATGATGGTGATGGAAGAGCGCCAAAAGGTGAGGTTACTTTAATTGCCAGTATCTTTACCAAAACTAAAGATTGGTTTGATCTAGATAAACAAACTTACTTAAAGAAAAAAAATGGTTTCATGAAAAAAATATCCCTTGAATTGGAAAGTCAATTTGATATTGATCCTGAAAAATGGCTACATAGAGAATTAGCAACTCCATTGGGCTTTGAAAAATGGACAAAAAGACCTAATGGAATAGTAGGCGGGCTCGGTCAAAATCCAGATATTTTTGGTTTATTTGGATTATCAAGTAGGACACCTTTTGAAGGTTTATGGTTATGTGGAGATTCGATTTATCCAGGAGAGGGGACTGCAGGTGTTAGTCAGTCTGCATTAATGGTTTCAAGGCAAATTTTAGCTTCCAAAGGTATAGAAAATTTTAGTTTATAAAATTTTTTCTGTTTTCTTTTGCTTCAGCAAGTTTTTTAGAAAGTAAATCCCAATTTTTTTCTTTAATAAGAGATTCCAATATATTCAGCTTATTTTTAAAATTATTTATGGAATTTAAAACATTAATCTGATTATTAATAGCTAAATCTAGGCCTAGTTGTTCATTGCCTCCGCCAACTCTCGAAGTGTCAGCAAATCCTGTAGCAGCTAATTTTTGCGAGAGATCTAATAAAGATTGATTATTTTTTGTTTGCGCAGTTTCTATGAGAGCAGAAGCTAAAAATATAGGCAAATGAGAAATTAGAGATACCGCTTCATCATGCTCTTTTGGCGAAGCTTGGCAAATTTCACAATCCATTGATTTTATGAGCTTGGAAATAGTTTTGACTGAATTTAAATCACTATTTTGTGTTGGGGTAATAATCCATTTTGCATGTTTAAAAAGACCTTCAAAACCTGAATCAACTCCTTTTTTTTCTGTGCCTGCCATTGGATGAGATCCAATAAATAGAGGATGTGAATTTTCCCATGTATTTACAATTGGTTCTTTTACAGACCCTACATCAGTTAGTATTGTTTCCTGAGGTATTGATGCTACTAATTGTTGCGACGGACTGATCAAATCTTTGATAGGCAATGCCAAAATTATTAACTCACATTTTTTTAATAAGCTCAGATCACAGCTAACAAAATTTGCAAGTTTTTTATCCTTAGCTTTTTTTTCATTAAATTCATTATTTGCTATTCCATAAATTGTATGATTTAGACTTTGGAGTTTTAATCCTAAAGAACCACCAATTAATCCTAATCCGACTATTCCAATTTTCATAAATTAATTAATTCAAGACTCTCTTTTATTGATACCAATTGTTTGTATATTAGGTTCATAAATTTTGCATGTTTTTTAAAATTAAATTAATTATAAATGCTTGAAATTTTAAGTCATCAATATTTGAAAAATTTTTTGAGAGATCAAAGTATTAATTGGGAGCATATATATTCTTTTGGGAGGATAGTTTCCAAATGTATTGAAAATGATTCTACCTATCTAATTAATTCAGAAATTTTCTCTAGCTATGATTGGTTACCTCCAATCTTGATTTCTTTATTTTTAAAGGAAGAGGATTCAACTTTTATTTTATCTAAAGAAAAAATCCAATTTATAAGCCAATTTCAGATTGATTCATTGAAAAATCTAGGTTTTAATTTTATTTTGAAAAATGATCAATTTATTTTTGCAAATCATCATGTTCACTTGATAACTATCCAAAATTTTCTTAATGATCCTAATTCTCGTAATCTTAGAAATCATCGAATAGTTTATTCAGGAATTGAGGATATAAAACAGGATTTAAAAAATCATTTTAGGATTTCTTTACTTAAAAAGGATTGGACAAAAAATCTTAAAGAATTTGAATTAATCAATCAAAAATTTATAAAAGTATATGATTCGTTGAAGAAAAAGTTTTTCTTGAGAAAGGTCTTAGGAAATAGTTATATCAATTTAGATCAGAAAGAAATTAGTTACTTATCAAATTTTTTTCATGAAAATTCTTTTTTTTCTGACAAATTTTTAAGCGTTAACAAAGCATTATCTCAAGGCTGGGCATGTTGGGTAAAGTTAAACGATACAAATTTAGATTGGAATTTGTATTTACAGCCAATAGATGAACTTTTTCAAATTAAGGAATTTTTTTCAAATAATAAATTTGTTTTTTTATCAGCATTGAGAAAAGATAATTTTTTCCAAATGTATTTTAAAAAGCATAGTTTAGATATTGACTTGGTTATTAATTTTAAGAGTAATTTTGAAGAGAAAAAGATTTCTTTATATATACCCTCTAAACAGTTGCTTCCTAATAATCCTCTTTTTACCAATTCAATCTTGGACAAATGCAAAAAGTTAATACTTTTTAGGAAGGGTTTAACTTTAGTGTTGTCTGATGATATTGATTTAAAAACTAATCTTGCTACAGAATTAGCTTCTACTTACGGGAAGAGAGTATTGCTAGAGACAATTCCCTCAGGTAAAAATGAAATCCTTTGCTCTAGTTTTGATTGGTGGATTATGAATTCTTATTTAATTCAAATTCCAGAACAAATTATCATACCTTTACTTCCGATACCGAATATGTCAGAACCCATTAATGCAATTACTGTCTCTCATAAAAAGAAGCTTTCTCAAGATTGGTTTAGAGACTTCTTTCTTCCTCAAGCTAGAATTAAACTTGAAAGATCTATTTCTCCTTTAAGAAGAAATTCAGGTAAGTTAATAATTTTAGATGGAAGAGCAAATAAAAGAAACTGGGGAAGATTACTTTTGCAAAACATTCAACCCTCAAAACAAATTAACTATATGCTACCTTTTGATTAGTTTATGTTTTGTAAATAACTAAAGAAATATGGGAGAAGCAAAAAGACGTAAAACACTTGGTTTACCTCCAAAAAAAAATAATACTAAAACTAAAATTGATGAGTCTCCAAGATTGTATGAATGGCTTCCCTTTACAATAAATCAAAGAGATAACCTAATTAAATTAAGTATTAAGGCCAGTTGGTTTGGAATCGGAGGGTTAGTAATCTTATGGATTGTAGTGAGATTTATAGGACCTGCTGCTGGGTGGTGGACTTTAGCTGATTCTTTATAAATCTAAGCTACTGTTTTTATATCATTAACAGCGATTGTATTAGCAGGATTGCTATTTAATGCTTTCATTGAATTAGAACTGACTTCAGTCCCTTCTGTTAATTTCTCTTTAACCATAGATTCTACTTTATTCCTGATTTCTAAGTTTTGATCAAGCCAAATAATTGTATTATCTCTTCCTTGTCCAATATTTTCTCCTTCATAACTATACCAAGCACCTCTCCTTATGATGATATTAGTCTCTTCTGCTAAATCTAATAAGCATCCTGTTGTACTAATACCTTTCCCAAAGAGAATATCAAATTCTGCAATTCTAAATGGTGGTGCAACTTTGTTTTTTGCTACTTTCACCTTTGCTCTTATGCCATATTCCTCAGTACCTCTTTTAAGAGTTTGAATTCTTCTGATATCAAGTCTTACTGAGGCGTAAAATTTTAATGCATTACCTCCTGTGGTTGTTTCTGGATTGCCGTATGTAACGCCAATTTTTAGGCGTAATTGATTCAGGAATATTACCGTACATCCAGATTTGCCAATATTTCCTGTTATTTTCCTCATTGCTTGGCTCATTAGCCTTGCTTGGCTTCCAATTACGTGATCTCCCATCTCTCCTTCTATTTCGGCTCTTGGGGTTAGTGCTGCGACCGAGTCAACAACTACAAGATCTACCGCACTCGATCTTATAAGTTGGTCAACTATTTCTAGCGCCATTTCACCAGTATCTGGCTGTGAAACTAACAAATTTTCAACATCAACACCTAAAGAGGCCGCATAAACTGGATCGAGTGCATGCTCAGCATCTACAAATGCAGCTACTCCTCCATTTTTTTGGACTTCCGCAATCGCGTGAAGCGTTAATGTAGTTTTTCCTGAACTTTCTGGTCCGTAAACTTCTACTACTCTTCCTTTTGGATAGCCTCCTCCTAATGCTAAATCTAAGGTGAGCGCTCCAGTAGATATTGTTTCTACTTTCATTCTTGAGGCGTCACCAAGTCTCATTATTGAACCTCGTCCAAAATTTCTTTCTATTTGACCTAAGACAAGACTTAATGCCTTGTCTTTTTCTTTTGATTCAGTTTTTTTCTTTTCTTCAAGGCTCATTGTTTGATTTATCGGTTAAAGTTCTTGTAATTATTCTAAATTTGGAAATTTTTTTTTAAACCAAACTTCATAAATACAAACTATAGTACATCTGTACTCTAGCTGATTATCTTTAAATTGCAACTAATTCTCCAAGGTTTCCTAATTTTAATAATTTGATTTCATTACCTAACTTATTTTTATCTGATTCTTTCAAATATCCCCAATCAGCTAGGAAGCATGGAATGTGACAAGTTTCTGAATTTTGTTTAATATCGATTAGAGTTTTCTTCCTATCTTCTATAAAGCCTAAAATTTCATAAGTTTGTGTAAGTTCTTCAGCTATTTTGATCTTTGTTCCTGATTCATAACCAAAAATAAATTCTGGAAAAATATTTAATTGTTTAAGAATTTTTTCTGCAAATATTTTACCTTTAGTTGTTATAACTCCAGTTTTTATTCCTCTTTTGCTTAATTCTTTCATAAAATTTATAATTTCAAAAAAAGGTTTATGTAAATTTACCCACGATTTAAAATCTTTATCAATTTGGTAATTGCGAGACTTATCTAACATTTTTTGTATATCTTCTGCTATCCAGGAATTTTCATTTAATATCCTCTGGCAATTTTGATGATAATTATTAATGAAATCATCTTTATTATCACTTTTTAATGGATTTTCTGTTTTTATAATTTCGTGAACAATTAGAATCATTTCCCAACCATATTTGACCCAAGGCCTAATTTCTTTGAAAGAAATTGGTACTCCTTGATAAAGTTTTTGATCAATAGTGATGTTGGGTGAATTTAAATATCTTTCACAGGCCAGCAAGGAGCTATGCCAATATTCTTGCATTCCATCAACTATTACTCCATCAAAATCAAATAGAAAAATTTTTTGAGAAGACACCAATTGAATATTAGAACTGGGCCGCTAGGATTCGAACCTAGGAATGTCGAGACCAAAACCCGATGCCTTACCACTTGGCGACGGCCCATTGAATTAACATTTTAATACATGAAAAGATTTTTTTCTATCCAAAAAATACAAATTTTTTATAAACATCGCGCTAGTTTTGAAAAATAAAAATATTATTTGAATGAGCTCGATTTCCATGGCTCTAGAAATTTCTGAGCTTTTTTGATCGCCAAACCCATTATTTCAGGATACTCAGAGAGTTTTTTGTTATTTTTGTGAGCAAATTCAATAAGGGGCTGCATAATTTTTCTTGCAGCACTTCCAAATGCTATTCCATCTGGGAGATTGTTTGAATTCAACAATTCATAAGTTTTTTCATTTGTTCCTCCTGCTAATTGAATTAATCCTGGTGGAAGATCTGAACCGATTTTTTCAAACAACTTAACAGCATCTCTACTTGTTGTAGGAGCAAGATCGCCAGACATTGGCCTTCCATCTAGTTGCCAAATAAGGGGAATATCTAGCTCATTCAGAATTTCATATCTTTCCCAAAGAGCTTTCAAAAGATCTTCGGGCTCTTGGGCTTTATTGAAAGATTGATTTAATCCACAACTGATAGATATCTTGTCTAATTTCATTCCAGAACTTTTAAGGATACTTACAACTTTTGTAAAAGAATCTAGGCGATTGATTTCTGTATGAATTTCTACTGCATTAGGCCTTATTTTTTGAAGTGTTGATGCTAAATCATTTTTTGACAAATTATATTCATATTCACTAATTAGATTTAGAGGACAACTATTTAAACATCTTCCGCATCCATAACATTTACTCTCTTCAATTCCGAAATTATCAATTGCGAAGGTGGGGCATACTTTTTCGCATGGTCTTGGACAACTGGGGGGACATTTTAAAGGATCAAATTTTGCTTTTCGAAAGTGGATATCATTACCATCACTAATACTTATCATTAATCCAGGGGAGTTTTTAAAGACTTTTTTTGCCCAATCGATTCCTTTTTTTGCTGCATAAACTATAGATTCTTCTGCTGCAACATCTATGTAGTCGACACCAGCAGCAGTATAAATTGCACATAAATCTTCTATGGCAACAATATCTTCATTACTGGCACCACAAATTAACTTAGTCCATTTATCTTTTTTATTCTTGGTTTTAATCAAACAATTTAACTTTCAAATTCATCCAAAATATAATTACTTAAAGGTTTCCATTCAAGTTTTCTTGAACCCCCCATTTCAACGACTATTTTTAGTTTGTTATCGTTAGTGCAAATCTCTATTAAGCTCTCCAATTCAGATTCGGATAATACTTGACCTTCTAATAACCAAAGTAATTTATTTTTATCATTTTCATTAAATAACTCAGAAGCTTGTGGGATTACTTGTTGAACTTCCCCAAGCGCTCCGTTTCTTCCTACACTTTGATGACCAAGGTGAGGTGGTCTAACGCCATGCAATTTGAGCAAGAAAACCTCTGGATCTCCAAGCCCTCTTGCTGAAGTTATAAAAGTTTTAAAGCCTTTGGCCCTCATTCTCCTCAAAAGACGAGTTTCATAACCACCTTCAAGAGGAGCAAATATTGCGAGACATTTGTTAGTTTTTAAATCATTATGAAACTTTTTCCCTGAGAGAAGTAATGGCATAAAAATTTCCTTTATTTCTATTTTATTTTATTTTATGGTACTTGATGATGTACAATTGTAATTCAGTGAATTTTTATGCTCGCAAGCTAGCCGAGCCTCTGAAAATTTCACATTTTTTAGCGTTTCGTTAAAAAACTCAGGTGGGTTTATCCCGAGAGAAACTATCTATTATTTCAGATAAGTCTCGACCTTACTAATTGTTTTTTTATTAACTTCACCTTAATAATTGAAGGGTTTAGATAATTTAAAAATTATTACGAGCTAGCCTAATTTAGTCTTATGTCTATCGGAATTTTAGGAAAGAAATTGGGCATGTCCCAACTTTTCGATGATAAAGGTAATTCTGTACCAGTTACTCTTATAGAGGCTGGTCCATGCCGCGTCACTCAATTGAAAACAACTGCTTTGGATGGTTATACTGCCGTTCAGATAGGTTATGGCTTATCCAAAGAGAAGCATTTAAGCAAACCTGAAAAGGGACATTTATTGAAATCAGGCGAAGAACTTTTAAAGCATTTGAAAGAATATAGGGTTGAAGAAACTTCATCTTATGAAATCGGAAAACAAATAACTGTAAAAAACTTTGAGGTTGGTCAAAAAGTTGATATCAGTGGCAAATCTATGGGTAGAGGTTTTGCAGGTTACCAGAAAAGACATGGTTTTAGCAGAGGTCCCATGAGTCATGGTTCGAAAAATCATAGAGCACCAGGATCTACAGGAGCAGGAACAACTCCGGGTAGAATTTATCCAGGGAAAAGAATGGCAGGAAGATATGGAGGAAAACAGATAACTACCAAAGGATTGTTAGTTCTAAAAATTGATGATCAGAAGAATTTGCTCGTAGTAAAGGGTTCTGTTCCAGGTAAGCCCGGCTCAATTGTCAACATTAAGCCAAATAATGTTGTAGGCAAAAAAGGAGGTGAAAAATCATGACAACACTTGAAACTTTAAAGTGGGATGGTAAAAAATCAGGCAAAGTTACTCTTGATTTAGCAGTTGCTAAAGAAACTTCTTCGGCAGACTTAATCCATAGAGCAGTCCTTAGACAGTTAGCAAATAAAAGACAAGGGACAGCATCAACTTTGACAAGATCTGAAGTGCGCGGGGGCGGTAGAAAGCCATACAAACAAAAAGGTACAGGAAGAGCTCGTCAAGGATCAATAAGGACCCCCTTAAGACCTGGTGGCGGAATTATTTTTGGACCGAAGCCACGTTCTTACAATCTTGATATGAATCGTAAGGAACGTAGATTAGCTCTTAGAACAGCTCTTATGTCCAGAGTATCTGATATGAAGGCTGTTGAAGATTTTGGATCTTCTTTAAAGCAGCCTAAAACAAGTGATATCATCAATGGCCTTGCTCGATTAGGTATACAAAAAACTGAAAAAGTTTTGGTTATTCTTGATAGCCCTTCCGATATTATAAAAAAATCCATTAATAATATTGAGAAAGTAAAATTAATCGCCGCCGATCAATTAAATGTATTTGATATTCTCAATGCCAATAAATTGGTAATAGGTCAATCAGCGATAGATAAAATTCAGGAGGTTTATGCATCATGAGTAAATTATTCGATTCTCGTTTAGCCGATGTAATACGAAAGCCAGTTATTACTGAAAAAGCTACAAATGCACTAGATCTTAACCAATATACTTTCGAAGTAGATCATAGAGCGGCTAAACCACAAATAAAGGCAGCTATTGAAGCCTTGTTCAGTGTTAAAGTCATAGGAGTTAACACTATGAATCCTCCTAGGAGAACAAGAAGAGTCGGGAAATTTTCCGGTAAACGTTCTCAGGTCAAGAAGGCAATTGTACGTCTTGCTGAAGGAGACAAAATCCAACTATTTCCAGAATCTTAAGGAGTTTTAATCATGGCAATACGTAAATTTAAACCTTATACACCTGGCACTAGGCAGAGAGTAGTTACTGACTTTAGTGAAATCACAAGTGCAAAACCTGAAAGATCACTAATAGTTTCAAAACATAGAGTTAAAGGCAGGAATAATCGTGGAGTTATCACTTGTCGTCATCGTGGAGGTGGTCACAAAAGGCAATATAGATTGGTCGACTTTAGAAGAGATAAAAGAAATATCAACGCTAAAGTTGCAGCTATACACTACGATCCTCATAGAAATGCAAGGTTGGCGCTTTTATTTTACGAAGATGGAGAGAAAAGATATATTATCGCTCCAGCAGGAGTAAAAGTAGGACAAAATGTCATTTCTGGGGAAAGTGTTCCAATTGAAGATGGAAATGCAATGCCGCTTTCTGTTATGCCATTAGGATCTAGTGTTCATTGTGTTGAGTTATACGCAGGTAGGGGTGCTCAAATGGTTAGATCCGCAGGAGCTAGTGCTCAAGTTATGGCAAAAGAGGGAGATTATGTTGCTTTAAAACTCCCATCTACTGAGGTAAGACTTGTAAGAAAAGAATGCTATGCAACTCTTGGTGAAGTAGGTAATTCTGAAATAAGAAATACTAGCTTAGGTAAAGCAGGAAGAAGAAGATGGCTTGGAAGAAGGCCTCAAGTAAGAGGTAGTGTAATGAACCCATGTGATCATCCACATGGAGGAGGAGAGGGAAAAGCACCAATTGGTAGAGCAGGCCCAGTTACTCCATGGGGTAAGCCAGCTCTTGGTCTAAAGACACGTAAAAAGAACAAACCAAGTAATAAATTAGTTGTTCGAAGACGCCGTCGCATTTCTAAGAGGAGTAGAGGAGGAAGAGACTCTTGATTACTTCATTTATTATTTCAATTTCTATTACATAATCATGGGACGTTCACTAAAAAAAGGACCTTTTATAGCAGATAGCCTGCTCAAGAAGGTAGAAAAACAAAATACCGATAATGACAAGTCTGTTATCAAAACTTGGTCAAGATCCTCTACGATTTTACCTTTAATGATCGGTCATACAATCGCTGTACATAATGGCAAGACTCACATTCCAGTATTTATTACTGAACAAATGATTGGTCATAAACTCGGTGAATTTGCTCCTACGCGTACTTATCGAGGTCATATAAGAGATAAGAAAGGAGCAAAATCATGACAAAAACACCTGAAACAATAAAAAAATCAATTGCTCATGGAAATTATGTTCGCGGATCAGCCTCTAAAGTGAGAAGAGTTTTGGATCAGATAAGGGGTAGATCTTATAGAGATGCATTGATTATGTTGGAATTTATGCCTTACAGATCTACAGACCCCATTACTAAAGTTCTAAGATCTGCTGTTGCTAATGCAGAACATAACCTTGGAATGGATCCATCTACCCTAGTTATTTCCTCTGCATGGGCTAATAGTGGTCCAGTAATGAAAAGGTATAGACCCAGAGCTCAAGGTCGAGCTTTTTCAATTAAAAAACAGACTTGCCACATCAGTATTTCTGTTGAGTCTGCTCCTACTCAAACTAATGCGGAGGTACAAAACTAATGGGACATAAAATACATCCTTCTGGACTAAGATTAGGAATTACACAAGAGCATCGCTCTAAGTGGTTTGCTACTTCTAAAACATATCCAATTCTTCTCCAAGAAGATTTTAAAATTCGTACCTTCATACAAAAAAAATATGGAGCAGCAGGAATTAGCGATGTCTTAATAGCAAGAAAAGCTGACCAACTGGAACTTGAATTAAAAACAGCAAGACCAGGAGTTATTGTTGGAAGACAAGGAAGTGGTATTGAAGAATTAAGATCTGGCATTCAAAAAACTATAGGTGATAGAACAAGGCAAGTCAGAATAAACGTTGTTGAAGTTGAACGCGTAGACGCTGATGCTTTTTTACTAGCTGAATATATTGCTCAACAACTAGAAAAAAGAGTCGCCTTTAGAAGAACTATTAGGATGGCCTTACAAAGGGCTCAAAGGGCTGGAGTTCTAGGTCTTAAAATTCAAGTAGGGGGAAGATTGAATGGTGCTGAAATAGCTAGAACTGAATGGACTAGAGAAGGTAGAGTACCTTTACATACTTTGAGAGCTGAAATTGACTACGCAACACGTGAAGCTAATACAACTTACGGTGTTCTAGGCATTAAAGTTTGGGTTTTCAAAGGTGAAGTTCTCCCTAAAGAAGAACAAACTATCCCTGTGGGTGCGAGCCCTAAGAGAAAAGCTAGTAGAAGACCTCAGCAATTTGAGGATCGTTCAAATGAGAATTCATAGGAGGTATAAAAATGCTTAGTCCAAAACGTACTAAATTCCGTAAACAACATAGAGGCAGAATGAGGGGTGTAGCCTCAAAAGGTAATACTATTGCATTCGGTCAATTTGCTCTCCAAGCTCAAGACTGTGGCTGGGTAACTGCACGTCAGATTGAAGCAAGCAGAAGAGCTATGACTAGATATATCAAACGTGGTGGTCAAATCTGGATAAGAATATTTCCTGATAAACCCGTAACCATGAGACCTGCCGAAACCAGAATGGGTTCTGGTAAAGGTAATCCAGAGTTTTGGGTCGCAGTTGTAAAACCTGGAAGAATACTTTTTGAAATGGGTGGTCAGGATATCACTGAGGAAATTGCAAAGGAAGCTATGCGTCTGGCTCAATACAAACTTCCTGTAAAAACTAAATTTATCTCAATTGATAAAAATCTAGAAAATTCCTCCCAAGAAAATAAAAAAAATATTAAAAAATCTCAAGAGGAGGTTAAACAATGAAAAACTCAGAGTCACTTAAGGAATTTAAAAAATTAAATTCTGAACAAATTACTGAAAAGATTGACCAATTACGAAAAGATCTTTTTGACTTGAGATTCAAGCAAGCTACAAGACAGCTCAATGAAACTCATAAATTTAAAATTATCAAGAAACAAGTTGCGCAATTACTCACTCTCAGTAAGAGTCAATCTGCTTCTAAAACTTCTGATTAATTATTAGTTATGGCACTTAAAGAAAGAATTGGTACTGTTGTCAGCGACAAAATGGATAAAACAGTTGTTGTTGCTGTTATTAACAGATATCCACATCCCACTTATAAAAAAATTGTAAGTAGAACTACTCGATATAAGGCGCATGATCCAGAAAATACATGCGTTTTAGGTGATCGAGTTAAAATTAGAGAAACTAGACCGCTTAGTGCTCATAAAAGATGGGCCATAGAAGAGATTCTCAATAAAACAAGTCAGGCTAAGGAGGTTAAAAAATGATTCAACAAGAAACTTATTTAACAGTTGCCGATAATAGCGGAGCAAAAAGACTCCAATGTATTAGGGTTTTAGGTTCTAATAGAAGGTATGCACATGTCGGGGATGTAATCGTAGCAACTGTAAAAGATGCTCTTCCTAACATGGGAGTTAAGAAATCTGAAGTTGTTAAAGCTGTTATCGTCAGAACTAAAGCAACATTAAGAAGAAATACTGGTAATTCAATTAGATTTGATGATAATGCGGCAGTATTGATTAATGAAGATAAGAATCCAAAAGGTACTAGAGTCTTTGGTCCTGTAGCTAGAGAACTGCGGGATAAAAATTATACAAAGATTGTTTCTCTTGCTCCGGAGGTGATTTAAATGTTGGATTCATTAAAGCAAAAGAAAAATTTCCAGAGAATAAAAATGAGAATCAAAACTGGAGATTTGGTAAAAGTAATTAACGGCAAGGACAAAGGGAAAACTGGTGAAGTTTTAAAAACTATCCCTCTTGAAAATAGAGTAGTTGTAAAGGGAATTAACCTTAGGACCAAACATGTAAAACCAACTCAGGAAGGAGAAACTGGAAGAATTCTTACTGAAGAAGCATCTTTACATGCATCAAATGTAATGTTTTTTTCAAAGGATAAAAATCTTACAAGTAAGATTGAATACTTTATTGATAAAGAGGGGGTTAAGAAAAGAAGATTGAAGAAAACTGGTGAAGTAATTGATTAATTTTTCATCAGAAACTAGAATTCAACTTTTTCTAATTTATCAATTCTGACAAAGACCAGAATTAAAAAAAATTATGACTCTAAAAAATCGCTACAAAGAATCAATAAGACCAAAACTTTTAAAGGACCTTGGTCTTAAAAATATTCATCAAGTACCTAAAGTTGTCAAAGTCAACGTTAATAGAGGTCTTGGTGAAGCAGCTTCGAATTCGAAAGCTCTTGAAGCCTCTTTAAATGAAATGGCAACAATTACAGGACAAAAGGCTTTAGTAACTAGGGCCAAAAAAGCTATCGCGGGTTTTAAAATTCGTGAAGGCATGCCGATTGGTTGTACTGTTACTTTGAGAGGAGACAGGATGTATTCCTTTTTGGAGAGATTTATAAATCTAGCTTTACCAAGAATAAGAGACTTCAGAGGAGTTAATCCAAAAAGTTTCGATGGGAGAGGGAATTATACCGTTGGAGTGAAAGAGCAATTGATTTTTCCTGAAATCTCTTTTGATAAAATAGACTCAATAAGAGGTATGGATATAACTATTGTCACTAGTGCAAAATCAGATCAAGAAGGTAAAGCTCTTTTGCAGGAGTTAGGAATGCCTTTTAGTAAGAATTAAATTAAAACTATGTCAAATCACGATCCTATTTCAGATATGCTTACTCGAATTAGAAATGCGAGTCAAAAAAAGCATACAACCACAACAATCCCAGGTTCAAAAATGTCCCTAAGTATCGCCAAAGTGCTTCAAAAAGAGGGATTCATTTCAGATATAAATGAGGAAGGTGAAGGTTATAAATCACAAATAATACTCGGTCTAAAATATAGTGGTAAAAACAAATTTCCTACTATCCGATCTATGCAAAGAGTTAGTAAACCTGGTTTGAGAATATACAAAAATACTAGAGGTTTACCAAAAGTTCTTGGAGGTCTTGGAGTTGCAATAATTTCAACTTCTAAAGGCGTTATGAGTGACCGCGATGCTAGAAAGCAAGGCATTGGCGGCGAAGTCCTCTGCTACGTATATTAAGGAGAATTAATCATGTCAAGAATCGGAAAAACACCAGTAATTATTCCAGAGAAAGTCACAGTTGATTTTGATGGATTAACAGTTACAGTGAAAGGCCCAAAGGGTGAGTTAAAACGTCTAATGCCTGAGGGAGTTAGTTTTGATAAGAAAGAAAATACAGTTGTCGTAAGTCCTACTACAACCAAAATATATTCGAGGCAGAGGCATGGTTTATGTAGAGCCTTAATTGCAAATATGGTTGAAGGGGTTACTCAAGGTTTTTCAAAGAAACTAGAAATTGTTGGCGTCGGATCAAGAGCGCAAGTAAAAGGCAAAAATCTAGTTGTAAGTGCAGGATATAGTCATCCTGTAGAAATGATCCCCCCTGATGGTATAACATACAAAGTTGAGAGTAATACAAACGTTACTGTATCTGGAATTGATAAGGAAATTGTTGGCAATGAAGCAGCAAAAATCAGATCAATTAGACCTCCAGAGCCATATAAAGGAAAAGGAATTAAATACCATGATGAGAGAATTCTCAGAAAAGCTGGTAAATCTGGCAAAAAATAATTCTAATTAAAAAAATGACCAAACTTTCCAGAAAATTACAAACCCAAAAAAGACATAGAAGATTAAGGAGATACTTAATTGGAGATGCAACGCGTCCAAGATTATCTGTTTTTCGCTCTAATAACCATATTTATGCCCAGGTCATAGATGATACCGCTCAAACAACTATTTGCTCAGCTTCAACTGTTGATAAGGAACTGAGAGAAAAATCTGAGAAATTATCTTCTGACTGTAATTCTTCTTCCATTGTTGGAAAATTATTAGCAAAGAGAGCGATCAAAAAAGGTATTAAGCAAGTAATTTTTGACCGTGGAGGTAATTTATATCACGGCAGAGTGAAGGCACTTGCAGACGCTGCTCGTGAAGCTGGCTTAGAATTCTAACTCTTAATTTTTTACTATGACTGACACTCCAACAAAACAAGAAATCCAATCCAAGAACGATAACGTTCCTGGAGCTATGCCCGTAGAACAAAAAAAGAATAACCGTAATGATCGAAAAAGAAATAAAAGAGGTGATTCAAAAAATCTTGAGAGAGATTCTGATTGGCAAGAAAGAGTTGTTCAAATTCGACGTGTTTCTAAGACTGTTAAGGGTGGAAAAAAAATGAGTTTTAGAGCAATTGTTGTTGTAGGTAATGAGAAAGGTCAAGTTGGAGTTGGAGTTGGTAAAGCAGGAGATGTCATTGGTGCTGTGAGAAAGGGAGTTTCAGATGGTAAAAAGAATCTTGTTAGAGTGCCTTTAACCCCTAATAATTCAATACCGACTTTATCTAAAGGTCGAGATGGTGCTGCTAATGTACTGATAAGACCAGCTGCCCCAGGTACAGGTGTAATTGCTGGTGGTTCAATAAGAACAGTTTTAGAATTAGCTGGCATAAAAAATGTCTTAGCAAAAAGATTGGGTAGTAAAACACCTTTGAATAATGCAAGAGCTGCTATGGTAGCTCTTGCTCAATTAAGAACACACAAATCTGCCTCAAGGGAGAGAGGCATCTCACTTGAACAGCTCTACTCTTAAAATTATGACTTCAACATTAAATACACTTAAATCAAACTCTGGCTCGAGAAAGAAAAAACTAAGAAAGGGTAGAGGGATTTCAGCCGGTCAGGGAGCATCATGTGGTTTTGGAATGAGAGGACAAAAGTCACGTTCTGGAAGACCTACACGTCCAGGTTTTGAAGGTGGCCAAATGCCTTTATATAGAAGAGTTCCAAAATTAAAGCACTTTGAGATAATTAATCAAAAGAACTTTTCCATAATTAATTTAGAAAAATTAAATGATTTCAAAGATAACGATACAGTTAATCTTGACTCACTAGTGAAGAAGGGATTAATATTCAAACCAAAATTTCCTTTAAAAATTCTTGGTAATGGAAAAATTAATGTAAAACTAAAAGTCCAAGCACATGCATTTACAAAAGTTGCAAAACAAAAAATTGAGGACGCAGGTGGAACTTGCGAGCTTATAAACAATAAATAAATTTACTAAAAATTTAGGTAAGCTTTAAAATGTTTGTCAACAAAAGTAGAAATCCTAGCGCTTCTGAAATTCTTTCCCAATTATTTTTAAATAAAGAGTTAAGGAGTAGAGTTTTAACAACTTTAGGTCTTCTCCTTTTGGTCAGGCTTGGTATATATATCCCCATGCCAGGTATTGACAGGGTTGCTTTTAAAAGTTTTATAGATCAAGGGGGTCAATTAATAGGTTTTTTAGATATTTTTACTGGAGGAGGCATTTCAACCTTAGGAATATTCGCACTAGGCATACTTCCTTTTATCAATGCATCAATTATAATTCAGCTTCTCACGGCTTCGTTGCCTGTTCTTGAAGATTTACAAAAAAATGAAGGAGAAGCGGGAAGAAGAAAAATTGCTCAAATAACAAGATATGTTTCGTTGGGATGGGGGTTTTTGCAAAGTATAATTTTTTCCTTAATTCTTAGACAATATGCTATTCAGGGGATCAGTGAAACTACATTTGTCTTACAAACTTCTATTGCATTAGTTACTGGTTCAATGTTAGTTATGTGGTTTAGCGAAATTATTACGGAGAAAGGGATTGGTCAAGGAGCTTCACTGGTAATTTTTTTGAATATTGTCTCGACTTTACCTAAGGCTCTAAATTCAACCATTGAAAAAGCTCAAACTGGCGATAGAGGAGATGTTTTAGGTATAGCAGTTTTACTTGGAGTATTTTTACTGACAATTGTTGGGATCATTTTTGTCCAAGAGGGAGCAAGACGCATTCCTATTGTTAGTGCAAAAAGGCAAATAGGAAGTTCAACACTACTTCCTACAAGGCAAAGTTATTTACCTTTGAAATTAAATGCAGGAGGAGTTATGCCTATCATATTTGCATCTGCTTTAATCTTCTTACCTATAACTATTGCAAATGTTACGGGTAATCCAGTCCTAATCAAGTTAGCCAGTAGTTTGAATCCTGGATCTTCTAACCCATGGCCATATGCGCTTACATTTTTCTCATTGATTTTGGGGTTCTCTTATTTTTATGCATCTCTTACTATCAATCCAGTTGATGTAGCTTCAAATTTAAAAAAAGGAGGAGTAGCGATACCGGGAGTTAGACCAGGAACTAATACTGCAAACTACTTATCAGGTATACAAAATAGGTTGACTTTATTGGGGGGTTTATTTCTTGGTTCAGTAGCTATTATCCCAGCCGCAGTAGAAAGAGCTACAAATGTTCAGACCTTTCAAGGTTTAGGAGCAACATCATTACTTATTCTTGTAGGTGTTGCTATAGATACTGCTAAGCAAATTAAAACTTATGTTATTTCACAGAGGTATGAGGGATTAATTAACAATTAATGAAGAAACATTTACTATTTTTAGGAGCTCCTGGAGCAGGGAAAGGTACTCAAGCGGAATTGCTAAGTCAAACTAATTCTTACTTACACCTTTCTACTGGTGAATTATTAAGAAACGAAATCGAAATGAATACTACCCTGGGTATTCAGGTAAAGGATATTATGAATCGAGGGGAACTTGTTAGTGATGAACTTGTATTAAAGATCGTTAGACAAAATTTAGTCAAGGATAATAGTGGTTGGATTCTAGATGGTTACCCAAGAAATTTATCTCAAGCAAATTCATTGAATGAAGTCTTGAATGAAATAAATCAACCTTTGGAATTAGTTTTTTATTTAGATATTCCAGAAGAAGTACTAATTAAGCGTTTGCTTTTAAGAGGGAGAAAAGATGATACGGAAGAGACAATTAGAACAAGAGTTGATATTTATAAAAAAACTACAGAACCATTAATTCAATATTTTAAGGATCTCTCATTGTTAGAATATATTGATGCTGATAGAGATTTAAAAACTGTTTCCTCTGATATCAAACAAAAAATGGCTTGATGATGATGTAGAATATAGTATTAACGTTTTATTTGTTAAACCCCTATGAAGGTCCGATCTTCAGTCAAAAAAATTAGTCCTGACGATCAGATCGTGAGGAGAAGAGGTAAAATCTATGTTATTAACAAGAAAAGACCTCGCAATAAACAGCGTCAGGGTTAAATTTCAACCCTCAAATTCAAACTTTTACTTATTCAAAACACGTGGCCAGGATTGCAGGAATTGACATACCTCGCGAAAAGCGAATTGAAATTGCACTTACATACGTCTATGGAATTGGTTTAACTAGATCAAAGCTAATTCTTGCTAATACGGGCGTAAACCCCGATACTCGTGTCAAAGACCTTTCAGATTCTGATGTGCAAAAACTAAGAGGTGCCACAGAAGAATTCACCTTAGAAGGGGATTTGAGAAGAAAAGAGGGAATGGCTTTAAAACGTCTACAAGATATAGGGTGTGTAAGAGGAAGAAGACATAGAATGAGTCTTCCAGTAAGGGGTCAAAGAACTAGAACCAATGCAAGAACAAGACGGGGTTCTAGGAAAACAGTTGCTGGAAGGAAAAAATAAGTAACTAAATCTATTTACAAATTGAAGTATTAACTTAAAAAATCATGCCAGCTACAGTCAAAAAAACAGGTTCAAAGAAATCTAAACGTAATGTACCTAATGGTGTGGTACATATCCAAAGCACATTTAATAATACTATCGTCTCAATTACTGACACCTCTGGTCATGTAATTTCTTGGTCTTCTGCGGGCGCAAGTGGATTCAAAGGCGCTAGGAAAGGTACGCCATTTGCTGCTCAAACAGCTGCCGAAGCTGCAGCTAGAAGAGCACTTGATCAAGGTATGAGACAAATAGAAGTACTAGTTAGAGGGCCCGGCGCAGGTAGGGAAACGGCCATAAGAGCTTTACAAGTGGCCGGATTAGAAATAACTCTAATAAGAGATGTAACTCCATTACCTCATAATGGATGTAGAAGACCTAAACGGAGACGCGTTTAGATCTTAACCATTCTCAACCCCCCCCCAAAAAAAACTCTTAACCTCATTATTTTCCGTGTTGCAATACCAGATTGACAGAATCGACCATCAAATAGCAGATGATCGCTCCCAAACAGGAACTTTTTTAATTGGCCCTCTAGAAAGGGGACAAGCTACAACTTTGGGTAATTCTCTTAGAAGAGTCCTTATGGGAGGACTTGAAGGGAGCGCAGTTACTGCTGTAAGAATAGCAGGAATTAATCATGAATACGCCACTATTCCTGGAGTTAGAGAAGACGTTTTAGATATTCTTCTTAATTGCAAGCAACTATCAATAAATAGCACTAATCCAGAGCTCGAAATCGGGAGGTTAGTAGCTAGTGGTCCAATGGAGGTGAAGGCTAATGACATTCAATTCTCCTCTCAAGTTGAAATTGTTGATGGCGAAAAACCGATTGCGACTATTCAGGAGGGTCATAACTTAGAGTTGGAAATCCATGTTGAAAGAGGTGTTGGATATAGACCCGTCGACCGAAAGAGTGAAGAGACAACTGCTATTGATTTGCTTCAAATAGATGCTGTATTTATGCCGGTGAAGAGAGTGAACTTTACGATTGATGAAACTGCTGTAGCAGAAGGCGGAACGGGAAGAGAAAGATTAAAAATGGAGGTAGTAACAGATGGCTCAACTAGTCCTGACGATGCTATTGCTGAAGCTGCAAATCAATTAATAGAACTCTTCCAACCCCTTGCTACTGTCACAATGGTTGAAGAAATACCTGAAGAACCTGAACCATCTCCTGAAGCTCAAATTCCTCTCGAGGAACTAAACTTGTCCGTTAGAGCATATAATTGTTTAAAACGGGCGCAAGTTAACTCAGTTTCGGATTTAATGGGCTTCAGCTATGAAGATCTTCTTGAAATTAAGAACTTTGGCTCTAAATCTGCAGATGAGGTGATTGAAGCTCTTGAGCGGATAGGCATTTCTATTCCACAAAGCAGAACATCTGTTTAACAATTTTTAAGATTATGAGACACCAACTTAGAATTCCATTACTAAGTAAACCTGCTGATCAGAGGAAAGCACTTCTAAGAGGTTTAACTACACAATTAATTAGAGAAGGTAGAGTAACGACTACAAAAGCTAGAGCAAAAGCTTTAAGAAATGAAGCTGAAAGAATGATTTCACTAGCCAAAGAGGGAAGTTTAGCTTCTAGGAGAAGGGCTATTGGATACATTTATGATAAAAAATTAGTTCATTCATTATTTGAAAAAGCAAAGGAAAGATATGGAGATAGAAATGGTGGTTATACACGCATTGTCAGAACTGTAGCTAGAAAAGGTGATAACGCTCAAATGGCCATAATCGAGCTTGTTTAAGTTAGTTAATTAAAGGAGCTTTTACTAAAAAAATAACTGTTGAAAAGGGTAGCTTTACTAGTCCAATATGATGGATCTCATTATTCAGGTTGGCAAAAACAAAAAAATGCAACTACTGTTCAAGAAATTTTAGACAGAGCTCTCTTAAAGATTACAAACCATACAGTAAAGACTTTTGCAGCAGGGAGGACTGATGCTGGGGTTCATGCATCAGGTCAAGTAGTACACTTTGATGTGGATTGTGTTGTTCCAGGAAATAGTTATTCTGATGTCTTAAATAGTCTTTTACCCTCATCAATTAGGATCTTGGAATCAGTTGAGGTAAAAGATAGCTGGCATGCGTGTTATTCAGCGATGTATAGACACTATCGATATGTCATTAATAACAGTAAATTCCCAAACTTATTCATCAATAATTGGTCATGGCATAGATATCAAAAAGTATTAGATGAAGCTTTAATGTTAAATGCATCAAGGAAAATGATAGGAGAACATGATTTTTTTGCTTTTCAGAAAAGTGGCAGTAATAGAACAAACTCAATTACAAAAATAAAAAAAATAGATATTAAAAGAGTAGAAGATTTGATTTTTGTTGATATTAAAGCTACTGGTTTTCTATATGGAATGGTCCGCTTAATTATTGGTCAACTAGTTTTAGTTGGAGAAAACAAAATATCGCCAGAAATTTTTACAGATAGATGGGTAAACAAAAAGAAAAATGATGTTAAAGAATCTGCTCCAGCTAAAGGATTATGTTTTGTAAATGCTGTTTATGAAGAAAATGTTTTTAAAAAGATTAATAACAATGATTTTTTCCCTGTATTTTTAATTAAGGGTTTTTCTTAATTAGGTTTAATTAAGCAAATTTTTTTGTAAATCATTCAAAACTGTTGTTTAATATTCCTTCAATAAGGTAGAATTTAAGACTAATTTAAATTTTTTTTACAAAAATTTGGTAAATGAATAAAACAATTACTCCATCTTTAGAAACAATTGAAAGAAATTGGTTTTTAGTTGACGCAAAAGATAAGACACTTGGTAGACTTGCTACAGAAATTGCAACTGTATTGAGAGGTAAGAACAAACCAACATTTACACCTCATCTAGATACTGGAGATTTTGTCATTGTAGTAAATGCAGAGAAAGTTGAGGTAACAGGTAAAAAAGCATCGCAAAAATTGTACAGGAGACATTCTGGAAGGCCAGGAGGAATGAAAATTGAAAAATTTGAGTCTTTACAAGAAAGAATTCCTGAAAGAATTATCGAGCAAGCTGTTAAGGGCATGCTGCCTCATAACTCTTTAGGAAGACAGCAATTTAAAAAACTAAAAGTTTATAAAGGTGCTGATCATCCTCATGCTGCTCAGAATCCTGTATTATTAAATAGTTAATTTATCAAAATGAATAGTCAAATAAAAAACAAAGCTGTGTATTGGGGAACTGGAAGAAGAAAAACTTCAGTAGCTAGAGTTCGCTTGATTCCAGGAAATGGACTAATAAAAATTAATGGTCGTGCTGGAGATGATTACTTAAATTTTAATCCTCTGCACTTAAATTCAATAAAAGCCCCTTTGCAAACATTAGGCCTTGAAAATTCTTATGATATTTTTGTAAATGTTTTTGGTGGTGGATTGACTGGTCAAGCAGACGCTATTAAGCAAGGTGCAGCTCGAGCACTTTGCGAATTATCTCCTGACAATAGGAAACCGCTAAAAACGGAAGGCCATCTCAGTAGAGATCCTAGAGCTAAGGAAAGAAGAAAATATGGTCTTAAAAAAGCAAGAAAAGCCCCTCAATTCTCTAAACGTTAAAGGAATTTAAATTATGCCAAAATCAGAAATACACCCAAAATGGTATCCAGATGCAAAAGTTATTTGTAATGGAGAAGTTGTAATGACTACTGGTTCCACGCAGCCTGAATTACATGTTGATGTTTGGAGTGGTAATCATCCCTTCTTCACTGGAACTCAAAAGATTCTTGATACGGAAGGAAGGGTTGATAGGTTTATGAAAAAATATGGAATGGGTTCAGCTAATTCAGCCTCATCAAAAGATCAAAAAGAAGAAAAAGATTCTAAAAAATAAAATTTTCAAAATTAAGCACAATTTCAATTGGAATACTCAACATTAATTGCAAGGTTGAAAACTGCTTCAGAAAGTTTTGAAAATTTGGAAGTGCAACTTGCAGATCCTGATATTGCTAATGATCCAAAAAAATTAGAATCAATAGCAAGAGAAAGATCAAAATTGGAACCTTTGGTGATTGATTTTAATAAGTTGCTTGATACTGATAAAGAAATTGAAGATTCAAAAAATCTACTAAAAGAGAATAAAAATGATAAAGAAATGGAATCTTTGATAAATGAGGAGTTAATAATTCTAGAGGAATCTAAGATTGAACTGATTCAAAAAACAACAATCGCCTTATTGCCAAAAGACCCAAGAGATGAGAGAAGTGTAATGTTAGAAATCAGAGCCGGTGCTGGAGGTAACGAGGCTTGCATCTGGGCGGGTGATTTAGCAAGAATGTATGAAAGGTATGGACAAAAAATTGGATGGTCTGTAAAACCTGTTAGTGCTTCTGAGTCAGATATGGGTGGATTTAAGGAGTTAGTTATCTCCGTTAAGGGAGATTCTGTATATAGTCAACTTAAATTTGAGGCCGGTGTACATAGAGTCCAAAGAGTTCCAGCTACTGAATCTCAAGGTAGAGTCCACACCTCTACTGCTACTGTTGCCGTTATGCCTGAGGCTGATCCTGTTGAAGTTAAAATTGATCCAACAGATTTAGAGGTTGGAACAGCAAGATCAGGAGGTGCAGGGGGACAAAATGTTAATAAGGTAGAGACAGCTATTGATCTTCTCCACAAGCCTACAGGAATAAGGGTTTTTTGTACTCAAGAGAGATCACAATTGCAAAATCGCGAACGAGCAATGGAAATTTTAAGAGCTAAATTATATGAAATTCAATTAAAAGAAGCCAATGCAAAAGAGAGATCACAAAGGCTTTCCCAGGTTGGAACAGGCGATAGAAGTGAAAAAATCAGAACTTATAATTTTAAAGATAACAGGACAACTGACCATAGGTTAGGTTCCAATTTTTCTCTTGAGCCAATTCTTGCGGGTCAATTAGAAGAAGTGATTACTGCATGCATAGCGCAAGAACAAAAAAGAATGATGGAAGATTTTAATAAAGAAGTAAATTAAGATTTTTTTATTAGATTGCAACCCCTATTACGTATTTACTCCATTCTTTATGCTTGCCAGAGTCAATTTGTCTTGTAGCTTCAAAATTTAGATTACTTAATGGACGATAAGGCTTACGTTTTAAGGGCATATTTGCCTCTTCTGGAGTTCGGTTACCTTTTTGTACATTGCATCTTAGACATGCTGTTGTAACATTTTCCCAGTTATCTGTTCCACCTCTACTTCTCGGTAAAACATGATCTATTGATAGGTCACTACCCCTATAGTTACAGTACTGGCAAGCATTATTATCTCTTAGAAGAATATTTTTTCTTGTTAAAGAAACTTCTCTAAAAGGGACCTTCACGTAGTAACGAAGTCTTATAACTGTAGGCAATTTTCTGCCACAATGTATTGAATATGATTTATCTTCCTCTAAGCTTTCAGCTTTACCTTTAATCATCAAAATTACTGCTCTTCGCCAGGAAGTGATGTTTAAAGGTTCATAAGATGCATTTAAAACTAGAGTCTGGCCCATGCCAAAATACAATTTACATGTCATGCTAACTGTATATTTCAATAAGCGCATATAATTGTGCAAAGTTAATGCAAATTCGGAAATCTAACCAGGAATTTAATTTTGATAAATATTCAATTTTTAAACCAGATTTAGATCCAAAACAAAGGGCATGGATTGAAGTTAAAGGCAAAGCATTAGAGACAAATGTAAGGCAATTAAGAACAAAATTAAGAAAAAATTGTCAATTTATGGCGGTTGTCAAAGCTGATGGATATGGACATGATGCGAAAGTAGTATCTGACTACGCTATTAAAGGCGGAGCCTCGGAATTAGGCGTTGCAACTTTAGAAGAAGGGATTAAGCTACGTTATTTTGGAGTTAAAAAACCAATTCTTATTCTCGGAAATCTATATACAAAAAGAGATTTAATAATATCCTTTAAAAATGACCTTATGCCAACCATAAGTAGTATAAGAGAGTGTTTAGTTTGCAATAATATTGGGAAGCACTTTGGGTTAAAGTTTTCTTTACATCTTAAGGTTGATACTGGAATGTCAAGATTAGGATTTGAATCCAAAAAATTTGTTCAGCAATTTGAAAAAATAAAATCTTTTGAGAATATTTCAATAGAAGGAATATATAGTCACTTATCATCTGCAGATGAAAATAACGCATTAGATTCTCAAAGTATTACACAATCACAAAGACTGAAGTTCAATGAATTATTAAAGCAAATTAATCTTGATAGAAATAATAAAATTAAGATTCATTTGGCTAATTCAGCGGGAATGCTTCTTAGCAAAGATTTTCATTTTCACATGGTACGTGTTGGGCTTTCTATGTATGGATACAGTCCTCTAGCTAAAATAGATAAAAATTTATTACTTAAACCAGCTTTATCTTTGAAGGTCAAAGTAGCTTTTATAAGAACTATTGATAAAGGGGTAAGTGTAAGTTACGGAGGCAAATTTGTAAGTCATAGAAAAACTAAGTTAGCTGTATTAAATATTGGTTATGCAGATGGTGTACCAAGAAATCTTTCAGGCAAGATTAACGTTATTCATAATAATAAATTTTATCCTCAAGTTGGATCTATAACTATGGACCAAATGATGGTAGACATAACAAATTCTAATGAAATTAAAGTTGGTAGTACCATGGTATTACTAGGTTCTGATGGAGATAAAACAATCTCTCCTCTTGAATGGTCAAGAAAATCTAATACTATTCCCTGGGAAATTCTTTGTTCTTTTAAAAATAGATTGCCGAAAGTTCAAGTAGATTAGACATTTCGATTAAATAAAAAATTTTGAATGTTTGCAGAAAAATTGATAATGTATAGGAGCTGGAGAGGTGGCTGAGTGGTTGAAAGCGGCTCCCTGCTAAGGAGTTACAGGAGGTAACTTTTGTCGAGGGTTCGAATCCCTCCCTCTCCGTGATTTATTTAGAAAATTTTTAATTAATATTTGTTTTAAAATAAGTCAAGATTAATATCTTTAAGGTCATAAATAGAATTTAAAATCAAGTCAGCGCCTGCATTTCTTAGATTTGTTTCGTAAGAATTACGTTCTTTTAATCGTGAATTTAAATGTAAATGAGGTGGAGCTATTCCTATACTTATGAATTTCTGAGATGGTATTTCCTTTCTAGCGTTTATAACTGTATGTATATCTGCAATAGTATCTCCTACATATGCAATGGGAATATTTGATTCGCCAAGTTTATCTCCAATCAGCTTTTTTGATAAGTTAATAAAACCTCTAGGATCAGGCTTGTCAGGGGCATCTCCCATAGATATTAATGGTGGTGATTTTAGTCCAAGTCTTTTTTCTAAAACAAATTTTGCAGAAGCTGACTCTGCACCACTAACAAAACCCCAGATTATTCCATTACCTTGAATTAAATCAAAAAACTTTTTATCAACTAATAACTCCTCATTGGTAATGTAACCAGACCAATATTTACTATCTTTATTTGGATCTCCACCAAAGTAAAACTCTTCAAAACACTTTACTATTTCCTTTCTTGGAGGAACTTTTAGATTTAAGTTCTCTTTTTTTATATATCTTTTTATAAGTTCTAAACTTAAATCCCAATCATTATTCCAGATCCCTTCATTTTTTGCATTATCAATATCTATATAACTTGGCTCCCATCCGGAAAATTTGTAAACTGTTTTTTTTAATGAAAGTCTGTAACTATTTTCTACGCTGCGGATTACCCCATCAATGTCAAACAAAATTAAACCAATATTTTTCAATTAATTTTCTTACATCATTATTATCAAAGATTAGTATTTTTAAAAAGAAAAAGCAAAGAAAAAAATTCTATTTATAAAACTATCAATTATCTAAACTTGATTTTGTAAATATCCTCTTGGAGTCAGAAATATTTCGTCAACTAAAGTTGTTTGAGAATTGCCAATAATGATGACCGTCAACATATCAATCTCTTTAAAAGGAATGGTGTTTAAAGTAAAAAATTTTTTGGTTTGATTTTCTCTCCCTACTTGTCTAGCTATTAAAACTGGAGTATCCTCACGCCTAGACTGTAAACATCTATTTATTACACTTTTTAGCTGCCAATTTCTTTCAATGGATTGAGGATTAAATAAAGCTATTACAAAGTCACCTACTAGAGCTCCTTCAATTCTTTTTTCTATTAAAGGCCATGGAGTTAATTTATCGCTTAAGCTTATTGAACAAAAGTCATTCATTAGTGGTGCTCCACTAATCGCAGCCGCTAATTGAACACTACTTATACCTGGATGTACTTGAAAGTAAGGTCTATATTCTTTTTTTATTTTTTGAAGCAATTCTAAAAGTAAACCAGCCATGCCATAAAATCCAGATTCACCTGAAGAAATTAAAGCCACTTTTATTCCTTCTTCCGCTAGTTTAATTGCTTTACTACATCTCCCTTTTTCATCAGTAAGTTTACTTTCAATTAAAACTTGGTCACTCCTTTTTAAGGGCTTAATTAAATCTAAATACATTTTGTATCCGATCCAAGCAGTACATCTTGAAAGTGCTTTTTTTGCATTACTGGTTAGGAAGGAGATATCACCAGGCCCACTTCCAATAATATGTATTTCGCCATGGGTTGGATTATACTGATTTTTTGATTCTGCGATAGCGATAGTTACTGCCCCAGATTGATTTTTAAAAATTCTTTTTTCTTCTAATAATTTTGATTCCTCTCCTGCTGCTAGTAAGCAAGAGGCTTCTGCTACGGAAGGTGTGCCAATTTCCTTTTGTACGACATTTGATGGATTTGGAACAATTATTGTTGAAAGATCTTCTTTACTAAAAAATTTTATAGGTAAGTTTTTTTCTTCAGAAAGTTCTAAAATTCCTTTCTCATTTTTTTTAATATCAATAGTTGCAAATCCCGCAATTGATTGCTGTGATAAATTTCCTGACTCCAAAAAAGTATTTAGAGAATTTGCTATTAATTCTTTGCTTGTATTTCTTTCACATCCAATACCAACCCACAATACTGGAGGATGCCAATTTCTTTCATTATTCTTAAATATAGTCACATGAAATGTTGAATCTGGTTTTTCAATTTCTTTTTTATTAATTTGATTAATAATTTCCCCTGATTCTGAAGTTTTCCATAAGCTATTACCAGATAATTGTTTGCAAAATATTTCTTCTTTCTTAGCTTGTTTAATTACTAGTTTTGACCAATCCTTTATTTTGCCAGATCTTTTCCAACCCCATTGATTCCCAAATGCATCAAGATTTAAGAAGCTTTGATCATTGGAATTATTAGTTTCTATTATTTCGCCACCAAGTAAATTAGCAATTTGATATGCAATATTTTGCGTGTTTGATTGATGTAAGCCAATTAAGGGAACTATCTTGGAACATTTTTTATCTATAACGATTACACCTGGATCTTGATCTTTAGAGGTTAAAAAAGAATTTATTATGCGTATTGATGCAGCAATTGAGCCTATAAAAATTATTAAATCTATCTCAGGCCATTTTTTAAGTAAGATTTCTCTCGGTTTTTGTACTTGAATAAGTTCATTTTCCTTTCCATCGTCTTTAGAGGAACCTGCAATATATATCTCTTTTACAAATTCTGTTTTTTTAAGCCTTTTTAAAATTTCTTTTGAATTATTAGATAGACCTATAGCAATTCCTTTCAAATCAGAAACTATTGATAGTTATGTTGAAATTATATCCTGTCGCTGGATTTAAAAAATTTTCTTTGAAATATTAAAAAAAATTTAAGAAATTTATATAAAATTTGAGTAAAAATACTCATAATCTAGTCATAGTCTAAAATTTAACATAATATTCATATAGTAACAATCATTAGAACATTTGTTACGTTAATGCATAACGAAAGAATCTTTGCCTTATTATTTTTGAAACGAATATCAAAAGTTCCGAAGGATTCGTTTTCTTGAACATTATCATTAAAAATAAGTTCAAGATCCGATCAGTCGGCTTTAAAGTCAATTATTTTCGAGGTGCTAGATGACCATCAGCCCACCAGAAAGTGGAGAAAAAAACAAAAAGGTTTTGGAGGATCCTGTTAAGGCCGATCCAAGACCTATTGATTTTGCCAAATTAGATAAACCAGGTTTCTGGTCAACCAAATTATCTAAGGGTCCAAAAACTACAACTTGGATCTGGAATTTACATGCAGATGCACATGATTTTGATGTGCATACAGGCGATGCTGAAGAAGCAACAAGAAAGATCTTCTCAGCTCATTTTGGACATCTTGCAGTCATCTTTATATGGATGAGTGCTGCTTTTTTCCATGGAGCAAGATTTTCTAATTATTCAGGTTGGTTAGCTGATCCAACTCATGTCAAACCAGGGGCTCAGCAAGTTTGGGCAATTGTTGGTCAAGAAATGCTTAATGCTGATCTTGGTGCTAACTACAACGGTATTCAAATCAGTTCAGGAATATTCCACATGTGGAGAGCATGGGGAATTACTAACGAGAGTGAACTGATGGCATTAGCAATAGGTGCTGTAGTAATGGCTGCACTAATGCTTCATGCGGGAATTTTTCATTATCACAAAGCCGCTCCAAAAATGGAGTGGTTCCAAGATATTGAATCTATGCTTAATCACCATATAGCTGGTTTAGTAGGATTAGGATCTCTAGCTTGGGCTGGCCATTGTATTCATATTGGAGCTCCTACCGCAGCTCTCTTAGATGCAATTGATGCAGGCTCTCCTTTAGTAATTAATGGTAAAGAAATAGCAACTATTGCAGATATGCCTATGCCGCATCAACTCTGTGATCCACAAATTATTGGTCAGATATTTCCAGGATTAGCAAGTGGTACAGGTAATTTCTTTAGCTTAAATTGGTTAGCTTTCTCAGATTTCCTTACTTTCAAAGGTGGGCTTAACCCTGTTACAGGAAGCTTATGGATGACTGATGTTTCACATCATCATTTAGCTTTTGGTGTAATAGCAATCATTGGTGGTCATATGTATAGAACCAATTATGGTATTGGTCATAGTATGAAAGAAATATTAGATTCACAGCAAGGAGACCCAATATTATTTCCTGCTCCTAAAGGTCATCAAGGTCTTTTTGAGTTTATGGCAGAAAGTAGACATGCCCAGCTTGCGGTAAACCTAGCAATGCTTGGATCAATAAGCATACTTGTATCTCATCACATGTATGCGATGCCTCCATACCCATATATAGCTACTGACTACATGACAGTTCTTGGATTATTTACTCATCACATGTGGATAGGTGGATTATTCATAGTAGGCGCAGGCGCGCATGCTGGAATTGCAATGGTCAGAGATTACGATCCAGCAAAACATATTGATAATGTATTAGACAGAATTCTTAAAGCAAGAGATGCCTTAATCAGTCACTTGAACTGGGTATGTATGTGGTTAGGATTTCATAGTTTTGGACTCTATATTCATAACGATACTATGAGAGCTTTGGGTAGACCTCAAGATATGTTTAGTGATTCTGCAATCCAACTTCAGCCAATTTTTGCTCAATGGGTACAGAGTATTCAAGCATCTGCTGTTGGAACTTCTCTTTTAGCAGGTACTGCAGAAGCTTTACCTCACAAAGCTTTAAGCGAAGTTTTTAATGGAAGTTTAGTAGAAGTGGGTGGAAAGGTTGCTATAGCTCCAATTCCATTAGGGACAGCTGATTTAATGATTCATCATATTCATGCTTTCCAAATCCACGTAACTGTTTTGATACTTCTTAAAGGAGTACTTTATGCAAGAAGTTCAAGGTTGATCCCTGATAAAGCTTCTCTAGGATTTAGATTCCCTTGTGATGGACCTGGAAGAGGTGGTACATGTCAAGTTTCTTCATGGGACCACGTGTTCTTAGCCCTTTTCTGGATGTATAACTGTTTATCAATAGTTATTTTCCACTTCTCTTGGAAAATGCAGAGTGATGTTTGGGGACTTACTGGTGGAAACTTCGCACAAAGCTCCATTACTATTAATGGTTGGTTAAGAGATTTCCTTTGGGCGCAAGCTTCGCAAGTATTAACAAGTTATGGTCAATCCATAAGTATGTACGGTTTGATGTTCTTAGGAGCTCACTTCATATGGGCATTTAGTTTAATGTTCCTCTTTAGTGGAAGGGGATATTGGCAAGAATTATTCGAATCAATCGTTTGGGCACACAATAAACTTAAAGTTGCTCCAACTATTCAACCAAGAGCTTTATCTATCACTCAGGGTAGAGCAGTAGGTGTAACACACTTCCTTGTTGGTGGTATTGCTACCACATGGGCTTTCTTCCATGCTCGCCTTTTCGGCCTGGGCTAATTACCTGAACTTCACCTTTTTAATTCAATGGCAACAAAATTTCCATCATTTAACCAGGGTCTAGCTCAGGACCCTACAACCAGACGAATATGGTACGGAATAGCTACCGCGCACGACTTTGAAAGTCACGATGGTATGACTGAAGAAAAGCTTTATCAGAAGCTTTTCTCTACCCATTTTGGACATCTTGCAATAATCGCCCTTTGGGTAGCTGGTAACTTGTTTCATATTGCTTGGCAAGGTAACTTCGAGCAATTTGTACTTGATCCAACCCACGTTCGTCCTATTGCTCATGCTATTTGGGATCCACATTTTGGGTCTGGTATCACAGAGGCAATGACACAAGCTGGAGCTAGTGGTCCAGTAAACATAGCTTATTCAGGTCTCTACCATTGGTGGTACACAATTGGAATGAGAACTAATGAGCAACTCTTCCAAGCTTCAATATTTATGAGTATTTTGGCTTGTTGGACTCTATTTGCAGGTTGGCTACACTTACAGCCAAAATTTAGACCTTCTCTAGCTTGGTTTAAAAATGCAGAGTCAAGATTAAATCATCACTTAGCTGTCTTATTTGGTTTTAGTAGTATCGCTTGGACAGGTCATTTGGTTCATGTCGCCATACCTGAATCAAGAGGACAACATGTAGGTTGGGATAACTGGTTAACAGTGCTTCCACACCCTGCAGGACTAGCTCCTTTCTTTACTTTAAACTGGGGAGCATATGCCCAAAATCCTGATTCGCTAGACCAAGTATTTGGGACAGCTGAGGGAGCTGGTACAGCAATCTTTACTTTCTTAGGTGGTCTTCATCCTCAAAGTGAAGCATTATGGCTTACTGACATTGCTCATCATCATATTGCTATTGGAACAGTTTTTGTAATTGCTGGGCATATGTATAGAAATACCTTTGGTATTGGTCATAGCCTAAAAGAAATTACAGAAGCTCATAATACAAGACACCCTAATGATCCTCATAAAGGTAGTTTTGGAATTAACCACGATGGAATATATGAAACTGTAAATAACTCATTACATTTCCAACTTGGATTAGCATTAGCATCACTTGGTGTAGCAACTTCTCTTGTGGCCCAACATATGGGTGCACTTCCCTCTTACGCTTTTATTGCCAGGGACTACACCACACAATCTGCTTTATATAGTCATCATCAATATATAGCAATGTTCTTGATGGTTGGTGCATTTGCTCATGGAGCCATTTTCTTTGTAAGAGATTATGATCCCGAATTAAACAAAGATAATGTTTTAGCAAGAGTACTTGGAACAAAGGAAGCTTTGATAAGTCACCTTAGCTGGGTAACAATGTTGTTAGGATTTCATACTCTTGGAATTTATGTTCATAACGATGTTGTTGTAGCTTTTGGTAATCCTGAAAAGCAAATTCTAATCGAGCCAGTATTTGCGCAATTTGTTCAAGCTGCTCAAGGTAAAATGATGTATGGCTTTAACGCTTTATTATCTGATCCTACAAGTTCAGCAACTCTCGCAGCTAATTCATTACCAGGTAATCATTACTGGATGGATCTTATCAATAGACAAGATGCATTAAGTGCTTTCTTACCTATCGGGCCTGCAGATTTCTTAGTTCACCATGCTATCGCTTTAGGTCTTCATACAACTGCATTAATCCTTATTAAAGGTGCACTTGATGCTAGAGGAACAAAATTAATTCCTGATAAGAAAGATTTAGGTTATGCATTCCCTTGCGATGGACCTGGACGTGGAGGTACTTGTGATAGTTCTTCTTGGGACGCTATGTACTTAGCTATGTTCTGGGCATTAAATTTACTAGCATGGGTAACTTTCTATTGGCATTGGAAACACCTAGCAATTTGGCAGGGTAACGTAGCACAATTTAACGAATCAGGAACTTATCTAATGGGTTGGTTCAGAGATTATCTCTGGTTAAACTCTGCTCAACTTATTAATGGATATAATCCATTTGGAGTAAATTCTCTATCTCCTTGGGCTTGGATGTTCCTATTCGGCCACTTAGTTTGGGCTACTGGTTTCATGTTCCTAATATCATGGCGCGGATACTGGCAAGAGTTAATTGAAACATTAGTTTGGGCACATCAGCGTACTCCAATTGCTAATCTTGTTGGATGGAGAGATAAGCCAGTTGCACTTTCAATTGTTCAAGCTAGATTAGTTGGACTAGCACATTTCACCATTGGAAACATACTTACATTCGGTGCGTTTGTTATTGCATCAACTTCAGGTAAGTTTGGTTAAATTTTCCTTAAATAATTTTAATCACCACAAACGTGGTGATTTTTTTTGTTTAATTTTAATGTTCTAAATTAAGTTAAAATTATATAATTATTATTAAATATAAATGTCAGATATAAAACAATTAATTTCTATTATCGTTCCTGTTTTCAATGAAAGTGAGAGTATTGGTCTTTTATTGGATGAAGTTAAAAATGTAATGTCATTTCATAAATTTAATTTTGAATTGATTGTTGTGAATGATGGTTCTAAAGATAATACTCATCAAGTATTAAAGCAACTAACTCTCAAAATTAAAGAGTTATCAGTAATTTCCCTTCGCAAAAACTATGGGCAAACTGCAGCAATGTCAGCTGGCTTTGATAATTCTAAGGGCGATATTGTTATTACTTTGGATGGTGATTTACAGAATGATCCAAATGATATTCCTTTATTAATTTCAGAAATTAACAATGGTTATGATTTAGTTTGTGGCTGGAGGTTTGATAGAAAAGATAAATTAATAAACAGAAAGATACCATCAAAAATAGCGAATAAGTTAATAGCTCACGTGACAGGTTTAAAGTTACATGACTATGGTTGCTCATTAAAAGCGTTTAAGAAAGAAATAATAGAAGATATAAAGTTATATGGAGAACTTCACAGGTTTTTGCCCGTTTTAGCAAATATTGAAGGTGCAAGAATTAAAGAAATTAAAGTAAATCATAGGAGCAGGCAATATGGAACTAGTAAATATGGAATTGATAGAATTTTTAGAGTTTTAATGGATTTACTAACTGTTTGGTTTATGACTAAATTTTTAACAAGACCTATGTATGGATTTGGTTTTGTTGGAATTATAAGTATTTTCAGTAGCCTTGCGATAAGTTCTTATTTGATAGTTTTAAAAATAATGGGTGAGGATATTGGAAATCGTCCGTTGCTGATGTTTGCATTAATATTAGGAATTGCTGGTGTTCAATTATTTAGCTTTGGATTATTGAGTGAACTTTTAATTAGGACATATCATGAAAGTCAAAGTCGTCCAATTTATAGAATTAGATCAATAAACAGTGCTAATCAAAATTGATTGTTTACTTGAACTTTCTTATTAATAAAGCTGAAATTTCAACTACTTCAGGAGAAATGTCTCTTAAGCCTTTTCGTAAAATTGGCAAACTTGATTTATCAGCCAATTCTTCCGCAATTTTTAATGCCTTTAATTTATTTTCTGTATTACCCTGAAAAAGACTAATCATTTTATCTCTTTGAGAATTTTTATAAAATACTGAGTACTTTTGTTCTTCGTGATTGTAAAAAAACTATTTTTATTAGATGAAAATTTATTATTTTTGTTTAATTTAATAGAGTATATATTTCTTTTATTTATAAACTTTTTAAAGCTTCTTTTTTAAAAACTAGAAGTAATATTCCTATAAAAATAATAAGTAAAATTGCCAAAAAATTTATCATGTAAAAAGTTAATAATTTTTATATCATCCAGTAATAAAATTAACACTATTTAGCAGATAAATACTAAAGTGTTTAAAGATGTTTAAAGAACTATGCCATCTGATTTACCAAGTCTTTTACCCTCAATTTTTGTTCCATTAATTGGTATAGCAATGCCTGCTGTTTTTATTGTATTGATTGGAAGATTAATTACAGCAACTGAATAAATTATCAAACACTAAACTATTAAAAAAATGAGCGACTTTCAAAAATCATTCTCAGAATCAACAAGTTCTATCAAGTTTGATGAGAAATACATAGATACTTCTGTACAACCAAATGATATTGGCGTAGCAGAACAATGGGCAGTAAAAACAGTTGCTGATCCTTGTGTTGGTAATTTAGCTACCCCAGTTAATAGTGGTTATTTTACAAAAGCCTTTATAAATAATCTACCTTTTTATAGGGAAGGTATTTCTCCTAATTTTAGAGGGTTAGAAACTGGAGCAGCTTTTGGATATCTTCTATACGGACCATTTACTATGACTGGACCATTAAGAAATTCTGAATTTGCTCTAACAGCAGGACTTCTCGCTACTATTGGAGCTGTTCATATTTTGACAGCACTTTTTGTTCTATACAATGCGCCTGGAAAATCACCTAATGTTCAACCTCCAGATACGACTGTTAATAATCCGCCAAAGGACTTATTTACAAGAGCTGGTTGGGCTGATTTTACAAGTGGATTTTGGTTAGGAGGCTGCGGAGGAGCTGTTTTTGCTTGGTTACTTGTTGGGACATTACACTTAGATACCATAATGCCAATAATTAAAAATATTTGGACTGCTGGTTAATTTCTAAATAAAAGAATAAGTAATATTTATATTTAATTTAAAATTAAAAGATGATCTCTTTTGATTAACGTATAGTGCGGTCCCATCTATAGTTTCTAACTACTCTTCCTGCCGAAATTAGTTTAGATTTATAATGCAATGAGATTTTATCATTAGAGTTATTTAGGGTATCTAATCCTATTCCATTTCTGCCAAAATCCGTTCCAGAGCTATGGTAATACAATCCGTTTCCTTTGTAGATTCCAATATGATCACATTTTTCTTCATTTCCAAAAAATAAAAGATCGCCAGGTCTTAGAGCAGCATACGATTCTTCGTAACAAAAAAGATGCTTACAAAAACTTTTTATTTGAAAAGAGTCTCGAGGTATATAAATTTGATGCTTTAAAAAAGCAGTCTGAATTAATCCAGAACAATCAAAATTGGGTCCTAATGTACCTCCCCAAAGATATTTATTATTTAAATCAGATTGATCCTTGATCCATTTTAAAATTGAGTTAACTTTATCTTTTATAAAGAAGGTTTCTTTTTTTGAATTCTCAGGTTTTTCTAATTCGTATTTTTCAATAATTAATCCATCTAAATTTATCCAACAGATGTAACCATCTTCATATAGTTGAACTAATATTCTTGAAAATTTATGGTTGTTTTGATGAATATTTGGATAAATAAGCCTAAAAATTCTATCTTTAAATATTTCAGTAACTAATTTATCTTCTGTTTCATTTTGATATCCAGAAATATTAACTTTTAATCTCCACCAAATAGTTTTTGAAAAATTAGTTTGTTTAAATAGTGAGATAGGATTTTTATAAATTTCCATAGAATGTCCTTTTACTATTTAAGTCAAGAGATGGGCCTAGCCTTAAATGATATTTTAAGGAGAGTATGCTCTAATAATGAAGATTTTTCAAGAGAAGATATTTCGATAACTTGGATTAATTATAAAAGTGAAAATAAAAGTGTATATAAAGGTTTTGGAACTGGTATTAATAACAAAAAAATGATTTACCCTGCCAGCATAGTCAAGTTAGTTTATGGCCTTGCCGCATTTTATTGGATTAAAAAAGGAAGTTTATTATTATCAGATGAAATTATTGATGCTGTAAGGAAAATGTTGTCTTTCTCCAGTAATAATGCAACAAGCTTTTTAATTGATTTACTTACTGGAACAACAAGTGGACCTCGTATTGAAGGCGAACTATGGGAAAATTGGAAATACCAAAGAAGTATAATAAATGATTGGCTACATGATTTAAATTGGGAAGAATTGGTTAGTATAAATTGCTGTCAGAAGACTTGGGATGATGGACCATTTGGTCGTGAGAAAGAATTTTATGGATATGATAATAAAAATAGAAACGCTATGAACTCTGATTCGGCTGCAAGGGTTTTGGAGGAAATTATGATTCATATTGATTATCAAGAAAATAATTTAAATTTGCGAAGTTTTTTAAAAAGAAATTTGAATAAAGTTGTTCTTCAAAACGATTCTCTTAATCAAATAGATGGTTTTTTGGGTGAAGGATTACCAGAAAGCATTAATCTTTGGAGTAAAGCAGGCTTAATGTCTGAAGTTAGACATGATTCAGCTTGGTGGATTAATAATCAATCTCTGCAAACTTTATTAGTAGTTTTTTGTAATGGAGAACAATATTCCAAAGATTCTTCCCTTTTACCGTTTATAGCAAAAGAAGTATACGATTTTAATAAGAGATATACTATTAAAGATTAAAGTGAGTCTTCTAAGAAATTAGAATCTAATTTGTCAGTATAGGCTTCATAAGGTAGCATCATTACTTCTTTAATATCTAAATCATTCATAATCCATTCTCTATATTCTGCTAACAAACTTTTTCTATCTTCATTATCTAATTCATAAATACGCAATGCTGTATCTTTGAAATTTTCTTTTATTAAATTTTCAATTTCTTTCTTACTCATTTTATGTTAATTCTCTCTCCAAAATCACTCTTCTAATTGTTGATAATGCAATTCCAGTTTGTGATCTGATTGATCGATATGAATATCCTTCATTGCGCAATCTGATTACTAAAGATTCTTTTAAAGGACTTATTTTGGGCCTGCCTCCCAAATTATTTCCAGATAATTTCCTGCGTAATAGTTGTTCCTTTTTTCTTTCACCTAAACTTTTGTCTTCTAAATTATCTAATTCATATAAAATCTTAAAAATTGAAGAATTTGCATTAGAGGATTCATTAGCAGCAAAAAAACCAGTCAAAGTTCGCAATTTAATATCCTTATTAATAAGTTTATTTATTGTCCTTAAACATTCTTTTTTATTTTTAAACGCTCGATCAAGCTGAGTTATTATTAATTGATCGCCTTTAGACAAGCAATTTATAGCTTTATTGAGTTGGGGTTTAATTTCTTCATCTAAACTTATCAATTCAGAGAAAACTAAACTGCAACCCTCTTCCTTTAAAATTTTTATTTGTTCTTCTAAATATTCATATTCATTATTAGTAGCTCTAGCATAACCTATAGCTTTAGTGTTTTTATTTTTTTCAGATAGTAAAATACGCTTTCTTTTAAATTTAAAAGTCAATGTTTTATTACGTATATTTTTTACTGTATCAATAAATATATAAAAAAACACTTTTTAGTACAAAAAGTTACTGTTCTGATTACGATTTATTTGAAAATTAAATGTAAAAGTGTTCTGATATCTATATTAAAAATAACGTTCTAAATACTGTTTTATATTTAGTTGATAGAACAAAAATATTTTACAAGTAGTATCTTGAATTAGGATTTTTTTAATTATCGATGGACTAGTTAAGTTCATTTATTTTTCGCCCTCTATCGAGCAGTCTTTATTTTTGAAATTATTAATAGTTAATTCAAAATGTTTTTAGTAAAATAAGAATACAGGCAGAAAAAATTAAGTTGACTAATAATTCCAATAGTTTAATTTCAAAACCTGATTGGTTAAGAGTAAAAGCTCCGCAAGTTGAGAGAATTGGGAATACTGCAAATCTGTTAAATGATTTAAATCTCAATACTGTATGTCAAGAGGCAAGTTGTCCAAATATTGGTGAATGTTTTGCAAGTGGCACTGCTACTTTCCTTATAATGGGTCCTGGCTGTACTAGGGCATGTCCATATTGCGATATTGATTTTGATAGATCTAAAAGAGAATTAGATCCAACAGAACCATATCGTTTAGCCGAAGCTGTTTATAGAATGCAACTTAAACATGTTGTAATCACATCAGTTAATAGAGACGATCTTGAGGATGGTGGGGCATCTCAATTTTTTGATTGTGTTTTTCAAGTAAGAAAAAAATCGCCTGAAACTACTATTGAGCTTTTAATACCCGATCTTTGTGGTAACTGGAAAGCGCTTGAAAAAGTACTTGATTCTAATCCAAACGTTTTAAACCATAATATTGAGACTGTTTCTTCGCTATATAAAAAAGTAAGACCTCAAGGTAAATATGAGAGAACTCTTGAGTTGTTAAAAAGGACCAGAAAATATTCTCCCAAAGTTTATACAAAGTCAGGTTTTATGCTTGGTTTAGGGGAAAAAGATGAGGAGGTCTTAAGTCTTCTTAAGGATTTAAAAAGTAATTTCGTTGATATTGTTACTATTGGCCAATACTTATCTCCTGGCCCAAATCATTTACCTGTTCAAAGATTTGTGAGTCCTTCAAAATTTAATCATTATAAAGTTTTTGGGGAAAAAGATTTGGACTTTATGCAAGTAGTTAGTTCTCCTTTAACTCGTAGCAGTTACCATGCTGAAGAAATTCAAAAACTTATGAAAAAGTATCCAAGATAGTCTTTTTATTTATTTGAATCTATCCACTCATTTAATTTCCATTCAACTAGATCATTTTTAATCATTGGATCACTCTTAATAATTTTTAGTGCATTTTTATAATTATTCATCTCAAGAATGAGTAATCCGCCGTCACCTGGCCTTTTTAACTCATCTACTAAAAAACCACTTTTTATATTAATTCCCTCTTTTTTTAATTTTTTTATCCAATCAATATGTTCGTTAATTATTTTTTGTTTTAAATCATGATTAGTTAAATATTTTTTTTTTATGATTTCAGTTTTTATAAAGAAAGGCATTTACATTTTCTTTATACCAAGCATTTCTTCTTCGCTTGGTGGAACTATTAATTTAAAATTAGTCTTGTAATAAGACCAATTTTCAATTATTTTGGCAGCTTTTAAGCTATTTGTTTTTGCTCGATATTCTCTAATAATTTCCAATAAGGTATGTTCCTGCTTTGATGAAGTTATTTTATGAATGCTGACTATTTCCTTGTTAACTTTATTACTTAAATTGTTCTTCTCATCGATTATAAAAGCTATTCCGCCAGTCATGCCCGCACCAATATTCCTTCCTGTGGAACCTAGAATAACTACTTTCCCACCAGTCATGTATTCACAACAATGATCACCTGCTCCCTCTGTTACTGCTGTAGCACCACTATTTCTTACGGCAAATCTTTCTCCCGATTTTCCTAATGCAAATAATTTCCCACCTGTTGCTCCATAAAGACAGGTGTTTCCTAAAATAACCTGTTCGGAGGAAGTTTCTTCTATTTTTGGCGGAATTATTGTGAGTATTCCTCCATTCATTCCTTTACAAACATAATCATTAGCTTCTCCGATTAATTGAACATTCATTCCCTTCAATAAAAAGGCACCAAAGCTTTGTCCTGCGTATCCTTTGAAATTTAAGTTGAGTTCGCCATTGAAGCCAGTGTTGCCATGAAGTTCTGCGATTTCGCCTGATATTTTCGCACAAACACTTCTATCTGTATTTTTTATCTCAATTTCTTTGGTTAATATTTCGTGATTTTTAATTGAATCTATAAATTCAGTATCAGACAAAAACTCGTCTTCTAATACAGAACCATTACTATGGGCAGTTTTTGAATGTTTTAGCCATGATCTATCAGGGGTTGAGTATTCATTTACTAAAGAAGAAAGATCAATATTAGAAGTTTTTGGAAGATCGATATTTCTTGCAGAAAGAAATTCTTGATTACCAATCAGTTCTTCCATTTTAGAAACACCGATACTACTCATTATATGTCTTACTTCTTCAGCAATATACACGAAAAAATTGACAACATTTTCTGGAATACCTTTAAATCTTTTTCTTAATTCTTCTTTTTGAGTGGCAACTCCAACAGGACACTTGTTTGTATGACAAACCCGAGCCATTATGCATCCTTCAGCAATCATCGCTACAGAACCAAAACCGTATTCTTCAGCACCTAGTAAAGCTGCAATAACTACGTCCCAGCCTGTTTTAAGACCTCCATCAGTTCTTAAAATTACTCTTCCGCGTAAGTTATTCTCTAAGAGAGATTTATGAACCTCAGCAACACCTAGTTCCCATGGCAAACCTGCATGTTTAATAGAACTCAGAGGTGAAGCACCTGTACCTCCGTCATGGCCTGATATTTGAATTACATCTGCATTGGCTTTGCTTACTCCAGCAGCAATAGTGCCTATACCAATTTCAGAAACAAGTTTAACGCTTACTTTTGCTTGTGGATGAACTTGGTGTAAGTCGTGGATAAGTTGAGCTAAATCTTCAATTGAATAAATGTCATGATGCGGGGGAGGAGATATTAAAGCTACTCCAGGTTTACTATTTCTTAGTTTTGCGATGTAAGAATCAACTTTTGGACCAGGTAATTGTCCCCCCTCTCCGGGTTTTGCACCTTGAGCCATTTTAATTTCGAGTTGTTTACCACTTCTTAGATATTCAGGTGTAACTCCAAATCTTCCTGACGCTATTTGTTTAATAGCTGAGCATGCGGTGTCTCCATTCTCTAAGCCTTTAATAAATGGCAACGTCGCTGACTGGGTATTTTCATCGATATCATTTAAAACATTAAAACGAGCTGGATCTTCTCCTCCTTCTCCACTATTACTTTTCCCACCAATTCTATTCATTGCAACTGCTAAAACTTCATGCGCTTCTCTGGATAAAGCACCTAAACTCATTCCTCCAGTGCAGAACCTTTTGCAAATTGATTCAACACTTTCAACTTCCTCTAATGGAATACTTTTTCTTTTTGAATTAATTGTTAGTAAATCTCTAAGAGATGTTGTCGGTCTATTACTAATAAGTTTTTTGTAAGTTTCAAAATGATTGTATCCTGGACCTTGTTTTACCGCAGAATGTAAAACTTTGGACATCTCTGGATTATTGGAATGATATTCTCCATTATTTCTAAATTGTACAAATCCTAAAAATTCTAACTTCTTCAAATCGATCTCTGGGTAGGCTTTCGTATGTATTGAAAGTGTTTCATTAGTTAATTCTTTTAAGGTTATGCCAGCGATACGACTTGTTGTACCATCAAAAGCAATTTTTATTAAGTCAGATCCAAGGCCTACAGCTTCAAAAATTTGCGCACCATGGTAACTAGATAAAAGTGAGATACCTATTTTTGAGAGAATTTTTCTTAGACCGTCTTCTAAAGCTTTTTTAATATTTTCTTGAACATCAATTGTTGATAATAGATTTATTTTTTTGCTATCAATGAGTTTTTGTGTTTTTGGATGTTTTAACCAGTGTCTACCTGCTTCGAAGGTCAACCAAGGGCAAACTGCACTTGCTCCATATCCAATTAAACAAGCTAAGTGATGTGTGCTCCAACATTGACCGGTCTCAATTATTAGAGAAGCTTTTAGCCTGATTTCTTTTTTAAGAAGATAATGATGAATTGCACCAACAGCAAGTAAAGGAGGTATAAAAGTCTTTTTAGGATTAATTCCCTTATCAGAAATAATAATTAAAGAGCAACCTTCTTTTATCGAAAGCTCACTCTGTTTACAGATTGCTTTTAATTGATTCTCTAAACCTTGAATACCTTCCTCTAAATCAAACAAACTTGAAATTGTCTGAGATTTAATTTTTGATTTTTTGATGGAAATTAGTTCTTCCTCATTAAGAATCGGACTTTGTAAATGAACAAAAGGTTTAGCATCTGTAATTTCAAATGGTGTACATCTTTCTCCTAGATGCATCTCTAAACTCATTACAAGTTTTTCTCTCAGAGGGTCAATAGGAGGATTAGTAACTTGCGCAAATCTTTGCTTAAAGTAGTCGTATAAAATATGTGGCTTAGAGGAAAGAACTGCTAATGGGATGTCGTCGCCCATGCAATAAGTAGGCTCTTTAGCTAATGAAGCCATTGAATCTAAAATAAGGTCATTATCTTCCGCTGAAAACCCATATGCAGTTTGTTGTTGCAACAACTCAAGGTCTTTTAGTTTGCAGTCTTTAACCCATTCATTATTTGCAATTTTTATAGTTCTATTACTAAGAAGATTTTTATAATCATGCCTTTGAGCGGCTTCAGATTTTACTTCCCAATTTCTTAGGATTCTATTTTGATGAAAATCAACTGCCAACATTTGTCCTGGTCCTAATCGACCTTTTTCTATAACTCTTTCTTCTTCAAGATCTACTACTCCTGTTTCAGAACCCATTATTACAAAACCATCATTTGTGATTGAGTATCTTGCTGGTCTTAGGCCATTTCTGTCAAGCGTTGCTCCGACAAAATTTCCATCAGCAAATACAAGGAGTGCTGGACCATCCCAAGCTTCTTGTAGGCTTGCAGAATATTCATAAAAAGCTTTTATATTTTCTCTCTGCTCAAGTTCTGGTTGATCTCTAAATGCTTCAGGAACAAGTTTTAATAATGAGTCAGTAATGGGTTGACCTGAACGAATATTGATTTCAAGAGTTGCATCAAGATTTGATGAATCACTTTTGTTTACATCTACAATTGGTTTAATTTCATTAGATAACTCTCCCCAAAAATTATCTATATGTGTTTCTGAGGCTTTAGCCCAATTAATATTGCCTAAGAGAGTATTTATTTCGCCATTATGACCCAAAAATCTCATGGGTTGAGCTAGTGGCCATTTTGGCAGTGTATTAGTACTAAATCTACGATGATAAACAGAAAATGAAACTTTAAAACTCTCTTCTTTTAGATCTTGATAAAACTTGGATAATATTTCAGAGCGAACCATACCTTTGTAAACAACTGTTTGAGAACTTAGTGAGGCAAAATAAAATTCACAATCCCCAACATCGTTTTTGAAAGTTTCTCTTATTTTTTTCTCAATTCTTTTCCTTAATTGGAATAGAAGCCTTTCAACATCCTGATGATCTTTTTTATTTATATGTAAAATCCACTGACAGATGAATGGAGCATTTGCTTTAGCTAAAGGACCTAAGATTTCATTATTAACAGGCACTGTTCTCCAAAATGTTTTGTTGACTTTTAATTTTTCTGCTTCTGCATCACATATTGATTTACATATTTCAATTTTTTCTTTTTTATTAGGCATAAAAACCATGCCTAAACCTCTATTAAATTCTTGAGTATTTTTTTGATTAATTTTCTTTTCTATATATCCCCATGGAATTGAACATAAAATGCCTGCTCCATCTCCTGAGTCACTATCACCTCCACAACCTCCTCTATGCTCCATGCAGTTAAGGCCCTTTAGTGATTGTTTAAGGATCCAGTTGCTTTCTATTCCTTTGACGTTTGCTATGAAACCTACTCCACATGCATCTCTTTCTCCAATTATTCCAGTCGGGGAATAACTATCTTGATATGGTCCAACGATTCTTTTAGTACTCTCTCCCATTGATTATTTAATTCTTTTTAGTTACGTATGTAATTCTATTATAAAAATAAATATAAAAATAAATCTTAAGATAATGAATATTTACCAAAGAATTTTAATTTGATAATTTAAAAAATATAATAAAAAACTTTTAGTAGGTGCTCGTAAAAGGTTATTATAGAAAAATGTTTATTTTTAACTAAGTATATTAGATGCCCACCATCTCCCAATTAGTAGGTTCAGAAAGAAAACGTCTGACAAAGAAAACAAAATCTCCTGCATTAAAATCTTGCCCTGAGAGAAGAGGGGTATGTACAAGAGTCTATACATCAACACCAAAAAAGCCTAATTCAGCTTTGAGAAAAGTTGCTAGGGTTAGATTAACTTCTGGTTTCGAAGTAACGGCTTACATACCAGGTATTGGACATAACTTGCAAGAACACTCTGTAGTCCTACTAAGGGGCGGAAGAGTTAAGGACTTACCAGGAGTTAGATATCATATAATAAGGGGAACTTTAGATACTGCTGGAGTCAAAGATAGACGACAATCCAGGTCTAAGTATGGAGCAAAAGCTCCAAAAGATTAATTTGTAAACATCACTTTCTAAAAAATGTCACGTCGTAATGCCGCAGTAAAAAGACCAGTTCTTCCAGATCCTCAATTTAATAGTCGTCTTGCTTCAATGATGATTTCTCGATTGATGAAACATGGTAAAAAATCTACAGCTCAAAGAATATTGTCTGATGCTTTTTCTTTGATAAGTGAGAGAACAGGTGGGAATGCAGTGGAATTATTCGAAACAGCTGTAAAAAATGCTACTCCTCTTGTCGAGGTACGAGCTAGAAGAGTTGGTGGCGCAACATATCAAGTACCCATGGAAGTACGCCAAGAGAGGGGCACAGCTATGGCATTAAGATGGCTTGTTACATTTTCACGTGCAAGAAATGGCAAAAGTATGTCCCAAAAACTTGCTGGTGAGTTGATGGATGCAGCAAATGAAACTGGTAGTGCAGTTAAAAAAAGAGAAGATACTCACAAAATGGCTGAAGCTAACAAAGCTTTTGCACATTACAGATATTAATTTCATCAAAAAGGTGCTTAAGTAGTTTATTATTAATAAAGTTTACTTTTAGAGTGAACTATACTTATCAAAAATTATTTTATTTGGAGCTTTAAAATTGGCACGCGACTTTCCCCTAGAACGAGTAAGGAACATAGGTATAGCCGCTCATATTGATGCGGGGAAGACAACAACGACCGAAAGAATTTTGTTTTATTCAGGTGTGGTTCACAAGATAGGAGAGGTTCATGATGGTGCCGCCGTAACAGATTGGATGGATCAAGAAAGAGAAAGAGGAATAACCATTACTGCTGCTGCAATATCTACTAGTTGGCAAGATCACAGAATTAATATTATTGATACACCAGGACACGTTGATTTTACTATTGAGGTAGAAAGATCAATGCGTGTGTTGGATGGAGTCATAGCTGTATTTTGTGCAGTTGGTGGAGTGCAGCCTCAATCTGAAACGGTTTGGCGTCAAGCAGATAGATATTCTGTTCCAAGAATGGTTTTTGTTAATAAAATGGATAGAACTGGCGCAGATTTTTTAAAGGTTAACAAGCAAATTAAAGATCGACTTAAGGCAAATGCACTTCCAATCCAGTTACCTATTGGGGCTGAAGGTGATCTCACAGGCATTATTGATTTAGTAGCCAATAAAGCATATCTTTACAAAAACGATTTAGGTACTGATATTGAAGAAGCACCAATACCATCTGAAATGGAGGATGAAGCTTCTGAGTGGAGATTGAAGCTAATGGAAAGTGTTGCAGAAAATGATGAAGAGTTAATAGAAATATTTCTCGAAACAGGAGAATTATCTGAAGAACAACTTAAAAAAGGTATCAGAGAAGGGGTTTTAAAACATGGATTGGTTCCAGTATTATGCGGTTCAGCTTTTAAGAATAAAGGTGTCCAACTTGTATTAGACGCTGTAGTTGATTACTTGCCTGCTCCTGTTGATGTGAAACCAATACAAGGTGTTTTGCCAAGTGGCAAAGAAGATATAAGACCTTCAGATGATAATGCTCCTTTCAGTGCACTAGCTTTCAAAGTGATGTCAGATCCGTATGGAAAATTAACTTTTGTAAGAATGTATTCAGGTGTTCTTTCAAAGGGGAGTTATGTCATGAATTCCACTAAAGATGCTAAAGAGAGAATCTCTAGATTAGTGATTCTTAAGGCTGATGAAAGAGAGGAAGTTGATGAATTGAGGGCTGGTGATTTAGGAGCTGTATTAGGTCTTAAGAACACAACAACGGGCGACACTTTATGTAATACAGATGATCCCATAGTTTTGGAGACATTGTTTATCCCAGAACCAGTTATCTCAGTGGCTGTTGAGCCAAAAACGAAGGGCGATATGGAAAAATTATCTAAAGCTTTAACTGCTTTGTCTGAAGAGGATCCAACCTTTAGGGTAAGTACAGATCCTGAGACAAATCAAACTGTTATTGCAGGTATGGGTGAATTGCACTTAGAAATACTTGTTGACAGAATGCTAAGAGAATTCAAAGTTGAAGCAAATATAGGGGCTCCTCAGGTTTCATATAGAGAGACCATTAGGTCTAGTTCTAAAGGGGAAGGTAAATATGCAAGACAGACTGGAGGAAAAGGTCAATATGGTCACGTAATTATTGAAATGGAACCTGCTGAAGTTGGAAAAGGTTTTGAATTTGTAAACAAAATTGTTGGTGGAGCTGTGCCAAAAGAGTATATAGGTCCTGCATCTAATGGAATGAAAGAAACCTGTGAATCTGGAGTTCTTGCCGGTTATCCACTTATTGATGTAAAAGTAACACTAGTCGATGGTTCATTCCACGATGTAGACTCATCTGAAATGGCCTTCAAAATTGCAGGTTCCATGGCTTTTAAAGACGGGGTTAAAAAATGCAATCCTGTCCTTTTAGAGCCTATGATGAAAGTTGAGGTCGAAAGTCCTGATGACTTTCTTGGATCTGTAATTGGTGATCTCTCTTCTAGAAGAGGTCAAGTAGAAGGACAATCTGTTGATGATGGATTGTCTAAGGTTCAGGCCAAAGTGCCCTTAGCCGAAATGTTCGGTTATGCCACTCAACTCCGATCAATGACTCAAGGTCGGGGTATATTTTCAATGGAGTTCGCAAATTATGAGGAAGTTCCTCGTAATGTTGCTGAAGCTATCATTTCCAAGAATCAGGGCAACTCCTGATCTCTAAACTAAACACTCTTAAACCCTCGATTCTTTAATTCAAAATGGCTCGCGAGAAGTTCGAAAGGAACAAACCACATGTCAACATAGGTACTATTGGCCATGTTGATCATGGAAAAACAACACTAACTGCTGCTATTACTAATGTATTAGCCAAAAAAGGTCAAGCTCAAGCTCAAGACTATGGAGACATTGATGGTGCTCCTGAAGAAAGAGAGCGTGGCATTACCATTAATACAGCTCATGTTGAATATGAAACTGAAGGCAGACATTATGCTCATGTCGACTGCCCAGGACATGCTGATTATGTAAAAAATATGATCACAGGGGCTGCCCAGATGGACGGCGCTATTCTGGTTTGCGCAGCTACTGATGGTCCTATGGCTCAAACAAAAGAGCATATTCTTTTAGCTAAACAGGTTGGAGTACCTGCTCTTGTAGTTGCTCTTAACAAGTGCGATATGGTCGATGATGAAGAAATTATTGAACTTGTTGAAATGGAAATCAGAGAACTTTTAGATAGTTATGATTTCCCAGGAGATGATATTCCTATCGTTCAAGTTTCTGGTTTAAAAGCTCTCGAAGGTGATTCTACTTGGGAATCAAAAATTGAAGAATTAATGAAAGCAGTCGATGCTAGCATTCCTGAGCCTGAAAGAGAAGTTGATAAACCATTCCTAATGGCTGTTGAAGACGTTTTCTCAATTACTGGTAGAGGAACTGTTGCTACTGGAAGAATTGAGAGAGGTAAAGTTAAGGTTGGAGAAGAAGTTGAAATAGTTGGAATAAGAGACACAAGACTAACAACTGTTACTGGTGTTGAAATGTTCCGAAAACTTCTTGATGAAGGTATGGCTGGTGATAATGTTGGTCTACTTTTACGTGGTGTCCAGAAGGAAGATATTGAGAGAGGAATGGTACTTGTTAAGAAAGGATCTATTACTCCTCATACCCAGTTTGAAGGAGAAGTTTATGTTCTCAAAAAAGAAGAGGGCGGAAGACATACTCCTTTCTTTGCAGGATATAGACCTCAGTTCTATATCAGAACAACTGACGTTACAGGTCAAATAACAGCATTTACCTCCGACGATGGTTCTAATGTCGAAATGGTTATGCCTGGAGACAGAATTAAGATGACTGGAGAATTAATTTGTCCGGTAGCTATTGAACAAGGCATGCGATTCGCAATCCGCGAAGGCGGACGCACTATTGGTGCTGGAGTTGTTTCTAAAATACTCAAATAATTTATTTGAATTTTAAAAATTTAACCTCAATCACTTAATATAAGAATATAGATAAGGGTCATTAATTAAAATGACCCTTCTACTAGAAGTTATTTGAAACTATGACTGCATCAATTGCACAACAAAAAATAAGAATAAGACTAAAAGCATTCGATAGAAGAATGCTGGATTTATCTTGTGACAAAATAATCCAAACTGCTGATACTACTTCTGCCTCGGCAATTGGTCCAATACCTTTACCTACAAAAAGAAAGATTTATTGTGTCCTTAGATCACCACATGTTGACAAAGATTCTAGAGAGCATTTTGAAACAAGAACACATAGAAGAATAATAGATATTTACAGTCCTTCTGCAAAAACTATTGATGCTTTAATGAAACTAGATCTTCCTAGCGGCGTAGATATAGAAGTTAAACTTTGATAAATCCCGAAACCGCCCTAAATTGATTAATATAAACAAAAAGAAATGAGGTTTAAATGGGAGAACTCTCTGTAAGGGAATTACCTTTATTTCCTTTGCCAGAGGTAGTTCTTTTTCCTCAAGAAGTATTGCCTTTGCATATTTTTGAATCGAGATATAGGATGATGCTCCAATCTGTTCTTGAAAGTGATTCTATGTTTGGAGTTATCAAGTGGGATTCAACTACTAAAAGTATGGCTAATGTTGGATGTTGCGCACAAATTATAAAACATCAAACTGCAGAGGATGGGAGAAGTAATATCATCACTCTCGGACAACAAAGATTTCAAGTTTTAGAAATTATGCGTTCGACGCCATTTTGTTCCGCGATGGTTAGTTGGATTAGCGATGATAATATTGAAGACTTACAAAAATTAGATTCTCTAAAAGACTCAGTAAAAGAAGCACTTAGTGATGTTATAAATTTAACAAGCAAATTGACTAATACCAAGAAAAATCTACCTGATAAATTACCTGATAACCCATTGGATTTATCATTTTGGATTGGAGCTCATTTGGGCGGACCTGTTGCGGAGGAACAGCAAAGACTTCTTGAAGAGAGAAATACTTTTACTCGTTTGCAAAGAGAATATGAAATGCTTGATCATACAAGAAAACAACTTGCAGCAAGAACAGCATTAAAAGAAAGTTTTCCTGATATAAAAGAAAATTAAATGTTTGAATTATTATTCCCTTTTTTTTTACTAGTTTTATTATTTCTATTGCTATCTATAATTTGGAGAATTAAAGCTAGAAAATATATTTCTTCCAGCACAGTTGCTTCTGCATATGATGCTTGGACCCATGATAAATTACTTGAGAGATTGTGGGGAGAACATATACATTTGGGTTTTTATCCCTCAGGAAAAAATATTGATTTTAGAAAGGCTAAAGTTAAGTTTGTTCATGAATTAGTCAAATGGAGTGGTTTAGATAAATTGCCAAAGGGATCCAGAATTCTCGATGTAGGTTGCGGAATAGGGGGAAGTTCCAGGATTCTTGCGGAATATTATGGTTTTAATGTCACCGGGATTACAATTAGTCCGGCTCAAGTTAAAAGAGCTAGAGAACTTACTGCTAATGGACTAAATTGCAACTTCCAAGTTATGGATGCTTTGGATTTGAAATTTGAAGATGGATCATTTGATGCAGTCTGGAGTGTTGAGGCTGGTGCACACATGAATGATAAAACTAGGTTTGCAGATGAAATGCTGAGAACTTTAAGACCTGATGGTTATTTGGCATTGGCTGATTGGAACTCAAGAGATCTTGAGGCATACCCCCCATCATTTTTTGAAAAGTTAGTTCTTAAACAATTACTCGAACAATGGGTACATCCAAATTTTATTAGCATTAATGAATTCGGTAACATTCTTAAATCTAACAAAAATAGTTCAGGAAGAGTTATTGCTGAAAATTGGAATTCCTATACTAATCCCTCATGGTATGACTCCATTATTGAAGGCATTCGAAGGCCTTTCACAATTTTGTCACTTGGCCCATTTGCCATATTAAAGTCGATTAGAGAGATCCCAACAATACTTCTCATGAATTGGGCATTTAGAAAAGGTTTAATGGAGTTTGGAGTTTATAAATGTAGAGGATAAATTAATTTAGTTCAATATTTTCAGAAAAATAACTTCCGAAATCTACAAAATTATTACAAAGTGGTTTCAGCTTATTTTGTAATTCAATAAACTTTTCAATGTTATGTTGATTATTTATTTCCAAATCAATGTAAATTATATATTCGCCTAATTCTCTTTTTGAAGGTCTAGATTCAATTTTACTCATATTAAACCCAAAATCTGCAATATAGTTGATTGCTTTAAGCAAAGCTCCAGGTTTATTTGATATTAATGAGAAAGCGAAACTGGCAATATTAGCTAAATTTGAATTTGATTCTTTACTCAATAAGACAAATCTAGTGCAATTACCTGGAACATCATTTATGGGAAAGGCTAATTCTTTAAGTCCTTCGATTTTAATTAATGATTTTGAACCGATAGCAGCTCTGAATTTACTCCCCTTAACCATATTGACAGCTTCAGATGTTGAATTTGTTGGAAGAGGAATTGCATTTGGAATATTTTCAGATAACCATTCTGAACATTGAGCTAGTGCTTGAGGATGAGATAATACTTCTGAAATATTTGAAAGTTCACCATTACTAATTAATGCATGTTTTATAGGTAAAACAATTGCTTGATTTATAAAAATTTCAGGAAATTTCCAAAGGGAATCTAGAGTAGCCGTAACGCCCCCTTCTACGGAATTTTCTATGGGAACTACAGCAGCATCACAAATGTTGTACGCTAACGATTTAATGACCGAATGTAACCCATTACATGGTACAAATATAGGTGTCTGAAAATTGGCAAGCTTTGATAATATATGAGCTGCTTTTTCTGCGTATGTTCCTTTTGGACCTAAATATGCAACTTGTTTGCGCATGATTAATCGTAAAAAAAAAGTGATCAAATAAGCATTGGAGGAATATAGAAAATGCTATTGTCTTTTGATGCTAAACAGAAACTAAAGCTTTCTGTAACACGTAATAAAGATTATCTTTCTAAATATCTTTTGGAAGAAGAAAGAGTCGTTGGAGCAATGCTTGACTCCAAAAAATTAGTACCAGAAGGAGCAGGTAGATACAAGTATACAGTAACAAGTTTTAGGGTTTTTCAATTAGATATAAATCCTGTTGTCTCAATTGCAGTAGAAAATAAAGATGGAATTTTAAAAATGAGTGCCCTTGAAAGTACATTGGATGGCTTGGGTATCATAGATGATTTTAATCTTATTTTGAAAGCGAATTTAGAAGCAACTAATATTGGGTTAGAAGGTGAGGCGCTTCTAGGAGTGTCTGTTAGCCAACCCCCTCTGCTCAAGCTGGTACCAAAGAAAATTTTGGAATCTACTGGTCATTCGGTATTAAATGGGATTCTGTTGGGTATAAAGTCGAGGGTTCAACAGCAACTAGTAAAAGATTTTTTTGATTGGTGTGAATTAAATAAGATTTGACTTCTTTAAAAAACTTTTCCTATGTAGTTTAGTTATTCCATTTTTTTTGATTAATGTAAGATGCTCTCTGGTACCATATCCCTTATTTTTAAATATCAAGTATCCTGAGTATTTTCTTTCTAACCTCACCATTAGATTATCGCGAGAAACTTTTGCAACTATGCTTGCTGAAGCTATCGAGATAAACTTTGAGTCTCCAGATACTATATTTTTCTGAGTTCCTTTCCATGGTCTTAATAATAAGGGGCCATCAACTATCAATTCAGATGGCTTCTTTTTTAATTTTTTTAAAGCTCTTATCATTGAAAGTTCAGTCGCAACTCTTATACCTAACTTATCTATTTCTCTAGCCGAGGATTGCCCAATTCCATAATCTGAAGAGAGTAATAAAATTTTTGGTAAAAGTAATTTTCTTTTTTTGGGAGTTAATTTTTTACTATCTGTTACTCCTAATTGTTTTAAAGTGAATTTATTTTTTTCGGTTAACTCAACAACTGCTGAAAAAACTGGACCAAAAATTGCTCCCCTTCCCACTTCATCTATCCCAACTTCGGATACTTTATTCAATACTTGCTGAAGATCTTCTTCTTTTTTTTCTTGCATTTTTTAGGTCATCTGTAACTTCAATTTCGTCCTTTTCTTCTGTAAATATAACTTCATTAATTTTATTTGTTGAGTTGTCTTTTAAATTTGCTTTATCTTCAATTTGAATTTGAATCTTTTCTTCTCCCGATTTAGAGCTTTTTTTAATTTGTTTTGGTTTTGTTTTTTTATCTAATGTTTTTTCCGTTTCCTTATTACTGTCTTTTAAACGCACAAAATTATTGCTAGTTAGATATTCTTTACCTAACTTTATAAGAGGATTAATACCTAATTGGCTGAAAACAATTTTTTCTTCATTAGTAAGATCAACTGTTATTATATTTTTTTCTTTTAAATTTGATTGGTTCAAATTATCATAATCATTTTCTCTTTTATAAGAAGAACTCTCTTTACTTAGGTCTTTTGAGTTAAGTAATTCCTTGTTAGTTGTTTTTTCTTGCTCATCAGTTGATTGAGGAGTATCTATATCTAAAGATTTTAAATTGTCTGATTGATTAAATTTATTTTCATCATTTTTAATTTTTAAGTTAGAAATTTCCCGATTTAATATATTTTCTACATGTCCTATCCCATCGCATGTAGAACATTTTTTACCAAATAATTCATATATGTTTTGACCTTGTCTTTTTCTGGTTAACTCTACCAAGCCTAATTCTGTAAGCTGAGCTATTTGAGGCCTAGCAGAATCATCTTTTATTGCTGAGGTAAAATGTTCAAGTAACTGAAATTGATCTCTTCTAGATTCCATATCAATAAAATCAACTACTATAACTCCACCAATATTTCTTAACTTCATTTGTCTTGAGATTTCAACTGCTGCTTCGCAATTCGTCCACAAAACGGTTTGTCTTGAGTTGGCCGATCTTGTAAATGATCCGGAGTTTACATCGATGACTGTTAAAGCTTCAGTAGGTTCAATAATTATATAACCCCCCGAAGGAAGATCTACTCTAGGTTGGAGGGCTGTTTGGATTGTTTTCTTAATTTCGTATTCATCTAAAACATGTTGGGATAAACTGTTATCGTGAAATTCAATATCTATATCAGATTCATAATTTTTTAAAAAATCTTTTGCCCTTGCAACTGAAGATTTACTGTCGATAATTATGCTTTTAGTTGATTCTTTAATATGATCTCTCAAAATCTTAAGAGAGAAATCATCATCTCTTTTTACTAAATTTGGCGGATGAGAAGCCTCAGAAACTTTTAGTATATTTTCCCATTGTTGAATTAAATGTTCTAAATCATCAATTAGGAGTTCTTCTTTGATCTTTTCAGCCTCTGTTCTAAATAACAAGCCTGTGCTAGGCGGTTTTATTAAAACCCCAAGAGCTTTCAAGCGACTTCGTTCAGTTTCTGTATTTATTTTTCTTGAAATATTTACTCCTTGGCCATATGGCTGCAATATCATGTATTTTCCTGGTATTGAAATACTTCCAGTTAGTCTAGGCCCTTTAGATCCTGTGGGTTCCTTTATTACTTGTACTAGAACTTTTTGTTTTGGTTCTAGTAATTCAGTTATTCCAAATGTCCCTTTTTTGAGTCTTAGTGGACCTAAATCTGAAATATGGATGAATCCGTTTTTATCACTTTCACCAATATTTATGAAAGCGGCATCGATTCCAGGTAGAACATTTTCAACTGTTCCTAAAAAAATATCGCCAATTTGATAATGACCTTGTGCGACGATTAATTCATCAACTCGATCATCTGTGAGTAGTGCTGCAATTCGAGCCTGCTCAGCGATGATAATTTGCTGAGACATATAAATGATTATAAGTGATTTGGATTTTGAAAATCATCTAAATAAAATAATTAGATTTTTTTCTTTTAATAAAGCAATTTTTAAAGCTATTTTTTTTATTTTTGAAACTAATAAAGTTAAAGGTGATTGAATTCTTCTATTTATTAAGCTTTAAACGATTTTCAAACTAATTGAAACTTAATTCATAGCTATAATTATCCTTCAGATTAATCATAACTAAGATAATCTTAACATCTAATCACCACTAAAGCACGTTGATACATTATTCTAATATTGGTGAAATTTTTTATCTAAAGTGGTTCAAGTAAACGAAAATTATTTAAAACTCAAAGCAGGCTATTTATTTCCTGAAATTGCTAAAAGGGTTAAAATATATTCTCAATCAAATAAGAGTGCTGATATTATTAAGCTTGGCATTGGAGACGTTACAGAACCATTACCTAGAACATGCATAGAGGCTATGGGTAAAGCTTTAGATGACATGGGAACCAAAGATGGTTTTAGAGGTTATGGACCAGAACAAGGTTATTATTGGCTCAGGGAAAAAATATCTGAGCATGATTTTATTTCGAGAGGTTGTCAAATTTCACCTGAAGAAATTTTTATTTCAGATGGTTCTAAATGCGACAGTAGCAATATATTAGATATTCTTGGTAAAAATAATTCAATTGCTGTAACAGATCCTGTTTATCCTGTCTATGTTGATAGTAACGTTATGACTGGCAGAACTGGAGATGCTCTCGAAAATGGTACTTATCAAGGATTGACATATCTTGCAATAAACGAGGGGAATAACTTTCTACCAGAACTACCTGAAAAAAAAGTTGATATTTTATACCTTTGTTTTCCTAATAATCCTACTGGAGCAACCATTAGTAAAGAAGAATTGAAAAAGTGGGTTGATTATGCGCTTCAAAACAAATCTCTTATATTATTTGATGCAGCTTATGAAGCATTTATTCAGGATAATGATATCCCACATTCAATATATGAGATTGAGGGGGCAAAGGATTGTGCTATTGAATTTAGATCTTTTTCAAAAAATGCAGGATTCACTGGAATTAGATGTGCTTTTACAGTAATTCCTAAAAATCTCAAAGGTTTGAGCTCAACCAATGAGGAAATAGACTTATGGCCTCTTTGGAATAGGCGACAATCTACAAAGTTCAATGGGGTGAGTTATGTGGTTCAGAGAGGAGCTGAGAGTGTTTATTCTATTGAAGGGAAGAAACAGGTTAAAGGTTTAATTGATTTTTATATGGAAAATGCAAAAATCATGAAAAATAAACTTCAGAATGCAGGATATAAAGTTTATGGTGGGGACAATGCACCTTATATCTGGATTAAAGTTCCTGATCAAATGACATCTTGGGACTTTTTTGATTTTCTTCTCCAAAAAGTTAGTGTAGTGGGAACACCTGGCAGCGGATTTGGATTATCAGGAGAGGGTTATTTTCGTTTGTCGGCATTTAACTCACGTACAAATGTGATTGATGCAATGGAAAGAATAATTAATATATAATTAATAGTATTAGACTATAAAATCTTAATGTTATCTATAAAGTTAGAACAAAGTGCGAGTAATAATTCAGCAGTGATTGAAAAGAAACCTGCTGAATTAAAAAATAAATCTCCAAAATATAAGGTTTTACTTCATAATGACCCAGTTAATTCTATGGAGTATGTCACTATTTCACTACGAGAAGTTGTGCCGCAATTAAGCGAACAAGATGCAATTGCAATAATGTTAGAGGCACATAATACGGGTATAGGGTTGGTCATTGTTTGTGATTTAGAGCCTGCAGAATTCTACTCAGAAGCATTAAAATCAAAAGGAATTTCTAGTTCAATTGAGAAAGAGGATTGATAACTGTTTAATTTATTTTGTTTGAGCTAATTTCCTTTCTGATAAAGGACGAACTTTTAAAGATTCTCTTAAAGAAGACTTTCCATATTCTCTCTCGAGAATGTTGATGACTGTTTTACCAAATTCATCTTCTGGATTATCAAAAGCTTCTAAGCAAACCTGACCAAGTTTTTCACCCAATAAACCTGGATTCCATAGAAGTTTTCTTGCTGTCCAGGGCATCATGCTCATTGGATTATAATTCGGCTTCAAAATTTTATTATCCAGGGCGTACTTTTCAAGAAGAGTGTGAGGTTGCAAACCTATAAAGAATATGGCTGGATCAACTAAACCTTTACCAAAAATATTTTCTAATTCCCTATGGTAAGCAATTGTTTGTCTTATTGTGCTTGGCGTTTCGTCAAAAACATTAAATGAATAATTTACTGAAACATGATTCTTGAAACCTGATTGGACTAGCATTCTGCAATTATTTAATACAGTTTCAAGGTCATATGCTAACCTCATTTTTCTGACAAGTTCTTGAGATCCAGAAGTGATACCTATTTCAAAATAGCTCATACCTGTATCTACCATTAGCTGTGCTAGCTCAGCATCAATATTATCTGCTCTGATGTATGCAGCCCAATTAATATCGTCCCAGCCTTGATCCTTTATAGATTTCAAAAGTGTTTTTGCATCATCAATATGTTTTTTGGCTGGAATAAACTGTGCATCAGTGAACCAAAATCCCCTTACTCCAAGGTCATATAATTGCTTCATTTCTTTGATTACTTCGTTAACAGGATTAACGCGAACCTGCTTCCCTTCCACGACCGTATAAACACAGAAACAACAATTGTGAGGACAACCCCTTTTAGTTTGTACACCTACATAGTAATCACCTCCTTCTATGTACCAATTGAATTCGGGCCATATTGATTGGATATATTGATAGTCGCAAGCAGTTTTAACTGTGCCTGAAGGTTGTTCGTGTATTAATTTATTACGAGGTTTTTGTCCAGCAAAATAACATCTTTCTTTCTCTATAGAATCTCCTCTGATGATTTTCTCTATGAGATTTTCACCCTCTCCAACAGAAATAACAGTCCCTTTTGGAAGTAGATTTCCTAATTGTTCATAGAAGACACTAACAGCGCCACCTCCTAATATTACTTTTATATTTTTGTTGTATTTTTCTGCTCTTTTGAGTCCCATATTGACTAAGGAAGTATTTCTATATATTTCTCTATAGTGAGATGCAATTAGTTTTAGTCCTCCCCAAGAACCTCTAATTTTTTTAAAGATATTTTTTGAGTAGAAAACTTCAAAAGAGTTTTGTAGAGGATTTCCACTTCTACCATCAACAGGTGCATAAATTTGTATATCTCTCCATGAAAAAATGATTAGATGTGGTCTAAATTGATCAATTTTTCTAGCTAAATATTTAGAGACTTTATTAGAGGGAATTATTGCTAGATCAATGAATTGCTGTTCTATACTTGGAAAAGATTTATGAATATGGTCTGCTAGATAAATAGGTCCTATTGGAAAAATTGGATTACATGGAAGTCTTACAGTTAGGATTTTTCCATAGTGCTTTCTGTCATAATTTTTTTTATTTAATTGTTCGAACTTCAAATTAAAATTCATGTCATGAAATTTAATGAATTTATTTACCTTAAGAATCTAACTAGTTTATTACTAATTTGGAGAAATTAAAAATCCCAAGAAAATACTCACTCAAATTTTATTCAATTCAGATATCAGAAATCATGTAAATCCAGCATACTTTGAGAAGTTTTAATCCATCTATCCATCTAGATATATTTGGTGCTCCAGATTTTCTGGCGTAATATCTAACAGGATAATTTAGTATTTTAACGTTATTTTTTGCAGCTTCAAATATTATTGTAAAGTCACCAAATGGGTCAGATTTGGAATCCCAACTTCCATTTTGTTTCATAAGTTTAAAAAATTTTCTTGAAAAAACTTTTGTTCCACAAAGTGAATCTGATATAGGCTTATTTATGAGAATTGATAGAAATATTGCGAAAAGTCTATTTCCAATATAATTTGCCCACCTCATAGCATCTTTTTCCATTGGAAAAGTTGTGCGGGCACAATTAATTAGGATATTTTTGTTTTTGGTTGATTCCAGAATTGCTGCAATACTGTCATCAATATCTACCGTAAAATCACTATCAACTATGGCGAGGGTCTCACCTGAAGAAATATTAAATCCCTCTACGACTGCATTTTTCTTCCCTTTAGAAGTTTGTTTTAAAAGAGATATCTTGAAGAAATTTGAGAAATTTTCTTTTAACTCTCTCAAAATTTCATATGTATTATCATTGCTGTTACCTTCAACAAATATAATTTCTAATTTATTGGGTATATTTTTGAATTTATTTAAAGCATTAATTAAAAGTTCTTTATTACCAGCTTCATTTCTTGCAGGAATTACTATTGAAATTAAATGTTCTGAAATATTTTCACTATATTTATAAAAAACTATTTCGAGTTCGTATGAAAGCTGTTTTATAATTGGTATTTTCCGAAAAATATTTTTTAAGGATTGTGGAATTACCTTCGTGGGTAGTGGAGTGAGTTTTTTTGCTTTCCATCTTACTGATCTGTAATTATAAATTTCCGCTAGAGATTCAATATCGCATAAAGTTATTCTTGCTTTGCTGGTCGTTTCTTTAAAAATTCTCGAATCTAATTTTAGCCATCTTGTAATTGGCTCCCAAGTATTACCACGGACTTTAATGGAAATAAATTCGTTATTGTTTTTAAATAATTGATGAAGTTCATTATTAGTTAAATTCCAACTATTAACAGATTTCATCATTAAAGATTACAAGCGACACCTTATTATAGATTGACTATCTAATTTTTTAAAAGTAATTTCCAAGGTTTTAAAGTATCATTTTCATAAATCACTTCAAAAGAAAAATCGTTGTTATTTATCTTTTTAAGGTCAGTTGTCCATACTAATTCTGATTTTTTTAACTCATCAATACTTTCTAATCCTTCACCTAGCTTAGGAGTTAATAAAGCAATTCTTATGATTTTTGATTGGGATTGACTATTTTTTATACCTGATTTATCAACATTTATCTGTTGATTTTTTACTATATCAAGAGATGATACGTACTCCATTTTTTCTCTTAGTTCTCTAGATCTATCTGTAAATAATCCTGATTGCAAAAGAAATGATGTTAATAAGTAAGGCCCAATTATTAAAATTGTTAATAATTCTTTGAATGAGTTTTTTTGTTTTAAAAAAGACCAAGATATTCCGAAAAATAATAATCCAAGAATTAGAAATGTATTTTCTTTAGAGTTAAAGTTAATAGTATTTTTCAAGAAAAAATAATATGTGAAAGTTAGAGAAAATATAAATAATGGAATTATTTTTGAAGTTATAAATAAAAAAATTTGGTTATATATTTTTGAGTCGAACAAATATTTAACTCCTACATAAGCATTTAATGAAAAAATAGATGAGATTTGTAGAGTATAATAGGGCGTTTTCGTAGAGAAAATACTTAGTGTTATTAATAATATTAAGGGAAAAAAAGTGAGTATATATTTATTATTTTTACTTTGAGAAATATTGTATGTTGTGCCAATAATTGCAAAAAAACTCCATGGCAGAAATGTTATGGGTACATTCCAGAAATAATAATAGAAAGGATTTGTAAAAGTATTTTTATTTGATAGAGAGTTAAACTTTTCAACTAAGTGAAAAATAATATTTTTATCTAAATAAGGGTTGATAGAAAACATCCAGACTAAAAAAGGAATAAATCCAATGAGTAGTCCTAACCAAAAGAATTTGATGAATAAAAATTTTTTTTTAAAAAAAATATATGGTATGAGTGATAATAACGGTACAAAAACTAAAAAAGTTTTCATCATAAAAGCTAAACCAATCCAAATTCCAAAAAGCAGAATATAGAATTTGTTATTTTTACTTTTTATTTTGACTAAAGCTAATACTCCAACAGTTACTAAACATGAATAAATAATATCTTGAGTGGCTAAGTGTGAGTAGTCAAACCATATATATGTAGTAGCAAGGATTAGTGGAGATATAATTGCATTTTTTTTATTAAATAATTCTTCATGTAATTTATACGTTGTAAATAGCATCAATATTGATGCGACTGTTGTTGGTAGATATGCAAAAAAAATATTTCTTCCAAATAAGTCTTGTGAATTTGCTATTAAAAACTGTAATCCTATTGTTCTATCTAAAACATATTCATCCCACCATAGTGGAATTGTCCAATTACCTTTTTCTAATATCCATCTGGCTTGTAATGCATAAAAACCTTCATCAAACGCTATATAACTTCTTTTGCCAAAATAAAATATAAGAGGAATAAAAATAAATAATTTAAAGAGATTTCTAAATTTTAAAATTTTATTAATCATTTTAATTTGCGATGAAAGTGCCGATAATTGGAATTGAACCAATGACCTACTGTTTACGAGACAGTTGCTCTACCGCTGAGCTACACCGGCCAAATTAAATATTGAATTTTTCATATAGACTTAATTTTATAATTGAAAGAATTTATGTCAAAAATAGATCCTGAATTGAAAAAGAAATTATTAAAGGAATCCCAAGCTCCTTTCAAGGGATTGAGAAGAATATTGTGGATAGCTTTCAGCGGTTCTGCATTTTTGGGGCTTCTAATAATGCTTTCTAGAATTGCGAATGGAACTGAATTACAGCTAAATAACCTTCTTATACAATTGGGTGCTTGTGTAATATTTCCTACTTTATTAATCTTTGACAGAAATAAAGATTAATAAACTAGAGGTTTAATTATTGTGATAAGGTCCTTTTTTTGGTGACAAACTTGAATGCTTCGATTACATCTCCTTCAATCCATGAAGAGAATTTATCGCAGCCAACTCCACATTCAAATCCTGTATTTACTTCTTTTACATCATCTTTAGCTCTTTTTAGAGAGTCTAAATTACCCTCAAATATTACTTTCTCTGATCTAATAACTCTCAGAGAACAATTCCTTTGCAATTTACCAGTTTGTATATAACAGCCTGCTATAGCTCCTTTACCAACTGAGAAAGTTGCTCTAACTTCGGCTTGCCCTAATGATTCTTCGACGAGATCGGGTTCAAGTAACCCCTCCATTGCTAACTGAATATCTTCTAAGAGCTTATAAATTACTTCATATTCTCTTATGTCAACGTCATTAGCATCAGCTGCTCTCTTCGCGCCAGAAGCCAATGAAGTGTTAAATCCAATGATTACTGACCCAGATGCAGCAGCGAGATCGATATCTGTCTCAGTTATTTCTCCAGGAGCAGAAAGTAGGACTCTGACTTGAACTTCATTTTTTGGTAATTGTTCTAGTGATCCTAATATTGCTTCAACACTACCTTGAACATCAGCCTTAAGAATTAAGTTTAACTCCTTAAGTTCTCCATCATTTGCTTGAGTTGATAAGGATGATAAGCTAACTCTTCTAGAGGCCATTTGCTGAGCTAATTTTGTGGCTCTAGCATTTGTTGCCCTTTCTCCGACAATGGCTCGACCAGTTTTCTCATCAGGGTAGACTTCGAATTCATCCCCTGCAGTAGGTACTTCACTGAATCCTAGCGCTTCCACTGGGAATGATGGCCCTGCTTCTTTGATTCTATTACCATGTTCATCAACCATTGCTCTAATTTTTCCAAGGACTGAACCCGCAGCTAAAACATCTCCAGATTTCAAGGTTCCATTTTGTACTAACAAAGTAGCCACAGGTCCTTTTGCTTTGTCTAGGTGGGCTTCAATAACAGTACCTTTTGCAAATCTATCAGGGTTAGCTTGTAGATCTTCTACATCTGAAACTAATAAGATCATTTCGAGTAATTTATCAATGTTTTGTTTTTTGATAGCACTTACTGGAACCATCACTGTATCGCCTCCCCAATCTTCAGCAATTAAATCTTTTTCTGATAGTTCCTGTTTTACTCTGTCTGGAGAAGCCCCTTCTTTGTCAATTTTATTTATTGCAACAACTATTGGTACTTTTGCAGCTCTTGCATGACTGATAGCCTCTAGCGTTTGAGGCCTGCAACCATCATCTGCAGCAACTACAAGAACAGCTACATCTGTAACCTTTGTACCCCTTGCTCTCATTGCAGTAAAGGCTTCATGACCAGGGGTATCAAGAAAAGTTAATTTTTTCTTTTGAGATTCATGTTCAAATTCAACTTGATAAGCTCCTATGTGTTGAGTGATGCCCCCTGCTTCTCCCGAAGCTACTCTTGATTCTCTGATGGAATCTAAAAGACTTGTTTTGCCATGATCTACATGACCCATCACTGTGATAACAGGCGGTCTTCTTATTAGATTATCAATATCATCAGATTCAATCATATCAACTGTTTTCTCAGCAGCTTCTTGGATATCATCTTGTAAAACAGGCACACCAAATTCTTCTGCTACTGTTTCGATAGTAGCTAAGTCAAGTGATTGAGTAACAGTTGCCGTTATGCCTTTGAAGAAAAGAGATTTTATTATTTCAGAACTTTCAAGGCTTAATTTATCAGCTAATTCTTGAACAGTTAAATTCTCCTCGGGAACTATTATCATTTCAGGTCTTACTTGTTTCGCCTCTTTGGCAGCCTTTAATTCCATTGCTCTCCTTTTCTGCCTTTGTCTTGTGGTCTCTTTTTTCTTCTTCTTAAATTGTTTGATAGATTTTTGAGATTTAGTTTCTTCAGACTTTTCTTTCTTAGGACGCGCCAGACTTGCTGATAAAATTGAAATTTTCTCACCTGAATATCCACTGGTTTCAGATGTTAATGAATCATCATTTTCACCAATAATATGAACTTTCTGCCTTTGTTTTTGAGGATTTTTACTTCTTAATGCTTCAAGTTTTGCGCTATCATCCCAGTCTGTCTTTCCAGGTTTCTTTGAACTATTTGAAAATGCTCTATGAGGAGGTTTTTTGGAACTTGGAGTAGCATTTGGACGATTATTAGGCGATTTAGCCTTCTGATTAGGTGCATTGATATTTTGTTTAGCGTTATTCTTTATATCTTGTTTGTCTTTCTCAGAGTTATTATTTTTTTGAAGTTGTAAAAGTTCGTTAGGTGATACTGGCTTCCTTATCCCAGAGGAATTTTGGCCATTGAATTTTGAACCAGGCCTATTATTGGGCATGCCAGCTCTATTGGGATTGCCTTGCCTATTAAATGAGCCAGGTCTGCCTTGATCTGAGGGTTTGTTTCTTAAACCAGGCCTATTGGGCATGCCAGGTCTGTTGGGAGAATCAAGTCTGTTTGAGCCAGTTTGTTTAAAAGCAATGTTTTGCTTATTATTTTGCTTATTAGGATTTATTTTTGGATCTTCTCTTCTTATTGGAGCTCCTACGAGCTCAGGTGTTTTCATTCTATTGTTATAATTTTTTGTTTTAGGTTTGTTCGTATTTTGATCAGGTTTGTTTGATAGTCTTCTTTTATCTCCTGCACTTGAGATGTTCTGGGAAGATTCATTAGACTTAAAATTATTATTTATATTTTTAGGCTTTGCAATTAATTGAATAGGTGGTTTTGCCGGGCTTTTGATAGGCGGGGTTGTATTATTTTCGAAAGTTTTTTTATTTTGGTTTAAATTCTGTGAAGTTTTAATATTTATATTTTTATTTGTAAGATTTGCTCGAGATTGTGAACTATTAATTGTATTAGGTTTATTGGGATTTTGAATTTGATTTGAAATTATTTTTACACTCTCAGGCTTGTTAAGTGGTTTTATCAATAAGGGTTTTATGTTTGCATTATCTTTGAGAGGTGTCCCTTTTTTAGAAGAAATAAGAGGAGATTTATCTTCTTTGTTTTGTTTGAAATTATCTTTTTTAATTGAAGGTTTATTAATGGAAAGTATTTTTTTATCTGAATTCTTTTGATTAATAAGATTTTTAATTTTTTTTGCCTCTTCTGCACTTATAGAACTGCTATGGCTTTTTACTGAAATTGAAAGTTTTTGCGCGGCATCCAATATATCTTTATTTTCCAGATTTAAGTCTCTGGAAAGTTCGTAAATTCTGATTTTATCGCTGATAGTCATTTAATCTGATTTGTACTCTTTTAAAATAGAAGAGGATTTAATTTAATTATATTCCCTTAATGGGGATAGTTATTGTAGCTTGAAATTTCTTTTTCAAAAATTTCAACAAATTCAGGTTCCAAAAATGTTTTTAAAGCTTTTTGAAGCTTTTTTTTGATCTTTGAATCTGAGTAGCATTTTTTTGACTTGCAAATGTAAGCTGATCTCCCCATTCCCTTTTGAAGCATGATGCCTTGCTTATGATCTTTAGTAATCTTTAAAAGATCTTTCCTGTCATATGTTTTTCTACATGAAATGCATACACGCAAAACAGGGATTTGTTGTATCACCGTTTTTTCTCCTCTTTGGCAGATATCTCAGTATCCTGAAGATTCTCTAATTGATCATTATCTGTGAATTCTTCTCCTTCGTATTGTTCCTCTCCATATTCTTCTTCATCTTCAGGAAGGGGATAAAGCTCTCTTAATCTTGCATCTTCTGCAGCACGCTCAGCTTGTTCTGCTTCTAATCTTAGTTCAGCTTCTCTCTGGAGATTCTCTTCCTCTTCTCTTTGAATGATTAATTCAGAGACTGCAGCATCTTCTGCTTCCTGATCGTATTCATGTGAATTTTTAACATCAATCTTCCAACCAGTTAATCTTGCGGCAAGTCTTACATTTTGACCTTCTCTACCAATTGCGAGACTTAATTGATCAGGAGGAACCAGTACGTGTGCATGTTGCCCTGCTGGATCTACAAGTCTTACTTGATCGACTTTCGCAGGACTTAAAGAGTTTAAAATATACTGTATTGGATTAGATGACCATTTAATAACATCAATTTTTTCTCCTCTTAATTCATTAACTACTTGTTGAATTCTTGCTCCTCTAGCTCCAATACAGGCACCAACTGGGTCCACTTCTTCTTCGGCACTATCAACAGCTACTTTTGTTCTTGGCCCAACAGCTCTTGAAGGTGGGTTGGCTTCTCTTGAAACAGCAACAATTTTCACTGTACCTTCTTGAATTTCCGGTACTTCATTTTCAAATAAGTAAACCACTAAACCAGCATTTGCTCTACTTACAAAAAGTTGCGGTCCTTTTCTTGCAATTTCGCTAACTTCTTTCAAAAAAACTTTGAAAGTTGCATTTGCTCTATAATTATCATTTGGTAATTGATCTCTTTTGGGAAGTTCGGCCTCTACTTCAGGTCTACCAATGCCCGAACTTACTCCCATAATGACTGATTGTCTTTCAAATCTTATAACTCGTGCAGTTAAAACAGGATCTTCCAAATCCGCAAATTCTTCTTGGATCATTTTTCGTTGTTGATCTCTTAATTTTTGGGCTAAAACTTGCTTTGTTGTTGAAGCAGCCATTCGCCCAAAATCCTCTTTTTCTGGAGTAACGTCTAAAACAACTGTGTCACCTATTTGAGCATCTTCAGCTACTTGTTTAACTTCTACAAGAGATATTTGATGATCTTCGCTCTCAACTTCTTCAACAATTATTTTACTCGACAATATCCTATAACCTTCTTCATCTAGATCTAGTCCAACATCAAAATTACTGAAATATTCTTCATCAAATGGATCTGGATTAACTCCAATGTAAAAAGTTTTTCTATATTTTTCGTATCCTTTTAATAAAGCTTCGCGTAAGGCTAATTCCACGATACTAGGAGGTAACTTTTTTTCCTCACTAATGTCTTCAATGAGATTGCTTAAACCTGGGAGAATAACTAATGCCATCTATGATGGGAAATTTAATAATGGTTGAAAATAATTAATCTTTTAATGTACAAAGACTAATTTTTAGTACTTCATCAAAAGGGATTTTTTTAATCTTACCTTTTATGTTAATGGCTAAATAATCTTTAGACTTTTCATAAAGTAAACCATTTAGAAATTTTATTTTTGAATTCTTTTGGTTTAACTCAACATTAACTGGAAAACCTTTAAAAGTTTTGAAGTCTCTTTCTGAGGTTAGTTCATCACTGACCCCTTGACTACTAATTTCTAACACATATGAACATTTAAAAAGATTTGATTTTTCTATTTCGTCAGATGCTGGGGTATTAAATAGCGCACAATCATCTAAGGAAATGTCCTGCCCATTAGTTTTTTTTATAGTTATTTCAATCACAATTGGCTTTTGATTAGTTTGTATATTTAAACCGCAGATTTCTAAATCCCGCTCATTAGCAACTTTTTTTAATAAAGCGTTTAGTTTACTTTTGTTTTCTTGATTCAAATTTATTTATAAATTTATTTAAAATTTATTTTCACACATTAAGAAGTTTTTTCTACAGAAAAATTTAAAAATTTGCATTTTATGGATGTAAACAAAAAAACAACAATAATCTCTTTCTTCAATTAGATTTATTAAATAAACTCAAAACTATTAATTAAATGAATCACCTCAAGATTAAATTTATTAATTTAATCCAAATATTCATTGTTATTTGTTTTTGCATACTAAATTTCTTCCAAGATACTGAAGTTTTAGCTTTAACCTCTTTTGAAAGTCATAATTTTGTATCAACCGCAGTTAAAAATATTGGCCCTGCAGTTGTAAAAATTGACACTGAGCGTTTGGTAGAGAGGCAACAATTTGATCCTACTTTACTTGACCCTTTATTGAGGGATTTACTTGGTGAGCAAGGCATTACTCCTGAAAGGGAGAGAGGACAAGGCTCTGGGGTTATCATTAATGAGAATGGTTTGGTTCTTACAAACGCTCATGTAGTAGAAAGAGTCGATAATGTTTCAGTTACTTTGGCAGATGGATCTATTTGTGATGGTGAAGTTTTGGGCACTGATACAGTAACTGATCTTGCTTTAGTAAAAATTGATGAAGATGCTTATTCTGGTTTTGCTCCACTTGGAAATTCTGAAGATCTTGAAGTCGGGGACTGGGCAATAGCTCTTGGTACTCCCTATGGTCTTGAAAAAACAGTTACCTTAGGAATTGTTAGCAGCCTGCATAGAGATATAAATAGTTTAGGATTTTCAGATAAAAGGTTGGATCTTATTCAGACTGATGCGGCAATAAATCCAGGAAATTCTGGGGGACCACTCATAAATTCCAATGGCGAGGTAATTGGAATAAATACATTAGTAAGAAGTGGCCCTGGAGCAGGTCTAGGTTTTGCGATTCCCATCAATCTAGCTAAAAGTGTTTCTGATCAGCTACTCAAAGATGGGGAAGTTATTCATCCATATTTAGGGGTACAACTAATTTCTTTAAATCCTAGAATTGCTAAAGAACATAATCGAGATCCCAATTCTTTAGTTCAATTACCCGAAAGAAACGGAGCTCTAATTCAATCGATAATACCTAATAGCCCCGCTGAAAAAGCTGGTTTAAGAAGAGGCGATTTAGTAATAGCAGCCGAAAATATCTCTATAAATGAGCCTAAAACTTTACTAGATGAAGTAGAAAAAGCTCAGATAGGAAAAGTATTTCTTTTGAATATCTTGAGAGATAATAAAGAGATACAGATAAATATCAAACCAGAACCCCTCCCAGGTTTGACATAAAGCTCCCATTGAAATTTAATAATCTATAACCATCAGAGAAAAAGATTTTGGATTCACAAACTCAAATGAAACAAGTTGTTGCTGATGCAGCAATAAGGGAAGTAAAAAGTGACATGATTCTTGGATTAGGTTCTGGATCTACAGCTGCGTTAATGATAAAAAGCCTTGCGGATGAAATGCGTTCTGGGAAACTCCAAAATATAAGAGGTGTTGCAACTTCTTTTCAATCAGAAGTTTTAGCGCTTGAACTGAATATTCCGCTTATCGATTTAGCTTCTGTATCCCAAATTGATTTAGCTATTGATGGAGCAGATGAAGTTGATCCAGGATTTCAATTAATTAAAGGGGGAGGAGCATGCCATGTGAGAGAAAAGTTAGTAGCATCTAAATCTGATAAATTGCTGATTGTTGTTGATGAAACTAAACTTGTACAAAATTTAAATCTATCTTTTCCTTTACCTGTAGAAGTTCTTCCAAATGCTTGGAAGCAAGTTCAGGAAGCTATCTCAGAGATGAAAGGTAGTTCTACTTTAAGGATGGCTACTAAAAAAGCTGGCCCAATTGTTACTGACCAAGGTAATCTCATCTTAGATGTATTATTTGATGATGGCATTAATAATCCAAAAGACATTGAAATGACGATTAATAATATTCCAGGAGTATTAGAAAATGGATTATTTGTTGATCTTACAGATAAAGTATTAGTTGGTAAAATTGAAAACAATACTCCAGTGGTTTACTCACCCTCAAGAGCTAGCTAATCTTCAAATCTTATTTGCACTGAGTTAGCGTGACTATGTAAGCCCTCACTTTTAGCTAGATTAATAATATCAATACTATTAACTTTTAAACTTTCTTCATTAAATTCTATTATTGAAGAATTTTTCATAAAAGTTTCAACCCCTAAAGAACCGCTAAATCTAGAATTACCTGATGTCGGTAAAGTATGATTTGGTCCAGCAAGATAATCTCCAACAGCTTCTGGAGTCCATTTTCCTAAAAAAATAGCTCCTGCATTCTCTATACCTGCAAGAATTTTTTTTGGCTCAACAGTAAGAATTTCTAGATGTTCAGGGGCGAAGTTATTACTTAGTTCAACACATTGTTCAGAATTCTCGCAAATCACAATTGAACCCCAATTCTTTATTGATTGCATGCAAATTTCTTTTCTTGGATGATCATCTATTTTTTTATAAAGTTCTTCTAAAACTTCTTTTGCCTGGTTATTTGATGTAGTTAGTAGTATTGCCGAAGCCAAAGGATCATGTTCTGCTTGCGCTAGTAGATCAGATGCTATATGAGTGCTTTGAGCTGTTTCATCTGCAATGATTAATATTTCACTTGGACCAGCCAATGAATCAATTCCTGTAGAGCCATAAATGAGTTTTTTTGCAGTCGTAACATATATATTCCCTGGACCTGAAATAACATCAACTTTATTGATTTGATTTGTGCCAAATGCTAATGCACCAATTGCTTGAGCTCCTCCAATCCTAAATACTTTATTGATACCTGATAAGTGAGCTGCAGCTAAAACAGTTTTGTTTATTTCCCCTTCTTTATTCCCAGGAGATACCATTATGATTTCTTTTACTCCTGCAACTTTTGCTGGAATTGCATTCATTAATACAGTACTTGGATAAGCAGCTCTTCCTCCAGGAATATAAATACCTGCATTTTTAACTGGTTTCCATCTTCTTTGGACAATATCACCATATTCACCTTTTATTGTGAAAGATTGAGGAATTTCTTTTTCATGGAATTTTTGAATTCTTTTATGAGCTTCCTCAAGTGAGTGTTTCAAATTGCTATCAATTGTATCCCATGCATTCTTGATTTGATCCGCATTCACTTGCATAGGGTTAGGATCGAAACCATCAAATTTTTTGGTATATTTTTCTACTGCTTTATCTCCAGAAATTTTTACCTCTTGAAGAATTTCTTCAACAATTGTATTTATCCTATTATTGTTTTCTGAATTAGTTCGGGTAGAAATCCTTTTTAATTCTTCAATAGCTTCTGTTTTATTATTTATTATCTTCATATGCTTAATTTTTTCAAATTGAAAGGCTCAAAACCCAATTTAATAATCTTTTAAAATTATATATGATTGATTAGTAGTCGATTTATTTGTTATGATGGAAATCTTATATTTATGTACCCTCTGTGGCCAATAACAAATCAGCAAAAAAGAGAATACAAATTGCAGAAAGAAATCGTTTAATCAATAAGTCATACAAATCTACAGTAAAAACTTTGACTAAAAAAACTCTAGAAAATTGTGAAAAATATAAAAAAGAACCAAACGAGGAAAATAAAAATTTAGTCAATACAAGCCTTAATAATGCCTTCAGTTTAATTGATAAAGCAGTTAAAAAAAATGTTCTTCACAAGAATAATGGAGCTAATAGAAAATCAAAAATTAATAATTTTGTAAAAACTACTCTAACCACAAAGTAAAAAGGCATGAAAGAATTATGAGCAACATAGAACTCATTGATTCACACTGTCATTTAATATTTGAAAATTTTGAGAGAGATCTTGAAGATGTTGTTTTAAGGCTACGTTCAAAAGGCATAAAAAAATTAGTTCATGCTTGTTGTGAATTAACAGAAATTCCTAAGTTAAAAAAAATATCTCATGAATTTAATGAAATTTACTATTCAGTTGGATTGCATCCTCTAGAAGCAAAAAAATGGGAACAAAGTTCAAAATCTCTTTTAAGAAAATCAGCTCAAGAAGATAGAAGAGTTGTAGCTATTGGGGAATTAGGTTTGGATTTCTTTAAAAATCAAAATAAAACTCAGCAAATTGAGGCACTTATTCCGCAAATGGAGTTAGCTTATGAACTTAAATTACCTGTAATTATCCATTGCAGAGATGCTGCAAATGAAATGATTGAGATATGTAGTGATCTCTCTAATAAAGGGAAATGTCCTGATGGTGTGCTTCATTGTTGGACAGGAACTCCAAATGAAATGAAGCAATTCTTGGATCTTGGGTTTTACATCAGTTTTAGTGGAATATTAACGTTCCCAAAAGCACATGAAATTCACGAGTGTGCCAAAATAGTCCCAAATGATAAATATTTAATCGAAACTGATTCGCCATTCTTAGCTCCTGTCCCTTATAGAGGTAAAAGAAATGAACCTGCATTTGTTGAAAATATTGCAAAATTTATGGCAGATTTAAGATCTACAGAATTTAACACAATTGCTAAAGAGTCATCTAAGAATGCTGAAGATTTGTTTAAATTTGACTTGTTAATTTGACGGAGCAGCTGTTAATATAAGGAATTACTGGAAATTTTTCTTAATTTTTTAGCTTCTAACTTACACAGTTAATGATTTTTCAGCATTAAACAAAATTTAATTCATCTAATTAAATTGATTTTTTGTTGAAATCGAGATTTAATGGTTATCTCATTTAAGTGATAAGTTAAATAACTAAAATATTGAGTAGATTAATAGTAAATAGTAAATCTCACAAAATCGCAGGATTTCTTGGATGAGCAGTAGCGCTTTACAGGTAGCAAAAACAGCTACTTACCTACCAGATTTAGTTGAAGTACAAAGAGCAAGCTTTAAATGGTTTTTGGAAAAGGGTTTAATAGAAGAACTACAGAATTTTTCTCCAATTTCTGATTACACAGGTAAATTAGAATTACATTTCATCGGTGAAGAGTACAGGTTAAAAAGGCCTAGACATGATGTTGAGGAAGCCAAAAGAAGAGATGCTACATTTGCATCTCAAATGTATGTAACTTGCAGGTTAATTAATAAAGAAACAGGGGAAATTAAAGAACAAGAAGTATTTATTGGCGAACTACCATTAATGACTGAAAGAGGAACTTTCATCATTAATGGTGCTGAAAGAGTTATTGTTAATCAAATTGTTCGAAGTCCCGGAGTATATTTCAAAGATGAACTGGATAAAAATGGTCGAAGAACCTACAATGCTAGCGTTATTCCTAATAGAGGTGCTTGGTTAAAATTCGAAACTGACAAAAATAATTTACTATTTGTCAGAGTTGACAAAACTAGAAAAATTAATGCTCACGTTCTTATGAGAGCGATGGGCCTTTCAGATAATGATGTGGTCGATAAACTTAGGCATCCTGAGTTTTATGAAAGATCAATTGAGTCAGCTAATGACGAGGGTATAAATTCAGAGGACCAGGCATTACTTGAGCTATACAAGAAGCTACGTCCTGGTGAACCTCCCTCTGTTTCGGGCGGACAACAGCTTTTGCACAGTAGGTTTTTTGATCCCAAAAGATATGACTTAGGCCGAGTTGGTAGATATAAAATAAATAATAAATTGAGACTTACTATACCAAACGATGTGAGAACACTTACCCATGAAGATGTCCTCTCTACAATTGATTATTTAATTAATTTAGAATTGGATATTGGCGGCGCTAGTTTGGATGATATTGACCACCTTGGTAATCGAAGGGTTAGATCTGTAGGAGAACTTCTACAAAATCAAGTCAGGGTTGGGCTTAATCGCTTAGAGAGAATTATTAAAGAGAGAATGACTGTAGGAGAAACAGATTCTTTAACTCCAGCTCAACTGGTAAATCCGAAACCCTTAGTTGCTGCTATAAAGGAATTTTTTGGATCCAGTCAATTAAGCCAGTTCATGGATCAAACTAATCCTCTGGCTGAATTAACACACAAGAGAAGAATTTCAGCATTAGGTCCAGGAGGTTTAACTAGAGAAAGAGCCGGCTTTGCAGTAAGAGATATTCACCCTTCGCATTATGGAAGATTATGTCCTATCGAGACTCCTGAAGGTCCTAATGCAGGACTTATAAATTCTTTAGCTACCCATGCAAGAGTTAATGAATATGGTTTCATTGAAACACCTTTTTGGGAAGTCAAAAACGGTAAAGTGGACAAAGAAGGAAATCCTGTTTACCTTTCTGCTGATTTAGAAGATGAGTGTAGGGTTGCTCCAGGAGACGTCGCAACTGATAAGGATGGAAATATAATTGCAGATCTAATACCAGTAAGATATAGACAAGATTTTGAAAAAGTTCCTCCTCATCAAGTTGATTACGTTCAGCTTTCTCCTGTTCAGGTCATATCAGTTGCTACTTCACTTATTCCTTTCTTGGAACATGATGATGCTAATAGAGCTCTAATGGGATCAAATATGCAACGCCAAGCCGTTCCACTGCTCAGGCCAGAACGTCCTTTAGTTGGTACAGGTTTAGAATCTCAAGTTGCTAGAGATTCGGGGATGGTTCCCATAACAAAAGTTAATGGAACTGTATCTTACGTAGATGCTAATGAGATTGTCATCAAAGATGAGGATGATAATGAACATTTTCACTATCTACAGAAATATCAAAGATCAAATCAAGATACTTGCCTCAACCAAAGACCTATAGTGAAAATTGGAGATAGAGTTATATCTGGTCAGGTTTTAGCAGATGGATCTGCATGTGAAGGAGGGGAAATTGCCCTTGGCCAAAACGTTTTAATTGCTTATATGCCATGGGAGGGCTACAACTACGAAGATGCAATTCTTGTGAGTGAGAGGATGGTAACTGATGATTTATATACTTCAGTGCATATTGAAAAATATGAAATTGAAGCAAGACAAACGAAGTTAGGGCCTGAAGAGATAACGAGAGAGATTCCCAATATCTCGGAAGAAAGCTTGAATAACCTTGATGAGATGGGGATTATTAGGATTGGTGCTTTTGTAGAGAGTGGAGATATCCTTGTAGGAAAAGTGACTCCAAAAGGGGAATCAGACCAACCACCGGAAGAAAAACTATTAAGAGCTATTTTTGGTGAAAAAGCTCGAGATGTGAGAGACAACTCCCTCAGAGTACCTAAAACTGAAAAGGGAAGGGTTTTGGATGTTCGTATTTATACTAGAGAACAAGGTGATGAATTACCTCCCGGAGCAAATATGGTTGTCAGGGTTTATGTTGCTCAGAGAAGAAAAATTCAAGTAGGTGACAAAATGGCCGGGAGGCATGGAAATAAAGGAATTATTAGCAGAATCTTACCCCGAGAAGATATGCCTTATTTACCTGATGGAACGCCTGTAGATATAGTTCTTAATCCTTTAGGAGTTCCAAGTAGGATGAATGTTGGTCAAGTTTTTGAATTACTTATGGGCTGGGCAGCTTCCAACTTAAATTGCCGGGTTAAAGTCGTACCATTTGATGAAATGTATGGAGCTGAAAAATCACATCAAACTGTTCAAGCATTTTTAGAGGAAGCTTCAAAACAACCAGGTAAAGCTTGGGTTTACAATCCTGATGACCCTGGAAAGTTATTACTTAAAGATGGTAGGACAGGTGAACCTTTTGATCAGCCAGTTGCTGTTGGATACTCTCACTTCCTCAAGTTAGTTCATTTGGTGGATGATAAAATTCATGCCAGATCTACTGGGCCTTACTCTCTAGTTACACAGCAACCATTGGGCGGTAAAGCTCAGCAAGGTGGACAAAGGCTTGGAGAAATGGAAGTATGGGCTCTTGAAGCTTATGGAGCCGCTTACACACTGCAAGAATTGTTAACAGTTAAATCTGATGACATGCAAGGAAGAAATGAAGCGCTTAATGCAATCGTAAAAGGTAAACCGATCCCTAGGCCTGGAACTCCTGAGTCATTTAAAGTTCTTATGAGGGAATTACAATCTCTAGGCTTGGATATAGGAGTCTATACAGATGAAGGAAAAGAAGTAGATTTAATGCAAGATATCAATCCGAGAAGAAATACTCCAGCAAGACCTACTTACGAATCTCTCGGAACCTCAGAATATGAGGAAGATTAAATATCAAATTGAAACCATTTTTAATTTAAATTAGCCAAAAATGACAAACAGCAACTTAAGAACTGAAAATCACTTTGATTACGTCAAAATTTCAATAGCTTCTCCACAAAGAATAATGGATTGGGGGCAGAGAACATTGCCCAATGGACAAGTAGTTGGTGAAGTCACCAAACCAGAGACTATAAATTACAGGACACTTAAACCGGAAATGGATGGTTTGTTTTGTGAAAAGATTTTTGGGCCATCAAAAGATTGGGAATGCCATTGTGGAAAGTACAAAAGGGTAAGACATCGCGGCATTGTTTGTGAAAGATGTGGGGTTGAAGTGACTGAAAGTCGAGTCAGAAGACATAGGATGGGCTATATAAAACTTGCTGCGCCAGTTTCTCATGTTTGGTATTTGAAAGGAATACCTAGTTATGTTGCGATACTCTTGGATATTCCTCTTAGGGATGTAGAGCAAATAGTTTACTTTAATTGTTATGTTGTATTAGACCCTGGTGATCATAAAGAACTTAAATATAAGCAATTACTCACTGAGGATGAATGGCTTGAAATTGAAGATGAAATTTATGCTGAAGATTCAACTATCGAAAATGAACCTTTTGTTGGAATTGGTGCAGAGGCACTCAAGCAATTACTTGAGGACCTTGATTTAAATCAGGTTGCTGAGGAGCTTAGAGAAGAAATTACTAACAGCAAAGGGCAAAAGAGGGCAAAACTTATAAAAAGAATAAGAGTTATTGATAATTTCATTGCAACCAATGCCAAACCAGAATGGATGGTTTTAGATGCAATCCCAGTTATACCTCCTGATCTTAGACCTATGGTTCAGCTTGATGGGGGAAGATTCGCAACTTCAGATTTAAATGACTTATATAGAAGAGTTATAAATAGAAATAATAGACTGGCTAGGCTTCAAGAAATTTTAGCTCCTGAAATTATTGTAAGAAACGAAAAAAGAATGCTTCAGGAGGCAGTTGATGCCCTTATAGATAATGGAAGGAGAGGAAGAACTGTTGTTGGAGCAAATAATAGGGCTCTTAAGTCCCTAAGTGACATAATTGAAGGTAAGCAAGGAAGATTTAGACAGAATCTTCTTGGAAAGCGTGTTGACTATTCAGGAAGATCTGTAATAGTTGTGGGTCCAAAATTAAAAATGCATCAGTGTGGTCTTCCAAAAGAAATGGCGATAGAGCTCTTTCAACCTTTCGTAATTCATAGACTCATACGACAAAATATTGTAAATAACATTAAAGCTGCAAAAAAATTAATTCAAAAAGCTGATGACGAAGTGATGCAGGTACTTCAAGAAGTTATTGAAGGCCATCCAATTCTCTTGAATAGAGCCCCTACTCTACATCGTTTAGGAATTCAAGCTTTTGAACCGAAATTAGTTGGAGGTAGAGCAATACAACTTCATCCTCTAGTTTGTCCTGCATTCAATGCTGACTTTGATGGAGATCAAATGGCAGTTCATGTTCCTTTAGCTTTAGAGGCGCAAACTGAAGCACGCATGCTTATGTTGGCCAGTAATAACATTCTTTCTCCTGCTACCGGGGAACCAATTGTGACTCCATCACAAGATATGGTTTTGGGATCTTATTATCTAACTGCTCTGCAACCGAATTATCAAAAACCAGAATTCGGAGATAATAAGACTACTTTTGCTTCATTAGAAGATGTTATTTTTGCTTTTGAAGATAAAAGACTCAGCCTACACGAATGGATTTGGGTAAGATTTAATGGAGAAGTTGAGGATGAAGACGAAATGCGTAGTCCACAAAAAACTCAATTGTTAGAAGATAGTTCAAGACTAGAGATCTGGAATTTAAGAAGGGACAGATTTGATTCTGATAATAACTTAATAAGTAGATTTGTACTGACAACTGTTGGGAGAGTAGTTATGAACTATACCATCATCGATTCTGTATCTAAAACGTAATCTTTAAAAACCATTTTTCATTCACTTAAAAATCATGACTTCATCTAAACCTAAAAAAACATCTAGAGTACGTAAAACTACTAAAAACTCTAAAAAGAATAATCCAGTTACAATGCCTGCTCTCGCTAAAACCCCACCATCATTTAAGAATAAGGTAGTAGACAAGAAAGCCTTAAAAAATTTAGTATCTTGGGCTTATAAAACTCATGGAACTGCTGTAACTGCAGCCATGGCTGATAATCTTAAGGACTTAGGATTTAAATACGCTACACAAGCTGCTGTCTCTATCTCTGTAGATGACTTAAAAGTTCCCGAAGCAAAGCAAGATTTAATAGGACAAGCTGAAGAGCAAATATCTGCTACAGAAGAGTGCTATAGACTTGGTGAAATTACTGAAGTAGAAAGGCACACAAAAGTTATAGATACCTGGACCGAAACAAATGAGAGATTGGTAGATGCTGTCAAAAATAATTTCAATCAAAATGATCCTTTAAATTCTGTTTGGATGATGGCTAATTCAGGAGCGAGGGGTAATATGTCTCAGGTAAGACAACTTGTTGGTATGAGGGGATTGATGGCTAATCCTCAAGGAGAAATTATTGATTTGCCAATAAGAACCAATTTTAGAGAAGGACTCACTGTTACGGAATACGTAATTTCTTCTTATGGAGCAAGGAAAGGTTTAGTTGATACTGCCTTAAGAACTGCAGATTCTGGTTATTTGACTCGTAGATTAGTTGATGTTGCTCAAGATGTAATTGTTAGAGAAGAAGATTGTGGAACAGAACGATCAATAGTTGTTGAAGCTGAAGATGGTAAGTTTGGCGCGAGGCTACTTGGTAGGCTTACCGCTGAGGATATTTTTGATGCTGAAGAAAACCTTGTTGTTCCTCAAAACACTGCAATAGATCCTGCATTGTCAGGAGAAATTGAGAAAGCATCTATAAATAAAGTAAAAATAAGATCCCCGTTAACATGTGAAGCTAATAGATCTGTTTGTAGGAGGTGTTACGGATGGGCGTTGGCTCACAATCATTTGGTTGATTTAGGTGAGGCAGTTGGAATTATTGCTGCTCAGTCTATTGGTGAGCCAGGAACTCAATTGACAATGAGAACTTTTCATACTGGAGGTGTATCCACTGCTGAAAGTGGAGTAGTAAGGTCAAAAATCACTGGTAAAGTTGAATTTAGTTCAAAAGCAAAGGTTAGAGGTTATAGAACCCCACATGGCGTAGAAGCTAAACAAGCCGAAGTTGATTTCTTACTAAAGATAGTTCCTCAAGGAAATAATTCTGGAAAGGCTCAAAAAATTGAAGTTTCTAGTGGATCGCTGTTATTTGTAGAAGATGGTGAAGAAATTAATTCTGATATAACTGTGGCTCAAATTACTGCTGGAACCGTGAAAAAGAGTGTTGAAAAAGCAACAAAAGATGTTATCTGTGATTTAGCTGGTCAAGTTAGGTACGACAAGGTTATTCAACCAAAGGAGGTAACAGATAGGCAGGGTAATATTACCTTAAAAGCTCAAAGATTAGGTAGATTGTGGGTTTTAGCTGGAGATGTTTATAACTTGCCACCTAATGCAAGACCGGTTATCTCATCTGGAAAATCTGTAGATGAAGGAACTGTTTTGGCTGAAGCAAGTCAATCAAGTGAGTTTGGCGGACAAGTTCGATTAAGAGAATCAATAGGAGATGCAAGAGAAGTACAAATTGTTACTACTTCAATGTCTTTAACTAATTTTAAATTAATTGAAGAATCTACCCACTCAGGTGAAATATATAATTTGGAATCTAGTGATGGTACATCTTATCGTTTAAATACTTCTCCAGGAAGTAAAATTAGTAATGGTGAAGTAATAGCAGACTTAACAGATGAAAGGTTCCGGACAAAAACTGGAGGTTTAGTAAAGTATGCACCAGGGTTAAGTGTCAAAAAAGCAAGATCATCTAAAAATGGTTTTGAGGTAAGTCAAGGAGGGACATTGCTTTGGATCCCTCAAGAAACGCATGAAATCAATAAGGACATATCTCTTCTCATGATCGAAGATATGAAATGGATTGAAGCTGGTACAGAAGTTGTAAAAGATATCTTTAGTCAAACATCAGGTATTGTTACTGTTACCCAAAAAAATGATATTCTTCGCGAAATAACTGTAAGAAATGGAACTTTTCATGAGTGTGATGATGAAGAAGTTCTGAATAGATTTACAGAAGAAGGAAATCTTGTAAATCCAGGCGAGAAGATTTTAGATGATGTTGATAATAAAGAAATTCTTTTTGTTCAAAAATTGGAAACACCTAAATGTCGAGGCTTATTATTAAGAACTGTTGAAGAATTTACTATTCCTGACCAAGCGGAATTACCCCAACTTTCGCATATTAAGCAGGAAAAAGGACCACATTTAGGCTTAAAAGCCATACAAAGGCTTACCTACAAAGATGGTGAATTGATAAAATCAGTTGAAGGTGTTGAATTACTTAGAACACACTTAAGTATTGAAAGCTTTGATGCTACTCCTCAAATGACTATTGACGTCGAGTCGATTGAAGATAAAAATGATGCTTCAATTAATAGATTAAATTTAGTAATTTTGGAGTCTATCCTTGTAAGAAGAGATACTTTATCTGACTCTAGTCATGGCTCAACACATACAGAACTGCAAGTCAAGAATAACCAATTAGTAAAAGCAGGAGATGTAATAGCTACTACTCAAATTCTTTGTAAAGAGAAGGGATTTGTTCAATTGCCAAATGTTGTTGAAGATGAGCCCATAAGAAGGTTAATTGTTGAAAGAGAAGAAGATAAAATTAAAATTAAAATAAGTGATAAAGCAGTAGTTAAAATTGGTGATCGTGTAGTTGATGGCGATCCAATTAGTAAGTCTGTAAAATCGACTTCTTGTGGAGAAATAGAAGAAATTTCTAATAGTTCAGTAACATTAAGACTTGGCAGGCCTTATATGGTTTCTCCTGATTCGGTTTTACATGTTAAAGATAGTGATTTAGTTCTCAGGGGAGATGGTTTAGCTTTACTTGTTTTTGAGAGGCAGAAAACTGGAGATATCGTACAGGGATTGCCTCGTATAGAAGAGTTATTAGAAGCTAGGAGACCCAGAGACTCTGCTACTCTATGTAAAAAATCTGGAATTGTTCAGATAAAAAAAGGTAATGATGAAGAATCAGTTTCGTTGTCGGTAATTGAAAACGATGACTTTGTTAATGAATATCAACTGTTAATCGGAAAAAATATAATGGTTAGTGATGGACAACAAGTTTCAGGTGGTGAATCTTTAACTGATGGTCCAATTAATCCGCATGAACTTTTAGATTGCTATTTCAATGATTTAAAAGATCAAAAACCCTTGATAGACGCGGCTCGAGAATCTATATCTAAACTTCAAAGAAGTATGGTAAGTGAGGTTCAAAATGTTTATAAGTCACAGGGTGTAGCAATCGATGATAAGCATATTGAAGTTATTGTTAGACAGATGACAAGTAAAGTCCGTATAGAAGATGCTGGGGATACTACTCTTTTGCCTGGTGAACTCATAGAGTTGAGGCAAGTCGAGGATACAAATCAAGCAATGGCAATTACAGGGGGAGCTCCAGCAGAATTTACTCCTGTTTTGTTGGGGATTACTAAAGCCTCTCTCAACACAGATAGCTTTATTTCAGCAGCATCTTTCCAAGAAACAACAAGGGTTCTTACAGAAGCTGCAATTGAAGGTAAATCTGATTGGTTAAGAGGTTTAAAAGAAAATGTTATAATTGGTAGATTAATACCTGCAGGTACTGGTTTTAGCGGCTTTGTTGAGGAATTATCCTCAGAGGCTGGCCCTCATCCCGATATCCTCGCAGAAGAATCTGGTGGATACAGAAGAGCGCAGAACTTAAGGCCAGACTATACAGTTGATATGCCACAATCACCTTCTGTAAGCTCTACTGCAATACTTGATGATCCTAGTGATGAAGATCTGGAGACAACTAGAAACAGACATGGAATCGATCCTTCTTCGAGTAATTTTGCAGCCTTTGCAAGGCCTAATGCTGAAAATCAATTTTCTGAAGATCAATTACCAGATCCTGCGGCATTGGAGGGATTGCAGGAGGAGGGCCTTCTTTCTGATGAATAAATATTATCTATTATTATTTTTAGTGACTAGAATAGATCTTTAAAATATAAGTGATGATTAAGCCTGAAATTATCCCCAAAAGAAAATTACCTCGTTACGGATTCCATTTTTATAATGAAAGACTTAACGGAAGAATTGCCATGATTGGTTTTATTGCGCTTATTCTTACAGAATTCTTCTTAAAACATGGTTTGCTGTTATGGTGAAAATAATTTTAAAATAAAGACTACCTAATTTGAAAAATCTTCTTGGAAGTAGTATTAAGGATCTAGAAAATGTTGCTTTAGATTATGGTCAGGCTGGTTTTAGGGGTCGCCAAATCTATAATTGGATTTATAACTATAGAAATAAGAAGAAAAATATTGATCAAATAGAAGTCTTACCTTTAGATTTTAGAAAAAGGTTAAAAGATGATGGTTTTAAAGTAAGTGATCTAAGCATTCATGAAAGAAACTTAGCTAACGATGGTACTCTAAAGTTATTACTTTCTACAGAAGATAATGAAAGTATTGAGTGCGTTGGTATACCAACTGAAAAAAGATTAACTGCTTGTCTCTCAAGTCAAGTTGGTTGCCCTATGGACTGCAAATTTTGCGCAACTGGTAAAGAAGGTTTAAAGAGATCTTTAAAAGCAAGTGAAATTTTAGATCAAATTTTATTTATCGAAAATGAAATGAATAGAAAAGTGACCAATATTGTTTTCATGGGTATGGGTGAACCCTTATTAAATATTGATGACTTGCTCGTGTCAATTAGATCTATAAATGAGGATTTTAAAATTAGCCAGAGAAAGATAACTGTTAGCACTGTCGCTGTTCCAAAAATGATAAATAAATTATCAGCAAAATCTTTTCAAATATTAGGCAACTGTCAATTTACATTAGCAATAAGCCTACATGCTCCAAACCAAAAAATAAGAGAAACAATAATACCAAGTGCAAAAAACTACGAGATAGAGAATATTATTGAAGACTGTAAGCAATACGTAAGAGATACTGGTCGGAGGGTAAGTTTTGAATATTTAATGCTAAGTGGGGTTAACGACAAAATAGAACATGCTAATCAATTAAGTAATTTGCTGAAAGGTTTTCAATGCCATGTAAATTTAATACAGTACAACCAAATTGATGAGGTTGAATTCCAAAGAGCATGTCTAAAAAATCTTCAATCATTTCAATCTAGACTCTCTCATAATGGGATCGCTGTCAGCTTGAGAAAAAGCAGAGGTCTCGATAAAAATGCTGCATGCGGTCAGTTAAGACAAAATGCAAGAAATTAATAATATTATCTAAGAAAATATTATCTAAAAAATTTTTTTAAAAGTCTCTTTAACAGGCTATTATTGTGTTAATTGATCTTGAATCTTTGGGTTTTATTAAGACAAAAATTTTACCTTTCGCTATCGTCGCACTTTTTGGGATTGCCTTTTTTGCAGTTAGTGCAAGAATTTGGTTGCCAGGAGATATGATGTCACCTGCTCCAACCAATTAATATTATTAGATTCTGAAAAATGACAAAAAATAAGGATTCTAATCAAGAAAGTTTAGCTGAAATTGCAATTGATCCAGACGTTTTAGCCAGAGAATTGGCTTTAGAGATTGAAATAGATCCTTTAGAGCAAATTGATGAAGATGTTTTTTCAAAAGATTTAAATATCACTCAAGAGTGTGATGAAGCTTTAAAAATGCTCAAAGGTAATAGAGAAGAGAGAATACAAGGCTTAAGAATATTTTGTGAGTATAGAGATCAAAGGTCTTTCCCCCTTTTGTTACCATTACTCGATCAACCTTGCCCTGTTGAAAGAATGAGTGCGGTATATGCTTTAGGTCGTAATCCATGTCCTAGCGCAGTCCAAAAACTTGTCAGTCTTTTGAAGACTGATGATAATGCCTATGTCAGAAGAGCAACTGCATGGAGCTTAGCTAATTATGATAATCAAATTGTTTTAGAACCATTAATAAATGCTTTAAAGAATGATGTTGCTGCAGTAAGGTTGTGGTCATCTAGTTCATTAGCTGAAATTGGAAATGTTTCTTTTGAAAACGCTCAATTAGCAGCAGAACAACTTTTAATAAGTTTAAAGATAGATAATGAATCAGGTGTGCGAAGTAATTGTATTTGGTCATTGTGTAGGTTGTACGAAAAATTAAACAACACATTCCAAGAAAGTTTCGTTGATGAATGTACTAAAATAGCTCTTTTCGATAAAGAACCATCTGTTATGGAAGAAGCAAAAACTGCCCTTGATTCAATGGGCATGCAAGGTTTTTATAATTAAAAATCTTATTTTTTTTTTAAAAACAGGACACAAAAATTTAATTTATTAGATATTCAATATAAAAATTAAAATTAATTAACTTGTACCAACTGAAACAAAATATTTTCGTTATTCTATATAAAGTAAAAGTACTCAGTACTTGAATTTAATGCCTCAAAAAACATTGAGATTCAAAATTCATCAAGACGGAAGAGTTGAAGAGACTGTTGAAGGGTTTACTGGTAATTCATGCAATGAAGCTACCAAAAATCTTGAAGAAGCTTTAGGTGAAGTAACAGTTAAGAATAAATCATCTGAAGCTTTCATCTCTGACCAAAATGAAAACTTAAAACAACTAAACAACGAATCTAATGTCACATTTTAGTACGATTAAAACCCAGCTCAAAGAAGCAGAGCCATTAATTAAGGCTTTAAATCATTTCGGTTATTGTATCAATCAAGAAGAAAAGTTTGTCAAAGGATATAAAGGTCAATTTACAGCTGTTGACATAAGTATGCATTTACCTGGTGATACCCAAGTTGGATTTAAATGGGATAACAATTCTAATGTATATGAATTAGTTACTGACCTTGATCTATGGAAATTTGAGATTCCAGTAGAAAGATTTATCTCAAAAATTACACAAATGTATGCTTACCAAACAATAATTTCTAAAACACAAGAGGATGGATACCAAATAGTAGAACAAAAGAATAAGAATGATGGCTCTATAGAACTGGTTTTAACCAAGTGGGAAAACTAATTTCAAGATATGGATTTTACGGATCCATTTCATAAGACTGAAGAAAAAATTGAGATTACAGGCTGGGAGCCTGTCTTAGGTGGTAAGTTAACTGAAAAAGCTGTATGGGTTGATGAAGCTAGGTGTATTGGTTGTCAGTACTGTGTCCACGTCGCTTCGAACACTTTCACTGTTGATGAATTTCATGGTAGAAGTCGAGCTATTAGGCAAGATGGAGATAGTTCTGATGTTATACAAGAAGCAATAGATACATGCCCCGTTGATTGTATTCATTGGGTCAAATTTGAGGAATTGGATGATTTAGAGAATAGTCTTGATAGGGATATGTTTCAAACATTTGGAAAGCCACCGAGAATGAATAAGCACTAATATCAAAAAGATGCAATATCGTAGATTTGGTAGAACTAATCTGAAGATTCCTGTTTTATCTTTAGGTGGTATGAGATTTCAAAAAAGTTGGGATCAATTAGATTTTTCTGAGGTTTCATACGAAGAACAAAATAAAGTAGAAAATATATTAGATCTTGCAACACAATACGGCTTAAGTCATGTAGAAACAGCCAAGTACTATGGAACTTCTGAGGTTCAATTGGGTATGTGTTTTGAGAATACTAAGAAAATCCCAAATATAGTTCAAACAAAGATTCCACCAAATAGTGATCCGGAAATTTTTGAGAGAGATGTTATGACAAGTATTGAAAAACTGAAAGTTAAAAAAATTGATTTGTTAGCAATACATGGCATTAATACTGCTGAACATTTACATCAGGCTATTCGAGATGGAGGTTGCATTGATATTTTGAGGAATTTTCAAAAAGAAAATTTAATTGGATCTATAGGATTTTCAACCCATGGAAAATCCTCTCTTATTGAAAAGGCCATATCAACAAACTTATTTGATTATGTGAATTTGCACTGGTATTTCATTAATCAGGAAAATACAAAGGTTATTAATTTAGCCAATAAGCATGATCTTGGGGTTTTCATAATAAGCCCCACTGATAAAGGGGGGCATCTTCATACTCCCTCAATAAAAATGTTGGAATTTTGTAAACCACTTCATCCTATAGTTTTTAATGATCTTTTTTGCTTAAGAAATCAAAATGTCCATACTTTGAGTGTAGGTATTGCAAAAGAGACAGATTTTGCTCTGCATTTAGAAGCTGTCTCTTTGTTATCAGAATCTGAGAAGTATGTGCCTAAGATAATAAAAAGATTAAGGCAGGAATCAATTAATTCCTTAGGTTTAGAATGGCATCAAAATTGGAATAGAAATTTACCAAGTTGGGAATATACGCCGGGAAATATTAATATTCCTGTTCTGCTTTGGCTTTCAAATTTAATCGATTGGTTAGATATGGAGGGATATGCAAGAGCTAGATATCAATTGCTTGGTAATGGAAGCCACTGGTTCCCAGGATTCAACTCAAATTTGCTAGATGTAGATGTTTCTGAAGGACAATTATTGAGAGTATTAGAAGGTCATATAAATCCAAAAAAAGTTATAAGAAAATTGAGAAATTTAAAAGAAAAGTTTGGAGATAAGAAATCTAAAAGATTATCAAAGAAATAATTTCATAATGGATTTTTTTCAGGTTTGCCAACTTTTCTTGGGTAAATTTCAGGGCATAATCTTTTTTGTTGAATAAGAATAATATTTCGTGTGCCTTTATTTCTTGGTAAAAGTATCTCTTTTTTTTCTTTAACTTTCCCTTCTAATATTTCTAAAGTTTTATCTAGATTTTTGCTTTCTTCATCCGTCCATTTGCCACAAAATAAAACTCCAAACCCTTCTTTTTTTAACATTGGTAATATATATTCTGAAACTGTTGATGGATTACTAACTGCTCTAGTTGTTGCTATATCAAAATTATTTCTCATTAACGGTTGGTGGGCTAAGTTCTCAACACGATCATTGATTACATAAATATTGTTTTTGAAATTGATCTGTTCAACTAAAAATTTTAGTGCATCTGTTTTCTTTTTCAAAGAATCAATTAGGTATATCTCAGAATTAGGATGAGTTATGGCATAGGCTAAGCCTGGGAAGCCGCAGCCTGATCCTATATCTAAAAATTTTTTATTATCAAAATTAATATTCGTGAAAGCTTTAAATGGCCAAATGCTGTCAAAAACTTGAGATATCCAATAATCATCACCATCAGTTAATCTCGTGAGATTGGTTTTATTGTTTAATTCTTTAATTTTAATTTGTAACTCTTGAAACATATTTATTTCTTCTTCAGTTATTAAGGAAAGAATTTGTTCTGGAATGTTTTGTTTTTTCATCACGTTATAAATATGAATTTTAACCATCTATTAGATACATTCTATTTAGTAAAAATTTATTAGAATTACAATATTAATAAAAGATTATTTTGAAAGGAGAAACTTCCTATTACAAAATTTTAGGTGTAAATGAAAATGCATCCAATCATGAATTAAGAAAGGCATTTTGTAAACTTTCTATTGAGTTGCATCCCGATACAACTTCATTAGAAATAGACGTTGCTAAAAGTAAATTTCAAGAAGTTCTTGAAGCTTATGAACATTTAAATAATAGTAATTTAAGGAAAATATATGATGACAAACTAAAAGAAAACTCTAGGATTACCAATAATAGTAAAGTTTTAAATAATTTAGTAATCGATTCTAATAATCAAAATTTAATAGGAAATAGAAGACCTTTTTCGAATGGAGAATTGTTTTCGTTGTTTCTTTTAATTATCATCATTTCTATAAGTTTAATTGGTTCAATTTTTATTGCTTCTTTTACTGGAAAAGAATTAGAGACGATACCGCTTTGGCTAATTAAATAATTTTTTAAAAAAGTCTGTGAATCCCTCTAAAAAACCTATCAATCAAAATTCACTGCAATCATTGGAATTGTGGCTAACTGATTTAGGTGCTGTGAAGGATATTAATAATCCATCTAAATGGTATCTGTTACTTTCAAATTGGAATGCAACTATTATTTTTGAACAAGAAGATTTAAGTGTTACATGGGAAAGTGAAGGACAAGAAACTAAAAGACTATTTTCCTACTGCATTAATAGAGAAGATGTTGAAAATGCAATAATGCAGGGACCTTAAACTTCTATCTAAAGATTGTCTAAGATTTGCCTTATTATCCAGTAACTTTTCCCCAATTGATCATCTGTTATACAGAGAGGCGGCAAGAGGTAAATAACATTCCCGAGGGGCCTAATGAATAAGCCTTGCTCCATTGCAAGACTCTTTATTTCTTTCCCAATATTATTGAAATAACCTTTTTTGTTCCCAATATCTAAATCGAAGGCAGCAATTGTGCCGGATACCCTTACCTTCTTTATATAAGGTAAGTTTTTAAATTTAATTAGATAAGATAAATGTTTTTCTTCAAATGAAAGGTATTTTTGTGGTTCTTTTTCTAATAAATCAAGGCTAGCGTTTGCTGCAGCACAACCTAAAGGATTAGCAGTAAAACTATGTCCATGCCAAAAAGTTTTTCTTGGGGAATCATCAATAAAGGATTGAAAAATTTTTTCTTTACATAAAGTTATTCCCATTGGTAAAAATCCACCAGTTAAACCTTTTGAAATACTTATTAAATCAGGAATGATTTTTGCCTTTTGAAAAGCAAAAAGGGTTCCACATCTTCCAAACCCAGTCAATACTTCATCGGCAATTAACAAAGAATTATTATTTTTTATAATTTCTGAAACTTTTTTGATAAACTGAGGCCTAACCATATTCATCCCCCCTGCTCCTTGAACAAGTGGCTCAAGGATTACTGCAACTGTGGGAGTTTTAAGTAGAGTTTCTAATTTTTGGATCGCCTTATTTTCTTTATTTTCTACTTCTTCATCGTTCATCCAAGTTGAAGGCCATGGGACTCTTCTAACTGGGAACATAAGATTATCGAAATTCTCATTAAAAATATTTCTTTCGCCTAAAGCCATTGCGCCAAACGTATCACCATGATAGGCACCATCAAAAGCTACTATTTGAGTTCTTGTCTCTCCTCTATTTTGCCATGATTGGAAGGCAATTTTTAAAGCGACTTCCACTGCAGTAGAACCGTTATCAGAAAAGAATAATCTTTCTAGTTTTGTTAATTCACTAAGTCTTTCCGATAATTTTTTTGCTTGTGGATGTAAGAAATCAGCGAATATAACTTGCTCAAGTTTTTTTGATTGATCAAAAATGGCATCCGCAATATATTCGTTACTATGACCATGAAGAGTTACCCACCAACTACTAATTGCATCTATTAGTTCTTTTTCAGGATCTTTAGTAAATAGGAGGGCATCTTTACCATGAGTTACTTCTATCTGCGGTTTGCTGTTATTAATTTGCGTAAAAGGTGGCCAAATATTTGGGTGCCAATCTTGATTTGGAGTTTTTGAATCCAAAGATTTCATTTAACTTATTTTTGAGTTTAATAGTGAGATCAACTTATTCTTAATGTCTAGTTCTTTCCATAGTATATCTAAATTATTTGCGTCCATTTTTTTGATGTAAGGAAATTCAGCAATTAAAGGAATACCACTAAAATCAACTAGAGTTTTTGGATTATCTAGGTGTTTTTCGCCATTGACTACTAAACCTAAAATCTCAATATTTCTTCGTTTTAAGGCCTCAATACTAAGCAGGGTATGGTTAAGAGTGCCAAGTGAGCTCTTACATACAAGTATTACTGGAAGATTCCATTCTTTTATTTGATCTATTTGCAAAAAATTGCGTGTTATTGGAACCATTAATCCACCTGCAGTTTCTATAATTAGTGAGCCTTGCACTTTTGGCAATCTCAACTTGTCAAAATTAATAGCTTTTTGATCTATTTCAGCAGCCCAATGCGGAGATACAGGTTTTGTAAAGACATAAGCTTCTTTGATTATTTTCTCTTTATTTACTTGTGCAAGTTTTTCAACAGTTTGACTATCAGTTTGCGATTCAATCCCACTTTGAATAGGTTTCCAATAAAAGGAATTTAATCCTTTAACAAAAAAAGAGCTTATTAAAGTTTTCCCGATATCAGTATCTGTTCCACAAATTATAAAATTGAAAATATTTTTGTGACTACTCATAATTTCTTTATGATTTGAATCTCAATTTGCCATGAAAGGTTTACTGTATTATTGTAATTCTTTGGCCAAAACTTTTGAATTTCCTTTAACTCTTTAACTGTTTTGCGTTTACATTTTGTTGATTGTGCTCCTACATTTTTAATGCTTCTAAAAAGTTTATATACATCTTCAAAATTTTCAAGATAATTAAACTGTTTTGAATAATGTATTTCAGTTGATCTGAAATCTTTTAATAATTCTTTAGAGCAAAGGAAATTAAGACCACTATATTCAATATCAATTTTTTTACAAGTATCTTTCCATTCAGGAAAACAATCTTTTGTTGGATATGAAATGATTAAAAAACCTCCAGGTGTTAATTTACTAAACCAATTTTTTATTATTTTTTCTGGGTTGTTTAACCAATGTATGCAAAAGTTTGATGTTAATAGAGAACAGTTATTTATTTCAGAAGGTAGATCATTATTCAAATCCCATAAAATTTTTTTTCTAGATAATTTATTCTCAAGAAGCATTTTCTTGCTGAAATCAATTCTGGATACTTTTTGGGAAGAAATTTTTTCTATTTCATCTGCTAATAGTCCTGGTCCTGATCCTAGATCTATCCATTCACCTTTTTTTTGGGGATTTAATTCTTTGATAAGATGAATTATCTTTTTTGCAAAAAATTTCTGAATATTTGAATGCTCTAAATACCTATATGCAGCATCATTGAAATTATTTTGTATTTTCTCATTCCACTTTTTACTATCCATTTCAATCGTTAAGTGTATTACGTAAGATTTCGTATAAATTTAAATTATTCAAGCAATGACCTTGTTGAGCTAATTTAATTAAAATTGGCTTCCTTTCAAGCGTTTTATTTAAGAAATCTAAAAAGTTATTATTTGATTCGTTGTCAAGAATCAAATCATTTTCTGATTTTATAAAAATAATTTTGCAATCTTTTCTTAAAAATACTGGAAAATCTCTATTGATGTAAAGTTCTTTTAAATCACTTAAAAGAAGAGTTTTATTTAAACTCTCTAGACTTTTATAAAAGATATTTTTAAAACTATTATTCATATGATTTGGCATAAATGATCTATATATAAATTCTTTCAACATATCCTTAGGTTCATCTTTTATGATTTTTGTTTCCATTCTTTTTAGAGACCTCAAAATAAAGTTTCTCTTATTACTTAAAGGAAGAAAATTATTAAAAGAATTTATAAGAACAATATGAGTTGCTTCTTTTAAAATTTTTTTTGGCATTAAATGAAAACCAAATGAATGGCATAAAGTCATTCTGATTTCTTTTTTAGATTCGCTTTTAATCCATTTTGCTTGATAATTATTCGTCGAAAAATAGCCCCTTTCATTATCTTGCCAATGCCAATTATTATTTAAAAAATCAACTTTATAATCATCCCAGAAATATTTATTTAGTCCCCACCCATGTTGAGTAATAATTTGTTTCATTTAAACTCTTTTAATACTGCAATGAAATTATTTAGCAGATTAAAATCTAAGTTTCTTCGTATTGTTATTCTGATTCTTGATTGCCCCACTGGAACAGTTGGAGGTCTTATCGCAATTGCTAAAAACCCATTTTCTTCGAGATATTTTTGTAGATAAATTGCTTTCTCTTCTTGGCCAACAATAATTGATAAAATGTGAGAAACTCCCTGAACCGGAAAATTACAATTTTTAATAATTTCATCTTTCCATATATTCGCAGAAGATAACAAATCATTACCCCATTCTTTATTTTCTAAAATTTTTTTTAAACCTTCTAGTGCCCCAGCAGCCAAAGATGGCGCAAGGGCGGTTGTATACCTAAAAGCACCACTTGTTTGGATAAGATATTCTCCAATTTCTGAATTGGAAGCTATGAAAGCTCCACCGCTTCCAAATGCTTTTCCAAAAGTTCCAGTAATCATAGTTATATCTGAACGACAATTAAAACTTAAACCCCTGCCTTCAGGACCCAATATCCCAATTGCATGAGCTTCGTCAACTAATAATTGAACACTATTTTTTTTGCAAATTTCAGTTATTTCTCTCAGCGGAGCAATTGATCCCTCCATGCTATAAAGAGATTCAACAACAACTAAAATGGAATTTTTTTTGGGGTTAGATTTAATAATTTTATCTTCTAAATCTTTTAAATTATTGTGTGAGAATCGAACTAGTTTTGCTTGAGCAGCTTTGACTCCAACCAATAAAGAGTTATGAATCAATTTATCTGCTATTACGATACTATTTCTGTTTGCTAAAGCCTGGATAGCTGCTATATTTGCTTGAAATCCGCTTGGGAACAGTAATACTTTCTCTTGATCAAGCCACTTGGCAAGTTCTGTTTCTAATAATTTATGTATTGGTCTTGAACCTGTAATAAACCTAGAGCTTCCTGAACCAATGCCTTCTAACAAGCTTATTTCGTAAGCAGCTTTTATTAAATCCTTGTCCCTGCTTAATCCAAAATAATCATTACTGCATAAGTCTATAAGTTTTTTATTTTGCGAATTTAAACTTAGAAGTTCGAAGGATTTTTTACCTAAAGAAAATGTTTTTAATTTACGGATTCTATTTTTTGGAATTTTTACTTTTTTCATTTTGGCAAAATAAAATAAAGTGGACTTAATTAAAAAGATTTAGATTTACTATTAAAGTTTGCAAGGTATTTTTTGTTTATTAATATCTATATAGATCATATATTAAGAAGTTAACTCATCCTCTCTTCAATCACAATTATTGCTTAATTTAGAGGAATATTTCCCCTTTCCGCTAGATGATTTCCAATTAGAAGCAATACGAGCTATTAATAGCGGAAATTCTGTTGTTTTAACAGCACCAACAGGTTCGGGTAAAACATTGATAGGTGAATTTGCTATATATAGAGGCTTATCTCATGACAGCAGAGTTTTTTATACAACACCTTTAAAGGCCCTATCAAACCAAAAGTTTAGAGATTTTGCTAATCAATATGGTGAGGATAAAGTTGGTCTTTTAACCGGAGATATAAGCATAAATAGAGAAGCACCAATCTTAGTCATGACGACTGAGATTTTTAGGAACATGCTTTATGGCGAATTTGATGAATTTGATGATCCCTTAGAAAATTTAGAATCTGTAATTCTTGATGAATGTCATTATATGAATGACCCCCAAAGAGGTACAGTTTGGGAAGAAACTATAATCCATTGCCCTACTAGAACTCAAATAATAGCTTTATCAGCAACAATAGCCAATGCAGATCAATTGCAAAATTGGATAGAAAAAGTTCATGGGCCCACAGTACTAATTAATAGTGATAAGAGACCAGTCCCACTTGATTTTATTTTTTGTAGTGTTAAAGGCCTCCATCCACTTTTAAATAATAAGGGTAATGGAATTCATCCAAACTGTAAGATTTGGAGAGCTCCTAAAGGGCAGAAAACAAGAGGGAAAGTGGGCAGGATAATGCAACCTAAGTCTCCCTCAATTGGCTTTGTGATCTCGAAGCTAGCTGAACGAAATATGTTGCCAGCTATTTATTTTATTTTTAGTAGAAGAGGATGTGACAAGGCTATTGAGAATGTAAAAGATTTAACTTTAGTAAGTTATTCAGAAGCAAGTATGATATCCCAAAAATTAAATGTTTATCTTAAAAATAATCAGGCAGCAATTAAAGATAAATCTCAATGCGAGGCATTAAAACGCGGTATTGCATCTCATCATGCTGGATTATTGCCTGCATGGAAAGAATTGGTTGAGGAATTATTTCAACAAGGTTTAATAAAAGTTGTTTTTGCAACTGAAACTCTTGCTGCAGGAATAAATATGCCCGCAAGAACAACTATTATTTCTTCTTTATCAAAAAGGACAGAAGATGGTCATAGATTATTGTTTAGCAGTGAATTTTTGCAAATGTCAGGAAGAGCTGGAAGAAGAGGAAAAGATACCCAGGGATATGTTGTTACATTACAAACAAGATTCGAAGGTGCCAAAGAAGCAAGTGCACTGGCTATAAGCAAACCAAATGCTTTAGAAAGTCAATTCACGCCAAGCTATGGAATGGTACTTAATCTTTTACAAAATTATACTTTAGAGAAGTCTAAAGAATTAATTAAAAGAAGTTTTGGTAGTTTTTTATATTTAGGTGAATCATCAGATGAGAATATAATTCTTGAAAATTTAGATAAGGATTTAATTGAGTTAAAAAAAATTACATCTAACGTTTCATGGAAAGATTTTGATGCCTACGAAAAGTTAAAAAATCGTCTTAAAGAAGAGAGAAGACTCTTGAAAATTTTAGAAAAACAATCAGCAGAAAAATTATCAGAAGAGATAACCAATGCACTTCCATATATTAAAGATGGAAGCTTAATTTCAATAAAAGCTCCCCAAATTAAAAGAAAAATTGTTCCAGGATTAATTTGTAAGAAAATATATGAATCCCAAAAAATTAAGAGTTTATTGTGTTTGACAATTGATAATTTATTTATTCTTATAAAACCCTCATACATAGTAAGTATTTTTAATGATTTGGATGCAATTGATGTCTTAGGACTTGAAGTGCCAAAGATGTATTTTTCTGGAGAGGTATTTAGGGGAGATGATATGTCGCAGGGTTATGCGGATCGAATTTTAGAAGTTTCTAAAAAAAATGATTTACGAACTCCACAATATGATTTGACAACGGAAGTTTTGGCACAAAAGCAACAAATTAATAATTTAGAAGAAACAGTTACTGATCATCCTGCACACAGATTTGGAGACTCCAAGAAATTAAAGAAATATAGAAAAAGAATTATTGATGTTGAACAAGAAAGAAATATTAGAAAAAAACTTCTTGATGATAAAGAAAATCATAACTGGAGAACTTTTACTGATTTGATTAAAATTTTGAATCATTTTGGTTGTTTAAATGATTTGGAATTGACAGAAGTTGGACAAACAGTTGGTGCAATAAGAAGTGAAAATGAATTATGGATTGGTCTTGTTTTAGTTAGTGGTTATTTAGACGATTTAGATCCTCCTGAGTTAGCTGCAATTATTCAAGCTATATGTGTTGATGTAAGGAGGCCTAATCTTTGGTGTAATTTCAAGCCTTCCTTAAAGGTATTAGATGTTTTTAATGAAATAGATGGTTTAAGAAAATTAGTCTCTTTTCAACAAAATAAGTTTCATATTGAAATTCCTATCTATTTAGAAACTGAGTTGACTGGAATTATTTCTGAATGGGCAAGAGGAAAAAAATGGAAAGATTTGGTTTTTAATACTTCATTAGACGAAGGTGATATAGTGAGGATTATCAGAAGATCAATTGATGTCCTTTCTCAAGTGCAATACTGTATTGGTGTTAGTAATAAATTAAAAAGCAAAGCTAAGCTAGCATTAAAAGCTATAAATCGTTTTCCAGTTTCTGAATCTAATGATCTTATAAAAGTCTCTGAAGATATTAATCCTGCAACAAAAAGAATTGACAATAATTTTTAAATTTTTTTAATCAAATCATTGAATTGATATTCATTGCTTCATCAAATTCATCTTCGTTTAAATAACCTAATTTAATTGTTGCCTCTTTTAAATTTAATGATTCTTTAAAGGCAAGGTTTGCAATTTCAGCTGCTTTTTCATAACCAACTTTTGGCACTATGGCTGTAACTAACATTAGTGAATTTTCTAAATTTAACTTCATTCTCTTTTGATTAGGTTCCATCCCGTCAACTAATTTTATTCTGAAGTTTTCTATTACATTTTTAAGTAATTTTAAACTTGTGAGAATATTAAATCCAATAAGAGGCTTATATTCATTCATCTGTAAAGTGCCGCTAGAATTTGCCATTGAGACTGCATATTCAAGACCCATTATCTGAGTACAAACCATTGATAAGGCTTCGCATTGAGTTGGATTCACTTTACCCGGCATAATAGAACTTCCAGGTTCATTTTTGGGAATAATTAGTTCATATATTCCTGATCTTGGACCAGAAGATAGAATTTTTATATCATTTGAAATTTTAAATAATGCACCTGCTAATATTTTTATCTGACTCATTACTTGAGCAAGACGATCATGCGAGGCCATGATAGAAAAATTATTTTTAGATTTATAGAACATTAGATTGGTATCATCGGAAATTGATTTTATAGACTCTTCACAAAATCCTTTTGGACAATTAATCCCTGTACCAACCGCAGTTCCTCCCAAAGGTAAGAAATACAATTCATTCAGACTCATAATAATTGCATTCTCAGCATCTTTAAGTTGCTCGGACCATCCTGATATTTCTTGCCCAAAAGTAAGGGGAACTGCATCTTGAAAATGGGTTCTTCCTATTTTTATGAGGTCTTTCCATTGCTCACTTTTTTTATCAAGGATCTTAGTGAGTTCTCTTATCGTTGGAACTAAATTTTTGATTATTTCATTAACAACTGATATTTGTATAGCAGCAGGAAAAGTATCATTGGTTGACTGAGATTTATTTACATCATCATTCGGATGAAGTGGTTGATGACCCCCAAGCTCTGAATTTGTTTTTAACGCTGCAATATTTGAAATTACCTCATTAACATTCATATTTGTTTGCGTGCCACTACCTGTTTGCCAAACCTTTAAGGGAAACTGCGAATCATGAAGTCCATCAAGTATTTCTGTACATGCCTCTACAATCAAATCTTTTTTTCTTTTATCTATTAACCCTAAATTGTAATTCGCAATTGAAGCAGCTTTTTTAATAAGGGTAAGTGAATAAATTAATTCAATTGGTATTAATTCTTCTCCAATAGAAAAATTTTTTATCGATCTTTGTGTTTGAGCGCCCCACAAAGCTTCAATGGGAACCTCTATTGTTCCCATACTATCTTTTTCAATCCTAAAGTTTTTTGTCATTATTCCTCTGAAAACTCTGGTTTAACTTAGAGAAGGTTTTCAGTAATCCTAGATACCTAACTTCTCCCATATTACACTTAAATTATTGAGATGAATTGAAGGATTAAAACATTCTTCCAAGTCACTTTGATCAATAAAATCCATTATTTCATTATCTCTCTCTATATTTTGTTTGAAATTCCCATTTTCAGTATTCCACGCTTGATGCGCATTTTTTTGTACTAAGCTATAAGCTTTTTCTCTAGACAACCCCTTCTCTACAAGCAAAAGTAAAACTTTCTGACTAAAAATTACACCACCATATATATTTAAATTTTTGAGCATATTTTTTGGATAAACTTCCAAATTGCTTACTATATCTTTCATTTCCCTGAGCATAAAATGCAAACAGATTGATACGTCAGGTAACATGATACGTTCATTTGAACTATGGCTTATATCTCTTTCGTGCCAAAGTGGAACATTTTCCAGTGCTGTTAGGACGTAACTCCTCAAAATTCTTGCTAAACCGCTCACTCTTTCGCTTCGAATAGGATTTCTTTTATGAGGCATGGCAGAACTTCCTTTTTGCCCTTTTGTAAAGCCCTCCTCAACTTCTAAAACATCAGTTCTTTGTAAATTTCTTATTTCAGTTGCGAATCTATCTAAAGAAGCGCCAACTAGTGCAATAGTTTGAACATATTCTGCATGCCTGTCTCTCGATATGACCTGCGTACTTGCTGTATCAGGTTTTAAGCCGAGTAAATCACAAGTTATTTGTTCTACTTTGGGATTCGTATTAGCGTAAGTTCCCATTGCACCACTTATTTGTCCAACTGCGACAGATTCTTTCAATGATAACAATCTTTTTTTGTTCCTTATTATTTCTGCTAACCATCCAGCAAGTTTAAAACCGAAGGAAATTGGCTCTCCATGAATTGCATGAGATCTTCCAATCATTAATGTATTTTTATGCTTCCTTGCTAATGATCTGACTTCATTTTCTAGGTTCTCAATTTCTTCTAATAACAATTCGCAAGAATCTTTTAACTGAAGAGATAAGCCAGTATCAAGTACATCACTACTGGTCATACCAACATGGATATATCTTCCAGAATCTCCTACAAATTCATTAACGCTTGTAAGAAATGCTATGACATCATGTTTCACTTCTTTCTCAATTTCTGTAATTCTAGATTCATTAAACTTTGCATTTGAACGTATTTCTTTCATGGCACACTCAGGAATTTTTCCCAGGGAAAAATTTGCCTCACATGCAGCTATTTCAACCTTAAGCCAACTCTGGAATTTTGCGCTATCAGTCCAGATTGTCCCCATTTCGGGTAATGTGTAACGCTCGATCACAATTTTTATTAATTATCAATTTAAACTTTATAACCAAAATCGAATTATTGCTCTATACCTTAAAGATGTACTTGCCATTGAACATATTTGCCTGACTATTATTTTCTTATGTAACATTTTTCTGGCTAATTAAGAAAGCTTAAATATAAAAATGTTTGCATTTATTCCTTTCGTTAATAATGGGTAATTTTTTAGTTCTTATTTAAAATTGGAAGGTATTAAAGAATTTGGATCTTAATCTTGTAGGAGTTCATTATTCAGTCTTTTTTTATTGATTAATAGATGATTAGAAAAAGTAGATTAGACCTTTATCTTCTAAAAAGTGGTTTATGTGAAACTCGTCAAAAAGCCCAAGGTTTAATTCTTGCGGGTAAGGTTAGAGATATCAATGGAAAAGTATGGGATAAACCTGGACAACAAGTATTAATTGGATCTGAATTTTTTATTGATTCCGAACCCATTTTTGTATCAAGGGGCGGCGAGAAATTATTGGAGGCATTTAAAAAACTTGAAATTAAAGTAAAAGATAAAATATGTATTGACGCAGGAATCTCTACCGGGGGATTTACTGATTGCTTATTGCAACAAGGAGCAAAGTTAGTTTATGGGATAGATGTTGGTTATGGTCAGACTGCATGGAAGATTAGGAATAACCCCAAAGTCATACTTTTTGAACGAACTAATATTCGAAATTTAAAACCTAATGATCTTTTATCTAGAAGTAATGAATTACCAAATTTTGTGGTTGCTGATTTGTCTTTTATTTCACTAAGTTTAGTTTTTGAATCTATTAGTAATTTATTAGAAGGTGATTATATAGAGGGAATATTTTTAATTAAACCCCAATTTGAGGTGGGGAAAGATAAAGTCAGTAAAGGTGGTGTTGTTCGCAATCCTAAATACCATACTGAGGCTATAGAGTCTGTTATTTGTGCGGCCAATAATTTTCATTGGAATATAAAGAATTTGATAGCTTCTCCCCTAGTAGGTCCTGCTGGAAATCATGAATATTTAGCTTGGATGAGGTTAAGAAGCGAATCAAATCCAAGGATTAATAGAAAATATATACAAAATTTAGTTAATGAAACACTCTGAATTAGAGAGCTTCTTCATCTTTATCGCCAGTTCTAATTCTTACAACAGAATCAATTGATGTAATAAATATTTTCCCATCACCGATCTCTCCAGTTTTTGCTGCTTCGGCAATCGCATCAATTACTGAATTAACCTTTTCATCTTCTACAACAACTTCTACTTTGAGTTTTTGAAGGAATTCAACAGTGAATTCGGAACCTCTATATCTTTCAACTTGTCCTTTTTGCCTCCCAAAACCTCTGACTTCACTAACTGTCATTCCAACGATACCAGAGTTTACTAATGCAATTTTTACATCCTCCAGCTTAAATGGACGTATGATTGCTTCAATTTTCTTCATGATTAAAGATTGAACATTACTATTTTAGTTGTTTTTTGGGAAAACATCCAACATTGAAATATCAGAAAAACATTTAATATCAAGGCCTGCATTCATGGCATCTTCAATTAATAATTTGGAATTTTCCTCAGAAATTATTACTGTACTATTTGATAACGCTTCCCACTGATCATTCTCAAAGTGTGTTTGAAGCCATAACATTCCAATTGCAGTTTTTGGTTGAAGTGATTTATTAGAATTGTTATCGATATTTATCAAACAAATGTCCATAAATTTTTCATTGAACTAAACACATATAACCCTTTTAACCGACTTTATGAATGTTATATTTGATACAAAAAAGGGATTTAATATCTTTTGGCTTATTCAATTGTAATACTCAAGCCTGTTGAGAATTTTGCAGATTTTGATCTTTTTATATAGGTTTAATAAATAAGATCTACTAAAAATGAGTACAGCTAAATTAGATGATTCGACGCAAAGACCACTTTATGGTGAAAGAATTATTGAAGAATCAAAAATAATTTGTTTCGACAATCCAAATAAAAAAAGGATTTATGAAATTTCTATTCAGTTACCTGAATTTACATGTAAGTGCCCCTTTTCTGGTTATCCAGATTTTGCAAAGCTAAATATTATTTATCAACCTAATTTGAAAGTATATGAGTTGAAGTCTTTAAAGCTTTATATTAATAATTTCAGAGATATCAAAATATCACATGAAGAGGTTGTAAATAGAATTATGGATGATTTAGTCAATGAGGGCTCGCCTCACTGGATACATTTAAATGCTGCATTTAACCCAAGAGGGAATGTTTCTATGCAGTTAGATATTTTTAGTGGACAGAAAAAAAATTAAAAATTTTTTATTTCTTCTGATAATTTAAAAAATTCTTTTTTAAATCCAACTAGATTTTTATTGCTAAGACCTCCAATGGATAACCTATGTGATTCTTGATTTACAAGAATCCATAGTTGGTTAGTTGGGATGAGACTTATTATTGTTCCAAAAATTATTAAAATAAAAGAAAGGTAAATAAATGGTATAGACGGATCATTTTTAATTATTAATCCACTGCTGGGGATAATTTTTTTTAAAGATACTTTTGAAGAATTAACTTCTAAGGGATTGTTATTTATATAGAGATTATCTCCCGAAAAATTTTCTGTATTCGAAATTTTAAGTGGACCATTTTCATTATCTATAGTTAAAAGAAAATTTTTTTTAGTCTCTGAACCTAGTTCAATTAAAATTCCCCAAACTTGATTGCCGATTTCAGGAATCTCCTTTAACTGTAATTGGTAAAGTATATTATCTATTTCTAAAACAATATTTGATATTGCCCAATCAGCTTGATAAATAGTTAATCCTTTAAACCTTATTGGGTGATTAACTTTGGCAGTTTTTATTTCATTTAATTTTGAATCTTCAGAAGAAAAATCAAGCTTTGAAATGAATTGCTTGGGTATACCATCACTTTCTCGTTCTATAGAAAAATCAACTAATTTTATATTAGCTTTTGAGTTTGTGCTCTCATTTATAAGATCCAAGCTTTCTCCAGGCAACAGATATTGTTCTTTTGATTGACTTGTAAAACTTCCATATGCTGAACCTATAAGTAAGACTATTAATCCAATATGAACAACTAAAGGACCGATTTTTCCCATTAAACCCTTTCTTGCAGAGATATGACTCTTAAATTTGTATGTTTTCCATCCTCTTTTTTTTAGCAATAAATCAGCTTTTAATATGTAGTCTTCATTTTCATCGATTTGGTGACTTGAAGTTAATTGCAGTTTGCTAAATTTTTTTTCACTCTTATATTCAATCCATTTTAATGAAGCTTTTAAGGAAGGGATTTGTCTTCTGAAACTACAAGCAGCTAGAGAAATGCAAAGAAGGATTAATGCAAATGTAAACCATGAGCTTGTATAAATATGATCTAGTTGAAGTATTAAAACTTTTTCTCCATTTAAAAAGCCAAAAATAGGAGCTTCATCGAAACTTTCAATATAAAATTTACGATTACTACCTTGAGGTATGAAAGTTCCTATGCCACTTGAGATGGCTATAAATATTATAAGTGAAATAGCGAATTTTAAACTTGATATTTTGAAAATTAAATTCTTAACAATAGTCATTTAAATCCAATTTGAAAATAAATTTAATAATCCTAGGGAAACTAAAAATATCCCACTTAGAGTTGGAATTATTTGACTAAATTTTCTAAGCTCTAAAAACTTTTTTAAGTTTTCTGCAGTGGCTCCAGCAACGATTACTGGAGTAACTTGGCCTATTCCAAAGAAAAATAAAAAAATAATAGAGATAGTTGGGTTTTTAGCTTGCGATACCCATACCAGAAGAGTTGCTAAAACTGGAGTAATGCAAGGTGAAGAGGCTAATCCAAAAGTAGTTCCGATAGCAAATGGCGCCAGAAAGGATGGTATTTTATCTTCAATTATTTTAAAATCAGGTCCATTCGGGAACTGAAACTTTATAATTCCTAGTAAATTTAAACCCATTATTATTGCTATCAAAGCAACAATTGAACTGTAATAGGGTGGAATTTGTCCATATATTTTCCCTAAGAATCCACTAGCAGACCCTAGTGCAACAAGTGAAAAAACAACTCCTCCTGAAAAACTAATAAGTTTAAATTTATTTTTCTCTGTTCCCCCTATATAAGCAATTGTGACTGGAAGTATTGATAATGAACATGGTCCCAGGCTCGTTAAAAGTCCTGCGCTGAAGACCAAAAATATAGTAAAAGGGCCAGGATTATTAAGACCATTCTGCATAAGCAGATTACCCTTTTGAGATAATTCTGAAATAACTAAATTAAATGATTCGATAGTTTGACTTAAATCTTTTAAATTCTAACTAATTAAGAGTCTTTCGTGTACTAATCATACCAATGAATCCTGTTGACTCTAATGAACATCTCACTAACATTCCTGCAATAAAAAAAGACGCTATTAATGAATTGCCACCATAACTAATGAAAGGAAGTGGTAAGCCTGTAGTAGGCATTGAACCAGTTACTACAGCAATATGCATTATTGATTGACCTGTCAACAATACACCACATCCGATAGCAACTAATTTTGTATAGTTGTTCCTGCACTTAAGACTAATTCTTAGGCTTATATAAGAGAATACTGCTAACAATCCTAAGAATAAAGTGCACCCTAATAAACCAAATTCTTCTGCAAAAATGGCAAAAATAAAATCTGTATACATGAACGGTAGATACTGTAGTTTTTGTATAGACAGTCCAAATCCCTGGCCAAATAGACCACCTGAACCTATAGCTAATAAACTCTGAACCAATTGAAATCCATTTTCCTGTTGATCTTTCCAAGGATTTATAAATGAAGTAACCCTTAGTTTTTGATATTCGTTATTAAGGATGCTAATAGATCCAGTAATGAATCCTATCGAAGCAAATGAGAAGAGAGAGCTAAGTTTTACACCCCCACATAAACCCATTACCCAAAGAAGAATTCCAGTTAATGATGCAGTACTTAAATTAGGCTGTTTTAGTATTAATAAAATTAATAAACCAAAGGATATTATTGAAATTAGTTTTTTATCATTTTTTACTAGATGCCAATGAGCGAAAAGGTTAGAAGCTTCTAAAATTAGAAAAGGTTTAATTAATTCAGATGGCTGCAGACGTAAATTGCCAAGCACTAGCCATCTTGAAGATCCATTAACTGTAATTCCAGTAAAATTAGTAAGGAAAATCAAAAATAATAAAATATAAAAAATAATTCTTGAAAACTTTAAAAGATTTCTAATGTTTGTATTAAGTACGAAATAAAATAGACCAATTCCTGGAATTGTCCAAATAATTTGTTTTTTTAAAAAGTAAGCCCAATTTCCCATTTCTCTACTAGCCACCCACCAACTTGATGATCCTAATACGCATATTCCTAATATTGACCAAATTCCAATAAGGACAACGAGGATTTTTGACTCATAAGGCCATATTTTCCAAGGTAAGGGAAATATAGACTCGGTTAAATTGCTAATATTTTTTTTGTAATTAGAACTAGAGGTTTTTTTTCTTTTAGAAATTCTTTTATATTTTATTTTTTCTTGACTTATCTCCAATTTTTTTTGATGTATATGTACTATTGAGACGTTTAATTGAGATTTTGCCAAGTCTTTTATTTACTTTTTAAAGAGTTTAAGCAATTAAAAAAAATATTTTTTTTAAATTTTATTTTTGAAGAATAAAGTAAAAAATGGTCTACAGGTTCATCATAAATCTTAAGAATTAATTTTTTATAAAAAAAAACTAGCTAAAAGGCACCTCTCCGTGATAGATTCCGTGAGTTTATATACTTACTTCAAACCATTCAGAGAGGGTTTCTAAACTATGTTCACATCAGTGGACTCAAATAGAAAAAAACTTGAGCATCCTTTTAATGAGAATGTTCAATTTCCTCAATCCCTGAATAATTCGATCATCAAAGAAAGAAATTCTGGCATCGCCAATCAAATAAATAATTTGCTTTCTCAAAATGATGAATACACAAAATTGCAATTAACAATTTTTGGAATTACCTTTATTGTTTCTATTTTATTAGCATCAATAACTGGAATTTTTCTGGGATTTACTTTTGGTTTTAGTATTTTTATAGGTGCAATTGCCGGCATTTTTTACCTACGTTTGCTTGCAAAGAGTATAGGGAAACTTGGTAAAGAATCATCAGGTGTATCAAAATTGCAACTATTAGTCCCAGTTTGCCTCTTTATTTTTGCGAGCAAGCTAGGATCTTTAGATATTTTTCCTGCAATGATAGGTTTTTTCATTTATAAGCCTTCACTCATTCTTTATTTTTCACGTTTTTAAGTAAATTTTTTTATTCAAAACAAATGTTTTTTAATTCCTTGCCATCAAATTTTGCAGCATTAGAAGTTGGCCAACATCTTTATTGGCAGATTGGAAATATCAGACTTCATGGGCAGGTATTTTTAACATCTTGGATTTTATTAGGAGCGTTATTAGTTTTTATTTCGTTTGGAACTAAAAAAATGGAAAATGATCCTAAAGGCCTTCAAAACTTGCTTGAGTTCCTTTGGGATTACATAAGAGATCTTGCTAGGACGCAAATAGGTGAAAAAGTTTATAGAGATTGGATGCCATTTATAGGTACTTTATTTTTATTCGTCTTTGTTAGTAATTGGGGAGGAGCTTTAATTCCTTGGAGATTGATTAAGTTACCAAGTGGAGAATTAGGAGCACCAACTGCAGATATCAATACAACTATAGCCTTGGCTTTATTGGTTTCACTTTCTTATTTCTATGCAGGTTTAAGCAATAAGGGTTGGAGATACTTTGAATACTATGTTCACCCAACTCCAATTATGCTTCCTTTCAAAATTCTAGAGGACTTTACTAAACCTCTATCACTCTCTTTCAGGCTATTTGGAAATATTTTGGCTGATGAACTTGTTGTTGGAGTTTTAGTCTTTTTAGTGCCGCTAATTCTTCCAATACCTGTTATGTTCCTAGGATTATTTACTAGTGCAATTCAGGCATTGATTTTCGCAACTTTAGCTGCCTACTACATTGGAGAAGCTGTTGAAGAACATCATTAGCTGTTTTCTGATACATTCAGACTCTTTTACAAAGGGTCTGTAATCTGGCAAAATATCTAATCGCGTAGGTCTGAAAATATCAGACCCATTCTTAAAACAAAGGATGTCCAAGCGTGTATGACAACAAAGATTATCACAAGTATTAAGCTCTTTATTTCAAAATTATGGATTCGATTACTTCCGCTGCATCAGTTGTAGCTGCTGGTTTAGCAGTTGGTCTTGGTGCTATTGGCCCAGGTCTTGGACAAGGTAACGCAGCTCAAGGTGCTGTTGAGGGTATTGCCCGTCAACCAGAAGCTGAAGGTAAAATCAGAGGAACTCTTCTTTTATCTTTCGCTTTCATGGAGTCATTAACAATTTACGGATTGGTTGTGGCTTTGGTACTACTTTTTGCGAATCCTTTTTCCTAAAAGTTAATATTGCTACTAATCCTTATTAGCAATATTAAAATTTAATTTTTTTAACTTCAACTGAATCATATGTTGGCCTTTAATTTTTTTGGTGCTACAGAAGGTGGATTATTTGATATAAATGCCACTTTGCCACTAATGGCGATACAAGTAGTTGCGCTTACTTACATATTAAATTCTCTCTTTTTTAAGCCTGTTGGCAATGTTGTAGAAAAAAGAGAAAAGTTTGTAAGTAATAATGTTATTGAGGCCAAAAATAAACTTTCTGAGGTTAAAAAATTAGAAGCTGATTTATTAACTCAGCTTCAAAGTGCTCGTACAGAAGCCCAAAGAATTGTGAGTGAAGCTGAGGAAGAGTCTGACAAGCTTTATAAAGAAGCACTAGAACTTGCTAACAATGAAGCAAATGCTTCAAAAGAAAAAGCAAGACTAGAAATTGAAAGTCAGACATCTGCTGCTCGTGATCAACTTTCTAAACAGGCTGATGTTCTAAGCGAACTTATTGTTAATAGATTGATTCTAGAAAAATGAATTTAACTATTTTAGCTACAGAAGGTTTTGGATTGAATTTCAATTTATTCGAAACTAATATCCTTAATTGGGCTGTAGTAGTTTTCGGTCTTTATAAATTTTTGCCTGGTTTCCTAGGTAAAATGCTTCAAAAAAGGAGAGAAGGAATCCTTCTTGAATTAAAAGATGCTGAAGATCGACTCATAAATGCAACTCAAGCTCTAGAAAAGGCTAAGAAAGATTTATCTTCAGCAGAAGAAAAAGCTTCTCAAATAAAAGCGGATTCCCTAAAAAGATCTGAATCAATCAGAATGGAAAGTGAGAAAAAAGCTATAGAGGAGATGGCACGAATTAAACAAAGTGCAATCTCTGATGAGAGCTCTGAAGCATCCAGAGCAATTTCTCAACTTCGAAAAGAAGCTGTTGAACTGGCAATTAAGAAAGCGTTAGATTCTCTACCAAATCGACTTGATAAAAAAACACAAGAAAATTTGGTAACTCAATCAATTAACAACATTGAGGTGAACTAATGCCACTTTTAAATTCAGTTACTACACCATACGCAGAGGCATTACTACAAGTTGTGAATGAAAATTCCCAAACTGAAGAGATGGTTTCTGAGGTTAAACAACTCTTGGAATTAATAAATGATTCCCCTGAATTGGAGAAGGCACTATCCTCTCCTATTTTAGAAACAGATGCTAAGAAGAAAATCATTGTTGAAATTTTTTCAAATAAGGTTAATTCTTCTTTATTGAATTTCTTAAAATTATTGGCCGATAGGCAAAGAATTGGAATCCTTACTTCAATTCTTGATAGGTTTTTAGAGATTTACCGAGAAAATAGTAATATTGCATTAGCAACTGTTACTTCTGCAGTCGAGCTTACTGATGAACAGAAAGGTTTAATTACCAAAAAGATCATCAATATTGCTGGAACAGAAAAATTAGAACTTGTAACTAAAATCGACCCATCTCTTATTGGTGGTTTCGTCGCCAGTGTAGGATCAAAAGTAATTGATGCTTCTCTTGCTTCACAAATAAGAAAACTTGGCTTATCTCTTTCCAAGTAACTTTTAAATCAACCTTAAATTCTTAAATCCATGGTATCTATACGCCCTGATGAAATCAGTTCAATCTTAAAACAACAAATAACTGATTATGACCAATCTGTAAGTGTTAGCAATGTAGGAACTGTTCTGCAAATCGGTGATGGCATTGCAAGAATATATGGCTTAGATCAGGTCATGGCAGGTGAGTTATTGGAATTTGAGGATGGTACCGAAGGTATAGCTTTAAATCTTGAAGATGATAATGTTGGAGCTGTTTTAATGGGAGAGGCACTTGGTGTGCAAGAAGGAAGTAACGTTAAGTCCACAGGTAAAATCGCATCTGTTCCAGTTGGTGAAGCAATGCAGGGGAGAGTTGTTAATCCTCTCGGACAGCCAATAGATGGGAAAGGGGAAATTCCAACAAGTGATACTAGATTGATTGAAGAAATGGCTCCGGGAATAATCAAGAGAAGATCAGTGCATGAACCAATGCAAACAGGTATCACATCTATTGATGCAATGATTCCTGTTGGAAGAGGTCAAAGAGAATTAATTATTGGTGATAGACAAACTGGAAAATCTGCGATTGCTATTGACACAATAATCAACCAAAAAGGTCAAGACGTAGTTTGTGTTTACGTAGCTATTGGTCAAAAGTCAGCATCAGTAGCAAATATAGTAGAGGTCTTAAGAGAAAGAGGAGCCCTAGATTATACAGTCGTAGTTAGTGCAGGAGCTTCAGAACCAGCTGCTTTGCAGTACTTAGCACCTTATACCGGTGCAGCAATTGCTGAACATTTTATGTATCAGGGTAAAGCAACACTTGTTATTTATGATGATCTAACAAAACAAGCTCAGGCTTATAGACAAATGTCTCTTCTTTTAAAAAGACCACCAGGAAGAGAGGCTTATCCAGGAGATGTTTTCTACTTACACAGTAGATTGTTAGAAAGAGCAGCAAAACTTTCTGATGCTATGGGAGGGGGTTCTATGACAGCTCTTCCAATTATTGAAACTCAGGCAGGGGACGTTTCAGCTTACATCCCAACTAATGTTATTTCAATTACAGATGGACAAATTTTCTTGAGTGCAGATTTATTTAACTCAGGATTAAGACCAGCTATTAATGTTGGTATTTCTGTTAGCCGTGTTGGAGGAGCCGCTCAGACAAAAGCAATTAAAAAAATTGCTGGAACTTTAAAATTAGAACTCGCACAGTTTGATGAACTAGCTGCTTTTTCCCAATTTGCATCTGATCTTGATGAAGCAACTCAGCAACAACTTGAACGAGGCAAAAGACTTAGAGAGTTATTAAAGCAACCTCAATTCTCTCCACTGAACCTTGCAGAACAAGTTGCAGTTGTTTATGCAGGAGTTAAAGGCCTTATTGATGAGGTTCCAGTTGAAGATGTTACTAAATTTGCAACTGAACTTAGGGAATACTTGAAGTTAAATAAAGCGGAATTTATAGAAGAAATTCTTAAAGAAAAGAAATTAAATGATGGATTAGAAGCGACACTAAAAGAGGTGATAAATGAAGTTAAATCATCAATGCTTGCCACAGTTTAAATTTATTTAGGAGATACTATGGCAAATCTTAAAGAGATCAGAGATCGCATCGTTTCCGTTAAAAATACAAGAAAAATAACGGAGGCTATGAGACTTGTTGCAGCTGCAAAAGTTAGGAGAGCTCAAGATCAAGTTCTTAAAAGTAGACCTTTTGCAGATAAACTTGCACGAGTCTTAGAAAATATTCAATCAAGAGTAAAATTTGAGGCTGTCGACTCTCCTCTATTATCCAAGAGAGAAGTAAAGAGTATCTCCTTGGTTTGTATAACTGCGGATAGAGGTTTATGCGGTGGTTACAACACAAATATTATCAAAAAGGTAGAAATAAGATACGCAGAATTAGTCAAACAAGGTTATCAGCCAAATTTAATTTTGGTAGGGAAGAAAGCTATTGGATATTTTCAAAATAGAAAGGATAGATATGTAATTAAAAGTACTTTCAAAGAACTAGAACAGGTACCCACAGTCAAGGACTCCGAAGGAGTTACAAATGAGATTTTAGCTGAATTTCTTTCAGAAAATTCTGATAGGGTGGAAATTATTTACACGAAATTCATTACTCTAGTTAGCTGCGCGCCTGTCGTTCAAACACTATTGCCACTTGACCCTCAAGGAATTGCTGAGGAAAACGATGAAATTTTTAGGTTGACTACAAAAGATAGTAAGTTGCTTGTTGAAAAATCAAATATTGAAAAAAGTGATTCAGAGAAATTACCATCAGATATTGTTTTTGAACAAAGTCCTGATCAACTACTAGATTCGTTATTACCATTATATTTACAAAATCAGGTACTGAGAGCTCTTCAAGAGTCAGCAGCTTCAGAGCTCGCTTGCAGGATGACCGCGATGAATAATGCGAGTGATAATGCTAAAGAATTAGCAAGTACTTTGAATCTAACCTATAACAAAGCTAGACAAGCAGCTATTACTCAAGAAATATTAGAAGTTGTAGGAGGTTCAGCCGTTTAGTAATTAGATTTAGGATATGCCTGAATACAATATCAAAGTTCAATTTGAGCAAAAGACTTTAAGTTTTTTATGTTCTGATGATCAAGATATTATTTCAGCGGCAAAAAATAATGGAATAGATTTACCAAGTAGTTGTTGTTCAGGAGTTTGTACAGATTGTGCATCCATGATATTGGAAGGATCTGTTGATCAAGAGGATGCGATGGGATTAAATGATGATTTAAGGGAAAAGGGCTTTGCACTCTTATGTGTGGCATATCCTAAGTCAGATTTGAATATTGTTATTGGTAAAGATGTCGAAGATGATTTATATAATGATCAATTTGGTAAATATCAAAAATGAAATTAAGTTCAGTTGATTATTATTTAGATTGGCCAGTTTCAATAAAATTAAAAAATTTAAGGAAATTTATCATTGCAATTTTAGAAAAAAAAGGTGATCTAATTCGATGGTCAATTGTTGATATTCAAAATTCTATTGACTCTTTTGGAACAAAAAAACTTAAAATTAAAGCTGTCTTAATTAATCAAAAAATATAAATTGAAATATTTTTAATAATGGAAAATTCACCAACAATATTTATTGTTCCAACTGGTATTGGTTGTGAAGTAGGAGGTTTTGCTGGGGATGCACTTCCAACCGCTAAATTATTAGCATCGGCAAGTGGATGTTTAATTACTCATCCAAATGTTATGAATGGCGGCACTCTTTCTGAAAAAGATGAAAATATTTTTTATGTTGAAGGTTATAGTTTAGACCGACTTGTTAAAGGAGAGATTGGTTTAAAAAGTGTAAAGCAACAGAAAATTGGAATAATTTTTGATTCAGCCATTGAAAAAGAAATATTACTAAGACATTTACAAGTTGCTGATGCATGTGTTTCTACTTTAGGTATTAATATTCATTCATATGTGATTACAAAAAAGCCATTAAACATAGTTATTGATCATGATTCTTCAAAAATCAGTGGTGGCATAATTGAAAATCCTGATGCTCTAATTGATGCTGGAAAATGTTTAATAGAAAAAGGAGTTTCGGCAATAGCAATTGTGGCAAAATTTCCAGATGATTCAGATTCTTTAGAGACAAATATCTATCGAGAGGGGAAAGGGGTTGATCCTATTGCTGGAGTCGAAGCAGTTATAAGTCATTTAATTAGCAAATTTTTAAAAGTTCCCTGTGCTCACGCACCTGCTTTAAATCCAATTGAATTGAATGAAAATTTAGATCCTCGTGCAGCTGCAGAGGAAATAGGATACACCTTTTTACCTTCAGTACTGATTGGGTTAAGCAACGCGCCTGACATTGTTGAATTGCCCGCTAAAAATGAATCAATCTCACTTCACCCTGATCAGATTGAATCTATTGTTGTTCCTTATGGAGCACTAGGTGGAGAAGCAGTACTAGCAGGGATTGAAAAAGGTTTAAATATTATCTCTGTAAAAAATCAAAATACATTAAAAGTGACAAATGAGTTTTATGATTATCCCAATCTTTTTGAAGTGGATAATTATTTAGAAGCTGCAGGCATAATTCTTGCTATCAAAAAAGGTATCAATCTTGATTCAGTTAAACGGCCTTTAAAAAAAATCCAACAGTGTTTTTATGGTGATTAATAAGATATTGCTATGGGAACTCTCCAGTCACTTCCTAATGATTGGCTGCTCAGTTTTAGGATTGGAGGAGCCTGCTTTCTTTTGAATTCCGCTTTTTTTATGAGCGAGATAATTTTTAAAATTAAATCTTTTTTATAACCATCTTCTTCCAGCTGTAGTAAATCTTTTTTCTCTTCAATAATTCCTTTAAGAATATTATCTAAAATTGAATAAGGAGGGAGCGAATCAGTATCTAATTGATCAGGACCTAATTCGGCACTTGGAGCTTTCGTACGTATATTTTCTCCAATTAAATCTTCACTAGTATCTAACATATATGATTTTCTATGGTAAATTGAATCTTCACTATCAAGCCAATTACATAATTTAAAAACATTAGTTTTATATAAATCCCCAATTACCGATAATCCCCCATTCATATCACCATAAAGTGTGCAATATCCTACAGCTAGCTCTGATTTATTTCCAGTTGAAAGTAATAAATGCTTTTCTTGATTTGCTAAAGCCATCAGAAGTGTTCCTCTGATTCTTGATTGAATATTTTGATTTGTTATTTCAGCCATTTCGAAAGATATTGTTTTTATAAAAGATTCTTCAAAAGAATTCATCAGGTTTTCAATTGGGATGCTATTGAAATTTATTTTTAATCTCCTTGCTAAATCTTTTGCATCACTTTTTGAATGGGATGAGCTCCACTTGGAGGGCATTGAGACGCAATAAATATTATTACTGCCAAGAGCAGCTGCCGCAATTGCTGCAACTAGTGCTGAATCAATGCCACCACTTAGTCCAATTAAAGCTGTTTTAAAACCGCATTTTTGAGCATAATCTCTAACCCCAAGGACTAATGCATCAAAAATTGATGATATTTCAGATTGTTCAAATTCTTTTTTCTCGGGTATTGTTTGCTCAATATGCCAACTTGAGAGGTCTTCTGAAAAAGATTTCAATTGCTTAATTTTAGATCCATTCTTATCAAGAATAAAACTATTTCCATCAAAAATTAAATTATCATTTGCACCAATCTGGTTTACATATATAAGCGGTACTTGGAGATATTTAGCAGCAAAACTGGAAACTTTGGATCTTAGCTCTAACTTTTTGAAGGTATATGGGGAGGCCGATAAATTCACTAAGATATCAACTTTTTTTTTCTTTAAATCAGAAATAGGATTTTCTTTATGAATTCCTCTACCTTCTATATTTTTGTTGACCCATAAATCCTCACATATAGTAAAGCCAATTCGCCAAGTTTTATTATGTATTTCTTTTTTTAATAAGGAAACTTTTTCTTCTGATCTAAAGTATCTTTTTTCATCAAATACTTCATATGTAGGAAGAATAATTTTTCGCGCAATTATTTTCCACTCACCCCGCTCCAGCAATGCAATAGAATTATAAAGATTTGGGAAAAAAGAATCATTTATTATCTCAGCCATCCCTACTGTGATACTCAAGTTTCCATATTTTTTATTAATAACTAAAGCTAATTGGTCAAGAATTTGATATTGATTTTTGATTAAATTATTTTTTAGAAGTAAGTCATTTGCTGGATATCCCCATAATGACAATTCTGGAGTAAGAACTAAATCAGCAGAAATTGAGCTAGCTTTCGAAGCAGCATAAAGAATTTTTTTTGCATTACCCTCTAAATCTCCAACAACTGGATTAATTTGAGCAAGTAGAAACTTCATTCAACGAATTTAGTGGATTCATATAAATTATTCTTTCTAACAAAATCTATTAAAGACGTTGGTAAATTAGAATAATTAAAATTTAATCTGAACTTAGAACTTGAAATGTTTGGGATTTTTATGGATGAAATCTTAAATTTCACATTATAAGTTTCTAACATCTTAAGAGTATTTGATTCAACAGGATAACCTTCTCTTAAAATTATAAAAAAACTTACCTCTTTAATAATTTTTTCAAAATTTTTCCAGCAGAAAATATCTTGAATTAAATCACTCCCAATAACGAAATCTAAATTATCAATTTCATAAATTTTTTTACATTTTTTTATCGACTCTACTGCCCATTTGCTAGTGACACTTTGATTAAATAAAATTTTATAATCATCTAAATCTTCAATAAGAATTTTTAATAATTTGCTACGGATTGTGATGTCCTCTTTATGCTTTTTTTTCGGATTGTTACTAACATAACAAATGGTATGAGCATATATTTTGGATAATCCTTCTAATATTTTCTCATGTCCAATGGTAGGTGGATCTGCACTGGTACCAAATAATGCAATGCTTTTTTCCATTTAAGTTTCAAGGCAGAATGCTAACAAAATTATTATTAAAATTTCTATTTGAAAAATAAATATTTATATGGTTAAAAATCTCTGAGTCATTAAAATTCATATTTTGGATCATAATAGCAGGCTCTATAAAAGAAGCTTTGCTTCTTATAAATATCTCTTTTGCTGCTAATTTCCCAAGAATTTTTGTTGAATACACGGCGATTGCTGCTTGAATAATTGCTATGGGTCCATAAGGTAATAATGAAATCCCGTTAGTAAAAGGTGCTGTTAATAGAATTACTTTCTTAATTAGGTTGAAAGAGGTATTGATGCCGACTTGAGTGACTCCCAAACATAAATTATTAATGGATATATTTTTAAGTATTTTTCTTGTAGATTCACCTTTCAACTTTAAGCCATAAATCTTACTTAGTTCGTTAATCAATGCACTATCTAGTGCAAAACTACCAGCAACATCAAAAAAAACAAAAGGATTAAGAGCTACTGCGGATGCCTTTATAGTCGAAAATTTACCAATAGTTGATTGAGCTAATTTCTGCCTTCTTTTCAATCTTTGTTCTTTTAATCGCAGAAATAATTTGTCAGCTAATTGAATAGAATTTAGTGTTAATAGTCTCTCACCATATTGATTGATTAATTTTGCTATGTAATTTTTAAGATTGTTTCCATTATTTATAATTATTGGAATATTTAAATCTTTTGGAAGCTTAAACTTTATATTTTCAATTATTTCTTTTAATTCATTTTTATTAAATAGATCGATTTTGTTTAAAATTAAAATAATTTTTTTTCCATCTTTTATAAAAGATTTGATTTCGTTTAACTCATTTCTATTTAAATCTCCCGAAACTATAAAAAGAATAAGATCTGAATGATTTATGTAAGAGTAAACTTTATCTTGAGATTTAATATTGCAGAAATCAAATCCTGGAGAATCAAGTAACTCTAAACTATTGAGGGTTTGATCTTTAAGATTACAAATTTCAGATTGTATTTCTTTTGTGGTCCCATTAATAATATCTGTTTTGAATATGTCTTTTTTTAATAAAGAATTTAAAACAGAGGATTTGCCTACACCTGATTTACCGTATGCGCCAATTCTTATTTTTTTTTCTTTGAGTCTTAAAAGTTGTTGATTAAAAGAAATTATTTCTCTATTAAAAAAACTTTTTTCATAATTGTTAAGATCAATAGTCTCCCACCATTTTTTTAAAAGTAAATAATTTTCTTTAATTTTAAATTGTTTCATAATTTATTCTTCCACCAACCGGCCAATACAGATAACACAGCTTCTGCACCAATAATTCCCACGAATCCCCCAAATTCATCTACTACTACTTTCACTCCTTTATGATCCTTGTCAAATTTAGTTAATAATTGATCTGCTTTAATCATTTCGGGAATGTAGTCCACAGGTTCGCAAATTTCTGATAATAATTTTTTATTTTGCCCATTAATTAACTCTGCCAACATTTTTTCACGCTTGACTACCCCTTGTATTTTGTCAACTTTATCTCCCAAAATAACCCACCATGGTGAGCTGTCAGACATTATAAGTTTTGAAATTTCATCAAGATTTGAAGACCCATCAAGACAAGGTGCCGATACCCTAGGAGTCATTAAGTCTTTTGCTTTTAAGTCATTTAATTGAAAAACCTTAAATATCATTGCTGCCTCATCAGCCTCTATAAAACCTTTTTGACTTCCAATTTTTGCCATTTGTCTAATTTCTTCTTCATCAGTTGAAATTTCGTTTTCTGCTGTAATAACAGGAAATATCTGTTCAATTAATATTAAGAATGGCCTCATTAAAGTATTTAATATTCGCAAGATAGGAACAGATAATAGTGCTATTTGAATTGAAAATCTTGTGCCAAGAGCTTTTGGTAGTACTTCTCCTACTAAGACAACTAGTATATAAAAAGCAATTGAAAACAGGGTTAGGCCATAACTACTATTAATTACTAATGCTCCATATACACCTAAAATAAGACTTCCAATTATGTTAAATCCATTATTAGTAATAGTAATTACAGTTAATGTCCTCCCAAGATGTTTTCTAAGTTTTAGGAGTTGATTTGCAGAACTTTTTGGTTTTTGCTTAGAGGCTATCTCTAGAATTCGAATTGAATTTACAGCTAAAAAAGCGGCTTCTACTCCCGAACAACATGCAGATCCAATTAAGATAATAACTATAAGAATAACTAAACCGTAAACACTTGGTTCCATTAAAATAGATTAGGTACTAAATCTGTATTAATTCATTCTTCCATTTTTTTTTTAAACACGCCAATACACAATCTATGTTTAATCCTGAAAATAAAGTTTTTGAAGAAAGAAGAGAAATCTTCCTCAATAAATTAAATGGAAAAGCTGCTATTATCCCAGGTGCTAATCTCGTAAAGCATCATGCTGATTGTGAATATCCTTTTAGACAAGATAGTAATTTTTGGTATTTAACTGGTTTTGATGAGCCAGATGCAATCGCTCTTTTCTTATCTCATAAGCCAAAGGGAGAAAGATTTATTATGTTTGTTGCTCCTAAAGATGTTATAAGCGAAGTCTGGCATGGCTTTAGATGGGGTTTAGAAGGCGCTGAAAAAGAGTTTAATGCTGATAAGGCTCACTCAATAAACGAATTCAAAGATTTACTCCCAGGCTATATAAATGGTTCTGACGAACTTGTTTTTTCTATTGGTAAGTATCCATCAGTTGAGAAAATAATACTGGAAATTTTTTCACAACAACTTGAAAATCGCTCAAGATTAGGCATTGGTGGAAATTCTATAAAATCTCCAGAAATTTATTTAAATGAGATGAGATTAATTAAAAGTGAATTTGAAATTAAGAGAATGAGAGAGGCTATTCAAATCTCAGCGGAAGCTCATGAATTAGTTAGAGAATCAATCTCATCAAAGAAAAATGAAAGACAAATTCAGGGTCTTCTAGAGGGATTTTTTCTGGAAAAAGGGGCGAGAGGACCAGCTTATAACTCAATTGTTGCATCAGGAGATAACGCCTGTATTTTGCATTACACTTCAAATAACTCACCCTTGAAGAAGGAGGATTTATTGTTAGTGGATGCTGGTTGCTCACTAATTGATTATTACAATGGAGACATAACAAGAACTATTCCAATTGGTGGTAAATTTTCTAATGAGCAAAAGATTATCTATGAAATCGTATTGAGTGCGCAGAAAAATGCAATTAAAAGTGCTGTAAAGGGATCGAATTCTAGTCATGTTCATAATGTAGCTTTAACAATTCTTATAGAAGGATTAAAAGAAATTGGTTTATTGTCAGGCAGTATTGAGGAGATAATTGAGAATCAATCTTATAAACATCTTTACATGCATAGAACTGGACATTGGCTCGGCTTAGATGTTCATGATGTTGGAGCATACAGAATGGGGGACTATGAAGTGCCATTACAGAATGGAATGATTCTTACAGTAGAACCTGGGATCTACATAAGTGATAGGATCCCAGTCCCCGATGGACAACCGACTATAGATGAGAAATGGAAAGGCATAGGGATAAGAATAGAAGACGATGTCCTGGTCACAGATACAAACCCAGAAGTTTTAAGTATTGCTGCACTAAAAGAAATTTCTGATTTAGAATTTTAAAATTTGACTTATCAAGTTAATAGATTTATTTTTTATTAAGTTTAAAGCTCAAAATGAATAAGTCCGATTCATATGATTCGAAACTCTCTCAAGCAAGAAGCTTAGCTAGTCAGCTTGGCATGTTCGCAGAAGAAAACGATATTCCCAAAGATCTTTGGGATTCATTGGAAGCCACTATTTATGATTTTTATGAAGTATCTCATGATAGATAAAAATTCTGTTTAGAAGTTAGCGATAACTAAAATCAAGAAATTTTGAATAAATCAATCAAAATGTGTCCATAAACTGATAAATTATTTATTGAACCTAAATAAGTGAATGACCTCATCAGATAAGTTAAATCAAAATTCAAAAGAAAAAAAAGAAAAAAACAGTGATGCACCAAACTCTAAAAATTCTTCTCCTAATTCAGGAATGATGGGTGCCACAGCTGTATTGGCGGCTGCCACAATTGATGAAGATGGAGTACCTACTGGTTATACTCCTAAACCTGATGAAGGAAGGTTCATTATTAAAGTATTGTGGTTACCTGATAATGTTGCTTTAGCAGTCGATCAAATAGTTGGTGGGGGGGCAAGCCCTCTTACGGCTTACTATTTTTGGCCAAGAGATGATGCTTGGGAAAAATTAAAAAGTGAATTAGAAAATAAAGGTTGGATTACAGATAATGAAAGAGTAGAAATATTGAATAAAGCTACTGAAGTAATAAATTATTGGCAAGAAGAAGGTAAAACAAAGAAATTAGAGGAAGCTAAATTAAAGTTTCCCGAAGTAACATTTTGTGGAACGGCCTAAATATTAGTTTTTTGCAGCTTGAATCCTAGCCTCAGCCTTCGAAACCTCTTTCAAGGCTTTAATTTTTTCGGGATTTTTTTCATTTTCAGAAAATTTGCTTATTGCTAATTTTGCATCTTTAAGATCTTGTTCAGCATTCTGAACATTTATTTCAGAACCAATTTCAGCATTATTTACTAAAACTATGACTTCATCTGATTCGATTTCAGCGAAGCCTCCCATTAGAGCTATTGATTTCCATTGGGAATTCATTCTTAGCCTTAAAACGCCTATATCTATAGCAGTAACTAAAGAGATATGACCTGGTAGTATACCAAGTTGACCAGTAGTACTTGGAAGGATTACTTCTTCAGCTTCGCCTTGATAAACATTTTTATTGGGAGCTAAAACTTTTAGGGAAATTGCCATTATTTAAAAATTATTGAAGGTTAAATATATTAATATTCAAATATTTATTTTTCTGATTTTATTTTTTCAGCCTTTGCTTTGACTTCATCAATATTACCAACTAAGTAAAATGCCTGTTCTGGCAAATCATCCAATTCGCCTGACAAAATCATATTGAAACCAGCAATGGTATCTTCTAATTTTACGTATTTACCAGACATTCCTGTAAATATTTCTGCTACAAAGAAAGGTTGTGAAAGGAATTTTTCAATTTTTCTGGCTCTGTCTACCGTTAATCTATCTTCTTCAGAAAGCTCATCTAGGCCAAGAATTGCAATAATATCTTGAAGTTCTTTATATCTTTGTAAAGTTGATTGGACAGCTCTAGCTGTTTTGTAATGCTCATCTCCTACAACTGATGGTTGTAACATAGTGCTTGTGGAGTCTAATGGGTCAACTGCTGGATAAATTCCTTTAGCCGCAAGAGCTCTTGCAAGCACGGTGGTAGCATCTAAATGGGCAAAGGTTGTAGCTGGAGCTGGGTCTGTTAGGTCATCAGCAGGTACATATACAGCCTGAATAGAGGTTATTGATCCCTCTAATGTAGATGTAATTCTTTCTTGTAATTCACCAACATCAGTTCCAAGAGTCGGTTGGTATCCAACAGCAGAAGGCATTCTTCCAAGTAATGCAGATACTTCAGAACCTGCTTGAACGAATCTAAAAATGTTATCAACAAAAAGTAGAACGTCTTGTTTATTTACATCTCTAAAATGTTCGGCCATTGTAAGTGCTGATAGGCCTACTCTCATTCTTGCGCCAGGTGGCTCATTCATTTGCCCAAAACATAATGCAACTTTTGATTGAGTTAAATCATCTGCATTGATAACGCCTGATTCTTTAAATTCTTCATATAAATCGTTACCTTCTCTTGTTCTTTCCCCTACGCCGCCAAAAACAGAAACTCCTCCATGTTCCTTAGCAATGTTATTAATTAATTCTTGAATAAGAACTGTTTTTCCAACTCCAGCTCCTCCGAATAATCCAACTTTTCCTCCTTGTCTGTAAGGCGCTAAAAGGTCGATAACTTTAATTCCAGTTTCAAAAACTTTTGGCTTAGTTTCCAAGTCAGTTAATTTTGGCGCAGCTCTATGAATTGGAGCAGTATCTTTTGTTTTTACTGGACCTTGTTCATCTACTGGTTCTCCTAAAACATTAAATATTCGTCCTAGAGTTGCTTCTCCCACAGGTACAGATATTGGTGCGCCTGTGTCGATTGCTTCCATGCCTCTTACAAGGCCGTCTGTGCCGCTCATTGCCACTGCTCTGACTCTATGGTCACCAAGTAGCTGTTGGACCTCCGCAGTGAGCGCTATATCTTGTCCAGCAGGATTTTTTGCTTCAATTCTTAAAGCATTTAATATTTTGGGCAATTTTCCAGCTGGAAATTCTACATCTAGAACTGGGCCAATTACCTGACGAACTACGCCTTTTGTTTGTGAAGAAGTTGATGGAGTTGCTACCATTTTTTATTGATTGGTGATGATTAGCTGATTTAGACAGCTCATAATCCGAAAATACTACCACCTCATGGGTCGTTTCGTTAAATGGGTTCGGCCACCCGCACAGTTTAAGTATGGTTTAATTGCCGCATTGCAGATTATGTTGTTGATGATACGGATGGAGAATTTCTCTTTCCATTTTTACGACGCAAAGCGTCTCAATCATGATACTCCATTAATTTATGGCAGCTGTTTCACTTACAGTCTCTACAGTAAAACCACTGGGAGATAGAATATTTATCAAAGTTTCCGCATCTGAGGAAAAAACTGCTGGGGGCATTCTTTTGCCTGATTCAGCTAAAGAAAAACCACAGGTTGGGGAAGTTGCTCAGGTTGGTCCTGGCAAACTTAATGATGATGGTTCTCGACAAACTCCAGAAGTGAGTATTGGCGACAAAGTCTTGTACAGCAAATATGCTGGCACAGACATAAAGTTGGGAGGAGATGAATATGTCTTACTCTCAGAAAAGGATATTTTAGCTGTAGTAAGCTAAAATTCTTTTTTCAAAATTATTAAAACTTATTACTAAATTACTGCCTAAACATGGCTAAAAGAATTATTTACAATGAGCAAGCTCGAAGAGCGCTCGAAAGAGGAATTGATATCCTTGCTGAGTCTGTGGCTGTAACGCTTGGACCAAAAGGAAGAAATGTTGTACTAGAAAAAAAATTTGGTGCTCCACAAATTATTAATGATGGTGTCACAATCGCTAAGGAGATCGAATTAGAGGATCACATTGAAAACACGGGTGTTGCTTTAATTAGACAAGCTGCTTCAAAAACTAATGATGCAGCTGGAGATGGTACTACAACAGCAACTGTTTTAGCTCATGCAATGGTTAAGGCAGGTTTGAGAAACGTTGCTGCAGGAGCTAATGCAATTACCTTAAAAAAAGGAATTGATAAAGCTACTGAATTTCTAGTTGGTAAAATTCAGGAAAATTCCAAACCTATTAGTGATAGCAATGCTATAGCTCAATGTGGAACAATAGCTGCTGGAAATGACGATGAAGTAGGCCAAATGATTGCCAATGCTATGGATAAAGTTGGTAAAGAAGGCGTTATCTCCTTAGAAGAAGGAAAATCAATGACTACTGAATTAGAGGTTACTGAGGGGATGCGCTTTGACAAAGGCTATATTTCACCGTACTTCGCAACAGATACAGAAAGAATGGAGGCTGTTTTAGATGAACCGTATATCCTTCTGACTGATAAAAAAATTGCCCTAGTCCAAGATTTAGTTCCCGTATTGGAACAAATAGCTAAAACAGGCAAACCACTAGTCATTATTGCAGAAGATATTGAAAAAGAGGCTTTGGCAACTCTTGTTGTTAATAGATTAAGAGGTGTGTTAAATGTTGCTGCAGTAAAAGCTCCTGGATTTGGTGATAGAAGAAAAGCAATGCTTGAAGATATGGCCGTTTTAACAAATGGACAACTTATTACTGAAGATGCAGGCTTGAAATTAGAGAATGCTACCTTGGATATGCTTGGAACTGGTAGAAGAATAACTATCAATAAAGAGACTACAACTATCGTAGCTGAAGGTAATGAGCAAGCAGTTAAAGCTAGATGTGATCAAATTAAGAAGCAAATGGATGAAACAGATTCCTCATACGATAAAGAAAAGCTTCAAGAACGTCTCGCTAAATTAGCTGGAGGTGTGGCAGTGATTAAGGTTGGGGCTGCTACTGAAACTGAGATGAAGGATAAAAAGCTTCGCCTTGAGGATGCTATAAATGCAACAAAAGCAGCTGTTGAAGAGGGTATTGTGCCTGGAGGAGGAACAACTCTAGCTCATTTATCTCCAATTCTTAAAGAATGGGCTGATAAAAATTTAGAAGGAGAAGAATTAATTGGAGCTAACATTGTTGAAGCTTCACTTACTGCTCCTCTAATGAGAATTGCTGAGAATGCAGGTTCTAATGGAGCTGTGATTGCTGAAAATGTTAAGACTAAACCATTTAATGATGGATTTAACGCTGCTACTGGAGAATATGTAGATATGTCCTCTGCTGGTATAGTTGATCCTGCAAAAGTTACACGTTCAGGATTACAAAATGCAGCATCAATAGCAGGAATGGTCCTTACCACTGAATGCATAGTTGCAGATTTACCTGAGAAAAAAGATTCAGCTGCTCCAGCAGGCGCTCCTGGTATGGGTGGTGACTTCGATTATTAACTAAACAATAGTTTTTTAATAAATTTTTTAAAAAGGATCATTCAAAAAATGGTCCTTTTTTTTACTTTTATGAAATCCAACCAGCGCTAAGAATAATTGCGAGAGATAAAAATATAACTAAAAAAGTCCAAGTTATTTTGTTTAGAGAGGCTTCTGCACTACTTGCGCTATTGAACATGGAACTTCCACTTGCCGCTATTCCTCCCATTCCATCACCTTTAGGACTATGAAGTAAAACTAAGAGAATGAGAAGAACTCCAGAAAAAACCCATATCCAACTAATAATTTCAATCATTATTTAAAACTTTTATTAACTTTAAACGTGTTGAACCACCTTATTATAACCTTTTAATTCAATTTCTTGAATAAGAGATTTGCCTGTCATTTCTATTGGTATTGGGAGATTTAATAATTGTAATAAAGTGGGAGCAATATCTGCTAAGCCAGCATTATCTCTTAAATTAATTTCATTTCCCATATTTGGTATTTTTCTTTTTTCCCCCTCAATCAAAATTAGTGGAACTTTATTTGTTGTATGTGCTGTCCATGGTTCTCCTTCAGCTCCTTTCATTACCTCTGCATTACCATGATCGGCTGTAATAAGAATGCTTCCACCCATTTCTCCAGTTGCATTAACTATTTGACCTACGCACTTATCTACTTTTTCTATAGCTTTAACTGTTGCATCCATGTTGCCTGTGTGACCAACCATATCAGGATTGGCAAAATTAATTACAACAAAAGCATAATTCCCACTTTTAATTGCTTTAGAGCAACTAATAGTTAGTTCCTCCGCAGACATTTCGGGTTCCATATCATAAGTTGCAACTCTTGGAGATGGGATCAAATGTCTCTCTTCTCCAGGTAACGGAATTTCAACTCCTCCATTGAAAAAGTATGTTACGTGAGGATATTTTTCAGTTTCCGCGGTCCTGTATTGTTTAAGTCCGTTTTCTGATACTATTTGACCTATAAAATTATTAAGTGATTCAGGAGGAAACGCAACTTTAACGGGAAAGCTTGGATCATATTGAGTAAAAGTGATTAAATCTAGATTTGGATAATTTTTTCTTTCAAAGTCTGAGAAGTTATTGCTTGAAAGGGATTTGACTATTTGTCTTGCTCTGTCTGGACGAAAGTTAAAGCAAATTAAACTATCACCATCTTTAAGATAGTTTTCAGACATTCGTATGGGCTCTATAAATTCATCGGTTATGTTTTTGGAATAACTTTTTTCTATATAATCCTGAGGGGAAATGCTTGATATTGGAATATCTGGATCAGTTAAATTAGAATATGCTTTTTGTGTCCTATCCCATAATAGATTTCTATCCATTATCCAGTATCTTCCACATATGGAAGCTATTTCTCCTGTATTAAATTTTTTTATACATGATTCTATTTGATTTAGATATTTAGAGGCACTTTTCGCAGGAGTATCTCTTCCATCGGTAATAATATGTATTGCAACTTTTTTGATTTTATTATCAGATGCCCATTTTATTAAACCTAATAAATGATCGATATGACTATGAACTCCTCCATCCGAACATAATCCCGTGATATGCAAAGTAGAATTATTTTTCTTTAATGAATCAGCCATCTCTTTTAACTCATTTACCAAGCCTAATTGATTATTTTTTACAATATTTGAAATCCTTACAAGTTCTTGTTGTATTATTCTTCCCGAACCAATGGTAAGGTGCCCTACCTCTGAATTGCCCATTTGACCATCTGGGAGGCCTACATCAGATCCACTGGCACTTATAAGGGTGTGAGGATAAGCATTCCACAATGAATCCATAATTGGAGTGTGGGCACTATTTATAGCATTATCTGATTTTTCTTTTCGATATCCCCATCCATCTAGTATTGCGAGAACTACAGGGCTCTGAGGAACACTTAATCTTTTTATATTTTTGCTGCTAATCTTTGACATACTTTAGATCAAATTCATTTTTAACTGATCCAACCTTAAATTTAGCCTCAAACGTCACTCTTTAACAATTTATAATTAATATAGTTAGCTTTTGCTAATTTAAGAAAATAGTAGACGACCTTTATTTATTGATAAATTATGTCCAAGAAAACAAAAAAGATCGTAATACTTAATGAATTTGAGCTTAGAAAAACTATTTCACGTTTAACTTCCGAAATTATTGAAAAAGTCAAAAAACTGGATAACCTTTTATTGGTTGGTATCCCGACTAGAGGAATTGAGCTGACCGAAGTTCTTGAAGAGGAATTATTCTGTAGGACAGGTTTAAGAGTTGCAAAAGGAACAATTGATCCAACTTTTTATAGAGATGATCAAAATAGAGTTGGAACTCGCCTAATACAAGCTGCAGATATTCCAACTCCAATTGAGAAACAAGAAATTCTTTTAATAGATGATGTGATTTATACAGGTAGAACAATTAGAGCTGCAATGGATGCTTTATATTCATGGGGCAGACCCCAAAGAGTGATGTTGTTAGTAATGGTAGATAGAGGTCATAGAGAATTGCCTATTCAACCAGATTTTTGTGGTAAAAAAGTGCCAACTAGTAAAATTGAAAGTATTAGTTTACGTTTAAAAAATGTTGATAATGAAGAAGGAGTTTTTATTGAATAACTTGCTTTCAAAAGATATCTCCTAAATTATATTCTCCTAAAAATTGATCTTTAATATCAAAACACTTAACTAATAAATCAGCACTTTTCGTAATTTTAAAAAAAAGTTTTAAGTTATCTTCCCCAATATTAGATTCATTTTCAAGTACTATTTTGAGTGGTTTTTTTTGCCATTTTATAATTTCTTCTTCATTTTGAACCTCTGATAACTTTGGTAATCCATTTTCGAAAATAACATCATATGATCTTTCTTTTTGTGTCTCTCCAATTATTATTTCGAATATTTTCTGATTATTATTACTGGCTTGAAGGATTAGTTTGAATGGGTTTTCTGTAGGCCATGTTTGACCTTTACAGAAAATAGGATGCCAAAAGTGTTTTTGTTCTCTTTTATTAAATAACCTTATAGATAATCCTTTGTTTAATATGTCTTTAATTTTTACCCCTGGAGTCATTGCTAAAGCTCCCAAAGCTATTGATTCGATTGGAGGCGGCGACTTTATTTGAATCTTTGGAATTGTTTTTGTTATCCATTCTTTAATCAATGGTATTTGAGTTCCTCCACCAACCAAAACAATTGCATTTAAGTCGTCAACAGTGCAAAATTTGCCTCTTGCTTGATTTAATAAATCTTTGAGTAAAGAATTAAGGTGATTTAGAAGATTATTTTCAATGAGTATTTTCTCAAATATTTCCTTACTTAGGTAAAATTCTTTTTCTTGATTTTGTTCAGTAAATAGTTTTATTGGATATTTATTTTCATATTTGATTGCAGATGAACTGAGCTTACATTTTATTTCTTCTGCCTTTAAAAGATTAGGAACATAATTATTACCAGGAATAAAATAATCAACTATCCATTGATCAAAATCTTTTCCACCAATTTTTGAACCTGTTTTCCCAATTATTTCTGCACACCTTATTTTTTGTTTTGAAATTGAGCTTACATTATTACCTTTAAATTTTAATAGTTCAGCTATTGGTCCAGATTTTCCTTCTCCTCCCTCTATTTTGACTATATTCATATCGACTGTACTTCCTCCAACATCTAATGTCATGATTTTCGAGCCAAATGGAATATTTAAACCTAAACTCGCAGCAGTAGGCTCATCAACTAGGGCTATTTCATCTACGGATATTTCTTCGCAAAGGTTAACTAACCATTTTCTATAACCCTTATATGTATCTATTGGAGCAGTTAAAACAAGTCTTTTGATTTCATATTTGTGAGGAATATTTGCCCATAAAATTTGAAAAAATTTTTCGCCACATTTATTTGGGTTTAAAATATTTTTTTGGTTTATTTTTTCAATTGAATTTCCAATTAATCTTTTAAAATTTGAATGAAAAAACAAATCAGAATTTGATTTGTCTCTCATTTTTAGAGCACTGAGACCAATTTTAGGAATCTTCGAAGGTCCCTCGAACCAAACGGCTGTAGGAATAACTCCTGGAGATGATGTAATGTTCGGTATTTCAACTAAAATAGAATTAATATCTTTTTGATTATGAAAAGCTATTACAGTATTTGTGTTCCCTAAATCAATAGCAAGTGTTCCAGATAAATTTTCTTCCATGTGAAATTGTAAGAATCAATTAAGTTCTTTTTGTAATTTATGTTTTGAAACGGTCGAATAAACTGTAAAATATATTTTATAGTAAATAAAATTTTTTTTAATGAAAATATCAAATAATGCAGGAATTGATTCTAATGATCTTGCGAAGAGAGGTGAAAGCTTAATAAGAAAATCAACTAATAGATATTTAACCACTGTCAAAATTGCTTTCAGAGCTAAACAAAGACGATTTGATGACTTTGATGGCTTGTTGGAGGAATCAACTATTAAACCTGTTCAAAGGTCAATTATTGAATTAAGCGATGAACAAGATCAACCAGATTTACTTCCAGGCTAATTTTGGTAAAAGACCAAAAGGGATGGAGATTACTTAGAGATTTTAAAAAAGGCAAATTTTGCTTTTTGATTGGTGTTGATAATTGGTCAATTGAATTACAAAAAAGTGAATTCTATTCTCTCTATCTTCTACTATTAAAAATTAATGAACAACTATTAGTTATCAAGGATGAACTAATGGATGAGGAATCTATCACTTTAGAAATAGAAAAACTACCTTGGCATATTTGCTTAGAGGGGAAAAAAAATGAATGGAGTTTAAGGTTTGTTTTTGAAAGCCAAGACCAAAATAGATCCTTTGAAATGTATTGGCCGATACCAATTGCACAAAATTTATTTTATGAAATAAAAAACATGTGGGAATCAATGGATTAAAAGATAAATAAAATTGGAAATTTTAGAAAATATTTCCCCCTCACAAAAAAGATTTTTCACAACTTTTCCACAACTTTAAAAAAAAATATATTTATTGATCTAAAGTATGTGGAAAACTTCTGATTTTACATAAATCTTTATATTTCAGTAAGAATTATTTTTGCAAAATTAATTTCCACGACCTCTTTCTTTATGACTGGATTCTCATTATTCTAATACCTGAGACAGTTTCATAATAATGCTTGTTGACGATTTATTAATTTTGGAGAAAACTATATTTTGTAGATTTAAATTTCAACAAGTTTTTCAATATGCAAGAATTAAATTACGACGAAAATTCAACAGTTTTAAATCATAAAGATGACGTTATAAGTTTCAAATGTGAACTTCAAGAGAATCTTCAAAAAGCTATGAAAGAATTTGTTGAGGAGCATCCTAACTGGGACCAATACAGGATATTACAAGCTGCTATTGCAGGATTTTTGATGCAAAAGGGATTTCAAAATAGGGATTTAACGAGACTCTACATTGGCAATATGTTTTCAATGAATTTTAAGGACTAAAAATTTTTTATATTTTTTCTAGTATTAATTCTGCAATATCATTTCTTACAGGGATTATGGATAACCTATTTCCTTTTTTTACAACTAATAATTCATCTTCATTAAATAAAATCTTTAATTCAGGTAAGCTTAATATCCTATCTGATTTAGATTTATATTTTACTTTTACACAATCCCATCTAGGGTTATCAGGTTTCGATTTTGGATCAAAATATTTTGAATCTTTATCAAATTGAGTAGGATCAACAATATTTAGATCAATTACTTCCATAAGTCCCACTATACCTGGGGGCTTACAGTTCGAATGATAGAAAAAAACCTTATCTCCTTTATTCATTTTTCTCATAAAATTTCGAGCCTGATAATTTCTTATTCCGTCCCATAAAGTTACACCTTCATTTTTTAAAGTATCTATGCTGTAGGCATCAGGCTCACTTTTCATTAGCCAGTAGTTAGGTTCAGTCATAGTCTATGATTTGCGGGAAATAGTGCTGCTGGTATGGTGCTGGTATAGCATTTTGTTAATTTTTTCGTAATTCAGCCAAATTCAAAGCATTTTATTTAGTTTATCGAACAATATTAGTCGAAGAAAGTTCACATTTATAAAAGTGTTGGTGAGTATAAGGGGTACACATGACGGTTTTACATCGTTAAATGTGACTTTAATATTTCTGTTTAAATTTTAAGGATATAACTTTTTAATAGCTTCTTTTTGTTCTTGTTTTTTTATCTCCTCAGCATCATAAACTGGGCAATTATTCTGTTCAAGAGATGAGAAAAAAGTTCTCCGTTTAAAAGTTTTAAATATAGGAGTTAGTAGGAAACGTTTCATTAAATCTTCTATTTTTTAAGTAGAACTAATTCTTAATAGCTTATTCCTTTGATATTGAAATAAGTTGGTCAGGATCATAATTAGAAATCCAACTTAGTATTTTTTCTTCCTCTTCTAAAGTTCTAGTGCATGCAAAACCATATTTTGCTCTTACTTTTTCGGAAGCCTCATGCAAAGCTTGAATTGCAAGAGACTTAAAATCTGAAATCTTTAAAGAATCTCCAGGTTTTAAATATTCAAGAATTACCGTAGAGGGTGAATATAGAGATTTTTTTTTACCATCTGGTAAATTTAATTGAAAATTAATTTCAGGCATTTTTAGTATCCCTTGTTTTTTATGTGAAAATTTTAATTGATTGGAGCATTATTGATTTAATTTATATGTGTAAATCCAGTGAGAGGAGTATCCTCTTCCCAAAGTAATTCTTCTCCATTTTGATTTTTGATATAAACACTGCTATTACCATTTTTAAAGTTGCCTATATGACAACAAATAAGTTCATCATATGGTCTTAAAGCATCCTTTAAAAAATTAGCTTTATCTGGCTTGATAGCACAAAGAAAACCATAGCTTGGGAAACATGTAAGCCATTCAAATTCTGGTACTCCTTTAGGGCGTTCAATTTTTTCAATATCAATTATAATTTTTTTTCCTGCAGATTCAGCAAACATAACTGCAGTACCTGTAATACCTCCCATGCTAATGTCTTTGGCTGCATGAATAATATTTTTTTTTGCAAGAAACGGTATCAATGAAAAATGTTTTTTAAGTAAAGTTGCCGAGGCTTTCGTAGCCGCATCCCAGAATGGATAATCTTTAAAAAAATATCCATCTTTATTCGCTATTATCCATAATTCATCTCCAGAATCTGCGAACCTTGAAGAAAGAATAGGACCTTCTATAAGTCCAAGAATTGAGACGGATAAAGCAAAATATGGACTTTTTTGATTTGAGTGACCACCCACCATTGGGACATTAAATTTCTCACAGGCAAAACTCATACCAGAAAGAATTTTATTGTGTTTTTCTAAATCATTTTCACTCCAAATACTATTAACTAAAGCTATGGGCTTCCCACCCATTGCAGTGATGTCACTGATATTAACTAATACGCTGCTCCAACCTGCGAACCACGGTTCTTTTTCTACTAAGCTTGGACTAATCCCTTCACTAGCCATTAATAACAAGCCTGATTGTTGTGGAATTACTGCTGCATCATCTCCAAGCATTGCAGATTTACCAAGTTCGCTGAACGGGCTATGTGAGAAAGTTTTTGAAGCACTTTGAATATCTTTTTTAGATTCAATACCACTATGTGTTTGCAATTTTTTGATAAGTTTATCTAACATTTTATGTGGTCACTTTTTCACTAAATACCAGCCTGGTCTGCTTAATTTTGAAGGCTTGTAATAATTTAAGTCAGCTTCCATTAGGTGATGTTTTATTCCCTTGATTTCTATTTGTTTAATTGATTTCCATTTGAGGCGTCTAAAAAAACTCACATTTTGGATCTGAACGGTTGCTAAAAATTGATCGCAACCCCATCCATTTGCTGTAGTTACTGCTTTCCAGATCAATCCTTTTCCTATTTGGTTGAATTTACGGAAAACAGAATCAACACCTAGTCTCCCCCCATACCATTGTCTTTTTTCTGTTTCGTAAATTCTCACTACGCCAACGACTCTCTCTTTAGTGCCATATCCAGAATTCAATGAAACTATTGGGTATGCATCTTGATCAATTTCATCAATGTCAGATTCAGCAAAAATATTCTGTTCTTCGCAAAATATTCTCTTTCGTAATCCCCAGTAATCTTTGATAAGGGGAGAATCATCTTCAAGTAAATGAAACGAAAAGTTTTCTGAATTTGAACTTGGAGATATCATAAAATCTTCTTCTTCAATTCCAATACCTGATCTTACGGAGGGTGTGAAATAGTAAGGCGCGGAGCTAAAGCTTCTGCCGATATCCTCACTTGAGGGGTCAATAAAAAACATAATATTTAACTCTCAAATAGTGATAAAGCTGAGCAGGCACCGCATTTGGCACAACCAGCGGACATCTCATCAGATTTTATGTTGCCTTCATTTAGTAATTGCGAGACTGATTGATAAATATCAATCATGAAATCAGTGCTTGGGGAGGGGTGATGTTCCAGAGGCGTTCCTGCTATTGGCACAAATGGAACTATGAAAGGATAAACTCCTATAGATATCAATTTTTTACTGCAATTTATTAGGGATTCTTTGCTATCCCCAAGCCCAGCTAATAAATATGTAGAAACTTCTCCTCTGCCGAACACTGAGACACTTTCTTCGAAAGCTTTATAGTATCTTTCAAGAGAAATTTCAGATTTGCCTGGAAGAATTTTTTTTCTTATCTTCTCCTCCACAACCTCTAAATGCATACCTAAACTATCAACACCTGAGTCTTTCATTCTTCTAAACCAAATTGGATTATCAGGCGGTTCGCATTGACCTTGGATTGGAATATCAACTTTAGCCTTAACAGCCTTTGCTGCTTCTGCCATTATTCTTGCTCCCCTATCACTACTGTTTGGGGTCCCTGTTGTCATTACTAATTGCTTTATTCCATCAAGTCTTACAGCTGCTTCTGCAACTTCAGCTATTTGATCTGGAGTTTTTCTTACGATGGTTTGTTCGTTTTCCAAAGATTGCTCTATTGCACAAAACTGGCAAGATTCTTCTCTATGTTTGAAACGAATACATTTTTGAAGAATAGTTGTAGCTAATACATCCTTGCTATGAAGAAGAGCAATCGACTTATAAGGTATACCATCTTTTGTTTTTAAAGAATAAAAACTTGGTTCTTTTGTGGTAGATAATTCCTTGATATTTGAATCTTCACTATTTTGGAGAATAAATTGTCCGTCAGGCTCCTCTGAAAGTTGATAATTAGATTTTTTAGATACGTGATTATAAACTGGAACCATTACAGTCTTCCCTTCAATAGTTAAAGCTCTATGATCGGATGGACCAGCGCCTCCTTTCCTACCCCTGTTGCCCTTTTTAGGCGTGGAACTTATCCCATTAACTTGTAACTCAGTAATAATTTTGCTTAGTTCAGACATGATTGATTTCCTCTAAATAGTCTTTTGTAGTTAGATCTTTTGGTATGAAATCTTTTCCATTTGATATCTCAAATACCTTATTGGGGGATGTATTTAGTTTTAGAGAAAGAAGATCTGGACGACTGTAGTGACCAACACTATCCATCATTCTTTTCCTTTTTGTAATAAGCGATAAATTAATTTCTGCTATGGCTAATCCTTCTCCTTCATCAAGTGGTCCTGCCAAATACTTGCCTTCTGGACTGATAATTGCTGTGTGACATCCTCCTTGAAATGCTTTATGAAGATTGGTTTCGGACGTTATTTTTTTATAATCTTCTGGATCTAGCCAACCTGTTGAGCAAATGACAAAACAGCCTGCTTCTAAAGCGTGATGTCTCATTGTGACTGCAGTTTGCTCGGTAAATATTGGACCAACTAATGAACCTGGAAATTGAGCACAATGTATTTGTTCCCCTTTAGCCATAAGGGCAAATCTAGCTAAAGGGTTATAGTGCTCCCAACAAGCCAAAGATCCTATCTTGCCAAGTTGAGTATCTACAACTTCTAAACCAGAACCATCTCCTTGACCCCAAATCATTCTTTCGTGAAAAGTAGGAGTTATTTTTCTTCTTTTTAGAACAATTTCACCTTTTTCATTGAAAAGAATTTGAGTATTGTACAAACTTCCACCATCAAGTTCATTAACTCCTAAAAGAACTTGGATGTTATATTTTTTAGCTGATTTCCCAACTATTTCAGTAACTGGACCCGGGACTTCTACTGCTTGCTCATATAGCTTCATATGAGATTTACCCATGAGAACTGGCGGCTCAACAAATGAAAAATATGGGTAGTAAGGAAGGAATGTTTCGGGAAAGACTATCAATTTTACATTTTTTGTAGCTGCCTCTTGAATCTTTAAAAGTACTTTATTCAATGAGCCATTTAAGTCAAAAAGTACAGGTCTTACTTGAGCAGCAGCTACTTTAAATGTTTTAGTCATTTTCTTAGAGCTTATGTCTTACAGAGTCCAAGTATCCAAAATAAATGCTCCTTCTTTGCGATGCATTAACACGATATCGAGAACATCTAAAGGACTTATTGGTTTGATCCCTGGAGTAAGAGCTCCTTCCCCATGCCCGTACAAAGCTTGTAACGCAAATCGACAAGCATAAACCTTACCGCCTTGACCCATAAATTTTTCTAAGCGAGCATTAAAATTTAAATGACCATCAAATGCTGCATCTCCAAGCTTTGGAAAGCCTCTTTGTAGTCCTAGAGTAACTCCTGGACCATATAGCAATATTGAAGTTTCAAAACCCTTATTTATAAGACGACTAGCTTGTAAAAGATTAACAAGACCAATAGATCCCTCAAAAGCAACAGTATGAAAAGTTAGTAAGGCTTTCTCACCTGGTTCGGCTTTAACATCTGGGAATACTTTTTCTTCATAATCAACTAAGAATTCTCCAGGCTGATTAGCGGGACGAGTTACAGATGGCATGAAATTTTTTTAAAAAACTTTTGATATTTTCTGATTTGATTTCCCGAAAGAATGTAACCGATATCACTAAATTGATTAACTTAAGATTTCAGATCAAAAAAACTTTTTAGTGAGTTTTATAACAAATTAAAATTCATAAACATGACAAGATTAGTTTATTAAAGAAAAAGATGGCTGAAGAATTTCTAAATCAAATCTCTGCTAAATGTTCTGTAATTATTATTGGTGCAGGACAAGCGGGATTGTCTATTGCTCATTCACTTCAAAAAAAAGGGATAAAACCTCTTATCTTAGAAAAAAATTATGTTGGATTTTCTTGGAAAGAACATCGTTGGGATTCTTTCTGCCTTGTGACGCCAAATTGGCAATGCACACTTCCTGATTATCAATATTCTGGTAAAGACCCTAATGGGTTTATGGACAAAGAAAATATAGTTAAATATTTAAAAAAATATTCTGAATTTGTTAAGGCAGATATCCTTGAAGGGATTGAAGTAAAACATTTAGTTAAAAAAAATGAAAAGTTTTTTATTTCAACTAACCGTGGAAATTTTGAAGCTGATCAAGTTGTTATAGCAACTGGAGCTTATCATGTTCCGAATCGACATCCTCATTCTGAGAGATTACCAACCAATATCCTGCAAATTGATGCGAGAGAATATAAAAATGCAAATTCATTACCATGTGGACCTGTCCTAGTTGTTGGCAGTGGTCAATCAGGTTGTCAAATAGCTGAAGATCTTTTTTTTGAAAAAAGAGAAGTTCATTTAAGCGTTGGGAGTGCTCCAAGATCTCCCAGAAGGTATAGAGGAAGAGATGTTGTAGATTGGCTCGACAGAATGGGTTATTATTCAATGCCTATTGGGGAACACGATGATCCTAAAAGTGTAAGGAATAAAACTAATCATTATTTAACTGGAAGAGATAACGGAAGAGAAATAGATCTTAGAAAGAGAGCTGTAGAAGGGTTGAATCTTCATGGAAGACTGGAAGAGTTAACTATTAATGATATTCAATTTTCAAATGATCTTTCTAAAAATCTTGATGGAGCAGATTCTGTTTACTGCAGAATAAGAAATAGTATTGATGAGTGGATTTCAAAAAATAATATAGATGCTCCTAAAGAAGAGAAATATTCTCCTTGCTGGGAACCAACGGAAGATGTCAAAGGTACTAAAATTGAATGCAAAAGCTTAGCAGTAGTAATTTGGTGTACAGGTTATAAAAGTGATTTTAGTTGGGTAGATATTTCAGTTTTTGATGGAACTGGCTTTCCTATTCATGAAAGAGGTGTGACCCAATCACCTGGGCTGTATTTTCTTGGTTTACCGTGGCTTTATACATGGGGCTCAGGACGTTTTTGTGGAGTAAAAGATGATGCTAACTTTTTAGCAGATATTATTTCATTGAGATCAAATAAATCAGCTGCCACTAAAGAAATGTTGGAGTGCAAAGCTCTCCTAGGTTCTTAAATAATTTAAATTTCGCTAAAAGTTTGGAGAGAAAATTATTCTTTGAGATCACTGTTATAACTAGACGGGCTCACTTTTCTTCAGCTAAAAAACTTTCTTCAGTCGTATCAAAGGCTTTGGAGTAATTTATCTGCTAGATTTTTGCTAGAATCAGAATCTTTTATATTTTTATTATCCATCAAAGTTTCTATTTAGCGAAGTGATGGTTGGTATAGGGTGCACGCGAATTATCAGCTACTCACACTTGAGCTTTTTATGTAACATAATAAGTTTACATAAAGTAACAATTAGATGAAAAGACTTTTTCCCTATATCGCTTTTGCATGTTTAACTGGTTTTACGGCTACAACCGCTTTACCAGTTATAGCCGGCGGTTGTAGTAGCCACATGAACAAAAAAGCTGAAATCAAATGCGCTGAAGATGATACTGAATGTCAAACTGAAAAAGCTGAAAAGTTTGATTTAAAAGATTCTCTCAAGTCATAAAATCATGACTCAAATCGGTTTATTTATGAACTCTGCCCCAAGAGATTTGATTGAGTTCATATTCTTTTCGGCTGTTGGTTTTACTGCAGGATTATTTGGTCTAATTTAGTTATAGAAAATTGACCTATTCTTTTTTTCTCCTAACCTTTTCAAGTCTTTCTTTCTTTTATGTGATGGCTTGCTTGTGGAGAGATTTAATTAATCAAAAGTAAAAAATATTTTTTAAATTACCTTTTATAGATAAATCTTTGTATGTCTTCGAATAAATTTGATTTTGATTTAAAAAATCCATTGCTTTTTAAATAAGATTTTCCTTTTTCTATATTTTCAATTCTTTTTTCATAAGAATTTTCATCTAAATTTTTTTGCATAAAAAAATAGTCGGACTCTTATTCTGAATAATATTCACAAAAAAGCGGTTACCTAAAATACAAAATTTAAATTCTTTTTTGAATTGCTTCTCATGCAAATTAAAGATCTAATAAAAAGTTTCTTTTCTTAAATTTCTAAGAATCTTTTGATATTTTGTTCTTCATGTCCTCAATATTATTAATTAATTTGTCTAACCATTCTGTATTGTCTTCTAAGTTTAGATATTTAATTTTTGGTTGATTAATTTCAAGAGTCTCAAAATCTCCACTCATAAATTCTCCTTCGTAGATTTTTCTATGTTTTATATATTTTAATTGATTTGAACAAAATACTGCGTATCTAATGTGTGCGGTTTGATGAACATATAGGTACGGGAAGAGGTATCTTTTTTTTAGCCATTTAAATCTATTGCTGACTTAGATTAAAAACATGGTTGTCATGAGTCGGTTGCGTTGCTACAACTGAAATCAACCATAAACTTTAAATTTCATTTAATAAAATGACTTACTACAGTTGCTTTGATCACAAAGGAAACATAATTGCTCGCTGTCAGACTAAAGAAGATATAAATGTTCTAAAGAAAATGGGTAGACCAATAATGGAAATAAAAGAAATGAAAAAAGAGGAATCAGTTGTTTGTTCTTTAACTGGTAGTCCATCCGATTACAACGAAGATTATTGAGAGTATGACTCAAAGAACACTTCAATTAAATCAACATGGAAGATCAGTAGTTCTTTTGTCGGTTGCATTGAATAGCATATATACTTTCTTGTCTACTTTTGAAAAAGCATTAACTGATCGCGAAAGAGTGAGATAAAAATATTTAGTTATTTGTGGTTAACAGTAAATCAATAAAATTTAAGAAATAAAAAAAGACCCTGTTACAGGTCTTTTTTAATGGTGACGACAGAAAGGAGATCTATTTAATAATCAGATTAAGAATTTTCTTAAAAATTAGTTTTGGATGTAAAAGTGAATACTCACTTCTTCATGCTTTACAAACGACTTAATTTTTAAGATAGTTCAGAATTAATCCCGAAAGTTTAATTTCTGATTACTTAACTTACTTACCGTAAAGGTTAGATAAGTTAATTTACCTTGGTGTTTCAGACCATGGATTAGTGAAGATCTATTTGGTCAACCTTGGTCGAGTCGATCACCAGAACTGTCGTATTAACAAAGTAAACGGTCTCAAATATTTTGCATGAATCCTTAATATTGATTTAATCATGATTAATTAAATCTTTAATCCTGGGACCATATCATCCAACAAGCTCAATCGAATAGACGGTATCCTTACAATTATTTTTTTTATCCCATTCCTTTGCAAAAGGTGATTCCATCTCTTCACCTAATCTTTCTAAGTCAGTACAGTACATTAATAAATGCGATTTGTGGTCATTGACTTTTATAAACTCATAATCAGTTACAAACTCTTTGCACATTTCTTCAAGAAATAATGTCGTTACATCATTTTTAAATTCTTCAAATGTACAGCTAAAAGTTGAAATGATTAGTGTGTTCATAAAAAAAGAGGGTTTTATCCCTCTATGTTAGATCGACTGTCAAACAGTATGTATTCTAGATTTTCAGCTTCTCTTGTAAACAAGCATTTTTTTTAGCCAGAACAAGAAAAAGCACCTGCAAGAATATTTTTAAAAATTGGTGCTTGACCTAATGCGTATAAGAAGAAAGTGGATGATGCTAGAGTAATAGCTATTTTAGAAGCCCTGTTAACTTTCAAATTTGAGACTTTTGTAAATGCAGAATTCATTTGTTCATTAATGTGATGAAATTATATTAGCTGAATAGAAAAAATGTTCAGCATCAAAATTTACCAAAGATTAATTTTATTGCTGTTGTTGCTGCTCCTGCATTTTTATATGTTCGAATTCTTTTTTAGAAACTATTCTGATTTTGAACTCTGGATACCTTGTCTTCCGCCATTTATTTATTGAAATAGCTACACCCGTTAAATCTTGGGTACAAATATGTACCCATAAAATCTTAGTTTGTTCTTCTTTATAGAATTCCCAACTCGAAGGTGAAGCCATTAAATCGTGAACATATCGTGAACATTTTTACGGTTTCTTGAAATCCATTGCTATAACTAATGGCACATGGTTCATTAGCCAGTAGCTAGGTTCCTTTTTTAGATCGACTGTCAATCAATTAGTAATTAATTAATTTTCTTTTTCCATCTCTAGTTTCTACTTTATTTATTCTTAAACCTATAAAAGCAGCCCAAATAACTGCAAATAAAATTGGTAAAAAAATGATGGCAAGTTTAATCACTGTTTTAATCCTGTTATTTGCTCAAAAGGATAACCTTTAAATAAATAGGAAAAAATAGGTACTTTATCTAATTAAGCAGCATCACATTCTTTATCATCTTCAAGCTCTCTCATAAATCTTTTATCTAATAAGTAATTGTCTATAAGCTCTGCTGCTATCTGTATCTCAGCAGCAGGTTCTTGTAGATCTTTTTCTAATAGGTAATTGTCTATAAGCTCTAGATTGTTATTTTCATTAATTTGTTTATCGCTGTTTAATAGTTCTCTTATGTAGTTATATACAAGCTCTTGATCGTATCCACTTTCTCTAATTTCTTTCAACATTTCGTCTGGAATTTCCATAATCGTAACCCCCCATGTGACAGTTTTTTAGAGCAAATTAGAGCCTATATACGCATACTTACGAAAAAATAAGGAAAAAGCAAGAAAATTGGCAAAAAATCGAGGTGTATAAATCTAGTATTCGCAATCATTTATGGAAAAAGGTTGGAAGAAGATTTCTATATTTAGGATTTATTTTTAATACTTAATAGCCATCTGCCAATAAGAAAGAGGTGCAAGTAGTAAGAGTTTCATAAAAAAACAGCTAATGAAAATAGATTTTATTTAGGATATAAAAACAAAATTTAGGGAGGATTAAATGTCTATCATTACCGACAATACAGTGTTAGTACATATTTACAGCGGTTTAGAATCCAAAAATAAAATAACTTTAGGTTTATTGGTTGCCCTTGCTGCAGAAAAAAACGATCATAAAGTAACACTTTTTCTAGCAGGAGACGGAGTACAAATATTAAGTTGCAAAAAAGCTGGTGAAATAGTTGGTCAAGGTACTGGAGATTTATACGAACATCTTCAAAATTTAAAGAGTTCAAAAATTACCATATATGTCTCAGGAATGTCTGCTAAATCTAGGGGTTACGATGAGAAGCTTCTAGATGGATATACTGCAGAGTTTGTTATGCCAGATGTTCTAGTTGAAGAATCAATTAAAGCGGATAGCGTACTTTGCTATTAAAAAGCAGCTAGTTGCCCCCTAGCTTAGATTGACTGTCAATCAGGTTGATTTATTCTTCAGGATTTAGAGTAGGTAAACCTTCCGCTGAAGCTACAGCAACCCACATAACCGCTGAAGAATTGCCACTATTAGCCATTGTATGAGCAGGAGTATTTGCTGAGAGAACAAATGAATCCCCCTCCTTAAAGGTTTTACTAATACCAGTTTTTTCAGCAAGCGTTAATTCGCCACTTTCAATATGACCTAGTAAAGGTACTGGATGCGAATGCATTGGTATGGTTGCTCCATTTTCAACTTCTACTCGAATCAACCGCATTTCAGCTTTTCCTTTTGGATACTTAAAGTTATCTCCATCAATATTTTCTGAAGAGGTGAAGATTTCTTGTACATCAACAGGAGATTCTGCAGCTATAGAAATGCTTGGATTGATAAGCATTAATGCAAAAGCTAATGCGATGAATAAATTCTTGATCATGAATTTGAATTTCTAAAAAATTATTTAGACTTATAGTATTTATTTTTTAAATATCTGTCAGTACTTGATTTAACTTTTTATGTTTTTTGTATAAATCTTTATAAGGAGTTAACAGCCCTTATTTTAAATCGAATATTAATGTAAATTTCCTTATTCAATTTTATAAATTAAATCTTAAATTGCGCAGAGAAACTTATATGGAACTCGTTTTTATATAAGTTATATAAATCGAATTAAGTAGTCTTTTTTACCAATTGAATATACCTGTTTTTAAATAAATATATTTGTCCTTGAAAAGCTCCTAAAAAATACTTTTTCTTGAAATAAAGATTGACAAGACATTCATAAAAAAAACTTTTATAAAACATTAACTTCTTTTATAAATATGTTTCTAACAAACAAGACTCGTTTAAAACTTAAGGATATTGTAAAGAGGATTTCACTAGATGAACCTGTCGCATTGGAAGAAAGAATTTATGTAGAAAAGTTTGCAAAACATAATTCAACTATATGGACATGGCTAAAGAAAGCTAATAGCTTAAGAAGATATGGTAAGCAAAAAACAGATGGAATAAATGGACTTATCCAGAATCTTGGCCTTGATGGTTTAGAAACTGAAAATCATTTCGATCCCAAAAATGATGATCTTGCTGATTGGTTTAGTGGATCTCCTGATTGGGTGAGAAGAAGTTAGATCTAAAATTAATAAAGCTAAAAGTATAGTTGCAATAATTAAAAAAAACTCGAGTAAATCTAAAAATAAGGCGTATATGGAATTTCTGTTTTCATTGATTCGCCATAGTAAGATTCAGCTGACTTTAGTAAGATCCAATAAATGAAATTTAGAAATGATTTTTCCATAGGAAGACCTATATCTATTCCAATTCAACTCAGAATCGCAAATAAAAACATCGTAGAAAATACTTAATAGAAGAGATTTAGGTTTTTTTAGATAATATGTGATGGCTAGCTTTGTATGAAATGCTACTAAAGCTTGTCTTATCAATCGATTTGGTATTATTGCTTATTGATTCTTGTAATTTATGAAGATAAATTTAATGGACTATATAAATAAGAAATTTATGAGTACTCAAAACAGTCAGCATCAAAAAAGACAAGAGCAAAATAATACAGAATGGTTAGATGAATTAATCAATAAAATTGAAAATATGAAAAACAAAATATCCAATACTTATTAATTAATTACCTCTTCTTTCTTTTATTACTGTATTAATAAATATTTTTAAATACGTTTGTCATTAAGTCAGCTTTTAGCAATACAGGCTGGCTTTTTTAATGGAGTTATTTTTCTGATTTTTGCGAAAAGTTATTTAACAATGTTCCAATGAGATTCTTTTTAAGCAAGTTTATGGTTCATTTTTATTTTTATTGACAATATTGAAATAAGTGAAAAAAAGAATTTTAAATTTGTGACTACTGAATCATCTCAAAATCAAGACTTTATAAGGAAGCATCCCAGCGAAGGAATGGATGCTTTAGAAAAAGAAGCAAAATTACCTCTGAAAGGATGGGAAAACGAAGTTGCCCGAGCAAAGGAATATGGTCTAGAAGCAGCTAAAAGCATTGTAGATAGAAAAATATCTACATTTTCAAGAGGAGAATTACCTCATTTTGCGGGTATCAATACCTTTATGAAAGCTCCTTATGTTGAAAATGTAAATGAAGTTGGAAATTATGATGTTGCTATAGTTGGTGTGCCTCATGATTCCGGAACTACTTATAGACCAGGTACAAGATTTGGACCTCAAGGAATAAGAAAAATTTCTGCTCTTTACACTCCTTACAATTACGAAATGGGAGTGGATCTGAGAGAGCAGATTTCTATATGTGATGTAGGAGATATTTTTACAATTCCAGCAAATAATGAAAAAAGTTTTGATCAAATTTCAAAGGGGGTGGCTCATATTTTTGCTAGTGGTGCATTTCCAATTATTTTAGGTGGAGATCACTCAATAGGGTTTCCCACAGTTAGAGGAGTTTGTCGCCATTTAGGAGATAAAAAAGTAGGAATTATTCACTTTGATAGACATGTAGATACTCAAGAAACAGATCTAGATGAAAGAATGCATACCTGTCCATGGTTTCATGCAACTAATATGAAAAATGCACCTGCAAAAAATCTTGTTCAATTAGGAATTGGAGGTTGGCAAGTACCAAGAGAGGGAGTGAAAATTTGTAGGGAAAGAAGTACAAATGTTTTAACTGTTACTGATATTTGTGAAATGGGTTTAAAAGAGGCGGCTGATTTTGCGATTGAAAAAGCTACTGATGGAACTGACTGTGTATATATTTCTTTTGATATTGATTGTATTGATGCTGGATTTGTCCCAGGAACTGGTTGGCCTGAACCTGGGGGTTTATTACCTCGAGAGGCATTAAAACTTTTGGAGTACATTATCAGAAAAGTAAATGTATGTGGAATTGAGCTTGTTGAGGTTTCGCCTCCATATGATGTAAGTGATATGACAGCCTTATTAGCTACTAGAGTTATTTGTGATTCAATTGCACATCTTGTTGTAAGTGGTCAGATCCCGAGAAAATCTAAACCAGAATGGATTACAGATAAATGCAATATGTCAGTTGATCAAAAATGGAGATAGATTTTCGTGCATGAAATAGATATGACAAAATGCCTTATCCTTTCCATGGAAGAGTGGGCAGAGAAAAAAAATAAAGAAAAAATAGTTGTTGAAAAGATTAATCTTAAGATTGGCGAATTTACTTGTGTAGAACCAATATCATTAATTAATACTTTTAACGCTGCAGTTTTGGGTTCTTGGTTAGATTCCTCTGAGATTACTATTGAAACAATACCTTTTGAAGGAAAATGCTCTAAATGCAATAGATCATATTTTCCTAAGAAAGAGAATGGATATAAATCTCCATGTTGCAATTTTAATTTAGAAGAAATTATTAGCGGGAGGGAATTAAAAATCGCATCTATTGATTTTAAAGAAAAGTAAAAAATTAGGATCTAGAATAAAAACGTATTTTCAAAAATAAATGCATTTACCAATTTCAGACAAAATTGAATTAAATATTCTTCATCAAAATAGTCATCAAGCCGAGAAAAATAAAGTTAAGTTCAATAATTATAATTTGCTCTGCTTGAACATAATGAGTAGTCCTGGTGCAGGAAAAACAAGATTACTTGAAATGACTTTAGAAGATCTTTCAAAAGAATTTCAGAGTGCTGTTTTAGAGGGTGATATGACTACTAATCTAGACGCGGCAAGATTAGAAAAATTAAATATTCCAGTAGTACCTATTACAACTGGAAGAGCGTGTCATCTCGATGCAAATATGGTTAGTGGAGGTTTAAAATTACTAGAAAAAAAAATCAATCCTGATATTCTAGATATTTTGTTAGTGGAAAATGTAGGAAATTTAGTTTGTCCTGCAGAATTTGAGATAGGTGAACATTTTAAAGTTGCACTTTTAAGTATTACTGAAGGTGAGGATAAACCTTTAAAATATCCAATAATGTTTAGAGAAGCAGATTTAATTTTGATAACTAAAGTTGATTTATTACCCCATTTGAATTTTGATATCAACGAATTAAAATCGAATATAGCATCAACTAATCCTAAGGCAGATATTATAGAAATTTCTTCAATAACCAAGTCTGGATTTGATTTATGGCAAAAATGGATTAGTAAAAAGATTCTGAAATTTAAAAAATAAGTAATATTGATTAATTAATAGTAATCTCTTAAAAGTATCAGTCATTACAACTTTAGATTTACTTTTTTTTAAGTATTGATAGTACGTAAAATTTTTTTTCCAAAAATGTTCAAAAAATTGAGAGTTTTTGCTGCCTCTTTGCTTGCTCTGATATTAGCGATTTCATTAAGTACATTATCAAGTCCTGCCGCTCCAAAAGGAGAACCTATCACTTTGGGATACAGTAACTGGGCAGGATGGTGGCCATGGGCGATAGCTGTTGATCAAAAAATGTTTGAAAAAAATGGAGTTAATGTTCAGATGAAATGGTTTGATGGATATGTTCAATCCATGGAAACTTTTGCTGCTGGAAAAATCGATGGAAATTCGCAAACTCTTAATGATACTATTTCGTTCTTACCCGGAGAGAATGGAGGGGAAGTAGTTGTTTTAGTTAATGATAATTCTGCAGGGAATGACCAAATAATTGCAGATAAATCAATTAAAAGTGTTGCTGATTTAAAAGGTAAAACAGTAGCAGTAGAAGAAGGTGTTGTGGATGATTTTTTACTTGTTTTAGCTCTGAATGATGTTGGATTAACTAGAGATGATGTAATTATTAAAGGTCTGCCAACTGATCAGGCTGCAACTGCATTCGCAGCGGGAAAAGTTGATGCAGTTGGTGCATTTCCTCCATTTACCGGAACTGCAATGAAGAGGCCAGGCGCAAGAGTTATTGCTAGTTCAAAAGAATATCCTGGTGCAATCCCTGATTTATTAGCTGTAAGTGGAGATTTGATTTCTGAAAGACCAGATGATGTTCAAAAAATTGTTAAAACTTGGTGGGATGTAAGAGAATTTATGGAAAAAAATCCAAGAAAATCTGAAAAGATTATGGCAAAGCGAGCTGGGATCCCAACACGCGAATACAAACAATATAAGGGTGGGACTAGGTTCTTTTCTTTGGCAGAAAATCTAGAAGCTTTTAGTGATGGGTTCGGCATGAAACATATGCCTTATGCAGCGAAACAAATGGCAGACTTTATGGTAAAGGTAGGATTTATTCCTGAAAAACCAGATATGAGTAAATTATTTGATTCTTCTTTTGTTAAAAATATTAGTTAATTAATATAAATTAAAATGGTTAGTTCGAAATTAATCAAGAGGGATAAATATTTTTTATCCCTCTTTTCATTTGGTAGTGAACCGAAAAAATCAAATAAAATATTTCTTCAAATAGCCTCACTTTTGATTCCCCTTTTAATTTGGACAATAGTGTGTCAATTAAAACTTGTGAGTGAAATGTTTTTACCATCACCGTTAGCGGTCTTTTATTCTCTTTTAGATATGGCTGAAAGTGGAATTTTATTTGAAGATATTTTTGCAAGTACTGGGAGGGTATTTGCTGGTTTTATAATTGCGACAATTATTTCGGTTCCTTTAGGAATCTTAATGGGTTCTTTCCCTTCTTTTTGTGCTTTATGTGAACCATTAATTGCAATGCTTAGATATATGCCTGCAGCTGCTTTTTCTCCTTTGCTTATTATTTATTTAGGAATTGAAGAGGCTCCAAAAATTGCATTAATATTCATTGGTACCGTTTACTTTAATGTTTTGATGGTTATGGATTCAGTAAAATTTGTACCTAAAGAACTCATTGAAACAACCCTTACTTTGGGAGGAAATACAAAAGATTTATTAATCAGAGTAATAACCAGATACTCATTGCCAAGTATTATTGATACTTTAAGAATTAATATTGCAACTTCATGGAATTTAGTTATTGTTGCAGAGTTAATTGCAGCAGAAGTTGGTTTAGGTAAAAGGATTCAACTAGCTCAAAGATTTTTTCGCACAGATCAAATATTTGCAGAATTAATAGTTCTTGGATTAATTGGATTTGCTTTAGATATGAGTTTTAGATTTCTTCTAAGACGTACATGTAAATGGGCTGTTTAAATGAAATTAGATGTTAATAATATTTCAAAATATTTTGGGGAAGGTTCAAATAGAAAAAAGGCAATTGATGGAATAAGCTTTTCAATAAGTTCTGGCGAATTTAAAACACTTGTAGGGAGCTCAGGATCAGGTAAAAGTACTATATTAAGGATTATTGCTGGGCTTGAAAGTCCATCTGCCGGGAACGTAAAAGTCGATGGGAAAATAGTTAGTCGACCGGGATTGGATAGAGGAATGGTTTTTCAGAAATATAGTCTTTTCCCTTGGCTCACAGCATCTGAGAATATTGCATTTGGTATGAATTTAAATTCTTATAAATTGAAAGAAATAAAATATAGAACATCTTATTTATTAGAAGTAGTGGGTCTTCAGGATTCAGGAAATAAGTATCCAAAAGAATTATCTGGAGGAATGCAACAAAGAATTGCAATTGCAAGAGCTCTCGCGACTAACCCTAAAATTCTACTTTTAGATGAACCTTTTGGAGCCTTAGACTTGCAGATAAGAGAATCTATGCAGAAATTTTTATATGAATTATGGAAAAAAACTTCATTGACAGTTTTACTTATAACCCATGATATTGAAGAAGCATTGGCGCTCTCTCAGCAAATATGTATTTTGGCACCTAATCCTGGGAGAATAATAAAAGAAGTTAAAGTAGATCTACAAAAAGGTGATTTGGATAAATTGAGACTTGATTCGGATTTTTCAAAATTAAGATATGAGTTATCTGATTTTTTAAGAAGCCTCCAAAAAATTAAATAATGTCTACTAGTTTTTTGCCTACTTGGCTTTATAACGACCAAAAAATATTTGAACTTGAATTAGATAACTATTCAAAAAATTATTGGCACCCATTGATTTTCATTGGAGAAATCAAACCTGGGGAAATATTGGAAAAGAAATTCTTTAATAAATCATTTTTTATCTCTCGTTCAGAAAATAATTTAATAACTGTTTTTAAAAATAGATGTCCTCATCGTGGGTCAAAATTATGTTTGCCAAAAACAAAATTTAATCCTTCTAAAAGTATTTTTTGTCCTTACCATGGCTGGACTTTTGATAGTTTTGGCAAACTTAAAACCTTGCCATTAAAGTACGATTTTGAAACAAAAATAGAAACAGGGGATTATTTTTTAGAAAAAGTTAACTCTTTAATAAATGGACCTTTAATTTGGATTAATTTCAGCAAAAAACCAATATCTATAGATGATCAAATTGAGCTTGTAGGGAGAAAATGTAATGATGAATGGGAGATGAATTACAGCATTTTTTCTGAATTTTCTGATACCTTAAATTGCAATTGGAAAATTGCCCATGACAATACACTGGATGATTATCATGTAGCAATAGCTCATAAAGATACCCTACACAAAGAACAAGGTCCAATAAAAAACTACAAGTATTTCTTCAGTGATTTTTGTAATGTACTTGTTACGCCTCTAAGCAATGAAAGAAATCTATATACCTTTGGTTTACTCCCATGGACCCATCTAATAATCTGGCCTGGTAAAGGGATTGTCTTAATAAATTATCTTCCTAAAAATATTGATCAGTGTATTATTGAAATTAAATTAGCTTCTGCATCTTTATGTGAAAATGATTTAGAAAATTGGAAAAAAAGTATATTAGAATTTCTTGGGGAAGATAAAGTTATTGTCGAATCAGTTCATAAGTCTTATCTGGAAAATTTTAAACTTGGTCCGCCTAATAGACTTGAACAAAGGGTTATACACTGGCAAAATATTTATAAAGATTTTCTAAATGCATTGGGTATTTCTTTCTAACATAATTTCTATTTATTGCACTGATATTATTGATTTAATTTAATTTATAATTTGGTAGGGATTTAACTATATATTTAATAAGCCTTATTGATAATGTAGTTAAGTACAAAAAGTTGATTATGAAAAATTTTATACTAATATTAGTCTCTTTATCTTTCTTATCTTCTTGCAGTAATGACAAAGATTTTTTTCTCACTGAGGAAAACGCTTTGTTAAGTTGCGGAGGTAAATCTCGTATCATCGAAAATGATAAAGAAGAGATAATAAATACTGAAGTGAAGGATTTAAGAGATGGAATTGGTAAATACGTTGAATTTACAGTTGTTGAGACTGATAAAAAAGGAGGAAAATATAGGATTATTAATTGTTTCCCAAGTGAAGAACCACAAGATTCAATAATAAAAACTGTTAAAACAAATTATAAATTAAGTAATTAAAAGTTATTTAAAAATAACTAGCTTACTTTTAATCTGAGATTTTTGATGATTTGATAATTTTCCATGTTTCTGATGCATTGTATGCATATTCGAAAAGGTTTAGGTGTTCATCTTCAATTAATCCAAGATCAGCTATTTTTTTATTTTTAATTGCAACAAACCAAGCATTCTTCTTGATTTGGATAATCTATACATTCTTTATTTAAAGTTTCTTCTAAAAAATCTACTTTCTTAACGTAATCAAGAACTTTTAATTCTTTGTTTGGAACCGCGAACTGAGTTTGTAGTTTCATTTTCTATTCTCCTAATTAATACTGTTTTTTGAATCCATTCCACGTTTGAGAAAACCTTAATCCCAGATAAGAAATTAAAATTGTCCAAAATAAAATTTCTATACCTAAATTAGTCATTTGCTTGGCCTCCTTTCTATCTGATTATTCTTTAGTACGGGTATTATGTAAAAATCAAGCGTAAGAATACCTAAAAGTTAAAGTTTTAATCACAAAAAATCTTGCAATGGTTGTTACTCGGATGTTCAGCACATTCTTTATCCCAATAAGCTTCAATTTCTTTGAGCTTATTGGAATATGAAAGGTCTTTTTTATCCAAATTAATTTGTTGGATAGTAAATGTGTCGTTTAGTGCCATAAGACTTACCCCTTTACTACAACTATGTTCTAATTCATTTGAATAGTAATTTTCAAGTTTTATGTGTGCGGTTAGAGGAACAAAATTGTACGGATTAAGGATCAAAAAAAAATCTCAAATTATGAATAATTGCAAGGAAAATATCTTCAGAAAATTTATTCCAACTTTAAAAAAATTTGTATAAATTTTGCTAGAAATTTTTTCTCTTAATACCTTCTTAGGTCTTCTAGTATCTATCATTCATCTAATCTATCTGCATATTCTCTTAAAATCTCAGCCATCTTTTGAGGTGGAATTTCTTGTTGATATTCTCTACAAAAATCAAAAAATTTATCTAATAAATCTTTATTGGAGAAGATATAAAAATTAGCGTTTCATTTTAAAAGTAAAGTATGCAAACCCGCCAAGCAATAAAAGACTTACAACCCCATAAGTAATCGCTATGCCGTACATGTAAGTCATTTATTTATAAAGACATAAGCAGAATATAAATAAACTAAGAAAACTCCAATAGCTATCGAACTTCCATAAATAAGAAAGTTCCAAAATCTATATAATTTAGGTTTTTTAAATTCTTTTTCTTCTTCTTTAGTAATCATTTATTTTCTTTTTCTTTTCTAGCAGCATTACCTTTTGCTCTTAATACCAAAGTTATCGTAAGGGCAGCGCTTAGTATCACAGCATCAATTAATAGGTGCGGGGAAATATTCATCAGCTGAAAAGAGAAATAAGAAGAGTCATTATCTTTTCAGCAATAAATCTATTAAACATTAAAAAAGAGGGGTTTATCCCTCTAAGTTTAGATCGAATGTCAATCACAGTCTATTTTAGATTTTTAGCTTCTCTAAAAAAACATTATTTTATTTAGCCAGAGCAAGAGAAGGCACCTGCAAGAATATTTTTAAAAATTGGTGCACGACCCAAGGCATACAAAAAGAAAGTTGATGATGCGAGAGTAATAGCTATTTTAGAAGCCCTGTTAACTTTCAAATTTGAGACTTTTGAGAATGCAGAGTTCATTTGTTCTTTAATTTATTGATCTAATAATAGCTACAAAATTTAAATATTCAGCATCAATATTTACCAAAGAATAATTTTATTGCTCCTTTTTCTCAGCTTGCATTTTTACTAGGTCAAATTCTTTTTTAGAAACTATTCTGATTTTGTATACTGGATATCTTGTCTTCCACCATTTATTGATCGAAATAGCTGCTCCTTCTAAATTTTCGGTACAAATATTGACCCATAGAATCTTTGTTTCAACTTCCTTGCAGAATTCCCAACTTGTAGGAGAAGCCATTAAAAATAGCAAATGAAAAAATTCAATAAATTATGGGAAGTGGTCCATAAGCTAAAACTTTTGTTTTTTAATAAGAGGATTTAGTTGAAGATATTGAGTTTTCATTAAGTAGTAAAAAAAAATTTAAACAAAAGATTTAAATCACTTTCGCCTTCTCGGAAAGTATTACTTTAATTTTAAAAAGATTTTCAACTTAAAAAATATCTCCGCAAAGAAGGGGCCAAAAATTGACCCCTCTTGGTGAAACTCTTCCAAAGAAACACCATTAAAATCTTACTCTGAAAATTGCAAATTTGAACAAATTAACAAAATCAAGATTAACAATTTATGCGGCCTTTTTAAAAGGGTTCATATTCCTTAAAAAGTTGTTACTTTTGCGGGTACTCATTTTTCTATATCTTTGATTTATATCCAGGATATACTGTCTAGCTTTCTTATCACTCTCAATTTTCTTTTTTCGAAGACGTAAAGCCCTTAAATCTTCTATTGACATGAGGCCATCATCTTCATTGAAATTTAAATGATCAAATTGCATCAGTTTAAGAAATTAAGTTTCTTCTTTAAGTGCAAGAATAACAATCTTATCTTTATTTGCAATAGAGATAATTAACCAACATAACTAAAATTAGTTATGCAATTTCCAGAAAGCTATTAATTTGAGTATTAAAAAATTTCTAAAATCAAGAAAAACTTTTGATTGAATTAGATGGAACTTCTACAGATACAAATGATTCTCCATAATGAGATTCGGCTGATCTTATCAGTAACCAATAAAAGAAATTAACTAAAGCTTTCTCCACAGGGATTTAGTAACTAATTTAAATAAACTCATCATTTTTGTAATAACAATATACAAAATAAATTTATTAAGCAATCAAGATATTTACCTCATAAAGCATAGTTGCATATTATGAATTAAAAAATTCCACTCTCAGGTTTAGGCAGCTGATTAAATCATTGTGGAGCACTGGAATTTAGCTCAATCTATTTTTTAGCAAAAGAAAAATCGCACTTGAAGTTGATTAGATCACCAATGATTATATTCGATTCTGAATAAGGCAATATTAGTCAACTCATTAAGATTATCTGAGCTTAAGTTGTTATTGTATGATTTTGCTACAAAATTTTTGTCATATCAATGGATTCAGTATTTTTGCTCATTGATATATTAATTATTGGAATAATATTATTGTTGATGACTAAAGAAGGCTTAATTTTGAAAAAAATAACTAAATTTTTTAAACTACTTAAGAGAAGAATTGATATTCTCAATGCAGAAGCTGAATTAAAGTTTATATTAGAAAATAAATAATGGGATTCCCACATTGCCCTATTTGTGTTGTTCTAGCATTTGTTTCAGTTTTTATAGGAGTTACTCGTAGTTATATGTTCTATATTCTTTTTAGGGAGTTTGTGAGAGCAGAATCTAATTTTAAATTGAAGTTTAGTTTCTATTAATTGTTGACAACTAAGTATAAATACTTTATAAATAGATTGTAGTGAATACTACAAAATCGTCCGATCTACCATCTGATAGACCGCAGTACGACTCAAGCCATAGGACGGGGACTTGAGCAAGTTTAGGAGCTGCATCATGGTAAACATGTATTTCAATGGAAAGTCATTCGTATATTGTAGAAAACAAGAAGAAAAGTTGATAAAGCTTACTTATCGAGGATCTATTTACTTGAAATAATATTCCTAATTTATTTTAAAAAAGTCTAGAAATTTATTAAAGTATTTGAATTAAGTATTTATTAATACGTTATAAGAAAAACTTATTATGAAGATATTTTTTGCCTATTTAAAAATTCATATATTCGTATATTTAGTAACGAGAAATTAATTGTAAAATAACTAATTTGTAATTAGATTTTTAAAAGTTTATGAAACCTATTTCTGAAGAACTTTACAAAAAAATAGTTGAGAGTTCCAAAAAATGAGTAAGTTACTAATTGCTTTATTAGCTTTAGATATAGGAGTTAGTCTGTCTAAAGTTTTTATTTTTACCTGAAAACAAGCTAATTATCAAAAAAACAAGAAATTGTTTTCTTAAAAAAGAAATATTTACTGGGTATTCTTTATTTGATATTTTTATTTTATAAAATAAAAGATTACACTAATAAAAGAACTACCTAAAATTATTAGCACAATAAAAATAGCTATTAACTTTGCTAGTCCCATAAAGATAAATCCGAATTTCCTGTAGATCTTTGCATCCAGTGAATTTTCCAAACATTATTTACTTTTTTAAAAATTGACGTAACTGTTGGTAAGTCATCATTAGGTGTCCCTTTATAAGTAAATTTTGAACCTAGCGTAAAAATGCACATTACTATAGTTTCGCTTAAAAATTCGAATCGGTGAATTTTGGTTATTTCTGCCTTTTTTTGAACTATATCATCAGTAATCATTTGTTCGAACCCTTTTGCATCTATAGGATTCCCAGTGGGTCTTATAAATAAGAAATCTGGAGTCGCATTATTAACAAAAAATGAGGCCATTTTTTTTGGATTAGCAAACTCATTTAATAATGAAATTATTGTTTCTTTATCATTCATAAAAAAAAGGACGTAATCCTTCTAGTTTAGATCTACTGTTTAAAATGTACAAATCGAAATTGATTGATTCTAAAAAAAATTCGTTAGGATGTTTGAAATAATTAGACTTTTAATGTAAATCATGATCAATTCATTAAATAAATTATTGCCAGTTGGCAAAAAAGTAAAAAAATATTTGCCTTTTTTTATTGGATTTAAATTACTTACATTTACTGGTTTTATTACTTATTTAATGAATCGTTAATTGATATAACATTAATAATAAAGTTTTACTAAATTAAAATCTAGTGAATAAAGAAGAACGAACTAAAAGATTTAAGTCTATGTCAAGTATGCAAAGACAAGAATTGATATTAAAGAAAATGAAAGAGAGAGGTATAGAGGTGGGGAGTGGAATTCCTAATAAAAAATACGATAGCAAAGAGATTTATGAATTAATTCATATTGCGAATTGCTTTCCAGAATTAAGAGAAGGAAAAAAAAATATTTAGGATATTTTAATTAAGTTTTTTATTTTGGTTCCCTTATTCCAGAAATAATTAATCCACCTATCAATCCGAGATTAATAAATACTGCTCTTTGATCGAAAGGAAATACATGAAAAATTATTGTTGTTGGAATAAGAAATAGTAACAAAAAGACTGAACCGATTTTTTGCTTTTCACCAAATATGAAAAATCCAGAACCCAAGATAAGGCATACAATAGCTCCCACCAGAAGAATAGATGAAATTGGTTCAGGAATTCCTTTTGTAGAAATATATTCAGCTGTTCTTTCAAAATTATTTATTTTGCCGGGTATAGCTGAGATAAATATTGCTGAAATTGATACTCTTGAAAAAAAATCTAGAAAAGATTTTATCCTCTTGTTTTTCAAAAAAGAATTTTTCATAATCTTATTATAAGAAAAAAGTTTTATGCGTTTGATAAATACTTAATTAGTCTGAAATAATTTTAAATTTTTCTCAAAGAGGTTTAGCTAAATTAATAGAAAGCTTTTTAATTAATGTGAATCTTATTAAAATATTTAATAGTAATTTATGAATTGTTTTTTTATATTTATGAAATAATAAATCTAATTAAAATAAATGTTTAAAAAATTTCTTTTCACTTCTTTTTTAATTTGTGGTTCCCTCATAACTATATATCCCTCAAAAAAAGAAAATACTAATTTTTTGGATTATTGTTATTCTTTAGAAAAAATAATTTCTAGAAATACAGTAGAAAAAAATAATAATCTATCTAAGAATTTTAGGCCTTTAGCAAAAGATATTGCTCTATTTGGTACTAAAAAAACTAAAGGCACTTTAGCTAATAAGATAATTGATCAATATAAAAATTCCCAAAAATTATTTATTATTAATTTTATTCCAAACCAAATTTATTGTTTAGCAGGATATTGGATAGAGGCGGTAAGTCCAGGAAAATTTGAATCGATTTTCTATGAAAAAACCAAACAGAAAATAAATGAATATAAGAATACTAAAAAAGAAGTAGATGAATTTATAAAAGGAATTAATTTAGATTATAAATCTATAAAAAAAGAAATTAACGATTTTTTTTAGAAAATTAAAATCCTTTTTCTAAAATAATTGGTTTAATTGATTTTTTTTTGTATATTAGTTTGCGAGAAAAGTAATTACTTGGACTTTCTTGTGCCACCGTAGGAATAATTATTATGTTTCGAAATTAAATTCCAACATTCTTTACAGCAAAAAATCCAGTCTTTATGAATTATGGATTTAACTCTGTAATGAATTTTATCTGACTTATGACATGAATCACATTTTTTCAAACATTTTTATCTTCGCTAAATAGACTTTAGATAAAAAAAACATTGATTGAAAATATTCACGAAAAAATTTTTAAAGTGTCATTATAAAAATGCACTCTACACATACTGAAGCAAAGCAGTGGTTTTGTTGAGTGTAAATATTTTGTATTGGTAAATAAAAATTTCTCATTTCTAATTTTTTTAATTCTCAATGTATCAATATTAATACTTAATTTATCAAGCATTTTAGTTGGCTTTAATTTAAAAAAAATTTAAAGATTATACATCTAAATTAGAACTTTAAAAAGAAACTCACGAATCATATTAAATTAATTTTAGTATTATTCTATTAATTTTTATTAGTATGAACATTTACCTTTTCTGGATATTATTTTTAGCACTATGGGCAATTGTTCCCTTAATGATTATTAAAGGTAGAGTAGACGAAGAGCCTAAGATTCAGACTTCACCAAAAGTTAAAGAAAAGAAGAAAGGTTGGTTTAATTAACAGAATCTCTGAATTATTTGAAATTATCTATAGGGTAGATTTTTATAATTTAAATTAATCTGATTTATTAAAAGTGGATAAATTAAAAAATAATTTTCTTTATTTGGTTGTACTTGGGGGTAGAGCAGAAAAAGCTAATATTGAGTTACATGATGTTAGATGGGTTGTTGGATCTAAAATTGAAGACACATACGATACTTTAAGAAAGGATTGGTTTGGATCTTCAAAAGGTTTGCATATTGATAGCTATAAAAAAATAAAATATATAGATGGCCATAAGATTAATTTAATAAATAATGAAAGGAATAAAAAAGGAAAAAAGCAATTAGTAAAAAAAAATAATCCCAAAAAAAATTTATGGTTTGTCAATATTGGAGGATATAATCCATCTTCTATGCAGGAGAAACATGAATTTGGATTAGTTATAGCTTCAAGTAAATTAGAGGCAAAGAATATAGCTAAATCTAAATGGCTTATTGGTTGTAAAAAAAAGCATAAAGATGATCTCGCTTCTTTAGAAATGTTAATTAGTTGCGATGATTGTGAACCAATAAGAAAGATAGGTATTTGGGAAATAGAATTAACTCCCGATCACAACATTATTGAAGAAAACAACTATCCTGATTGGTATGGTTATCAAAAGATAGACGAGTAATAAAAATTTAAGAATTTATTATTTGCAAAAGAATTTTGTTATTTATTATTGATTTATGTGATTAAAGGATCAAAAAGAACTTGATTTTCTTAATAAATAAATTCCACCTCCAAGAGAAATTACGACAGGTAACCATGCAGCAAAAATTGGAGGTAAAATACCCTTTACCCCGAATGAACTAAATAAAAATGACATTACATAATAAATTAATATAAGAATTACACTCAACCCAAATCCCTGACTTTTTGAAGATCTTAAATTAGATTTAGATCCCAGACTGCTTCCTATTAAACCAAAGACCAAGCATGCAAAAGGTAGAGTGAATTTCTCTTGAATGCGGACTTTAATTCTTCTTACCTCCTTTAAATTTCCAGTTTTTTCATAAATCTTTTCTGCTTGTATAGCTTGCTTTAAAGTCATTTCATTTGCATCTTTAGGCACCTCTGCTAGCTCCATAGGACCTTCAACAAATGGATATGTATATTCTTGAAATTGAATATTTGTAGTTTGTCCGCTTGGATCAATTGATACAATATTCCCGTCAGAAAATATCCAAGAAGAACTTTTTTTGTCAAATATTCCATTCTTTGCCTTTAAGATTTGTTGAAAATCTTCTCTGGAAAAATCTAAAACTGTAACTCCCTCCATAATGTTGTTTTCATACCATGAAGCATAAAATATATGAGTAAGAAAAGTATTTGTTTTTGTAGGTTTTTTATTTGATGCACTTATTCTAGATCCATATCTTGAAAACATAATATTATCTTTTCCTTGTTCGGCGCTAAAAGAACTTCCTATTCCTGCTCTTAATGTCGTTTCAGCTAATTTATTACTAGCAGGAACCAAATTATCGTTAAAGTAAAAAGTTAATCCTGTCATAAATATTGAAAGAGCAATAGCTGGAGAAATGATTCTTGAAGTTTTTATACCCAAAGATTTCAATGCTAAAAATTCAGAATTGCTTGATAATTTTCCATAGGCTAATAATGTTGAAAGTAAAACTGCCATTGGGAATGATAAGACTAAAAAACTGGGCAAACTAAAAAAAAGAACTTTTAAAGCCAGAAATAAAGGCAAGCCAAATTCAACTATTTTTCTTATAAGATCAAACATTACTCCAACAGATAATGAAATTACAGTAAAAGCTGAAATTGCAAATATCATTGGAGGTATTATTTGCCCTAATAACCATCTATCAATTAAAGGAAGTAAATACCAAGGAGAAATGATTTTATTAATAGTTTTTTTAAGTAGTGATTGATTTGAAATTGTCAAAAGAAATTTATTTGTTTTTTACTGTCTTTTTTAACATTATAAAATATCGAGGATTTAGAAACCAACATAAAAATGAGATAGTTAAGAAAAACATTTTTATTCTCTAAAATTCAAAATTTATCAGAAAAATTATTTATTAACACTTGCAATTAAAGAAGAAATTTGGTTTCTTTAAAAAAAATAGTTAAATCATGAAAAATAAAACTTTAATATACGAATGCAATTGCGTACACTGCCAACAAAAACTAAATCAAATTAATAATTCAAAACTATATTGGGACAAATTAATTTTAAGAAAAAAGTTGGTATAGTTTCTCTAGTAAATCTATTAAGGTTTTAAATTTTTTAAAGTAGTTTTTAAAACTATTATTTTCAGTAAAAAATAAAGTTTTCGATCTTTATTATTAAGCCTTTTTTAGAATAATGATATTACTTAACTTTTTGATTTTTTTTGTAGATCATATTTTCTCTATTTAAAAGAAAAAGAATAATCAAAATACAAGATGGAATGAGAATAAAATCTAAAGACATACCTTTTGTTCAGTCTATTTTCTATTTAGCAAATAAAAAAAACATTGACATTAGTTTCTTTGCTTTAAGATATTATTCAATTCGTCAAGAATAATTTAAATCCTTAGTTTAGTTTTTTTCTTTGAAAATTGAAAGAGCTTGCAAGTATCCCACCTGCAAGCTCATGACGACCTAATTAATTCAGATTACCTGATTTAACCAGCTAAGCACTTCCTAAATGCTGTTTATACTTTAATAAGTAAAATTACTTACTGTGAGTATAAATGCTCATTTTTAATTATTTATCTGCAAATTTGATAATAATAAGTTGATTTATCAAAATAAAAATTATTACTCGTTATTTCTTTTTGAACATAAATGTAACACATTTACCTATCAATCCTCGTAAGTGAATTTCAAAAGGCTTTTGGTTTACATAAGTTAATATTCGTGTTACTTTAATTAACAATTATTATTATTTTTAATGACAAAATCAGGAGTTACTACAGAATCAGGTGGAAGACAGAATATGTTCCCATCTGAAACTAGGCCTTATATTGATGAAACTGTATCTTACGATGGATATCCTCAAAATGCAGAAAAAGTAAATGGTAGATGGGCTATGGTTGGTTTCGTTGCACTAATAGGGGCCTATATAACAACAGGACAGATCATCCCAGGAATTTTTTAGTACTTAAATAATAGTTTTACGAACTTTTTGCCAAAATTCTATTTTTAAAGACTTAAAAATGAAAATATTAAATTTAAATTTTTTTGATTAATTAACCTTAGACTTTAATCCTTAGTACTTTATTTTAAATCTGAAAATAAGAAAAACCAAACAAAAGTTATGATGTTTAGGCTAAATATTATTCCTAGAAATATATAAGCAAACTTTTTGCCAATAAAAGCTGTTTCTGGTTCAAGCTTAACTCTCATTGAATCCCTAAATTATCTGGATAAAGATAGCATCAATTAAGAAATAAATTTAAGTTTTAAAGAATAAAAATAATTATATTAATATTTCAGCCTTAATTTAGTTTTTGGAAATTCGTTCATTATGGATTTTTAGCTTTCTAGTTGGGAAATTTTATTCTTTGATATTATTCCAATAACCTTTCTTAGTTTGAGTAATCATTACGCCAGTGTAGATTATTAAAATTTGCCAAAATTCTATTTCTAATCAAATATTTGGCTTTGATAATCCTAAAATACAAGATTATTATACATAAAATTTTTAGAATTGAGATAAAACTTCTATACTGATTTTGAGGATATTACTTTTTCGAAATGGGATTATTAAAACCTCAACTAAAAAGAAAGAATATTTTAATTAGAAAAATAACCAAAAAAAAAGAGTCAATTATTAAAATTGACTCATTAGGAAAATAAAAAAAATTTATATTAGATAAAGCCAGGGATGATTTGACCCGTTGTTAGGTATGCTCCAATAAGAGCTATAAAACCTAACATAGCGAATCTCCCGTTTAGCTTTTCAGCAACAATTTTTTCTTTTTCTACCAATTTTTTTGGTTCGTTATTTTCCATTAGAACCAGCCTGGAATAATTTGGCCTGTTGTTACGTATGCACCGACAGCGGCAACGAAGCCTAACATCGCTGCCCAACCGTTAAAACGTTCTGCTTCTGGAGTCATTTTGTTTTTGTAATTTGTTAATAAATATAACATATATATTTATTAATGTAAAGAAAATAAGGAGTTATTCTTCGATTTATCAGGAAAATTTAAAAAACTGCTACATATATGTGTCGAAATATACCTTATCGATTTTTTTATTTTTGTTCTGATTTTTTAAATTTGAAAAAAAATTAAAGTTTTTTACCCTTTTTTTTTTTACAGACATATCCTCATTTAGAGGTAATTTAAATTAATATATTAGTGAGTCAGCTAGTAGGGATACAGGCTGACTCTATTTTGAGAATTTTTGGAGTTTAACTAAAAGTAGTTTTTAGAATTCAAATAATTGCTATTAATAAATTAGATATATATGAATTTATGTCATTGGCGACCTACTACATGCATTTAATTTTTGGAAGGATTCCTTCTCTAATGAGTTCTGATTTAATACTTTATATCTTGCCTGCTCTTACAATTTCAATACTATTCTTTAGCCTTAAAATAATGTTTTTCAAGACTCCTAAATTGAGAAAGGTTAAATAATCGAGGTTTTTAGAATTACTATTTTTACTGAAGCGCCCAATTTTTTTTAATTTTGGATAATAGACTGTTTTTTTCGGCAACTCAAAGAAATAGAGACTGCATTGGTGATGTACTATCCCGAATTATAAAAAAAGGTTCAGTATTGGAAATCGGAAGTGGCAGTGGTGAACATGGAGTGTTTTTTCAAAAACGCTTTCCTGCAATAATCTGGCAAACAAGTGATCCAGATTTAGTGCATAGAAAAAGTATAAGTTCTTGGATTAAGTATGAAGACTTAACTGAAAAAATGCCCCAGCCTCTTGAGATTGATGTAGAAAAAATTCCTTGGAAAATTCCATTGGAATTAGCTAATTCTTTGCAAGGAATAGTCTCTATAAATATGATTCATGTTGCAGAATGGTCTTGTACTGTAGCACTCTTTAGAGAGTCAGGAAAATTACTCAGTAAGGGACAATTTTTGATTTTGTATGGGCCATTTAAAATTTGTAATAAGCACACAAGTGAAAGTAATTATTTGTTCGATAATTCATTAAAAATGCAAAATGATCTTTGGGGTATTAAAAATCTTGAGGAAGTGTGTGATGAGAGTAAGAAATATGGTTTTTCTCAAGAAGATATTATTAGTATGCCTGCAAATAATTTTTCAATAATCTACAGAAAAGTTTCTTGATAAGGCAAATAGAAATATCAAAAAGTAATTAAAATTAGTCATGTCAGATGATCAACCCGATAGTTTTTTGCTCCATTCTTTATGCTTTTGATCTAAATCTGAAATTTTTTCGCCTAAACCCAACTGTCTTTCTAATAATTCAACTTTTGTGAGTGTTATTTTTTCCGAATAAAATTTAATTGGTTGATTACCATGCAAATTGTCACCACTCATAGAATTATATTGATTGAGTAATTTCTAAGATGAAAAATTTGTTAAAGCTAATTCTTTTATATTCTTTTCAGATTTGCGTAAATTAATGTGATAAATAATTGATGCTTATCATATTTTTAATCCACCATTTTGTATGAAGATTGCCATATATATCTTCCTCTTTTGATATCTGACTTAACAGCAACGCAATTGCAAGCAATATTCCATAGAGCTTTATCTATAGGATCAGGATTAAAAAGATATGCTTTTTTAAAGGCTTTTTTAATTAAGACAGTTGCCTTTTTTGCATGATAATGAGGGATCGTTGGACATACATGATGAAGGACATGACTAGAACCTATATTATGGTGAAGAAAATTAAGGACTTTACCGTAAGGCCTGTCAATAGAAAGAAATGCCCCTCTCATAAATGAAAATTCCGTATTTGCAAGATGAGGGACATCTGAATCCGTATGATGAAGCCATGTATAAACTACTAACCAACAATTAACCACTAATAAAGGGCCAAAATACAGAGCAATTACTGGAAAGAATCCAAACTTAAAAACAAAATAAAAAATACCCAACAATGTAAACACTATACCAATATCTGATATCCAAACTTTCTTGCTCCATATTGATGGCCATAATGCTTTAGAAAATGGTTTGATTGGCCAAAAATGATTTGAAGTTCCATATTTAATACCCCCTGTACTGCCCGTAAGTAAATAAGCAGGCCAGCCAAATATTAGATGTAAGACAAGTTGAAGCATTCCGTAATTTTTCTTGCCTAAGGAATTAGCAAAAAGTAATTCTTTTTCCCCGCCAACTTTTTCTGTAACTCCATTCCCTTTAATGACTAAAGGAACGTGAGTTTCACCATTAGTAATGTTATTTGTGAATCTATGATGAACTGCATGAGATCGCTGCCAAGAAAAATAAGGAACTAAAAGTAATGAATGTATTATGTAACCAGTTATAGTTTCCAATGTCCTGTTTTTAGAGAATGCCCCATGCCCACATTCATGGGCAATCACCCAAAATCCCATTGCAGTTGTACCAGATATTAATGAGTAAATAATCCAAATTGGGATCAAGTTTGGGGTGAATGGAATAGATAACCCTATTGCAAATACTAATGACTGAATTAAAGCTGATTGTAAAAGATACCCAAAAGAAGTTTTTGTATCGCACTTAAAGTATTTATCTGGGATAACATCCTGAAATTCTTTCATGCTTGGAATATCTTTATCCTCTATTTCAAGCGCTCGGCCTTTCAGACCGGAATATTTAATATTACTCAATTTTTTTAGTTAGGAATTTTGTTAAATAAAAGTAAATTTATATATTCTATTATCCATCACAGGATCTCATAATGAAAAGAATTTATAGTTTTTTCGATAAAGTTTTACGAGTTTAATTTCATTCTAAAATCAAATTTGCGCCGAACATTTTGGAGTTTATTCTTTTATCGCATTCTGTTTATTTATCTAATTAATTATTTTTATGCTGATTTTCTTTGATCTATCTTAAAACTTTATTAATTTAAAGACCGCGTATATACCTCTTTGGTAAACCAGATTGTCTACGTGGTTTTACTAAAATTGGTAAAACAATAACTCCTACAGTAAAAAGGCAGATTGGAGCAACTACCATCAATATGGATTCTAGAGACATGAATAATTTCGAATTTATTAATAAATAGCAGGATTATTTTTAAAAGTCATGCGTATTTATATCTATTTAAGAAGAAATTCAAACTTTTAATTGATTATTAAGTAAAAAAGAAAAAAAGCTTAAAAAAAAGCAACTTTTTCAAAATTCATCCTATTTTCTTATTCATTATTTGAAATGTGATTAATTATGGATCAAGAAAAAAATTGGATGCTTATGACTTATTATTGTCCAACTCATGGTGATTCAGGATTAGTAAAACCGATTCAACTAACAAAAAAAGAAATTAGTAAAACATTCTTAAAAAAAGGTAGGAGTTCTAAAAATTAATTTCTAGAATAAACTATAGTTTTATAAAAATGTTCTAAATCTTGATAGAAATCTGATTAATTAAAAACTTACAAAAATCACATAAGCTGCTTTTTAAACAGCAGTATTGCAAATATTTAAAAATATATCTTAATTTGTATCAGAATCGCATGTTAATTCACATTGGCTAAGGTCATGAGACGATATCTTTTCTAAAATTCTTAACATATCAATTTCTGAAAGCTCTCCATTAGAGTTCCATTTTAAAGTTGTTTTCCTTTGAGGTGAATTTTTTTTATTCATTTTGCTCACCCCCCTTTAAATGCACTTCTAAACAACGAGTAATACATTCTTGATGACCATCCACAATACTGCATTCAGTAATACACTCAAAATATGAATTAATAGAATCTATTTCTTTGTTCTGGTTGGTAGAAACAAATGAATCATTCATAATATTGTCTAATTTATTTGGAATAGAGATATAGCACGAATTTATGTTCAATAATCTAATTTATTAAGTGAATTAGAAAAAATAAGTATTATTTACTAAAGCTATATTTCACCTAGTTTGTCTTAAAAAAGGTAGTATTTTTATTCTTTTAAAAGATAAAATAAAAAAACACTTTTGATTATTAAATATTAATTTATAAGGTAATATTAAAAAAAAATCAGCATAAAGACTGATTTACTTTTCAGTAATTAAGTTAGAAGATAAAAAAGTACACTTTTAAATTTTCAAATGAAATCAGTAATTAATTGGCTTTCGAAAATGTCAGAGAGTATGGCAAATGCTTTTATGCATCCATTAAAGAATGACTTACCACCATCTATTGGTACGCATGCATATAGCAGTATTCCTCTAAAAAGAAAATTGAGAAGAAGGTTGAACTAACTATTAGCTTATTGGAATTAATTTTTCATTTTTATTATCCCAAATAATATATTTGAAGCAGTTTGAAAAATCGCTTAGTTTTAAGAACTTGGATTTTTTAAGCAAATGAAGGTTTGCTTTATGACAAGCTCTTAAGTTGTAATTTGGGATTCTCTCAGAGAGATGATGAATGCTGTGGAAGGATATATCTGCTAAAAACCAATTTAGCCAATTAGGGATATCTAAATTGCTACTGCCTAAAATCGCTCCATCGATGAGATCCCAATTTTTTGTATTTTTAGCATATGCATTTTTATAGTTATGTTGTACGAAAAAAACGCATATTAAAATTGCTGCTGATAAGGTTAATATTACGGAATAAAATGATAAGAAAAAAACTAAACCCAACCATTTGCACATAAATATCCAACCTATTATTAATATTAAGTTATTGATTATTAATTCAAATAGTTCACTAAAATTATCTCCATAATCAGAAAAAGGTGGTTTGACTCTTGAATTAATAGCTAGAAGTTGAGAAATTTCTCTGTTTTTTATTTTGATAAAAGTCTCTTCCAATATATCTTTAGTGAAATTAAAAATTATAATAAGTAGTCCTAATCTAGGTTTTAAAACTAAGTAAAAAAAACCTCCAGGGAAAAGCATAATCCAGTTTCGACTTAGTTTATAAAATATTTGCTCTCTTTTTGTAAGGGAATTATATTCTTCAAGACTTAAAACATCTATCGGCCCTTTGTAAATTTCCCAATTCCCATTATTTCTATGATGAAATGCATGATCAATTGACCATGACTTCTGGGGAATACCATTAACTAAGCCAAGTAAAAATCCAAAAAAGCGGTTTAATTTCCGTTTTGTAAAAAGAGAATTATGTCCGCAATCGTGCATTAATGAGAATGTTCGAGAAGAGAACAGAGTTAGAAGAACTATAAAAGGCACCAATAGGAATCCTTTAATCAATAATTGAAAAGGTTGAATTATTATTTGATGCACAATTAACCAAATAGAAATTATTGGTAAGAGGGTAGAAATAATTTGATAAAAAGCTCTAATATTATTTCTTTTTAAAAATGGCTTTATTAAAAAATCGCTTCTATTTACTTTAAGCATATTTCACTTGTTATTTTTTGATACTAACAATTTTTGAAGAGTATAGATTATTTAATAAAGAATAAAATTTTTAAAAATCATACTAAAGAATAAATTCTTTAGACATAGTTCTCAATTGATCTAGATTTAATCTTTCTAAGTAATTTTTAAAGTCACTAAGATTCTTAGTAGAGTCAGAATTTTTGCTCTCGTAAAGAAGACTATTAGAAATTAAATCAATAAGATGATCTTTATCCATAACTCCTTATAGACCAAAATTCCTGTTTAAAAAATTAAGGTCTTGAATTCGAGATCATTAACTCATCTCTATTTGAGAGTTATTTTTATAAATTTTTTAATTCTTGTTCTATTTTTTCTAATCTTTCATTTAATTCTTTTTGTTCCTTAATTAAGGATTTTTTCTTTTCTGCACGCTCTTTGTTCAAAGGAGAATTGAAATATTTTTGGTAAGAGACAAAAAAGACTGCTATCGCTACTGCAATGCCAAGAGCACCAATTATTAAAATTGGAGATGAAGGAAAGTCGTAAAATGGAATTGACACTGTACTTTACTAAAAATAAATCCTAGCTATCTCATAAACAAAAATATGAGTAATAAATACTTATTGTTTAACAAGCTTTATGGTAATTATTCTAGTTATTTTGTAAAAAATAAATAAGGTTAATCTTTAATTGGTTTACTAAAATAAGTATTTGTACAGGTGTCAAAGAATGAATAACTAATAATGATTAAAATAGTAAAAATTTTTTCATGAAGAAAATCATAAATAAAAAACGTAATAAAAATGAACCGTGGTTTAAATGGTTAACAAGAGAACTTAATTCTTATGAAGCTTTTCAGGATTTCGAATCAGGCAAGAATCCACAAGATGTAGCAGAGGATTTTATTTCTAGAAATAGTACTGCTATTTCAGAAGTTTTCGAGAATTTTGATGAAGAAGATAAAGATACACTCGATCAGTTTCTTAAATTAACCGAATGCGAGATGCATGTGTTTAGAATTCTCGAAAAACAAATAGAGTTAAGAAACAAGGTAAGATTTGTAGATTTTAAAAAAAGAAAAAAAATGAGAAGTTAATTTCTATATAAGTTTATTTTTCCCATTACCAGTCTTACCAAAGCCTAGCCAGATGAACCACAAGATCCATCCGAAGATAGGTATTAAATTAATAAAGATCCATTTCCAATCTTTTCCAAAGTCTCTGATTCTTCTTATATCAATAGCTATTTGAGGAATGACACAAACTATGCCATAAACATTGAAACCAAACGTTTTTAAAAATATTGGGATAGTTAGGAAAGAAATTATAAGATTCGCTAGTTGAACTAACCACCAATCCGATCGAGATGTGAATCCTTTGAAGTATATAGCTTTAATCCAAAACTCTTTATATGCGTTTAAAAAGTCATTAAACATAAATTAAAAATTCAAAGAATCTAACATTATCAATTTAATCTTTAATTTATCAAAATATTATTTATTTACTAAATAGGATCAAATAAATTCATATCATTTGAATCTTGATTTGAAATCTCATCTTGATTTGGTAATGAACAGAATCCGTCTTTGCAAATCATCTTTTCTTTTGCAATAACATTAGTTTTTGAGAATATGTTTTTGTTATTGTTATTTGAAGATTCTTTAAGCATTTATATAAAAAAATTAAATCCAATATTAAATTAATAACTCAATTTATTTTTATAAGCAACAAAATTAATATTAATTATTTATTTACTTTTTTTGATTTGGCAAGTCTCTCCAAAACAGGGCCATTATATAAATGAATAAAAATATAGAACAAATATAAATTAAAGAATTTAGATGCATTTTTATTTATTAAAGTAATAACAAAGAATTCCTTTCATGAAAATGGAATTTCAACAGATTGATAATTTTTTGACTTAGCAATCAAACAAATTCTAGTATTTATTTAAGTTTTTTATGCTTTTCCCAAACTTTGAGAAGAAAAAGTTTTTAAATTTTTGGAATATATCTATTTAGTTAGTAAAACTTATAAATCTAAGAGTTTTGTAAATCTAATCAAATTTTACATTTTTGAATTTTTATTGTATTTCAGGATCTATCCTTATTTATTTCTGTTAGAGCTTTTCTACCTTCCTTAAGGGTTCTTAAGACGAGCCAAGATAGAGAGGAAATCATAAGAATAGTTATTGTAATTAGAGAAATATGAGTTGTATCAATATTGCTCGCCAATTTAATTAAATTCTTTATTAGTCTTTAATTCAAATATTCAAACGTCTGATCTAGAGTAAGCAGGTATTAGCATTCCACCATCTTGATCGTCATTATTGTCATCATCAAAACCACCCCCCAGAAGTAATTCAATAATTACAAGTACAGCTACAGGGTAAAGGCACCATAATATCGTTGTAAAAGGGCTTGCAGAAGAAGAAACTGAGTAAAATTCTGTCATGAATTGATATTAATCTAAAGAAACAACAATTGTGGATCCTCTAGGTAGTGTTTTATTGGATATTTCTACAAATATTTTTTAAAAACTCTCTCGTAGCACGAATATATTTTTGGTATGTATTGGTATTTTTATTCTTAAAAGCAATTTGAATAATAATTTTTTTGAACCTACTGAGAAACTAATAATGACATAATGAATCGCGCGATTGTAATTTTTTATACTTAACAATAATTGTAGAATTTTGATTCAAAAACTATTATTTATCTTGATTTTATAAATTCTATGTTTTCTTTCACCTTTGATCCTTTGGCTGCAATATTTGGTATATCAGGAATTGTAGGCTTCTTTTTCTTCGTTTCTGCTGCTAAGGGAACTTCCAGTATCAATACAAAACCAAAAAAGGAAATAGATTAGAACTTATTGTCTCAGAAAACTAAATTGAAATTTTAAATTAAGTATTGGAAAGGCTTTTTAATTATTACTTATTCCATTGTTTAGAAATAAATTCAAGAAAATCTTTTAGATCCTCTTCAGGACAATTTGTTTGTTTTTGTAAATCAATACAAATTTGCTTTATATTTTCAAAGGCCTTTTTTACTATTTCGTTTTTTTCAATAACCTCAAAATATTCTTGATCAGTAAAAGGCATAATATTAGTTTCCTTCTTGAAAATTATTTATTAACCATATATTATCTACATCGACATAACAGTAAAGAAAAAATCTTTTTTCTTAAATTTAGCTACCTAATCGATAATGTTTTTTAATATTTTTGGTTACTTCCCATTCGCAGTTAAGTCCAGCAGGAAACTCAACTAGATCTCCAGCTTTAATAACGTAAATGTCACCGTTTTGGGTAATTATTTTCGCTTGACCTTCAATAATTAAGCAAATTTCCTTATCATCGTAATTCCATTGAAATTTGCTTGGCTCACATTCCCAAATAGGCCAACTTTTTATTCCATACTGAATTATTACGCTTGCACTACAGGGGGAAGTTATTAGAACTTTCACGAAATAGTTCGGATGTGTTTTTTCATTTTACAAATAAAAGAAATATTTATTTTCGAGAATGTGTATTTCTTTACTGTCTTTTATTTTTTTTCGTTTATTATAAAAAAAATTTCTCATTTATGGATGAGCTTTCTGTATTGTCAATTTCGCTATCTATAGCTTCTTTAGGAATATTTTTTTTATTTTTCGCTTCAAATGATGATGATGACCAAGATGGAGGTAAGTTGATTAAATCATTAGAAAGAATTAATTAATTCCAAGTAAATAAAACATTTAATAGAGATTTATAACCTATAAAGCCTGCATAAATGCAGCTTAAAAAAATAACATAAACTTCCAATGTGCCGAGTCTTTTTTTCTTTAGTGTTTTCATTGTTTTGAGTGTTTATAAGGTAATTTTATTTAATTTGATTTTTATTAACATGAGTATTTTTTACATTAACTCAGAGATTAAAGAATTATTAATGTTAAGCCAAAAAATAAAAAACAAGTAAAAAATATTATTTTTTTGGTAATTTCTCTTTCCTCACTCTTAGCAAAAAATAAGGAAATTACTGGAGATATGCTTAATAAAGCCCATCCTACTCCTATGGGAAGGGTTTTAAACACAACTTGTTGTAGAAATATTCCTACATTTGTTCCAAGAAGTATTGAAATAAAAAATCTTTTTTGTTGTTTTTTGTCTATGTTTTTTAAGAAAAAATTAATCTTAAATCCTTTTAGACTAATTAAAAAAATTATTGCACCTAACAATCTTATTTCAGTTGTAAGGAAAGGAGATAAATTGTTTTGAAGGAAAACCATCCTTGATAAAAGACCTCCAAGAACAGCACATAAAACTGATAAAAAAGGAAAAGCAAAAATCTTAAAGTTATTTTTTTCTGAGAAAGATGAGTTTTCCTCTTTAAAATCGTTACCTTTTCTGAGAATTATGAATAGCGAAATCGTTACTATAATTATTCCAACCCATGATTTAGTTGTTAAATTTTCATTAATAAAGAATTCCCCTGATAAAGCTGCCATTAACGGAGAAAGAGTTTCTATAGATAAAGTTTTTCTTGTGCCAATTGTTTGTAGTGACTTTAAATAGAAAGTATCACCTAAACCAATACCTATTATTCCACTAATTAGTAGGATAAATATGTTTTTTAATTCAGTTGTATAACTTAGATTGATAAAAGCAGGTATAAAAATTAAAAAAGCTATTATATTTTTTGTTAAATTAATATCTATTGATTTATATTTTTGAGTTTGCGAGCGCCAAATAAAGCATGCATATGTCCAGGATGTAGCAGCTCCAAAAGCAGAAAGGATTCCAATCAAAACGAATAATTTTTAAAAATTTTATTTTATAAATTGAGTAAATGCTAAAAAGAATACATAAATAAGAATCAAAATCCCCGGTAAGTACTGAATTAGTGATTTGAAATTATTTTTTTTCATGTTTCTAAAATAGTTTATTTTAAACAGTTTTTTTATTAGTAGGGTACAAACTCTCTAACTTCTTTCTTCTTTGGACTTTCGCATTAATTCTTTCTTCTTTTTCTTTTTTCTTGATCTCATCATTTATCTTATTTTGTCTATATCCAAACCAAAGTAGAACCCAAATAACAGAAGTTATTAAAAGAAGAGCAGTATATTGACCAGTCATAGGAAAACTGGCCTCAGAATATTTAACGTAAGAAAATAACAGACTCATTTAATTAACTTAAAGCATAAAAATAACGACTGTGTTGATTTTTCTAGAAATTTAAAAATTAGAGAATCGAAGCTATTTATTATTTAGTTTTTAAAGTTTTATATTTATTTTTTTATGGTTTTTGGACTAATTTTTCTTTATAACTACTTGCTATTATCAGATTGAAGCATATTAAATGATAAGTTTTTGGAACCTTTTGATTTAGCAGTTGTTGGAGGCGGTGCAGCCGGTTTTATGACAGCAATAACTGCTGCTGAAAATGGAGTAAAAAAAATAATAATTCTTGAAGGCACTTCAAAAATTATGGAGAAAGTAAGGATTAGTGGAGGGGGAAGATGTAACGTCACTAATGCGACATGGATACCGAATGAACTAGTTGAGAACTACCCCAGAGGTGGAATTCAGCTCTTGGAATCATTTAATCGTTTTGCTGCTGGAGATGTATATGATTGGTTTGAGAAAAAAGGGTTAAGATTAAAAATTGAGGAAGATTTAAGAGTTTTCCCAGTATCTAATTCTTCTTCAGATGTTATTGATTGTTTGAGAAAAAGTGCTTTATCAAAAAACGTAGAGATATTAACAAAATTTTTTGTAAAAGAAATTTCAAAAACTCCAGATAATATATTCAATATTTTTAGTCTTAAAAAAGCAAAGGTTACTGCTAAAAATATTATTCTTTCAACTGGAGGTAATCCAAGCGGATATAAATTAGCTCAAAATCTTGGGCACACCATTGTTAAACCTGTACCATCGCTTTTTACTTTTTCAACAAAAGAACCAAATTTGGATGAATGTAGTGGGGTATCAATAAAGGGTATAGATATAGAAATTAAATTAAACAATAAGAATTTTCAAAATAGAGGCGATTTACTAATAACGCATTGGGGGTTTAGTGGGCCAGCAGTATTAAAACTTTCATCAATTGCAGCAAGAGAACTTTATAGCCAAAAATATAAATTTAATTTAATCATTAAATGGTCTTCCTTTAGTTATGAGGAGTTAAAAGAAAAAGTTAATTATTTAAGATTAAATAAAGGCAAGGTTAATCTTATTAATAGTAGACCTGTTCCACTATTAACAAAAAGATTATGGATTTTTTTATTAAAGAAAATAGGTATTGATAATGAGAAAAAGTGGGCTGATTTACTAGCGGATGAAAGAGAGAAAATGATAAATACTATAATGAGAGATGAATATATAATTTCGGGCAAAGGTCCATTTGGAGAGGAATTTGTTACTTCCGGAGGCGTAAAAATTAATGAGGTTAATTTTAAAAGTATGGAGAGCTTAATTTGTCCTGGGTTATTTTTTTCTGGAGAAGTTTTGGATGTTGATGGGATCACTGGTGGATTTAATTTTCAACATTGTTGGACAAGTGGATGGATCGCTGGGATGGCAGTCTCAAAGTTAAATCAACCAAAAATAAATTAATAAGTAATAAATCAGTAAGTAACAATTCAATAAGTTTATCTTTTTTTTATTAAGTATTAGACGGAAAAAGGATTTTGGAGAAACTTTAATTTTAAAGTTTTAATTATTGGTGAAGATTAATGCAGAATCTTGTATCAAAAAAAGAAGAAGAGGAAAGAAGATTAAAAGCTTTAGCAGAATATAGGATTTTGGGAACCAAGCCAGAATCATGTTATGACGATATTACAAAAATTGCAGCTACAACCTGTAATGTGCCTATTTCTTTAATGACTTTAGTAGACAAAGATAAACAATGGTTTAAATCTAAAATAGGGCTTCAAATATCAGAAACTAGAAGAGATTGGTCTTTTTGTACACATGCAATAAAAGAAAATAGTCCATTAATTATTCATGATGCTTTCCAAGATGAAAGATTTATAAATAATCCATTGGTAACAGGAGATCCAAAGATTCGTTTTTATGCAGGTTTTCCCCTTAGAAATAGTGATGGTAATAAGCTTGGAACTCTGTGTGTAATAGACAGAAAGCCAGGAAATCTAACTACACAACAATTTAATATTATGGAATTATTATCCAAGCAAATAGTTTCATTTTTAGAGCTTAGAAAAAAGTCATTAAATTTGCTAGATGCTTTATCTAATTTGCATAAACAGGAAGGGATTTTATCTGTATGTTCATATTGCAGAGAAGTTAAAAATAAGGAGGGCGATTGGATGCATTTAGAAAAATATCTTTCGAAAATTAGTGATATTAGATTCAGTCATGGGGTTTGTGATAATTGTATGGAAAAACATTTCCCAGATGTAATCGAAGTGTGGAATAAAAAGGATTTTTTTGAAGATGGTCAAAAAAGGTTTTTAGAGTCCTAGAACCAATAACTTGCTTTTTATTGTTTAATATATTTTCTAAACAAATTCTTTATTTGGTGGTTAGTATTGTATAAATTTTGACTAGAAAATGTTATTAGGAACTTTATTGACAGGCGAAATTGCTAAAAGTGCATTAGTAGCATATGTTCATTATTTAGGAATAATATTGTGTTTCGGTTCTCTTTTGTTTGAAAGATTGACTCTCAAAGTAGGTCTTAATAGAAATGAGACGATCTCAATGATAATTGCAGACGTGGTTTATGGTTTAGCAGGAGTTGCGATATTAGTTACAGGGATTTTGCGTGTTAAGTATTTTGGTCAAGGAGGAGATTTCTATACAAGTAATCCTGTGTTTTGGATAAAGGTTTCTCTTTATATTCTTGTGGGATTACTTTCTTTATACCCAACAACAACATATATCCTCTGGGCAATTCCACTAAGTAAGAATAAACTACCTGAAATTTCAGAAAACCTAGTGAAGAGGTTTAGACTAATCATTACCACCGAATTAGTTGGCTTTGCAACAATACCTTTGTTTGCCACCCTCATGGCTAGAGGTGTTGGTTTAGGTTGAAAAAATTTTCTTTAGAAAGAAATTGTTTAATAAGTACTAACAAAATATATAGATGGAGTTTAAGTTATAAGATTTCTAAATCTAAAAAAGAGATTATTTTTATTGGTCTAAATCCTTCATTATCAGATGCAGTTTTCTTGGACAATACAACAAAAAAGATAATCAAAATTTCGAAAAACAATAATTACGGCAAAGTAAAATTAATAAATCTATTTGCTCTTATTTCAAGTAAACCAGAAAAACTTTTTAAACACAAAAACCCTGTGGGCTATCTAAACAATAATCATATTTATAAAAACTTAAAACATTGGTCTGAAAGTAAAAATTGTGATTTATGGTTAGGTTGGGGTAACAAAGGGAAATTTCTAAATAGAAATAAAAGAATATTAAAAAAAATAATGCAATATAACTCAATCAGAAAAAATAATTTTGATAATCCTCTTGGACCGCTTTTAATTAAGAAAACAATCAAAGATAATCCAATACACCCTCTATATTGTTCTGATTATTCCATCCTCCAATCTTATTTTTAGGGAGTAAGGCTCAAATGCAAACCAGTATTTTTAGCTATTCCATTAAATATGTGTTAATTTCTATTTGTTAAGTTAACCTGATATGAAAATTTCAAAGCAATTAAATAAACTAAAAAACTTAAATGTTGAGGCAGAAAAATGTTCTACAAGAGAAGAAGCAAAAAAAATAATTAATAAAGCAAATAAAGCACAAAGTAAAATCAACAAATAAATAAAAAGTAATTTCACTTATTCATAAATTATAATTTTCAAAATTATTTAATTTACACAAATACACCATATTTATTTCTAAGTATTTATGTCTTTGAAAATAATTAAAATAAGGAAATCGCACGAAAGATTTAGATCGACTAGAGAATGGCTAAGTTCGATGCATACATTTTCTTTCGCAGAGCATAGAGATCCAAAATGGGATAATTTTGGGAAAATTAGAGTTATAAACGAAGATATTATTTCTCCTAATACAGGATTTAATACACATTCTCATGCAAATATGGAAATAATTACTGTCGTAACAAAAGGAGCAATAACTCATAGAGACTCTTTAAACAATCTTGGAAAAATTCACAAAGATGAAGTACAAGTTATGTCTGCAGGGACTGGAATCTCTCATAGTGAGAAGAATGAAGAAAATGAGAACTGTAAGTTGTTCCAGATTTGGATATACCCTCAAAAAGAAAATATCAAACCTCGATATGATCAAATTTCATTAAATGAAAAGTTGTGGGACAATCTTATTTTTAATTACAAAGACGGTAAAAATAATAAGCTTTTTCTAAATCAAAGTATCTCTTTATGGCGTTGTAAATATAAGCCAATTAAAGAAAAAAAATTGCCATTAAAAATCGATAAATATAATTGGATTCAAATAATAGAAGGTAATCTTTTATTAAAAAGTAAAAACTCTAATTCAAATATATTTCTCGAATCTGGAGATGGTTTGGGTTTTGAAGTTAATTATCATGATGATGTTTCTATAAATACTGAAAAAAACTTAGATTTTCTCTTATTTTCGATGCCTTCCTTATAATTTACTTGTTATTTTACCCATCAACTCCTTTATTAAATGCATTTAAGGCTTGCAAAGCCATATTAAGGTGAACTTCCATAGCACCAAGTGCAATTAAAGAATTTGGTGATTTATCTTTTAGTAAATTCTCTTTTCTTTTTGATAACTCATTAACAACCTTCTTAGTTGAAACTTCCCAATTGTTGATTAACTCTTCAAATTCTCTTTTTTCAGAGCTTTCTATTTCTGCTAATTCATCAGAAAAATGAGAATCTTTTTGTGCCTTAAGCATCAAGTTACTTAATTTTTTATGACTTATTGCTTGAGGTAAATTGTTAGATTCACTCATTGATAGTGGTTAATTTATATACAAAATTTAACTAATTAAGTGAATATTTGCTAGAGGGTAAACGGTTGTGATGACCGACCTGAAAATTACGAAATGATACTTGAACTAAAAATGGATTTATTTCCCTTTAATTTTTCACTTATTAGTTTCTTGAAATAATCTCCACGCTCTTTATAATTCTTAAATTGATCAAAACTAGAGCATGAAGGTGAGAATAATAATGTTCCAACCCTATTATTTTGTATATAATGAAAAACAAAATTTAAAAGCTCTTTTAGTTCTGAAAATTCAAAAATATTTTTTTTAAATCCTTCATTTATAAGCGCCATTTTTAGGACTTTTGAGCTTTCTCCAAAAAGGAAAACACATTTAACTTTTTTCTTTAAAACTTTTATCCACTCACTATATTCATTGCCTTTTAATCTACCCCCAGCAATGATTATTATTTGACCTTCAATTGAACTTATTCCCGCAATAGATGAGTCAAAATTTGTAGCTTTACTATCATTAATAATTTCCAAATCATTAGTTTTATAAATTGTTTCCATCCTATGAGGTAATTGTTTGTAATTAGATAAAGAATCTTTAATCTTCTTGCCAGATAATCCAACTTTTCTTGCTGCTGCAATTACCAATAAAAGATTTTGAAGATTATGCATTCCTTTTAAAGAAAAATTTTCAAGTTTGAATAATTTCTTCCCTCTCTCAACAATGTACGCTTGTTCATCTATCCAATAATCGCAATGAATAAAATTTGATTTATCGAAACTAGTTGTTATCCAAACCCCTCTTGATAGCGAACTATAGTGATTTCTTAGGTTTTTTTCGTCATAATTATAAATTCTAAAATCAGATTTTTCTAACAAGCTTTTTTTTATGTTGAAATAGTTTTCAAGTGTTTTATGTCTTTCAAGATGATCTTCTGTGAAGGTTGTCCATATTCCAATATTAGGTTTTACTTCTGGAGATATTTCTATTTGATAACTGCTTAATTCAGCTACAACCCAATCAATTTTTTCATGTTTTTTGGAGTAAGCATACTTACATAAAGGAGTACCAATATTTCCAGCAAAAGGAGCATATAATCCAGCTTCACTGAGTATATGGCTTAGTAGATGAGTAACAGTAGTCTTGCCATTAGTGCCAGTAATACCTATCCAATTTGTGTCTTTTAAAATTTCCCATGCAACATTAATTTCTCCAATTACTTTAATTCCCTTTTTTTTTAATCCAATAATAGTTATGTGGTCATAAGGTATTGATGGACTTACAACAACAGATTCGATCTCTTCCAAAAAAGGTTGAATTTCTTCAAATACAAATTCTTTTTTTAGAGAAACTATGATATTGAGCTCTTCTAATGCTGTTTTTCTTTCTAAGAATTCTATCCCATCTTTACTTTCCCAAACAATTACTCTCTTATTGATGCTTCTCAAATACTTGGCAGCCCAAAATCCAGATTTACCTAATCCAATTACAAGATTAATATTTCTTTTATTTGAATGATTATCTATCATTAAATTTATAATTGCATTTATATTAATTGTGTTTAAAGGGTAATTCAATCATGAGATTTTTCTTCAGTATTTATAGTATTCGCCCAAGAAAAGTTAATTAATGGAAGATAATACTGCAAAATATTGGTTCTCTTGGTTTTATGAAAAGTGGGAGAAAAATGCTCCAGGTGAATTAATTGAACAGGGTTTAACTCCGTCTCAGATTGCTGAGCGCTTTGTTAATGAAAACCATGATAGTTTTATTCAATTGTCAAAAAAAATTGATGAAAAAAATTATGATGCCTTAACAGAATTTATGAAACTCTCAGAGAGTGAATTACATATCTTGAAGTATTTTCTAAAGTTAGTAAAAATGAAAAATTTATAAGAAGTTATTAAGTATTTCGAGGCTTTTTTCCCATAAATTTTTTCTTTCTTTTTTATTCATGGCGAAAGGAGAGGTAGGGGATAGTTTCGGATGACCTCTGAAATTAAATCTAGGTCCATAATGATCACCGCCTCTTGCGTCTGGTGAAGTAGCTGCAAAAAGCTGAGGTAAAGCACCCATCTCAGCAGTTTGAAAAATAGGACTAAATAATTCCAATGAGAATGTTTCTAATGGACCAGGGTTAGGTTTTTGAGCAGTAAAGAGATTTGTTTTTGCAATTCCTGGGTGAGCAGCTAAAGAAAGTATATTTTTGTGCTTTAAGTTCTCATTTAGTTCCAAAGCAAACATTACATTTGCCAATTTGCTGTTGGAGTAAGATTCCCATTTGTTGTAATAGTTCTCGGCTTTCAGATTTTTCCAACCAACTTTACCAAAAAATTGTGCTCCGGAAGTAACCGTCACTATTCTAGATTCTTCTTTTTTTTCAATAATTGGTAGTAGCTTTAGAGTCAAAAGCATGTGAGCTAGATGATTAACTGCAAATTGTATTTCATATCCTTGGGCACTAAGAGTTTTAGGCGGATGCATAATGCCTGCATTATTGATTAGCAAATCCAAATTTTCAAAATTATCAAAAAATTTGGACTGAACTTCAACAATATTTTTTAAATCTGACAAATCTAATTCTAAAGGTGTAAATAATCCTTCAGGATTAAGACCTTTAAGTTTTTTGATAGTTTGATTAGCTTTTTCAATCGATCTACACGCAATAACAACATGAGCATTTTTTTCTGCTAAGGCCTTTGCGGTGTAGTATCCAAGACCACTATTTGCACCAGTAATTAGCGCTGTTTTACCTGAAAGGTTTGGAATATTAGATGTTTCCCAGTTAGAGATTTTATTTCTTGAAATAGTGGCAGTCATTTAGTAATCCTGCAAATTGCTTTGGAATTGAACCGAAATTTAATTACTTTTCTACTGTAAATACTGGAAGTCAGTATCGTGAGTTCTTATTGAAGGTACTACTTATTATTATTTTTCAATTGCATATTGCCACTCTTTATTTTGAGATAAACTTTTCTCTCTAAGTAACTGTAATTTCCTACTATTTATTTTTATAACTATCCCATTAGTTGGATATTTCGCAAATATTTTTTTCTCTAACCAATTTTTTTTATATATTTGGATTTCGCTTGTATGATTTGTGAAGTAACTGTCAGGGGTGCTGAAGCCACATTTTTTAAGATAGTTAAGGGTTTCATATTGATTAAGTCTTCCATTAAGTATTTGGAAACAGCAAAAGTGGAGACTCTCTCCAATCCCTTTCTTATCATTGAGGTATTTTCTTGTAATTCTTTGGGAAATGCCGGCAACTTGGTTTGTAGCGTATAGTTCACCTCTAATTTGAAAATCTCGTTTGATAGGAATACAATCGGGGACATTTTTAATTTGTTTAATTTTGCTTGAGACATCAAATCCTTTTTTTGTAATAGCTTTATTAAAATTGCCATCTATATATCTAATTGCAATAGCACAGCCATCAATTTTTGGTTGAATGCTTAATCTTGTTTTTGTTAATAAACTTTCCAAAAATTCTTTATAGTTTTCTTTGGCTAATTTTGGCAAAAGTTTATTATTTTTTTGATTAAAGTACTCAGGCTCTGGATCAACAGGAATAAAGAGCTTTTCAAGTTGCTTAAATGCATCATCCGAAATTATGCCTTCACCTATTCTGTATTGTTCATCCAGATACTTAATATCTCTCACTAATAAATTATTCATAATAATTTTGATAAATTCTCAAAAATCTTTTAGAAAAAATCATTGAAATAAAGATTTGAAAATTAAAATTAGATCTAAAAAGTAATTGACCACTAAATATCCTCCTACGCAGAGAGCGATTTAAGAGTATAAAATGTACCTATCAGTCGTTTAAATTAAATACTTCAATCAAACATATTTACTTAAAAGTGAAATAGAAAATTTTAATGATTAATTTGCAAGTAAATTTTTGAAATTTCTATCAATACCAAAAAAAATTTTTAAAAGTTATCAGAAAATGTCTTTTTTATTAAAAGCTCAAAATACCTGGGAAAATTTTGCGAAATACAAAATTAATGATTATGCAAAATTAAGAAATTTTGATTTTGGGCCAAAAAACGAAAGTTCAGTTTCAAAATTATCCCCTTTCATTACTCATAGAATATTATCGGAATATGATCTGATTCATGATATTAAAGGTAAGTACAAAATCAAAAATTCAACTAAATTTGTTGAAGAAATATTTTGGAGAGTTTACTGGAAAGGGTGGATGGAAAATAGACCTAAAGTTTGGAGAAATTTTATTTCAGAAAACAATCTCGATTTTGATTATGAGCTATATGAAAGTGCAATTAATGGCAATACAGAATTAGATTTTTTTAATTCTTGGGTCCATGAATTAAAGCATTACAACTATTTGCATAACCATACAAGAATGTGGTTTGCGAGTACTTGGATATTTAACTTAGGCCTCCCATGGCAATTGGGAGCAAGGTTTTTCTTTAAATATCTTTTTGATGGAGATGCTTCATCTAATCTCCTTAGCTGGAGATGGGTCGGAGGATTGCAAACAAAGGGAAAACAATATCTTTTTTCATCATCAAATCTCAGAAAGTTTTCAAATAATAGATTTAATGCAGAAAAAATAAGTAATCAACAAATTTTTCTTGAAGAATCTAATCAAATACCATTTGAAGATGAGATTTATAAAAATGATATGGATCCTAAATCAGATAATCTGATTATGTTTGAAAATGATCTGCACCTTGCAACCCTTAAAAATTTACTTCCAAGCTATAAAAAAGTATTTATTATCCTTTTAAAAAATGAACAAAGACAAATTAAATTGTCTGAATCTGTTTTGAAATTTAAACAAGATTTGGTCTCTGAATTTGTAGAGCAATTTGATAATGTTGTACAGATTGATCCTTATTCACTGGAAAATACTTTTAAAAATACCAACGAAATAGACATTATTTATCCTGGGGTGGGAGAAAATTATGATTTCATAACTGAGTTTAAAAATTTACACCATAAAAAAATTTTTAATCTTGTGAGGGATGAAGATTTATTTGCTTGGAAATTTGCCAAGAGAGGGTTTTTTAAATTTAAAGAAAATATTCCAAAAATAAATCAGAGAATATTAGAAAATTTTTCAAAAAGTAATTTTTAACTTAGTTGAATTCCTAATCATGGAATGACCCTTTTCTAAGTAGGTATAAATACTTATTTAGGTGCAACTTTTGCTCTTTAATCCACGATGGATACTGTGACTAGTTATTTTTACTTAAGGATAAATTTTTTATAGTGCTTTCAACAATTCTTACCAAGTCGTTTAGTAAAGATACTGCTTTATTAATTCTTAGAGTTATAACTGGAACTGTTCTTATTCATCACGGTTATGAGAAATTAGCAAATATAGAAAATTTCGCCGATGCTTTTGTCAGACCTTTACATCTTCCATTCCCAATATTTTTGTCATACATAGCGGCATTCTCTGAAATAGGTGGTAGTTGGCTTCTAATTATCGGCTTAGCTACAAGATTCGGGGCTTTGGCAATTGTGGGGACAATTTCTGTAGCTATATATCATGCACTTGTTACTTCTGGTTTTAATATTTTCTTATTAGAGCTTTTACTTTTGTATTTCGCTTCAGCAACTTCAATTGCGTTAACAGGGCCTGGTAATTTCTCCTTAGATGAAGTCATTATCAGAATTTTGAAATCAGAAGAAGAAGAGGAAATCATTCCTTCAAAAAAATCAAAAAATTCTAAGGAAGTCGAAGTTAAAGAAGAAATAAGTAAAGGTGGCTTATTTCAATTTCTGCAAGCGAACATACTCTCAGATACTTCAAGCTAACTTTTTAGGATAAAGGTTATTGATTAGCTCTAACCTTTTTCTATAACTGTTTCTTTTCTCAAGCTTTATTTTAATTGTTGCTTCAGAAAGACTTATAAATAGCCCTATAGCAGTAACCCAAGATAAAAAAATAAAAGGGTTTTCTGGAATTTCTGAGAAATTCATATGAATAATACTTCTTTTTTTAAACTGACTGATCACTATATGTTTTTCAACCTAAATATACAATTTAGAAATATTTAAGGATTAATTTCAAATTTTTCCCATTTCTTACTCTTTTCCCAAAGATATCTTTTATGAACAGGCTGTTCTAATTTAAGAAGATCTACTGAATCGATTTCAAAATTTAGAACTACAAAATTTTCTGATTTGGGAAGATTGGATAATATTTCATAAGCAGATTGGACCTTTGGGTTTATTTTTTCTCCAGGAGATCCCCAAAACCAAGAAGTTTTTGATTTTTCTGATAATAAATCCCAATAATTTTTGTTATCACTTAATTCATGTATTTTTCCTTTGAATCTATATTGTGATTTGGTTTTCACAAAGAACCATAATATTTCAGCATTAGGGTTGGATTTTAAATGCCCAATTTTTTCACTTCTTCTATCTGTAAAAATAATCATTGAACTATCTTTATGCCATCCTCTGAAAACAACTGTTCTTAATCTTGGCTCATTTTCTTCGCTGACTGTTGCAAGCTGTATCCATCTATTAGAGGGTGATTTGCCCTCTTTTTTTCTTGAAGATTTTAAATCTTGCCTCCAACTTGGTAAGTTGTTATCAGGCATTTAATTTAGGAAAAATAAGACCACTTTTCTTTTTGTATTCTTCGAATGAATCATATTTTGAGAGCGATTTATCTTTCTTTATCATTCTTGGTAGAAAAACTATAGAGAAAAATATTGCAAGAATTACTAATGGAATGAAACTCATTGAAAGCATGGCGAATGATAGATAAATTAGTATTTCTCCTAGATAATTTGTATTTCTTATATTTTTGAAGAATCCTTCTTTAATTAGTTCTTTTTTTAATTTAAGAGAAAAATATTTTTGGGCATCACTTGCAAAGTGCAAAAACACACCAATTATGTTTATTGATACAGATGCAGCTATTACGATATTTGGAACAGATTTCTGAGATGAGATAAGAATGTATGGAGCTACCCAATAACTTCCAAGGAAAATAAAACCGGTAACTGAAGTTAAAAAATTGATTTTTTCTTTAAAATATGGATCAGGAAAAATCTTTTCTTTTAGAAGCCAAAGTAATCCATAAGTACCATGCAGAGCTAAATAAACGTAGGGTGCAATTGTAAAATTATCAAAAAAAATCATAAGGCCTATTACTACAAATGCTGTGAGCCCCTTATGAAGATTAATTATTTGATTAAGTTTCATCTTTTTTTAATAATCTAAAAAATGAAATTATTTTCTGTGGATGTAAGCTAGGTCATCAAAAGTTTTAATGGGCGATACTGGATTCGAACCAGTGGCCACTACCGTGTCGAGGTAGTGCTCTACCACTGAGCTAATCGCCCCAATTGAGGAATTTTCAATCCCCCCTATAAGAAAATAGCAGGTTTCGTTTCATTTTCTAAGTAATTTAACTTTCCATCGTTCTCTTTTGGTTATTTCTAGATTAAGAATTTCGATAAACCCTTTATTTTCAAGTTCTAGTTTATCGCCAATTTTTAGGTTAATAGTTGGCTTATTAACTTTGCTCCCATTTAATCTGAGCATTCCATTTTCTATCCTTTCAATGATTTTGTTTCGTGATACCCTAAAGCCAGCTGAAGCTATAGCATCTAATCTTGTTGAAGCTTCTACTGTATTGACAAGTTTTTTTGATCTTCCAGAAGGTATTTGTAATTCATCTATACCTACTACATTAACTTTTACTTTTACGTCTCTTAAATAAAAAATCTTTTCATCTAGATGCTTAATATCTGAATTATCAATTATCCCTTGTGCCCCCCTATCGCCAATAGTCCATATATCTCCAACTTTTATTTGATTAACCCCATTTTCAATTAAGAGGGATCTAAAGTCTTCTTGTGTAGCATTATCAAATAAAAAATTTCCAATAATTTTTATTCCTTGAGCTGGAAAATTACTTTTTAGCGCATCTTCTTCAGGAATATTATCTCCTCTAAAGCAAGCTATCCTAGATCTTTGCGAAGAGGAGAATCCTCCATA
>QCBM01000001.1 GCA_003281605.1 Prochlorococcus sp. AG-347-I06 | reverse complement strand
AGTTAAAGAAGAGAAAATAGAGCCAGAGGTAAAATCAATTAAACCAAAAAAAAGAACTGTTGAAGATGAAATAATAGACGTAGAAGTTGATTCTGATAATAAATAAGATTTAAAATAAATGAATACTAGACAAGCTTGAATCTTAAAAAAAGAAAATTTTCAGATAATTTGCTTATTTTTTAATTAAATATAAAAGTCTTTATTTTTAATATTTTAATTTGAACCATAAAAAGGTTTTTATGAATCTAAAGCCACTTCTATAGCTGCTATTAAGTTTTCGTCAAATGGTTTAACACCTGGCTTGAATCTTGCAATTACTTTACTATCTTTCCCTATCAGAAACTTTTCGAAATTCCATTCAACATCTCCTTCAGGTTCAACTTTGTTAAGGGTTGTGTATGGTTCTGTGGTGTTGCCTTTGGCATGAACTTTTTCATAGATTTCAAACTTAACTCCATATTTTGTTGTGCAAAAATCTTTTATTTCTGAAAGAGAGTCGGGTTCTTGTTTTCCAAAATCATTACAAGGGAATGCAAGTATTCTTAGCCCTTTACTTGAATATAAATCATGTAGCTTTTGAAGATCCTCATACTGAGCAGTATTTCCGCAATAACTAGCTACATTAACAACTAAAATTACTTCCCCTGAATATTCACCTAGTTTTATGGATGATCCGTCTGCGGAAAGAACAGTAGTATTTTGTACGTCAACTTGCATGTCTAAAAAAAATCACCCTTTGAAGATAGCATTGTATAGACTTTATTGCGTTTAATTTATATAGTAGTTTTGGTTATTTCTTTCATAAGTTTTAATTTTTCATCTATTTAACCATTTATAATTAATATTATTAATAAGTTTAATTTTGGACCCTTTAGACCCACTTACTGAAATTATTAATTCCGGTCAAGGGTTTTCACCTGCAATTGCTTTAGAAAGAATTATTTGGGCCATGATTGGAATCTTTTTTTTAGGAGCAATTTCAAGATCAATAACTAGTAGAATGCGAAGTCAAAATTGGTATGGTAGAAATTTTTTATTTAGTTATTTTAAAGATAAAAAAATTACAGATGATAAATCTTCACAACCTTCTGGTGATGAGGAATAAGTTTTATATATATGAAAGAATCAATTTTTTCTAAAAAGAGAATTTTATTACTTGGTAGTGGCGAGCTTGGAAAAGAATTAGTAATAGAATCCAAAAGATTAGGATTAGAAGTTATTGCAATTGATCGATATGAAAAAGCTCCTGCAATGCAAATTGCTGATTATTCAAAAGTAATTGATATGGGAGATAAAAATATTTTAAAAAATGTTATAAAAGAATTTAAGCCTGACTATGTCGTCCCAGAAATAGAGGCACTTTCAATTGAAGCTCTAAAAGAACTCGAGGATGAAGGATTCAATATTGTTCCCAACGCCAGAACTGTAGAAATTACAATGAATAGAGATAAAATTAGAGACTTAGCTTCTAAGGATTTAAAAATACAAACTGCAAAGTTTGATTATATTTTTGAATTTGATGATTTAGAAAAAAAAGCAGACGAAATAGGATTCCCACTTTTACTTAAGCCTTTAATGAGCTCTTCAGGAAAAGGCCAGAGTTTGGTTGAAACAAAAAATGATTTACAAAATGCTTGGAGACAGGCACAAGCAAATTCAAGAGGTAAGGTTAAAGGTGTAATTATTGAAGAATTTATTAATTTTGATTTTGAGTTTACTCTTCTAACTGTAAGAAAAGAAAATGGTGAAAATATTTTTTGTTTACCAATTGGACATCTTCAATCTAATGGAGACTATCAATGTAGTTGGCAACCTTTAGAGATCAAGGAGTCCTTAATTATTGAAGCTAAGAGAATGACAAGTAGAATATTAAATAACCTTAATGGAGCTGGATTATACGGAGTAGAATTTTTTATAAAAGGAAGTAAGGTTATATTTTCAGAATTATCTCCAAGACCACACGACACCGGTATGGTTACATTAGTTAGTCAAAATATTAATGAATTTGAATTACATTTAAGGGCTTTTTTAAATTTACCAATACCGCGTATAGATCTAATAGAGCCCTCTGCAACCAGAGTTATAGTCTCTAAACAAGAGTTTCTAAATCCTATTTATGAGGGTCTTAATGAAGCATTAGAATTTGAAAAGACCAAAGTGCTCATATTTGGCAAACCAGTTTCCAGAAAAGGCAGAAGAATGGGTGTTGTTATCTCATCAAATTCTGACATTAATTTGGCTAGAAAAAATGCAGATGAAGCTGCGCTTAAAATAAAAGTCAGTTCTATATAAACATTAAATAAAAATAACGAAAAAAATACTTATTTCCTTTGTTTTTGTTTATTGTCTCTCTGAGTATTATTTAAGTATGTAATCTCTTTCTCAATGATAGAAAACTATAAAGGTTGGGACATAACTTTAAATTGGGATAATAAAAATTATCTCGAGAGGAATACTACTAAAAATAATTTTTTTAATCAAAAGGAAAAATGGATTGGGGTTCACTTGAATGGTGAAAAAATTTATGGCTCATCTCTGAAAGAGATTAGGCATATTATTGATTATCCGAGCTTGCATGCAAAATAGGTTAAAAGATATTTTTAATTATCCTGATCATTTTCATTATCTTCAATTAGTTCATTAGCAAGTTTTCTTAAATCTCCCTTAATCGAGACCCATGTAAAGGCGATTATAAAAATTGAAGCAGATATTGCAACAGTGATTTTTTCGACAGGGGACATTCCAAGTGCAATAGCAAACATTTCAAACCAAATACTAATTGTTTATTATATTGAATTTTTTTAAATAGTTAGAATCAATTTTTTTTTTGCAATGATATTTAATTAATCAAAATATAATAAATAAAATTTAAATTACTTATTTTATTTATTGTTTCTGATTTTAGTTTTTTTCAGTAAGATTTAAATATGGAAAAAAAAAAGTGCCCTCAATGTAAAAATTTAATTTTGAAAACTTCCCCAACATGTTTATATTGTGGCAGACCTAATAAATTTATAACTAAGGAATATGTAAATAAAAAGTGGAATAAAAATAATAATGTATTTGATTATATTTTTATTAATAAGTATCTTGTATTTATTTTATTTTTAATATTTATAGTTGTTGTTATTATATTTAGTTAAATAAACATCAATTAATCATTCAATTATTGCATCTAATACTTCTTTAGTATTTTTTGATAGTTTATTTTTTTTAATCTGTTTTATTGTTTCTAACATATTACTTTTGTAAGGGTCTGAGTAATAATTGTATCTACTAAATACTTTCACAAATCGAGAAATTATGATTGGATTTAATTTATCAAAATCAATTATCTTTTTTGCAATATATTTATAACCAGAACCATCTATTGCATGAAAAGTACTATTTCTTGTTACGAAAGTATTTAATATAGCTCTTAGAGTGTTTGGTGATTTTGAATCAAAATACTTATTTTCAAATAATTTTTCAATGTTATTTGTTTTTTCATTAATTTCTATAGATGCATTGAATGAGAACCAACTATCCAAAACCACACTATTATTTTTCCATTTATTAAAGAATATATTTGAAATAATTTTTCTTTCAGGACAATTAATCCTACTGAAAGAATTCAATGCAGCTTTTGCTAGTGTCATCGAATTACTATCGATATAATTAATTATTTTGCATTTAATTTCCTTATCATCACTGTGCAAGAGTAGTTTCCAAATAGTTTCGATTAGTTTTCTCTCATTTTTACCTTCTGGCCAAACTTTATTTAGATTTTTCTCTATTTCTTGGAGCTTAAAATATAATTCTTCTTTTAATTTGGTACCGAATAAATGATTTAATTCGTCAATAATTTTATATATCTTTAAAGGGTCTAAATTTTCTATCTCTGATTCAATTTCAGCAAATGTCGGAATACTTAATAAATCTGATAAAAGGGATAAATTAATATCTTTATTTTTTATAAATGATATTAAGGTGCTTATTAATTTAGTTTCAATTTGATGATCAGGTTTTTCATCTAATCTGCATAAAATGATTTTTTTATAAAATACTTTTACAGTATTAGATAGTGTAAAAAAATCTTTTTCATATCTTAAGATTAAAAATTTTTCATCAAAGGTAGTGTCTGATTCCCACTCAACAGGTGAAGAGAATTCGCGAAAATAAGTGACTAAAGGAATTTGGAGGTGAGATCTTATATTCCTAAAAATAAATTCTTGTTTTTTTGTTTTTAAAACAACTGTTTTTTCTATCGTTTTATTCTTACCACAAAATATAGCCATATTTATAGGAATTATTAGAGGTAAATCATTATATTGGTTCTTCTTTATTGGATTACTTTGAGAAGCTTCAATTGTAAGTTTTTCGTCTGCTTGATCCCAGACTCTTTTAAATTTAACTTTTGGTGTCCCATTTTGCTTGTACCAGATTTTAAACTTTTTAGGATCAATTTCCTTATTGTGCTCTAAAATTTTATCGACAAATTGGTCTATTGTTGCTGCCTTTCCATCATATATTGAGATGTAATTGCTAAATCCTTTATAGAAATTTTCATCTTTTACAAGCTTGTTAAGCATTCTAATGATTTCTGATCCTTTTTCATAAATCGTGGTCGTATAGAAATTGTCTATTTCTTGATATTTTTCTGGCATTACAGGATGCGATGTTGGACCAGAATCCTCTCTAAATTGATTTTTTATAAGAAATTTTGAATCATCAAGTCTCTTGATTTCACTATTATGAACGTCTGCAGTGAATTGTTGATCTCTGAATACTGTTAAACCCTCTTTTAGAGATAATTGAAACCAATCCCTACAAGTCACTCTATTACCCGTCCAATTATGGAAATATTCATGGGCGATTACACCCTCTATTCTTTCTAATTCCTCATCAGTTGTTGTTTCAGAATTAGCGAGTATTAGTTTTGAATTGAAAATATTGAGACTTTTATTTTCCATTGCTCCCATATTAAAGTGCCTGATTGCAACAATATTGAACAATGACAAATCGTATTCAAGGTTATATTTATCCTCGTCCCATTTCATAGATTTCTTTAAGGAACTTATTGCATGTTGAACATACTTTTCATCACCATACTCAACATAAATATTTATTTTTACTTTTTTATTTGATTTTGTTATGAAATTGTCTTGTACACAATTAAGTTTCCCTGCTACCAATGCAAATAGATATGAGGGTTTTGGATATGGGTCTTCCCAAATTATTTCATGTCGATTATTTGTAAGATTATTTTCTTTTACAACGTTACCATTTGAAAGTAAGACAGGATAATCATTTTTGTCTGCCTCAATTCTTACGGTGTATTTGCTTAGAATATCAGGCCTATCAGAGTGAAAACTTATTCTTCTAAATCCCTCTGCCTCACATTGCGTAGTTATAATTCCATTGCTCTCATACATACCTAAAAGGGATGTATTTTCCTTTGGTTTAATTATTCCTTCTATTTTTAGTAAAAAATTATCTTTGTTTATATTTTCAATTTTTAAGTTATTTTTTTGCTGTTTGTAGTATTCCTTTTCTAGTAGTGAGTCATCTATAAACAATTTTTTTATTAATATATCTTTACCATCAAGGATAAGATTATTAGTATTCTTATTTTTTTTTACCAATTTTAATTTCGTCGTAACATTAACAGCATTTTTATTTATTACGAAATCTAAAAAAATTTCTGGAATTTCATAATCAAAAACTTTGTAATCTTCAAGTTTTACATATTTTGAAATACCTTTTTGGTTTTTTGGTTTGTTCATCTTTACAAAGAAGTTCAGAAGTTAAATAATCTAGGATACTAATTTTGAAATTATAAGTTAGAACTTTTATCTTTTGATTGACAAAAATGTGCTTTAACTTCTCCAGAAGGAAGTAGTTCGAATAAAGAAGGATTATTAATATCAGGAGATCCGTCTTTATTAAATTTGTACCTCCAGTCCCATTTTTTATCTGTAAAGGAAATATAATCTTTTCTTAGAGAGTATGGAAGCATAAGACTTATTTCGTTCCAATTGATATTTATAAATGCTCCTGGCTTTAACTCAGATATTTTTTCTACTATGGAAAAGTCACCATTTATATTATTTCTCATCACAAGATCAAGCTTTGAATTCTCACACACATAGCTAGTATTTAAAGCTAATAAAAGTATTGAGCTAATAAAAAAAGAATGAATTTTTGAACTCCTTTTAAAATAAATTTACTTTCAAGCTAAAAGACCTTTTTGGATCAATTTAAATCATAATAGATTGCATACTCTTTAGATCTACAACATTACAATTTAATTCGTCTTCATAATCCTGAACTGAAATAAAATTATTTAAAAAACCTGAATATTTTGCATCTCCGCCCACAGTACTTGAAAGTATAAATTTTGGATTAAATTTTTTAATCAATTTAGGTACTACATCAGCACCTTTTACAAAAGAACCAACTAAAGGTAATTCTAAATTTTTTGTAGGAGTAATAACTGCATCAAGATTTTGTTTGTTTAAATTTTCATCAAGATATCCATGGGGTTCTATATAAAAACCATTATTTTGATCATCTTTAACGATATATCCGTTTTCTATTTGTGGTACTGGAGCCCCAGAAGTGGCTTCAAAACTTAAATTAAATTGATTAGTCTTTTCAGTTGGCTTGAGCATTTTAATTTGACTAAAACCTATTTTTTCTAATGTTTCAACAGCACTTTTAGGGCAAATTATAGGAATATCCTTTCTGAACATTTCTAATGTTGGAACATGACAGTGGTCAGGTAATCCTTGGGTTAATAAAATAATATCTATTTTTTTATCTATTGAAATTTCTTCCTCTAATGATCCTTTAAAAAACCATTCACCTGGAGGAAATATTAAATCTCCTTTTAGCCAAGGATCAATAATTAAATTGGTTTTTGTAAAATTTATAAGCCAACCATTTGATCCAAGGTAGGTCGCTTCAAAAGTCATTATCAATTAATAACTTAATAGACTATAAAGTAATTTTTGCTTTATCGAGAAGTTACGAATTTAGATTAGTTTGCTTCATTTAAGATTTGAAATGACTTTCTTTTTAGATTAAATATTAAAACTTGGTTATCTTTACAACTAATTTTAAAATCTTCTTTTTCTAGCATTTGAGTTGGGATTAGAGCTAATCCTCCTGTTCCTGAAAATATGATTGGCATTGTGTTATTCTTTGTTCCATTCATTTTTTGTAAGTCAATAGCTTGAGAAACTATTTTTTTAGCTTTGTCAAATCCGTAATCTTCTATTAATTCTGACCATAAAAAGTTAACTGATTCATATTTCGAAAACTCAATTTGTACTGTTTTCATTTAAAAAGTATTAGATATATAGCGATTAATAGATAAAGAAATAAACTTAATTACTATTTTTAAACCTATCCATGACTAGTTGTAACATATCCACCACATCTCCGTCGGTTAAATTTAAGTCCTTCTTTAAATCATTACAAGTTAAATTCATTTCGAGTGCTGCTTCAGCCATGTGATTAACTTTTTGGTTATCACCACCCAATGAAATAAAGGGATTGAAGTTTTCTATCATTTAATACTTGTTGTTACCACCTAGTTCTAGCTAAGAAATAATCAATTATCATTTATTGATACAGAAGCTTATAAATATGTTATTTAATATTTAGAAAGTTTTTATTTTTAAACTAGAGATATTGATATGCCTTTTGAAATTAAAGCGAATCTTCTTGCTCTGATTAGAAAAGGGAATATCACTTTTGTTCTTTTATTTGATTTAAATACTCTAGAAAGTAACAAAAGTAAACTACTTGAGGGATTATTTATCTGTTTGCAAATAGTATTAATTGCATCTGCCCCATGAAGGATATCTTCATCTTTTAGGAGAATAGCTCCTTTATCTATGTCATAACCTTTATCTAGAAGGGATTTTATTAGAGTTAAATTTTTACGACCATCAAGAATTTTAATATTATTTATCTTGCTTTTGATCTCAAGGAGCTCAGCAAAATGATTGCAGAATGGGCATTCTCCATCATAAATAAAGGTATAGTTGGAAATCATTAGAAAAAAACAGTTTTGATGGTCTCAAAGTGCGCCAGCAAAAATCATAATGCTTTGATAATAAAACAAATAATAAAAATTTTGTGGATTTTTTTTCGAGGGATAGTTAAACGATTCTAATAATTACGAAGAAATGTCTCAATATAGGTATATTTTTCATAAAAATCTGTATGCTTACTCGGAGATATTATGTTTAAAATCATGCATTTATTAGCTTCATTTGCTTTAGGTGGTTTCAATCCTTGGGCGGCAGGCTTTGGAATTGGATCTTTAGTCCTTTTTGGTCTTGTTGGTCTTGTTGCTGGTCCAAACCTAAAGAATTTTGACCCTGATGCGTAAATCATCAAATTTAATGTAGATTTTTAAAAGGCTCATTTGAGCCTTTTTTTATGCGGTTTTTTAAAATTTTTTTTAGAATTTGGCTTAAGTTATATTCTGCTAAAAAAATGTTATTGAATCCTTTTTATCCATTTACTTTTTTGAAAATCTCTTCTTTAAAAGCTACTATTGTTTTTTTATCAATATTATTAATTAAATCAAATTTGCTTAGATTAAAAGGGGGGCTAATAGGTGGTCTTTTTGCCTTGATACTCCTATCAGGAATTTTTGCCTCTAGTACTATTGCTTTAGGATCTTTAGTTTATGCATATCGATTAAACAAGAAATCTAATATTGATGATAATCAAATGCAGGATTTAGAAACTGTTAATGTTTAATATATTGGAGAATTAAAGTAACTTGGAGATCCTAAAATGGAGTTCCAGGGACAAAATGCAAGACTAAAAATCCAAAACCGGCTGCAAAAACTATCGATACTGCAATAATAAGTAAGCCTGATGCCATCCCTCCTTCTTTAAATGCCATATAATTAGTAATTTTTTTCATAATAGGACATTTTTGTTCCCAGGTAATAGTTCTAATTACTCATATATCATCCAAATTTATTATTAATGGTGAATAAAAGTAAAAATATGGAAGTTAATGAGATGACAAAACCAAATATTATCAATGGTTTAGATTTAATGTTTTCTTCCTTGGAGCTATTTTTAGTAGATACTAATTTGCTATTTTTTTTAGAGAGAAGATTCGGAAAAGGTTTAATCACGATGAATTAAAGATCTAAGCTAATTACCCTAAAGTTTTAAATAAATCTTTATGATAATCAACAACATTTTGACAACTTATTACAGGAGTAAATTCCATATGAATGCCAAATTTAGCTCTCCATGGAGCAAAATGAGCAAAAATTTCTTTATCGCTATGTGCTTTACATAAACAAACTACTCTACCTTCACCTGGAGCATGCACTCTAAATAACATCTCAAACTTGTCTGTTTTATCTGATTTCGCAATTTCACCGCTATCCCAGGCCTCAACAAACAATTGATAAGCTTTTACTTGATTCTCAATATCTGGGAATTGGCAGTCAGCAAGGAATAATTGCATTGGACTATTTTTAAGACTTTACTTATTATCGCTCAAATTGTTATTTATTAAAAGTACTGTTTGAATTTGAAGATTAGAAAAAAATATTTTTCTAAATAAAGTGCGAGGAGAGGGTCTCAAGAAATTTTCCAATATCTTTTTTATATAAACTATCTGTGATTTTTAAAGAGAATAAGTCATAATCTCTTGTATCTTTTTTTTTGTCAAAATTAATATTTCCCTTTAATGAAATATTTTTCATAATTATATTGATCATTATTTAAAATTTAAACAAATTTATTTAAAAGGCAAATTTATTTACATTATGTTTTTTATGAGAGGAATTTGTAATGTAATTAGTATATAGTTAATTTATTTAATTTAAGAATTAATTAATTTTCCAATAATATACAAAAAAACATTAGTTAAAGAAAAAATTACAGTTAATAGAGATGCAATAACTGGTAATAAATTGAACCATAACTGCGAAGTTGTCATTTTTGAATCAATGGGAAGAAAATTGTTTCTTTTTTTAATTCTTATTTGCAACCAGAAAACAGATAATGGATAAATAATTCTTGAAAAAGTAATTAATTCAGAAGGTAAAATACTTTTTTCTGAATAAAGTATAAATCCTGAAAAAAAGTATAACGTCCAAATTAGAACTCTTTGAATTAAGATTAATTTCTTGCTTTTGCTAGACACTATTAATTAATTCTTATAGTTTTAAACATTTTATATCTTTCAAAAGAGATGTTATTTATAATTATTTTTTCTTTACGTATAATTTTCCAATCATTTTTAAGAAATAATTCATAACTTATTAAACTTGCTTCAGTTGAAAGAGAATCTAAACCTTCTTTTTTAGCTTCATCTTCTAATTTATGGAGTAACTTAGAGCCGCAACCTTTTCTTTGGAATTTGCCTTTACAGTAAAATAACGCAATTCTATCGGAGGGATATCTTGTGGCAAAAGCAATAATTATTCCTTTTTGAATTAGAAGCCATCCTTTCCCTTTAGTTATTGACTTATTAAAATTTGGATTATTCCAAGCTTGGCTTGACCAGGCCCTTTTTTGCTCTTTACTATAAATCTTTTCATCTAAAGATTGAATCGAATCAAAATAAACCTTCTTTAATTCCAGTTGATCTTTAATAGTAATTTGTCTTAAATTCATAAACAAATCTTCTATTTATTATGCATAGTAAAAATATAGTCGCAATTGGCGGAGGAGGGTTTGGACGTTCATTAGGCTCTCTTGAAATTGAAAAATATTTAATTTCATTAATAAATAAAAAAAGGCCAAAAATTTGCTTTATTCCAACAGCATCTGGTGATAGTAGTTTGTACAAACTAAATTTTTATAGAGCATTTTCCAAACTTGATTGTATAACTAGTCATATTGATTTTTTCTCTAGAACAGAAAACTTAGAAGAAAAAGTTTTAACTCAAGACATCATTTATGTTGGCGGAGGAAATACAAAAAGTATGTTAGCTGTCTGGAAAGAATGGAATTTACATGAAATTTTGTGTAATGCTTATGAAAAAGGAATTGTAATGAGTGGTGTGAGTGCTGGAGCTATTTGTTGGTTTGAAAAAGGTATCACTGATTCTTATGCTGAAGAATTAGCCATAATAGATTGTCTGGGAATCGTTAAAGGAATTGCTTGCCCGCATTTCGATGAAGAAGACGAGAGGGAACCTTATGTTAATGATGTCATTAATAGAGAAATTATTAAATCTTGTATTTGTATAGAGGGAAATTGTGCTTTGCACGTCAAAAATAATATTGATTATTCCTCTATAGATTTTGGTAATGGTAGAAAATGTTTTAAAGTCTTTAAGGAAAATAATACTTTAAAAAAGGAAACACTATAAAAAAAACTAAAAAAAATATAGATGTATTTTAGATTTCTTCATTTTTTGAGATTGAAGTAAATTCAATCCCTTTGTATTTTACGAAAGATGCAGTCCAAACTTCTTTTGATAGATTGCCAAGATATTTTAAAAACTGTTGTGTGTCTCCGTCTCTTATCCATTCAGATTTTATGAATGGAAGCTCTTTCTGCATTCTTTTAGGATGCATATGAACCAGGAGCAAACCTTTTTCTTCAGAAGCCCTTTTTAAAGCACCTTCATCACTTCTTTGAAACACTCTCATTAGAAGATTTAAAATTACCTCTTCTCCAAGTTTCTTGAAATTTTCTGATTCCTCTAAATTATCTTTAATTTCTTTACCTCCAAGAGGCATTGCTCTAACTAAGTTTTGCTCTATTAAAGCTATTGCAATTAGATAATCTTGGCTAGCCATATTCTAAAATAATACTTTTTTGATATTCTAACCTCTCGAGTTCATGAAAATCTTTCATGGATCAAATATATCCGATAAAAAGAAAGTAAATAATTTATAAATTATTACCCAATAAAATTTATACTTTGTTTTTTTATATATTTTAATTTAGTAAAGTTAAGGTTATTTTTATGAGGTTTTTTTGGTTCATATTTTTAGGGATTTTTGCAGGTCTTTATTTATCGTGGCCCGGTATATTAATACCAGAAAATTGGAAATGTTTTAATGAAATTATTGAAAAATCTGCAGAAGATAAAATTTCTTTAAAAGCTGTATTGGAGATTTCCCCAAGTTATTTACTAAACGGTAAGAATAAAAAGACTTCTTCAAAAATAAGAATCGTAGCTGATGCGTGTTTTCGTTAATATGTTACAGGATTAAATTTGAATACTAAATAATGAACAATAATATAAGATTTGAATTGTCTTTTAAAAATATTTCTCAGTTAGAGAATAAACTTAATTTCTGCAAATTAAATAATATAAAAAACATCAATATTCCATGTAAAGGACTTATTAAGAAGGAATTATTTAACTCAACTATTAAATATATATCTAAAAACTTCAATGAATTTAATGTGACCTATCACTTTAGTCTTTATCATCAATATTCAAAAAATAAAGAAGATTCATATCAGTATTTTTTAGATTTTGTTAAAAATTCTCACATTAATAGAAATTATGAAATTTTGCTTGTGTCGGGATCAAATAAGAAAAAAAACTTTGACTCTGTTGATGTATTAACTTATTTAAAAAAAGAAAAGAATTTAAAAGTTAAATTAGGTATAGCTTACAATCCATACTTGAAAAAATATTATAATATTTCATCAGAAAGAGAAAGGTTCGAAAGAAAAATTTCGACTGGATTAATAAATTCAATTTGGTTTCAATATGGCACAGATATTAAAGTTCTTCAGAATGAGTTGACTTATCTCAAGAAAATTGCAAAAGATGAAAAATTAAATTTATTTGGAAGTTTATTTATTCCTTCTAAACAATTTATAGCGCGGTTTAAATTTCGTCCTTGGAAAGAGGTATACATATCAGAAAAGTGTTTATCGGCCTTAGATAATTTTTTTGATTTTACAAGTGATTTAGTTAGTTTTTATAAAAATAATAATATTACTCCTGTAATTGAATCTGATTTTTCATCATTAGAGAAACTTGATTCTGTTTATAGTTTTTTAGAAAATGAAAGATAATTTCTGTCAATATTAAACTTATGAAAAGTGATGTTACATATGACTTATTAATAATAGGTGGAGGTATATCTGCATGTGTTTTCGCTTCGAAGTATCTGAAAAATAATATTTCAAAAAAAGTTGGATTAATTGAAATTGGTCGTGGACTTGGAGGGAGATCAAGTACAAGAATAAGCAAAAAATATAAAGGATGGAAACTAGACCATGGTTCTCCAAATTTTAATATATCTAACAATAAAAATAATCTTCTATTAAAAAGATATATTGATGAATTATTGGAAAATAAATATATAAAAAAAGACGACTCAGAAATATTTTTTCTAAATGAAAATTCTAATTTAGAAAAAATAAAAAAATCTGAATTTTCTCGCGGGGTTAATTATCTATCTTTAGATTCTATGAGTGAATTATCTAAAAAAATAATTGAGTCTAATAAATCAAATGAGAAGATTGATTTTTTCTTTGAAACTCTTATAGTTGATATGAAGTTTAATGATAAGGAATGGTTACTAACATCAAAAAATGGCGACAAATTCAAGTCTAAATATCTAATTTGTGCAACTAATTTGTTGTTACATAAGAGGTCTTTAAAAATATTAAACGTAGATCAAATTCCATTAAGAAAAGCTATTCCTATTAAAAATGATAAAAAAATAGATTTACTATTAAATTTCTTAGGAGAACAAACATTTATTCCAAGGTTAACTTTTTTAATTTATACAAATCAAAATTATAGCTATAAAGATTATTATTCTAAAAAACAAAGGTATTTTTATTTAAAAAATAATTTAGAAAAAAAATATAGATTTGAAAGAATTATTTTTCAGCTACAAGATAATAATAAATTAGGAATTGTAGTACATTCCAAAAATGCAGAGTTTATTAATTCTTATATAAATGCAAAAGATGAAGAAGTTTTTAAAAATAAGATAATTACAAATTTCAATAAACTGTTTGAACAGAATTCATTAATACATAAATTAACTTTTGATGAAAAAATATCTATTATGAAATGGAGAGCTTCACAACCTTCTGGCCTTGCCGTACCATTATCTTTACAATTTAGTAAAAGATATAGAATTGGATTTTGCGGAGACTGGTTTGAGGGAGATGGATTTGGTAGAATTGAAGGCTCAATTTTAAGTGCTTTAATATTAGAGAATAAAATTAAAGACTCAATTAAATAGTTTTTTCAGAATGTGATCTATATCAGTGTTTTTTTCAATAATAAATTTATTCGTATTATTTTTTATGCATATAGGTTTCAATTTTTCGTAATAAATGCTCCATGATTTTAAGAAATCATTCTCAGCTCGTTTTTTATCCTTCCCCCTTTCTTTTATATCCCTTTGGACAACTCTTTTCATGCACTCATTTTTTTTAGTTTTTATTTCTAAAAAAATATAATCTTTATTATTTAAAGTGTTTGAGATATCTTTAGCAAATATACCCTCAACAATTAAAAAACTAATATTTTTTGTTTCGTTTAAGATATTTTGAATTGTTTTCTTTTCAAAATTATAATAACGATCACAGATTGATATTCCATTCATACAAATAAAATCAAAATCTTTTTTGAATAGTTTCTTATTAAAACTAATACTTCTATCAAAAAAACCTTCTACAAATTTTGGTAGTAATTTACTTATTAACCCTGTCTTATAGTAATTGTCGGTACTTAAAACAATACCATTTTTATTTTTTTTTATTATTTGATTCGATAAAGTTGTTTTCCCGCTGCCGGAAGGTCCACTTATAAAAATAAGCTTCATTTTTATGATCTGTTCTTTAATAAGATTTTAACTTTATTATTAATCCCTTTAAATCTTGAATATACATTTTATCTTTTGTTTAGTTTTTAAAAATAATTTAGAATACCTTGCAATGGCTCGAAAGCTTGCATAAATATTAAATATGTGTCTTTATATAATTGTAAATAAATTATTTCTATTCAATTAGTTATTGTCTTGTTATTAATTCATCTAGAATTTGATAGTATTAAATTGTATAGCTAATTTTATTACTTATATATTGCAATGATTTCTAAATTTCTCGGCAAACTAAAATCAATTTTATTCAAAAGTGCAGTAACTCCTGAAACTCCTTTAAAGAAAGAAAAAAAAGCAGCAAAGTCCGCAAAAACAAAAACCATAACAAAAACAAAAACAAAAACAAAAACAAAAACGGTAAATTCTAAAAAAAATATTGAAACTTTGACTACACTTCCAGGAGTTGGAGCAAAAAGCGCAAAAGCTTTGTATGAGGCTGGATTTAAAACAACAAAGGCAGTTATCGCTGCTGATGAAAAAGACCTTCTTGCAGTTTCAGGGGTTGGAATAAATCTTGTTAAGAAGCTTAAAAAGCTTAAATAGTTAAATTTTTTTTAAACCTCTATAAAAATTATTAAAATTAAAAATTTATAAAAACTTTACAAGTTCTAGGAGCTTATCTTCTTCTTGCTTTCCTTCTCTGTTGCAATTTTCTTTTGTATTTTTCAATAGGAGTTTCATGATGCCTAAGTCTTTTTAAATCTGCAAAGATTCCAGATTTAGATACTTGTCTTTTAAATCTTCTAAGGGCAGATTCAATTCCCTCGTTTTCTCCTACTGTAACTTGTGTCAAAATTTTCTAAATAACATTTATCATAGCACTTTGATAGATATATTTGAACTTTAAACTCCTAATTGTGGGTTGAAGGTTAATTTGTCTAATTTTCAGCCCACTCAACAAATCTTTTTTTATTACTTTTTATATCTTGTATTGATTCAAAATAATATTTTTCCCAATTATCTTTAGGCAGTCCAAGAAATAACATCAGGTTTAATGGGTATTGATTGCTATCAGCACAATTTCTAAAATCATCCCTGAATAAAAAGATTTCCTTTTTTAAAGCAATTGCGATACCTAATTCAATCATTACCCCTTCATCGGGTGGATTTCCATTAACAATCGCAAAAATACAATCACATTCTTTTAAATCAATGAAATTACTTCTTGCAACCTCATAAGCCCACTTGCTTTTTTGTTTTGGTAATCGTTTTGCTCTCTCAAAAGGTTCAAATACTTCTACATTTAAATCATTGAAGATTTCAATAAATTCATGTAAGAGTGTTTTGGTTTGTTTTGAAAATCCATATGGATTAGCCAAATATAATTTCTTTCTCAACTTAAACCTCTTTTTTTGATGTAATCTTCGCGGTCTCTTTTTGAATTAAAAGTATTTTCCCAAGGGAAAACAATCCATTGGCTTTTTTTTGTTACATGTACTGTATTCCACCATGTAGGTTTGATTTTACTAAATAATACAAAAAACATTGCTCCTTCAATATTCTTAAAGGTCGTTAATGTAATGCCTGTTTCATAAACATCATCTACTATTAGTGAATTCTTTATTGGTTCTGAAATTAATTCAATATTTAATTTATGGCTTAGCGCTACAGCAAGACATAATCCGCCACGAGGAACTCCATATATTCCAGAAAATTCCCTAAACCTACATTTATTAGCTATTCGTTCTACGCTCGTATCAAATTCGTTCCAAGTAAAATAACTTATCATCTTAATTTACGTTTTTTCTGTTGTATTAGCGTAATTTGAGGCAATTACACTTAAAAGTGCTACTACTTGCTCATTTGGACAATTTGTATTTTTTTTTAAATTTTCACATTCATTTATTATCTTGGCGTATGTGTCTTCAACTATCCCGTTCATTTGATCAATACTAAAAGAATATGGTTTATTCATTTTTAAATTATTTAGTTATTTTATTTTTACTTAAATATCCAATGAAGTAAATATTTTTAGTAATTAAAGATAAAATTATTCCCACATGGGGTCATTTAATTTTTCATTTTTAATTGAAGAAGGAACATAAGTATGTAAAGTTTCAATTTTTTTAGCCCATTTTTTAGAGTTTCCCTTTAAACTTTCGCTTTCAATTAGGTTTGTTAGGGGAATCCTTTTTCTAACTTTAAGAAGTCCTAAACAAGCTTCCCAGGCTTCATGATTTTTATAAATATCTAACCAAAAATCAAAAATATTTTCCAAGATTTCTAAAGGGATATCAAATGGAATCCCTATTGCAGGTCTTGCAATTAAATAATTTTTGATTCTTAGTTCATTCAATAAATTATTTACGTTTAAATTAATAGCAAAAAGAATATCTTTCGCCGATTCATTACCTATTAGTTCTTTTCTATGACAATCTAAAATATTTTCATCCTCAAGGATATTTTCATCGCAATTTTTTATTCCCACAATCCAAAACCCTTCTCCATTATTCACTCCACTAGCAAGAAATAGATATTGAGGTGAATTCTCCAAGATTTCAAATTATTTTTTCCATTTTTAACATTTTTTGCTTATTTTGAAAATATTTAGCTGTGCAATTAACAATATGAAGTCCTCGTAAAAAAAAATTTGTTGTTATAGTTGAATTTTTAGAATATGTTTGATTTAAAAGAACTAAAACTAATGTTTTTAGATCCTACTGATTTAATAATTAATAATATAAATAAATATCTTTATAGTAATAAAGCAATTAAATTTATTTTTTTTTAGGAAATAATTTTCCTATTTTCTGCTTTTGCAAGTACTCCTTTTTAGTTCTTATTTTTTTGTCTTCTAAGGATTCTTTATTAGTACTTACAGCATAAATAATATAGAAAATCATGCTGGTGAATATTAATCCTACAAAAATTATGAAGATTCCTATAGGTTCACTGGGACTGAATATCTTAAGATCTAAAGCTGTATTTAGGGAAATTATCATCAATTAACTAATTCCTTAAATAAATTTTATGGAAATCTATTAGATTTCCTCATATCCAAAAAATGTTGCATTGTCAGAATTTTTATAACCATTAGCGGCTTCCTGTGGGTTTTTACTGTCAATTTGTCTTGCTTTAGCATGAATCATGTTGAATGGAAAAATCACAGCTCCTACAAAAAAATGAAGAATTAAGAAATCTGAAGGTAATCCATTTGTCCATTCAGGAAAAAAAAGCAATGTCATCAATGATTCATACATATTTGTAGTCAAATAAACCTCTGACTATTATTACTGAACTTATCGCAATACTTTTAATTATTAATAAATTGAAATTTAATTTGCTTTTAATAATATTCAGATTTAATTGAAAAGATAATTTTAAAATACTATTATGTTACTTATAAACTACTGTCTATTAGCTGTTGTTAAAATTATTTTTTGTCTTAATCTTATTTATTATTTTTCAATTAAAACCTCCAATAGGTTTAGCTTTTGATACATCCGATCCTAGTGTTAGTTTGCTACAAAATAGGATCTCTAATAATTTCTCTAAGAAATATTGCAGTGCTATCCAAAATGGTCTTTCTAAAGATGAAGCAATGAAATCAGCTATTGTAAAAACTGAAAACATCATATCCTTCTCTTACAATCCTCAGAAAAAATGGATTGAGAAAAGTGACTTGGCAAATCAAATTTCATTGCAAGTAGTAAATGATTGTGGATGGTCGTTTGGATTAATTGGAAAGGAGGGGGTTGATTATTTTAAATCATATTTTCTAGAAATTTACGAAAAAACTACTCCTGACAAAAATTTTTCAAGATAAATTAGGTTAATGAATAATATTTCAGACAAATTAGTATTATCTATAATTTTGATTACCATTCTTTTTGTATTTGGATTGATTTTTTCAGTAAAGTCTCCAGAGAGAAAGGTTATAGATTCACCAATAATGTGGAAAGATGATTATTCTAATATCTCGATATTTAAGCACGATGATATAAATTCAGAAAAAATAAGAATAATTTAATAAAATATTGCTTATTAAAAAAGGATCCTATCCAATTATATAAAAAAATTCTCTCGAATCTCAATCAATTTATCATTCATTTTTTAATTTAAGTAGTTTAAAAGAACTGACGCTAGTTTTAAATCATCATTAAACCATGCTCGTATCGCCATAGCTCTTCGAGGATCATAAAAAATTTGTTTTCTATACCAACTAAGAACTTCTGAATCTGATTTCTTTCCATTACATGACAAACAACATGGTACGCAATTACTTGTACTGCTAATCCCCCCTTTTGACATTGGGTGAAGGTGATCGAGTGATTCTGAGGGTTTACCGCAATAAATACATTTATAATTAGTAAGTTTATTAAGTGACTCTCTCCAATTTTTATTACTTGTTTTGGGACAAAACTGATCAAGGTAAATTGCATCTTGTTTATGCATAAAATTCTTGATAATTTTCTCTGAATAATAACAGTTTTTTTTTAATTATGATTGATAAAGATAAGACTTCTTAAAGCAAATGTTTCTTATGAAAAGAATAATTTTCATATATTAATAAAAGGGCAATTTATAGTTAATGCTTTATTTATTGACAATATCATTAGGAAATTTTGATCATTCTTTATTTAAAAGTATATATATCTTTTTGATATCGTTTTTTTCTAATACGTTCTCAGCGATTTCTGGAGGAGGAGCAGGATTATTACAATTGCCTGCATTGATTTTATCTGGAGCTCCTTATTATCAGGCGCTGGCTAGTCATAAATTAGCAACAGTAGCACTAGGAATAGGGGGTTCCTTAAGAAATTACAAATCTTTAGGAAATGATATAAGTGTTGCTTGGCAAATTTTAATTTTTGGGTTACCAGGAGTAATTTTGGGAGCTTCTGTCGTTGAATATATATCAGAAAAGTATTTGTACTTAATTTTAGGAATAATATCCATTTTATTAGCTTTTTATTCATTCCTTAAACCAGATTTAGGTTTATCATCTGGTAATAAAAAGCTTAATTTTGTTCATAATATTAGATTTTTAATTTTTATTTTTCTTATAGGTATATTAAATGGTTCTATTTCTTCAGGGACTGGATTGCTTGTAACAATACTATTAATAAAAACTTTTGAAATGGATTTTCTTCGAGCAATAAGTATGACATTTTTTACTGTTGGGATTTTTTGGAATTTTGTCGGAGCAGTATTTTTGGCAAGAATAGGATCGGTTCCATTAAATTTATTAATAGTTTTAATAATTGGTTCCTTTACAGGAGGATTTTTCGGAGCTCACCTGTCAAAATTAAATGGGAATATACTTATTAAAAAAACTTTTATAACAGTTTGTATTTTGGTTGGTATTAGCTTATTAATTAAATCCATAAAAAGCTTTTTATAAAATTATTGGAGAATAGCAGTACATTAAGGTAAAAATTTTTAAGCAGGATTATAAATTAAAAATAAATTACTTACTATCTTTATTAGTTATCAAAGTGGTTAATGAATTACTGGTTTTATTTAATAATACCTTTAGATCTTATTGAAAAACCATAAAAAAAGGCCTCACAAATGTGGGGCCGGGTGATGGGGAATCTTATTTTTAAACCAATTTCTATAAAAATGCAACCCCCTATCTGTAGTGCCATTTTTGGCCATCATATACACTACAGATAGTGCTTTAATGATTTTCTTAAATGTAAATTTAAAAATTCTAAAATAATTTTTAATTTTTAAGTCTATGAGTAAAAATTCTATCTTATGATTTTAAGTGTTTTTGGGTAATTTTACTTGTTAAAAATGTCCTGCACAGTATCATTCGTAAGAACTTTGCTAGTAAAAAGCTTTAATGATTGAATTAACTTTACTAACTCTTTTGAATTATGTTGGGGATAATTTCTGTGAGTATAGAAATCTAGGTCATGATAACTACAAATCTTTACTTCTTTCCTACAGTGATGCGAGTAATAAATTTGGACCATTAGAGGTTAAAAAGGTTATTGAGAAATCAGAAAATTTTAAAGTTACGGCTGTTGCTATTGCTGCAATTAAGTGCCCTCAGCATATAGTTAAGTAATGAGATTTGAATTAAAAACTGAAAATGAAAATTTTTCAAAATCAATTTTAAAATTCTTCGGTATATTTTTTTTTATTACTTTAATAATAATCCTTTGTGATGTTGCCTTCAAATTAGGAATAATATCTAGAAATTATAAAATCGAATACAACTGTAGGCTTTTATCGGTGGAAAAATCTAAACCTCATTTTAAGAAATTATCAAAGCTTTCTAATCTGAAAAGTAAACAACAAATTTGGGAATTTTGCAGGGAGGTTATAAAATAATAGTTAGCTAGATGCTGATGAATAGAACTTTAGTGCAAATAACCAGAACTTTCTTGAAGTTACAAGAAATACTGAAGCAACAATAACTTCAAGCAATATTTTCCACAATTGGGAAAGTCCTAGAAAAACTTCAGAAGGAATTGTAGTTATAAAAGCAATAGGAATAAAAATACTAAAAAAAAGTCTTAATGAAAATGAAAATGAATTTAGAGGAAATCTTCCAATATAAAGAAATGATCTTAATACTTCTATTGCATTCCAAGTCTTAACAAACCAAATTGTAGTAGTAGATATAAAAAACCATAGGCTATATAAAATACAAATCGAGCAGCTTATCGTAATCAAGGATAGGCTTAGAAAACTTAAACTTAAATTTATTTGATTTATTTTTATGCAGAAGAGCAACAAGAAAAATCCAAGCATAATTTCTAAAAATCCAGATGGATTTATTTTTTTTAATGAAATAAAAAATTGACTATCAATAGGTTTTAAAAGTACGAAGTCTAATGTTCCTTCTCTTATATGTTTAACTATTTCGGTAAGATTAGGATTGAACCATGTATTTGTTATTCCGTTCAAAATTGTATAGATAGCTTGGATTATTAGTGCCTGTTCAAATTTCCACCCTCCAATATATCCATTATTTTGAAAGAAAATAGATAATAGAAAAATACTCCCTACTAAACTTAAAATTGCAGTAATTAAATCAACTAATATATTTGCCTTATACTCCAATTCAGAAGCTAAAGATGTATGTAAGAATTTTTTATAAACTTTTAAATATTTTCTTAAATTCATGACCCCATTGCTGTATATTTTTTCGTTCCTTCAGACCAGATTTTCTTAAATAATGGGAAAAGTAAAAAAATCCATAGAATTTGCATACTTAAGCCTCCACTAATATTAGCTTCATTACCTGACAGTAAGTTCGCAGGGAAATCAATTAGATATGGAAAAGGAGTCAAATAAATCCAAGATTTAACATATGCGGGGAATGAGACTACTGGTGCTAAAAGACCTGAGAGAAATAAAGTTGGAATAAATAACAATCTTTCAATCGATGATGCTTTCTCTGTCCAGAAACATAGACATGCAACTATTGACTGAATTAAAAATTGAATCAAGAAGGATAAGAAAGTAGAAACTATCGATAAGAGTAAAATACCTAAATTTGGTATCCATAAACTTTCTGGATTAAAAATAAAAAAGAAAAATGCGATAATTACTGCAAAAGGAAATCTTGTTATTTGTTCCGCAAGATGTTGTGCAAAATATCTGAAAAATGGATTTAAAGGTTGGATTAAATACGGAGATACTTTCCCCATAAGTGAATCCTCTTCAAAACTAAATACAACCCAAACTACAGAAAACTGTCTGACAAAAAAAGCACATAAGAAATACCTAGAAAGCATAACATCACTTATATTTATAGACTGATTAAGATTATTGTTTGTCCAAATGTTTAACATAAAAAAAGGAATAATCCCTGAAATTGCCCATAATGCAATTTCCACCCTATATTCCAACATGTTTGAATATTGGACTTTTAATAAGGTGAATATTTTACGTTTAATTAAATTAGATATCATAATCTTTTTTGATTAATACTTTCCCAATAATTTCATCTATAGGGGGTTCATTTATAAAGAGGTCTTCTATATCAAAATTATTTAGGATTGTTTTTAGTGATGAGGTAATAGAGTTGTTTTCAATTTTTATGGTGAGTTCATTCTTATTTTTATTTTTAACAGTAAAACCGTAATTCTCCAATTTAATTGCATCCTCTTCTGAGCGACAAACTATTAATATTTCTTTAACGGGAGAAAGTTTTTTTAATAATAGGTCAAGTTTCCCATCATATGATATCGCCCCTTCGTGAACACATATAACTCTCTTGCATAGCGATGTAATATCTTTCATGTAATGACTAGTTAGGCAAATCGTTGCATTAGTTTCCTTATTATATTTTTTAAGGAATTTCCTTAAATTTCTCTGTGCATTAATATCTAATCCAAGAGTCGGTTCGTCTAAAAATAGAATATTTGGTTCGTGTATCAATGCTGCCAGTAATTCTGACTTCATACGTTGACCTAGTGAAAGTTTTCTAACAGGTATGAATAACTCATCATCAATTTCAAGCATTTCTGATAGTTTTTTTATTCTCTTTTTAGCTTCAAACTTATCTAAGTCATATATTGATGCATTCAAATAGAATGATTCAATTGGCGGGAGATCCCAAATAAGCTGTTGCTTTTGTCCCATTATTAAAGTGATATTCTTTAGGAAATTTTCTCTTCTCCTGAAAGGTAAATACCCTGAAACTGAAATCGAACCTTTACTTGGATAAATTAAGCCACAAAGCATTTTTAAGATTGTTGTTTTCCCAGCTCCATTAGCACCAAGAAAACCTACTATTTCCCCTTCTTTGATTTCAAAACTTATATCTTTTATAACTTTTAAACTTTTTGTTTGTCTTCTAAAAAAATGTTTAATTGTTCCTTTTAAACCTGGTTTTTTGGAAGAGATATCAAATGACTTAGATAAATTTCTTACATCGATAATATTTTTTACCATACAAATTTTTAATTACTGAAGATTTTTATTTAGATAAATAGTTAAATAATCTTTATCTTAGAAAATTTTTTTTCGAATTAAAAAATATCTTTAAAAGATACAACCAGCCAGATAAAAAAGTTAATTGGATTAAGTAACTCGCTTACCTTATTTTTATTTTCATAATTTAATCCTCTTAAAAAATCAAATTTAAAATTACTAATTACTTTTTCATCAATGTTTTTTTTAATTACATTACCATTTTCGTCAAGGAGGTCAATTTCATCTTCAAAAAACCATTGCTCTTTTCCGTTAGATAATTTCAATATAACTCCAATACCTTTTCCGTCAGTTATTCTGAAATCACTTATCTTAGCTACTGAAGAAACACTTATTGCATCAACAACATCTTTAGTAAGCCTGTCTTTTGATAGTTCTAGGTTTATTTGAACTGAATTACCTATCTTCGTCTTATCTAAAATTGACATTTTTAGGTTATTATACTTAGGAACAAAAGATTTATGCGATTAATTCAGAATTTTTGATTTATTTCAAGAATTAGGATTTTTGAAAACAGCTTCAAGGATTCTCTTTATTGAAATTGTTAATACTCTCAAAAATACAAAAAATAGACCTAACCAACCTAATATAACAGCTATTGATAATAAGCTTGAACCTAAGTCACGTTGTAGCAAATTCTGCATATCTCTTTTCTAAAAATAATATACATTACTCTAATTTAAAAAATAACTTAATCAAGTTGATAATTGACAACAGTCAGATTTTTTAAATTTTTTGTTATTAACATATTTTATAGAAATGAATTGTAAGCTAATATTTAGTTAGTAAACTCTTTTAATATTTTGGATCTATCTTTAAGCTCATACCTTGGAATATTATTTATAATTATGGGTCTAATTGTTAGAGTTGACTTAAAATTTTCTATTCAAAAAGATCTCTAATAATTTCTCATAAACTCTTTTCAGTCCAATTAACAACTTTCATTTCAATTATATTTTTTAATTGATGTAAGCATTGCAAAGAATAAAAAAGCAGATTTGAAGCTGCTTCTAAATGGTGGCGGGGGGGAGATTTGAACTTCCGACCTTCGGGTTATGAGCCCGACGAGCTACCAGACTGCTCTACCCCGCGACATATACATAGCATACATCTGAAAGTGTTGTTTTTTCTGTTTTTTTAGGATTCTTGGAATTTTAATTTACCTTTAACTTCAAGTCTCACTCCTTCAGAAAAATTAAACACCTTTTCTTCGATGTCTTGAATTCTTAAATCAGATATCCATTCTAACTGTTTAAGTATGTTAAGACTAACAGCATGCTTAGCTCTTTTTGAACCGTCTTCTACTTTTAAAGCTAACCCTATACCTTCGTTTACCTTACATAGACATTGTATTCCTTCGGCACCACCTTTACCTATAACTTTTCCATGTGAAGCTTTAATTATTTCTGTATCAAATTTATTGTTGTCACTAATCATTGTTGGGTTTATTGTCATAGCTCTACTGATTTGTTCTAATTCGGCATTTTCAGAACTGCTTAGAAGTGAATACAATCTCGACATTTGTAGTAGTTTTAAATAAAGAGTGGGCGCACCACAATCATCACGTTCAGCGTTTATTTCAGATGATGGGATTTCAAGTAATTCAGAAACAATTCTGAATATTTCGATTTGAAGTGGATGATCTCCCTTCAAATAACTATCTAATGGCCAATTCATTTTTTTGCACGTAGCTAAAAAAGCAGCATGTTTACCGGAACAATTATGTTCTAATGGACTAGTCTTGGTTTTTGGACATTTCAGATTATTAATATCTATGCCATATTCCCATAAAATTTTGAAGGCTTCTCTTGTATGAATTTTTGATCCACTGTGTGACCCACATGCTAAAGCAATTGATTTGGATTCATTATTGATTTTTGATGCAGCTCCACTACTAACAAAAGGAATTACTTGAAACGGTTTTAGTGCTGACCTCATGAAACTTTTATATTCTGGATTCCCTGCACACATTAAAACCCTCCCTTTTTTGTCAGTAATAACAGCATGGATTTTATGGATTGACTCAATATTTGATCCTCTCATTAAGGTTGCTTGGATAGGAGGATTGTTAGAAGTGTAGAGGTTTTTAAAATTAGAACTCATTTAGAAAATGTTATATTGAAAAATTGAAATGCCAGATAATGCTAAGACTGAAATAATAGAAAGAATTTGAATTAAATTTCTTAAAATTGGTTTTACCTCAATTGAGGCAATAAGTATTTCTTTTTCTCTCAAAACTAATGGTTTTTCCCATACTTGACCGTCATACCAACCTGATTCCTCATATTCAACTTTTTCGGAGGTTAATCTTTTAAATATATGATTCCAACCTAAATATAACCTTATTGTAATTAAAAGAGGTATTGATAAGCTGCTAAAAAAGCTTAATAAAATATATTTTAAGAGGGACGTTTTGAAATAAACACTTCCTGAAGAAATGACTAGAAATAGAACAAAAGCTCCTACCCAAAATTTTGCCAAAATAAAAATTAGTGACTTTTTTGTTTTTGGCCAAGAAAAAATTTTAGATTTTGATAATTCTATAAATTCATTTGTGGGTTGTTGCTCTCTAGGGACAGGACACTTAGATTCGTTCATAAAATATACTATGGAAATATAAGGTTGTCTCCATTACTCCAGAACGATTCAAGGTCATAATATTTTCTTATTTCTGGTTGAAAAATATTTACTATCAGATCACCATAATCGAGTAAAGCCCATTTAGCTTCGCTAACGCCTTCTTTTCGTATCGGTTCAACATTAGCCTTCTCTCTAAGTTCTCCCTCTACAGAGTTTGTTATAGATCTAACCTGTACATCAGATAATCCTTCTGCAATCAAAATCCATTCACTTATAAATGATACTTTGTCGATTTTTATAAGTTTTATATCTCTTGCCTTTTTTTCATCACATGCTTTAGCTGCCATTAAAACCAAGCTTTTATTGTCCATAAACATTTTCACTTGAAACTGATTTTTCTGAACCTTCTTGCTGAGATAATTCAGATCTAGCTTTTTCGGCACTTTTTCTTAAGGCATCTAATCTATCTTCAAAGAAACTTCTTTTTTTCTTTTTTCTTGTCTTTTCTATTAACTCCTTTAATGCCCCTCCAAGACTTTTATAAGCATTTGGAATACTGTAGCCAAATCTACATGCAAGATCTATAGCCCTTTCATCTGCATAAATAGCATCTTGAAGCTTTTTTTCAGAATTATTTTTTAAATACAATCTATATCCTGCAAAACTTGATAATCCAAGAGCAAGTAATAAAAGTAAACCATCTTGCACCCAAAGCTCTCCTATCGCGCCTCCAAGTCCTATTGCAAGAGCTGCCATTTCCCATCCGTCTCTTGGGATTGTGTCATTTTGAATTTTTCCTACTTCGTGCCAGAACAATAAATTTCTGTGGTCAATTGCGTAGTTATCCCATTCATCTAAATCTATTTGGATTTCTACTTCGTCACGACCAATTTCCTCAAGTGTTATTAAAGGTGGGTCTATAGCAACAGCAGCTTCAACAAATACCCAACTTTCATTCTCTGGGGGCAACAAACTTTTAAGTCGCTGAAGTTCGCTCATAAAAAATTAATTTCTCCCAATACTATAGAAACAAATGTTGCTTTTCAAGTAACTTGATTAACATCTGATGATTTATAAGTAGCATGAGATAAATGAAGGGTTTAAATTATGCCTCAAAGAGGTGATCTTAAGAAAATTCTTATTCTTGGTTCTGGGCCGATTGTTATAGGGCAAGCATGCGAATTTGATTACTCTGGCACTCAAGCTTGTAAAGCTTTAAGAAATGCTGGTTATGAAATTGTCTTAATAAATTCTAATCCAGCATCAATAATGACTGATCCTGAGATCGCAAGCAAAACATATATTGAACCATTGACTCCTGAAATTGTTTCTCAGATTATCTTAAGAGAAAAACCTGATGCAATTCTTCCCACTATGGGGGGGCAAACCGCTTTGAATCTTGCAGTTAAATTATCAGAGTCAAATTTTTTAAAGCATAATAATATTGAATTAATTGGTGCCGATTTAAGAGCTATTAATAAAGCTGAAGATAGAAAATTGTTTAAAGAATCAATGGAGCAAATTAATGTAAATGTTTGTCCTTCAGGAATCGCATCTAATCTGGATGAAGCTATTGAGGTATCCAAAAAAATTTGTTCTTATCCTCTTATTATCAGGCCTGCATTTACATTAGGTGGAGTAGGTGGTGGAATTGCTTTTAACCTTGAAGAATTTGTCGAGTTATGTAAATCAGGTTTAGAGGAAAGTCCAAGTAATCAAATATTGATTGAAAAATCACTTATTGGATGGAAAGAGTTTGAACTAGAGGTAATGAGAGACACTGCTGACAATGTAGTAATAGTTTGCAGTATTGAAAATCTAGACCCAATGGGTGTCCATACGGGGGATTCGATTACTGTAGCTCCTGCACAGACCTTAACAGATAAGGAGTATCAGAGATTAAGAGATATGTCTTTGAAAATCATTAGAGAAGTAGGAGTTGAAACAGGAGGGAGTAATATTCAATTTGCAATAAATCCATCTAATGGCGAAGTTATTGTCATAGAAATGAATCCCCGTGTTAGTAGATCCTCTGCTTTAGCAAGTAAAGCAACCGGATTCCCTATAGCTAAGATTGCAGCTTTATTGTCTGTTGGCTATACACTTGATGAGATTATTAATGACATTACAAAAAAAACACCTGCATGTTTCGAGCCATCAATTGATTACGTAGTTACAAAGATCCCAAGATTTGCCTTTGAAAAGTTTAAAGGCTCTTCTAATACTTTAAGCACTTCGATGAAATCCGTTGGTGAGTCAATGGCAATAGGTCGTTCTTTTGAAGAATCATTTCAGAAAGCATTAAGGTCATTAGAAGTAGGTGTTTTTGGATGGGAATGTGACTCAAAAGATGAATTTAAAAATGAGAGTCAAATTAGAAATAGTTTAAGAAACCCTACAGCTGAAAGAATTCTCCTAATTAAAAGAGCTATGCAGCTTGGGAAAACTAATACTTATATTCAAGAAGTTACAAATATAGATTTATGGTTTATCGAAAAATTACGTAATATTTTTAATTTTGAAAATGATTTTTTGAAAGATAAGGAACTTTATACTCTAGATAGGGACTTGATGTTATATGCTAAACAACTAGGCTTTTCAGATCAACAGATAGCAAAGTTAACTAATTCTGAATTTTTTGAAGTTAGAGGTTATAGAAAAAAACTTAATGTAATTCCAATTTATAAAACTGTTGATACTTGTTCAGCAGAATTCTCATCCTCAACTCCATATCATTATTCTACTTATGAAGAATCTTTCATTAATTTTAATTCTCAAATTTTTGATAGCGAGATTTCTGAAAATACTAAATCAAAAAAAATTATGATTCTAGGAGGAGGTCCAAACAGAATTGGTCAGGGAATAGAATTTGACTACTGTTGCTGTCATGCATCATATCAAGCTTCTACTAATGGTTATAAAACAATAATGGTTAATAGTAACCCTGAAACTGTCTCAACAGACTATGATACTAGCGATATTTTATATTTTGAGCCTGTAACTTTAGAGGATGTGCTCAATATAATAGAAGCTGAAAATCCCTATGGTTTGATTGTTCAATTTGGAGGTCAAACTCCACTGAAATTATCATTACCCTTATTTGAATGGCTTAAATCTAATGATGGTATCAGAACTGGATCAAAAATTCTTGGGACTTCACCAACATCAATCGATTTAGCAGAAGATAGAGAAGAATTTACAAAAATTCTTGAAGAATTAAGTATTAGACAACCTTTAAACGGTATTGCACGTAATCAAAACGAAGCAGAAATAGTAGCAAAAAATATAGGATTCCCCTTGGTTGTAAGACCTTCTTATGTTTTAGGTGGAAGGGCAATGGAAATTGTTAAAGATGAGAATGAATTATCGAGATACATTTCTGAAGCAGTTAAGGTATCACCTGATCATCCAATCCTTCTTGATCAATATTTGAATAATGCAATTGAGATAGATGTTGATGCTTTATGCGATTCAGAGGGTTCGGTTGTAATTGCTGGCCTAATGGAACATGTAGAACCTGCAGGAATTCATTCAGGAGATTCAGCTTGTTGCTTACCATCCATTTCTCTTTCTACATCCACAATAGAAAATGTAAGAAATTGGACTAAATTAATTGCACAAAGATTAAATGTTGTTGGTCTAATTAATTTACAATTTGCAGTAATAAATACAAATAATAAAAAAAATAAATTATTTATTCTCGAAGCAAATCCAAGAGCATCCAGGACAGTTCCATTTGTTTCAAAAGCCATAGGTAAACCAGTCGCAAAATTAGCTACTCAGTTAATGCAAGGTTTTACATTAGAAGACCTTAATTTCACAGAAGAATTTTCTCCAAAATATCAGGCTGTAAAAGAGGCTGTTTTACCTTTTAAAAGATTTCCTGGATCTGATACATTACTTGGCCCTGAAATGAGATCTACTGGAGAAGTAATGGGTTTAGCTAAAGATTTTGGAATTGCTTATGCCAAGTCGGAATTAGCAGCAGGTAATGGTGTTCCTTCTGAAGGAGTTGCTTTTTTATCTACAAATGATTTAGATAAAAAAAATCTTGAGGAAGTTGCTAGAGAACTTTTGAATTTAGGATTTAAATTAATCGCAACAAAAGGTACAGCTTCATATTTGGTGAATTTAGGAATTCAAGTTGAAGAAGTGCTAAAAGTGCATGAAGGAAGACCAAATATCGAGGACCTAATTCGTTCGGGACTTGTTCAATTAATAATAAATACTCCAATTGGCTCACAAGCTCTTCATGATGATGCTTATTTAAGACGAGCAGCTTTAGAATATAATATTCCAACTTTTACGACTATTCCTGGAGCAAAGGCAGCTATTAAGGCGATCAAAGCTTTGCAATGCGATAAGATTAATACTTACTCTCTACAGGAAATCCATAATTATTAAAATTTTATTCTATGTTTTTAGCTTTTCTCTTAATTGATTAACTAAAGAGTTTCGACTAATTGTAAGTAATTTGAGAGTATCTTGGTACATCTTAAGTTGTGTCTCTGCTATCTGTAATACTTTTAAAGAATCTTTTATTTCATTAGAAAGTTCATTTATTAAATATTTTTTGCCCTCAAAGGATAAAATTGGATTTGCAGAATCACTTGTGTTTTCGCTCATGGGTTTAGTTTTTTAATTAAATAAAATATAACTATAATTTTTTAATCAATTGTTTTTCACATAATTCTTTATAAATACCAGGCTTATTTATTAAATCAATATGTTTCCCAACTTCAATAATTTCACCTTTATCGAAAACAACTATTTTATTGGCCTCTTGAGTAGTGGCTAATCTATGAGCTATTACAATAACTGTTCTACCTTTCATAGCTCTATTAAGCCCTTTTTGTACTTCAGATTCTGATTCTGCATCTAACGCACTTGTGGCCTCATCTAAAAGAAGAATTGAGGGGTTCCCAAGTATTGCCCTTGCAATTGCTATCCTCTGGATCTGACCGCCTGAGAAATTCGATCCTCTTTCAGTTATTTCAGTTTCATATTCCTCAGGAAGCTTTTGAATGAAGTTGTGAGCGTTTGCTTTTCTTGCTGATTCTATAACTTCTTCTTTGGTGAAATTTCTCCCCATTCTTATTACATCAATAATTGTTCCTGAAAACAAAAAAGGCTGTTGTTGTACTAAAGCAATATTTTTTCTAATATCTTTTGTATTTAATATTTTGAGATTTTTATCATCTATAAAAATGTCTCCATTATTTGGATTTATAAACTTTAATATCAAAGCCAACATTGTACTTTTACCAGCTCCAGAAGCTCCAACAAATGCTGTGACTTCCCCTCTTTTAATTTCTAAATTGATATTTTTAAGTACTTGATTGTCTTTTTTGTAAGCGAAGTTTACCTTCTTGAAACTTATTTTGCCTTCAAAATTGGATATCTTTCGTAAATTTTCTAAATCATCTTCGACAGGTTCTCGATTTATGTTTTTCAACCTTTTTATTGAGGCTTCTGCCTGTTTATAGTCATTAAAATTTGTACTTACATGGCTTATTGGATCAATAAGCATTAATATTGCTGCAAAAAAACTACTAAATTCTTCGCTTGTTAGAAGGCCTAGATTGATTCTTAAGGCTCCTAAACCTAATATTGCTAATATTCCGAAAGCTTCAACAAATCCTACAACTGGATGTTGAAATGCAAGTAGTTTTAATGTTTTATATTTTGCTTTTTTATTGGTACTTAATTTTTTATAAAATCTTTTCTCAATCCAATTTTCTGCAGCAAAAGCCCTTATCGTGGACATTCCATTTATAGATTCACCTATTAAACCTGCTAAATTACTTGTTGATTCTTGACTTTTTTCGGATGCTATTAAAACTCTTCTTCCAAAACTATTAACTGAAAGAATAATCAATGGTGCTAAAACAAACGTTGATATTGTTAGTGACCAGTCTAAATAAAACATGTAGATTATTACCGCTAACAACTGCAAAGTGCATGGAATAGTGTCTTGAGCTGTTTTATAAATAACTTCGCTTACCCTGTCGGCATCTTCTGTAAGTCTATATGTGATGTCCCCGGCTGAAATATTTTCAACAGAATTCATCTTTATTTTTTGAATTCTGCTAAATAAATTTCCTCTCATTACTTCACTAATTTCTAATGATGGTTTTGCTATGAATACATCCTGTCCAAATTGAGCAGTTTTCTGAACTAAAAATACAAATAAGGATTTAATTATTATGCTAGAAACTTTTGAGAGATCCCCTGACCCAATTGCTGGGATTAAGTTCCCAGCTAAATAAGCTAATAAAGGCCAACAAGCTACGTAAATAAGCATGCATATAAAACCCTTGATAAACTTATTTGAATATGGTCTGACTGGTGGTATTAGTCGCAAGATATTATATATTTAATTGTTTATCCTACTTTATCAATAACTTAGGCTATAAAAAAATGAAATTGGATCAATTCTTAAAATGGAAAAATTTGGCATCTTCTGGTGGCGAAGCAAAAATATTTATTAAATCTGGTTCTGTTAAGGTTAATGGTTTAATTGAGACTAGGAGAGGAAGGAAGTTAAACAAGGGAGATAAAATAATATTTCTAAAAAATGAATTAATTTTTGAATAGTTAGCTTATTCAACTCACTTTGTATTAGTATATTTTTCTTGGAGATAGTATTTTGAGAAAATCTGTAATTGCTGGTAATTGGAAAATGCACATGACTTGTGCTGAAGCTAAATCCTATTTAGAAGAGTTTATTCCTTTAATAAAAAACATTAAAGACGATCGTAAAGTTGTTATTGCTCCTCCTTTTACTGCTATTTCAACCTTTTCTGATCATTCTGATTTTGAATATTTAGATATTTCCAGTCAAAATATTCATTGGGAAGATCAAGGAGCATTTACAGCAGAAATATCTCCCAAAATGCTTCTTGAACATGGTGTCTCATATGCAATCGTTGGACACAGTGAACCAAGGAAATATTTTAGTGAAAGTGATGAACAAATTAATAAAAGAGCAGTTTTTGCTCAATCAAGTGGACTTACTCCAATAGTTTGTGTGGGAGAAACATTAGAGCAAAGAGAAAGAGGAGAAGCTGATAGAGTTATTACTAGACAGGTTGAACAAGGATTAGAAAATGCAGATCCATCTAATTTAATTGTAGCCTATGAACCAATATGGGCTATTGGCACTGGTAAAACATGTGAGGCAGAAGACGCTAATAAGATATGTTCTTTGATTCGGAAATTAATAGGTTTTGATGATGTAATTATTCAATATGGAGGATCTGTTAAACCTAATAATATTGACGAAATCATGTCGATGAGTGATATAGATGGGGTGTTAGTTGGAGGGGCTTCATTAGATCCGAATAGTTTCGCGAGAATTGCAAATTATCAATAAGAAAAATCCATGGCCAAAAGGCTGGGGCCAAAAAACTTCAATTATGGGAGTTATTAATTTAACTCCTGATTCATTTAGTGATGGTGGGGAATTAGACTCTTCAGAAAAAGTTTTAGATCAAGTAAATCATTTCTTGAGCAATGGTGTTGATGTTATTGATCTTGGTGCTCAAAGTACGAGGCCTGGGGCTGAAGAAGTTGGTTCTAGTGCAGAAATAAAAAGATTGATCCCATATCTAAAATTAATAAAATCTGAATTTCCAGATGTTTTAATTTCTATTGATACTTTTAATTCTGAAGTAGCTTACGAAGCTCTATTAAATGGTGCTAATTGGATAAATGATGTCACGGGGGGAAGAAGAGATATAAAAATTTTGGATGTTGTATCAAAATTTAACTGTCCATTCGTCATAACTCATAGTCGTGGTAATAGTCAAAATATGAATCAACTCTCTAATTACCAGAATGTATTGAGTGATGTTAAGTGCTCGCTTGATAATTTAATAAAGAATGCTTTAGAAAAAAATATATCTGAAAAAAATATAATAGTGGATCCTGGAATTGGTTTTTCAAAGGATACCATTCATAATTTGGAAATCTTGAGAAACTTAGATTTATTAAAAAAATGGAATTTGCCAATTTTGATTGGTGCATCTCGAAAGAGATTTATAGGAGAAATTATTAATGAGAAAAATCCAAAAGAAAGGGATATAGGATCACTTGCAATAAGTTGTCTTTGTTCTCAATTTAATATTGACATTGTGAGAGTTCACAACGTCAAACTAAATTATCAAATCCTGAAGGTCGCTGATAGGATTTACAGAAAATAATAATTTATTTATTCTTTAACTCCTTCGATTTTATCTTCTACCTCTTGGTATAGTTCTTTCAACTGTTCTATATTCTCATCTGAAGTTTCCCAATATCCCCTACCATTAACTTCTAGCAATGTTCCAACAATTCTTCTGAAACTATTAGGATTGAGATCCATTAATCTTTTCCTCATCTCTTCGTCATTTATAAATGTTTCATTAGTTTCTTCATATACAAAATTATCTACTTGACCACTTGTCGCACTCCAACCAAGAGTGTAATTAAGTCTGTTAGAAAGTTCTCTAACTCCTTCATAACCAGATTTAAGCATACCTTCATACCACTTAGGATTTAAAAGTTTTGTTCTTGAGTCTAATCTGATGGTTTCTCCAAGTGTTCTAACTTGAGCATTAGAAGTAGTTGTGTCTGCTATGTAGCTACTTGGTTCTTTTCCGTCATCTCTAAGTGTCTTAATCAATTTTGTTGGATCTGAATCAAAATAATGACTTACATCTGTTAATGAAATCTCTGAGGAATCAAGGTTTTGAAATGTAACATCTGCTGTTTTCATTACTGACTCAAATACCTCTCTTTTTTGATTCATCTCACCTGGATTATCAGCATTAAAAGCATATGTTTTGCGTGATAAATACATTTCTTGTAATTCATTTTCTTCCTCCCAAGTTGAGTTTTCTACAGCTAAATTAACATTTGAACTGTAGCTCCCACTTGCGTTAGAAAATACTCTCGCTGAAGCTTCTCTGATAGAGGTACCTTCTTTTTCTGCTTGTTCTAGTGAATGTTTCCTTACAAAATTAGATTCCAATGGTTCATCAGCCTCAGCCGCTAATTTGACCGCCTGATCTATTAATGCCATCTGATTTATGAATAAATCTCTAAAAACTCCTGAGCAGTTAACGACTACATCTATTCTTGGCCTACCTAATTCTTCTAAAGGGATTAATTCTAATTTGTTGATTCTTCCAACAGAATCTGGTTTTGGTTTTACACCAACAAACCATAGGATTTGAGCAAGTGATTCTCCATAAGTTTTGATATTATCAGTACCCCATAAAACACAGGCAATTGTTTCAGGCCAGGTCCCTTGCTCTTCCTTTTGTCTCTCAATTAATTTGTCAACAACCGACTTTGCAGCAGCTACTGCTGCTGTAGTAGGGATTGATTGTGGATCAAGTGCATGGATATTTTTACCACTGGGTAAAACACCTGGATTTCGTATAGGATCTCCACCTGGTCCAGGTAAAACATAATTTCCATCTAATGCTTTAATGAGGCTATCCATTTCTTTATCAGCACAGACCTGTTCCAAGCAGAAAAGTAAGTAATCAAATAATTTATTTAATTCCTTCTGGTTAACTTCATTAAATCCATTTAGGTTACAGACCCTTAGCCAAGGGGTAGGTAAATTCAAACCAAATACTTTAAGGAAGTCAAACAATTTGGAAAGAAGTGATTTCTCTAAATAAACTCTGCCATCAACAATTTTTAAAGAGTTGACCATCGCAAAAATAGACTCTCTTGAAGTCTTTATGATTTTTTCATTTAGCTCTACAAATTTGAGTTCTCCTTTATTATTACCATCATAAATTTGTTCAATATTCAACCCCATGGATTCAGCTAGCAATCCAGGAAGAGATCTTAATCCCTCTTGCTCTCTCTCTAATGATGCGATATTTACAAGAGTTGCTACTGCTTCTTCTGCTGTTGGAGCTTCTCCAATAGTATGAAGACCGCAAGGTAATAATCTACTTTCAATTTCCATCAACTGTTTATAGATATTACCAACAAATAAATCTCTTTCATCAATTGAGAGCTCTTCTACATCTTTTGAAGGGAGCTCAACATCTTTGTCAAGATTACATTGTTTAGAAGTCTCGACTATTGCATTAACTATTTGAATACCCCTACTATTTTCTCGTAATTGTTGATAAGAACCAACAAGTTCGCTTAATTCTTTAAGTCCTTTGTAGAGTCCTGCATTTTCTGCTGGAGGAGTTAGATAGCTAATGGTTGAGGCGTAACCTCTTCTTTTCGCAATTGTTGCTTCAGAGGGATTATTAGCAGCATAGTAATACAAATTAGGTAATGATCCAATGAGAGAGTCCGGATAGCATGTTTCACTCATGCCCATCTGTTTACCAGGCATAAATTCAAGTGATCCGTGAGTTCCAAAATGAAGAACAGCATCAGCTCCCCAGATTTTTTCTACGTAGGTGTAATAAGCGGCAAAACCGTGATGAGGACTGGCACTTCTTGAATAAAGTAACCTCATCGGATCACCTTCGTAACCGAATGTAGGTTGTACACCTATAAATACATTTCCAAAATGTTTACCATATATAAGTAAATTTTGTCCGTCACTATTTAGGTTTCCAGGAGGTTTACCCCAATTCTCTTCAAGTCTTTGTGAATATGGTGTGAACTCTTCGTATTCTTTTACTGACATTTTATGAGCAATATTTAACTCGGGTGAGCCGTCCAATGCTTCAGGGTTATTAATTACTTTTTCCATTAATTCTTTTGAATTACTTGGAAGTTCATCTATTTGATATCCTTTCGATTTCATTTCAAGGAGTACTCTATAAATTGAACCGAAAACATTTAAGTATGCTGCCGTTCCAACATTTCCTTTGTCTGGTGGAAAACTAAATACTGTGATGGCTAATTTTTTTTCCTTTCTTTGTTTGACTCTTAAAGTTGACCATTTTATAGCTCTTTCAGCTATTACATCAACTCGATCTTGGAGCGTATGCGCCTTACCTGTAGCATCATCACGACCTGAGAGAATAATAGGTTCAATAGCACCATCAAGTTCTGGAATTGCAATTTGAAGTGCTACCTGAACTGGGTGTAACCCTAGATCACTATCTTCCCATTCTTGTGTGGTTTGGAAGACTAATGGAAGTGCAACCATATAGGGCCTGTTTAATCTTTTAAGGGCTTCAATAGCTTTTGGATGATCTTGTCTTGCTGGCCCACCAACTAATGCAAATCCTGTTAGAGATACAACTCCATCTACTATAGGTTGATCCTTATTTATGGAATCATAATAAAATTCATTAACTGGTTTAGAAAAATCTAGACCTCCACAAAAAATAGGTAGTACTCTCGCACCTCTGTATTCCAGTTCTTGAATAACAGCAACGTAATGAGCATCATCTCCAGTAACGATATGACTCCTTTGAAGCACTAAACCTATTGTTGGAGTTTTGTCATCTTTAGGATTTATATCTTTCCTATTATTTTCCCAATTTTGATATTCTTTAAGACTTTCAAACATACAAGGAGCAAGAGGATGCCAAATTCCTAAATCTGGGAATGTTTCTGGGTCTTGAATTTTAAATTCTTCTATTTGATCTTTTATGATCTCTGAAACAGCATACTTTTCAGAAATCATTAACAAGAAGTTTTTTAAGTTCTCAGTGGTACCACCTAACCAGTACTGAAAACTCAAAATAAATGTTCTAGCATCTTGAGCTTTTTCTACTGGTAGATATTTAAGTATTGAAGGTAGTGTATTTAATAACTTCAACATTGAATCTTGGAAACTTGCTCCATCAGATTCTTTTTTCTTTTTTATTAAATCTCCAATAATACTTTTAGATTGACCAAGTTGGGCCATGCTAAATGAACCTAACTTATTTAATCTCATTACCTCTGGCATAGAGGGGAAAACTATTGATGCTTTTAGTTTGTCTTTAAATGGGGATACTGCATCAACCACTTTTTGAGCAAGATCTTCAATGAAAATTAGAGAAGCTACAAATATATCTGCATTAGCTATATCTTCTTTAAAATCTTCAAAATTACTATCATTCCTAAGTTCTTCTATAAGATAGCCGCTAAGGTCAATACCTATAGGCCCATTCATTTTATTTATTGACTTTGCAGCTTCCGTTAAGGAATTTTGGTATTGTGGCTCAAGGACAACATAAACTGCTTTTATTACAACTTTGTGTTTGTTATCCTCAACAGGAGATACTCTGCGGTTTGCTGAGCGGACCTGCGTAAACATTGATTTTCTTTAAGTATTTCTACCAGCCTACGAATGAAAAGACGTTATTGTGTGCAATATAAATAGCGTGTAACAACCTTTAAAAAAAATTTTTTAAAAAAAATGATTGAAAATTCTAAAAAACCCATACCAGTACTTGTTTCTGGAGCTTTAGGCAGAATGGGTAGCGAAGTTGTTAATACTGTATTAAATTCTACAGATTGTGAACTTGTCGCAGCAATCGACATAAATGAAAAGAACAATGGCTCAAATATTTCTGAATTATTGAAGGTAAAAAATTGTGATGTATTAGTTTCAAATGATTTTGAAGGGACTTTATGTTCCGTTAGTCAAAATTATAGAAATGAAAAAATCAAACCTGTTTTGGTTGATTTTACTCATCCTGATTCTGTATATGAAAATACCAGATCAGCTATTGCATATGGGGTATCACCAGTAGTAGGAACTACAGGTCTAAGCCTTTTGCAAATAAAAGATTTGTCTGTTTTTGCTCAGAAAGCATCGGTTGGTTGTGCAATAATTCCTAATTTTTCAGTAGGTATGGTTCTTCTTCAGCAAGCGGCATCTGTAGCTGCGAGGTTTTACGACAATATTGAATTAATTGAGATGCATCATAATCAAAAAGCTGATTCTCCTAGCGGGACGTGTATAAAAACTGCAGAAATGATTGAAGAATATCCAAAGAAATTTAATCAGAATTTAGTAAAAGAGTCTGAGTCATTAAAAGGTGTACGCGGTGGGCTCAGAGATTCAGGAATCAATATACATTCTGTACGATTACCAGGATTACTCGCTCATCAGTTAGTAATTATGGGATCTCCAGGTGAAACTTACACAATTAAACATGACACTATTGATAGAAAGGCATATATGCCAGGAGTTTTACAGGCTATTAAAAAAATTGGTAACTATGAAACTTTAGTTTACGGACTTGAAAAATTGATTTTTTAAAATGATAATTCCAATTAATTCAAGTCAAATTTCAAAACTTATTCCTGCAGTTGGTACAGGAAGTCAATTTAAGTACGCGTTAGGGAATCCTAGAAAAATTCTTCAAAGAGTTATAGTTTCTTCAATTGGTGGATTTATCTCATTAATTATTAGTTCGACTGGAGATCAAACTAATAATTTTTGGTTGTTCCTATGTGTAGGTTTCTTTTTGTATATCATCTGGGGCCCTATACTTGAATCAAGTAGAAAAAACTTGCAATTAAGAAAATATAAATTTTTTTCTATATTTGATGGATATGTATCAGATATTTATAAAACAGAAAAGATTGAAAGTTCAAGAGAACAATCTAATAGGCAAGGTCGATTAGAAGTTATCGAAAACAAAAGGACTTGGTTAGTACTTGAATTAGAAGATGAAGATGGATATTTGGAAAAATTAAGTTTTCCTATGGAAAATAAGCACAGTCAAATTAGGGTTGGTTCGAGTATTAGATGTTTAATAACATCTGATAACCGTAATTTTGACAGAGAATTTTATTTGACCGATGCTTGGCTTCCTGAAATTAACTTATGGGTTGGTGAGTACCCCTATTTATTAAGACCAGCATTTGAGGAAATTTGCTATATTTATTTGAATAGATAGAAGATGCTTATATAATACGATGAAAAATAAATTGAATTTTAAAATTGTTGGGTCAGGTCCCACAGGTTTATTCCTTTCAATTGCACTTTCAAAATTTGATTGCAATATTTTTTTAACTGATTTATTAACAAAGGATAGATTAATTGATAAAGATAAAACTTATGCAATTACACACTCAACAAGAAAAATCTTATCTAAATTCAGACTTTGGGAAAAATTAGAGCCATTTTTATTTGGCTTTGATACCCTTTCAATTTCAGATAGCGTAACTTCTGCTTTCACCAATTTATCAACTTCTGACTTAGATGATGATATAAGTTCTGCCGAAAATATTGGCTGGGTAGTTAAACATTCGGATCTCATGAACTTATTTTTTCAAGAGATTGACAATTATGAAAATATTTTTTTTATGACACCACAGAGATTGTCACGTAAAAAAATTTTATTTGACTATCAATTCTTTTCAACAGGAGCAAACTCACTTGATAAAAAATTCATAGATTTTGTTGATATAAAAAAATCGTATAGTCAGTCTTGTTTAACTTTTAAAGTTTCTCTTAGAGGTCATTGTGAAAAACGAGCTTATGAAATTTTTAGAAAAGAAGGCCCACTTGCATTATTACCTTTAGAAAAAAACTTATATCAAGTAATTTGGACTTCAAGTACATTAAAGGCAATTGAAAGGTTGAATTCTGACAAGAATTTTTTAATGGATAATTTATCAACAATCTTGCCTAATGAATTTAAGTTAGACCAAATAATTGGCGAATTTAATATTTTTCCTGTTTCATTATCCTTAAATTTACCAGTTTTAAATTTTAAAAAATTAGTTTTTGTAGGAGATGCATTTCATACATTTCATCCAGTTGGTGGTCAGGGTCTAAATACTTGCTGGAGAGATGTTAATACTATTTATGATCTTTTTAATAAAAATACTGCTATTACTAAATTGCAATTGATATTGTTTAAATTTAAGTATTTTTCAAGCAGAATTTTAGATATTATTGTCACTATTTTTATAACTGACTCGTTGATATCAATTTTTGCTAATCGAAACTTTTTTTTATTTCCAATAAGGAAATTTTCATTTTTACTTTTAAATAAATTTCTTTTTACAAGAAAATTAGTCCTGAATCAAATGACTAAATCTCTCGTTTACTCATGTATTAAAAAGAATTTATGAATAATTATTTATCTAGAGACATGATAATTTATTTATTTAATGTATTAGGTTTAGATGAATCTACTATTGAACTTGGTATAAAATTATCTATAAAAAATAATACTCCATTACCAATATTATTATGGAGTTATGGAATGCTAACTATTGAAGAACTAGATGAGTTATATTCATTTTTATTTCAAAAAATGGATTAATAATTCTGTTATAATTCTCATATAAATTAATCGAAAACAATTACATATTTAACTAAGGGAAATCAGGTATCAAGACAATCTATAGAGAAGCTTGATTTATTATTATTAATCCTAGAAACTATTGATTTAAATGGTATTCAATCCCTTTACGCATTATCAAATAGACTTGATTTAAATGATATTCTGCCAAATAAAATTACTATTTGGAAATTAAGGAACAATAATCCATTGAGGAAATCTTATGTTACTAACAATATTAAACCTAACGAATTCGATGCCTTAATTAGGATTACAGTAGAAATGTCTAAATATTTATATCCTTATATCAGAGAGATAATGAAATCTAAAGAAGATATAGAAATGAATTCCGTTATATGGAATGATTTTAATAAGAGATTTAATGAGTTGATTAAAGAGAGATTTAATATAGATAGTATTAGAGTTAAAAAGCTTTTAAATCAAGCTGAAAATGATGAGATTATCATAAAATCTTTGCTTATTTTATCTTTTTGCATTTCAAATCAGGGTTATCTAAAGTTGAAGAATTTTTTATACGATTTTTAATATGATCCAAAATAAATTGTCATTTCATCAATCTTCAGTAAGTCTCGAAATAATCGGACTGCCAGATTATTCCAAAAATGAAAATAAAGATCAAATATCTATCATTTCTCAATGGAAATTAACCATAGTTGATAAACCACTTATTGAAGGGAAAATTGAACATTTAGGGCCTATTATGGATGCTTTTTATATTTATTCAAATCTTTTAATCAAAAACGAAATCCCAATATATGAGTCAAAATTAATTGATATTAAAGCCGAAAATCTCCATATACATAGTATTGTTCTCAAGAGCTCTAAACCAAAAGTAAAGCCTTTAGTTTTAAAGATTGGTAATTCATTGCTTTCAGATACCATAAATTGTTTTGATCAGTTAAATGAATCGCCAAAAGTAACAATTAAAAAAACTGATATTCCTACTAACATTGCTAAAAAATTAAGATTTGGATTAAATAAAAAAGTTAAATTTTTCAATTTCTTTATTCCACCATTTATTGCAATTTGCTCTTTAATTCTATTCTCTTCTTCTTTTATTATTTTTTATAATCCTTTTGAAAATATAGAAAAAAAAGAACTAATAAATCCTGAATAAAGAGCAATTAGCATCTTAAATACAAAGACGATACTATAGGTTAGTTACTTTTCAGAGTTATTCAAATTTATTCTTTGAGCTTTGATTTATGGCAGATTTAAACATTCCAAATTTGAATATTAAAACTGAAAAATATATTTTTAAAAATAAATTAAATTTAAGAAGAAAATCTAAAAAAAGACTATTTATTGAAGCTTTCTTTTTGTTTTTTTTGAGTGTTTTATTAGTTTATATAAATTATTTAATTCCTAATAAAAATTTGCTCTTGCAAAATCTACCTTCTACATTTAATAAATGTTTTTTATTATTAATTGACCTCTTTTCATATCTCTATGAAATAGTTTTGGTTGTTTTTATTTTTGTATCTTCTTTAACTGCTCTTATTTTGATGATAGGTTCTTTTTATAGGTTATTTAAAATCTCTAAGAGAAAGTCAAAACAAATTGTTTATAAATAGTTTCAAATAGGTTGCATTAGGCCACCGCTTCCTGAATCAGAATCATCATCATCGTTTTCTGTTTCTTCTCCAAATAATGCAAATATGCCAAGTACAATTGATGAAAGAATAATTGATAAGGGTACAATCGAAGTTTGGATTCCAACGTCTATATATTCACCCATAATACAAAAAATTTCTATTAACCTAACCGAAATCAAACTGATTCGCGGATTTTAAATAATTATTTAATAATTTATTCTTTTTTAATAAGTTCTTTATCGAAATTCTTTATTTCTCTTTCAAAAGACCCGAACCACAACATTAGTTGATCAATTTGATTTTGAATTTCAGTTGCACCTAAGCCCCTTATAGTGATGATTGAAAATTGTTCGCCTTCATTAAAATTAAATTTATTTTGAACACTACTTGCCAAAGAATTTTTAAGAATTTTAAAAGTAGAATTTTTTAATTTTGTCTCTATCAAGATGTTTGGCTTTTTGAGCTTGATCTTATTAAAACCACATTTTTTAGCTAATAATTTTAGTCTCATTATCATAATTAAGGACTCAACAGGTTTGGGTAAGTTTCCATATCTATTAACCCAGTCTGTAGCCAATTCAGTTAATTCATCATTATTTGAACATTCAGTAACAGATTTGTAAGCTTCAAGCTTCTCTTCTCTATTTAATATCCATGTTGCGGGTATAAATGCATTTATTGGTAGATCAATTTGAGTGTCGTTAACTTCAGGTATTTCTTGCCCGCTTATTTCTGAAATAGCCTCATGGAGCATTTCTATATATAAATCATATCCAATAGCATTAACCTTTCCACTTTGTTCTTCTCCAAGTAAACTACCAACACCCCTTATTTCCATATCTTTCATTGCAAGTTGGTATCCACTCCCTAGTTGTGAAAAGTCTTTTATCGCTTTCAATCTTTGTTTTGCAGCGTCATTAATTTTATTTATATTTGGATAAAATAACCAAGCATGTGCTTGTACACCGCTTCTACCAACTCTTCCTCTAAGTTGATAAAGTTGTGAGAGGCCAAATTTGTGAGAATCTTCAATAATTATTGTATTTACTTTAGGGATATCTAATCCACTTTCAATTATCGTTGTGCATATCATTAAATCTACTTCTCCATTATTAAAAGCAATCATTGCATTTTCAAGCTCTGTTTCATTCATTTGCCCATGAGCAACAATAAATTTTAAGCTGGGAAACATATTTTTTAATTTGTTTACAGCTTGATCTATATCAGAAATTCTTGGCAGAACATAAAAAATTTGACCTCCCCTATCCAGTTCTTGATTAATCGCAGTTCTTATAACATCCATATCTATTTCAGATAAATATGTTTTTATTGATCTTCTTGATGGTGGAGGAGTGTTTAGTAAGCTCATTTGTCTTAGTCCAGATAAGCTCATATAAAGTGTTCTTGGAATTGGAGTTGCCGAAAGAGTTAAAACGTCTATGTTGGTTTTGATTTTTTTTATTTTCTCCTTTTGCCTTACTCCAAATCTTTGTTCTTCATCTATAACTAGTAGTCCTAAGTTTTTAATTTCTATTTCTTTTCCTAAAATTTGGTGCGTTGCTACAACTAAATCAATTTTTTTATTTTTTAAACCTGCATAGATTTCCTTTCTTTCATTAACGGTTTTAAATCTATTGAGTAATGATACTTTTATTGGATAAGGTGAAAATCTATTACTTATTGTTCTCCAATGTTGCTGAGCTAGGATTGTTGTAGGTGCTAGTAATATTACCTGTTTGCCTGATGTAATAGCCTTAAAAATAGCCCGAACAGCTACTTCTGTTTTGCCAAATCCTACATCTCCACAAACTAGCCTGTCCATTGGCTTATCGCTTTCCATATCAGATTTTATTTCTTCTACAGCAGTAATTTGGTCAGGTGTTGGTTGATAAGGGAATGATTCCTCTAATTCATCTTGCCAAGGACCATCTTCTGGGTAAATGTAACCCTTTAATTTTTCTCTCTTTGCATAAAGTTTTAAAATATCGACAGCAACTTTTTTGATTTGTTTCTTATTTTTTTCTTTTATTTTTTCCCATTCTGTCCCTCCTAATTTATTTATTTTCGGCTTTATTTTTCCGCTTGATCTATATCTGTTAACGCTACCAAGTTGATCAGCGGCAACACTTATCTTTCCATCTTGATACTGAATGACTAAATAATCTCTTGAATCTCCAGTTATATTTATTTTTTCTATTTTTAAAAATTTTCCTATTCCATGATTTTTATGAACTATAAAATCACCGGGACTAATCTTTTTTACATTTATATTTGAATTGACACTTCTTTTTTTTCTTCTTATGAATACATTATTAAAAAGAGATTGTTGTGAAAATAATTCTTTATCTGTTATAAGGACAACTTTCCATATCGGAAGATAAAACCCCTCGATTTCGTAATTGTTCTTATTTTTTAAAATTAGAGGTGTTGAATTATCAATTGACTTATATGCTTCATCAATATCATTAGGATTGATTAAGAAGTTTGCATTACATTCGTGTTCAAAAAGTAAAGTCCTTGTTCTCAATGGTTGTGCTGATAATATCCATACTTTTTCATTATTTTTTATATTTTTATTTATATCATTAGATAATTTCCCTACATTTTTAGAGTATGAATTTAATCTTTTATCGCTTAACAAAAATCTATTATCAATATTGATTTTAGATTCAAATTCATAAAATTTTATTAAATTAAAATTTCCTAGTGAATTTAATATTTCGTCAAACTTTAAATGCAAATTAGGTTTGACTTCTAAATTAATGTCATTATTTTTCAGGTTCTGATTTAATTCATACGTACAATTATCAAAATTACTTTCTGAATCTAGATACCAATTATTTGCAAATTTTTTACAATCTTCTAATTCATCAATTACAAGAATTGTTTCCCTATTTATAAAATCTATTATGTTTGAGGGTTCTTCTTCAATTGTTCCTAAATAACGATCAAGATTATTTTTATTTATATCTTCTGAATTAAAAAGATTGTTCTTAGATAAAGTATTTAACTTATCTTTTATTAGCAAATCAAATCCAGCCTGTATTATTTCAATATTATTTATACTTTCTAATGTTTTCTGTGTATGGGGATCATATTCTCTTATTTTTTCTATTACATTATCAAAAAATTCTAATCTTATAGGAAACTCATTATTGACAGGATAAATATCTATTATTTCCCCTCTCCTACTCCAGAATCCTTCGCTTGAAGTTACATTATCCTTCGTATATCCCAGCAAAGTAAGTTTATTTGCTAATTCTTGAATCTCGATTTGAACCCCTTTTTGCAAATCTAACTTGTTTTCAATTAATAGGTTTTTATTTATTAGATGAGGTTGTAGTGATCTTTCAGTTGATATAACAATATTAAGTTCATTTTTCTCTTTTTTTATTAATTTGGATAAAACAGTAAGCTGACTAAATTCAATCTCTTTGGATTTATTAATTGATGAGTATGGTAGATGTTCTGTTGGAGGATAATATAAAACTGCTTTATCATTTATACTTTCAAAATAACCAATCCATTTGTAGGCAATTTCTACATTAGGACAAATTAATAATATATTTTTTTCCTCTTTTTTTGCGATGCTATCTAATATTATTGATTTTGCATATCTACTTGAACCAACAATATTTAATTCATTATTTTTTGAAATTCTTTTTATTAATTCAGAAGTAATTTGTGAGTTCGAAATATAATCAACTAAAGTATTTAAACTCATTTATAACTATCAATCTTGATTACAAATATCCGATACATTATATTAGATTTTATACTGATTGTGAATAATATTTAATGGATTCAGCCGCAATAAATTCTTTTATACCCACACTAGATCAGGTAGACAGTTGGTATGAAATCTTTACACTTTTACCAATATTAATTGCTCTAGAATTATTATTATCGGCAGATAATGCTGTAGCACTAGCTTCTCTTACCAAATCCCTCGATAGTTCAGAATTAAGGTCAAGAGCTTTAAATATTGGTATAACAATATCTTTATTATTTAGAATTATTCTAATCATATTATCTAATGTTCTTCTAAAGTTTATTCTCATTAGAGTTTTTGCTGGTTTTTATTTAATTTATTTATTCTTCTCTAATGTTTTTTTAAATTCAGATATAGAAAACGCTGAAAATGGGACAGATAATAATAAAAATAATTTTAGGTTTTTAAGGGTTGTAGCGCTTCTTTCAATTACTGATTTTGCTTTTTCCATAGACAGTATCACTACTGCAGTGGCTATAAGTGATCAATACATATTAATTATATTTGGAGCAGTGATTGGAGTATTAGCCTTAAGATTTACATCGGGGATTTTTCTAAAACTTCTGGATATATTTTCTAGATTAGAAACTGCCGGCTACGTAGCAATTTTAATAATTGGGATTAAACTTTTACTAAATACGTTAATTAATGAATCTATTCTTCCAGACTATTACTTTTATTTTTTGATTCTTTTTGCTTTCATTTGGGGATTCTCTAAAAAAGAATCTAAAACTTAATCTGAGAGATATTCACCTGCTGATGGCTTTAACTGTTGAATCAACTGCTTTCTGCTAGAAATGTTTTTGCCTTCAAGTTTTGCTTCTAACAAAATAATCGGATCAGTTTTAGTTGATATTATAATTCCTTCATTTTCTATTACAGCAAGAATAATACCCGGTCTTGAATAATTGCTCATGAAAAAGTATTTTTCATTTTTAATTACATCACTAGTCAAAACTTTGATTTTAAGTATTTTAAGGTTCTTACCTCTAAAATTTGTATTTGCTCGTGGGTATAATGCTTTTATTTTTTGAGAAATTTTATTCGCCTCACTACCCCAATCAACTTTAAAGTCTGATTTTTCAATCATTCTTGCGTAAGTAATTTCTCTTCCAAATGTATTTTGTTTTGTTAATTGAGGATTAGTATTTTTATTAATATTTTCTTCGATTAAAGATGTAGCATTTAAAAATAATTTTGCCGATAAAATACTAAGTTTCTCCGATAGTGTATTTAAATTATCGTTATTGTTGATTTTAATTTTTTCTTCCAACAATATATCGCCAGTATCTAATCCCTCATTCATTTTCATAATTCCTACACCAGTAAATTCATCGCCTTTTATTAGGGACCATTGAATTGGGGCGGCACCACGCCATCTTGGAAGTAATGAAGCATGTGCGTTCCAACAACCAAATTTTGGTATTTCCAATATCTCTTTTGGTAAAATTTTCCCGTAAGCTATAACAATAAATAAATCACAAGAAAGTGATTTAAGTTCATTTAAAAAATCTATATTGCTCCTGATTTTTTCTGGAGTATAAATTTTTAGAGATTCTTTCTCAGCAATGCTTTTTACAGGTGAGGCTATTAATTTATTTCCCCTAGATCTCTTCTTATCCGGTTGGCTAACTACTGCAATTACCTCGTGCTTAGATTTAATAAAAATATCAAGACTAGGAATTGAATATTCAGGTGTTCCCCAGAATATAATTCTCACGCGTCACCAGTTATTGATAATTCATCTACCCATATATGTGGAGAAATTCCACTTGTTGTTACCTCTTGGCTTGATTCAATATTTACTATATTTTTCAAAAGATATTTGATATCCCCAGCTACGGTGGCAGATTCTATTGAGATTTTTTTACCGTTTTTGTAGAGCCATCCATCAAATGGAAGAGAAAATGAACCTTGACTTGCTCTGACACCTGCATGGATTGCATTTAACTCTTCTATATAAACAAATTCTCCCTCATAAGTAGAGTGAACTAGTAATGTTTTTAGATCAAAGTTTTCATCTGATTTTTCAACTACGATCCAATCAGGAGATACTGAGACTTTTGATCCTAGTCCAGCGTGGCCAGTGGGAGTTGTTTTAAATATTCTTGCAGTTGATTCAGAATGTATAAAATTTTCAATTCTCCCTCTGTTAATTAGACATAGTCTTTTGGTTGGGGTTCCCTCTCCATCAAATGGTGTTGAAGAAATATTCTTTTCGTGAAGGCCATCATCATAAATATTAAGTGCTTCTGTAGATAATTTCTCTCCGATTGAATTTTTATTAGATAAGCTCACTCCATCTATGATGCTTCTAGCATTAAACATTGAGCTAAAGGCGTTAATGATAGTTAAAAAAGACTCTGGTGAAAGACATATTAAATATTTATCAGTTTTAATAGATGAATAATTTAAATGAGAAATTGTTTTATTTGAAGCCTCTTTAATACACGACTCTATATCTAAATCATCAGCTCCATATCCAAGTTTAACGGAACCTGAACTACGAGGCTTCTTATTTTTCTCTTCTGCTCTTGCATATAAATATAGTGCTGCTTGACTTTTGGAATAACTTCGAAAGGCACCCTCACTATTTGCATAAACTCTCTCAAAGAAACTCTCAGATAAACCATTATAAGGAACAGATTTTATGGATTCATGACTTTCTAATAGTTTTACTTCCGCTTCTCTTAAAACTGTAAGTAATTTTTTTATTCCAACAGGATTTCTTTTTTTAACTTCTTTAACTTTAATAGGATCCTTCGCTAGTGGTGAAAATTCTGTAGATTCATTCTTATTGCCGAAATCAGAAGCTATATTAGCTTGCTTAAGAGCCTTTTTAATACCAGATTCACTAATATCACTTGTTGTAGTAATACCAACTAGATTAGATTGATTCCACACTCTTATAGTTAAAATTTGCTTTTGTGATGCCTTAAGTTGTTTAGCCTCTCCTTTATCTACTTGCACAGAATAATCATTAGAAAAGCTTGCTCCATAATCCCATTTTTTAAGATTTAGGAAATCTGCAGCTTTGGAGATTTGAGTTGTGATTTCTCTTGAATTCATATCCTATCTTCCGCCAACAGTGATTGAATCAACCTTAATATGAGGTTGGCCAACAGTTACGTTGACACTTCCACTAATGGATCCACAGAATCCAGGAGCCAATTCAAGATCATTTCCGCACATTGATATTTTTGGCATAACTTCTTTAGCCTCACCGATCAATGTTGCTCCCTTTACTGGATTAGTTAATTTTCCATTTTTAATAAGATATCCTTCTTCTACCGCAAAATTAAATTGTCCTGTAGCACCTACACTTCCACCACCCATTGATTTGCAATAAAGACCTTCACTAATACTATTGATTAAATCCTCTTTCGAGTGCTCACCTTTAGCTATATAAGTATTTCTCATTCTTGAAGCTGCAGCAAAAGAATAATTTTGTCTTCTTCCACTTCCTGTTCTTTTATGGCCAGTTCTTAATTCACCTGCCCTGTCGGATATGAATTTTTTTAAAATTCCATCTTTTATAAGAACTGATTTTTCGGGTTCCATACCTTCATCATCTACTGATAATGAACCGAAGGATCCTTCTGATATCCCTTCATCTATTGCTGTTACAGATTCATGTGCAATTTTTTCATTCAATTTATTCTCAAATGGTGTTGTTCCTCTCTCTATTTGAGTAGTTTCAAGTAAGTGACCACAGGCTTCATGGAATATAACGCCACCAAATTTATTAGCTAATACAACAGGCATTTGTCCTGCATCAACGTAATCTGCATACAGCATGTTCATTGAACTTTCAAACACATCATTTGCTGCTTTTTCGTGATCCCATAATCTGAATTCATTAGGCATTCCTGACGATCCAAATCTTCTACTTCCACTAGATCTATATTGGGCATCACTTGCAATAACGTTGAGACCAACTGTTTGATGCAATCTAATATCTGATACATAGGTTCCGTCACTGGAGGCTATAATTACTTCTTGAAGATTTCTTGAGTAACTTCCTTTTCTAGTTATTATTTTATTATTTTTTTTTAAAGACTTTGTGCTAACTAGTAGTTTTTCACTTATCTCATGAATAGATGGGACTTCATTAATCCATTTTTTCTTGGATAAACTGTAGTCCCTATGTTTACTTAAACCGTTAAATACTTTTCTTTTGTTGTCTGTTATGTCTAACATCTCAATAGCTTGAGATACCGATCTCATCAAGCCATGCTTTGTTAAATCATTTGTACTTACAAATCCATCTTTTTTTCCTTTGAAGATTCTAATGCCAGCACCCCTTCCAAATGATGGACTTACACTTGTAATAAAATCTTCTTCTGCTAAGACGCTTGAGTTGTCAGTATTCTCTATAAATATTTCTACAAAATCAGCACCAAGTCCAATTCCGTAGAAAATGATTTCTTCTAATAAATCTTTATTGCAACTACCAAAAACGATTTCATTTGATTTGATTTGTGACGAAAGCATATGAGTCTATAAATCTTCTCTGTATTAAAGATTATCTAATCGAAGGTTGGAAATCTTTGCTATCAAGAGGTTTTAATAAGTATAGTCTTAATAACTGGTAACCGTTTGATAAATATTTAGGTAATTTTTTAAAGGTTTTAGATACTTTATTTCCATCACTGTTTGCAATATCGGAGAGAACCTTATTATTATCTACTATTTTATCTAATCTTCCATAAAAAGATTTATCATAAACGTCCATTACTACAGGGAAAACTCTAGCTGCAGTTTCATTTGTTTTATTAATAACAAACTGGTCGTAATCTCTGGCATCTAAACCTAGAGAACTGTAGAAATCTTTTTTAATTCCCAAATCTCTTGCATACATAGTTGCAAATACAGCTAATAGAAAGAACCTAGACCATAACTTGGATGTTAATGGAAGATTATTCAAAAAATATCTAAACCTATGGAAGTAGTCAAATAATGGGTGTGTAAAAGTAGAGCCGCCAATGGTAATTTTTTGGCTTAAAGATTTAACAGTTCGTGGCTGTGCTCTCATTAATGCGTCAAAGAAATCACCATGTCTATTTTCATCTTGACACCAATTTTCAAAGTAATTAAATAGTGGAAAGATTTTGCTATCAGGGTTCTTTTCGAGATGCCTATATATTGCTATGTATCTCCAATAACCTATTTTTTCGGATAAATAGGTAGCGTAAAAAATACTTCTTGGAGGGAAATAAGTGTAATCTTTATTGGCTGTTAAAAAACCTAAATCTAACTGAAGTCCAAAGTCACTCATTGATTTATTTAAAAAACCTGCATGTCTCGCTTCATCTCTGGCCATATGAGCAAAACATTCAGCAAGTAAAGGGTTTTTGACTTTAATTCTCTTACTAAGTTCCTTGTAAAGTAAAAAACCTGAAAATTCTGATGTACAACTTCCCTCGAGAAAATCAACAAAAAGCTCTCTTGTCTCAGGATCTAATTTTTCTGCAGCGCCTTCAAATTCACTATTTCTTACAAAATGATGTCTATTGTAATCTTTCCTAAATTCCTCACAAATAGCTTCCAATTCCTCCTCGTTTATAGATAAATCCATATTTTCCATAGCCTCAAAGTCTGTTGTGTAGAATCTTGGGGACAAAATTGTTTCTTTTGCTGGTATCTTTCCATTATTAATATCTTTTTTATTTTTTGATTCAACAGTTGATTGAGCCATTTTTTATTAGGTTTATTATTACTATTATTTACTATGATTTGTATTTTCGAGGGAAAAGTTAACTTGGTGTTATTGTTTTTCTAATTAACTCCTATTAACTTTTGCCCATTCAATCTTTGAAGTACTCTTGAAATTATTAATTTTAGGGTGATTCTTTTTTCGTCAATAAGAAAGGATTCAATAATACTGGGTTGTTGATTAGGTTTTGATAAAGAAATACTTTTTAATGAACTAATGTCATCCTTCTCAAAGGATAACCAAAAGTTACATGTATCTTTAATTTCACAATTTATTACCCAACATTTATCTCCAGCAATAGGTCTATTTGTGTTAGTGAGATTAATATTGTTTATTTCTAATCCTCTTTGATTAATTTCCTCAGTAAGTGAAGGAATTAGGTGCATGTTAATAAATTCTTGGAAAGGCTTTTTCTCTACTGGGAGTTCTTTTTTTGGTTTTGTTATAGGTTTTTCGGGAGTATTAATTTCATTTTTTATATCAACTTTTGTAGCAGAATCACCATTATTTATATCCACATTGATAACTTTTTCTGATTTAGGTCCTTTTATTTCTTCAGAGTTTGATTTAGCAGTGTTGTCAGATATTTCTTTATTTACTTCATTATTTTTGTCTAAATTTTCTTCCATAAAAAAAACTATTTACTCCATTATAAATTAAAAAACATTTTTTAATTAATTTATTTTTCTACCAATCATTGTCAGCATTATCCCAGTCATCTTTAATATCTTGATTTGAATAACTTTGATCTTTTTTAAAATTATTATCATTCATATTTTTAACTACTCTGTAATTAACAGAAATTGTTGGTTGAGTTTCTCTAATATCCCTTTGTGGCGGCATCTCAACGTTTGGTTCCATTTCTTCCTCATCACTATAAGATACAAAATCATCTTCCACATTTTCGAAAGTTTTTTTTCTGAAACTAGTGCTAGTAATTGCTGTATTTAATAAAGTACTTACAAATAAACCAGAAAAAAACGAAATACTGATTAACTTACCTATACTTACTTCTTGGAGGGTCCATTTAAAGTATCTAAATGAAGCCTTCTGATTATTATTTGTATATAATAAAATTTGAAAAATTATTATTAAAAAAAGAGTTAAAAGTAAATATTTTTTCTTAAACATAATTATAAAAAGTTATCTTAAATTTTTTTGGTTAATATTTCCATAATATATTTTGTGAAAATTTATTTATGTTAATTCTAAATCAATTTGATATTTAAGAATATCGACTTTTATTATTTTTACTTCTATTGCATCTCCAACTTTATATGATTTTTTAGATTTTCTTCCAATCAATAGATTTTGCCTTGACCTGTATTCATACCAATCATTATTAAGAGTGCTTACGTGTACTAAACCCTCTACATTAAGTTCTGATATCTCAACAAAGAAACCATATGTTTGCACTGATAAAATAAATCCATTATAAATATTACCTAATAATTTTTCGGCTTTTCTTACTTTTTTTATATTTATCATATTAGATTTATATTGGTTAACTTTGTACTTGAATTCATTAAGTTTATCTATCACAAACTTGTTAAATAATATTTCTAGATTTTTTGAAATTGATGAATTAAATATATCCCAATTTACTAGGTCTAATGAAATACTTTCCGATATATTGATTGCATCAATATTATTTTTCTTTGATTTCTTACCATTTATTATCATATTAAAAATACAGTACTGGTTAATAAGATTAGTAAAGTCAAATCCAGGAATTGTCCATGGAGAAATAAATAATTTTTCTGATTCATCATTATCAGGATCTTTAGATATCAACCTTATTTCATTGTCCTTAAATTCATTAATTAGGAGTTTATGTAAGATTCTTTTTTTATTATCATCGCCACATAATTTAATTACTTGACTAAATGTCAAATTGCCATCTTCATTAAGCTCTATATCGTTATCAATAAATTCTGAATATTTGATGATTTCATTTGCATTAACATAATCTATTCCATTTGAAAAATGTCCGGCGCTTTTTAAGCCATATTGATTTGAATGTTTGAACCATATTAAATTAGCTTCATATAGTATTGGTGAAAGGTAAGTTTGGCAATCTTCTTTATTTAATGATTCAAAATATCCTTTTGAATATTCAGCTGGATTGTGAATAAAAAATTCTTCAAGTGACTCAATTTTATTAAGTGGTGCAGGAATTTCAACCTTACCCTCCAAAAGATGTTTTTGTCTGAATGAACATGAAATTTCAAGTATTTTATCTAAATCGTCGATATATTCCTTTATAGGTTTTAATACCCGAGAGGTTATCCTTGATTTACTTTTTCTAGATAGAAGCGCTTCAGTATGATCACTTCCAACAATAAGAGAGCATTTTACTAAAGTAAGATGGAATGACCAATTAATTATTTCATTATCACTATTTAAATGCACACAGAGGCTTATCGCTTCATTCTTTTCACCAACTTTAAATTCAGAATCATTTCTTATGGCTTCACTAAGGTAGTTTTGCCAATCATTTAATAACGGTAATGATTCAAACCCTTTAAATAATATTTCTAGAGATTTTTTACTATTTAGGTCTACTCTTTCTGCAAGGTTATTTGTATGTATCCATAATTTTGTAATTTTATTTTTCCCCTGATCTATTTGAATCATTGGGAGCATTGGAGAATTATTAGAATTCCAACTTTTGAATAAATAAGAGTTTTTATCTGTAAGGTCTATCCTCTCCCTTTGTTCTATTTTTTTTGATTCAATATGATTTAAATTATACGAATTAACGATATTGCTTTTTGATAAAACAAAGTCTGTATCATATTCCTCATTATTGTTAAGTTTTAGTTCTTGTATAACATGACCTAATCCCTCTTCTTGACCTATTGGAAATCTATCAATCTCAACTTTTACTATATTCTTATTGTCTGGTTTGAATGTGTATTTTTTATTCTCTTTTGGAAGTTTAATTTTAGAAAGGATCCTATCGTCTATTGGGATTGCATATACATCATTGTTTATTATTTCTACTTTAGAAAGAAGTATTTGATTTGATCTTTCAAGAATACAATCAACTATTCCTTCTGGTGATCTTCTTCTATATCCCTCTTTTATTATCCTTACTAAAACTTTATCTCCATTCCATGCATAGTTAAGTAGATTTTCTTTAACGTAGATATCTTCTTTGTCTTTTCCTCTTACAGCAAAGCAATAGCCTTTGCTACTACATCTTATTTTGGCGACAAGATGATCATTATCCTTTATGCAAGTATATTCATCATTTTCATTTTTATTAATTATTTCAAGTTTCTCAAGAGCTCTTAGAGCAATATCTAATTTATCCTTATCAGATTTCTTTGTTATTTTTAATAATCTGCATAATTTTTTATATTCTAACCCTTCTGACTGATTAAGATTATCAATTATTGAAGATGATGTGAACATAATCTAAATGAAATTATAAATTAATTTAAGGGTATACACTTCATTATTACACCTTATTATCCAAGCTTAAAACTAATTATTTTCTTTCTCTTCTTTTTCTTCTTTTTCGATGGTGAAAGAGTTGATAAAAAGTCTTATACCAATGATGAAAAATGTAATGGAAGCTATTGACTTAAGAACTACTTCGGGTAAAAAACTTGAAATAGAACCACCCGTTAAAGCTCCTAGTAAACTTGCAAAAACTAGTGCTGAAGAAGATCCTAGAAAAACTGCTAATGGTTTATTTGAAGTGCCACTAATAGTTAAAGTTGCTAGTTGAGTTTTGTCACCTAATTCGGCTATAAAAACAGTTAGAAATGTTGATAGTAATAAACTTAAAACCATTTATAAATAATTTTTAAATGTTTCATAAGCTAAAAATATACTTATCAATATCATTAAAATACCAGTAGATAAAGCAAATTTGCTAGGAGATATTTTTTTTGATACCCACTTACCAATAAGAACTCCTACTATGCTAGAGCTTATTAATGCTAGAGAACTTCCAAGAAAAACTACTATTGGCCTGCCTGATTCAGCAGAAAGCATTAATGTGGCTATCTGAGTTTTATCGCCAAGTTCAGCAATAAAAATTGTTGTAAATGTCGTTATAAATATTGAAAAAAAACTTTTTTCTAGATTGTTTTCTTTTTTTTCTAATTTACTATTCATTTTCCTGAAACAGCAATTCTATAAGTTTTCATCTCTTTACTTTGGTATCCATAATTTGATGAAATATGTTGTTTACAGCAATCTATTAAAAATTTATCACCAGATTTCAAATATCCTTTAAATGCAGTTGAAAATTCACTTACCCGGCAAAAATGTGGTCTGGTTTCATAAATTAAGCATTTTTTATTTTCTCTATCAAGGTTTTTACACCAACCGTCTTTAGCCGTCATCGAATTTATCAAAGCTATATCTTCTTTATTAAGTTTGTCAGCCAAATCGCTTCTTTCGTTCAAGTCGAATTTACAACAAGCTCCGCAATTTTCTATACATGTCCATGATTTCATAATTTAATTCAATCTTGTAACGTATCAGTACAGTTTCGTCATTTATTTGTAAAAATAGTATCACAAAACATATTCATTAATCATGGCAACACTTATTCCTTTGGCTGTAGTTGCGTTAGCAGGACCAGCAATAATTGCGCTTGTATTCTACCGTAGATAAAAGAATTTCTTTTTGGTGACTTATCTAGAGGGTGTTTATTGGGATTTAGATGGTACCATCGCAAATACTGAATTAGAGGCTCATTTACCTGCTTTTAATAATGCTTTCAATGACCTTGGTATTAATTGGAATTGGGATACTAATAAATACATAAAACTTTTGAAGATAAATGGGGGAAAAAATAGGATTGCTTATTACGCTAAATCGAATAATTATGACTTCTCAGAAGATTTAATTCTCAAAATTCATGAAACTAAGCAGTTTCATTATTTAGAAATTATAAAAAAAAATGTTGTTAGTTTCAAAACTGGAGTTTTTAGATTAATAAATGAATTACATAGAAAAAAAGTAAGACAATTTATTGTTACTTCAAGTTCAAGGAGCCAAGTCAATCTACTTGTTGAATATCTTTTCAATGGCTTCAACCCTTTTGAGTTCATTATTTCAAGTGAAGACGTTGAATTAAAAAAACCAAATCCATTACCATATTTAAAGGCAATCCAACTAAGTGGTATAAACAAAAACAACTCAATTGTTTTTGAAGACTCCAATCCAGGATTGAAATCTTCTTTGGCAGCAAACTTGCCTACAATTTTTGTTCCTTCCAATATCCCAATTGTTTTTGAGGAAAATATTAAATTAGATTGTATTTTAGATAGTCTTGGTGATGAGAATAATGTGGCAAATGTAATTAAAGGACCTAAACTAAAAAAACCATATGTCGACTTTAGCTTTCTAAGTGATTATTTAGTGTCTTTTAGTAATGCAAAAAACTAATTTTTCAAGAATTACTTACCAATTAAATAATTTATTTTTTGGTTTTCTGAGTGATACTTGGAGGACAAAATCTATTAGTCTTATTTCTGTTTTGACCGGTTATTTTTTGTTCGCAAATTTTCTTACAAAATTTATATCTGAAGGTAAAAATGAGTTGATTATGGTCCCAATAATTATTGTTTTTATTGAAATCATTATAAGAATTAAACCTGTCGCAAGTTCAAGGTTTTATTATCTATGGACTGTAGTTGATAAATTAAGAATTGGTGCAATTTATGCAGTTATACTTGAGGCATTTAAATTAGGATCTTAAAAGCTATTCTTCTTCTTCTTCTTCATCAATAGGATAAACAAATCCTTGAGCTTTCCCAGTTAAGACTGATTTACCTAAAGATATAGCTTTTTGAGCTGCTACTGCTGCTTTCCCTTTCCAGACAGCGTTCCTTTGGTTCCTTTTGCTCTTCGATTTTTTCTTCTTTGGTACAGCCATTCTGTTTCTTTATTTCCATATAATAATATAACCTTTAACTGGTTATCTCCAAAACTTTTGAGTATATTTTGTTTATATACGTCAATTTCTTAAATAAGCATATATGCTTTATTAATCACTTATAAAGATTAGTGTTTAGATCAAAATTCTCATATTCAGATTCTAAATCAAGTTATTCGGATCTTCTAGAAGATATAGAGACGGGGAAAATAGAATCAATATTTTTCTATCCAAGGCAAAGAGAAATTGATGTTCTGTATAAAAATGGCGATAAATTTAAAATACCTATCCTTTACAACGATCAATTAATCCTTGAAAAGGCTACTGAAAATAAGGTAGATCTCACTATTAACAATAGTAGAAAAGAAGCCTCGGCTGCTAATTCATTTGCTTCAATAAGCCTTTTTCTGATTTTCATATTTGCTTTAGTTTTAATATTGAGGAGTACATCAAAATTGGCTTCCAGAGCCTTTGGTTTTACAAAAAATCAAGCTAAATTTGTAACAATTGATGATGTAGAAACGAGATTCGATGATGTAGCTGGTGTCCCTGAAGCCGCTGAAGAATTAAAAGAAGTAATAACTTTTTTAAAAGAACCTAAAAAATTTGAAAATCTGGGAGCAAAAGTTCCCAAAGGAGTTCTTTTAATTGGCCCACCGGGAACAGGTAAAACGTTATTGGCTAAAGCAATTGCTGGTGAATCAGGAGTGCCTTTTCTCTCAATATCGGCATCAGAGTTTGTAGAACTTTTTGTTGGTGTTGGAGCAAGCCGAGTTCGGGATCTGTTTTCTAAGGCTAAGGAAAAATCTCCTTGTATAATTTTCATTGATGAAATTGATTCCATTGGTAGGCAAAGAGGGTCTGGGATCGGAGGTGGAAATGATGAAAGAGAACAAACCCTTAATCAGCTTCTAACTGAATTAGATGGGTTTGCTGATAATTCTGGGATTATTGTTTTAGCAGCAACAAATAGACCAGATATTTTGGATGCAGCATTATTAAGACCAGGTAGATTTGATAGAAAAATTGAAGTAATGCTTCCAGATTTAGATGGAAGAAAAAAAATTCTTTCAGTTCACTCACTTTCTAAACCACTTTCAACCGAAGTTGACTTAGGGTATTGGGCTTCTAGAACAGTTGGATTTTCAGGAGCTGATCTTGCAAACTTGATAAACGAGAGTGCTATTCACTGTGCAAGAGACGAATCTAAATTAATCACTGATCTTCATATAGAAAATGCTCTTGATAAAATTACCATTGGCCTGAGAAGCTCATTAATAACTTCTCCTAATATGAAAAAAATTATTGCTTATAACGAAGTAGGAAGAGCGATTGTATCTGCTGTGAGAAATGGAATTGAATCAGTAGATAAGATTACTATTTTACCTAGATCTGGATCTATAGGAGGATATACAAAAATATGCCCTGACGAAGATATAATTTCTAGTGGATTGATTTCAAAAAAATTATTATTTACAAAAATTGAAATTGCTCTAGCTGGAAGAGCAGCAGAAACGATAGTTTTTGGTGAAGGTGAAATTACACAATGCTCCATGAATGATATCTCTTATGCGACAAATATCGTAAGGGAAATGGTTACAAAATATGGATTTTCAATTATTGGTCCAATTTCAATGGATTCTGATAATAATGAAATGTATTTAGGAGATGGATTATTTAGAAGAAAGCCTCTCATAGCAGAAAATACAAGCTCTAGAATAGATAATGAAATGATAAATATTTCTAAAATTTCATTAAATAATTCAATAAAAATATTGAAAAAAAATAGAGTCTTATTAGATAAATTAGTTGATATACTTTTAAACCAAGAAACTATAGATAAAAAAGTTTTTAAATTAACAACTTCTAAATTGTTGAAAGTTTGATTTAATTGATTTAAATTAAAAAAATTTTCTTGATAATTAAAAACAATAGAACAAAGTTATTAGTAACACTTTCATTTTTACTTATTCTTCCATTTGTACAAAAACAATGGTTTAATTTGTATTCACTCAATATTAATGATATTTCCTTTTATTCAATCCTTTACTATTTGAGCGGAGCAATATGTCCATCTTTGGTGTATGAAAACTCTTTAAAAAACTATACATACTATAATTTTGCTAAGGATAAAATTCATAGTATAAAAGCAATTAAAGGAAAAAGATTATTATTCTTAGTGGCAATAAATTTAATATTTCTCTCTTACTTTATAACTGATTATTTATACGTAAATTTTGATCTTATATCTAATTTATTTCTTGAAGGAATTAATGTACCAAAACCGGATATTCCACAGTTAAGTTTTTTCATATTTTTAATTTCTATCCTATTAATTTTTAAGAAATCTAGGTTTCTGTTAAAAAAAATAATATTGGTAAATTTTATCTTGATTTCTCTCTATCTTTGGCATCTTCAAATTAATAATATTAGTATTGATGATCAGTTTCATATTTATAGATATTTTGGTTTAAATGACTTAAATTTAATTAATCTTTTTATCCTAGTCGCCATAGAAATTTCTTTTTATACGTGGTCCTTTTTATCATATAAAACTAATTTGAGCGATTGGATCGTGCCCAAACCTCAAAAAAGGGATTTTATCCCTTTTTTGAATATATTTATTTTTTATTTTATTATTATTATTTACTACTCAATACTTGCTTAAATGTTTCTAATTCTTCTATAGCGCAGAAAAATATTCCTTACTACCTTTGGGGTCCTCTAACATTGTTTTCTCTCCGGGGGTCCAGTTTGCTGGACATACTTCATCGGGGTTTGCAGCAACGTATTGATAACCTTGAAGAATCCTTAGCGTTTCATCAACATTTCTGCCAACAGGAGCCTTGTTAACAGTCGTATGCATAACTACTCCTTCGGGATTGATAAGAAATAAACCTCTATCAGCCTCCCCATCATCATTTAGAACGTTGTACGCCTGACAAATTTCTCTTTTTAAGTCAGAAACTAACGGATAGTTAATATCACCTATACCACCTTCATTTCTTGGGGTTTGTATCCAAGCCAAATGACAGTGTTTGCTATCAACTGATACCCCAAGTATTTCCGTATTAAGTGCCGAGAAATCTTGGTATCTATCACTAAATGCAGTGATTTCAGTTGGACATACAAATGTAAAATCTAGTGGGTAAAAGAATAGAACAACCCATTTACCTCTTAGATCTGAAAGTGTAATATCCTTAAACTCTTGATCATATACTGCTGTAGCACTAAAGTCTGGTGCTTCTTGGCCAACTCTTAAGCTCATGAAAAATTTGTCCTTATTTAAATTATGTATGGTCTGAATGACCGTAATAAGTATTATAATTTTTTTAATAATGAATTAGCAAGTTTTTTTTAAATTCAATGAAATGGCACTATTACTTCACTAGGAAATTTACAATTTTGAATCACAATAAACTCTTAAAAAATCTCAAAAAGGAGTTAATTAAATATCCCATTAATAGGCTTGACAATAAAAATTCGAATTAAAAGAAATTTTATTTTATTTAAGATTCCATAAAATTTTACTCCCTATAATTAGAAATATTCTTTTTAATATTTTTAATTATGGCTAAATATATTGAAAGACTAAAGGAAAAAGTTAAAATAAAAAAAATTGATTCTAATCAGCCAATTGGAGCTTGGATTTTCGTTGTAATTTTGAATATAGTTGGATTTGCGGGTTATTACTACTTAAAGGTTAATCATATACAACTAGGTAATTAAAAACTTATCTTATTTCCTTCTTAATAGAGCGACAAAAATTTTTTAGTCTTTCATTTCTCGTTAAGTCAGGTAAAGTCCAAATTGATTCTGTCTTAGGCAATGGATCTTTGCTCCATTCCTTGAATTCTTCCATTATCGAAGCATTATTTAATTTTGATGTATAAAATTTCCTTTTTTTTAAATATTTTCTTATCACTGTAAGATTTGCCTCAATATATTCCGTCATAATAAATAATTTCTCTTCTATTAATTTATCATCTAGCAAGTTCTACTTTGAAGAAAAGATTAATTAGACATTTTGAACTGCTTGAAAAAGTCCAAATGAATAACCTCCTATTAGAATCCAGCCAAGTACGCTTGATATTATTGTAGATCTTCTATTATGTCTTCTTAAGGCTGATTCAATCATTTCATTAACTTCTTCTCTATTAAGGTATTCTTTATTGGAGTTTTTTTTCATTTTTTTTCTTTTTACAATAAACGAATTTATAAGAAAGTGAGCTTAAGTTTTTTTCTTATAAGTAAGAGTTTTATTTTTGATGATTTTATAAATAATTTTTAAATTTATAATAAAACATGTTGAAATTTTAAGATAAATTTTTAAGATTATAAGTTAAAGTATTTGAAATGAAGGATCATAGTTTTTATACAAACAATGAATATTAATGATAAATCTGTTTTAGAAATGCTTAATAAACTTATTGTTATAAATAGGTTAAATAACAGTCAAATTCTTCAAATGGTGAATTTAGTTTCAATATCAAATGATATCAATGATTTAAAGGAAAACTTGAAATGGGAAAATTCTAAATCATTTCATCAAAATATTTAAAATACATAAACTCATTGCTTGATAATTATTAATTCTTGAAATTTACATAAGAGATAATTAATAGTAAATTGAATTAATTAAGATTTTTATAAATAATCCATATAAGAAAATCAAATAAATTTTTGATAGTAATTTTTCATATATGAAACTTGATCTAAATGGCTGTAATTAAGTGTTGTTTTCTTATCCTTGTTAAATGATTTAATTAATATTGTAGAAGAGATTATTATTATTAGTATTATTAATAGATCTCCAACAGTAATCCCTCTCTCCTTTAGATTCATGATAAAACATATATTTTGTTTAAATATAGCCTTTATTATTTAATAAACTTATTTTTTTTTACAAACGTGCTAAAAACAAATATGAAGGAAATATAAAAAGATTATAAAATTATTGAGACTGTAATCTTTTAAGTCATATAAAAAATATAGATGAATTCATTAAATGGAAGTCATAAAAAAAATAAGTAGTTCTAACACCCCTTATTTTTTCTCTAAAGAGATGCTTATAACAAAAAAATCACTTAACGAAAATCAACTCAAATTTACTTATCAAAAACAGTTAATCTCAGATCTAGATAATAAGCACAAGGAATGGTCAAAATCGATTGGTAGTAAATTTTAAAAACTTTCGTTGATTATACTTAAAAGTTTATCTCTTTTTATTGTATTTTTTTCTTTCCAGTTAAGTGTTTCTTCATCATTAATGATAGGTTTTGCTTCATAAGCTAGATACCAAAGAATAAATCCGACAGGAAATAATAAAAAAATATGCATAGCAAAATTAGTTGACTTAAATCAAATATAGTGCAACACTTATAATGTGCAAGTGTGACACTAATTTTTTTATTTATGCCTTCTCCGAGGAAAAGAATTGGTTTTTTGCCAAGTCAAGAAGTGCAAGAAATTATTGAAAAATTGTGCACAACTAATAAGTTTAGTCAGTCAAAAATAACAGGTTTATTGGTTGAGGAAGCGTTGAGGTCTCGAGGAGTATTAAATGATTCTTATTTTCAAAATTTAAGAGATAAATCGGATTTTATAAATTTTTCTTTTGATCATGAAAGATTTTCTGAAAATAATAAATCTCCACTTAATTTGGACGAATATGCAGTTAATAAAAAATTATTATCTGATGATATCAAAATGATGCATGAATTTATTGAGTTTAAGTATTTTAAGAAAGTTATGAAGAGAAATAACAACATAATTGAATAAATAGTGTCACACTTATAATGTTTATATTAGAATGCTTTTTAAATGGAATTTAGACATTAAGAAAGATAAATATTTTTGAATATTTTCAATCAACTTCTTAAAAAGAGATCCAAAATAAATTGAATTTTTAAAAATTCAGCGGACTAAATCCTCGTGGAGATATGAACCTTAGCCCGCTTTAAAAAAATAGCAATAAAAAAATATAAATACAATAATTATGTAAATTTAATTTTGATTTAAGATTAGAATATAAAAACTCTAAATATAAATGGCAGTAAGTGAATTAAATGAAGATACACAGGATCGAATATATGATCTTCTTGAAAATCTTCAACAAATAGAAAAACTTAAAAATAAAGACATACGAATTTTGCTTGATAAGATAGTTAGAAAATATGGAGGAAAAGTAGTAAATAAATGAAACGCCTATTATTACCACTATTAGTTTTGCCTACTTTACCAAGTGTTTTACTTAGCTCCCATTTAAATAATAAGGGAGAACTTATAGTCACCTCAGAAAGCACTAAGGAAGCAATCGAGTTGGTAAAACACCTAAAGATATTGGTGTAGTTAAATATTCAGCATATTGGTATCCTAATTGCCTTAATCAAAGTGAATTATTTGGTAAGCAAGCTTAAAGAGTACTTAATGAATTGAATGTGCAAGAGATGGCATAAACAGTCAAACTCAATTATGCATTGATAAAAAAATTAAGGGGTTTCCCTAATGGGAAATAAATGGAAAACTAATTTTAGGTGTACTTTCACTAAAAGAGTTATCAAAGTTTACTGGATTTAAGAATAAAGTAAAATATAATATGATTAATGGTTAGATATTAAAGGTTATTTCTTGAGTACCTTTCATACATCCTCCAGCTGGATAGTTAATTACTTTTTTTGATATTAATCCAATACTTATAGCAACTATTCCAATACTAATTAAAGCTCTTGATCTTTTGCTTAAGATGAGATACTTCATTGGGTTTTTATAATTTTTAAATAGCAGGGATTCTTAAATTATAACGTGGATCTTTTTTAAAAAAAAATAACAAGTAACCCTAAATCTATAATTTTTTAAAATAAGTTCTAGATATTAGATATCTTTAAAATCCTTAATCAATAAAACTTATATTTCTTTTTTTCAGTATTTTTAGTTTGTATTTGACAGTCTTTTTACAATTAAAATAAGTATTTTATTTTTTTATGAAAAATAAAAAATTCAATGTGACTCAAGGAATGGCTTTGTTACTTTTGAAGCCATTAAATTTACCCGCTAACTACGTCCTGAATCTCATAATTTATATAACTAATCCTAGTAACAATATTGGATACTAATAGTCTTCCCAAACTGGTTTGGTTCTCCTCCAACCTTGAGCGATTAACTTTCTCCATTCATCTCTAGCCTTATCAACTTTAAGTTCTTCTCTGCTTGTCATTAGAGGTGGTTTTTTTCCTAAAACACCAAGAATCCTTCCAGAGTCAATAAACATATATTCAAAAAATTTATCTTTATTTTGATTATTCTTTGAAAACCTTTTAACTCTTGAACGATTCGAATTTATAAGCCAAAAATTTTCTGTCAATCTTTCTTATTTTATGTTTTCTCAATTGGAGCCATTGTTAATCCTTTGCTTAATAGTTGCTCATGATATAGCTCTGCCTGTTCAAGATTACCTCTCCACACCTCAGCAGATCCTGTCTTGTCAACTTTTATTGTTAGATCCCATGCCCTTTTTTCACTAATGCTTGGGATTATTGTTAGAAGACAATTTGCGACATGCTGAAAAGTATTAAAATTGTCATCAAGAACTATAACTCTTGCTTCTGGATATTTTGCTTTAGATTTTTTTGGATCTATGACTGTGCTGAGTGAATTAAACATTATTATCTTTAATAGTTTAATTAAATTAAAATTTCACCTATGTTCTTCAATTGAAAAGTATTGAAAATGTCTCGAGCGTGACTTGAACACGCGACCTGCGGGCTATGAATCCGCCGCTCTAACCAGCTGAGCTACCGAGACATGGAAATATTGTAAGGCATTGGTTGTACTTAATTACCATTTTGAAAATATATTTGTTTGTGGGCCTCATATATAGCAATTCCGCATGCTACAGATAGGTTTAGACTTCTAACACCTTTTTGATCATTATTTCCAGTCTGTATATTCGGCATAAATATTGATATTAAAAAGTCGCTTTTATCAATAATGGAATCGGGTAATCCTGAATCTTCTCTCCCAAATAGCAAAATATCATCTTGCTTAAATTTAAAATCCTTCAAATATAATCCATTTTTTTTACTAAAAGAAATTATTCTTTTTGTTGATTTTGACAATAAAAATTTTTCAAAATTCTCATACTGATTTACAGTTACTAGAGGCCAATAGTCTAATCCTGCTCTTTTTAAATATTTATCTTCTAGCTTAAAACCTAAGGGCTCTATAAGATTTAAAGGTACATTAAATGCAGCACATGATCTGGCAATATTACCAGTATTTTGTGGGATTCTAGGTTCAAAAAGAGCAACTTCCAATTTTAAGTGGGTATTTCAATACTTATTTCATCTATTTTGATTGCTCTACCATTTAACGCCAGCCAATTATCTTTTGATATTTTGGTTAATCTCTTTTGAAGTTCGCCGATTCTCTCAATATAAGTATTACCAATTTTATATTCAGAGACCAGACTCCAACCTACCTGTTCTCCAACAATAATTGTTATGCTTTTTCTTTTCATTAAGAGACTTATAAGTGAATTCATTTTTGTTGACCATTCATTTTGCTCCTTGCCAATACTTTTCATGACGAATCCGCCAATAGAATCTATTAATAATGGACCTTCTTCTTTCCTTAATGTATTTAATAGATCTGACGTTTCTATTAATTTCCAATCTTTTGGCCTTCTTTTTCGATGTAAATTAATTTTATCTTGCCATTCTTTATCATCCAAATTGTTTTCAGATAAGGCAACATATGATAATTTTTTTACCTCCTTTGCAAGATGCTCAGCGAATTCACTTTTGCCGCTCTTTGTCCCCCCTGTAATAAAAACTATATAAGATGAATATTCACTAATACTTAAAGCCTTGGCATTCATAAATTCTCTATTATTTAGAGAAATACCACCATGTTGCTAAAGGAATAATTGTGGCAGCAATTAACAAACCTACAACAATATAAGTAGCAGTTGAACTCTCAGTATCATTTGATCTCATAGTGTTAAAATTAGGATCCACTACAGGGTTATCGATAGATGAGGGCTGACTTTTTTCGTAATTTATAACAGTCTTCTGTTGGGTAATACCAAAATATTTATTTATACTATTAATTTCATTAGCGTGAGTAGTCGAAGGGATAAGAATAATAATAAAGCCAGTAAAGATAAGGGAAAATATATATTTATTGATGTTTAGGATCATTTTGACGGGGTTTTTGGTTAATTATATATTAAAAACCATATGTTTGAGTAATTTTAAATGTACTAAACAATATAATGTTTGCATAATTTAATTAGAAATAACATATTTAAAATATGGGATTCAATGGGAAATCATTAATATCAGTCGGTGTAATACTCTTTATTTTTCAGATAGCAAATTTCATTTCAATAGAAACAATCACTCCTGAGCTTGAAAGAGCACAAGTGTTAGCTGCAATAGCTTCTTTAATTATTATTTTGATAGGTTTTTTATTTAAACAATTCCAACCCATAGCTGGTGATAAAGCTGTTTTAAAAGGAGAAAATAAGTTTATCTTTGATAGAAACATGCCGGATGATGTTATTGATGAACTTGCATGGGGTTCTGAAGCGATATTAACTTCTACAGCAGCAGCAGCAATATTAATCCACAATGATGGCGTTAATATATTGAGGAGGGGAATAACTTCAAGTAATGATTTTAAACCTGGGGAAACTTGTCTGAGATCTATAAAAGATATGAAATTAATATCATTAGCAAACACTAAATTTTATCCTGGAAGAGATGAATTTTTTAATTTTTGTGCCGAAATTCCATCTATCTTAGTTGTACCTATAAATAGCAAGGCTTTTATATTGATTGGAGGCTGGAGTGCTAAGTGTTTTACAAAGTCTGATGAAAAATGGATTAATAACTGGTCCAAAAAAATTAATAATATTTTTTCAAAAAATAAAATCTAAAAATAAATTATTGATTTTACTCTTTTATCTTGTGCTTTAAAACTTACTGATTCAGTATTTAAATCATAGTAAGCATTTTCTGAATTAATTTCATATTTATTTTCGTTATTTTCATCTTTTATTATATATTTTACTGGATTAAAAAATTCAATTATGTTATTTGAACCCAATATGGCTTTTCCTGAATTTAAGATTATATTTTGATTCTCAAATCTTATATTACCCTCTAATAGATAGTTAGTATTTTCTATATTCCAAATAAAATTATCAGCATATAAAAAATCCCCATCTTTTTTAAGAGTTTTTAATTTAACATTACCTTTCAATTTCAGGAGTTTATTGTTGTTAGATAATGTAGATTCTTCTGAACTAATAATATATTTAGTTTCTTCCCCATTAAGAATATGAATGATAGGGTTCTTTAGATTAAATTTTAAATCAATATTGTCATAACTTGAATTTGGACTGGTAATCGAATATATTTTATCTCCACTTTTAGAGAAAATAGTCATATCTAAACTTTCTATTTTTTGTATTACTTTATTTTCATCAATTACATTTGGTGCGCAACCAAGCATAAATAATGGAAGGAAAATTATTAATCTATAAATGTTGCTCATACTCCAGTTTATTTATTATTGGGGTGGGTTTAGGAAGAGTTGAGTTACTTACTAATAATCCCCAACTTAACTGTTTTTTCCAAGGAATTTCTTCTCTGTAAATAGAACCAAGTTGATCATTAATTTTTGTAGATAATTCGGGCAATAAAGGTATTAATAACAATCCTATTATTCGGGTACTTTCTAAAACGTTATAAATAATTTGTTTAACTAGAGGTAGATTATCTTTATCTTTTATCAACAGCCATGGCTGATTATCATTCAAATACAAATTTGTATTAATTGCTAAGTTAAGGACTTCATTAGCTGCTAGATCTAATTTGTAGTTATCAAAGTTATTAATGTAGTTTTGGACTGCAAGTTTTGCAGATTTCTCTAATTGATTATCACTTAAAATTTTTTCATTATTTGGCACTTTATTATCAAACCATTTTCTGGACATAGATGAAGTTCTATTTAATAAATTACCAATTGTATTGGCTAAGTCATTATTGATAATGTCAACAAATCTTTTATCTTGAAAATCTCCATCATTTCCTAGTGATATGTCTTTAATGAGGTACCACCTTACAGGATCATTTCCATATTTTGTAAGCAATAAATCAGGGTCGAGTACATTTCCCAAGCTTTTACCCATTTTTTGCCCCTCTCTTGTAAGAAAACCATGCCCAAAAACTTTTTGAGGGACTTTCATATTGGCAGAAATGAGCATTGCGGGCCAATATACTGCATGGAATCTCAGAATATCTTTACCAATAAAATGAATATCAGCTGGCCATCCTCCATTAATTGATTTTTCCAATGAATGTTCTGTCTCATCAGAGTTAATGGCGCTTACATATCCAAGTAAGGCATCAAACCACACATAAAAGGTATGGTTATCGTAACCAGGGACTGGAATTCCCCATGAGACATTTGTTCTTGAAATTGAAAAATCCTTTAAACCTCTAGATACAAAATTAATAATTTCATTCTTTCTTTCTATTGGCTCTATAAAAGAAGGTTCGTTGATTATTTTCTCAATTTCTTTTTGATATTTTGAAAGCCTAAAAAAGAGATTCTCTTCATTTTTCCATTCTAGATTTTTTTGATGTATGGGACACTTGTATGTAGATGAGTTTTCTGGATTATCTTTAAATTCTTCACAGCCTACACAATACCAACCTTTTTGAACTCCCATATAGATATCATCTGAAGCTTTTACTCTTTCATAAAATTCATTAACAATAAATTCATGATTTTTTGAGCTTGTTCTTATAAATTTATCAAAGGATATATTCCAATTCTTCCAATTATTTTTAAAGATTTCTGAGATTTCATCACAGTGTGATTTTGGTTCAATACCCTTTTCATTAGCTGTTCTTTGTATTTTTAAACCATGTTCATCAACACCAGTGATAAAAGTAACATCTTCACCTGCAAGCCTTTTATACCTAGCTATTGAGTCACAAATTATTGTTGTATATACACTTCCTAAATGAGGTTTATCATTAACATAGTATAAAGGTGTAGTAATGACAAAAGTCATAAAGTTTTTTTATTAATATTAACAGATATTTTTTAAACCAATAACAATCTATTATATTTATTTTCTTATTAATAAATAAACTCTAAAAGATTACTATCATTTATAATATATTTAACTTTATAAATTTTATTACTATATATTTCTATTGATACAAAAAGAGTAATTAGTATTTCTAGTGAATAATCTGGAAAATAAACTAAGGCTATATTTTTTTTATGATTAATCCACTTTACAAATATTATTTTATAAAAAGCTTTTTGTTCATTCTTAAAAAATAAAGTTAAATACTTAAATTTATCATTTTTAAATATATTATTATTTTCTGATTGTCTATTCTTTGAATAATCAATTATCTTAGAGACTGAATCTTTACTTAAAACATTGTAATTATTAATTTTATTATAGACTTGCCTTTGTATTATTAAATCAAGATATCTTCTTAATGGTGATGTACATTGTACATACATATTTAGTCCTAATGATTCGTGAATTCCTGGCTTAGTAGTTATATAACTTCTTCCCATATATTGTTTTAATATTATATATTTAATATCACTATCATTGTATTTATTAAGTATTTCAGATGGATTGCAGTTTAATTTTTGAATCCTAAATGCAGCCGCTAAATTATATTTATCTAAGAATAAACTTGTTATATAACCCATTAATATCATTGATTCTGCAACTATAATTTGTGATATTGTTTTCTCTAATTTAGTTAGTATAATCTTATCTTCATATAATTTAATTTTACTATTAGGACTTTCAAATATAATTGCTCCTTGTTTCTTTCTGAATTTAATACTTTTTTCTAATAAATTTTTAATCTCAATTAATTCTATTTCTTCTTTAGGTTCTATTTCTAATATTTCATTTGCATCTTCATATGTTAATTGATATTTTGGTTTTATTATTGCTTCAGTTATTTCATATTTATTTATTGATCCATCGTCATTAAATTCTATCGCTGCACTAATAGTTTCTGAAACTTTATTTTGAGCTAGATTTGCCTTTTCAAGAATATCTTTAGGTAGCATTGGGACATATTGATCAATTAAATATAAACTGCTATTTCTCTTTCTTGCATTTAAATCAACATTAGAGTCATGCAAAAATAGTTTGCATGGATTACTAATATGTATCCATAAATTTTTTTTATTTCCTTCTTTTATTTCTAATGAAACAGCGTCATCAACCTCATGTGGATCATCAGAGTCAATAATATATGTTTTTAAATTAGTTAAATCTTTCAAATATTTTAGATATCAATTATAGTACCAACTATATTCGATATGAAATTATCCTTCGGGATTTACGAAGGGTAAAAGAGCTACAATTCTGGCTCTCTTTACAGCTAATGTAAGATCTCTTTGTTGCTTAGAGGTTAAACCTGTCATCCTTCTTGGTAGGATTTTGCCCCTCTCAGTTATAAATTTTTTTAGTAGTTCTACATCCTTATAATCAATAGGATCTCCAGGTTTGATGGGTGATAATTGTTTTTTAAAAATTGAATTAGGCATGATTTAATTTGATTTGATTACTTAATTTCTTTGTGTATTGTCATTCTGTTTAAATGTGGATTGAACTTTTTTAGTTCTAACCTTTCAGTTGTATTTCTACGATTCTTTTCAGTAGTATATCTTGAGACACCATTTGATCTCTTTGGATCTGTGCTTGTCCTAGCTTCAGTACATTCCAGGGTCACTACAACTCTTGTCCCTTTTTTAGCCATTTTAATTGATACTTTATTGTATAATTTTCTATTGTACATCTTCAACAAACTTTTTTGAAGATATACTCATTTCTTTTATCATCATTGATTAAAAAATATATATGAAAGTTTCTCAAAATTGGTTGAATGATTTAGTAGAAATTACTTCTACTCCTGAAGATCTCTCTGAGAAATTGTCTATTGGTGGATTTGAGGTTGAATCATTAGAAGATTGTTCAGAAAATGTAAATGGTGTTGTTTTGGGTAAGGTATTATCTGTTTTAAAACACGAAGGATCTGACAAACTTTCAATTTGCCAAGTCGATATTGGCAATTCAAAGAATTTACAAATTATTTGTGGTGCTCGCAATATTAAACCAAATATTTATGTTTATGTTGCTACTGTCGGCGCGAAATTAAATGCTGTTGATTTAACTATTAAAAGAAGTGAAATTAGAGGTGTCATGAGTGAAGGAATGATATGCTCACTGCAAGAACTGGGTTTAGAGGACTCTAGCGAAGGGATTGAGATCATTGATGAAGATTTAGCCTTAAAACATGAACTGGGCACCCCAGGGTCTGAATTGCTTCAATTAAATGATTTTATATATGATTTAGCCATTACAGCTAATAGACCTGACGGAATGTCTGTTATTGGTATAGCCCGTGAAATTTCTGCCCTTTTAGAATCCACCTTAAATTTTCCAGAATTAAAGCATAAATACAATATTCATTTACTTAAGGGAATTAAACTTTGTCCAGAGGCTATAGAATCAAATTGCATTTATACGATAAGCTGTATTGATGGAGTAAATGGAGAGAAATTATCGCCAAATTGGCTTAAAGACCGTATAGAAAAATCAGGTATAAAATCTATTAATCTTCTTGTTGATTTGACGAATTATATTCTTTTAGAACAAGGTCAACCTTTGCATGCGTTTGATAAAGATAAACTGTCAAACTTAATTGGTAAGGAAGTTTCTCCAGAAGATTTCTCTGTAAGAAAAGGCAAGGATAATGAAAGCCTTATTTGCTTAGATGGTAAAGAATATAACTTAAATGAAAATATCACTGTTATTACTTGTTGTGATAAACCGGTAGCTATTGCTGGGGTGATAGGCGGTTTAGAGACTTCTGTAACAAATACTACCTCATCTATTTACCTTGAAGGTGCTGTTTTTAATCCAGTTACTATAAGAAAATCTTCAAAGGCGGTTGGCATAAGAACAGAATCTAGTAGCAGGTATGAAAAAGGCATTTCATCAAAAAATACAATAAGTGCTGTAACAAGGGCAATTAATCTTTTGGAAGAATATTTTTCTGTTAATTCACCAATCATTAATGCTTCGAATTTAATAAGTAATGAGGATATATTTATCAAACTACGAAGAAATCGAATACATAAAATTCTTGGTCCATTAATAATTAACGATAAATTAGAAAAAAGAAATTTATCTGATAATGAAATAGTTGATAAATTAAAACTCATAGGTTGTACTTTAAAAAATAAAGAATATGGCTGGGATGTGGCAGTTATTGCTAATAGATCACATGATTTACTAAGAGAAATAGATTTAATTGAAGAAATAGCGAGATTAATAGGGTATGACAGATTCGACTTAAAACTTCCTAATCCAATTAAGCCTGGAAAATTGTCATCAGAACAGTTGGCATTGAGAAAAGTAAAAAATGGTTTTATAGAAAACGGTTTTAACGAGGTACTAAGTTACTCTCTAGTTCCTGAAGATAATGAAAAACTTATAAAGATTTCTAATCCTTTGTTATTAGAAACAAGCTGTCTTAGAGATAATATCTGGAAAGAACATTTGGAGATAGTAAATCGTAATATAAAAGCTGGACAAGAAAGTTGTTTTATATTTGAAATTGGAAATATTTTTCATAATGAACCTGAGTTCATTCAAGAAGAAGTTCTGAATGGTGCGATCTATGGAAATAAAAAATTTGGAAAATGGATAAACTCGGGTAAAGATAACGATCTTAATTATTACCAGGCCAGAGGAAAGTTAAAGGAGGCTTTATTATCTTTGAACATAAAAATTGAGGATAAACCTAATGATACAATTGATTTTCTTCATCCAGGAAGAACAGCGAAATTAGTTATTGAAGGGAAAGATGCAGGTTATTTTGGTGAAATACATCCTAAACTTCTTTTAGAAAAGAAGTCATTAAAAAAAGTTTATTTATTTAATATAAAAGTTTCTAACCTCATAGGAGCTAGTACAAGAAAAAATAAATGGATTCCAATCTATAAACAATTCCCAATTGTTCCGAAAATGGAAAGGGATATAAATTTTGTTTTTAGTAAGAAATTTTTAGTTAGCGAAATAACTTCACAGATAAGAAAAACAGGAAAAAATCTCTTAGAGGATGTAAATTTACTTGATGTTTTTGAAGATACTAAATTTGGAAATGATCATATAAGTTATACATTTAGATTATCTTATAGAGATAAAGATAAAACATTACTAGACTCGGACATTACATCAATACATTCAAATATCATTTCTAATGTTGAAAAATGTTTTAATACTAAATTAAGGAATTAATTGTATTGCTAATCTCATATAAGACTATAAACTAGTCTATTGATAATTCTCATATAAGATAAATAATAATCCAATAAAACCAATTAATGTTGTATTATATATTACATGTTAAATCTACTATCTCTACTTCTATCTTCAGTGCTGTGGGTACAAGTTCCTCAATGGTCAGATGATTGGTCAAAATGTGCTGTTGACATACCAGATGCTTCATGTCATTGGTATATAGCTGCACCAGATAATACTTTTGGGGAAGGATTTGATTGGGCTAGCGCTCCATGGTTTGATGCAAACGGATTAAGTGATGTCCCTAGTATTGATAAACAAACTGCCATTGAAAAACTTCAATCTAAGTAGTACTGTCTTTAAGGCAGTACGGATAGTTACTAAAAGGCCTTATAGCAATACTTTTTAGCCCTTATAAATTTCTTGGACATTGAAAGGACATAATTTATTGATTTATTATTTAACTTTTAATTTTTTTCTTGGCATTAAAGCAGTTTAGTATGATTCATTTAAATTAATTAATCTTAATTATCTATTATGAGACTATATAATAGACTTATGATAAGTCTTATATAAGAATAACTATACAAAGAATTTTTTAAAAAATAAACTAAATTATTTTTCATTTATATTTAACGCTTGTTTCAATAAATTTAAATAACATTTGATGAAAATAAGAAATTTTAAACTTAACAGCTATCTTATATGAGACTATTAAATAGACTTATATGTAGTCTTATTTAAGAATTAGTATACTGATTTCTATATAGATTTTTTAGTAATTGATACGCTTCATTTAATTTCCTCATTTGATCTGTTGATCCTCCAGCATCTGGATGCGTCTCTAAGGCTATTGATTTATAGGCCTCCCTAATTTTACGGAACGTATGAGCTGATCCTGCAGATGTTGATAAATTCAATAATTTAAGTGCTCCATGTACTGTCATAGTTGAATCCAAAGTTTCGAATGAATTGGATCTGTTATTTCGCTTAAATCTACATACAAACCTCCTTACAAGAGTTGGTATCCTATTAATTAAATCTGATGTAGCAAAAGGGTCTTCTAAAACGCCAATCATTAATAACACAATTTCAAGGGATGGATTTTTCTTTATCCAAAATGGACATAATTCAGACATCAATTTATTGGCTGCACTCCACGTAAAGGGTAGATTTTCAGTTCCATCAAGATTTGGCCATATATCCCTTCCAAACCAATCCATCGAAGCTTCTACTACATGATCATTAGGAACTGAACCATATAAGTTTTTCCAATGACTAATCAACTCAATTCGACATTTTATTAATTCATTTTCTTTAATTGTATTAATTTGAATATCATTAATATTCTCCTTTAATTTTTCACTATTAATACTTCTTCTTAAATTCTTTACTTTTTTTTCAACGAAATTCGGAAGGCTTATGTTTGCGTTGGCTTTTTCTTTATATCGATTGTTATTTGAAACTGTTTTATTCAAAGATATTTCACTAACTTCTTTATTTACGTCTGATTTAATTAATACCAATGCAGTATCTTCATCAATATTTAATTTTTCATTATTATTCTTCTCGTTAAAGTCTATTTCTTGTTGTTGGTTCTTAGGTAGTAAATCATCTTCTTGAAGAAGTTCTTTAAGTATCTTTTCAATTACAGGTCCTCTTGCTCGAAATCCCCACTCTTTTCGTAATTGATCAAACCTGGAAATTAGTTCCTCAGGTAAATCAATTGAAATTCTTTTTGTATTTGAATTTTCTGGAATATTCAATAATATTTTTTTGATTAATTGTGAATTTATTTAATTTTATTCAAAAAAAATTTAAAGTCCATACGGAATATTGTTTTTAAATTAAAACCAATTTATTTTCAAGTCACAAGTCAATTAAGTATCTTTTTATAATAAAAATAAAAATGTTTAACTGTTATTTCAAGTCATCTAAAGAAAAAAAGAGCTTTTATCAACATAAGAAATTAGAAATGCTCAATTATATTAAGGATTCTCTTGAACGTAAAATCGCCTCTGTAACAGCATCTATAGAAGTTCTAGAAAACCAAATAAGCAGAGATAAAGAAGTTGAAGTAACTAACTAGTATTCAAACAAAACTTTCTAGAAGTTTTTCAGGTCCAAATTCTTTTAAATAATTAATATTTGATTTTTCAGTTACTAATAGATATCCTGCAAAACCTAAACCGTTAATACTGAACCCATGAATATGATCATTTTTTCTCTTTATAATAGCGATCCATTTATTAGTTATTAAAATATTGTAAGGATACATAGGTTTCTTATCACTAATAGGGTCCCCAAGTCCTAATTTCTTGCATAACTCTAAATAAAATTCAAAAAGTGATGATGAATTTTCTAAAAAATTAAATTTGGATACAATAATATTTTTTTTAAGCTTACTATTTAGATCTTGATATGAGTTCATTTCTAAAAACCACTTTTCTCTAGGGCATGACATCTCACCTCTAGATCTACGCAGAAGTTGAAAATGTCTGTGAGGTTGACTTGCACCCGCAATTGGAGAACTGTTGAAAAACCATAATCCACTAGTATCTTTATTAACTTGTTGGATCGCTTGCCAATCTTTAATATCTAACCATCCATTTTGAGGTTTCCATTCATTTGTAATCAGTAAAATATGACCTTTTTGTACAGGGTACTTATTTAATATTAGTTGATGATTATCGCCAATTTTATCAATTTCTAGTATCTTTTCCCAAGGACAAAATGGATTCTGCTTAGGGCCATAAAAATTTTTTTTATTAAATTTTGAAGTATCGAGTTTTCTAATTATGAAGTCCTCCTTATCATATAAATCTCTTGTAATAATATCAGTTTTAAGAGGATATAAAGATTTATCATCAATTGATAATCGAGTTTGCTCTAGTGCTTTTTTCCAATATATTTCTAAACTCATATAAAAAAAATTATCATAATTATTTTAAAAAAAATAATAAATTTGTAATTACTTTTTATTAAATTGATATTCTTTCAATTTTTCCAGAGGTACTGATTCTAAGACTACAATATTCGTTGATTCTAATATGACTTTTGGTGCAAGACCGTCTAATAATGCTTGCTTCCACCTATCAAGACAAATACACCAATGATCACCATCCTTTAGTCCTGGGAATGAGTAAATAGGCATTGGAGTTATTAAATCATTACCTTGTGATTTACTATATTTAAGGAAATTATCATCCATTACACAACATATGGAATGATTCCCACCATCATTTTTGTCATAGTTGCAAAATCCATCTCTAAACCACCCTGTCATAGGTTCGCAACTACAAACCTCAATTTTTTCTCCCAAGACATTCAACTGATCATGATTATTTTTAGTCATAGATTTTTTTAATAATAATAAAACACCAACATTTCTTTAAAAAAGGTTGACGTGTATGGGGGGTAAGGAGGTAATAATTCTAATAAGGTTTTTTTCATTATGGATTGGGACTTTACTGAAAACATAGCATTTAAAGCTCTTTATGAAGCTTTTAAAGATAGTGATGAAACTTCTGCATTAGAATTTTTATCTAGTGATGGTGCTTCATATTATCTTGAGTTAACACAGGACGCGGCTGGTGAGGGACTTGATCTGGGTGATAATGAAACGATGGAAGAACTACAGGAAGAAATTATTGAATATTTAGAAAACAACTAAAGATTTAGATTAGGCGCTGAAATATTTAGCTTTTGAGTGTAGTGAAATGATAGCTGTAGTGCTTTGTTCTGGATGAAGTTGTTCAGATTCATCCATGTTCAAGTTTATTCTTTTTGCATCCAACAATGATAATTGTATGTTTGAATCAGAGACTTTTGGACATGCAGGATAACCAAAAGAATATCTAGCTCCTCTATATTTTTGAGCTAGTATTTCTCTATTTTTGTCTGGTTCTTCAGTCCTAAAACCACATTCAATACGAATTAATGCATGGACATACTCAGCTAAAGCTTCCGCTAATTGCACTGTAAGTCCATGGAATAATAAATAATCGCTATATTTATCTTCTTTAAATAATTTTTGAGAATATTCACTAGCAATATTGCCCATCGTTACTGCCTGCATAGGAAATATATCTATCGGTTTATCATTTTTCAAATCACAATAAAAATCAGCTATGCATAAATTATTCCCAGATTTTTGTCTTGGAAAATTGAATTGGGAAATTTTATTTAATGATTTATCATCAAATAAGAAAATACTATTATTTTTTCTCCCGCACCTGAAATATCCATAAACTGCTTTGGGTGAAATAAGTTTTTTTTCTATAATTGTCTCTAACCATCTATCTAACAATGGTTTAGCGTATGAATCCAAATAGTTATTGTATTCATCTACGCTTTGGGTTCTTCCTTTTTTTATTTGCCATTGGCCGCTAAATAGAGCTTTTGTATCTAGATAAAAAATTAACTTATTTAAATCTATATCGACTTCGTTCAAGACTTTTGTTCCCAAGAAAGGGGCTTGAATTGGTTTTTCTTCATTTATAAATTTAGATCTTATAAAATTTTCTTTTAAATTTAAGTTGGAAGTCTCGGTATTTATGGATATTGATTTTTTAACAGCTTGAGAGTTGGATTTTGATGAGGCTAAATTAATATTTATGCCCTCATCGTTAATGAATCCCTCTGTATTTGACCAATTACCTTTTTTCTTATTATCCATATATTCATTCATAAATTTAAGATCAGTGAAAGCATCTTTTCCGTACAATATTTTCCCTTTATATATTTTGCTGCAGTCCTCATTTACAAATTTTGGGGTTAAGGCTGCGCCTCCTAATATTACTGGTACACTAATATTTTCATTGTTAAAAGCCTCTAAATTATCTTTCATAAAAGCAGTTGATTTAACAAGTAATCCACTCATAGCGATGCAATCTGCATTGTGCTTTTTTTGTGCATCTATAATTGCTGAAACATCTTGCTTTATTCCTAGATTTATTACATCATAACCATTATTTGTAAGTATTATATCTACCAAATTTTTTCCAATATCATGTACATCGCCTTTGACAGTTGCAATTAAGAGTTTTCCATTTGATATGTTTTCATCTACAGTTTCCATATATGGTTCTAAAATTGAAACGGCAAATTTCATTGTTTCAGCGGATTGGAGTACAAATGGCAATTGCATTTGACCTGAGCCAAATAAATCTCCTACAACTTTCATCCCATCTAGTAAAAAGGTATTAATTATTTCAAGAGGTTTATATTTTTTTAACGCATTATTTAATTGATCCTCTAATCCTATTTTTTCTCCATCAATAATATGATTTTTCAGACTTTCTTCAAGAGTTAGGTTTTTATTTTCTAAAGATGCTTTTTTGAAATCTTGAATAGATAAATCTTGAAAAGCCTTTGTTAATTCTACTAATGGATCATAAATACAAATATCATCTTCAAATTTTCTTTTATCATAAATCAAATCTAAGCAAAGCTTTTTAGTTTCTTCAGAAATTTTTGATAATGGCAAAATTTTATTTGGTGCGATGATAGCAGAATCTAATCCTGCTTTAATGCATTCATCTAAAAATATTGAATTTAGATTAATTCTTGATAATGGTGAAAGACCAAAACTGATGTTTGATATTCCAAGTATGATATGAATATCTGGGTAATTTTCACGAATTTTTAATATAGCACTAATAGTTTCTTTCGCGTTTAATCTATCTTCTTCTATCCCTGTAGATATTGGCAGAGCTAATGGATCAAAAAATAGCTCATAATCTGACAAACCACATTCTCTTGTTCTATTAATTGCTCGTTTGACAATCTTATATTTTTTTTCTGAATTCCTTGCCATTCCATTTTCATCAATTGTTCCGACAACAAGACCTGAACCATACCCTAAGGCTAAATTTAGAACTTGATCAAACCTTTCATTGCCATCTTCGTAATTGGTTGAATTTATAATACATTTACCACCAGCTGACTTTAATCCACTTTCCATTTTGTCAGCATCTGTAGAGTCAATCATTAATGGTAAATTTATATTGGTAACTAGTCTTGAAGTTATTTCTTTCATATCTTTCACTCCGTCCCTGCCTACATAATCGACATTTACATCAAGAACGTGAGCATTTTCTTTTTGTTGTTGCTTGGCAATTGCAACTAAGCCATCCCAATCGTCGTTATTTAATAACTCCCTTACCTTTTTCGATCCACTTGCATTTAATCTCTCTCCTACTATCAAAATTGAATTGTCTTGTTTATATGGCACAGAGTTATATATTGATGAGGCAGATGGAATAAAACCGCTTGAATTTTTTTTACCATTATTGTTAGTCCTTTCATTATCAATAATTTCATCGATTATTGAAGACAGGTATTTTATATGTTCAGGTGTTGTCCCACAACATCCACCTATTAATTGAACATTAAAGTCATATATAAAATTCATTAACTGCATCTTTAATTCTATTGGCTTTAATCTATAGTGAGCTACACCACCAATATTTTCAGGAAGACCTGCATTGGGAATACAGCTTATAGCGAAGGGAGAATTTTCAGACAAATATTTAATATGTACCTTCATTTGCTCCGGACCAGTTGCACAATTAAGTCCAAGGATATCTATATTAAATGGTTCTAATATTGTTAATGCAGAAGCAATATCAGATCCAACAAGCATAGTACCTGTTGTTTCCATTGTTATAGATACCATTAAAGGTATATCAATATTTTTACTTTCAAGAATTTCTTTTGATGCTAATAAAGCAGATTTAATTTGTAAAACATCCTGACAAGTTTCAATCAAAAGAAGATCAACTCCTCCATCTATAAGACCATAAATTTGTTCTTTATATGATTGCTTTAATTCATCAAAATCTATATGTCCTAAGGTGGGTAATTTAGTTGTTGGCCCAATTGAACCTGCTACAAACCTTGGTTTATCAACTGATGAGTATTTGGCAGCAGCTTTTTTTGCTATGAATGCCGCATTTTTATTTATCTCATAAGCCTTATCCGCAATATCATATTCATCAAGAACTATTGATGAGGCTCCAAATGTATTAGTTTCTATAACATGACAACCTGCTTCTAAAAATGAATTATGAACCTTCTCAACTACCTCTGGCGATGATAAAACAAGGTTTTCATTACATCCCTCTAATTCTTTTCCTCCAAAGTCATCTGCAGTAAGATTTAAGTTCTGAAACGATGTTCCGGTACCTCCGTCAAAAATAATTAATGGTTTTTCATCTCTATTTAGATAGGTTCTGAAAGATTCCATTTTTAGGTAAAAATTAATTTATTTCAGTGAAATTCTTGTTACCCAATTATCATAGTCTTGAGAACGACCTTCTGTTATTTCTATAAGCTTACTTTTTAATTTATTCATTATTGGTCTTTCAACATTTAATTCAGTTGATTCAATTTTTTTAACTGGTGTAATTTTTGCTGCTGTACCAGTCAGAAAAACTTCATCTGCTATTAATAATTCTGTTTTATCAACAGGCCTCTCAATTACATTTATTCCAAATGATTTTGCTAATTCAATTACACTAGCTCTAGTAATTCCCTCAAGGATATCTTGATCAACACCAGGAGTGATTAAGTCTCCATTCCTTACAATAAATAAATTCATACCACTAGCTTCGCTTACCTTACCACTTGAATTTAATAGCAGGGCTTCATCAAAACCCGATAAACTAGCCTCTGTTTTGGCTAATGAACTAGTAATATATGCTCCACTTATTTTTCCTCTTAAGGGGAGAGATCTATCTTCTTGTCTTGTCCAACTACTCATTCTACAAGAAACACCATCTGGAGATAGATAATCTCCTAGTTCAATACAATAAATAAAGAAATCTGTTTCAATATTGTGTAACCTTGGCGCTATTCCTAAATCGCTTGTATATACAAATGGTCTTATATAAATAGGTTTTTCTGGCTTGTTTCTTTTTATAACTTCTTCTAAGGCTTTAAAAATATATTCTTCAGAAATTTCAGTTAAGAGTAATTTTGCACTTTGAGATAATCTTTTTATATGTTTATCAGTTCTAAACAAAAGGAATTCTTCTTTGTTTGTTGGGTTAGGTATCGCGCGCATTCCTCCAAATGCGGCAGTACCATAATGTAGTGCATGAGTAGCTATTGATATTTTTGCTTCTTTAAATGGAATACATTTACCTTCGAACCAGGCGTATGGAAGAAATTCATGCATATTTAATTTATTTAATTAAGGTAAACTTGTTTTATCCTACTTACGTATTCTAAACCTTATTTATATATAAAAATGCACAGGATATTAAATATAGCAGGAAATGAAAAGAATAAGGATGATTTAATTGAGCAACCTGCTGCAGATTTTATTTTTATAACAAGTGTCAAGGCTGATTTAAATCTTATATCAAACTTATTGTTAGAAAAAGAATTTGCTTCATTAAAAAATAATATTAGAGCTTTAGAAATTTCTAATTTAAATTCCTCAGCTCAAATAGATAATTATTTATTAAAAACAATAAATTATGCAAAAGTTGTCGTACTTAGAATATTTGGAGATAAAGGTACATGGAACTATGGAATTGAACAACTTTTAAATTGGCAGGCAGTTAATAAAAAAAGGAAATTAGTAATCCTATCAGGTACCATTGATCAGGAAATTTCCTTATGTGAAATAAGTAGTATAGATAAAAATATTGCATTAAATATTTCTAGATTACTAAGATCTGGAGGACTGGATAATTATAGAAAGTTTCTTAATTGTTTAAATTATTTAGTTGTAGATGAAAAATTAATTCCTGAAGATTTTTTGAATATTACTTTTTACGCAGATCCCTATTTATATGATTGGAAAAATGAAAAAGGAGAAAAGATAGGAATAATATCCTATAAATCACTTTTTTTGGCCAATGAAATTGAAGTAAACGAAAAACTTAACTTGCAATTAAGAAAATGCGGATTATCTCCTAAAACATTTTTTATTTCTACACTAAAAAATCATATTATTCAGAAGAAATTAATAGACATTTTTAAAAAAGAAGATATTAAACTAATAATTACCACAACTTCATTTTCTTCATCTCAAATCAAAAATAACGATTTAATTGAAAATTCAACAAATATTTTTACTTCTCTTCAAATTCCAATTTTACAACTTCTTTCTTCCAATAGATCAAGAAAAAAGTGGTTAAATTCTTCTATTGGAATGAATTCATCTGATTTATTAATGCAAATAATTATTCCCGAATTTGATGGAAGAATTACAACCTGCCCTTCAGCATTTAAAGAAATTATTTCTAAGAAAAATACACTATATAGTGAAATAACTAGTTACAAAGCTGATCAAGTAGGTATTCAATGGATTTCAAAATTTGCAACAAATTATGTGAAACTTCAGAAACTTAATAATTTTGATAAAAGAATTTGTTTAGTAATAAGTAATTATCCAGTTAAGAATGGAAGAATCGGTAATGGCGTTGGTCTAAATACACCATCTTCAATAATAAATATTCTTAATTGGTTAAAAGAAGAAGGTTATGACCTTGGATCTTGTAATTATCCTCAAGATTCTTCGGAATTAATGTCAATGCTTATAAAAACTAGAACTAATGATATTGAATCTCAAAATAATAAACCATTAGATTACTTACCACTTAGTGAATATTTAAAATATTGGAATTATTTAGAACTTGATCCCAAAAATATTATTGTTAGTCGTTGGGGTAAACCATCTGATGCGATCGATCTAGATAATAAAGGCTTCTCAATAAATGGTATTAGATTTGGAAAAATAACATTATTGATTCAACCTCAACGAGGTTATGACGCTTTCACTGATAGAGATATTCATTCTCCCGATCTTCCACCTCCCCATAGATATTTAGCACAATATTTTTGGATTGAAAAAGTTTTTAATGCAAATGCTATTTGCCATATTGGTAAACATGGCACTGTTGAATGGTTACCTGGTAAATCAATAGGTCTCAGCAATAAATGTTTTCCAAATATTATTTGTCCAGCAATACCAAACATATATCCCTTTATCGTAAATGATCCTGGAGAAGGATCCCAAGCTAAAAGAAGAACTGCTGCAACAATTATTGATCATTTAACCCCTCCTTTGGATAGGTCAGAATTATATGGAAAATATTCAATATTAGAAAATTATTTAGACGAATATTTTGAAGCAAAATTATTAAATTCTAATCGGATTGGAATAATAGAAAAATCCATCTTTGAATTAATTAAAAAAGATTTTAGCGAAATTACTTTAAAGAATAAAAATAATCAAATAGAAGAAATTGATTCCTTTCTTTGCAAAATTAAAGAATCTCAAATTAGGACAGGTTTGCATATTTTTGGCAATAGGCAGAATGACATTAATGAAATAAATTTGTTCTTGTGTATTGCCAGAGTACCAATTGCCAGCCGAATTGGTGTTATTCAATATATCGCAAAACATTTAAAACTAGATTTGAATCCTTGGACAAATCAATATGATCAAATGTTAAGTGAAAAGGATAAAAAAATATTATTGACTTTTTCCAATAAAAAAATTTTAAACTTTAGAATGGCTATTGATTTTTTGGAAGAACAAGCAAAGTATTTAATATATTTGTTTTTTTACAAAAAAAATACCAATATAAAAAATCTAGAAAAATATAAAAATCAGAAAATAATAGACTATTTCTTTAATGAAAAAAAACATAATAAGTATTTTTTATTATTAAAAAAAGAGATTCTATATCCAATCATTAATTCTTCATATAATGAGAAATTATCATTTATTAATTCATTAAATGGACAATATGTAAAAAGTGGTCCATCTGGAGCGCCTACGAGAGGTAAAACTGAAACTTTACCCACTGGTAAAAATTTCTTTTCAGTTGATTCAAGAGGACTGCCAACTGAATCAGCATGGAGTGTTGGTTGTCAGTCCGCTTCACAAATACTTGATTTATACAAACAAGATAATGGAGAAGATTTAAAAAATATAGCAATATCTGTGTGGGCAACATCCACAATGAGAAATGGTGCTGAAGACATTTGTCAAATACTATATTTATTAGGTGTAAAGCCTATTTGGGATGGGCCTTCAAGAAGAGTAGTTGATCTAGAAATCATTCCTTTATCTGTTCTCGAAAGACCAAGGGTTGATGTTACATTAAGGATTTCGGGAATGTTTAGAGATGCATTTCCACAGTTAGTTAAATTAACTTCTAAAGCAATAAATCTTGTTTCTAATCTTAAAGAGGATAATAAATTTAACCCTCTGGCTGGGGCATCAAGAGATGGTGATTCAATTAATCGTATATTTGGGTCAGCGCCAGGTTCATATGGAGCTGGTCTGCAAGAATTAATTTCGAATTCTAATTGGGAAAATATTGATGATTTTGGAGAATCTTTTCTTAATTGGAGTAAGTGGATTTACAGTGATAATCTTGAACCTATAGAGGATAAAAAATCATTAGAAAATGCTCTTAAAAATGTTCAGTTAGTTGTTCATAACCAAGATAATAAGGAACATGATATTTTAGATTCTGATGATTATTATCAGTTTCAGGGAGGATTATCTTCAGCAGTAAAAAAATTGAGCGGTAAATTACCTGAAATGTATCATGGTGATTTATCAAAATTTGGATTATCTAAAATTTCAAAATTACAAGATGAAATTAATAAAGTTGTTATATCAAGAATACTTAACCCTAAATGGATAAATGGAATGAAGGATAATGGTTATAAAGGAGCGTTTGAATTTTCAGCTACACTAGATTATTTATATGCTTTTGATGCTTCTACTGAAGTAGTCTCAGATTGGTGTTATGAGGATGTTTATAAATCATGGTTATGTGATCTGGATCTTAAGAATTTCTTTCTAGAGAATAATCCATGGGCTTTAAGAGATATTGCACAAAGATTTCTTGAAATTGTCAATAGAAAAATGTGGAATAATTGTTCATCAGATGTAATTGAAAATTTAAAGAACATAATTATTAATACTGATTCAATAATTGAAAAAAACGAATTCTGAATTATCTACCTAATAGCGAAAGTCCGTGACTATCTGTTCCGCATGTTTTTAGCATTGAATATTTATCTGCTAATTTATCTATTTCTGAACATACAAATAAACTAGGATTCCATACTTCATTAAGTTCATAATCGTACCAAACCTCTATTCCATCAATACCTTGTATTTTGGCCTCTGGAATTAATTTATAAAAGGGAATCCTGTATCTCGCTGGATGTGCAAGAAATGATAAACCACCAGCTAAATTAATTGCTTTAATAACTGATTTAATATTTAAATCATTACCTATTGGAGACTCTCCAAGGATGTAGGGATTTAGGTATTTACTTTTTATATCTATTCCCAATCCAATTACATGTACTAAACATCCTAGAATCAAACAATTAATTTCTATTCCCGAAATTAACGTAAAAGAATCTTTAGGATAATTTTTGAGTATTTTATTTTTTTTTATATATTCATGAGCTTTAATTGTATGATGATCTGTTATTGATAAAAATTTCAAGTTATTTTTATAAGCTTGTTCTAAAAGTTCATATGGTTCTAGACTTCCATCACTAAATTTTGTATGACAGTGAAAATTAATATTTTTAGGACAACTATTTTTATTAATATTGGAAGTTAATTTTATTAAGTCTTCCCTATTCATTACTTAATGAATTCTCATTTTTCTTTCTAATCTTTGCATATAATTGTATTGAAGCCAACATGAAGATAATTAGTCCAACTACGCTCCATGTGGCAACACTAGTTGGAAAATTATTTTTAAAAATAACTAAAAGTACAATTATAAATAATAATAAAGTAGGCAATTCATTTAATAATCTAAGGTTTTTTGCTGAAATGGTTGAAGTACCATTTTGTAATGAATACATTAATTTATAACAAAAAGAATGATAAATTACTAGTGCTAAAACAAAAGAAATTTTAATTTGCAACCACTTCTCACTTAACCAACTTGGTTGCATAATAACCATGCATATAGCCATACTTAAAGCTAATATCATCCCAGGTGTTGTGATTATATTCGCCAGCCTTTTTTCCATCAAAGTGTATTGTTTATTAAATGCAATTTTTAATTCATTATCCATATTTTTAGATTCTTCATGATATATAAAAAGTCTTACTAAGTAAAAAAGTCCCGCAAACCAGACGATTACACCCATAATGTGAAGTGATTTAAACCAGAGATATGCTTCAGCTGCCAAATTACTAGATTAATTTAAATATATATTTGTAATATAGTTATATTTAACAATATCAAGAAATCTATTTTTCAAAAATTAATTAATATTTATAACTCGTTAAAATATTCATATATATCATTTACTGAATTTTTTCCGAGTCCTTTAACTTTTGATAAATCCTCTTTACTAGCTATTCTTATCGCATCTATTGATTTAAAATGCTCAAGTAATTCTCTTATTCTTGATGGTCCTAATCCACTTATTTGGGACAATTGAGATCTATTCATTCTCTTAGATCTTTTGTCTCTATGAAAAGATAATGCAAATCTATGTGCTTCATCTCTTACCCTTCTTAATAGAAGAACCCCCTTTTGATTTTCATCAGTATCAAGAGACTTAGTAAAGCCTGGAATAAATATTTCTTCATTTTTTTTTGCTAATGAACATATAGTTACTTCTTCCTCAAGATTTAATTCTTTTAATGCTTTAATAGCTGCATTTAACTGTCCTTTTCCTCCATCAATCATTATTAAATCAGGCCAATCTGATAGAAGTTCATTGTCTAATTTACTATTCGTTTTATCATTTAATATTGAAAAATCGCCTCCGCTTTTTTTAAATCTTGACCATTTTTTAAACCTTCTATGTATTACTTCATATATCGAAGCAAAATCATCACTATGTCCTACAAAAACTTTTGGATCTTTAATTTTATATTTCCTATAATGCTGTTTAGAAGGAATCCCATCAATAAAAACGACTTGTGATGCTACAGGGTCACTACCTTGTATATGGCTTATATCATAACCTTCAATTCTTTTAGGTTGTTCGCTTAATTCAAGTATTTGGGCAAGATCCTCAATTGATGATTCATTATCTTGTATCCCATTTAATATTCTATCTAATTCCAATTTCGCATTTTTTAAAACCATTTCTACAGTTTCATGTTTTTTATTTCTTTTTGGGATTAAGATTTTTACTTTCTTTTTTCTTAGCTCCGTTAACCAATCCTCTATGGTTGCTTGTTTTGGAAGGTTATATTGAATAAGAATTTCTGATGGTATCTCTACGGCTTCAACATTCATATAATGCTCTTCTAATATCTTCTGTAAAATAAGATTTTCATCTTCATTATTTAATTTTTGACTATAGCCAATTCTTCCAATGAGCTTACCAGATCTCATTTGGAAAATTTGTATACTAGCTACATTTTTTTCTGAAACTATGCCAAAGATATCTCTATTGATTGAAGAATCTGGTATTGATATTTTTTGTGATTCAGTTAATAATTTTAAACCTAAAATTTGATCCCTTATTTTTGCTGCATTCTCATAATCTAAATCATTTGAAAATTGCATCATTTTTTTTTGTAAAAATATTTCTAAGTCATCATTCCTTCCCTGAAATATCATAGATACTTGTTTCATTATTTTTTTATAATCGTCAGATGATATTACTTCTTGGCAAACACCTGGACATCTTCCTATTGAATAATTCAAACAAGTTCTATCTTTGTAGACTGGCCTAGGCCTTTGTCTAAGTGGAAATATTTTTTTTATTGTAAATAATGTTCTCCTTAATAATCCGACATCTACATAAGGTCCATAATATCTATCTAAATTATTTCTATTTCTTCTTCTTCTTGTAATAAATATTCGAGGATATTTTTCACTCCAAGTTATGCAAAGATATGGATATTTTTTATCATCCTTTAAAAGAATATTAAAGTATGGTTTGTTTGTTTTTATTAAATTTGACTCTAAATTTAGTGCTTCATATTCGCTATCTGTGATTATAATTTCTATTTCAGTTATTTGACGGACCATCAAACTTAATCTTGGAGTTAAATCTGACAAATTATTAAAATAACTACTTACTCTACTGCGTAGTTTTTTAGATTTACCAATATAAAGTAAATTATTATCTATATCTTTAAAAAGATAGCAACCAGATGACTTTGGAATTTCGGATAATCTTGATTTTAGTAACTCTTTATTATTAATTAATTTATATTCAATTTTAAAATTATATTTGTTATGTATTGTTTCTAAAGAGGAATTACTCATTTATAAAGATTAACCTCCATAATTCCAGCCAGTTGAAGATAAATTTAGAGAGTCAACATCATTATTTAAATAAGCTGATTGAACTTCTCCTACAAAAACTGTATGGTCTCCATGAATAACACTTCCAACAACATTACATTCAAATCCACCAACACTATCAACTAAAATAGGCAATCCAAGTTCACCTAAATTAAATTCAATAGATTCAAATCTGCCTCCTAATGCTTTTTGGGGTTTAAAGAAAACAGCTGCTAGATCCTTTTGATCACTTTTGAGGACATTTAATGAGAACTTATTGCTAGATTTTATTATTTCATGACTTGAACCTTCTGCTCTAACAGCCATTACGACTAATGGAGGAGTGAAGGAACCTTGAGTCACCCAACTAGCAGTAAATCCATTCACTTCATTTTTATCTTCGTCTCTAACTCCACAAATGAATAATCCGTGAGGTATTTTTCTTAATAAGATTTTTTTTGCTTCTAGATTTAATGTCATAATTGATATATCTAATAAACTTATTTTAACTAAATTTCTTATTCGATCAAAATAAATTCATGAAAATTCTTTATCCTGGTACATTCGATCCTTTAACAAACGGGCATATTGATTTAATAGAAAGAGCTGAAAAAATATTTGGCAATCTAGTAGTTGCTGTTTTAGAAAATACTTCTAAAACACCAACATTTAATCTTGAAAGAAGAATAATACAAATAAAAAATTCTCTTTCTCATTTACCTAATATTGAAGTTATTTCTTATTCTGGTCTAACTGTTGATTGTGCCAATGATCTAAAAGCTAATCTTATTCTTAGAGGCTTAAGAGCAATGAGTGATTTTGAGTATGAACTTCAGATTGCTCATACAAATAAATCTCTTAATAATGATATTGAAACTATATTTTTATCAACAAATACAAATTATAGTTTTCTCAGTAGTTCTTTAGTAAAAGAAGTTGCAAAATTTGGTGGTGAAATTAATCACATGGTACCCCACTCTGTTGAGAGGGATTTAAAAGAATATTTTAAATAATATTTTTATTAACAAGATTCCAAGTAATAAAGATCACGTAATAATTTAAAAGCTTTTTCCTTATCAATTTTATTAGAATTTTGGATAATGCTTATTATTATTGGCCTTTCATTTTTATATAAAAAGCCAGATAATGCAAAAACATTTGAAAGAGTCCCAGTTTTACCAAAAAACTTTCCAGATAATTCACTATTTACAAATCTTTTAGCTAATGTTCCTCTTACTCCAGTAATTGAAAGTGTAGATTGATAAGTTTTAAATTCTTTAAAATATCTCATTTTATCTAAAAATAATACAACTAACCTTGTTGTAATTTTGTTTTTTCGAGACAATCCACTAGCATCTGCAAAGTATGCATTAGTTGTTGGGAGACCCTTATTTTCAAGCCATCTTTTCAATTTTATATAGTCATTATCGTTCCATGTATTTGAGGCATTTTTAAAGAGAGATTCAGCTGTAAAATTATGGCTTTCAGAATTTATTAGAGTTAATAATGAAAGAATTGGATTTGAATATATATTATTTATCTCTTTAATATTTTTTAAATAAAAAGTTTTTTCTGAATCAAAAAAATCTATATATATTTTTGAATTTGGAAATTTATTTTTTAAATAATTTTTAATAAAAATTTTTAATGCATAAATATCATCATATTTATTGTGATTACTTTCTATTGCAAGAGATGTAATTGGAGATCCATATTCGTAAAGTTTATCAGTATTTGTCCAACCATCAGGCCAATATAATTTTGAATCAATTTCTACAATATTAAAGTTAATAATTTTATTTTCTTTAACATTTGAAATTAGTTCGATTATATTTTCATAATTAAGATCTGGATCACCCTGACCGTGTAAATAATAATAGTTTTTATTTTTAAATAAGGAAGTTTTTAAATTATTATTTAATTTATATTTACTTAAAACATAAGCTGATGAGAATAATTTTTGATTAGATGCCGGCATTCTTGGAACATCTTCATTGTAGGAACTAATTATTTCCCCTTTATTATTAATAATTGATACACTAAAAGAATCATCAAGGTTTTGATTCAATAAAGCATCATAAGTAGGACATATTTTGTTTTTAGTAATTATTCCCGGGAAATTAAAATAAATATTATTTAAAATAGTTATTTTCTGATTTGCTAGTAAATATCTTATTAAGAAAGGAGATGTTACTAATACAAGAACAATTAAGAAAAATGAATAAATTTTTTTTATCACATTCAATCTATAAATTTACAAAAATAGATTCATTGTCGGGTTTAATTTCAAATTCTTTTTTAAAAAAATATCTTTTATTTTCTTCTTTGAAAAGCAACCAGTTATTTGGATAAATATGCATAAGAGCAGCTTTATTTAAAGGCTGCAGAAAATAAATATTTTTCCATGTTTTGACAAAGTTTTTACGTCGCTCTCTAATAACACTTCCTATACCAATATTGGCATCTTCAAATTTTGGATTTAATGAATAATGCGTACCTTGATAATTATCAGACATTGGTTCAAATGAATCGAAATCATATGGCTGCGGAAGTATCGATATCAATGTACTATCAATATTATTTATATTATTCGATTCATTAAATGATTTAAAAGTAAAAATTTTATCTTTGATATCTGGATAGTCTCTTTGTGCCAAGGCTACAGCACCTTGATCAGCAAATGTTATAAATACATTATTATTTTTAGACAATATCTTGTAAATAGTTATTCCAATTCTGTTAAACTTCAATCCTTCAAAATTAAATTCTATAGTAAATCTTTTATTTGAATCTAATAAACTTGGAATAATTGCATCCTCCATATTCTTAAGAGATTCATTTAAATCTTTAGGTAGTCTGTAATTGGTTTCCATTAAAATTTGTCAATACATATTTGAATAAGTTCTAAAAATTTATCTATTTCTGACTTATTGTTTATTGAACCTAAAGTAACACGAATATTTGAATATAGTTCATCATCTTTTAAACCAAGATTTTTAAGTGTTGAGCTAGGTTTACCAGATGAGCTTGAACAAGCACTTCCACTACTTATGGCTATTTTATTTTCTGACATGAAATTAACAATCTTATAGGCCCTTATAGGCTCATATAGTTTATTTAATAGTAGAAACGAAATATGATTGGGAAGTCTATGATTAATACTACCCGTAATCTTTATATGATTATTATCCTTAATTTTTTGAAAAAAATAATTTTTGAGTTTATTAATATTATTAGAAGGAAATTCAGTTATGTAATCATATAATTTTATTTTTCCTTTTATATTCTTTAATGATTGATACATTCCTGCGATTAATGGCAAAGCTTGTGTACCTTGTCTAATTGAAAATTCCTGAGTAAGTGATATGTCATTATTTTTTAAAATTTGTCTAGACTTTTCTTTTGTTAAAAGAATACCGATCCCTTTTGGACCTCCAAATTTATGAGCAGATAAACTTAAAAAATCACATTTAAGATCTTTCCAACTGAATATTCCATTACTTAATATTTGAGTTCCATCTAAATGAAACATTATATTTAATTCTTCACATTTCGAACCAATAAATTGTACAGGCTGTATTGTCCCAATTTCACTTTGTCCCCAAATAATTGATACAAGCTTAGTATAATTGTTTAAAATTTTTTCGATATTAGAAATATTTAAAATTCCATCATTATTTACCGTCCATTCGTAAATATCCCAATTTTGTTTTCTTAGTTTATTAGCACAAATAGTTGTTGCTTGATGTTCAACATTTGAAATAACAACCCTACCATTTTTATAGTTCTCATAAATATTATTAAATACAATATTAGTCGATTCCGAAGAACCAGATGTAAAAATTATATCCTCTGAATCTGCTTCAAATATATAAGCAATTTTAGTTCTAATTTTTTCAAGATATGTAGAGCATTTTATCCCTAGCTCATATGTAGATGAAGGGTTATACCAATAATTCCTGTAAGTTGAATTAATTATATTTAAAACATTCTCAGATAATGGAGTTGTGGATGCATTATCTAAATAGATAAAATTATTTTCCATTAATTTACTAACATTGATCCTGAGAAAACCTTTTTAGCATTACCGGTCATCATGACTTCACAATCGTCTTTTGACCAATCAATTTTAAGATTTCCTCCTGGTAAGGTTACTATGGTTTGTGAATTACAAAGACCTAATTTATAAGCTGCTACATGGATAGCACAGGCACCTGTTCCACAAGCTAAGGTTTGCCCTGCCCCCCTTTCCCATACTTTTACTTTGATATTATCTTTATTTAAAATTTGACAAAAATGCACATTAGTTTTTTCAGGAAATAATTCATTTTTTTCAAATATAGGACCAAGTCTGGAAAGAACAATTGACTCTATGTCTTTTACAAAGAATATTAAATGAGGATTCCCCATTCCTACGGCATAACCCATATTATTAAAATCTTTCTCAATAAATTCGTGTGAAGGAATCGAATTTATTTTTTTTTCAATTTTTGTTGGAATATTTTGACATTCTAAAATTGGAACTCCCATTTTTACTGTAATTTCATCATTTATATATTTTGCAATTTTTAAACCTGCTTTAGTCTCAATTTTATATTCTATATTTTTATTATTCATTAAATCATTTACGTGGAGATACTCAACTAAACACCTAATTCCGTTTCCACACATTTGTGCTTCAGAACCATCAGAATTAAAAATTATCATTTTTGCATAATTATCTTCATTAGGTTCTTCTATAAAAATCACACCGTCCGCTCCAATACCAAATTGCCTGTTGCAAATTTTTTTTATATCAAATATTTTATTTGTCTTGTAATTTTTATATAATCCATTTCCTCTAGAATCTATTATCACGAAATCATTTCCGTTACCTTGATATTTTTCAAAAGTTATATTTTTCATTTGTAAATAATATATTTTAAATTTTAATTATAAATTATTCCTTTTAACAATCTATTTCTATTTTATACAATGAATATTAAAATAATAATTTAACAAATAATAATTAAGTGATTTCTCCCGATAAACAATATGAATTTGATACTAATTTATATAATCCATCTGAAATAGAAAAAAAATGGCAGTCAATATGGACAGAAAACAATTTATACAAAACCGATGAATTAACTGAGAATAGAGATAAATTTTATGCCCTATCAATGTTTCCTTACCCTTCAGGTAATCTTCATATGGGACATGTTAGGAATTATGTTATTACAGACTTAATAGCTCGATTCCAAAGGTTTAAGGGTAAATCTGTTTTACATCCAATGGGTTGGGACGCTTTTGGTTTGCCTGCTGAGAATGCAGCGATTGAAAGAGGAATTAGTCCAAGTGTCTGGACTAAAAAAAATATTTCTCATATGAAGTCACAATTAAAGCTTTTGGGACTATCAGTTGATTGGGATAGGGAATTTGCAACATGTGATGAAAATTATTATATTTGGACTCAATATCTATTTTTAGAGTTACACAAGGCAGGTCTTGTATATCAAAAGGAATCTGAAGTTAATTGGGATCCTATAGATAATACAGTCCTAGCGAATGAACAAGTTGACTCAGAGGGTAAATCTTGGAGATCTGGGGCAGTAGTTGAAAAAAAATTATTAAAGCAATGGTTTTTAAGAATTACTAATTATGCGGATGAGTTATTGAAGGATTTAGAAAAATTAGATAATTGGCCAGAAAGAGTAAAAATAATGCAAAATAATTGGATTGGAAAGTCAATTGGTACAAATATTAATTTCAATATCAATAACAATCCAGAAGATAAAATTACTGTATTTACAACAAGGCCAGATACGTTATTTGGAGTTACTTATTTGGCAATTTCTGTTAATCATTCATTAGTGAAAAATATTTCTGATGAAGAAACAATACAAGATATAGAAAATCTTAAACGATATTTGAAAAATAATAAAAATAATGAACTTGAAAAAATTGGAATAAAAACTAGCTTAATAGCAATAAATCCAGTCAATTCTGAACCTATTCCTATTTGGGTGGCAAGTTATGTTCTCGATGAATACGGTACAGGCGCTGTTATGGGCGTGCCTGCTCACGATCTAAGAGATTTTGAATTTGCTAAGAAAAATAATATTGATATTAAACAGGTAATAATAAAGGATAAAAGTGAAAAAAATAAAGAGCTTGAAGAAGCTTATGTAGAAAAAGGATATCTTATTAATTCAAATCAATACAATGGAATAGAAAATACTATTGCTAAAGTAAAAATTTCAGAGGAGGGAGTAAACAATGGATGGGCTGAAAATAAGATTCAATATCGTCTAAGAGATTGGTTAATCTCTAGACAAAGATATTGGGGATGTCCGATACCCATAGTTAATTGCAAAAAATGTGGATCTGTTCCATTAAAGCAATCGGAATTACCTGTTTCCTTACCAAAAGATATAGAAATCTCGGCTAACAAGATTAATGCTTTAGGTGATAATAATAATTGGATAAATACTACATGCCCAAAATGTGGAATAGCGGCAAGAAAAGAAACTGATACTATGGATACTTTCATGTGTTCATCATGGTATTTTTTAAGATATCCATCTTCAAAATGTTCTAATAAGCCATTTGAAAAGATTGAAATCAATAAGTGGTTGCCTGTAGATCAATATGTTGGAGGGGTAGAGCATGCAATATTGCATTTGTTATATGCAAGATTTTTCACTAAAGCCTTGAGGGATAATGAATTATTTGAAATTGATGAACCATTTAATAAATTATTAACACAAGGAATGGTTCAGGCCGCAGCCTATAAAAACAATAAAACGGGTAAATATGTTTCTCCTTCCAATATTACTGACCTATCAAATCCTACAGATCCAATTGACAATAGCAAACTCGAAGTTCTTTTCGAGAAAATGTCTAAGTCAAAATATAATGGAATAGATCCTGAATCAGTAATTAAAAAATATGGAGCAGATACAGCAAGAATGTTTATATTATTTAAAGCACCGCCAGAAAAAGATTTGGAATGGGGAGATACAGATGTTGAAGGACAATTTAGATTTTTAAGCAGGATTTGGAAGCTTTATATAAATTGTGCAAATGATATAAATAGTAAATCTAATTCCTATCCAGATAAAGAAAAAAGTTTAATAAAGTCAATGAATATTGCCATAAAAGAAATTTCAAATGACATATTAAATAACCAATTTAATACTGCGATTTCAGAACTAATGAAGTTTTATAATTCATTATCAAATTCCATTAATGGCGTAAACAAGAATTTAAAAATTGAGGCTTTAAAAACATTTTGTATTTTGTTGGCTCCTTTTGCTCCTCATATTGCAGAAGAAATATGGCATCTTATAGGATTTAAAAATTCTGTACATTTAGAACACTGGCCTTCCTTTAATGCCGAGGCACTTAAGGAAGATTCGTATGAACTAGTAATACAAGTGAATGGAAAAGTTAGAGACAAAGTAAATATTAATAATGATATGAGCGAAGATCAAATTAAAGAATTGACTCTTAAAAGACCTAACATATTAAAATGGACTGGAGAAAAGGAAATAAGAAAAATAATTGTTGTTAAAGGAAAAATTATGAATATTGTTGTTTAAGAATTTATTTTTTGAATAACTAATGAATTTGGATTTGACCAATCGCCCTTAACTAAATAATTATCATTACTAAAACACATTTCACGGAGTATGAAAAATATAGGTTCACTCCCTGAATTATCAAATAATGATGTTATGTCTTTTATAGAATATTCTCCACCTTCATCTAATAAATTACTTACTTTTTGTTGATACTCAATAATATTTGCGGCTGCTTTCTTTCCAGCTTCAACTCCAGGTTGATCATATGCATTTATATTTACCAATTCAGCGTAGAAGGATACAGCCCTCTCAAATAAAGCGATTAAGGCACCTAGTGAAAAACAATTTAACTTTTCTAATGTAATAGTGATACTTTGTCTGTTTTCACTAGAGAGTGCTGATCTGGTTCCTTGTAAAAAACCAGAAAGATATTCTTTAGGATTCTCTTTTTCATTAAAAATATTAGTAGATGGAGAATCTAATAATTCAATAAAAATACAAAAGAAATTATCAATACCATCTCTCAGTTGCTGAACATAAGCATGTTGATCTGTAGATCCTTTATTACCAAAAACGGAAATACCTTGATTAACTACTTCACCAATCCTATTAAATTTCTTTCCTAATGATTCCATTACTAATTGCTGGAGATATTTACTAAATACCTGTAACCTATCTCTATAAGGTAATACGACCATATCTCTCTTTCCAATACCGTCCCCAGTTAAATACCAAGCGGATGATAATAGTGCTGCTGGATTATTTTTAAAATCACTTATACGTGTGGCTTCATCCATTAATGATGCACCTCTAATAAATTCAGATATATTTTCATTAATCAGAGCTAATGGAAGTAATCCCACAGAGCTTGTAATACTAGTTCTTCCTCCAACCCAATCTTGCAAATTAAATATTTTTAACCAATTTTCAGAAGTGGCTTTTTTAAATAACTTACTATCTTTCATAGTTATAGCTATAGCATTAGAATTCCATTCAAGAGAATTGTTTTCGCAGTAACTTTTAATAATTTCCATAGCAATTCTAGGTTCAGGCGTACCACCTGATTTGCTTACTACTACAAATAATGTTGTTGATAATTTTTCAGATAAGTCTTCTAACTTTTCGCTAATTAAAAAAGGATCAACATTATCGATATAAGAAAATTTTAAGCCTCTAGAACACTTCTGCAGTGACTCTGTAATAAGTAATGGTCCTAACCCACTTCCACCAATTCCTATCCATAGAACATCAGTATACTGCTGATTATTCTTACTCTTAATATCTCCATTTAAAATTTGTTTTCCAAATTCAGAGATTTCATCAATATCTGCTCTGATTTCCTCTCCTATTTTTGAAGAGGGTGCAATTGATGGATTTCTAAGCCAATAATGTCCAACTTGTCTATTTTCATCAATATTTGAGATTGCACCATTTTCTAATTCTTTTATTGATGAAAAAACATCCTTGAATTTATCTTCAAAATTGTTTATCTCTTTACTTGTGAAATTAATTTTGCTTATATCTAACCAAATATTTAATTTTTTATCAAACCAAAGATAATTACAAAATTTATCCCAAGAATTTAAATCTCCATTCATTTTATATATTTGTTTCTTTTATTTATTATTCAATTATATCTATACGAATAGTACATAAATTTGAATCATTTAAATTTGTTTAAATAATTATCTTCAAATAAATATGTTTTTGAATATAAACAATTAAAATTAAGGGTTTTTTTTATTTCATATGAATTTATCATTGGAGAAAATAAAAAACTTTGGATAGATCATTTAATTACATAATTTCGCCTGAGATATCTGAATTTAGAAGATTTTCCCCAAAATTAAAAATAGGTGTACTTGCTTCTGGGAAAGGAACAAACTTTCAGGAATTAATTAATCTCTCAGAAAAAGGAGAATTAGATATAGATATAAAAGTTCTAATAACTAACAAAGATGATGCAGGTTGTATAAAGAGAGCTGAAAGTAAAAAAATACCTCACAAAATTATAAGAGGCAAAGATTTTCTGCAAAAAGAAGCTTTTGAATTAGAAATTGTAAATACTTTAATTCATTATGATGTTGAACTTGTTGTTATGGCAGGCTGGATGAAAATTGTTACTCCATTTTTTATTAATAAATTTAAGAATAAGATAATAAATATTCACCCTTCATTACTTCCCTCATATAAAGGTAGTTCTGCGATAAAGGATTCTATAGTAAATGGTTCAAAAATAACTGGTTGTTCAGTACATTTTGTAGAAGAGGAGGTTGATAGTGGATCATTGATAATGCAAGCTGCATTGTCAATTAGAGAGGATGATGATAATGAATCACTTTCCCAAAGGATACAAATGCTTGAACATAAAATTTTACCTCACTCAATCTCTCGAGCTGGGTTTTTGATAAGAACTAATTTTATGGAAAATTATTAGTTAAATCAAGACCTTCATCCATTGAAAATCCACTCATAATATTTAAATTTTGAATTGCTTGACCAGTCTGACCTTTTATCAAATTATCAATTGCAGATAAAATAATAATTCTTCCATTTCGAATATCAACTTTAACAGAAAGGAAAATTTGGTTTGTATTTTTAACCCATTTTGTTGATGGGAATGTATCTACAGGTAAGACTTTAATATTTTTAAAATTTCGATAGTAATTATCCAGAAGAATTCTGCAGTCATCAGAAGTTAATCCTGGATCTCTTAATCTCCCATATATGGTGGAATACATACCTCTTGAGATTGGGACTAAATGAGGTGTAAAAAGCAGTTCAATTTTATTTCCAGAAATTAAAGATGCCACTTGCTCGATCTCTGAGGTATGTCTATGGTTTATTAATCCATATGCTGATAGACCTTCTCCACATTCTGATAACAGTAGCTTTTGGTTTGGTTCTCGACCACCTCCAGAGGTTCCGCTTTTAGAGTCAATAACTATACCTTCATTTTCAATAATTCCTTGAGAGAGATAAGGAGCTAATGGAATAAGAGCAGATGTTGGATAACATCCTGGACAGGCAATTAATCTTCCTTTTGAAATTTCTTCTTTATTTATTTCAGGAAGTCCGTAAACCGCCTCTTTACATAAATCATCATCATTCCTTTTATAAATAGCGGCTTCTTTGGAATATACTTTTTTCCATTCATCTAATGACTTATATCTATAGTCAGCAGATAAATCAATAACTTTAAGTCCTCTATCTAATAATTTCCTTGTCAATGTTGAAGATAAGCCATTTGGTAAGCAAAGCAAAGCAACATCCGCATTTTTTGATATATTATCAATTGAAATTTCTTCTATATAAGGATCATTATCTAGACAAATAAAAGGGAAATTATCATTCCACTTTGATCCAGATGTTTTATTACCTCCTAAAAATGAAATTTTGTATTTATTATTTTTCTTTAAAAGATTTACCGCTTGAATACCGCCGTAACCTGTAGCACCTACTATTGCAACATTCATTTCTTTGAATTGGCAGACTTTGAGATAGGATTATAAAGTGTTGAATTTAAGATAACTAAAACACTATTTTTCTATATTGATAGGAATAATGAAAGAAACAAGTCCCAAATCAAATAATGGAACAATTTTGGATATAAATGAATCTTTTAAAATTGAATTTGATCCTATCAGTGATGCATTGGCAGCTATAAGAAATGGTGAATGCATAATTGTTGTAGATGATGAGAGAAGAGAAAATGAAGGAGATTTAATATGTGCGGCTCAGTTTGCAACTCCACAGCAAATCAATTTTATGGCTACTGAGGGACGTGGTCTTATATGCCTAGCCATGCAAGGTGAAAAACTTGACTCTTTAGATTTGCCATTGATGGTAGATAGAAATACTGATGAAAATCAAACAGCTTTTACGATATCAATTGATGCTGGCCCTGAGAATAATGTTACAACTGGAATTTCCGCTGAAGACAGGGCAAAGACAATTCAAGTAGCAATAAACCCAAATACAAAACCTGATGATTTAAGAAGGCCAGGGCATATTTTTCCATTAAGAGCAAAGAAAGGTGGAGTATTAAAAAGGGCAGGGCATACCGAAGCGGCAGTAGATATTGCAGCAATGTCAGGTCTTTATCCCGCTGGTGTAATTTGCGAAATACAAAATCCTGACGGTTCTATGTCAAGACTTCCACAACTTAAAGAGTATGCGAAACAATGGGGAATGAAATTAATATCAATAGCTGATTTAATAAGTTATCGGTTTCAAACTGAGAGATTTGTATTTAGAAAATCTGATGCAGTTCTTCCAAGTATTTTTGGTAATTTCAAAGCTTATGGATATGTTAATGAACTTGATGGTTCAGAGCACGTTGCATTAGTTAAACAAAAATCATCAAATTTAAGCGAACCTGTACTTGTAAGAATGCATTCAGAGTGCTTAACTGGCGATGCTTTTGGATCATTACGTTGTGATTGTAGACCCCAGTTAGAGGCTGCTTTATCAAGGATTGAAAAGGAGGAAGAGGGGGTTGTTGTTTACTTGAGACAAGAAGGTAGAGGTATTGGTCTAATAAATAAATTAAAAGCATATAGTTTACAGGATGGTGGATTAGACACTGTAGAAGCTAATGAAAAATTAGGTTTTCCAGCTGATCTTAGAAATTATGGAGTTGGAGCACAGATATTAACCGATCTAGGGATAAAAAAATTAAAATTACTTACAAACAATCCTAGAAAGATTGCTGGTTTAGGTGGTTATGGAATAGAGGTTATTGAGAGAGTTCCATTAGTAATTTGTCCAAACGATAATAATGCAGAATATTTGAGTGTAAAAAAAACCAAATTAGGCCACATGATTGATGAAGATAATCCAAGTTCCAGTAATATCGATCCATTTATTTCAATTTTTCTTGACGGAGAATATAAATCTATTGATCTAGTTCCAATAAAAAATAATGTTATTAAATTCTGTAATGAAAATAACATCAATATTAAACTAGAGAGTACACCAAGATTATTGGCTTTTTGGAATCGACCAAAATTAGTATGGCGAATTTTGCATGATCAGAATAGAACCAATACCAACATTATTGATGAAGAAATAAAAAATATAGAATTATTTATTCAGTTTTTATCAAATTATAAAAATAGTACAAAGATTGGAATTATTGTTTCTAGAAATATTGAACAGGCATTACACCCAAAAAATAGCATCAAATTAATCAATACTAAATTCACTATTAATAATGAATTATTATATTCATCTACAAGAAAATTTAATCTAGATAAAGAGACATTTAGTATTGTTTTTGAAGGCTAATTTACTATTTTAAAGTTGCCTTTAAAATTTTTGACCCATTAGTAAGCTTTAGAACTATATCCATATCATCAGTCTTACCAAAAACAGTATGAACCCCATCGAGATGAGGCTGTGGTTCATAAACTATGAAAAACTGACTTCCACCTGTATCCTTTCCCGCATGAGCCATAGAAAGTGAACCTTTTAGATGTTTATTGGAATTAATTTCACATTTTATATTATATCCAGGCCCACCAGTTCCAGGCATACCTGATGCTCCATCGCGAGTATGTGGACATCCACCCTGAGCCATAAATCCAGGAATCACTCTGTGAAATGCTAGACCATCATAAAAACCATCACTAATTAGGCTCGTGAAGTTTTTAACTGTATTAGGTGCATCATCAGAGAAAAATTCAATATTAATGTTCCCAACTTCTGTTTCAAATAATGCAGTTGTCATGTTTTATTTGTTTAGTAATTAATAAATATTTTAGTAGCTAAAGCAACTTTTCAAGGTTTTCCTTAATAGTGTTTATGTCAATCCTATCTTTATTACTATTTTTGTCTTCCTCCCAATTTTCAACTTTTAGGTTTTTCTGGGGTGGTGAAATTAATAACCGATCTTCTGCGGTTTTAGGTACAAAATTTTTTTCTACTAATTTGCATTCATAATCTAATTTAATACAGAAATCTTTTATTTCCTCTATATTGATCATCTCAACCGTTGGCAATGGAAAATCTTGAGCTTCTAGAAGGCCGCAATATCTAGTTGCATCATCCTTATCTTCAAACATAAGAACGATTGTCCTTCCTTTAAGTTCGATTGAATGAATTCCTTCCTTATCTGTTCCTGAATTATATAAAAGAACAAATACGTTCATAAGTATCGTTTTTCTATTTATATAATATTTGATTAAGAATCAGAAAGTGATAATTCTTGTAATCTTGTATATAAAGCAATTTCTTCATCATTAATATCAGCAGGTATCACTACCAGGATTTCAACATACTGATCACCTACATTATCTTCGAAAGTTAAACCCCTACCTTTCAAACGTAACATTCTTCCCGTAGATGATTTTGGTGGTACTTGGAGTGTGACATTTCCATCAAGGGTAGGAACCTCAACTGCACAACCAAGAAGAGCATCATGAGGAAATAACTCTAATTTATATAGAACTCTTAAACCATCAATTCTTAGACCACTTTCCGTTTGAACTTTTAACTGTAGATAATGATCTTTACCTCCTCTTGCAATATTTTCTAGTCTTAATCGCCATCCATCTCCAGCGAAAGGAGGTGTATCAACTTCTACTACAGTTTCATCTTCAAGCTCAATTAAAATTGAAGCTCCATTTAAGGCCTCATCAGGAGTTAATTCTATAACTGTTTCAATATCTTGGTGGAGTTTAACTGGTGGAGGCTCTTCTGGAGAGGTTGTAGGGTATTCATAATGATTAAATTCATCATTATCTGTATTTGTCGATTCATCCTTATATGGTTCGTTTTCATACTCATTGGAATTCTTAGGTGAGTATTCATATCCAAATAATGAATCAAGATAATCTTCAAAATCAGGAAAACCAGTCTTGAAATTATTATTTTCGTTATCACTATAGACATTTTCATCCCCACTATTTTTTCTTACATTAGGATCACGTAGATATTCGTATGCTTCGTTAATTAATTTAAATCTTTCTTCCGCATTAATATCATTTTTATTTAAATCTGGATGCCATTTTCGTGCTTCTCTTCGAAAGGCCTTTTTAAGTTCTTTATCATCGAAATCAGAGGATAAACCCAAAATCGACAAATAGTCTTTTTTAGAGGAAGTAGTCATTGTCCCATGGATCATCGTCCCTAGAATTACCATACCTCGAATTTCTATAATTTCTATTCATTTGATTATCCCAAGGATCATCATCATCCCAATAATCATCAGAGAAGAGTTCATCCTTTAATGATCCAAATGTATTTTTAATGCTTTGTAAGGGATTACTATCGGTTTTCTTTTCTGATGCAAATTTTCTGTTTAAGCCGAATAATGCTTCTTGTAGAGCACTTACTGAAATTTCTAATTCTTGAGGATCATCATCATTTATATAATCTTCAACATCTTGAATGGCTAATTCAACAGCACGTTGTTGCCTCTCAGCCCCATAAGGTCCAAATTCTAATGAAGCATCCCTAAGTCTTCTCTCAGCTTGCGCAATAAGAGTTAAAGCACTGTTTTTTCTATCAATTACAGATCTTCTCTTCCTATCTTCATTAGCTTTTGCTTTGGCTTCTTCAATTATCGAATTTATTTCTTGCTCATTTAAGTTTGAACCTCCAGAAATTGTAACTGTTTGCTTTCTTCCAGTTGTTCTATCAGTTGCACTCACTTCTAAAAGACCATTAGCATCTATATCAAATGCCACCTGGACTTGAGGTATTCCCCTTGGAGCTGGAGGTATTCCTGATAGTCTAAATTTACCAAGTGATTTATTTTCAGAGGCTAAAGGCCTTTCTCCTTGACGTACTTGAACAACGACTGATGATTGATTAGCTTCAGACGTACTAAAAACATCAGATTGTCTTACTGGTATTGGCGTATTACGAGGGATGAGCACTTTCATTAGACCACCAATAGTTTCTAAGCCTAAAGATAAGGGAGTAACGTCATTTAGTAGTAAATCTTGTAAATCACCACTAATAATTCCAGATTGTATCGCAGCTCCAACTGCTACAACTTCATCAGGATTAACTGATTGACAAGGATCATTTGGAACAAGGGTCCTCACTAATTGTTGAACCATTGGAATTCTAGTGCTTCCTCCAACAAGAATTACCTCATCAATATCTTCAGCGCTCCACCCAGAATCATCTAAGGCTATTTGCACAGGCTCTAATAATCTATCTAATAAATCTTGTGATAATAATTCAAATATTTTTCTATCTAAGGTTTCTTCTATATGTAACGGCCCTTCTTTACTTGTTGTGATAAATGGCAAAGATATTTTTGTTTTTTGTAATCCTGACAATTCACATTTCGCTTTTTCAGCAGCCTCAGTTAATCTCTGTAAAGCTTGTCTATCCCTTCTTAGGTCAATATCATGTTTAGCAAGAAATTTTTCTGCTAGCCAATCAACTATTTTTGAATCAAAATTATTTCCGCCTAGTTGTGTATCACCACAAGTGGCTTTCACATCAAATACGCCATTAGAAATTTTTAATAATGAAACATCAAATGTTCCTCCTCCTAAATCAAAAACCAAAACATTATTAGAAGAACTTTTTTCAAAACCATAAGCTAAAGCAGCAGCAGTAGGCTCATTTAGAATTCTATCTACTTTAATACCAGCTAATATTGCAGAATCCTTTGTGGCTTGCCTTTGAGATTCATTAAAGTAAGCAGGGACAGTAATAACGGCAGAATCAACAGTATCTCCAAGATAAGTTTCAGCATCATTAATTAATTTCCTAATCAACGAGCTCACTAATTCTTCTGGTGCATACTCTCTTTCTGTATTTGGACTAAGAACCCTAACGCTTCCATTGTTATTAGCCTTTACGTTATAAGGAACAGAAATACTATTCTCATCTAATTCATCCCAGTCACTACCAATAAATCTTTTTAGGTTATAAAAGGTATTCTTAGGATTTAGAACAAGTTGTCTTCTCGCTTGGTCTCCTATTACTATTTCCTTTTCTTTTGTAAATCCAACAATTGAAGGTGTAGTTCTAGATCCCTCAGAATTCGCAATAACAATTGGACGACCAGCTTCTATAACTCCGACTACAGAGTTAGTAGTACCTAAATCAATTCCAACTATTTGCCCCATGATTTTAGATTGCTAAATTAAAGCAAAATTTACTAATAATTTAATTAATTTTTATCTTAGATATTTACATATAATAGTAAAAATCAAATATTTTCAACTTAATTTAAATAAATAAGATTATTTATAATTTATTAAAAAGATTACTATCTATTCTAAAAGATTCTTTAATGAAAAAGGTGTTGATGTAGATAACCAAAATAAACTAATATGAAACGGAGAGAGAGGGATTCGAACCCTCGATAAAGTTGCCCCTATACAGCATTTCCAGTGCTGCGCCTTCAACCACTCGGCCACCTCTCCCAAGATAACTATTTTAACCCTTGATCATCCCATTTTAGAGGAAAGTTATTTGAAAAAGACTTTCACAGTCACGATTAAAAATAAAGATACCGGAAAGGTCTACCAAGAGCAGGTTAATAGTGACGACTATATACTTAAGGAATTTGAAAAGAAAGGTTTCAAACTTGCATTTTCTTGTAGAAATGGTTGCTGTACAAGTTGTGCAGTTAAAATTAAATCTGGTACTTTGAATCAGCCTGAAGCCATGGGTATATCTCAGCCATTAAAAGACAAAGGTTATGCACTTCTTTGTGTAGCTAAAGCAACTTCAGATCTTGAGGTAGAAACTACATATGAAGATGAAGTTTACGATATACAATTTGGACAATATTTTGGCAGGGGAAATACAAGAGTTGCGCCACCTTGGGAATTTGAGGAAGATTAACTATCATGTTTGAATTAAGTGAAATAGAGGAAGTTGCAAATCAAGTAAACTTATCCATTTTGTATGAAATAGCCAAGAATTCCGCTCAAATTGGTAGTGAAATTTTAAAAGTTAATTACAATAAAATTCAGAAAATATCATCAAAGGGTAGGAAGGGTGATCTAGTTACCAATGTAGATTTGGAAGTTGAAAATAAAATAAAAGAATATTTATTAGAAGAGACACCAAACATATCTATAAATGCAGAGGAATCGGGTAAATTAACCAAATCAACGGATTTGACGTGGTGTATAGACCCATTAGACGGTACAACAAATTATTCCCATGGATATCCTTTTTTTGGGACTTCTATTGGTCTTGTATATAAAAATAGGCCAATAATAGGCGCTATATCAGTACCTTATTTAAATGAACTATATTCAGCGTGTATAGGTTTAGGCTCATTCTGCAATGATAGTGAACTTAAAGTATCGAATCCTTCTAATCTTTCTAATAGTCTACTTGTTACTGGTTTCTCTTATGACAGATTTGAGACAGAGGATAATAATTATTCTGAATTTTGTTATTTAACACATAAAACTAGAGGCGTTAGAAGAGGAGGTGCAGCAGCAGTTGATTTAGCATTTGTTGCGGCAGGTAAGGTAGATGGATATTGGGAAAGAGGATTGGAGGTGTGGGACCTAGCGGCCGGTGCTATTATTGTTAAAGAGGCTGGTGGTATTATTTCTGATTATCCATCAGGCGAATTTAATTTAAGTTCAGGAAGAATTTTAGCTTGTTCTCCCAGCCTTGAGAATGAATTAAAAAATGAACTAGATAAAGTCATTCCATTTAAAAAAAATCTCTATACCTAAAAATAGTAAAATATTAAAATGACAGATATAAAGGAAATTAAATTAGTTGATGTAAAAAATAATTCAAACATAATAAATAATTTAAGCAATATATATAAACTATGGGGATATGAAGAGGTTTCACCCTCATTTATAAATACCTTAGAGACCATTAAAGGCCGTGGCGTAATTGATGAAAATCAGGTTGTAGGAATAGTAAGTAATAATTCATTATGTCTTAGGCCAGAAATGACAACATCAATTGTTAAATTGTCATCTACCAGATTAATAAATAAGAAAAGACCAATAAGATTATTCACCAATGGAATGGTTTTTGATAAAAAACAAAATAATAATAATTCATTTAAATTAGAAGAAAAATTGCATAGTGGAATTGAATTAATTGGATATGATACAAAATACCCAGAAATTGAAGTTATTAATATTCTGTTTGATTCAATCGATAATATTAATTTGAAGGATGGTTGTAATTTATTTCTACTAGTAAGCACTACAAAAATAATGGACTTGATACTGAAGAAATATAAGAATAATAATTTTGAAGAAATTAAGAAAAGTCTGGTTAATTTTGATCAAGATAATTTATCTAAATTAGGAATAGATGAAGATGATAAATATATTCTTAAAGATCTTTTATTTACACGAGGAGAGCCAATTGCAATATTAAAAAAATTAAAAACTACATATGGTACTAGTAAAACATTAGATGACTTAAATTTTTTATTTGAAACATTATCAAAAATATCAAATAAATATGGTGTTAAATTACAACTTGATCCCACTTTTCAACCTCACTTGAATTTATATGAAGGAATAGTTTTTCAACTAATAGGGGATAATGGGAAAAATAAAAGCGTCATCGCAAAAGGCGGAAGATATGACGAGTTAGTAAGATCATTTAGTCCTAATGAGAAAATATTTAATGGGATTGGATTTACAATTTCAGTAGACATTTTAAGAAATTTAATTAATGAAGAAAAGACAGATCAAAAAAGGATTTTATTGATGTTTAAAGATTCTTATTTGTTAGAAAAAAGTATGAATGAACAAAAAGTACAACAGAAAAAAGGAAATATTGCTGTCTTACATTTAAATCCATGTAATGACTTGGCTAAAGCCAATCAAATTATGAAAGAAAATAATTGTAGTGAGATTTTGTGGGTTAAATAAAACCTTTTAAAATTTATTTAACTCTTAAATTCACATATTGTTCGGACAATACTCCTAATTAAACTTGATTAACTAGTTTTTACGAAATAAGATTTAATATGTTTGATTTTTTTTAAATGGAAAAAGGCGAAATTCGTATTAATACCGAAAATATTTTCCCAATTATCAAGAAGGCAGTATATTCTGACCATGAAATCTTTTTAAGAGAACTTGTAAGTAATGGTGTTGACGCAATTAGTAAAAGAAGAATGGCCTCTATGGCAGGTGATTGCGAGAATACTGAGGAGGCTCAAGTAAAAATATCAATAAACAGAGAAAAAAATACGTTAACAATTTCCGATAATGGAATTGGAATGAATGATGAAGAAATTAAGAAGTATATAAATCAAGTTGCATTTTCTAGTGCTGAAGAATTCCTAACAAAATACAAAAAAGATAATGATGAATTCATAGGTCATTTTGGACTAGGTTTTTATTCAAGTTTCATGGTGGCAGACAGAGTTGATATATTAACTAAGTCTGCAATTGGTGAATCAAAAGCTTTTAAATGGTCTTGTGATGGATCGCCAAATTTCACATTAGAGGAATCAGAAAGAGAGACAATTGGTACAGATGTTATTCTTCACCTACTTGAAGAAGAAAAAGAGTTTATCGAGCCTGAAAGGATTAAATCACTCATAAAAAAATATTGTGATTTTATGCCAATAGATGTCTTATTAGAAGGAGAGACAATTAATAAGAAAAATCCTCCTTGGAGAAAACAACCTAGTGAATTAAAAGATGAAGAATATATTGAATTATATAAATACCTTTATCCTTTCCAGGGAGATCCACTGTTATGGATTCATCTAAATACAGATTATCCATATGACATACAAGGGATATTGTATTTTCCAAAGTTGTCAGGTAGAGCTGATTGGGAAAAAGGAGAAATAAAACTATTTTGCAATCAAGTATTTGTAAGCGATTCAATTAAAGAGATAGTACCAAAATACCTTTTACCACTTAGAGGAGTTATTGACTCTACAGATATACCACTAAATGTTAGTAGAAGTGCATTACAAACAGATAGAAAAGTAAGGTCCATATCATCATTTATTTCAAAAAAAATCGCTAATAAACTTAAGGATTTGATAAAAAATTCTCCAGAATTTTATGCAGAAATTTGGGATTCAATCTCTGCATTTATTAAAATTGGTGCTATCGAAGATGATAAATTTGCTGATTTAGTCGATAGTAGTATAATTTTCGAAACAATAATAAATTCGAAGAAAGACGTAACTAAAGATATTGAAAATAAATCCCTCATCAAGTCCAATGATAAATATTTCACAACTCTAGCCAATTACAAAAAGCGAAATAATTTAACTGATTCTAAAAAAATAATTTACTGTTCAGATTTGATTGCTCAGTCTAGTGCATTAAATATCTGTTTATCTGATAAAAAAGAAGTAATTAAATCCGATCCCTTAATTGACGCGCAATTTCTTCCATGGTTGGAAAGTAAAAATGAAGATTATCAATTCCAAAGAGTAGATTCTGAAATAAATGAACTAGAAGATAAAGATTCAAAAGAAATTGTAGATAAGGATGGCAAATCAAATACAGATAATCTTAGAGATACGATAGTTAAGGCCCTTAACAATGAGAAAGTTACAGTTAAAGTGCAGTCACTTTCAAGTAAAGATGCTCCACCAGCGATGATTTTGCTTCCAGAACAAATGAGAAGAATTAATGATATGGGAGCTTACATGGAACAAAAGATGCCTGGCTTACCTGATTATCATGTGCTCTTAATTAACAAAGAACATCCACTTATTGTTGGTCTTAATAAAATTACAGGCAACAAAATAATTATTGATGAAAAAGATCCAATTGAGAATCCATTGGTATCAAAAATTGCAAATCATGTTTACAATATGGCTAAGCTTTCCGTTGGTGGATTAGATCAAGAACAGATAATTAATTTACAAAATAATAATGCCGAATTAATTTCAGAATTACTTAATTCAACAAATTGAGTCATATGTTAGAATTTTTAAAGATATAAACCAAATAATATGTCAAGAGTTTGCGAACTGACCGGTGCAAGGGCAAATAACGGGATGGCAGTGAGTCACTCGCATATCCGTACAAAAAAATTACAACAAGTTAATCTCCAAAAAAGGAGACTATGGTGGGAAGAAGGCAAAAAATGGGTAAATATAAAAATAAGTACCAAAGCCCTAAAGTCTATACAAAAAGTAGGTTTAAATAAATTTGCTAAATCAAATGGAGTTGATTTAAGAAAATTCTAAATTTGATGAGAAATTTAGTTGTAAGTATATTAATACCCATTATTCTTTTATTTAATTGTAATTCAGCCTTATCTTTTGATTTTGCTCCAGAAGTTGGTGATTCTGCTCCTAACTTTAAGTTAGAAGGTTTTAATAAAAAGATAAAAACAAAAAAAACATGGGAATTAAATGATTTTGAAGGTAAGTGGCTAGTTATGTATTTTTATCCAAAAGACTTTACAGCAGGTTGCACTCTTGAAGCAAAAGGTTTTTCGGAATTAAAAAAAGATTTCACAAAATATAATGCCGAAATTGTTGGCATTAGCGCTGATAATCAAGATTCTCATGAAAGTTTCTGCAGCGAAAAATCCATAAACTACACTTTATTATCTGATCCTGACGGAATTATTAGTGATAAATATGGTTCATGGATTCCTCCATTCTCAGATAGAAATACTTTTTTGATTTCTCCAGATGGGAAAATTTCTTATAGATGGATTAGTGTTTTACCTATAAATCATGCTAAAGAAGTTCTCAACATTTTAAAGAAAAAAATATAAAATTTTGCACGAATTATCATTTGGAACTTGGTTAATTCATATCTCATCTGTAATAGAATGGATTTTTGCCATACTAGTCATAAACAAAATTTCTACATATAAAAAATATAATTTATTTTTTTGGTTAGGCCTTGCTATGGTACCAAACTTAATAGGTGCTATGTGTGCGATCACATGGCATATCTATGACAACCAAGAAAATCTTTACGGTCTAGTATCACTTCAAGGAATATTTACATTTATAGGAAATTCAACATTAGCCCTAGCTGCACTAATAATTTTTAAAGGAAAAGAGACTTATGAATGATTTATTATTTAAAGTTATAGAAAAATTAGGTTCAATTGATAACACATTATTGTTCGCAGTATCAATAATTCCATATGCAATATTTTTGTTTTACTTATATAAAATCAAATCTGTTAATATTTTTGTAAAAACAGGATTTTCCTTAACTGTTCTATTCGTATTCATAACTATATTGGTATCTTTCTTCACACTAAATTACTATGATAAAACCATTGTTGAGGTTGACTTCCTGCATGGCTTTGCAGAATCCTTCCTAACTCTAAGTGATTTTGTTATTTTGTTTGGTTTTATAAGGTTGTTAAATAGCTTAGAAGTAAACAACTCTTAAGACCTTTTACAATTTTGTGTTTTTTAGGTAAAAGTATTAGAGAATATATGAAAATAAAGATTTTTTATGATTACTACATTATTTGCAGCTGCAGATCCAGCAACTTTTTCTTGGTCTCCAAAGTGTGCCGTCGTAATGATTGCATGTAATGTTTTTGCTTACGCAATTGCTAGAGCAACAATAAGAAAACCTAATGAAGGTTTTGAAATACCTAATTCAAAATTCTTTGGTGGTTTAAGTCACGCATCAGTTGTAGGTGCTAATTGCCTAGGTCATATTTTTGGAATTGGAGCAATCTTAGGATTAGCCTCAAGAGGTGTTTTATAAATATTTATTTAGTTATTAAATTTTTAATTAACTAACTTAAATTTCTTAACAATTTTTTCTGCCATCTGATCAGGCAAAAGTCCAAGTTTTTCCTTACTCTGATCAGGTGAAGCATGATCAACTAGAACATCAGGTATACCTATTCTGTATACAGGAATGTTTATTTCGTTATCGTTAAATAATTCAACTATTGCGGAACCAAATCCACCTATTAAGGTTCCTTCTTCCATGGTTATAACTTTTTGAATCTTATTTGCTAAAGGCACTATAAGATTTTTATCGAGAGGTTTAACAAATCTTGCATTAACAATGCATGCATTAATGTTCATATTTTTTAAGATCTTTGCTGTTTCTATTGCTGATGCAACCATTGAACCATAAGCAATAATTAAAATATCTTCTCCTCCTTCAAGTATTTCAGCTTCGCCTATATTCAAAGGTTCCCAACCCTCATCCATTACAGCTACTCCTAATCCAGAGCCTCTGGGTATCCTTAGAGCTGTAGGACCATTATGGTTTATTGAAGTTATTAACATTCTCTGTAATTCAGACTCATCTTTTGGAGCCATCAATACAAAATTAGGAATAGATCTCATATAACTAATATCGTACTGACCTTGGTGAGTAGGACCGTCAGCTCCAACTATCCCAGCTCTATCAAGTACGAATGATACAGGTAAATTTTGTATCCCTACATCATGAATTAATTGGTCAAATGCACGTTGAAGAAAAGTACTATAAATAGCTACAACAGGTTTAAGACCATCGCAAGACATTCCTGCCGCAAGAGTAACTGCATGTTGTTCTGCTATTCCTACATCGATATATTGATCAGGAATATTTTTTTGCAATATATCTAAACCAGTACCTGTAGCCATTGCAGCTGTAATTCCAACGACTTTGCTATCTTGCTCACATATTTTTAATAAGGTTTGACCAAATATTTTACTATAACTAACAGGTTTAGGTTTCTTTGATGGAATAGATTTCCCAGTTGTAAGATCGAATGCAGACTGTGCATGATATCCAACCTGATCGGCTTCTGCATATGGGTAACCCTTCCCTTTTGTTGTAACAATATGAACAAGTACAGGTCTTTTAAGTTTGTGGGCAGCGTTAAAGGTTTTAACCAAGTTACCAATATCATGACCATCAATTGGACCCATATATGTAAATCCAAGTTCTTCAAAAACAGCTCCAACCTTAGGCACTGATAGTCGTCTAACGCTTCCTTTAATATTTTTGAGTTCCTCTGGGATATCCTTACCAATTAATGGAATATTTTTTACACTTTCTTGAACACTATCGGACAAAAATTGCAATGGTGGACTTACTCTTACCTTATTTAAGTAAGATGAAAGAGCTCCAACCGGAGGTGAAATAGACATGTCATTATCGTTCAATACTACAACTAAAGGGGTATTTGGTAAATGACCTGCATGATTTATAGCTTCTAATGCCATTCCTCCAGTTAGTGCTCCATCTCCAATAACAGCGACACATTTATAATTTTCACCTTTTCTATCTCTCGCTATTGCCATTCCTAAAGCAGCTGAAATAGAAGTACTTGCATGTCCAGCACCAAAATGATCAAATTTACTTTCACTTCTTTTTAGATAACCAGCGACTCCATTTTGTTGCCTTAGAGAATCAAATTGACTGAAACGTCCTGTAATTAATTTATGCGGGTAACCCTGATGTCCTACATCCCATACAACTTTGTCAAAATCAAGATCAAGAGTTTGATATAAAGCCAATGTCAATTCAACAACACCTAATCCAGGACCAAGATGTCCTCCACTAGTAGATACTACCTGAAGATGTCTTTCTCTAATTTGACAAGCAATTTCCTCTAATTGTGAGACTGTTAAGCCATGAAGTTGATTTGGATGACTTAACTCACTTAAAAGCATTTAACAAAAATTGGTATCTATATAATCTAAAACGCCGAGGTGCAAAATGAGTATTTTTTTTTAAATAGATCATGTAATGTTTTATTAGATTAATAATTAATGCTAAAAATATATATATGAATGATTATTTTGAAAAAATACTTCAAGCTGAAGTCTATGAAGTTGCAAAAAAAACACCACTAGAGAAAGCTCATAATTTAAGTAATACTCTTAATAATGAAGTTTTTCTAAAAAGAGAAGATCTTCAGGATGTATTTTCATTCAAGATAAGAGGTGCATATAACAAAATGAGTAAGCTCACTAATTCACAGCTTGCTCAGGGAGTAATTACTTCTAGTGCTGGAAATCATGCTCAAGGGGTTGCACTTAGTGCCCTTAAGTTAAAATGCCAAGCAACCATATTAATGCCAATTACCACTCCTCTGGTAAAAGTTAATGCAGTAAAAAATTTAAAAGCAAAAGTTATATTATATGGCGATAACTATGATGAAACATACAAAGAGGCAATAAGGATTAGCCAAGAAAGAAATTTATGCTTTATTCATCCCTTTGATGATCCAGAAGTAATAGCAGGACAAGGTACTATAGCTATAGAACTTGAACAGCAGCTTAATGAAAAACCTTATGCGATTTATATTGCTGTAGGTGGAGGGGGATTGATATCAGGAATATCCTTATACGTTAAAAAAATATGGCCTGAAGTAAAAATAATTGGTGTAGAACCAGAAGATGCTGACGCTATGACGAAATCTTTGGAAGAAGAAAAAATTGTTGAACTATCTTCTGTAGGTCAATTTGCAGATGGCGTGGCGGTTAAAAAAATTGGTAAAAATACTTTTGATATTGGTAGAAAATATATAGATAAGATGATTAGGGTTAATACTGACGAAATCTGTGCTGCTATAAAAGATGTTTTTGAGGATACTAGATCAATACTTGAGCCCGCAGGTGCCTTATCAATAGCGGGAATGAAAAAAGATATTTTAAATTCGAATCATTCAAATAGAAAAATGGTTGCGATTGCATGTGGTGCAAATATGAATTTTGAGAGGCTTAGATTTGTAGCAGAAAGAGCAGAACTTGGAGAGTGTAAAGAAGTAATGATGGCTGTTGAAATTCCTGAACGTGCTGGTAGTCTTATTGATTTTTGTAAGTTACTTGATAGTAGAAATTTAACTGAATTTAGCTATAGGATGTCTAATTCTAAGAATGCACAGATCTTTGTAGGGGTTCAAGTCTATGGTTTAAATGATAAAAAAAATCTATTAAATGTATTTAGAAATTCTGAGTACTCATTTATTGACATAAGTGATGATGAATTATCTAAAAATCATCTCAGACACATGGTAGGTGGAAGATTACCAAAGGATTTTAAAGAGATGGAATATAGAAACTTTATTGAACTTTTATACAGATTTGAGTTTCCTGAAAGACCTGGCGCATTAATAAACTTCTTAAATAATATGAAATCCAACTGGTCTATAAGCGTTTTTCACTACAGAAATTATGGAGCTGATGTAGGGAAAATTGTTATTGGAGTTTTGATCGAAAAAAATGAGATTTCAGAGTGGAATAAATTTGTAAGAATTCTGGGCTATAAATTCTGGGATGAAACTCAAAACGATACATATAGATTATTCCTTGGTGCATCAGATTAAATTTAAGGTAAATTAGGAATGATTTCGGTAATTAAAATCAATCAATCTGATCTAAATACCACGCCAATATCTGATATAGATCTAGTTACTAAAGTAGAAGCTGTTCTATATTTGAAAGGTAGACCAATAACAAAAAAGGATCTTTCAGAAATTACTAATTCTGATATAAACTCAATAAATGATGCAATTAAAGATCTAAAAAATAAATACTCTAATCCGAACTCAGCTATTGAATTAAATGCAGTTAATAACAGTTTTTCACTCGAACTAAAATCTAGTCTTAATGAATTCGTTGATGATTTACTCCCTTCTGATTTGAAAACATCCGAATTAAGGACATTGGCAACTATTGCAATCAAAAAAAAGATCCTGCAATCGGATCTTATACTTCTCCGAGGTTCAGGTGCCTATGATCATATAAAAGAATTATTAGAAAAGAAATTTATCGTCAAACGGAAGCAAAAAGATGGTAGATCATATTGGCTATCATTATCAGAAAAGTTTTTTCAAACTTTTGCTGTCAGTAATGAATATCTCTCAAATATTGGAAGCGGTAACAATAAGCAGCAATAATAAGTAAATGTTAGAATGTATTAAAATAAAACAATATAATGTTATCTGAGATTTTTGCAGTCCTGGGTCAAACTTTATCAATTTATTCTTTCATATTGATAATAAGAATTTTACTTACATGGTTTCCAGGTATTGATTGGAGTAACGGTGTTTTATCTGCATTAACTTCTATCACAGATCCTTATTTAAACATTTTTAGAGGTATTATCCCTCCAATAGGTGGATTTGATATTTCATCTTTGTTAGCTTTTTTACTTTTAAATGTTATTCAAAATTTAATTACAAATCTCCAGTATGCAAGCCTAGGGTATAGCTGAATTTATCTATCATCTCCAGAACCACTTATCTTGCCTTTAGCAGCTCTTAATTTTAATTTTTCAAGGTTTTGAAATGCAACATCCTCTAAATTGAAATTTAATTCTGTACAAAGATTTGATACATACCACAAAACATCTCCTAACTCTTTTTTAATACCTAATTTTGATTCGTTATCAAATATTCCATTTTTATCTCTTATGACCTTTTTCACTTTTTCTGCCACCTCACCAGCCTCTCCCACTAAACCGAGAGTTGGATAAATATTATTAGAACCTAAATCTGGATATTGTGCTGTTTCTCTTGCTTTTTTCTGATAAGTTTTAAAATCCATGACTTAAATAACTAACTTTGGGTATGGTAAATTTATTTATATCTAGCAATATTATCTATATATGTCGAATATTGATTTAAAAAGAAGAACAAAAATAGTAGCAACTATTGGCCCTGCAACTCAATCTGAAGAGATAATTACAAATTTAATTAAGGCTGGAGTAACAACATTTAGATTAAATTTCTCACATGGAGATCATAAAGATCATGCTGAGAGAATAAAAACCATAAGGGAAGTATCAAAAAAGTTAGATATAGATATTGGAATATTGCAAGATCTTCAAGGACCTAAAATACGATTAGGGCGCTTTAAAGATGGGCCAGTAAAAGTTAAAAAAGGTGATAAATTCACACTGACATCAAATGAAGTCGAATGTACAAATACTATTGCAAATGTAACCTACGACAAACTTTCTCAAGAAGTAAGCGAAGGGAAACGAATACTTTTAGATGATGGAAAAATAGAAATGATTGTAGAAAAGGTTGATACAAAAGCTAATAATTTGGATTGTATGGTAACTGTAGGAGGGGTTCTATCAAACAATAAAGGTGTTAATTTTCCAGATGTTCAATTATCAGTAAAAGCATTAACAGAAAAAGATAAAGAAGATTTAAAATTCGGTTTAACTGAAGGAGTTGATTGGATAGCATTAAGTTTCGTAAGAAATCCATCCGATATAAATGAGATAAAAGATTTAATAAACAAAAATGGGCATTCAACTCCTGTAGTCGCAAAAATAGAAAAATTTGAAGCAATTGATCAGATTGATGCAGTATTACCCTTATGTGATGGAGTTATGGTTGCAAGAGGTGATTTGGGAGTAGAAATGCCTGCTGAAGAAGTTCCTCTTTTACAAAAGGAGTTAATAAGAAAAGCTAATTCTTTAGGTATCCCAATAATTACAGCGACTCAAATGCTTGATTCTATGGCTTCTAACCCAAGACCAACTAGGGCCGAAGTTAGTGATGTTGCTAATGCAATTTTGGATGGTACTGATGCTGTAATGCTTTCAAACGAAACTGCAGTTGGCGATTATCCTGTAGAAGCAGTTGAAACGATGGCAACCATAGCAAGAAGAATTGAAAGGGATTATCCACTTAAGGCTATTGAAAGTCACTTACCCAGTACGATCCCAAATGCTATTAGCGCAGCAGTAAGTAATATAGCTAGACAACTTGATGCGGGAGCTATAATCCCTTTAACTAAATCAGGTTCTACCGCTCGAAATGTAAGTAAGTTCAGACCACCAACACCTATATTGGCAACTACTACAGAAAGAGGTGTAGCGAGAAGATTGCAACTTGTTTGGGGAGTTACTCCAATAGTAGTTAAAAATGATGAAAGAACAGCAAAAACTTTTAGTTTAGCTATGCAAATTGCTCAAGAGATGGGGATCCTATATCAAGGAGATTTAGTAGTTCAAACCGCAGGTACATTAACTGGAATTAGCGGCTCTACAGATTTAATAAAAGTCGGTTTAGTAAGAAAGATTGTATCAAGAGGAATTTCAATAGGGGAAATCGGTGTTACAGGTAAAGCAAGAATAATTAAAAATAATCTTGATATATCCTTAATTTGCCCGGGAGAAATATTATTTGTTCCGAAGGAATTAATGAAAAATATTCCATTGAGTAAAAATATTGCCGGCATTGTTACTAACCAAAATGTAAATGATGTTTATGCATTTTTTAATAAAAATAATAAAAAGATTTCTACAATTTGTAATTTAGAAAATATGAATAATCTTCAAATCAGCAATGGCGATCTTATTACACTCCAACTTAATGAAGGTGTTATATACATGGGACAAATTGAAGATGATGATGCAATAGATAAATACAAATATGTCTAGGAATATTTCAATAAAAGAAGCCTTAGGCATGGCAACAAAAACTTTAGTTTCGAACAAATTGAGAAGTTCGTTAACAATGCTTGGGATAATAATAGGAAATGCCTCAGTTATTACACTTGTAGGACTTGGTAGAGGTGCTCAAACATTAGCAAAGAACCAATTAAGTAATTTAGGTGCCAATGTTTTATTCATCGTTCCCGGAAATAATGACACAAGAAGACGAGGTATTTCATTTCCTAAAAACCTAGTTTTAGAAGATGCAATAGCAATAAGCAACCAAGTACCAACAGTTAAAAAAGTAGCTCCTCAAATCTCTGCTAACGAAATAGTGCAATCAAATTCTAAAAGTTTAAATATATCAATTGCTGGAGTTACTCCTGAATTTCTTGAAGTAAGAAGCTTTGAAGTAGATAAGGGTAGATTTTTATCAAAAAGTGATGTTAATAGTGCGAGAAGTTATGTTGTGATAGGTCCTGATCTTAAAGAAGAATTTTTCAAAGATAAATCTTCATCACTTGGAAAAAAAATCAGAATTAAAGACCATACTTATGAAATTATCGGAATATTAAAACCTAAAGGTGCTGTATTTGGAAGTAATCAAGACAAAAATGCTTATATACCATTAACCACCATGGTCAATAGGATTACAGGGAAGGACCCGACATATGGAGTAAGTTTAAGCTTCATTAGTGTTGAAGCGATAAATAAAAATGCAACCAGTGCCGCTAAATTTCAGATTACTAACTTATTAAGGCAAAGACATAAAATAATCAGAGATGATGACTTTGCGGTTAGATCGCAAGAAGATGCGCTCAATATAGTAACCAACATAACAAGTGGACTAACGTTTTTATTGGCTGGTATTGGTGCAGTATCTTTAGTGGTTGGAGGCATAGGAATCATGAATATTATGCTAGTTTCTGTAAGCGAAAGGACTGAAGAGATTGGACTTAGAAAAGCAATAGGAGCTAAGCAGTCAGATATATTAATTCAATTTTTAATTGAGGCATTGATTTTATCTACAATTGGAGGATTAATTGGAACAACAACGGGATTATCAGGTGTTTTTCTTTTATCTCTGATAACACCACTTCCTGCATCGGTAGGAATTACAACGACTTTTTCCACCATGATCATTTCAGGATCAATAGGTTTAATCTTTGGCGTTTTACCTGCAAAAAGAGCTTCTAAATTAGATCCAATTGTTGCATTAAGAAGTTTATAAATAGAATTTAAAATAATGCTCAATTTTTATAAATTAATTGAGATACTGGTAAGTCTTCAATCTCTTGTAATAACATCAATGATACCTGTTTATATTCCACTACCTTTTATCTATAATTCTAATAATAACTTTGAGTTGCCCATCACATGGCAAATTCCAACTGTAATTTTATTAACACTTATATTTCATAAAAAAGTTGTTTTCAGAGCATTTTCGATATATATAATTTTGGGGTTATTTATATTTCCTGTCTTACATCAAGGAGGTTCAATGGGTTATATGCTCACTCCAAATTTTGGTTATTTATTAGGTTATTATCCATTAATCAAAATAATTGATAATTTAAACACTAGAAATAAAATAAACGTTAGTAACTTTTTAAAAAATGGATTAATAGCAATAGTTGCTATGCATTTAACTGGAATATTTTACAACTTCATACAATTAATACTGTTCAGTCAATTTAATTTATTTTTATATAATCTAGGGAAATACTCATTAGGTAAGATTGGATATCATTTTTTAATGCTTTTTCCACTTTTATTTCTTATTAAACCCATAGAACGTTTTAAACATTACAAATAATGATTAAAAAAATACAAACAAAATTATATTTTTTTTCATTAAGTATTTTTATTGTTCTAATAGATCAGTTTACGAAATATTTAATATTTTATAATCACAAAATTTTTTTAAATAGAGATTTTCTTTTATTCAAATTAGATTTCGTTAAAAATTACGGGGCAGCATTTAACATATTTAGTGGCAGTAGAGTATTTTTATCTTTAATAAGTATTTTTTTTTCTATATTACTTATTTATTTGATATTTAGGAAGAATACTTTAAACTCATTCGATCTATATTCTTATAGCTTTATTCTTGGCGGAACTATTGGTAATGGTGTTGATAGGATATATAGAGGTTTTGTAGTTGATTTTATAAATTTAAATATTATAAATTTCCCAGTATTTAATATTGCTGATGTATCTATTAATATTGGTTTCATTATTTTACTGTATAAGATTTTTAAAAATAATTGATAAAATGAATTACTTGAAATTTAACTATATAAAGTATCTAGTATTGATATTATTTCTTTATTTTTTATTTTATATATTTGTAAGAATAGTAAATATTTATACTCTTTTATTTTTAATTATAATTATTTATACTTTTTATAATATTGATAAAAAATTATTTAAAAAAATAGTTTATAAAGTTATATATAAAAATAAAAAAAATACACTTTCATTCAAAAATACATATGGTGCTGCCAAGATAAGTTTGGAAGGAGTCGAGAAAATTAACAAAAAAATTAGAGATAAAGTTAAAGTTGAATTGTTAAATTACCAAAAAAATAAACTAGAGTCCCAATTAAAAACAGGAGATTATAAAGTTACTCTTTTTGGAGCAGGTTCCTCAGGAAAAACATCTATAGCAAGATCCTTATTGAAAAATATTGTCGGACAAACCTCTGCAAAAATAGGTACAACTAAGCAAATTAATAGCTATAAAATACGCATACCAATTTTAAAAAGAAACATTAATATAGTTGATACTCCGGGTTTATTCGAACCATCTAAATTAGGAGAAGAAAGAGAAAAAGCAACAATTATGCAAGCATCAAATTCTGACTTAGTTCTTTTTGTGTTAGATCAGGACATAAATAAATACGAATACTATTTAATTAAAGAATTAATAAAATTGAGGAAAAAAATAATAATAGTTCTAAATAAATGTGATTTGAGGTCTAGAGATGAAAATAACCTTATCAAAGAAAATATAATTTCTATAACTTCCGCTAGAAAAAATAAAATTTCAGTGGTTCAAACAATTGCAGTCGCTAAAAAATCTCCCTATACAAAATCAGATTCTTTAAATTTATTTCCAGAGGTAGGAAGTTTATTTAGAGAAATAATTGAAACCCTAGATAATAATGGAGAAGAATTATTGGCGGATAATATTCTTTTTCGCTCAAATAAGTTAGGTATTAAAAGTAAAAATTTCGTACAAGAACAAAGATATTTAATGTCAAATAAAGTGATTAATAAATATATGTGGATAACAGGAGGAGTAATACTAGTTAATCCACTACCAGCTGTTGATTTTCTTACTACTACCTCCGTAAACCTTCAAATGATAATGGAGTTATCAAAAATATATGAAATAAAGCTTACAAAAAAAGATGCAAAAGATTTGGCGACTTCATTGCTAAGCGCATTGGCTAAACAAGGAATACTAAAAGGGGGGCTCGCCATTCTTTCTCCTGCTTTAGCTACAAGCTTGACTAAAATAATAGTATCTAAATCTATACAATCAGTTACATCAGGCTGGTTAATAAGAATAGTAGGACTAAGTTTGATTGAATATTTTAAAAATGGTCAAGATTGGGGAGACGGAGGAATACAAGAAGTAGTAGATAAGATCTATAGAATAAGTAAAAGAGAGGATATTTTAAAAAATTTCTTAAAAGAAGCTATTTCAAAAATTGAAATGAAAAAATATTTTAAATCAAATAAAACTTTACCTCCATTTACTAATTAATATTGGATAATTGATCATTTAGATAAGTTCTGAAATCAAAGATAGTTATTAAAAGTAAATAAGCAATGCAAATAGCTATAGAGATAAACCCTGTTATTATTGCAATAATTTTTGGTCTTCCCATATTCATTAGTTAAGCATCGAGAAGTCTCAAAAGTTCTTCAATATGAGAATCCTTTGTATTGTAATTTCCCATGACAACTCGTAAAAAATATTTACCTTTAAATTTTGGTCTAGAAAGCATAAAATTATTGTTAATTAGTTCATTTACTTTAGTTTGAGTCCATGCATCAGAGTCTTTTGGCTCAAGTTTATTTGGTAAGAATGAAACAATATGAAGAGGACCTGAATATATATCAAATTTATTTTTACTAATATTTTTTACAAAAAATTCCTTTCTTTTAATTGATGATCTTAATATATTTTCTATTCCTTTGAGGCCTAAAAAACGTAACCCAAGCCATAATTTGATAACCTCTGCAGGTCTAGAACCTTGTATGCCTATTTCTCCTCTATTTATAATATTTTCTTTAGATGATATATATGGTAGTCCAGTATTAAAAGTATTTTCTAAAGTACTCATATTTGAAACCAATAATAAAGATGAAGTCTTGGTAATGCCAATAATTTTTTGTGGATTTATCGTTATCGAATTAGCCTGATTAATATTATTTAGACCTTCTATTGGAATAGAAGTTATAGCAAAAATCCCTCCAATTGAACCATCAATATGTAACCATATATTTCTTTGTTTACAGATTTCACTTATTTCTTTAACAGGATCAATGGCTCCTCGTACAGTTGTTCCAAGGGTGGCAACGATAGCAAATATTTTTTTATTTTCTAATGAACATTTATCTAAGGAATTTCTCAGATCTTTTATATCCATTCGACCTTGATTATCAGTTTTAACCCTGACAAGATTCCTAGTATCAAGACCCATTACTCTTATACATTTAACGAAAGAAGAATGAGCATCTTCACTAACAAGTAATACAGAATTAGGATTCGTACCTAATCCAGCATTATTTCTAGCAGCAATAAGTGCATTTAGATTACTTAATGTACCTCCGCTAGCAGCTATACCTCCTGAGAAATCATTAAACCCTATTTTCTTTGCAAACCATTTGCATAATGATTCCTCTAGCAAGGTTACACTTGGTGATAACTCGTAAGCGAGAAGATTATTATTTAAACCAGCAGCAATTAAATCTCCCAAAATAGAGAAAATTAAAGGTGGGGGATCAAGGTGAGCTAGTGAGCCAGGATGAACGGGATTAAATGAATTATTCAAAAGAGATTCAATCTCAGAAAATAAAACTTCCTCAGAGTTACCATCTTCCGAAGGCATAATACAATTGAAACTCTCATCAAAAGGTAAAGGACCATTTTTATCAGCTTTAGAGAACCAGTCACAAAGAGTTTGACTTGCTCTATTCAGAAGAGTAATCAATTTGTCATTAGTCCCTAAATTTGAGGGGAAATATATATCTTTATTATTAATTAAATCTTCAGCCATCAGATAAGATATCTATTAATAATTCTATTCTCAATCTTGGTAAATGAGATATATTTTTGAAAATGGAAATAGTAATGAAGAACAACAACAACAAGCAAATAATTCAAAATATACTTTATGGATGAATTCGATATTAAGAAGATCTAAAGAAATTGGTAAAGTTGAGCTACCAATCTGTTCAATAATTTTAGATGAGAGAGGAAGATGTATCGGGAGAGGGGTCAACAGAAGAAACATAGATAAAGACCCATTAGGTCATGCTGAGATAATGGCACTTAGGCAGGCATCTCTAATAAAAAATGATTGGAGATTTAATGAATGTACTATTATCACAAATTTAGAACCTTGTACTATGTGTTCCTCTGCACTTATACAAGCACGGATGGGTAAAGTAATTTTCGGGGCTTACGACAAGAAAAGAGGTGGATTGGGTGGTTCAATTGACCTATCAAAACATGAAAGTGCTCATCACAAAATGGAAATAATTGGAGGTATCCTGGAAGATGAATGCAGTCAAATTTTACAGATTTGGTTCAAAAAGTTGAGGACTCAAAAATAGAAAATTTCTTTAGCTCGGTGTCAAATAGGTTTAATAATCTATCAACATTCTCCTCACATGAATTAAAACCCATTAGCCCTACACGCCAGACCTTTCCGGATAATTCTCCAAGTCCATTTCCTATCTCAATGCCAAAGTTTCTTAAGAGATGATTTCTAAAACCATCCCCATCAACTGCTGGAGGTATTTTAACTGTGGTTAAAGTTGGCAATCTATAATCCTCTGATACATGTAATTCCATTCCAAGACTTTCTAAGCCATTCCACAATTTCTTTGCATTAGAATTATGCCTATTCCAAACATTTTCTAAACCCTCATTCGCAATTAATCGTAAACCTTCACGAATCGCAAAATTCATGTTTACTGGAGCAGTATGATGGTAAACACGATCTGAACCCCAATACTTATTTAATAGAGATAAATCTAAATACCAGTTAGGTACTTTTGATTTTCTTGAGCCTAGTTTTTCTTCAGCTCTTTTATTCATTGTAAAAGGACTTAATCCAGGGGGACAACTTAATCCCTTTTGACTACAACTGTATGCTAGATCAATTTTCCATTCGTCTATCAATAATTCTAAAGCACCTAGTGAAGTAACAGCATCAACTAAAAACAAGCAATTATTTTTTCTACAAATATCACCAATACCATCAAGAGGTTGTAAAACACCACTTGATGTTTCAGCATGGACAATAGCAAAAATAGCGGGTTTTTTAGTCTCTATTTCATACTTAATTTCCTCATAAGTAAAAGCTTCACCCCATGGTTTTTCAATAAAGGAAACTTGAGCTTTGTATCTAGTTGCCATATCGACTAATCTATCTCCAAAATATCCTTTTTTAGCAATAAGAATTTTTTCGCCTTCTTCAATAAAATTAGCTATTGAAGCTTCCATCGCTGCACTACCAGTGCCGCTCATTGGGAGTGTAAGACGATTATTACACTGCCAGGTATACCTTAAAAGTTGCTGAACGTCAGACATCAATGAGATATATGCCTCATCTAAATGACCAATAGGATTTAAAGAAAGAGCGCTTAAGACTTCTGGATGTGCATTTGAAGGTCCAGGTCCTAATAAAAGTCTAGAGGGAACATAAGTCTTTGAAAAATGAGATAAATTCTCTTTATTTAAAGCTGGAAAAAGTTTTGCCTCTGTCAAAGAATTACATTCAATTACTTTTAAATTAAACTAATATCGTCGCTTAAGCGATATTTTTTTATAGAAATTAATTCAATTTAAATAATTAAGTAAATAATTATTAAAGTTTTGACTTGAAACACTCAAAGAAGACATCAAGTGTTGAAAAAAGTTACGTTTGATACATAATAAGAATCATCAAGTTATTAATTTCATAGAAGGTATCTCAAAAGTTATGTCTAAGTCTCCACAAGATGTTTTAAGTCAAATTAAAGATGAAGGAATTGAACTCATCGATTTAAAATTCACAGACATCCATGGTAAATGGCAACATTTAACTCTTACATCAGACATGATAGAAGAGGATTCATTTACAGAAGGTCTAGCATTTGATGGTTCATCAATAAGAGGTTGGAAAGCAATTAATGCCTCGGATATGTCAATGGTTCCCGATGCAAGTACAGCATGGATAGATCCTTTTTACAAACATAAAACTCTAAGTATGATTTGCTCTATCCAAGAGCCTAGAAGTGGAGAGCCCTATGATAGATGTCCAAGATCTTTAGCTCAAAAGGCTTTAAAATACTTAGAATCTACTGGGATTGCTGATACAGCATTTTTTGGACCTGAACCAGAATTCTTCTTATTTGATGACGTGAGATACGACTCAAAAGAAGGTTCTTGCTTTTACAGTGTAGATACAATTGAAGCTCCATGGAATACAGGAAGAATTGAAGAAGGTGGAAATTTAGGATACAAGATCCAATACAAAGAAGGTTATTTTCCAGTTTCTCCAAATGATACTGCGCAAGACATCAGATCTGAAATGCTACTTTTAATGGGTGAATTAGGCATACCTACCGAAAAGCATCACCATGAAGTTGCTGGTGCCGGTCAACACGAGCTTGGAATGAAATTCGATTCATTAATAAATTCTGCTGATAACGTAATGACTTATAAATACGTTGTCAGGAATGTTGCTAAAAAATATGGGAAAACCGCAACGTTTATGCCCAAGCCTGTATTTAACGATAATGGAACTGGAATGCATGTTCACCAAAGTTTATGGAAGAGTGGTCAGCCACTATTTTTTGGAGAAGGAGCATATGCAAATTTATCTCAAACTGCAAGATGGTATATCGGAGGCATACTTAAGCATGCTCCATCATTCTTAGCATTTACTAACCCAACCACAAATAGTTATAAAAGATTGGTTCCAGGATTCGAAGCACCTGTCAATTTAGTTTACTCTGAGGGTAATAGATCAGCTGCAGTAAGAATACCTTTAACAGGTCCAAGCCCTAAAGCTAAAAGATTAGAATTCAGATCTGGTGACGCACTTGCAAATCCTTACTTAGCATTCTCTGTAATGATGCTTGCTGGTATTGATGGAATTAAAAATCAAATTGATCCAGGTGATGGAGTAGATGTAGATTTATTTGAACTTCCAGCGGATGAACTTGCAAAAATTGATACAGTACCTTCATCTCTAAATGACTCACTTAATGCACTAAAAGCAGATAAGGATTATTTATTAGCTGGCGGAGTATTTACTGAAGACTTTATTGATAACTTTATCGATATAAAATACGAAGAGGTACAACAACTAAGACAAAGGCCTCATCCACATGAATTCTTCATGTATTACGATGCATAATTATAAGAACTTATTAGTTTAAATTAATCAATTTGAGAAATATCACAAAATATTCTCAAATTGATTTTTTTTTTGTTGGAATATATATATATAAATTGAAAAATGGCTAGGGAATCTATTTCAAAAATTGCATATAAAACGCTACAACAAAGTAAAAGCATTGCAGGTTTCGCTCACAAGCAGATTAGTTCAAGATTAATGAATTTTATTCTTCCCGATTCGAGGCTTGAAAATTTTGATATAGATAAGGATCTACTAATGCAAATCCAAAATTCAATGGATATTTTAAGAGAAGAAGATTGGAATGATGCAGAAAAAAATATATATCCAAAAAAATTATTGTTTGACGAGCCATGGCTTAGATATCTAACTCAATATCCTAAAATTTGGCTCGATATGCCTAATACTTGGGATAGACGCAGAAAACAAAACTATGATGATCTACCAAAATCAATTGATAAAGATAATTATCCTCAATATTACTTGAGGAATTTTCATCATCAAACAGATGGTTATTTATCAGATTTTTCAGCTAGCATTTATGACCTACAAGTAGAGATACTTTTCAATGGAAGTGCTGACTCAATGAGGAGAAGAATAATTAAGCCTATAAAAGAAGGACTTAAAAATTTTAGTGATAGAAAAAAAAGCTCTATAAAAATACTTGATGTAGCTACAGGATCAGGAAGAACATTAAAACAATTAAGGGCCGCATTTGCTAAGGAAAAAATTACAGGAATCGATTTATCTGATTCATATTTAAAAGAGGCAAGTAGATATATTTCAGATTTAGATGGAGATTTAATTGAATTAATAAAAGGTAATGCTGAAGAATTACCTTTTGAAAATGATAGTTTTCAATGTATTTCTTGTGTTTACTTATTTCATGAATTACCTAGAACAATTAGAGCAAAGGTATTAAATGAATTTTTTAGAGTTCTTGAGCCTGGGGGGATATTAGTATTAGCCGATTCAATTCAAATAAGTGATTCACCTGCTTTTACATCGGTAATGGAAAACTTCTATAAATCTTTTCATGAGCCTTTTTATTTTGATTACATAAAAGAGGATATAGATTCTAAAATAGAAGAAATAGGTTTTAAAGATGTAAAATCAAATTCCTTTTTTATGACCAAAGTATGGTCTGCTGTAAAGTAAATAAAAAATTCTATGACCTATTGGGATAAAGATACTATTCAGCTTGTTCAAAGTCTTAATGAAAAATTAAAAATTGATCATTCTAATTGGCATAAAGATAAAGGAAATAAATATAAAAGATCTGCAGAATTAATTTCGGCTGGATTATGTCATTTAATTATTTCTTGTAATGAAAAGGAAACTGTTGAGTATATAGAAGAAAGTATTAAATGGTTAAAAGAAATTAACGTAGATCAACCATGCCCTAGTAAAAATCATCTTTTTAAAGCTAACTGAAGCCTATTACCTTTACTACTCCATCTAATATCATCAAAACATTCATTAATAATGTAAAGGCCACGACCACTTACACTACTTATTTTTTTTGGTAATTTATAGTCTCTTTTTTTTATTTCTAGTCCATTACCTTGATCTTGAATTTGCCAAACACACCAATTAGGAGTAATTATTCTTCTTACTCTAATATTTTTTTTAGGATCTAATTTATTTCCATGTTTTACTGCGTTAACTAAAGCTTCATGTAAACCAAGTTTTATAAGATAGATTGATTCAGAATTTTCAATAGGTTCTAATAATTTATCTACAAAATCATTTAACTGTAAAGATGATTCGAATTCAAAGTTTGCCCAGTTAATATCAGGTCTTCTAAAAATTTTTTTTAAAATATTTTTGCCCCGAAGTAAGGACATAATAATATTTTGATACTGTCTTAATTTTAACTTATTAAATACCTCGATTTAAAGAATATTATTATGTCTCTCTGCAATAGCAGGATGCCGCAGGATTGAGTCCATAAGTCTCACTCCTCTTAGTTGATTTATTAAAGGCATATGTCCATCAGGAGCATCCAATGACCAGCGAAAAGATCCAGGATATCTAGTCCATAAGCCCTCTTTTTTCCATCCTATTTTTGGCCACATTAATTCATATTTTTTACCAACTGATTTTAATATCTTTGCTTGAATTGAGAATCCAAATCTACCAGTAGAATAAATAGTCCATAATCTATCTATTGTTTGTAGGTCTTTACATGACATATTTTTAACTTCACTATAGAAAACATATCCACGTTTCTCAGCTAATTTACCAGCTAATTTCCTTAAGTAGGAACTTGTTAATCTATCTGCCTCTTCAAATTTTTGCTCAATCAACATCAATTGCAAATCATCATAATTAATATCAATATCAGAATATGTATTAAACCAATTATTGAATTTAGAGTTTTCAAAGAATTCAGGCTTAAATTTTTTTAAAACTTGCAATATCCAACCTGCAGCCCAGTCATCTCCATCATTATCAAAGATATCAAAAAGTGAAGGGCCAAGATTAAAAATATTTTCGACTTCAGATTCTATTTGAGTTAATGAATTTATTCTTTTTCTTTGATTAGAATCTACAAATTTTTTTATCAGATCTAATGTAGCATTATTATAGTTATCTTGTTCTTTGTTACTCATTTTAAAAAATCAATCAAAAAAATTAAAAACTATCCATGTATTTCAAAAGAGAAGAACTAGAGAAATTTAGTAGTTTTAAAGGACCACTTATAGATGTTAGGAGCCCAGGTGAATATTATAAAGGACACATGCCTAATTCTATTAACATTCCATTATTTGATAATGACGAGAGATCAATAATAGGTACGATTTATAAAAAAGAAGGAAGAAAAAAAGCTGTCATAGAGGGATTAAAATTATTTGAAAAAAAAATGGAATTACTTCTTGATAATTTATTCATGAGTATTGACTCTTATAAAACTATTCCTAATAAAAATAATGAATTTTTTATCAGAATATATTGTTCTAGAGGTGGAATGCGTTCACAAAGCATTGCATGGCTACTAGATAAATATAAATTAAATCCAATAACACTTAATGGAGGATACAAAATCTATAGAAGATGGGTATTAGATAGTTTCTCAAAAAAGTTGAATATAGTGGTTATTGGCGGAAAAACAGGAACAGGGAAGACAAGATTATTATCATTATTAGAGAAATATAAATATCAAACTATTGATCTTGAGGGATTTGCTTGTCATAGAGGAAGTACATTTGGAGGTTTAGGAATGAAAGAACAACCTTCAAATGAACAATTTGAAAATAAAATTGCAGAAAAATTAAATTCCTTTAAAATTACAAATAATATTTTTGTAGAAGCTGAAAGTGCAAATATAGGCAAATGCAAAATACCCCATGAATTTTTCAATCAGATGAAAAATTCAAGGAGAATAGAAATTATAAGGAGTGAATCTAACAGGTTAGATGAGTTGATAGATACTTATAGTGTTTTTAAGAAAGAAGAACTCCAGGAATCTGTATTAAGGATTAAAAAAAGATTAGGACCAGAAAGAACAAAAATAGCTCTCGAATCAATTAATAATGAGAGATGGGATTTAGTTTGCAAATCAGTTCTAGAATATTACGATAAATGTTATGAATATGAAAAGGTTGGCAAAACAAATATAAAGATATTAGATTTAACCGACAAAAAATATGATGAAAGTATCCTAGAGTTAGTAAATAATTTTTTATAAATAACTACAAACGATTTTGAAAAATATTTCCTAAAATGTTAAATTATTAAACTAACATTATGACAGCAAATAAAATTGCAAAAATACAATTTTATGAAGGAACTGATGAACCTGTAGTGCCTGAAATAAGACTCACTAGGAGTAAGGATGGTACCACAGGCCAAGCTTTATTTTTGTTCGAAAAACCTCAGGCATTATCTTCAATTACGGATGGTGAAATCACTGGTATGCGTATGATTGACTCAGAAGGTGAATTATTAACTAGGGAGGTTAAAGTAAAGTTTGTTGATGGAGAACCAATATTTTTAGAAGCAGTATATATTTGGAAGAACACATCAGACTTTGATAGATTTATGAGATTTGCAAATAGTTATGCCAAATCAAATGGATTAGGATATTCTGAAAAGAAGTAGAATATTGTAAAAATTGGGTAGTTCTTCATATTTCAAGTTAGTTGTAATTTTAATCACTTCTTTAATAGTATGGACTCTAAGAGATTTTCTTCTCTTAATAATTTGTTCCTTGGTAATTTCAAATATTATATGTAATTTATGTGATCAAATACAAAAGGGTTTGAAAATCCCCCGACCGCTGTCATTGTTTCTTGTATTAACTGTTATATCAGTAATAGTATTTACTATTTTTATTCTTGTTTTGCCTCCGTTTATTAAAGAATTCAATGAAATACTAGTTGATATTCCAAATGGTTTATCAAAAATAAATATTTTGATTAATACAAATCTGAATAAATTTAATTTTTTATTATATGGTGAACAATCAGAGAATGTCATAGACATTTTCAGTCTTATAAATAATGTAGTAACCATTCCAGATGCCTCAACTATTGCAAAAGCTATTCAAGAAAGTTTTAAAAATTTAATAAATATAGCCGGGAATCTTGGTTCAGGTCTTTTGAAATTAATATTCGTTTTAGCAGTAAGTTTAATGATTTCTATTGAACCAAAACAATATAAAGAAAATATACTTCTATTAATTCCAAAAAATTATCGTAATAAATTTAGAAATATTCTAGAAAAATGCAATACCGCATTAGCAAATTGGACCTTTTCTATGGTCATAAGCTCATTATCAGTAGGTCTATTATCATTAATAGTTCTTTCTATATTAGACGTTAAATATGTTGTCTCAAATGCTTTAATAGCGATGGTTCTTAACATTATTCCAAATATAGGTCCAGTTATTAGTGGGATATTTCCAATCTCAATTGCACTACTAGATAATTTTTGGAAACCACTGGCCGTTTTAGGAGCATATGTAATCATTCAAAATATTGAAAGTTATATAATAATGCCATCTATTATGAAGAAAAAAGCTAACTTACTTCCTGGTCTAACATTAATATCACAATTTGGATTTACCTTCATTTTTGGTCCATTAGGATTAATACTTTCTCTTCCATTAGCTGTAGTAATTCAGGTTTTAATCAAAGAATCATTTGAAGATATTTAAAAACTACTTTATTTTTTTATATAAATATGGGTAAGAAAAAAGTATAAAGAAAGCTAAGGGATGCTTACCAATAGCAAAATATAGTGAATTAAAAGTAAAATGATCAAATAATATTCTTAGCTCAGTAGAAAGATCTATTAAAACAAAAGAAAATAAAATTATCAAATAGTAATTCAATTTCATAAAATTAGAAGCCTAATTCAGTCTTTAAGCAACAAAGATGGAGCCAATAAAATACTTGAATAACTACCAATGATAATTCCTAATGATAAGGCTAAGGAAAACCAAAATAGCGAGTAAGATCCAAACAAAATTATGCTTAATAAAGGGATTAGAGTTGTAATACTGGTAAACGTTGTTCTCCTAAATGATTCGTTTACTGATAATTGAATAGTTTCGTTATAGCTTTCTTTCTTTGATTTTAAATTTTCACGAATTCTATCAAAAATAACAACAGTATCATTTACAGAATAACCAGCAATGGTAAGCAAGGACACAGCAAATAAACTATTTACTTCCACAGATAATATAATTCCCAGCCAAGAGAATATACCAAAAACAATAAATAAATCATGGAATAAAGCTAATAATGCAAATAATGCATATTTTTGATCAAATCTAATAGTTATATATAAAGAAATTGCTAATAAAGAAACTAACAATGAAGTTATACAATTAGTAAGTAATCTTTTCCCAAGCTTCGGACCTATTAATCTTGAATCCTTACTCTCATAATTTAAAGGTCCAATAATATTATCAAGAATATTAATAAGATTGTTTGATTCTTCGATAGTCAAATAAGGTGTTCTTATTGAAATCAATTTATTATTATTTTGGGATTGTAATTTAATGTTATTTAATAAGTTTTTATTTTTAGAGTTCTCTCTTAGATTTTCTAAAACCGAATCAGGTGAAAAATTAGAACATTCCTCCTTACAAATTCTCTCTATTCTTAATTCATTTCCCCCGACAAAATCCATCCCCAAATTTATGGGTTTCTTATAAGAAGTATTAAAAGTAGAATATAAAATTCCTAAAAGACTCAACAAAATAAGAACAGATGAAAACCCAATTATCTTTCTTTTATTTTTTATTAGTTCAAGATTGTATTTCATGGGAAATTAGAAATAAAAATTTAATTTTAAAAATTATTCCTTGGCAGATAGAGATTTTTCTGTCTCAAAGATTGATATGTTGTAAAAAATCGCAAAATATTTTTAGAACAATTCAATGAGGTAAACAAACTTATTAAGACTCCAATACCTAATGTTGCTGCAAAACCCTTAACAAAATTTGTTCCTAATAAAAACAAAACAAAACAACTAAGAAGAGTTGTAATATGGCCATCAACTATAGATGAATTAGCTCTCTGAAAGCCGCTATCAATAGATCTTGTAAGAGTATTACCATCATATAATTCTTCTCTAATTCTCTCAAATATTAGAATATTTGCATCAACAGCCATACCAATACTAAGTATAAGCCCAGATATTCCAGGTAAAGTCAAAGTTACAGGAATTAGAGAATATATTGCTAAGTTAAAGAAACCATAAAGTACGAGAGAAAGAACTGAAACAAAACCTAAAATTCTATAATTATAAATCATAAAAATACCAACAAAAATTAACCCACTTATAGCTGCATAAAGACTTTTTAAAATATTTTTTGATCCCAATAGAGCCCCTATTGTGTTAGTTTCTACAATTTCAATTGGCAATGGCAATGAGCCTCCTTTAAGTTGAACTTCTAATTCTCTAGCATTTTCAGCACTAAAATTACCACTTATTGTTGCTGATCCACCTGTAATCCCAGTACCAGCAAACTGATTACCAACACTGGCTTCACTTATTGATTCACCATCTAAAATGATAGCCAATAGTTGATTAGTGCCGGCAATTGACTTTGTAATTTCTGCAAACTTTTCACCTCCTGAATTACTAAAAGTTAATAAAACTTCCCAATTATTATTTGTTTGTTCTTGTCTCCTTCCTGCGTTAATAAGATCCTTACCAGATAAATCTGTTTTAATAAATAAATTTGTAATTTCTCTATCAACATATTTTTTGATTTCAATTAACTTCCCATATAAATCACTACTATTAGATGAGTAATTCAATTCTTGCTCTATATCTTTAAGATCATCTTGAATAAAATTTAAGTTATTATCATTTTGACTTTTTTCTTCAAAGGAATATTGTTCAATTAATTCTTTAATAGTCAATCTCTGTAGTTGAAGGGTTTTTAAATCTGTAGATGTTCCTTTTTTTTGGGTTCTAAATTCTAATAAAGCAGTCTTACCTAATACCCTTGAAGCAACTAATGGATTTTGTTCACCTGGTAATTCTAAAATCAATTGATCTCCACCGAGGGTTTGCAAATTAGACTCAGAAACTCCTAAATTGTTAACGCGCTTATCTATAACAGAATTAACTGCTTCAAGTTCATCCCTTCTCACCTTACCTTCCTCTTTAATAATTTGTAGTGTAAGTTGAGAACCCCCTTGTAAATCCAATCCCAACTGTAAGGGATAATTTATTAATAGATAAACAGATAAAGTAAGTAGAAATATAATAAAAAAAAGCCAACCTTGCCTTCTTTTCATTGTCTATATACTCCCACTAATTAAATCTTCAACTTTTTCTACTATTTGATGTGGTTGAATTATTGTCAAATTCTCAAGGTTTCCATTGTAAGGAGTTGGAATATCCTGACTAGATAATCTAACTGGTCGGGCATCAAGATCGTCAAAACACTCTTCAGTAATCAAAGCAATTAATTCTGCACCAATACCACCAGTCTTCATACATTCTTCAACAATAACTACTTTATTTGTTTTTCTTATTGATTTAGAGATGGTTTCCATATCAAATGGTTTTAAACTTATTAAATCTATTAACTCAACATCTATTCCTTTTTTTTCTAATTCTTCAACAGCTTTAAGGCAGTGATGTCTCATTCTTGAATAAGTCAATAAAGTAATATCTTTCCCTTCTTTTACAACGTCAGCCTGATCTAAAGCGCAAGTATAATCACCCTCAGGTAATTCTTCAGACAGATTGTATAGAAGAACATGTTCGAAAAATAGAACCGGATTATCATCTCTTATAGCTGCTTTCATTAAACCTTTAGCATTTGTAGGTGTACTACATGCAACAATCTTTATGCCAGGAACTGCATGAAAATATGCTTCAAGTCTTTGACTGTGCTCAGCACCAAGTTGACGACCAACTCCTCCAGGTCCTCGAACTACTGCTGGTATTTTATAATTTCCGCCACTTGTATATCTAAGCATACCCATATTATTTGATATCTGATTAAAAGCTAAAAGCAAAAAACCCATATTCATTCCCTCTACTATTGGTCTTAAGCCAGTCATTGCTGCACCCACAGCCATACCCGTAAAACTATTTTCTGCAATTGGAGTATCTAAGACTCTCAACTCTCCATATTTTTCATATAAATCCTTAGTTACCTTATAAGATCCTCCATATTGACCAACATCTTCCCCCATAACGCAAACATTTACATCATTTGCCATTTCTTCATCAATTGCCTCTTTCAAAGCATTAAATAATAATGTTCCAGCCACAATTAATTACCTAATTAATCACATATATAATCCTACCATTTTGGATAATTCAACCTCCTTCAGCAAAGGTTATGAGTAGTAATATTGATAAAATCATTCCAGGTGACAGCAAAAGTACTAAAAGACCTAAGTCATGTAAAGACATTAAAAGAAAGTGTTTTCTTAATAATATTGGCAATTCAATTTTTCTTCAGAAAAAAACTGCGAATAAATACAATAAAAAGTCCTATACCTATAAAAGCAAAAGAGAAAGTTAGCAAAAATGATAATCCAATTATCAAGGTATTAATACTAGAAGAAATATTTTGGACTATTTCAGAAGAATTAGATGGTTTATGTACTGAAAAATAAATTGCAATTTTATTACTTAAAAAATAAAAAAATATAAATAATAAAAAACTTGTTAATGAACCTACAATAAAATTTAACGGTCCTTTTTCAGGAATGTTTTTTTCAATATTCTCAGTACTATTATCAGCCACAATAAAATTTTGTATAAAAAAAATTTAAATGAATGTTATTCCCTTTTCAAGGAAAGTGCAAACCCATGAATCGTAACCCTTATTTCTAAATAATTTATAATTTGCAGTTAATTCTTTTTTTGCAATCTCTATATCTTTAAAGAGCGCAAAGCAAGTAGGTCCTGATCCACTCATTGAAAATGTGAGACAATTTTCTAATTTAGAAAGTAAATATAATGCCTGTTTTACAGAATCATTTTCATTTTCAACAACTAACTGCAAATCATTTTTAATATATAAATGTTGATTATTCAAATTTAAGTTATTTAAACCATTATCTCTTAAATTTTTTCTTATGTTCTCAATCATTTCTCTATCAGTAAGATATTGATCACAAAATCTATTACTATATTTCTTATAAGTTTCAGCTGTAGATACTGATACATTTCGATTTTTTAAAAGAATTACTCCATATTCATAATTTGAATCTAATTTCTCCAAAATTTCTCCTCTTCCAAAACATAATTGAATACCACCATTTATAAAAAAGGGAATATCAGATCCTAAAGTCGATGCTAATGAACATAATGTTTCTTGATCTAAATTTAAATCCCATAACTTATTAAGACCAATTAATGTTGCTGCTGCATTACTGGATCCTCCAGCTAATCCAGCACCAATTGGAATATTTTTTCTTAAAAATATATTCGCACCATAATCTATATTTGATTTTTTCCTTAATAGATTTGCCGATTTAACAATTAAGTTATCATCAGATAAACTTAAATCATCGCAATCAGACTCAAGTTTAATTAAACCTTTATTATTAATTTCAAATTCTAAATAATCGGAGAGATCGATATTTTGCATAATCATTGCTAACTCATGAAATCCATCCTCCCTTTTACCAATAACTTCAAGGTGCAAATTTATTTTGGCAGGAGATTTTATATTAATTTTCGTTTTAGCTATATCTTGCATATAATCAAATTTTTATTTTTTAATTTTAATACAATTTTCTGCAAGCTTAATCCATTGGTCAATTGAAATATCTTGTGGTCTTAAATTAAAACAGACTTTTGAGGATTCAGATAATTCATTTATCTCTTCATTTGAAAGTATTGAATTAAGAGTATTTCTAAGCATTTTTCTTCTTGAATTAAATGAAATTCGTAGAAGTTTATCTATATATTTTTCTATACTAGTATCTAATCTTAAATCATTTTTAATTGGTTCGAAAACTACTAAAGAAGAAAAAACTTTTGGAGGCGGACTAAATGATGAGGGGGGGACATCACATATTCTCTTTATTTTTGAAAGAAGTTGCATTCTTACACTAAGCGCACCAGCATTGGGACTACCTTCTTTTGATAAAATCCTATCTACAACGTCTTTCTGCATTAAAAATATTATTTTTTCGTAATTACAGTTTCTTATAATGCCTAATCGACCTATGAAAATATCCAATATTGGGCCAGTTATATTGTAAGGAATATTTGCAATCACTTTTGTAATTTTCTCATTGATCGAATCTAAATTTACAGAAAGAATATCTCCCTGCTGCAGTGAAAACTTATCATTATTATTGAATTTATTATTTAATAAATTTATTAAATCTTTATCTAATTCAATTGCATATAATTTTTTAATTTCTGAATCTAATAACTTAGATGTTAGAGCTCCTTTACCAGGACCAATTTCTAAAATAAAGTCATTTTCATTAAGGACAGCAATTTCTTTTATTTTTTCTAATATTTTTTTATTTACCAACCAGTGTTGTCCAAATCTTTTTTTTTGATGATAGTTTTTAGAATTCATCTAAAAGATAAATAATATGTTTAAATTAAATATGAATTTATTTAATACTTTATACCATGAGCTTATCAAAAAAAAATCTAGATAAACTCAATAATTTTAAAAAAAAGAAAAATTTAAATAACGAAAGTAAAAATATAAATAATTACACAAATTTGACTCATAATGATAATTTAATCACCAATTCACTTAATTCAGAAGATCCCAATAAAATTTTTTATTCGTTAATTGATAATTCAGAAACTTTGGAAGAAACTTCTAACGTTAATAATTCACTAAGAAAAAGTGAGATTAATCAAATTAATATGAATTCTAAAAAAGATATTTTTTCCAAGAAATTAACAACCGAAGAGGAACTATATGATGAATTTAATTATCTTCTTGATGAATAATTAGTTTTTATATTTACTTATGCTTCAGAGTAATAGATTAGCAATTTATGCTATCGGCAAAATAAAGAAACTTTGGATTAGAGATGGAATTAATCAATACAAAAAAAGAATGCCTGAACTTATCATTAATGAGTTAAAGACTTTTAATTTAAATAATCTTAGATCCAATAACAATATTATTATCTGCTTAAGTGAAGAAGGAAAACAGTTTAATTCAATTGAACTAAGTTCCTTACTCTTGAATTTTAAAAATAAAAAAATTAATTTCTTAATCGGTGATACTGATGGAGTTAGTTCAGATATAAAAGAAAAATCAGATCTTGTACTAAGCCTGTCTCCTTTAACTTTTCCTCATGAATTAGCTAGATTAATACTAATCGAGCAAATCTATAGAGCTATTTCTATATCTAACAACTCCCCTTACCATCGTTCTTAAAAAGATTAGATTCAATCTAAAATTAATCTATAAAAGTTTAATAACTAACCATTTTTTTGTTTTTTGCTATATAGTACATATATACTACTAATTTAAATCTTGGATTCTTTTGATTCAGCTATTAAAAAATTTAAAATCCCCTTATTAACTGATTCGGTATCAGCAGGGTTTCCTTCTCCTGCAGATGACTATACAGAAGAAAATATTGATTTAAATGAACATTTAATATCAAATCCGTTTAGCACTTTTTTTCTTAGAGTTAAAGGTGACTCAATGATAAATGCAGGAATTAAAGATAAAGATTTAATAATAGTAGACAAGAGCTTAATAGCCAGGCCAGGGAATATCATCATTGCAATGATAGACGGAGAATTTACAATAAAAAGATTATCTATAAAAAATAATGAATTATATTTAAAAGCAGAAAATCATAATTATCCTGATTTTAGATTTAAAAACCATATTGATGTACAGATATGGGGAGTTGTTATTTATTCAATACATAGCTATTTATGAGAATTTCAAATATTAATGCAATAGCTCTTATAGATGCTAATAATTTTTACGCGTCATGTGAACAAAATATTAATCCTCATTTGAGACATAAACCAGTAGTAATTTTATCTAATAATGACGGATGTATCATTGCGAGAAGTCCTGAAGCGCGAGCTTTAAAAATTAAAATGGGAACTCCGTATTTTAAGGTCAAAGAAAGATTAAATAAATTAGATGTAGCAGTCTTAAGCTCAAACTACTCGCTTTACGGCGATATGAGCAGAAGACTAATGAATTTACTGAAAAACTACTGTGAACAGATAGAAATTTATTCTATTGACGAAGCATTTGTCTCTATTTCTAGACCTAATGATGAAAATCTATATCCTTGGGCAAGAAGCATAAGATCATTAATATATCAGAATCTAGGGATTACAATAACAGTAGGAATAGGAGAAAATAAAGTAAGAGCAAAAATTGCTAATAAACTAGCTAAAAATATTGATTATTCAGCTGGAATATTTGATTTAGCTAGAACCGAAAATGAGAATAATTATTTGAAAAGAATTAGTATAGATAAGATATGGGGAGTAGGGAAACAAACCTCTAATTGGTTGCAAAGTAAAGGTATTAAAAATGCGAGAGAATTAAGAGATATGGAAGAAAATGAAATCATCAAGAAATTAGGCATCGTAGGGAAAAGACTGCAATTAGAACTGAAAGGCCATAGATGCCTACCCATAGAAAAAAACAAGAAATCAAAAAAAGAAATTCAGGTGAGCAGGAGTTTCGGCACGCCTATCACAAAATTAGAAGACTTAACTCAAGCACTGGCAACTCACGCAATAAAAGCGTCTGAAAAAATGAGAAGTCAGAATTTACAATCATCTAATATTAGAGTATTTGCCAGAACCAGTAAATACTCAAGTCAAAATTATCAAAGAAGTGCTCATAGAAAACTTACAAATGCAACAGATGACACAAACAATATTTTAAAAATAGTAGTTGAATTATCTAAAGAAATTTATAATCCCGAATATAAATTCTCAAAAGCTGGAGTTTTAATGCAGGATTTAACAAATAGCGAATATTTACAGCAATCATTTGTTAATTACAAATCTCAGAAAGACCTAAAAAAATCAGTAAATCTTATGAGAACAATTGATTTATTAAATAAAAGATTTAATAACAATGCAATTACATGGGCCATTACAAAAAATCCACAAAGTTGGGCAATGAATAAGAATTTCTTAAGTCGCTCATCTACAACTGATATAGAACAAATCCCAACTATAGTGAAGTAAACAAAGTAGAATGGAATTTATAATATTTTTAAGCAAATTAGATAAAGAGATTCTTGACTTATTAATAAAAGCAAACTACATAGTTGAAGAAAATAAAATTGAATGTCTCTTAAACAAAGAAATAAAAGGGCTACATAAATTTGAAGAAAATAAAATAATAATTTGTACTGAAAATGCAAAAAAGAAAACGAATTATAGAAATAAAAAACAACAACCAAATAAAGATAACTTCAAAACAGAATTGGCAGTAAGAAAAGCATTAAGGCATGAAGCAACTCATGCTATACAAAAATGTAATGATAATAAAATAATAGGAGATATAAAAAAATTAGAAAGTAAATTGCATCAAAGTAAGAGAAAAGCGTTAGATTTTTCTACTTCAAATTTTTCTGGAACTTATGCAAAAGAAGTAGAAGCTTATGTTCTTGAAGATAAACCAAAAAAAGTAAAAGACTTTATTAAAAAATACTGTCTATAAATTCAAATAAAACATGTTAACTAGCAACAAAATTGCCACAGCGCTGTTTATCTAAAAAATTCATATGTTGTCTTTCTAGATAATATAATTCCTGAAATTTAATAGCATCTGAGTTTAACTCCTTAAAAAGATCATCTATCTCTTTATTAGTCTCTGATAAACCTGAAGAGGGATTATCAATCAAGATAGATATACAATTTTCTAAAGTTTTCAATCTTTGAGATCCCCAAGATTCGATCAAATGTCTACATCTTTTTAAAGAATTATATTTCTCAAGTAGTGATAAAGTTCCAAGTAAATTATCTTTAGGGTTATTCAGTAATGTTAAAAATAATTCATTTGGGTTAACAAAATTATTAATTTTATTTGATGAATCAGGAATATTAATAGCTAAGTAGTCAGCTAGAAGTGAAATTAAGTTAATAGCAGAAAACTCTTTTTGTAAAGTTTGACTGTTTGATTGTTTTAATTCATTTAAATAATTTAAACCCAAATTAGTTTGTTCAATTTTTGAAATAATTTCCCACAAATTTTGAATAAATTTAGTGCTAAAAGCATTAATTTCTCTTTTAAGAAATTCTTCGCGAATGAAAAGCCGAAGATCAGGGCAATGCAAATAATAAAAAATTATTTCAGATTCATTTTTCTCACGGCGAGATGTTTCATTTGGTTGTTCAAATTTTTTTGATCTACCGTGCCAACGAAATCCCTTAACTTGATTTCGTAAATCTTGTTCAAACTGTATCGCTAACCTTGCTTGTCCCTTACTCAATCGTTCAGAAACTTTTTGTAAGTAATGCGTTCTGGTTGATGATTGTGGTAATTTACTCAACAATTTTACTAGTAAAGAAATTACACTCTGGAAATTTTCAGACTTAGTTAAATCTTTGTCTTTAAAAATCTGATCAATCTCCCAATCAATCCAATAGGTTGAATTATCTATTAAATTAAAGTAATCCTCTGGAGTATGGTTATTCAAAAACTCATCAGGATCTTTAAAGTCATTAAGTTGAAGTATCTTTAGATTAATTTGATCATGGAGAGATAAGCTTTCGACTTCTTTTATTACTCTTTTTGTAGCTAATATTCCTGCATTATCAGAATCAAAATTCAAAATTATATTTTTATTATCTGTACATCTGCATAATTGAGAAATTTGGTATTTGTTTAATGCGGTACCTAGGGAAGCTACAGAATTATTAATACCTTTTGCATGAAGAGAAATTACATCAAAGTATCCTTCAACAATAATAGCTTTATCTTTTTTCCTTATATTGCTAGATGCTTTTTCAAATGCAAACAACATTTTCCCTTTTTCAAATATCTCTGATTCAGGAGAATTAAGATACTTTGGTTCCTGTCCATCAAGAGATCGACCACCAAAGGCAACTACTCTTCCTTGCATATCATGTATTGGAACGATTAATCGATTTCTAAAACGATCATATATCTTGTCGGAATTATCTTTTGAAATTGCTAGACCTGAGGCCAAAATTAAATTAATTGGAAATTTTTCTACCTTGGATAGGTAGTTAAATAAATCATTCCATGAATTTGGGGCAAAACCTAATTCAAAGTCATCAATAATTTTATTACTCAATTTTCTCTTTGATGTTAAATAGTCCATAGCTACAACACCTAGAGAATTATTTAATTGAGACTTAAACCAATTTTTAGTGACTCTTAATATTTTATAAAGTTCTTCCTTTCTAGATAATTGTTTTTTATATGCTTCTACTTGGGGACCTTCAAGATTTTCAACATTAATATTATTTTTCTTAGCTAGAGAAAGTACAACATCAGAAAAATTTGCACGAGTAAATTCCATTAAAAATTTAATAGAGTTGCCACCAGCACCACAAGAAAAACAATAATAGAATTGTTTACTTGGTGATACTGTCATAGATGGCTTAGTATCATCATGAAAAGGACATATCCCTACAAATTCCTTGCCTTTCTTTTTGAGAACAATATGTTCAGATATAACGTCAACAATATCTGCCTTTTCCTTAACCTCTTGAACAGTTCTTGGGTGTATAGAATGAACCATTGAGATTTTATAAAAGAACAAATAATGATTTATTTGTTATAGGTCAAAATGAAATAAGAATCTACTTAATTTCACAATAAAACTATTTTTTAAATGATAAGTATCGCAGAAATTGAAAAAAAATTTAATTCATTGAATAAGTTTAATTTGGTATTTGCCTCATTCTTCTTTAGTTTGATGACTTTGTGCGTAAAAAATATTGATAAAAGGATACCTATTTATGAATTAGTTTTTTTCAGATCATTGTTAAGTTTAATGATTACATTATTCATAATTAATCTAAAAAAGATAGATCCACGGGGCAAAAATAGACCATTACTTATCATAAGAGGTGTTTTAGGAACTTTAGCTTTAATTTGTATTTTTTATGCTATTAGAAATATGCCTCTTAGTATATCTACTGTAATTCAATACACATATCCTATTTTTATTTCTATATTTGCTGGGGTGTTTATAAATGAAAAAATTACTCGGAATATAATTATTGCTTTAATTATTGGTTGGATTGGAATATTAGTAATTTTAAATCCAATTCAATTATCAAATATAAACGTTGAAATTGAAAATGCTTCGATTTTAATAGCTTTTTTTGGAGCAATATGCACTGCATTAGCTTACGTTACGGTTAAGAAACTTTCATTTACTGAAGATGTTTATGTAATTATTGAATATTTTCCACTTGTCTCTTTTATAACATTATTGCCAATTGTATTAATTAACTGGGTTACCCCAAATTGGACTGAATTAGTTTGGATAATTGGTATTGGCATATTTACTCAATTAGGTCAGACTTTCTTAACAATAGGTTTAAAAAATTTACCTGCTTCTGAAGCATCAACAATCAACTATTTGCAAGTACTATTCGGTTCAATTTGGGGGGTTTTATTTTTTAGTGAAATAATAAACATAAATTTTTTATTAGGCGCCTCACTAGTTTTATTAGGAACTATTTTATCCACTACCAAAATAATCAAAAGGACATAGAATATTAGTAGTGAATAAAAAAAAGTGAAATTTTTCTATTTAGCTTTATTATTTAGTTTTTCTCCTATTGTGCAAGTTAATGCAACAACCCCAAAGTCAGTAACTTGTACAAGAACTGAATATAGAGAGGAGTACATTCCTGGAACGAAATCAAATCCAGGCTACGTAAAAAGTTATGAAATAGACGTTGTAATACCTTGTGGAGGTCAAAGTAAAGCTGAAAAAATAGATGATAATGACTGTAGTGAAGGATCTGTTATTGGAGGCATACTTGGTGCTGGAATAGCACTATCTTCGTCTAGAGGGAAAGACCGATTTTGGGCTGTACCTGCTGGCGGGACAGCAGGAGCGCTAATTGGATGTCAGGTGGATGGTGGTTAATTGATTAGTTGGATTAATGGAGATTTGGTTGAATTATGGCAAATTAATCAAAAATTTTTTGTTTTAATAAATTGTCAAGGATTAGGATACGAAATACAAATACTAGAATCCTTCTTTCTCAAATTAAAAACAAATCAGATATCAAATAAAAACATAACTCTTTGGATAAAACATATTAAGAAAGAAGATTCAGATTTATTATTTGGCTTTACATCAAAGGATCAAAAGAATTTCTTTATTGAAATTTTAAGTATTCGAGGTGTAGGATCTCAAATTGGTATTGGGATTTTAAACAAATTTTCTATTAGTGAAGTTATAAATGCAATTAAAACAAAAGACAATAAATTAATTTGTTCTGTACCTGGTATAGGACAAAAAATGAGTGATAGGTTAATTTTAGAATTTAAAAGTAAATTTAAAAGTGAAATTCAATTTTCAGAACAAAAAAGCAAAGATGAATCTAAGATTAAGGATCCTGAGATAAAGAAAATGATAGAAGACCTTCAGTTAACCCTTCAATCATTAAGTTACAAAAACAAAGAAATAAATACTATTTTGCCAATTATTATTAAAGAAATAGATCTCCTGGGTAAAAAAGAAAATAATTTATCATTTGAAAAACTATTGAAATTAGCTATGCATTATCTGGATCAGGATAGTAGTAATATAGCTAGATGACGTAGTATCATAGATAAAAAGAAACAAATTTATGTCATTAGATACAGCTGAAAAACAGAAGCTGATTGAAAATCATCAAGTACATGCAACTGATACAGGTTCAGTTGAAGTTCAAGTAGCAATGCTTTCTAAAAGAATATCGAAATTAAGTGACCATCTTCAAGGAAACATTCATGATTTCGCTTCAAGGCAAGGATTATTAAAAATGATTGGTAAAAGGAAAAGATTACTGTCTTACTTAAAAGACAAAAACGTTCAGAAATATCAAGAACTAGTTAAGAAAATTGGAATCAGAGGATGATCTCAATTAATGAAAAAAAAGCAATCAAAAAAAAAGACACAAAATAAGAAGAAAAAAAACTATTCTGAAGCAACTGCTTTCGCTAATCTAGAAAAAACAACCATTCCTGTAACCTTGCCAAAGCGATCATCAAGTGGCATCCCAAAATATGTTGCTGACAGAATGGCAAGAAGAATAATTTTTACAGCTGGAATACCGACAGTATTAGGAATGTCTGTTTTTGTAGTTAGCTACATTATAGTTACAAGAAATATTGCTGAAATACCTCCTTCTTCAACAATTGCAATTTCAGCATTGTTTTTCTTGTTAGGTCTAGCAGGATTGAGTTTTGGAATATTATCAGCAAGTTGGGATAAAGAGCCTGGATCTTTTTTTGGTATTGAAAATATACCAATGAACATACAACGTGCAAAAGCTGCCTTTAAACCTGCAACTCAAAATTTTGAGGACAAAAGTTAATCTAGGAAACTAAGGATTTCAAATTAACTTGGAATGATTTATCTTCTAATAATTTGCGAGCTCCTTGAATATCTCCAATACAGAATTGTTCACCAAATTTAACGTAAGTAACACTATTATTATTTCTTACCGCAGCTAAAACTGGAATCTTGATTCCACATTTACCTTTTTCGGGTTTAAATTTAATTAAACAGTCTCTCAAGGTATTTTGTACCCTTACATCCGATGCTTGAGATCTTTCAAGATTAATAATTAGCAATTTAAGGTTATCGATTTCTCTACAATCATCAATTATTAATTGAGTCTTATCACTTTTTTTATCAATTGTTCCCCATATCAATAATCTTGTATCAGGCAGAAGAAATTCTGATAATCTGACATAGATTTTTGGAAAAACTATTGCTTCGCAACTTCCAGAAAGATCTTCTAACTGAACTATAGCCATCCTATCTCCTTTTCTCGTTGTAATTTGCTTCAAATCAGGGATCATTCCAACTAAAGAGACTTTGGTTCTATCATTTGTTTCTTCTAACTGCGAAATGCTTATTGGAGATATAAGTTTAGCTTGCTTAGTTAAATGTTTTAAAGGATGATCAGATAAATAAAATCCTAATAACTGTTTTTCTAACTTCAACTTCTCAATTAGTGAATAATCATCAACCTTAGTTAATTGTGAATCTGAAAAAGCAACATTAGAAAACTCTTCTTTAGAGTCAAATAGATTTCCTTGCCCAGATAATCTATCACGATTTCTTGAAGAGGCCCACTCAATAACATGTTCGAGATCTGACAATAACTGAGCCCTATTATTATCATTTGAAAACTCATCTAGTGCTCCACAATGAATTAAAGATTCAAGACTTCTTTTATTAAGAACATTAGAAGGTAAACGATCGCACAAATCCGATAATGACTTAAAGATCCCAAAACTATTTCTGTTTTCAATTATATTTCTTATTGCAGAATCTCCTAAATTCTTAATTGCAGATAGCCCGAATAAAATCTGATTATTCTTAATAGTGAAATCAACCCCAGAAAAATTAATGCTTGGTGAAATAACTTCTATACCCATCGAATAACAATTGGAAATATATCTTTGCATCTTGTCGCTAGATCCAGAATTTACGCTTAAAAGGGCTGCCATATATGCAACAGGAAAATGGGCTTTTAAAAATGCAGTTTGATAAGTTACAGCACCATAAGCTGTTGAATGGCTTTTGTTAAAACAATATTCTGCAAATAAAACCATTTGATCAAAAAGATCATTTGCTAATTTTTCATTAACACCTTTTTTCTTGGAACCATCTACAAAAATATTCCTATGCTTTACCATTTCAGAAACTTTCTTTTTCCCCATCGCTCTTCGAAGTAAATCAGCCTCACCTAGAGAATAACCGGCTAGGTCTTGAGCAATTTTCATGATTTGTTCTTGGTAAACCATAATTCCGTAGGTTTCAGTGAGAATTGACTTAATAAAAGGATGAGGGAAGTCAATCTTTTCGTTCCCATTTTTTCGATTTATAAATTTTGGTATAAGGCCTGCATCAAGAGGACCAGGTCTATAAAGAGCTAGTATGGAGGAAATATCCTCTAGAGAGTTAGGTTTGAAATCCTTAACGACTTGTTTCATGCCGGATGATTCAAGTTGAAAAATACCTTCAAGATCTCCTCTTCCGATAAGCTCAAAGGTTTTACCATCATTTTGTGGTAACTCATCAATGTTTATTTTCCTTCCAGTAGATTGATTAATAAGAGAAACTGTCTTTTCAATCATCGTAAGATTCTTAAGACCCAGGAAATCCATTTTCAATAATCCAAGCGATTCAATATCATCCATCGAATATTGGGTTATAACTTGTCCTTCATTATTCCTTTGTAGTGGCACAAGTTCATCAAGAGGATCTGATGCAATAACAACTCCTGCAGCATGAACACCATATGTTTTATTGGTCCCCTCAATTCTTAAAGCCAAATCAATCCATTTTTTGACCCGATTATCATTAATGTATTTATCCCTAAACTCTTGGCTAGGAGAATTCTTATCAATCATTTCATTTAGTTTATAAGGTTTCCCTCTTACAACAGGAATTAATTTAGCCAATTTATCGGCCTCTCCATAAGGAATATCTAGAACCCTTGCAACGTCTTTCAAAACAGCCTTAGAAGTCATTTTATTGAAGGTAATTATTTGCGCAACTTTGTCCTCTCCATAGCGATTAGTAACGTAATCAATAACTTCATTTCTTCTATCAATACAAAAATCCGTATCAATATCTGGCATAGACTTTCTTGCAGGATTTAAAAATCTTTCGAACAACAATCCATGCTCAACAGGATCTATATTTGTGATTTGAAGAGCATAGGCTACTAATGAGCCTGCCGCAGAACCTCTACCAGGTCCTACTGGAATAGAGTTGTCCCTAGCAAATTTGATGTAGTCCCAAACAACCAAAAAATAATCAGGAAACCCCATATCCTTTATAATTTTTAATTCTGTAGATAGTCTATTTTTATAATTTTCATCAACTTCCGTAAGATTGTTTTTTTTAAGTCTTTTTAAGAGACCTTTGTTTGATAATTGTGTTAGAAAAGAAAATGAATCTATATCTTCGTCAAGAGGGAATTTTGGCATTCTATAATTTCCAAATAAATCAAATACTTCGACTTTTTGAGAAATTTCTACTGTATTGTTTATTGCCTCATTAATTGAATCATCATCAATATGATCTTTAAAAAGTTCAAGCATTTCACTTTCACTTTTAATATATTCTGTACCGGTATATCTCAATCTTTTTTCATCACTTATTAATTTTCCTGTTAATACACAAAGCAAAGCATCATGTGCTTCAACATCCATATTTGATAAGTAATGCGCATCATTGGTAGCGATGACTTTTATATGGTGCTTCTTCCCAATTTTTATTAATTCAACGTTGACAATTCTATCCTCAATAGAACCGTGATCTTGAATTTCTAGATAAAAATCATCAGCAAATAATTGTTTGTACCAAAGAGCTATATCCTCTGCTACGTCTAATCTACCTTTTAAGATAGCCTGAGGTATCTCTCCACCAAGACAAGCTGTAGAAACTATTAGACCATCACTATATTTACTTAAAAGAGATTTATCAATACATGGTCTAGAAAAAATACCTCGACCTCTCATCCCATTTAGGTGACTTATTGTTGTTAACTTCACTAAGTTCTTGTAACCAGTATAATTTTTTGCTAAAACCACCAAATGATATCTTTTTTCTTTTTTAGATTGAGGATCATCAATAGAACCATTAATTATGTACATTTCATTACCAATAATTGGTTTTATACCTTTCTCATTACACTTCTTGACCAAGTCAAGAACACCATACATAACTCCATGATCAGTAAGGGCTATAGATTCCATTCCAAGATCAGAGGCTCTATCTACAATTTTAGAAATTTGACTGGCTCCATCAAGTAAGCTGTAGTCACTATGATTATGAAGTGGAACGAAACCCATATTCAAATAATTTATATATATAAGATAGAGAAAATTTCTAAAAGATCTATACTTTGTGATTACAAATTAATTATTAATACAAATTTAGAATAAAGCTCTATTATTTATTACCTGAGCATCAATTTCAAATATATTTGCGGCATTCAATATTCTATCTTCTTCTAATACATTTCCTATCAATTGCATTCCTATAGGTAATCCTTTAGTATCAAAACCACAAGGAATACTTATTGCAGGGAGTCCGGCTAAATTAACGGGAACAGTTAATAAATCAGACAAATACATTGAAAGTGGATCATTGACGAAATCACCCTTCAAAAACGCGGTAGTTGGACAAGTTGGGGTTAATAAAAGATCTACTTTCTTAAAAGCATTATCAAAATCTTTTCTTATAAGTGTCCTAACTTTCTGTGCCTTTTTATAATAGGCATCTGTGTATCCAGCTGATAAAGCATAAGTCCCTATCAAAATTCTTCTTTGCACTTCATCTCCGAATCCTTCAGCTCTACTTTTAGATGTCATATCTATAAGATTTAAACCATCATTCGATCTGTAGCCATATTTGACTCCATCGTATCTAGCTAGATTTGCAGAGGCTTCAGATGGTGCGATGACATAATATGTTGCAATTCCGTCGTTAAATCTTGGACATTCAACTTCGATAATTTCAGCTCCTAAAGTTTTGAATCTATCAACTCCAGAAAGAACAGATTCCTTAACTTCTGAATTAAGGCCTGGGTGTTCAAAACATTCTTTAATGATTCCAATTTTTAAACCTTTTATGGATTTATTTAAATCAGCCAAATAATTTGGCACTGGTTTATCAAGACATGTTGAGTCAAAGGGGTCTTTACCAGATATCGAATAAAGTATTTCAGCAGCATCTGAAACCGTATTTGTAATTGGGCCAATTTGATCAAGAGAGCTAGCAAATGCTACTAGTCCCCATCTACTAACTCTGCCATAAGTAGGTTTAAGACCTACAACCCCACAAAAAGATGCTGGCTGTCTTATTGATCCTCCTGTGTCAGAGCCTATCGCAGCTGCACAAAATCCAGCAGCAACTGAAGCAGCACTACCGCCAGAACTTCCCCCTGGCACTCTATTAATATCCCAAGGATTTGAAGTAACACCAAATAGAGAAGTTTCGGTTGAACTACCCATTGCAAATTCATCTAAATTTGTTTTTCCTAAACAAATTCCCCCTGAAGACCATAATTTACTTGAAGCTGTAGCTTCATAAGGTGCAACAAAATTTTTGAGCATTTTACTTGCACATGTGGTTGCAACACCTTTAGTGCAAATATTATCCTTAACAGCAATTGGTATCCCAGCAAGCGGGGGGAGGTCTTCATTATTTTGAATTAATTTGTCTATATTCTCAGCCTGCGATATAGCACTATCTTTTGTAGTACAAATATATGAATTAATTTCAGGATCTTTTTGATCGATTTTGGCAAAAATATCATTAACTAGTTCCTTGACGGAAGCATTATTGCTAAAGATTTCCTTTCTGAAAGAATTAAAATTCATTTCTTAAATTATTTCTTAAAATTAAAGTTATCAAGCTGTTAGTGGTTCATCTTTTTTGCAACGTACCAAACTATGTTTAATATTCTTAGCCCCTTCATCAGAGAGATCTTTAATAAAAGAAGGCATATTTTCATTTAAGCTGCGTTTAGTTATAAATGGACCGAACCAGTAAGTAGCACTAGGTTCATCTGTCTCGATTTTAGCCCACCAGGCTAATCCAAGTTTGTTTCCAAAATTTCTAATCAATTTTTTTGGTCTATATGACCATCAATTCTTGTTAAATTCTATACAATTTTTTAGTGAAAATTCAAGATTTTTTTATTAATCACATAAATATATTGAAACAACAACATTTTAGAGGTCTTTAAAAAGTGATCAGTAACAAATAAATTATTTACCTGTCAAGTGAAAGAGGGATATGGCGGCCGCCACAGAAGCATTTAAACTTGAAGTCTTACCTTTAAGAGGAATGCTTAATAGAAAATCACATTTTTTTTGAGTAAGCAGAGAAATACCCTTATCTTCAGAGCCGACTATAACGACTAAGGGGGCTTTTTCTAAAAAATTTGATATTGATAATTGACCATCTCCAGACAAGCCAATAACAAGAAAACCATTTTTCTTAAGATCCTCAAGCGCTCTATTTAAGTTTACAACTCTACTTACTTGCAAATGTTCTAAAGCTCCCGCTGCAACCTTGGCGACTGTTCCGGTCAATCCAGCAGATCTTCTCTGAGGAATGATGATGCCCTTGCAATCAAATGCTTCCGCTGATCTTATAATCGCTCCAACGTTATGTGGATCAGTAATACCATCTAAAGCAAGTATTATAGGATTTGTACAGTTGTGTTTAGAAAAATCGATTAATTGTTCTAGGGATATTGTTTTAGAACATGCTAACTGCAATGCAACACCTTGATGTGAAGCACCATAAGTTAATTGCGAAAGCCTATTCCAAGAAACTTCTTCAATTAAGACTCCTTTGGCTTTAAGGTCCTTAAGCAAAATATAGAATTTATCTGAAGAAAAGATCTCCGAAGTACACCAAATCCTATTAATCGCTCTATCACTACTAAGAGCTTCGTAAACGGAATGTTTACCCCATATCCAATCATCAAAATTTTTCTTAGCAATAAAATCTTGATTATTATCAAGATTTTTATTAGAAAATTTACTATTAGATTTAAATCTTGGCTTTCTGTTTAAAGATGAAAAAGTTTTTTTATCTTTTTTATTTAAATTTTCAACATTTTTGTTTTTTGAATAATTGTTCAAAAATTGTTCTGTTTTTTCTAAACGATTTTCATTCTTTTTGTTATAACCAAAATTTGAATTTTTTTTGTGGTCTTTATTATTTTTTCCAGTAAAATTTTTTTTGGAGAAATTTTTCATAGGTTTAATTCATTTTTAATTCTAAATATTCGAAAAGTTTTGATAATCTTTGAGGATCTTTCAAAAATAGCCAGCCAATAAGAGTTTCAAAACCAGTTGCTCTGGAATATATGGAAGGTTCAGAAGACTTTGGATATCTTTTAGTTTTATTTCTAGCACGCCTAATTAAATCTTTTTCACTTGAATTTAATAAATGTTCAATTTGACTTAATGATTTTGATTGAGATTTTGCTTTGACTTCGTTTACCACAGATAAATGTAGATCTTTAGATTTTAAAGGGAAATGAACATGTCTTAGTCTTTGGTGAAGTTCCCATACCGAATCTCCAAGCCAAGCAAGTTGAATAACACCTATATCCTCGGGAGATCCATATGGAACCAAATTTTGAATCCAATAATTCAATTTTTTAAATAATTTAATGCATCTTCAAGGCTTGACTTCAAGTTAAGAAAATCCCCTAAACGGACAAGTTTAATTGTTTGGGCCACTCTCGAATTGCCAACGACAGAGAAACCGAGTTTCGATTTTTTGCATTCTTTAGCAGTCTGAACAAGAGCTCCAAGACCAGAGGAATCTAAAAAATCTATTTTTGTAAGATCGATAACAAATGGAAGCTCATTTTTTAAGTTATTAGTAACAAAAGTCTTAAATTGTTTTTCTGAGAAAGCATCAAGTTGTCCTTTAAAAGTAAAGACAATAACGTTTGTCTTAACATCAAGGTTTCCTCTTAAAGAAACCGTTAACTTCTGGAAATCTTCTATGATTTAATCCCTCCAATAAATTAATGTATCAAATGTAATTATCAAATCAAAAGAAAACAATATGTCAACATCTTTCTAACATTAGAGAAACAAATTTTTTAAATAAATAATCTGAATCATGTGGACCAGGGCCAGCCTCTGGATGATATTGCACACTAAAAATTGGCTTATTTTTAACTTCTAGTCCAGCCACAGTATTATCGTTAAGGTTGTAATGGGTTATTCTTACTATTTCCTTTGAGAGAGAATTAGGATCTATAGCAAAACCATGATTCTGACTAGTAATCTCAATTTTATTATTTTCACCACAAGGATGATTTAAGCCACGATGTCCGAAAGGTAATTTATAAGTTGAACCTCCTAATGCTAATCCAAATATTTGGTGACCCAGGCAAATACCAAACATAGGTATTTCACCATATTCAATAAGTGATTTTGCTAAGTCTATACCTTCAGAAACAGAAGAAGGATCGCCTGGACCATTTGAGAAAAAAATACCATCAGGCTTGTTAGATAGAACATCTTTTAGAGAGGACCGAGAAGGTAAAACCAAAATTTCACAACCATGGGATACGAGTCTATTTAGAATTGAATTTTTAATTCCAAAATCAATAGCTACAATTTTTAATTTTTTAGAAGATTCAGTATTTCTAATTCTTAAATCAAAATTTGTTTGTGTATGAGTTTTCCATAAATATTTTTGCTTTGTTGAAACAATGTTTGATAAATTTAATCCCTCCATCTTTGGCGTATCATGAATTATCTTCAAACAACTCTCTAATGTTTTATCTTCAGAGGTAATAACTCCATTCATAGAGCCATTAGATCTTAAAATTTTAACAAGAGCTCTCGTATCAATTCCATGGAGACCAATTATATTCTTTTCAACTAACCATTGATTGAAATTCTTTTTGGATCTCCAATTGTTGTTATTAGATGAAAAATTTCTTACAATTATCCCTTTAACATTAGTATTAGATTCGGAATCTTCAAAATTAATACCAGTATTCCCAATCTCTGGATAAGTAAATGTCAATATCTGTCCGTAATAACTTGGATCGGTAATAACTTCTTGATACCCCGTCATTCCAGTATTAAAGACTATTTCACCAAAAGCAGTACCATAAGCACCAAAATAAAATCCAGGGAAAATAATTCCATTACTTAAAACTAATTTTGCGTTTTTCTTATATGGATTAATCATCTATATGAATTTAATTAATTTGCTGATAAATAATTTTTTAAGTGTAAAAACTTTTTCCATGGATCTCCTTGATTAATCGAAAATAAAGCTTTATTAAATCCTTCATTTAAGTTATCCTCAATTCCTGCTGCCCACAGCACTAAAGAAACATTCAATGCAACAACATCAATATGAGATTTTTGTCCAGAACCATTTAAAACAGACTTTAATATTTCCTTGTTAGAGTCAAGATCGGAAACCACAAGCTTTTCGTTAGCAACATTTTCATGGTTAAAATCTGAAATATTTATTTCTGAAAAACGTAATTCACCATTTTCAATAAATACTAATTTATTTTTTCCTTGAAGCGAAGCTTCATCAAGGCCGCCAGAACCGTGAACGACTATTGCTCTATTCATACCCATATTTAAAAGGGCGCTTCCCATGGGTTTTAAAAGATCCTCAGAAGCAACACCCAAAACTTGCGCATTAGGCCTTAAGGGATTTACCAATGGTCCTAGTTGGTTAAATACTGTCCTTATTCCGAGGGTCTTTCTTAATGGAGCAAGTTTTATTAAAGATTTATGCCAAACAGGTGCGAACAAAAAAGTTATTCCAATCTCACTTACGGCATTTATTACTTTTTCTGATGAACAATTTAAATTCAAACCAAGATTTAACAAAACATCAGCAGAGCCAACTTTCCCACTAGCACTTTTATTTCCATGTTTTGCAATTTTTACCCCACAAGATGCGGCTACAAATGCTACTGCAGTTGATATATTAAATGTATTAGCTCCATCTCCTCCAGTTCCACAAGTATCTACCAAATACAAATTTGGTCTTGCTACTGGCAATTCGCATACATTTAAAAGTTCCTCAGCCATAGAACTTAGTTCTACACCCGTAGTGCTCTTAGCCCTCAAAGCACTCAAAAAAGCTCCTGTTTCAACATCTGAAATATCATCATTAAGCCATCTTTGCATTAAAGATCGAGCAGTTAATTCATCAAGGTCACTCCCCTCCAACAAATTATTTAGGATTTCAGCGTTTGATAGATCAGAAGACATTTATTTATTGAAGAAAAATTTTGTAGAAAAATTCAATTTGAGGTATCAAAACCTGAGCCAACTAAATCTTTATTTGTATTAGAAGGCCTGAAGCTTTTTGACCAGATATATTTTGTTTTTGAAAAAAGGTCATTTTTAGTGATCTTCCAAAAATTTAAGATTTTTTCAATATCGCTTTTAATTTCAATTTCTCCTGGGAAATTGGTATAACGATTTATTAATCTAGCCAAATTTATAAAGTCAAGATCTTCTGGTGTTTTTTTAGTGATAAGGGAATCTATAATATTCTTGTCCGTTTCATGTAATGGATGAGTTTGCTCGTTACCCATAAATAAATACTGAATCATTTATAAAATTAGCTCACATATTCAAAAATGAAACATTATCTTAATCATATCGGCAAAATAAAATGAAAAATTTAAAGATAAAAGTCATATCTAAATACCTTAGACCTTACAAAAAAGAATTCTTATACGGCGCTTTAGCTCTCTTGTTAGTAAATATACTAAGTGTTGTAATACCCCTAGAAGTAAAAAATATAATTGACCAATTACAAAATGGGTTTTCTTCAGATTTTGTTATATCTAAATCTTTGTGGTTAATATTTTTAGCTACTTGTATGGGTTTAATAAGATTATTTTCAAGACAGATTGTCTTCGGCATAGGTAGAAAAGTAGAAGTAAATCTTCGTCAAAAACTTTTTGACCATTTACTTATTCAAGATCCAGAATGGATTCAAAAAAAAGGTAGTGGAGACATTATCAGTAGAGCCACAAGCGATGTTGAAAACATAAGAAGGCTTTTAGGTTTTACAGTTTTAAGCTTGTGCAACATTGTCTTAGCTTATTCATTCACTATCCCTTCAATGTTTTCGATAAATAAAACATTAACAATATCAGCTTTAATGATATTTCCATTAATTCTTGGAATTGTTAGTCTATTTGGCGGAAGAATGGTTAAGCAAAGAAAAGCACAACAAGAATCATTATCAAAACTTAGTGATCTAATACAAGAAGATCTCTCTGGCATAAGCGCAATTAAAATTTATGCCCAAGAGAATGCTGAGAAAAAAGAATTTAAAATATATAATAATGACTATCGAAATTCAGCTATAAAACTTGCAAGAACAGCGAGTACTCTATTCCCTTTGTTACAAGGGATTTCCTCAATTTCATTATTGATTTTATTATCATTAGGAACTTTTCAATTAGAGAGTGGATTTATTTCGATAGGTGGTTTAGTAGCCTTAATTCTCTACGTAGAAAGGCTTGTCTTTCCAACAGCCCTATTAGGTTTTACCTTAAATACTTTTCAACTTGGTCAAGTAAGTTTAGATCGTGTGGAAGAAATCTTTCAGAACAACCCAAATATTGTAGATAGAGAAAAAACTGAATTTCTAAAAAGAAAGGTTAAAGGATTTTTAGAAGCAAAAAATTTAACAATAAAGTATCCAGGATCAAAATTTAATTCATTAAATAATCTCAATTTTAAAATTTATCCTGGAGAACTTATTGCAATAGTTGGCCCAGTAGGTTGTGGCAAGACAACATTAGCAAAGTCTCTAGGACGGACTATTGAAATTCCAGATAATCAATTATTTCTAGATGAAATTGATGTAAAAACCTTAAAATTAAGTGATCTTAGAAAAAATATTTCAATAGTTCCTCAAGAAGCATTTTTATTTACTTCTACAATTTCAGAAAACCTAAGTTTTGGAGAACCCAAAGCTTCAAAATATTTAGTTAAAGAAAGCGCTACAAAAGCTGGATTAATTGATGATATCAATAGTTTTCCTCAAAGATTTAAAACTATTGTTGGTGAAAGAGGTATTACATTAAGTGGTGGACAAAGGCAAAGAACTGCACTAGGAAGAGCACTACTTGTTAATTCTCCTATTGTTGTTCTTGATGACGCATTAGCAAGCGTAGATAATAAAACAGCAGCAAGAATAATAGATGAAATGAGTGATAGAAGTAATAAAACAATCATAATGATTAGTCACCAACTTTCTGTTGCAGCCACCTGTGATAGAGTCTTAGTAATGGATAAAGGAGAAATAGTACAAGAAGGTGCTCATAAAGATTTAGTAAAAGTGAATGGGCTATATAAACAACTTTGGGAAAGAGAACTAGCTACTAAAATTGTGGAGAGCTAAAAGTAATTTTTTTACCTATAATAATTTATTTAATTATGCTTAAATTCCTAAAAAACATTATGAATAATGAGGAGGTAAATTTAACTAATGATGCTTATTCATTACATAGAGTATTAAAAACAGATATCAAAAAAAATCCTAATGTAGAAGAAGATGAAATAATTTTTGGATGCGGTTGTTTCTGGGGAGCTGAAAAATGTTTTTGGAAACTTCCAGGAGTTATCACAACTTCTGTAGGTTATGCTGGAGGTGAAAAAAACAATCCAACTTATTATGAAGTATGTTCCGGCTTAACTGGTCATTCAGAAGTTGTAAGAGTTATTTGGGATAAAAGGGAAATAGATGTAAGTGATTTATTAAAAATGTTTTGGGAATGTCATGACCCCACTCAAAAAAACAGGCAGGGCAATGATATGGGACCTCAATATAGATCAGCAATATATTACAAAAATGAACATAATATTAAGACTATATTAGCCAGTAAGGAACAATATCAAACGGAACTAAGCAAAAAAAATCTTGGTTTAATTGAAACGGAAATAAAAATGATTGAATCATATTTTTATGCGGAACAATACCATCAACAATATCTTGCATCTGCTGGAAGCAGACAGTATTGTTCGGCTTCACCTACAAAAGTTAAGTTAGGAGTTTTTACTGGAAGCAATTATAAATTAGCTGACCATATATGGGAAAACTTTAATTGGGAAGTTGACAAGTGTGTATTGAGATCTGATAACAATCCAATAAAGAATAACATTTAAATCAATCTAATCTTTATAGTAAATACACGGGGCGTAGCGCAGTTTGGTAGCGCACCACTTTGGGGTAGTGGGGGTCGTGGGTTCAAATCCCGCCGTTCCGATTATTTATCGTCTTCATTTATAAGCGATTTGTATAGTTTATAAGAACTTATCCCAACTGCTATGAATGTAAAAGAAGAAAAAAAAGCTAAAACCAATATAGTAAGATTTGAAACTTCAACTTCACCTAATTGGAAAGATATAAAAATGTTCATTAGAGAGAATTTTTTTTAAAACCTTAACACAATTGCAAAAAATTTTTTTTCATCGAATTACAAATTCAAAAGAATTACAAAACCAAAAATTACTCGATATACGATAAATATTTTCAACCCATTTGAAGAAAAATACTTTAATAAGAAATCTATTGCTAATAAAGATGACAAAAATGTAGTAGTAAGACCAATAAAAAGAGGGGGGAAACCTAATGAAAAAAAATCATTAAAAGAGGAAATAAACTCAACAATCGCAGCAAGAGAAATAGCTGGCATCCCTAAAAGAAAAGAAAATTTCGCAGCATCTCTTCTTTCCCATCCTGATATTAAAGCACTAGAAATAGTGACCCCCGATCTTGAAACACCAGGAATAATTGCAAATGCTTGAAAGAAACCTATCAAAAAACTATTTGAATAATTATGATTTTTAATGTTAATAAAACCTCTTTTTGAACTATCTGCCAAGTACATAAAAAAAGCCATTAGGAATGAGACCAAAGCTATTGATAAATTAGAACGAAGAACGTTTTCAAAAAAAGAAGGGATAAATATTTTTATACCGCCACCCAGCAAAACAATTGGTATAGTACCAATCAAAATAGACCTTAATAATCTTTCATGTAAGAGATATTCAAGAAATTTTTTGGTGGATTGCCTTCTTAAATTAAAAATATCATTCCTAAAATACCAAGCTATGGCTACAACACTTCCAAGTTGAATAGTAGCGGACAAAGATGCTCCAGGATCATCAATCCCTAAAAAAAGAGATATAACTTTTAAATGAGCTGTACTACTTACAGGGATAAATTCAGTTAAACCTTGAATTAATCCATATAAAACAAATTTTAAATATTCCAAAAATTATTAAATTACATAATTAATTAATAGCAATTTACATTTAAAAATTAAAAGCTAGTATAAAAAAATGAAAAAAAAATCTTTTTTAATATTATTTTTTCTTTTTTCCTTAATCTTTTCTGGTTCTGCGAAAGCTGAGTATTGGTTAATAATTGGAACTTATAGACAAGGGCCTGGAGGCAGGCCAGAGGTTAGTGGAATAACGAGTCCTTCCTTACATTCTATTCCCATGAAAGATTTAGATACTTGTAATAAGGCAGGAGAAAAAATTACTAATGAAATATACAAACCAGTTTGGCAATTTGATAGTAGATGGACCTGTGTATTTAGAGGTGATTAGTAGTAAATTTACCTTTTAACATCGTGGGCACAACCATCTCCTTTATAATTTTCACTCTCGTAAAAATCATTTTTTGTCCCAAAATAAACTGTTAATAAAACGAAAGGTAAGCTTAATATAAATAAAATAGTTGTTAAATCCATAGCGTTAACTTATTCAAGAAGGTTATAAAAAATTTCAAATATTTTATTAACTCATGTTTAATAATCTGTGGGTCCTTTAATACCAAGATAAAAGAAGGCTCCTAAACCAACTAAAAGTAAAACTCCAGCGATAGCTGCAGAAGGTACGAAACCTCCTATTGCAAAGGAAGAAAAATAATTCATCTATAAAACCAATCTAGTTTGATAATATCAATAAAAACTAGGTATTTGTAAAAAATTTTGACTCGAAGACAATTAGATAATATCTGTTCTATGCCACTAAAGTCGAATCTTCGTTATCAGCAGAAACTCTTATTCTCTCTTCCAACTTGGGGCCATATAATTCATTTCCCCAGATTTCAACTCTTGAATCATTTGGGGCCATAAAAGTAAGAATGTCAGTTGGGAATAAAACTCTTTCTAAGAAAAAATTTGATGGGCCAATACATCTCAAGACAACCATCCTACAACCTTCATTTTTGTAAGAAAACTCAACCATCCCTAAACAGCAAAATATTAACAATTAAACACTATTAAGTGCTGAAAAAAATGTATAAAAAATTACTGAAAAAAAAGAAATTTAGAAAATCCTACAAATTCAATCCAGCCTCAACTAAATTTCTTTCTTGATCAATTAACAAAAGTGCGTAGGATTTTATGAAATCAAAGCTTTTTTGAGGAATTGAGACATTAAGCATTCTCAAGAAATTAGATAATTTTTCATCTACAAGGGCGTTACCTTTCTGTAAAAACATTTCTTTTTCCTGATTTGTTTTCCATATATTCATGTATTCAATCTTCAATGGCTTTAAGTGCCAAATATTGTCTATTAAAGTCCAAATATCCAAATATTCGTTTAGGTTATTTTGAATTTTTAATACATAAGATGATTCATGAAAAGTCAAATTTGTTGTATTTATGGGACGATCATTTACGTCAACAGAATAGGGTTTTATTCCCAAAAACCATCCCTCAATAATTAATAAATCAGGATTATCTAATCTCCAATGAGATCTATCTCCTAAACCATTTCTTAAGGATTTATCGAAAACTGGTACATTTAATTCTCCATTTATCTTCCAATTTAATAATTTTTCATGCATTAATTTTACTGAGTGACTTCCAGGAAACCCTCTTGAAACATTCCAAGGGTTATTATTAATTGCTAATTTCATTTCATTTGACGGGAGATAAAAGTCGTCAATTGAAATAACTGCAATTTTGAAGTTTAATTTTAACGATATAGCTTCGAGCCATTTACCAAGTGTTGTTTTACCTGTGCCGGGCAGAGCTGAAATTCCAATAATTTTTCTATCTGAAAAATTATTTTGAAATTTATAAGCCTGAGATAAAAGAGGTAAAGCCAAACCCCAAATCCAATCATCATTTACTTTATTGTTCCAATATTGATCAATTGAAAGAATATTTCTTTTATTATTCCAAAAATTGAACCAATCATCCAAAGATTGCCAACCAATATCAATAATTAATTTTTCAAATTTATCAAGAGGAAAATTAATATCTAAATCTTTCATCTTTCTAATTTAGTTCTCGCTTATTTATTAATTTATTGATTTCATTTTTCCAACCATATCCATTTGGTTCAGAAGCCAGAGTAAATTCCAAATCTTTTAATTGATCTAGTAAATTTAAATTAGGTCCATCTATTCCTGGAATAACTATTTTAATATCTGAGTTTAAAAGTAAAGGCAAATCATTTGGAGAATCGCCTAAACCTATAATTTCAATATTATGAACATTTGAATATTTTTTAAGAGCATTTATTGCTTTACCTTTATTCGATTTTGTAGATAATAAGTGACTCATTCTATTTCCCTTAAAAATATCAACATTGAATTTTTTACAACAGATATTAATTTTCTCTTCTAAATAACTTGGCGGATTTAAAAAAGGCATGCTCCAGTGTCTTTCACGCATTAAGTTCAATGAGTTACCTACTAAACCTGTAAGCTGAGTGGCTTCATGATCAGTGAGATTATTAAGAGGAGTAAGTTTGTAATCAATTTCTTTAGAAATAAAATTTAAGATTTCTTCAAGAGATTCGTATTTTATTCCAAGAATAATTTCTCCATTTACTCTTTTAAGAGATTCACCATATATTGCCGCACCATTCTCAACAATATAAGGATCCGTCAAGTTAAGTTCCTTTCTAATAACTTTTACTTCAGAAGCAGTTTTGCTTGTACAAAGAATTACGGGAATAGATAATTTTTGTAGTTTTTTTATAGTTTCTTTAGCAGGAGATAAATCATATGAGTGATCCATTAAAGTACCATCTACATCACTTACTACCCAAATAGAAGAATTTTCTATCATTTTTATAAAGCACTAAGCCAAATTACTTGAAAAGGATCAAGACTAATATTTTTGCAATTGTATTTAGTGGATGTTAAAAAATCATGGGTATTGAAATCATTATCAATTATTTTTGGTAAATCATTATCATTCAATTGATAATTAATTTTATTTTCAGTCATATTATGGATTGCAAAAACTGACTCAGGCCCTTTACCTCTTTTGATTACAACAATATCACTTCTACCATTAGACAAACATTTCATTTGTGAACAAGGGTGAAATTGCTTTAATTCTGATCGGACATCCATAGCATTACGAAGATATTTTAAGTTTTTATTAGCATTAGATTCAGGATTATTTAAAACAGCTGAAAGATTTTCTGATTTAAACTTTTCTCTGTTTAGATCTCTTCTTTGACCTGTCATAGAAAAACTTTTGATATCATTTTCTGAAGCTAGTAATGCTGGTAAATAAAATGCAGGAACCCCTTTCAGAGCCATTACTAATAGTTGACTCAAAATAAATCTCTCATATTGAAATCTTTTAGCATCTCTACTGGAGTCTTCCATTGCACTCCACCAACTAATATTCAATTCATAAGGTTTATCAGCACCATTTGATAAACGTCTATGACTTACTAATCCTCCTCTTTTCTCACAATTAATTAATAAATTCTTAATTCTCTGCTCATTCATTAAACCCTCAAGAGCTCTTAACCCAACACCATCGTGCGATGCAGAGAAATTAAATAAAGTAGTATCTTCAGGTAATATGGGCCAATCAAAAATCCATGAGTTTAGAATATCAGCTCTTGAAGTAATAATTGCCTCTAGGAGAAGAGGAGGCAATGGGAAATTATATGCCATATGGGCTTCATCATCAGAAATGAGATAAGATAGATTCTCCTTCTGAGGAACATTGGTTTCTGTTATTAAAACGCCATCATCAAGAAGATTATTTAAAAGAACTCTTAGGAGTTTCACAATTGAATGTGCTTTAGGTAAATGTAAGCACGTAGTCCCTGACTCTTTCCAAATAAAACCTACAGCATCAAGCCTTAACCATTTAATTCCATTAGATAAATAAGAAGTAATTAAATTTAAGAACTCAAGAGTCATTTTAGGATTATGCCAATTCAAATCAATTTGATCTGGCCCAAAAGTTGTCCAAACTTGTTTAGGGCCATCATCAGTATTTATTTGAGAAAACAAAGAGGAACTTCTAGGCCTAACTACATTTGACCAATCAAGATTTTGTTTCGGTGAAAAAACATTTGATATACCCGGTTCTTGGGATTTAATAAATTGCTGAACCCATGGATGAGATGATGAAACATGGTTTAGTACTAAATCAGCCATCAAATCATGATTTTTAGAGATACTTTTGAGATCATCCCAACCACCAAATTTTTCTTCTAAGGAATCATAACTTGAGACTGCGAAACCTCCATCGCTTGTGGATTTCAGAAAAGGAAGAATATGTACAACTTTAGAAAGGCTGCCAAAATGTTTACTTAACAACTTTCCAAGAGTTATTAATGTTGCCTCGCCATTTTTATAAATACTATCTGCATAAGTTATCAAAACTGAATGAGATTCATTCCACCTTTCTTTATCTCTTATTTCTTCATAAGCAGATTTCTCTGAGAAATCATCTAAAATCTGTAATAATTGGTTTGAAATAAAATTAATTTCTTCTGTAGTATTATTTGAATAAATTGTTTTTAACAATTTATCAATTTTTAATCTATCTAATTTTTTCTCTGAATCAATTTGCTTCACTTTGAAAAAATCATCGAAGTATTAATACCATTCTGCACATCAATTAGAAAATGGACTTTCAACAAGGTTTAATCACAACAATACATGAATATGGAGTTACAGGAAATTTACTTAAAGAATTAAACAAAAGTCTTAAAAGAAGATCAACTAGCATTTTAATACCTTGCTTATATGAAGAGTTTGAGCGTCCAGCATTAAAAGATATAAGAGAAGTTTTAAAAAACCTTACAGGCTTAAATGAATTAGTAATTGCTCTCTCTGCAAAAACTGTTGAGCAAGTTAAGGCAGCAAAATCATTTTTTGACTCTATGCCATTCCCAGTTCACGTTCAATGGACTAATTCTCCCTCTGTAATTGAGCTATTAAAAAGTCAAGAAAAAAATGGATTAGAACTTTTAGGAACTCCAGGTAAAGGATGGGCTGTATGGCAAGGCATAGGAGTTGCGACTAGAAAATCAGAAGTTGTTGCTCTTTTTGATGCTGATATAAGAACTTTTAGTCCTTTATATCCTTCAAGAATGATCCTTCCACTTCTGGATGAATCATATGGAATATCATATGTAAAAGCTTTTTACAGCAGATTATCTCTAGAAACAAATCAATTGCAAGGTAGAGCAACAAGATTATTCGTAGGTCCTTTGTTAGCAAGTCTTGAGCAGTTAGTTGGTAAGGGTCCGTTTTTACAATATCTTCAATCCTTTAGATATCCTTTGGCAGGTGAGTTTGCTTTTACTAAAGACCTTGCTATGAATTTAAGAATACCCTGTGACTGGGGTTTAGAGATAGGTTTATTATCAGAGGTTTATAGAAACGTAAGGACCTCAAAAATAGCCCAGGTTGACCTAGGTTTATTTGATCACAAACATAAGAATATTGGAGATTCTTCTAAAGAAGGATTGCAAAAAATGTGTACAGAAATACTTTCAAGTGTTTTAAGAGGTCTCATGGAGCATCAAGCCGAGACCTTAACTAGCACTCAACTTGCAACTTTAGAAGTTCTCTACAAAAGAGTTGGAGAAGATCGGGTAAAACAATTTGGATTAGATTCAGCAGTTAATCAACTTCCATACGATAGGCACGAAGAAGAATTATCAGTACAAAAGTTTGCGAAACTATTAAGACCTGCTACAGAAGATTATCTGGCTTGTCCTACTACACTTCAATTACCAAGTTGGTCAAGAGTTCTATCTTGCGAGAACAAACTGCAAGAAGATTTAGCTATAGCGGGGTCAAAAGACATAAAGATAAGTGAAAAAGAATTAATTAAAAACTTCTAAAGCAAAAAATACCTCTGAGCCATTGGGACTTCATCAAGTGGTTCACAAGTAAGAAGTTCTCCATCAGAAAAAACTTCATAAGTTTGAGGATCAACTGAAATATTTGGTAGTTTACTATTTAGTTTTAAGTTTGATTTATTGATATTTCTGGTATTTTCTACGGCAATACATTTCTTTTGTAAGCCTAATTTATTTGGAATATTTTGTTCAATTGAATTTTTACTTAAAAAGGTAAAAGAACTCTTAATTAGAGATTGGCCGAAACTTGCAAACATAGGTCGACCATGTACGGGACCTGGAGTAGGAATTGAAGCATTTGCATCACCCATTTGGGACCAAACTATAGATCCTCCCTTAACAACTAATTCAGGCTTTACCGCAAAAAAGGAAGGTTTCCACAATGCCAAATCTGCAATTTTACCCTTTTCTATAGACCCAACATGTTTATCAATACCATGAGCTATTGCAGGATTAATTGTGACTTTAGAAATATATCTCTTTACTCTATAATTATCATTTCTATCAGAATCCTGCGTTAGCGGGCCCCTTTGGACTTTCATTTTATGTGCGGTTTGAAAAGTTCTTGTAATTACTTCGCCAACTCTTCCCATAGCTTGAGAATCACTAGCAATAATTGAAAAGGCACCTAAATCATGCAAGATATCCTCAGCTGCAATAGTCTCTCTTCTGATCCTTGATTCAGCAAATGCAATGTCTTCTGGGATTTTAGAATCTAAATGATGACAAACCATTAACATGTCAAGATGTTCTTCTAATGTGTTCCTTGTGTAAGGTCTAGTTGGATTTGTACTACTAGGAAGAACATTTTTTTCTCCACAGATTTTTATAATGTCTGGAGCATGACCTCCACCTGCTCCTTCAGTATGAAAAGTATGAATAGTTCTTCCTGCAATAGAGTTAATGGTATCTTCAACAAAGCCTGCCTCATTCAAAGTATCAGTATGGATACATACTTGTACGTCAAACTTATCTGCAACATTTAGACAAGAATTTATTGTAGAAGGAGTGGTTCCCCAATCCTCATGAAGCTTCAATCCACATGCACCGGCCTCGACCTGATCAATAAGATTGCTCTCGTTTGTTGAGTTTCCTTTTCCAAAAAAACCTAAATTCATGGGAAATGCTTCTGCAGATTGAAGCATTCTTGAAATATGAAAAGAACCCGGAGTACAAGTAGTAGCATTTGTGCCAGTTGCAGGTCCAGTTCCTCCTCCTAACATGGTTGTAATTCCAGAGGCAAGTGCTGTCTCAATTTGTTGGGGACAGATAAAGTGAATATGCGTATCTATTGAACCTGCAGTAAGAATATGACCCTCTCCAGCTATTACTTCTGTTGATGCACCAATAACAATATCAACATTATCCTGGATATCAGGATTGCCAGCCTTACCAATTTCAAAAATCATTCCATCTTTTATACCCACATCAGCCTTAATTATTCCCCACCAATCTACGATCAAAGCATTAGTTATTACGGTATCTACAGCTCCATCAGCTCTTCTTACTTGAGACTGTCCCATCCCATCTCGAATAACTTTACCTCCACCAAATTTAACTTCATCTCCGTATGTAGTTAAATCCTTTTCTACTTCTATAAAAAGTTCGGTATCAGCTAGCCTTACTCTATCTCCGGTGGTGGGTCCGTAAGTTTGAGCATAAGTTTTTCTATCAATTTTATAAGACATAGTTTTAACTATTTAAAGAACCATTAACTAATGAATTAAAACCATATGCATTTCTTAAACCTGCAAATGGCACTAATTTGACATCTGTTGTATCACCCGGTTCAAATCTAATTGCCGTTCCTGCAGGAATATCGAGACGCATACCATATGCTATTTTTCGATCAAAAATTAAAGCCTTGTTTGCTTCATAAAAATGATAATGAGATCCAATTTGTACAGGTCTATCTCCAGAATTAGAAACCGTTACTGTTTTAACTTGCTTACTAAGATTAAGTTCGATTTCACCTTGCTCAGGAATTATTTCACCTGGAATTAAATTACTCATAACTAATTAATCGGATTGTGAATAGTAACTAATTTAGTCCCATCGGGGAAAACTGCTTCTATTTGAACTTCATCAACCATTTCAGAAATGCCCTCCATAACTTGTGATTTTGAAAGCCAGGTAGTTCCCTCTGACATTAATTGACTGACACTTTTACCATCTCGTGCTCCTTCAAGAACTTGAAAACTTAAAAAAGCTATTGTTTCAGGATAATTAAGTTTAAGACCTCGACTAAGCCTTCTTTCAGCTAAGAGCGCAGCAGAAAAAATCAATAATTTATCTTTTTCTTGAGGTGAAAGATGCATAATAAAAAACTAAACTATAAATTCTTAAAAAAGGTTCTTTCTGAACATAATTAATAATTCATAGAATCTTGTAAAGGCCATACACCTTGATATTTTGGCTCACAAAATCCACAAACAGACCTAATTTGTTTCCAAATACAAAAAAAACATTTTCTAGCATCTTGAGAAGAACTCCCTAGGAATCGTACAGAAATTCCATTTTCAAGTATTCCAATTGATAAATTATTAGTATCATTGAAAATCTTTTTTATATTTCCCACAAGATTATTTATTTTTGACTTGGAAAAATCTTTTTCGCAAATCCAAATTAAGGATCCAAAAATGGGCATGTAATCCATACCTGACTTGGCAACAAAACTTGCCTTAGATAATTCAATCTGATCAACATATTCCCAATCATCAAGTAAATTATTATTTCTTATAATTTCTAATTTAGACCTAAAAACTCCACTCTCAATAGATTCTCCGGAAGATGATCTTCCAAGTCTTATTAAATCAGTAAATAAAAAACTTGAAGTTTCTGAAATAGATACTTTAAAAATTTGCTCATATAAACCATTTGCAAAGATGATTGTTTCTTGGGGAAGATACTCTAAATGAGAATTGTCAAGAATATTTATGAGATTCTTTTGCTTTGAAAAAATTCCCTTTGGATTGATTTTAGATCTTCCAACTGATCCATATACTTTCTGAGCTGAAGAAGTCGTCAACAAAACCTTAGAGTTTTTTTCAAGATTCACCTCAAAATCAAGTAAATCACCTCCTACCAATCCCCCTGCAGTATGTAGAACAGGCAAAATGCATCTGCCCTCTTGATCATGAGTAGACTTTAATAACTTATAAGGAGAAGTTGATTTAGATTTAAAGATTGTTTTATCAACATTTCCTAAACTTGCTTTATTATTGAAAAAATTTAAGAAACAATTACCTTCCCATGAAGTATTAATCATAAATTGTTTTCTTTAATTACTAAATTAAAGTAACCAAAAATTTTGATTATGAGAATGAATAAACAAATTGTTGTAACTGATTGGATTAAGGAAAAACCGAAATTAGGTTTATTTTTAAAACTTACCTTAAGTTCAGATGAAAGAAGAATATTAAGAGGTAAAAGATTAACTGATTGTGATCAAGAAATAATTTTACAATTACCTAGAAAAGGGAAATTAAATGATGGAGATATTCTTTCAACTAATAATTCCAATTTTTATGTAGAGATAATTGCCAAAACAGAGAATTTAATTGAAATAAGTTCAAATTCTAAAATTGAGCTTATTAAAACTGCTTATCATCTTGGCAATAGACACGTAGAAGTAGAAATCGAAGAAGGCATTCTATTAACAAAAAGTGATTATGTTATTAAAAATATGCTTCTTAATTTTAAAGTTGATGTAAAAAATACGAAAAAAAAGTTTTTTCCGGAAAGAGGTGCACATAGTCATGAGTAAAAGTCACTTATTAAAATATTTATTAATAAGTCCTAACTTACCAGTTGGAGGATTTTGTTATTCGGAGGGTATGGAGAGTTTTCTTAATAATAAAAATTTAACAGATTCAAATTCGGTAAAAGACTTAATAATAAGTGAACTAAAAATTGGTCAGATAAGACTAGATGCAAGACTTTTACTAGATTTTTTTGATATTTTCAATGAGATAAAGGAAAGCAAAAATTTAAAAGGTAATTTGCAAAAGCTAATGAGTTTGGATAAATGGCTCCTCTCATCAAAGGACTCTCTCGAAATGAGAGAACAACAAATTCAAATGGCAAAATCTCTCTTTGATTTAACCAAAGAATTTGGATTTGAATATCTATATGAAAATAATAAAAAAAGCTCATGGTCATTAGCGTGGAGTTGGGCTTGTTATTGTTTTGAAATTACCAAGCTAGAAATGGTTGAAAATTTTTTCTACTCATGGAGTGCAAACCAACTTAGTGCAGCATTGAGGATTATTCCTATTGGTTCAACAAAAGCACAATTAATTCAGAGAGATTTATTAACAATAATTTCCATAGTTTCTAAAGAAATTATGGACAAAGAAATTAATGACATCTATTTTGGCAATGTAGGTTTAGCTATGGCACAACAAAATCATAATGACCTTTATACAAAACTTTTTAGAAATTAATTTATGAGCAGCAAATTGAGAGTAGGAGTTGCTGGTCCTGTAGGCTCAGGAAAAACTGCATTAGTAGAGACTCTATGCTTAAGTATGAAAAAAAATTATGAGATAGCTGTTGTCACCAATGATATTTATACCAAAGAAGATGCTAACTTTTTAATAAATAAAAAAGTTTTAGAGGAAGGAAGGATTATTGGTGTAGAAACAGGAGGTTGTCCTCATACAGCGATAAGAGAGGATTGTTCCTTAAATAAAAACGCAGTTTTAGATTTAGAAATTAAATATAATCCTTTAGATTTTGTTTTTGTAGAAAGCGGAGGTGATAATTTAGCATCTAGTTTTAGTCCAGAACTTGTAGATTTATCAATATATGTGATTGATGTATCTGCCGGAGACAAAATCCCTAGAAAAGGGGGGCCAGGCATAACAAGGTCAGATTTATTATTAATAAACAAAATTGACTTAGCAGATATGGTTGGTGCAGATTTAAATATTATGAAACGTGATACTGAATTTATGAGAAAAGGGAAACCTTGGTTTTTTACCAATCTCAGTAGCGGCAATGGAGTTGAAGAAATAACTCAATTTTTAAAATCACATATACCCAACAATCCAAACTAGAAAAATGTTTATTGTTTATATATTGGATTCAACAAAAAGTTACGACTGATACAAAACGAATCCTCACTCGTTAATAACTTTTATTTTATCCCCCTAAAGAGGGTCAATTACCTAATTTATCCTAATTCATGAGAATTTCAAGGCGTATTTTGGCAGGTTTAGCTACTGCCTCACTTGCTGTCACAGCAACTTCATGCGGTGGAGGCGGTACCTCCGGAAGTTTCGATGACACAGTAACCGTTGGTATTTTGCATTCGTTATCTGGAACAATGGCAATTTCTGAATCAACCCTTGTTGATACTGAAAAAATGGCTATTGAAGAGATAAACGCCGCTGGTGGTGTTACAGTTGGCGGTAAAAGCTACAAAATAGAATACATAGTTGAAGATGGTGCATCTGACTGGCCTACTTTTGCTGAAAAATCTAAGAAACTTATAGACCAAGACGGAGTTCCTGTCGTATTTGGTGGTTGGACATCTGCTAGTAGAAAGGCAATGTTACCTGTATACGAATCAAAGGATGCTTTCCTTTACTACCCAATTCAATATGAAGCTCAAGAATGTTCAAATAACATTTTCTACACAGGAGCCACACCAAACCAACAGTCAGAACCCGCTACAGATTTTATGTATAAGCGTTCTCCTGCAGCCGGTGGAGATTTCTTCCTCGTAGGTTCTGATTATGTTTTCCCAAGAACTTCAAACACAATCACTAAAGCTCAGGTAAAACAGTTAGGAGGTAAAGTTGTAGGAGAAGATTACCTTCCATTAGGAAATACTGAAGTTGCTCCAATTATCTCAAAAATCAAAAAGGCTCTTCCTGAAGGTGGAATAATCATTAATACACTTAATGGTGACCAAAACGTTGCATTCTTCAAACAGATTCAAGACGCGGGTATCACTCCTTCAAGTGGTTACTACGTTATGAACTATTCAATTGCTGAAGAAGAGATTAGTACAATTGGTCCCGAGTTCCTTGAAGGTCACTATGGCGCTTGGAATTACATGATGTCAATTGATACTCCTGCTTCAAAGAAATTTGCTAAAAGTTTCAAGAAGAGATGGGGAGCTGATCGTGTTGTTGCTGATCCTCAAGAATCTGCTTATAACATGGTTTATTTATGGAAACAGGCAGTTGAAGATGCTGGAACATTCGACGATAACGCAGTAAGGGAAGCCCTTGTTGGACAAAAGTTTGATGCCCCACAAGGTCCTGTTGAAGTTATGCCTAACCACCACTTATCTCAAACAGTAAGAATTGGAGAGATTAATGCAGAGGGTGGATTTACAATCCTTGAAGAGACAGGAGTTGTTCTTCCTCAAGCATGGAACCAAAAGCATCCAAGTTCAAAAGGATTTGCATGCGATTGGACAGATCCTTCAAAAGGAGAAAAGTATAAGCTTTAATTTAATTAAAACCTATACATCAAAATAAAAGGAGGTTAACACCTCCTTTTATTTTATATAATCAAATATTTTCTTTTTCTAAATTGGAGTTACTTCTCGATAGTCTTTTTAATGGTGTTGCAATTGGATCTGTACTTCTTGTCGCTGCACTAGGTCTAGCAATTGTTTTTGGCCTTATGGGTGTAATAAACCTTGCCCATGGGGAACTTATGATGCTTGGGGCTTACACAACATACGTCACACAATTAATTTTCAAATTACCTATATTAAAACCTTTCTACAATTCATACATAATAGTTTCAATTTTCCTTGCTTTTATTGTTAGTGGAGTAGTAGGCATTCTCCTGGAAAAAACTATAATAAGAAAGCTTTATGGAAGTCCACTAGAAACACTTCTCGCCACATGGGGCGTAAGCTTAATTCTTCAACAATTTGTCAGAAGTGTACCTTTAGCTTATGGGACCGGTCTAGTTATAAGTCTGATAATTGGTTTATTTTTACCATCAACTTTTCCTTCAAAAATAAAAGAATCAATAAATTTCAAATATTTTAAATTTAGTACTTGGTTATTTGCTACTTTAACTGGAGTCCTGACAGGCAACATAATCTCATCCTCTGTTAGCAAACTTAGTAGAGCAAGCGCTCGAAATGTTGATGTAACTGCACCTTCATGGATGAGAGGTCAAGTAGAAATTATTGGAACTGCATTTCCTAAAACAAGATTAATGATAATTGTAATTACACTAATTTCCGTAATAGCAATAACATTATTTCTTAATCAAAGTGCATGGGGGATGCGTATAAGAGCAGTTACTCAGAACCGACAAATGAGTGATTGCCTTGGTATATCTACTGAAAAAGTGGATATAATTACTTTTGGAATTGGATCTGGCCTAGCAGGAGTTGCCGGGGTAGCAGTATCTCTTTTAGGTTCTGTAGGACCAAATGTGGGCGGGAACTATATTGTTGGTTGTTTTATGGTTGTTGTGCTGGGAGGAGTAGGAAATTTATTAGGAACAGTATTTGCTTCATTTGGAATAGGAATAATGACTGATTTAATTGGTGCTGGAAGGCTCTTATCAATATGGCCAGATATGCCTTTACCTTTATCAAACACAATCAACTTTTTTGCAACCACAAGTATGGCAAGAGTAATGATATTTGCACTAATAGTTATATTCTTACAATTTAAACCTACAGGTTTATTTCCTCAAAAAGGAAGGATGGTTGAGAACTAATGTCCTTTAGTAAAATTAAATTTGATAAAAAAATAGTATTATCATTTTGGATAATATTAATAGCTCTAATTATTGCAGCACCAACTTTGCTCCCTGTATTTAGACTAAATCTTCTTGGTAGATACTTATCTTTGTCCATAGTTGCTCTTGGTGTAGATCTTATCTGGGGATATACAGGATTATTAAGTCTTGGACAAGGTATATTTTTTGCATTAGGTGGATATTGTGCCGCTATGTACTTGCAAATAACCAGCTCATCTGAATTCCCAAATAATATTCCTGAATTTTTTGCTTTATATGGTGTTGAAAAATTGCCTTTTTTCTGGGAACCGTTTAGATCGCCAATTTTTACCTTCTTCGCTATCTGGATAATTCCAGCATTGATTGCTGGTTTAATTGGATTTCTTGTTTTCAGGAATAGAATCAAAGGGGTTTATTTTTCTATACTTACTCAAGCTTCTCTTCTTGTATTCTTTAACTTCTTTAATGGACAACAAAAACTTATAAATGGAACAAATGGATTAAAAACAGATGTAACACAACTATTTGGTCAGATGGTAGGTTCTGAGTCCATGCAAAGAATATTCTTTTGGATAACCGCCATACTAGTAATATCCGCATGGTTTTTTGCAAAGTGGGTAGTTAAAGGAAGATTTGGAAATATTCTTATAGGTATACGAGATGATGAACCAAGAGTTAGGTTTACAGGATATAACCCAGTTATATTCAAGACGATAATATTTTCTATTGCTGGAGGACTCGCTGGAATTTCGGGAGCTTTATATACTGTTCAGTCTGGAATAGTATCCCCTCAATTTATGACAGTTCCCTTTTCAATAGAAATGGTTATATGGGTTGCTGTTGGAGGTAGAGGAACTCTATTGGGAGCGATACTAGGAGCAGTTTTTATCAACTATGCAAAAAGTCTAGTAAGTGAAGCTTTACCCGCTAGCTGGATGTTTATCCAAGGAGGATTATTTATCTTAGTTGTAACAGCTCTGCCAGAGGGAGTTTTAGGCTGGATTAAAGGTGATGGTCCTAGGAATCTTCTTCAAAGATTTGGTTTGAAAAGGAAGATTGAAACCTATCCAAGCTTAGAAGTTAATAATAAGGAGGGGAATAATGAATAATACAGATCTTCTAAATTTAATAGATATTACTGTTAGTTTCGAGGGTTTTTTAGCTCTCAACAAACTTAATTTAAATTTAAAAAAAGGAGAATTAAGAGCTGTGATAGGACCCAACGGGGCAGGTAAAACAACATTTCTTGATGTAATAACTGGAAAGGTTAAGCCAACAAAAGGTGAAGTAATTTTCAAGGGAAAATCTTTAGTAGGTAGAAAGGAGCATAAGATTGCTCGACTTGGAGTTGGAAGAAAGTTCCAAAGTCCAAGAATCTTTGAAAATCTAACAGTTAAAGAAAATCTTGAAATATCAGTTTCAACGCCTAAAAGCCCCTTAAACCTTATAAATAAAAGTATTAAAGATGAGCAGCTTAAAGAGATTGAACGTCTTATGAAGATTGTCAATTTAGCTCAAAAAGTTGATTCTAAAGCTGGTTCTTTATCACATGGCCAAAAACAATGGCTCGAGATAGCCATGTTAGTAGGACAGAAGCCAGATTTAATGTTAGTTGATGAACCTGTTGCTGGTTTAACTGATGAAGAAACTGATCTTACAGCTGATTTATTAAAATCATTATCAGGTGAAAATACTGTAGTGGTAATAGATCACGATATGGAATTTATAAGAAGACTTGATAGTAATGTTTCAGTATTAAATCAAGGCACAGTATTATGCGAGGGAACAATGGAAACTATACAAAAGGACCAAAAAGTTATTGATGTTTATTTAGGAAGGCCTGAGGATTAGTTATGAAAAACTTACTGGAAATCAAATCACTGAATACATATTATGGCGAGAGTCATATTCTCAGAGATGTAGATTTAAATGTTCAATCAGGAGAAATGGTTTGTTTGATTGGAAGAAATGGAGTTGGCAAAACAACTTTATTGAAATCACTTATTGGTTTGTTAAGACAAAAAAAAGGCGATATTTTTTTGATTGGCGAAAATATCAATAGAAAAGCACCTCATCAGAGGGCGAGGAAAGGAATGGCTTACGTTCCTCAAGGGAGAGAAATTATTCCATATCTATCAGTAGAAGAGAATCTTATGTTAGGAATGGAGTCGCTGCCAGGTGGATTATCTAAGAACAAGAAAATAGATCCATTTATTTATGATCTATTCCCAATCTTAAAAGATTTTCTACAAAGGAAAGGAGGAGACCTCAGTGGTGGACAACAACAACAACTTGCTATTGCAAGAGCATTGCTAGGCAAACCCCAACTACTATTACTTGACGAACCAACGGAAGGTATTCAGCCAAATATAGTTTTAGACATAGAAAATGCAATCAATAAGATAATTAAAGATACAGGAATTGGTGTTTTATTAGTAGAACAACACTTGCATTTTGTAAGACAAGCAAATAGATATTATGCGATGCAACGCGGAGGAATTGTTGCAAGCGGAAATACTAGTGAGTTGAGTCAAGCAGTTATAGATAAATTCTTAAGTGTTTAAATAAATTATCCAGATTACTCAAAACTTTTATTCATTTTTCGCATCTTATTATGTCAATACTGTTTGGATGTTCATTTATATACTTATTAAATTCCATTGCTAGTGTTCTAGCCTCGTAAGCGTCAGAAGCATAAAAACAATTTTCTAATCTTATATTTTGCAAATCACGGTAATGCACTGTGTATGGCTTCAACATATTATTTTTGTTCATTTTAATTTGCTAAAAAGCAATCAAGTTACATCTCAAACATGCATATGTTTGTAAAAATAAAGCAATACTTTTGTTGTTATCAAAATATATTCACTTAGATTATGTATTTAAAAATACTTAATGAAGAAATAAAGAAATTAATCTATTTTTTTTTTCTTTAGAGTCCTGATTTTTACCTTCTATTAAAAAAACAAATTTAGATAAAATATAACCAAAAAATGGAACCCAAAACTTTTCATAAAAAAATTTCATAAAATTAAGCAGCTAATGATTCGTTATTTTCAATTTCAGTTTTATTAATACGCTTCAAATCTATAGAATTAAATAAATGTTGCATAACCAGAAAATCAAGTTCCCCTTTCAACAAATCAAAATCTGATGAGAGTAGATCATCAACGAAATCATCAAAAGTATCTGAAAGAGTATTCACAATTAAAAATAATTTTTTGCCATTATCATCGCATTAACAACAAAAGTCAACCAAATTAGAATATTAATTTTTGAATTTTCAAAATTAATTAATAAAGACTAAAAAATTAAATAATAAAAATAAACAAGAAAAATAACAGATTTAATATCAAGCTTAGGGTTTTTGAATTAAATTTCATTTATCTTGCTTTTTTTAATTTTTATATTTCTCCTAATTAGCAATATCAAAAAAACAATACAAATATTTGCTAAAAAGAAATTTAAAGAATTCATCATCAAACATTTAATATATTTATAGCAAGGCTATTGATGTGCCAATTCGTAAAGAATCACTTAAAGAATGTTTAATAGCAATAAATTTTATAGCAATCAATTTTGATATTAATAACAAATTTTAAATATTATTTTTTAATTAGCTCGAAGTAACCATTTTTATTTAATAAGTACTTGTCAAACCAAAGGCTTAATAGATTGTCTAATCCTATTCCATTCATTTTATTTATTTGCGAAGTCTTATAGTCTGAGAGTGCAAGTAATAAATAAGGAAAAATCATATCAGAAACCCCTTTTGGCAGTTTTTCTAAAGGTACTCCATGCGCTCTATCCCATAAAATTTGCATATCCTGAGAGAACAAAGAACTCCAATAACTGAAATTACAATATAACTTGTCTGGAGGGAGGAGATTTACAGATAAAACTGGGAGAGATGAATTCATAGGAAAAAATATTTTTTAGATTAATTGAATTTAGTTTTTTGAAATGATGAAAAATAATCTTAATACGCGAATCTCCTATATATACAAATTTAATTTAACGCACAGTGCCTCACTTATCAACACCTTATAAAGTGTTATATTTATCCATCATTTCCTGAAATTTTAGGAATGATAAAAACTTTTTATAAGTATGCAAGTCAAAAGCCTCCTGATTCTCTTCATTTAAATGGGTTGATTTACTAGGAATAAAATGATTTCCTGAGTTAGTATCAATAGAGAGTTTTGCTTTATTTGTAAAGTCACCAGAATTATGAAATAACCTTTTTGAATTATGATCATTTGATTGATATGATTGATTTGCTCTACCATTTTTTTTATTAAATATACCTCTTGTAGAAAGTGCTTCTTCTACCAAAATACTTATTATTTTTGAGTTACTTAAATTGTTCTCTATGCTCAACTTTTCAATTATTCTCATAACATCCTCTCTAGGAATGAAACCAACTCTTTTTTTCTTGGTAGGCATTTAAAAATTAATTAAAGTTCAGCACTTGACTATAATAAGTGTTGCACTATATTCATTATAAGTCAATTTAATGCTAATGATTCTACCAACATCATTACTCTTAGGAGCCCTTGGATATCTTTTCTATACTTCAAAAAAAGAACTTTCACTAGATCACAATGAACTTATAGAAAACCAAAAAGAGAATGATGATTTGTATAAAGATTTGGAAGATCTATTTATTTAAAATTAAATTACTGTATAGATATTAAAGAACTTTGTTTCTTGACTTAAGATATACAAAAACTTAAACAGAATTAGAATTAGATTAATAAACTTTTAAGTTAAATGACTGTACATCAAGATTACGAAATAAAAATCAATCTAAATGAATTGATCGAGAAGAGAATCCCATGTTGCGATTTACTCCATCCAGATCATTGTCTAACTGAAAAACAAGTATCTGAAATTGCACATGATATTCGTATGGATTTAAATTTGCATGATCTTTACAAGCAAGTGGATCAACATATTATGAATTATGTAAATGCAGCAGGAATTGATAATAAAGATCATTGGGTTGAACCTCATCTTCCAGATTTGGAAAGAAATTTAAAAGAAGAAGTTGGAATAGAATTTGATTAATCTTTTTTCTTAAAAAAGAAATCAATATATGTATTTTTTTTCCAAATCATCTATTAATTTATAAATACTTTTAGCTGATCTCTTTCTTTTTTTTAATATTCTCAATACTATAAATCCAATCAATAATGAGAAAATAGGTGTAAAAATAATAATTTCATAATTCATAATCATCAAACATAAGCATTTATTTAAATTATTAAAATTTCTGCGTCAATAAAATAGGTACTTTATACAAATATCCTTCGCTATAAATAATTAAGATATTTTATAAAAAAGTGAATGGATACAAATTTTTTCATAAATTATGTAGAAATAAATTTTAATTCAATAAATATAATGATTAATTATTTTGCTTTAACAGTTACTGAGATGGGTATCGGTAAAGTAGAATTAGCAGTTATTGGCGCAGTAATTTTAATATTTCCAATTTTATTTGTTTATGCTTCTAAAAATCTTGATGCCAAGGGAGTTTTCGAATGGATGATGGAGAAACCAAATGATTGGATAGGTAAAAAATAAGACTCATACAATATACATTTTCTAGTTAAACTTCAAATTTTCTAAATTAGTAATATCGAAATCATAAACCTGGCAATTATTTTCTAAATCATTAACTATTGAATTTTTTAGTAGAGAATAATCTATCAATTTATTGAGTTTATTATTTTTAAATTCCTTATTAGTTTCTCCAATAGCAAATGCCAAAGCTCCTTCATAAGAAATACCGAAGTTTGTTGTGTTGCAGTAAGTTTTAGTGAACTTGCTAGAAATCTTTTTAGTATACTTTTCAAGAGTTTTAGAAGAAGTATCTAATGAGTAAACTGGACTACTAAATAGAAAAAGCAAAGTTAAAATGAATATAGTAAAAACTCTTTTGATCATAATATTTCATAAATTGCAAATTTAATATAATTTAGAATTCAACTCTGCCTACTAAGTTTTATTAAAAATATAGAAATTAAAAATTTATTAATCAAAACAACTATTTCATATTTTTGTAGATAAAAACTCTCTAAATGAGTATTTTAAAGTTTGAATTTTTTTTGGTATTTTTTTTAAAAAACGTCTAAATGCTTTTGACATAATAAAAAATCCATATCAATAATTAATAGATAACAAATAATACTTGGGTATTCAATAAATAATTATCCAAAAATAAGTAAATTAATTATTAAATATATGGACTGAGCTATGGAAATGTATTTGAACATGAATTATTGTTTAATTAAGTATTAAATGCAAAATTAATATGGCACTTCCAGAACTTATTTATGCTCCTATAGAAGGCGGAACAATACATAGATATGAAGTAAGTGGTGGCAAGAGAAAATTTTTAAGATTTATAGGTTGTTATTTAGGACAATGTAATTTCCACAAAAATATTGATGATGCTATTGATTACATAAAAAATTTGAAAGAATCACAAAAGATACAAAAAATATGAAATAAAGATACCCCAATACGATAGGGATGCAATATTTTTCGATAACTACATAATTATTGCTACAAATAATAGAGAATTTTCTTTTTATGAGAAATTGATTATTTACTTGGGTTATAGTTCCGAAAGATAAACAGTCAATTAAAAAAGAAATTAATTTATGGAAAACAGACAAATTAATTTTTTTAAATCAAAAGACTTTAATACCGTTCTTAAGCCATTCAAAAAAGGAACGGTAGTAAAAATTGACTCGTTAGATGTTAGAGAAAGCCCCAATGAATTAAAAATAGGTTTATTTGGTTGGTATGCAATTTGTCCCTCTAAAGAACTAAAAAAAAATAAGCTATATTATTTTTCACTTTATGATGAGCCTCTTGTTCTTTATAGAGATGAAAATGAAAACGTTAGATGCATTAAAAATATTTGTCCACATAGGGGGGCCTCTTTTTTTGAAGGATCACTATCAGATGGAGTAATAACTTGTCCATATCATGGAGCTAAATTCTCATCTGGTGGAAGTTGCCAAAATCTCGACAGAATAACATGTAGACACATAGTAGATAACAACTACGATAACTATGCCAAAAGAATACACTTATCTCAATATAAAGCTTTAGAAAAAAATGGATATATTTTTGTACATTTTTCTAAAAAATCTGACACTGATTTAAGCAACATAAGTGAAGATGCACCAATAAGTAATTACGAATTATATGAAAATGGCTTTATTCATAAGGATTATGTATTTGAAGAGGTATTAGTTGACTTTAAATGTGATTGGTCAAGAATAATTGAAAACCACTTAGATATCCTTCATCTTTTTTGGGTTCATGGAGATACAATCCCTGATAAAGATGTTAATAAAAACGTTCTAGTTAGTTTTAACCAGAAAATTAATGTTACTCATAAATACATTGAAAGTATTTATTACTACAAGAATGAACCTACAAAAGAATTTATCCGGATCAAGTACATACCACCAGGAAGGATATTAATTTATAAAGGTGATCCTTCTGCAGCTAGATATTTACAAGTTTTAGATCATATTCCACTAGGAAATAACAAAGCAAGAGTAATAGTGAGACATTACAGGAAATTTTTAAGAAATAAATTACTTAATAACCTGATGTTGTTTAAAGAGAATCAAAGAAAGATTTTTTATAAGATATTCGATGAGGATTATATGATTTTAAAAACACAAACATATAACCACAATATGGGATTTATAAGTAAAGATGAAATAAAGTTATTGGGAGAAGACAGAATAATCAATTATTTTTGGAAATGGTACAAAAAGTCTGATGATAAAGATGAACCATGGAATAATATAAAAAATCAAGATCTTGATGTCTATGACAAAGTGATATTGAAATATCCCCCTGAGATAAAGAAGTTAGAAATTGTAAATAATATAGGTATTATTAGAAAAACATTAGTACGATTTGCTGCTCCACTTATATTTTTTATTTTAATAATATAATTTATGAAGAAAGTAAATAGACCTTCTTGGTTGAATTGGCTTTATCTTTTTATATTTATTTTAAGCTCAATCCAATTGATTATATTTTGGAGCAATAAGTTTTAGTGGTTAATAAATTTTGGTTTGAGGCAAAAAATATAAATTGTTTTAAAAATGGTATTGAAGTAATAAAAGATTTAAATTTAAAAATAACGTATTCAGAGAATGTCATATTAATTGGACCAAATGGTTCAGGCAAATCATCATTAATAGAAGTAATTAATAGAAACATATACCCAGTAATTACTAATGATTCGAAACTGAAAATATTTGACAAAGAACTTATAAATTTATGGGAACTAAGAAATAAAATAAGTACCGTTAATAATGATATTAAAAATAGAATAAATCCAAGCCTACAAGTTTTTGATTTAATTTTAAGTGGACTATATGGAAGATATTGTTATATACAAAATAAATCAGAAAGAGATTCTTATAAGGTCGAAAAAATCATGAAAAAAATGAATATTTCTAATTTATCTAAAAAGAATTTTTCCTATTTATCAGATGGAGAAAAACAAATTTCTCTCATTGCAAGGGCATTAATCAAAAAACCTGAAATCTTAATCTTGGATGAACCAATTGCAAATTTAGATTATAAATCAAAGTTTTTTGTAATTGATAAAGTTAATGAATTATCAAAATTAAAAACTAAAATTTTATGCGTCACTCATGATATTTCAACGATTACAAAAGTTTATGACCGGGTGATAATGCTAAAAGATGGCAAAATAATGGCCGATGGAGAACAAGATAAGGTTATAAATAGTGAGAATCTTAATAATTTATATGGTATTCAAGTAGAGGTAACTAATAATAATGGAATTTGGAATATAAAAAGATTAATTAGATAACAATTATGAAAATAGCTATCGCAATAGCTAGAAATACAAAATATTTACTTTTTAAAAATGAAGAGGATTTATTTTTAAATGAAGAAGATCCACATTTAGAACATACAATTTTACCTCCTAAAGATCGATCTGAGACGAATGATGAACTTCCACAATTTAAACAAACTCTACTTACACTCATCTAAAATAAAATTTTTAGCAATTCTATCTAAATTATATTGCTAAATACTATGTAAAGAAAAACATCAAAATCATGATGATAATGAGAATCTATTGCAATAAGTAATTTTATAGTGCATAATTGATAATAATTCTCATTATCATATTTTAATTAATGAATTTCCATAGTTATGGAGAATCCCCGTCAAAATTAGTAAGGATAATTACTGGTCAATCCGTATTAATAGATCCTTCATCAAGACCAAAAGGAACATGCCTAGAAGTTGAAAGTGGAATTGCTAGGGTTTATTGCCCTTGTGAAGAAACTGAAGGAATGACTCTTGCATTTTTACAATCAGGTGATCAACTAAGAACGGACCTTTTATGTAGCGAAGGTGTCTGTGTTGAAGCGTTAACAGATTTGTCTTTTCATAGCAATGTAAATATTGATCAGAATATTGGTTTTGATGCAGTAAATGAATGGACTTTGCAACTCCTTAGGATAAGACACTTAGGGAATGCTGAACAGCGATTACAAGCCTTGTTTTCAATACTAGTAAATCGTCTAGGTAGAAGATGTGGTCAATGGTGCGAGTTACCCTTTAGGTTAACGCACGAAAGGATTGGAGAATTAATCGGTTCTACACGCGTAACATCAACAAGATTAATTTCTAAATTAAGATCATCTGAGTTATTAATAGCTCCAATTGGAACCCAAACAGTCAGTGTTGCCCCTTCTTTTATTGAAACATCGCCGCTATAAAAACATGAACGAATCACAATCACTTACAAACAACTTGTTAATGGAAGTTGATTTTTTATCAAATAGACTCAAAAATATCAAGCAAGCCTACAAAACCACAGAAAATAAAGCATTGAAAGGAAGGTTATTTATTGAAAACAAAAATATTTTCAAAAGAGTTAAGGAAATTTATAAAATAGCTGAACTTTTAAATAAAAATAATGGAAAAATCAACTTCTCGAATTTACTTTTTGTAATAACCAAAAGGACATTGAATGAAAATAAATTTGAAAGTAATTTATTTTTTCTTTAAATCACTATCAATTAATAAGATTGCCGAAGGTTGATTAGAAGCAAACTTAACCTTGCCCAGTATGTTCGCAAATTCATCTTCTGATTGAGTTTGAGCATCTATAATAGGATCTAAAAATACGTTAGTTCTTGTATCTGAAATTCTTTCTGATATGGAATAAAGTTGTTGTAGAGATGAAGTTAAATCAGCCTCCATATTAAAAGAATAAGAAATCAGCTCCTCTATAGAATCCCATGTTTGAACGGGTGCAGGAATTTCATCTAATTTTACGCTTTGTCCTCTTGCGATTAAGTAATCTGCAAATTTCTGAGCATGTTCCATTTCGCCTTGTGATTCACTTAGAAAATGAGAGGCAAATCCATTTAAATCACGTTCTTGAAACCATAGATACATAGAAAAATATTGAGCATTGGCATATCTTTCCATTGTTAGATGTTCAAAAATGTTATCCAACAAACTTTTGTCTATCGGTTGAGCAACAGCTCTTCCAGATGGACCAAAATTAACTAATTTTTTTGTTTTTATGTTATTTTCATTCATTTTCAAATAAGTATCTAAGGAAATAATACAACATTTTGTATAAATTAGTAATTAATAAATCCTTTAAATTAAAATAAATAATATGATAATGAAAATCACTCGCAATACTATAAATGAATTTAGAATACAGTTTTTCTGAACTGCTTTTAACTAATAAAATATATAAAGATAAAAAAAAGAAATGTAAAAAGAAAAAATGCTCTAATTGGAAGGGAGGGAAGTGTAATTGCCTATAAATAAATTCTATATATGTACCTTATATGCTCCAGGATATAAAAAATAGTAACTATTTTTATTTATAGAAAGAGAACATTTATCACCATTATTTAGAAGATTATTAATATCAGTTCTAACCCGCAATATGTTTCCGTTAATAGTTACTTTATATATAAGAAATTCTCCAAGAAATTCTTTAGATATTACATTCGCATTTCCAGATTCTGATCTTTTAATTGATATAAATTTAGGCGCAATTGACATACTTTTAATAGTTGCATTTTGTAAAACCCCTGAACTTTTTATTTCACCTAAACAAGACATATATGCATTACCATTTTTTTGAAGTTTAATAATATTATTACCCAAAATAAAACTACTAACAAATAGGGTCTTGGGATTGTTTAGAAGGTTAATTGGTGTATCAATTTGATGTATTTTTCCTTCATTCATGACGGCAACTTTATCGCAAATTGACATTGCCTCTTCCGGATCATGAGTAACCATTAATCCACTTGCATTACAACCTTTTAGGATATTTGGGAGTTCACTTCTCAATTTTAGTTTGACATGCATATCAAGACTACAAAATGGTTCATCTAATAAAATAAAATTAGTACTGGGAGCAAGAGCTCTTGCAATTGCTAGTCTTTGTTTTTGGCCTCCAGATAATTCATGTGGGTATCTTCCAATAAAACTATCAAGACCTACAACATTTAATAAATAGTCAACTCTAGATCTATCTTTTTTGTTTTTTAAACCAAAAATTACATTTTCCAAAACAGTTAAGTGAGGGAAAAGTGCATAGTCTTGAAAAACCATACCAATATTTCTTTTCTCAGGACTAAGAATTTTTTCACCACTTGAAATTTCCTTATCATTTAGAGAAATCCTTCCTCTAGTGGGATATTCGAACCCCGCAATTAATCTTAAAAGAGTAGTTTTTCCGCAACCAGAAGGACCAAGCAACCCCAACAATTCGCCATTTTCAATTTTCAGGTTAATTGCGTTTAATATCCAATTTGAACATTCTCGCTTATCATATTTATGATGCAAATCATCAATTAATAACGCATCATTTTTCACTAAGTTCTTCTTATTCAAATATATTAAGTTAGCAGAAAATATTCACCTAAAATATCCCTTGTATAATTTTATACACCGTTTAATTTTCAAATTTAATGAGAAAGTCCGAAAGAGCAGAAATAATTCGTAAGGAACTCAAAAAGCTATATCCATCCCCTCCAATACCTCTTGATCATACAAATGCATATACACTTCTCGTCGCCGTAGTTTTAAGTGCTCAATCAACAGACAAGAAAGTTAATGAATTAACAAAAAGTCTATTTAAAGTTGCAGATAATCCAGAAATGATGGTGAAGCTAGGTATTAATGGCATTTACGAATACATAAAATTTTTAGGTCTATCTAATCAAAAATCAAAGAACATTTATAACTTATCTAAATTATTGATTGAGAAGCATAATAGCGTGGTCCCAGATTCTTTTGAGAAGCTTGAATCTCTTCCAGGGGTAGGTCATAAAACAGCATCAGTTGTAATGTCTCAAGTGTTTAAAATACCCTCATTCCCAGTAGATACTCACATACACAGGTTGGCACAAAGATGGGGGCTATCAAATGGAGATAACGTAGTTCAAACAGAAAAAGACCTAAAAAAAATATTTCCTGTTAATGATTGGAATACCTTACATTTGCAAATAATCTTTTATGGCAGAGAATACTGTACAGCAAGAGGTTGTGATGGAACAAAATGTTATTTGTGTCGCACTCTTTATCCCAAAAGAAAAAAGAAATTTATATGTAAAAAGCCTTAAGAAATTTATATAATGTTTAAATTAGTTTTTAATCATGAAAATAGCAATTACTGGTGCGTCGGGGAAAACAGGTTATAGAATTTCCGAAGAAGCAGTTAAGAAAGGATACAAAGTAAGGCAAATCATCAGAAAGAATTCAAAAGTCTCAGCAGGATTAGAGCGTATAGATACAATTAGGGTTTCATTAGACAAAAAAGGAGAACTTGATGAAGCTTTAAAAGATATTGATGCTTTGATAATTGCGACTGGAGCGAGAGCATCATTAGATTTAACTGGTCCTGCAAAGGTTGATGCATTAGGTGTATACAGGCAACTAGAGAGTTGCAAAAGAGTTGGTATTAAAAGAGTTATTTTAGTTAGTTCCCTTTGTACTGGTAAATTATTTCACCCATTAAACTTATTTGGTTTAATTCTTATTTGGAAGAAATTAGGTGAAAACTTTCTACGCAATTCAAATTTTGAATGGACTATTATTCGACCTGGAGGATTGAAGGAAAATGAGGATATTAAATCAGAAAATATAAATTATTCAAAAGAGGATACTCAAATTAATGGATCTATTCCAAGAAGATTAGTTGCGCAATGTTGCATAGATTCTTTAAGGAACAAAGAATCCATAAATAAATTAATAGAAGTTACAAGTTCGAATGATAATAAAAAGATATCTTTTAAAAAAGCTATGCAAATGATTTAAAAGATGTAAATATATAAATTAAAACTATGAAAATAAATCCCAAAATTGACGCATTGCAATTAATGCTTACTGATTTAAGAACTAGAAATGAGCCAATAAGACATAAAGCTGCATTTAAAGACTGTCAACCAGAATTTCAAAGTCTTGTATCAAGATTAATAAAGCAGTTAGAGGACGAATTAGTTGCTGAAAAGCTTACTAATCGTGATAGTTAAAAAATTTAAATTACTTAAATGAAATTAAGTTATCCAATTTTGCTTGTTCTGAAAGTTCATCATATCCTCCAAAAAAATTATTATCCAAAAATATTTGAGGGAAAGTATTATGTTTACTTTGAGCCATAATTTTTTGAAAGCTCTCATCATTGTCTATTAGATTAACTTCATGAGGGATAGATAAAGAATTAAGTAACCTAATTGCTCTTTTAGACCAAGGACAATCCTTCAAAATATATGCTTTTACACGTGATTCATTAGTGATTAAATCATGACTTGAGATATTAATAATTTTCTGTTCAAAAGAAAGTAATAATATATCAGTTCCTTTTTTTACAATACATCCCTCCTCAAGATGCCCGCCAAAGACATTACATCCCTCATCTGCAAAACTCAAATGTAAATGAACATCTCCTTTATTAAAATGTCCGTTTAAAGAAACTATCTCTAAATTTCCTTCAAATTTATTTATCTCTTGATTACCTGGGCATTGAATACAAACTGTTCTAAGATTACCAACCACTCCAGAAACATACCCGTATAAATTATTTGATAAAGAATATTCTTTAATTGAGTTTATCAAATCAGATTCTGGAGATAGCTTTAGGCTATGAGGCTGCATATGATATAAGGAATAATTTTGTAATATATAACATCATCATTCATAAATAGAAGTTGAGTTTATAATCTTTAGGATTCAGATTTAAATTAAATTTTAGAACCTAGCATCAAAAACCATTTAAAATTTTTACTAAAAATTTAAGCTTGTTGAGAGTGTAATATATTTTTTATACGCAAAAACTAATTTGTTATTAAGAAAAAAACTTAAAAATTTGGCATTGAATATTCCCAATTTATTATCAATATCTCGCCTTTTCCTTGTATTTCCATTAATACTTTTTTTAGAAATTAACAAACCTTTTTATGTCTTTATATTGATTATTATTGGAGGTTTAACTGATTATTTTGACGGGTTAATTGCAAGGAAATTTAATCTTAAAACCAGATTAGGAGCTGTACTTGATCCCTTAAGCGATAAAGTATTCTATTTAATTCCTTTGACCTTCCTTTGTAAAAATAATTTTATACCCTTCTGGTCTTTGTCATTAATTTTATTTAGAGAATTAATTATCTCTAGCCTAAGGAACTCTACAAAAGACGGTTTACCAGCATCAATATTAGGAAAATTTAAAACATTTTTCTTTTTTATTTCAGTAATTACCTTCTTTGCACCATTAAAAATAAGCTTATTGAATAATTTGGCTTTAATTTTTTATTGGTTAGGATTCATCCTGACTTTTATGACTTTATTAGGCTATTTAAGAATTAAAAAGAATATGATCTGAATATTCATCAAACTCCTCACTCTTTTTATTATTAAAGTCCTTCAAGAAACTATCCCTTAAACCATTAAGCAAATCAAAAGTTGGCGCCCACTCTAAATCACGTTTAATCTTAGATATGTCAGTCTGATAATGATTTAATCTAATTGGAAATCCCTTTCTAGATTTAGGATCTAATTTTTGATAATCAAATTTTCTTAAAGAAATCTCATTTTGGTTTAATCCAAGAACGTTCGAACAGAAATAAATTAAACCCTTTATGGTGACTCCTTTTTCACCTGAACAGTTGTAAATATTATTTTTGGAATTTTCAAAATTTATGCACCTAATCATTACATCAGTTAGATCAGAAACATGGCCTAGTTGAGTAATTAATGAACCGTCACCAGGAATTGGTATAGATTTTTTTGTAAATAACCTTTCAAAAAACCAATTTTCAATTTTATTATAATTTCCAGGTCCATAAATATAAGTAGGTCTAAAACTTGTAAAAGGAATTTTTTGGTTTTTTAACCAATTTTCTGTCTCAAACTTCCCTTTGTGCCTACTATCTGGATCAATTGGATCAACTTCGGATAAGGGTAGTTCACAATTATCTTTATAAACACCTGCAGAGCTGACATATATATATCTCTGGAAAGAGTTATCCAAATTTTCTATAAGAAGTTTGGTTTGTTCTAACTCTCGTCCAGAAATATCATAAACAACATCATACTTTTTATTTCTGAGCTTGACGATATCTTCTGAATTATTTCTATCACCCTTAATTAAATTTGTTTTTTCAGGATTACTTTTATTACCTCTCGTGAAAATATCAATATCATAATTTTTACTTAATAACTTTCCAACCAAAGACTTGCCAACAAATCTAGTGCCGCCCATTACAAGAATTTTCATATTAAAAAATATTTAACTGAAGTAGTAATCTTAAATAGAATTATATATTGAATAGTACTACTAATAAGTAATTAATGAAAAGGATGATTCTATGGACCTAATACCAGCAATTGATTTAATGAATGGCAAGTGTGTAAGGCTTTTTAAAGGCGACTTTAATAAAAGAAAAGACTTCACCAAAGAGCCTCATGAGCAAGCTAAATTTTGGGAAAACGAAGGGGCAAAATACATACATATAGTTGATTTGGATGCTGCAAAAACTGGATCCCCATCTAACGATAAATCAATAAAAAAGATTGCAAAAACAATTAACATCCCTATTCAAATAGGTGGAGGGATAAGGTCTCAAGAAAGGATAGAACAATTGTTTTCTTATGGTATTGAGAAAGTTATCATGGGAACCTCTGCAATAGAAAATAAAGAACTAGTTAAAGACTTATCAAATAAATTTCCTGGAAGGATAATTGTTGGGATAGATGCAAAAGATGGAAAAGTTAGTACAAGGGGTTGGCTTGAGCAATCTAATATTTTTGCCACAGATCTAGTAAAGGAGTTTTCTTCATTTAAAATTGCTAGTTTTATTATTACAGATATAAATACAGATGGGACGTTAGAAGGGACAAATGAAGAATTTATAAAAAGCATACTTGAAATTACAGATATTCCAGTAATAGCCTCAGGAGGTGTAGGTTCAATTTCTGATTTATTATCGTTAGTAAAATTTGAAAGCTCTGGACTCTTTGGAGTAATTGTAGGTAAAGCTCTATATGAAAATAAATTCACGATAAAAGAAGCAAATAATGTATTGTTATCAGAAAGATTAAATGACTTTGATCTAAACAGAAATTACTACGCTTAAAAGAGTATAAAAATTGATTTAAGGCTGGTGTTTGCAGTAATTGTTAGTTAATTTTGTATAAGAGATAAGAAATCTAGTCTTGGAATTAATTTCAAAAAAATCGATATTGATTATTGCTCCAAGCTTAATAGCAGAATCTTTATCGCTTAAGTTAACATCACTAGACCAAAATTTAGACATTAATTTTAATAATGGAACAGGTGATATAACTCCAGATTTAGTTATATGGAATGTTCTTAATTTTCAATCAGAAGATCTTATAAGGTTAGAATTATTAAAATTAAGAGAAAGATATGATGAGTCAAAGTTTCTTATAATTCTATCTGGCGAACTTGTTTATGAAGCAAATACCCCTCCATCGTTAAATGCTGAAGGTTTTCTTTTAAATCCCAGTGCAGAAAAAGTTCTTGAATCTATTGATACTATTTTAAATGGCGGTAGGGTATTTGATATTGAAAATAATTCCCGAGTTCAATTAAATAAAAATACGCCTCTCTCTTTTAGTCAAAAAATTCTAACCTCGGGTCTTAAACAAATAGATTCTGAAATCAACTATATATTCAAATATGTCAACTCTGATTCAACACCAGAATTTTATAAATTTATTTTAAAAGGAAGATTAAGAGAACTTATTACTGCAAAATCTTTTCTAATTTTCTTATGGGGTAATTCGCTAGAACTTTATACAGAGGCAGTTTACACTGAAAATAAAATTAATCTTGAAAATAAGAACACTGTATTTATTAAAGATAAAAACACTTCAGAAATATGGAATTTAATATTAGATAGACTTAAAGAAAGGTATAGCTCAACTAACTTACAAGTTGAATTTAATAATTCATCAATAATTCTCTCTGGGATAAAGAAAGAATTCATTTCACGACTAATTTGCAAAATGTTAGATGAGTTAGATAATTTAGTTAAAAATATTAAGGAAAACTATAAGGATAAAGATTTTAAAGATGATTTAAATTCTCTTATAAAAGAACTTAAAGTTAATACAATTTCAAATATCACAGACAGCTATTTTCGATTAAAAAAAGGAAGCGAATCTATTTCAATAAATGATTTTATTTATAGTGAAGTAAGTTGCGAAGAAGTAGATAGAGAATCACATGAATCAATAATGTTTATTGAGCCAATTATTAAAAATGAAGCACTTGACTATGATGGGAAATTACTTCCTCTATATGAAACAGAATCATTTTTGATCCTTGAAAATATAATTTCAAATTGGACAATAAGGAACTGTAATTTATTAGCTTCTGAAATCTTTAATATTTGTTCGTCTTGGCCTGAATTAAGAACTGTACTTATAAATCCCGAATTACAATCAACAAGAAACTTTGAAAGATTTAGAAATAATATTAATAACTACAATCGTTGGCATGACTATATTTATATGCCTATCTATTTGTATGAGAGTAAACGAGAATATATTGATATTATCGATAAAAAATTTACCCGTTACTTCAAAAATGAAAATAGGGAGAAAGAATTAGAGAATCTAGAATGGCTACAAAAACAAGTTACATTGTTAGTTGAGATTAGAGATGCAATAGCACCGCAGTTAGAAGTTGCTGTAAAATATATCGGTAATCTTTTTGTAACTTTCCTTACAAAGGTCGTTGGCAAAGCTATCGGTTTAGTGGGTAAAGGAATCCTTCAAGGATTAGGAAGATCAAGTTCAAAGTAAGTTTTTAAACTTTAATGAAAATAATTCAATGGATCCTAATAGCATTAATTTTTTTAAGTCCATATAAAGCAAATGCCTCTAGAGATTCTAATAGTTACGATGGCAACATCTTTCCTATATACGCAGGTAATGGGGCTATAGTTCCTCCTCAGACAAGTCTTCAGGAATCATTAAAAAATAAAAGAATCGCAGTTTTATTTTTTTATCTTGACGATAGCTCAGATAGTAAAGCTATGGCTCCCATAATATCTGGTTTAGATTTGATATGGAGAAATAATATAGATATTATTGCCCTAACTACTGATGAATTACAGGATAAAGAAAAGTCTGATCTTAGAAATGAACCTAATTATTATTGGAACGGATTAATTCCACAAACCATTATTTTAAATAGTGATGGCGAAGTTAAATATGATAAAAATGGAATGATTCAAATCGATGAATTAAACAAAGTTATAGGAGAACTAAAAGGAATTGATATAGAAGATACGACATTTTCTCTAGAAAGTTTTAATGAATACAACAGCATCATTTCTGAAAAAAAAAGTAACAACAAAAATTAATTTAAAAAAATGATATTAATAAATATCCTCTTAGTTCTTTTAATTTTTTTAATTCTTTCAGATTTATATATTAAAAACTCACCCAAATCAAATTTAAATCTGGTACCTATAAATTACAAAATCAAAAAAAAGGATGGTTTAAACGAATTAATTATTGATTTAAAAATAACTAATAAAAGTAAAACCAAAGAAACGATGGTTTCTAATATAAATTTTGAATTAGATTTTTTTAAAAGTAAGGGTAACGAATATTGCCAAAATTTTAATTATCAAGAAGATATTTATATATATGAAAATAATAAAATTAAGAATTTAAATAATTACTGGCCAACAACAATTATCAAGTCAAATTCAGAATTATTTATAAGAATCATATATAAATTTAGCAATGATAATTTTAGAAAAAAAATAAAATATCTATGGTTAAAAATATATTGGGAGAACTATGGACATTTTGGTATTTCAAATAATAAGGATTGTTTCTTAATAAATTTAAATGGTCAAAAACAAAGGCCGAAAGAAGTTTTTGAAATTCCAATAAATAATAAATATAAAGCTTTTGCTATTAAAACTGATTTACTTGGTTGCTTTGATAACCCAGTAAATACTGTGATTGAATACTGCAAAGGAATTGTAGAAAGAAATGATATTTTAACTATCGGTGAGAGTCCGCTAGCGATTATGCAAAATAGATATATTTCCCCTCAAAATTTACAATATAGTTTATTTTCGAAAGCTTTATGTTATTTTTTTCATCCTACAAGCAGTCTCGCAACAGCTTGTGGCATGCAATTATTAATAAATAGAATCGGAGTTACGAGAATAACCTTTGCACTGTTTGTTGGATTTCTCTTCAAATTAGTTGGGATTAAAGGTATGTTTTATAGATTAACTGGTTCAGAATCATCTCTCATTGATGATATAAGCGGCACAGTTACACCTTACGACAAGAGTATAGTCATGGGTCCTCTCAATGCGGATTTATTTTGTAAGGAGGTCTCGAACTATCTAAATATAGATGTTGCAGTTGTTGATGTTAATGATCTTGGAGGTGTGAAAGTCTTAGCAAGTTCAAATAAAAAAGTAAATAAAATACTCAAAAGAAACTTATTATCTAATCCAGCTGGCAATGGAGATGAAAAAACCCCTATAGTATTAATAAGAGAAAAAAAGTAAATGAAAAAAGATACCTCTTATTCTTTTCAATCTAAAAAAGGAATGGAAGTAACTTTTGAAGAACTCCATATACGGCATATTAATCTTTTAATAGATATTAAAAATAAGGAATTGAATAATTGGTTTTTAAAGATGGCAATTATAAATACCTTTGATGACTTAAAAATCTTCTTGAATAATCTTAAGAAAAATAAAAATAAATGCATAATTGCTATATATGGAAACGAAATTATTGGTTATTTGAATATTTTTCCTTTAAACAAAAAAGATACTTGCTTAAAAATATCTAAGCCAAAGTTGATTAATAGCAAGTGTTCTCTAACAGATAAACAATTAACTTTAGGATTGATAAAAAAATCTATCTCAATAAAAGAAAACAAAACTTCAAGTTGGATAATTAATTCAGATATAAATGATGTTGACCTTATATCAAACGCAAGAGAATTAGGCTTTCAACCGTTAGGAGAGATAATCCTTTGGGATGGTTCTGATCAAAATAAACCTACAAATCAAAATACCAATGTCTATACATTAATTAATGAATTCCAAAAAATTAATAAACAAAATGTATTAAAAATAGTTAATTTCATAAGATCAAATCAATCACCCTTAATAAGAAATATTTTAGATTTTGATCAAGACGACATTCTTAAAAGAAATAACTCTAATAGTGGTGCCTTAATATATGAAAATTCTGTTTTATGTACAATTTTAAAAGATATTAATTATCAAAATGAGGAAATTTATACTTTAACAATAAGTAGATATTGGGATAATAGATTCAATACTATTTTAAAAGAATTTATAAAAAGATTTTTTGATAAATCACCTGTTTCATATTTAAAAACCTATAAAGAAAATTCTCAATTATATGTTTTTCTCGAAGAGTGTAATATCAAAGAAAAAAATCAAGAAATAATTCTTATTAGGAACACAATAATTAAGAATGAAGCCAAACAAGTAAATATAATAAATCAATCTTTGGAATCAATCTTTGAAAAATTAAGTCCACAAGGTAATCCATATCCATCTCCTTTTCCATTAAAAACAAAGTGAAATTTTGCAAACCCAAACCCAAGTCAATTTTGAGTTTGGATATAGGTACCAAAAGAATAGGATTAGCTTATTGTGATCCCCTCTGCATAACATCAAATATACTTCCAGCAGTAAAAAGATTTAAAAATAATCAAGAGATTAAAATCATTAGAAATTATATATATGAATTTAATTTGACTGGTTTTATTGTGGGTATTCCGCTAGATGAGGAAGGTAAAATGACCACTCAAGCTATTGACTGTAAAAATTACGGTCAATTACTTTCAAATGAATTAAATCTTCCATTTTCTTATGTCAACGAACATAGTTCAACTTGGGAATCTTCAGAAAGATTTGGAATAAAAAAAGATAAATCCGGATTGATTGATAGTTTTTCTGCAAAAATAATACTTGAACAATGGATCGAAGAGGGTCCTGAATTAGAAGAAATAGCTGGTAAACGTCAGATAAAATATTAGTATTAAAAAGGATAGATAATTTTTAAATGAAAGAAGCCAATTCAAATGATAATTATGATGCACAGACTCTTTTATTAAATGACTCAAATGGAAACGAGCTATTTTGTTATCTTGAACAATTAGTAAGTGTTGAGGGCCAAGAATATGCTTTATTAACGCCAGTTGATACTCCAGTTAGTCTTTTTAAGATAAATGAAAAAGATGAACCTGAATTAATTGAGAAAATAGATAAAAATGAACAAATACTAAAAAATGCTGAAGCAGTTCTTCAAGAACATGATTTAAGACTTATCAGATCAGCAGTTACATTAACAGTATCAGGAGAACTTGAAGAACCAATTTACGATGAATTAGAAGAAGATTACGTTGATGATGATAGTGAGAGTTATGAATTGCTGGTTAACTTTAATCTTTTTGAGCAAGAATATGGTTTATATATACCACTAGATCCTTTTTTTATTGTGGGTAAATTAAAAGACAAAGGTGCCTTATTAGTTGAAGATGATGAGTTCGATAGAATTCAACCTTTGATTGAAACTGAACTTGAAAAAAGTAGTTCTTAGAATCAATGAGATCTATCCTAAAAGTCAATTGGGATTCAGACTTACCAATATATAATATTTCTCAATCTGAATTGCAAAAAAAAGGAATTAATTCTTTATTGCTAGATGTGGATGGAACTCTAGTAAATAGAAAATCTAATATGATCCCAAAAGCTGTAAAAAATTGGATCATAGAATCTAAAAAACGTTTCTCCTTGTATCTAATAAGTAATAATCCATCAAAAAAAAGAATCTCAAAAATAGCGAAAGAATTAAATTTAAGGTATAAATACAATGCATCAAAACCAAGAAAAAAAGTAACTTTGTCTGCTATCAAAGAAATCGGCAGAGAGCCAAAAAATATAGCCATTATTGGCGACAGGATTTTTACAGATATTATTGTTGGGAATAGATGTGATATAAAAACAATATTAGTTAAGCGATTAAATAGAGATGGCTTGCCTTTAAAATTTAATTTAACTTTGATAATAGAAAAATTAATTTCTCATTTTATAAAATGAAAACTTGGGTTATAAAAATTGGTACTAGTATTTTAAGAGGAACAGAGGAAACATCTACAGAAGAAGTTATTGAAAACCTCTCTAGATCCTTTACAAGTTTTCTTTCAAAAGGAAACAAATTAATTTTAGTAACTAGTGGAGCCGTCGGATTAGGTTGCCAAAAATTAAATATTAAAACGAGACCAAATGATTTAAGTACCCTTCAAGCTACTGCTGCAGTAGGTCAAGTTAATTTAATGTCCTTATACGATAAAGTATTTAATAAATTAGGTCATAATATTGCTCAAATTTTAATAACTAAAGCTGATTTCAATTCACGAGAATCATTTAATAATGCTTCTAAAACTTTAAAAAAATTAATCGATTTAAATGTTATTCCAATAGTAAATGAAAATGATACCGTGGCAAATGAAGAGCTTAAATATGGAGATAATGATACCCTCTCTGCTTTAGTTGCCTTGGCTATAAATGCTAACAAGCTTATTTTATTAACCGATATTGAAAATCTATACTCAAAAGATCCACGTAATAATCAAGATGCGCAACCTATTAAAGAAGTTCATAATAGTGAATTAAAGAATATTAAAGATAAAAATAATCAAGACTCAAAGAATGAATGGGGAACAGGAGGAATTTCTACAAAATTAATTTCTGCAGAAATAGCAACAAAGGGAGGAGTCGAAGTCCAACTAGTTGATGGAACTAATAAAAAAAACTTAATTGAAATTTTTAATGATAATAAAATTGGAACTTTATTTTATCCATTAGAAAAACCTATAGGAAACAAAAAAAGTTGGCTTTCACATGCAATTCAAACAGTAGGGAAAATTACTTTAGATGATGGCGCTTCATTTGCAATCAAAAAAAAAGGTGCCTCACTTTTAGCGGTTGGTGTTAAGAATGTAGAAGGAAACTTTACGATTAATCAGGCAGTTAAAATCGTAAATACAAATGATAAAGAGGTAGCAAAAGGTTTAGTATCAATAAGTAGCGACAAATTAAGAAGTATCTTAAATAATAAAGAAAATAACAACTCCTCGATAATTGTCGTACACAGAGATGTTCTTGCTCTCTCTTAGAAAAAATTAAAACTGAAAAATGCTTTTAAGTGATTTAGTTGATCTAATAAAAAAAGGAAATTCAAATTTTATTAGTGCCAATATTTTTGAAGATTTATATATAGATGATGCTGCCTCATTAGATGCTGCAGTTAAACATCAAATATCTTTTTTAGAAGAAAATAATATCCTTAAAGAAAAATTAGATCAAACTAAAGCCTCAGCAATAATAACTACTAATAACGATGCAATCGTTAGTGCCCTAAAGAAACTCAATATATCAAACATAATCGTTAAAAACCCAAGAATTGCATTTGCAGAAGTATTGGATTGTTTATATAAAACTAATAATTTCAAACCAGGAATTCACGCTTCAGCGGTTATAGATAAAACAGCAATAATTGGAGCAGATTGCCATATTGGACCTAATGTATATATTGGAGAAAATACTGTAATTGGTGACAATAATCATATTCTTTCTGGAGCATCAATTTTAGGCAATGTTCTAATAGGAAACAATAATATAATTCATCCAAATTGTGTTATTTACGAAAATACCACTCTAAAAAATAATTGTGTAATTAATTCAAATTCTGTTATTGGATCAGAGGGATTTGGTTTTATTCCTAAAAATGGCAAATGGGTAAAGATGCCTCAAAAGGGTGGTGTAAAAATAATGAGTTTTGTTGAAATTGGAACGAATTGTTGTATTGATAGGCCCGCAGTCGGATTTACTTTTATTGATGAGGGAACAAAATTAGATAATTTAATACAAATAGGTCATGGAGTTAAAATTGGAAAGAATTGTGCATTTGCAGCTCAAGTTGGTATAGCTGGAGGAGCAAATATTGGAGATGGTGTTATTTTGGCAGGGCAAGTAGGAGTCAATAATAGAGTAAAAGTTGGGAATAATGTCATTGCGAGTTCAAAATGCGGGATCCATTGTGACATAGAAGATGGCAAGGTAATTAGTGGTTTCCCCGCGATGGAAAATAAATCATGGCTAAGGAGTTCAAGTATTTTTAAAAAATTACCAGAATTAGCAAAAAAACTTAGACAATTAGACAAGCAATAATTTATTGTTCTTAATAAACAAAAATTCAAATGAAGAAATATAAGATAGTTTTATTGTCAGGGGACGGAATTGGACCAGAGATTTCAGAAGTTTCAAAAAAAGTTTTAAAAAAGCTTTCAAAAAATCATAATTTGGATATTGAGATTATTGAAGAATTATTTGGAGGGATAGCTTATGAAAAATATGGGAGTCCTGCTCCAGATAAGACACTTGATCAATGCAAAAAAAGTGATGCTGTACTTTTAGCATGTGTAGGAGATATTAAATATGACTCTCTTGCAAGAGAATTAAGGCCAGAAAGTGGATTACTAAAGTTAAGATCCGCCCTAAACCTTTTCGCAAATATCAGGCCTGTCAAAATAAGAAAATCTCTACTAGATGCAAGTACATTAAAAAAAGAAATTGTTGAGCATGTAGATCTTATTGTTGTAAGAGAATTAATAGGGGGAATTTATTTTGGAAAACCAAGAGGACATATAACAAATACAAAAATCCCAAAAGCTTTCAATACGATGGTTTATGATTCGGCCGAGATAGAGAGAATAACAGAAATAGCAATAAAAATTGCTAACCAAAGAAATAAAAAAATATGTTCTGTTGATAAATCAAACGTTCTTGAGGTTAGTCAATTGTGGAGAGATACAGTTTTAAATATCACCTCAAAAGATAAAAATATATCTCTAAGCAATATGTACGTTGATAATGCAGCAATGCAATTAGTTAGAGATCCTGGTCAATTTGATGTAATTTTAACAAGTAATTTATTTGGAGATATTTTAAGCGACTTAGCCGCAATGTTAACTGGTTCTATTGGTATGCTTCCTTCTGCTTCTCTAAACAATGATGGTCCAGGAGTTTTTGAACCGGTTCATGGTTCGGCTCCTGATATAGCTGGTAAAAACATAGCGAATCCTATTGCAATGCTTTTATCTGCTTCCATGATGTTAAAAATTGGATTAAATGAAGAAGAAGCTGCAGAAAATTTAGAAACTGCCATTGATAAAGTTTTATCAAAAGGATTTAGAACAGCCGATTTAGCTGATGGGTCTTCCGAAGTATTATCTTGCAGTGAAATCGGAGATAAAATAATGGATGAAATTTAAAAAAAAATTAATAAATAAAAAAATATTTTTAAGTAAAACATAAAGTTGGCATATGACCTGTCAGAATCATTAGATATTGTTTTTAAAAAATGTCAAAACGTCATCCAGTAGTCGCTGTTACAGGATCTTCAGGAGCAGGAACAAGCACAGTAAAAAGAGCCTTTGAGCATATTTTTGCCAGAGAAGATATTGTTCCCGCAGTTGTAGAAGGTGATAGTTACCACAGATTTGAAAGAATGCCTATGAAAAAAGCGATGGCAGAAGCTCTTTCAAAAGGTGAAAATTTCTCTCATTTTGGTCCCGAGGCTAATCTTTTTGACAAATTAGAAGAACTTTTTAAAATCTATGGTGAAACTGGAGGAGGAAAAAAAAGATATTATCTACATAGTCTTGAAGAAGCAGAAGAACATAATACAAGACTTGGGACATCCCTAGAACCTGGGCAATTTACTCCATGGGAAGATATTCCTGAGGGAACAGACGTACTTTTTTATGAAGGTTTGCATGGCGGGGTAGAAGGTGATGGATACAATGTGGCATCCTATGCTGATTTACTTGTTGGCGTTGTTCCGATAACAAATTTAGAGTGGATTCAAAAAATACATAGAGATAACGCAGAAAGAGGTTACTCAGCTGAAACCATTGTGGATACGATATTGAGAAGAATGCCTGATTATATAAATCACATCTGCCCACAATTCAGCAAAACTGATATTAATTTCCAAAGAATTCCCACAATTGACACTTCAAATCCTTTCATATGTAGAAATATCCCAACTCCTGATGAGAGCTTTGTGATCATACATTTCAGAAAAGGGGCAAGAGAGAAATGGGGCATTGATTTTCAATACTTGCTTGGAATGATTAACGATTCATTCATGTCAAGTCCAACAAGTATCGTTGTAAATGGTGGAAAAATGGGATTCGCAATGGAACTAATTCTCACTCCAATAATTCATAAAATGATTGAGGAGAAAAATAAATAATAATTAATTTTCGATTATCAACTCGGATCATTATTTTTTAACTTTGAGAAGTTTTTAATCTAGAGGATCTCAAATTTTTATATATCTTTCTTGATAAAAGTACCTTACTTAGATTTAAATAGAAAAAACAGGAAAAATTGTGTCATTAATCGACTGGTTTGCCGCAAGGCGTAAAGATCAATTTGTTGGGAAAGTTTCCCAAGATACTGACGAAGGAGATGGTTTGTGGGTTAAATGTTCAGAGTGTTCGCAAGTAGCCTATAGAAAAGACCTAATTTTAAATTTCAATGTTTGTAGTAATTGTGGACACCACAATAGGATTAATAGCGATGAAAGGATAAATATAATTGCTGATAAAAATTCATTCAAAGAATTTGATAGTTCACTAAGTCCTACAGATCCTTTAGGTTTTAAAGATAGAAGAGCGTATGCTGATCGAATTAAAGAAAGTCAAGCAGGTACAGGTTTAAGAGATGGAGTCGTAACAGGTATCTGTTCTGTGAATTCAATGCCTTTAGCATTAGCTGTTATGGATTTTAGATTTATGGGAGGATCCATGGGTTCAGTAGTTGGTGAAAAAATTACAAGGATAATTGAGAGAGCAACTTTGGAAAATTTTCCAATTCTTATTGTTTGCGCATCAGGAGGTGCAAGGATGCAAGAAGGTATGTTAAGTCTCATGCAAATGGCAAAAATATCTGGAGCACTAAAAAAACATAAAGAGAAAAATCTCCTATATATGCCCTTGTTAACTCATCCAACTACTGGAGGAGTAACAGCCAGCTTTGCGATGTTAGGTGATTTAATTTTGGCGGAACCTAAAGCACTTATTGGATTTGCTGGAAGAAGGGTTATAGAACAAACATTAAGAGAAAAATTACCCGATAATTTTCAAACAGCTGAATATCTGCTTGAGCATGGTTTTGTTGATGTAATAGTAAAAAGGAAAGATCTCAAGAATACTCTGACTAAAATTTTAAAAATTCATGGTGTAAAAGAACTTGCAGAAGCAAATATATAAAATGAGAATAATTTCTAATTTATTTTATTTTTCTTTAAGCCTTCTACTCTTTATTTTTAACTTTGCCTCATATTCATATGCGATAGGAAATGTTGACTGGGTCCTACTAAAAGAGAATGATGATGGGAAAGAATGGCTTGATAAAGGGAGTATTAAGTCGCTCCCAAATGGTGAAATAAGTGTATTAACAAAGTTCTTTAAGAATCCAACTAATTCTGATGATGATGGAGAGTTATCACTTTATGTAATGAGAATTAATTGCAATGAACAAAAATTCAAAGATACATCAATAAATGGAATTCCACAATTCAATTCAAAATGGCAAACTTCTAATAATGATGAACTTATAGATGTTGTTATTGAAAATAGCTGTTCAGAGTTTATTAATGAATAAGAATGAATACTAAAAATAAAAAATTAAAAATAGCAATCGCTGGACTAGGATTTGGGAAAAAAGTTCATTTAGAGGCATTAAAAGAGTCTGATCACTTAACTCCTGTAGCAATTTATCATTACGAGAAAAAGCAAAAATCGATAATAGAAAAAGAAACGGGCTTAGATTTTTTTCATAATTGGGAAGACTTAGTTAAATCTCCAAAAATTGATGGAATTATAATTGCCACTCCTCCTGAATCAAGATTTAAGTTAGCAAAAAAAGCTCTAGAGAATAATAAAAATCTGCTCCTAGAAAAACCCGTTTCAATATCCTCTTTAGAAATTGAAGAGCTTCAGAGAATATCTTTAATTAATAATTTAAGCGTATGTGTTGATTTTGAATATAGAGCAGTACCTCTTTTCCTTCAGACAAAAAAACTTATTGATGAAAATATCTTAGGAGATATATATTTAGTCAAATTAGATTGGTTAATGGGCAGTCGATCCGACCCCAAAAGATCCTGGAATTGGTATTCATTGGAAGAAAAAGGTGGAGGAGTTATTGGGGCTTTAGGTACTCATGCATTCGATATGTTGAATTGGTTTTTTGGAGAAGCAATAAACGTTTCTGGCAAGTTAGCAACATCAATAAAAAAAAGACCTTTACCTAATTCATCTGATATAAATGATGTTACGAGTGAAGATGTATGTTTAGCCAATATAGAAATATCAAATTACAGCTCGAATCTTATTCCATGTCAGGTATCTTTATCATCGATTTCTAAAAATGGTAGAGGATTTAGTTTAGAAATATATGGAAGCGAAGGTTCACTTATTCTTAAAAGCGAAAACCAAAAAGATTATGTACATGGTTTTAATTTGAAATATTCAAACAACGAAAATAAAATACAAAATCTAACTGCAGATTCAAGGTTTAATTTTGAAAAAACATGGACTGATGGAAGAATAGCTCCAGTTTTAAGAATTCAAAATTTATGGGCTGAGAGTATTTTTAATCAAACACCTATCATTCCAGGATTATGTGAGGGACTTGCGAGTCATAAAGTTTGCGAAGCTATAAGAGAATCTTCGAAAAGCGGATTAAGAATCAAAATTTAAAGCTATACATTAATTAGTAGCAATTATCACCCGATGAAGTATTAGATTGATTTTATTTTTTTTTCATATTCTGGAAAAATCAATTGAACTAAATTATTAAAGAATGGCTTTAAATTATTACAAAAATGAGCTTAAAGAGAATGCTGAATTACTAGCTTCTAAAGGGAAAGGGATATTAGCGGTAGATGAATCCACTAAAACAGTTGGTAAAAGACTCGCTGGAATTGGCGTTGAGAATACTGAAGACAATAGGAAGGCATATAGAGGAATGCTTTTTACTACTGAAGGCCTTGGGAAGTATATAAGTGGTGCAATCCTCTTCGAAGAAACTCTTTATCAGAATCACCAAGATGGTGAGTCAATGGTTAAGAAACTAAATGATTTAGGTATTATTCCTGGTATAAAGGTCGATAAAGGTCTAAATCCACTTCCTGGAGGAGGAGATGTAGAAACATTTTGCTCTGGCCTAGATGGGTTAGTTGAGAGAGCAGCAAAATATTACGAACAAGGTGCAAGATTTGCAAAGTGGAGAGCAGTTCTGCAAATTACGAATGATGGTTGTCCTTCAAAACTATCAATTCAAGAGAATGCATGGGGATTAGCAAGGTATGCAAGGTCCGTTCAAGAATCTGGTTTGGTGCCAATTATTGAACCTGAAATATTAATGGACGGCGACCATACTATTGAAAAAACCGCTGAAGTTCAAGAAGAGGTAATAAAGCAGGTTTATATTGCCTGTCAAGCAAATGGAGTTTTTCTAGAAGGGACTCTATTAAAACCTTCTATGACTGTTAATGGAGCAGATTGTCCAACAAAGGCTGATCCTATGAAAGTTGCTGAAATGACAATAAGAACTATGGAAAGGTGCGTTCCTGCATCAGTTCCTGGAATAGTTTTTTTATCAGGAGGGTTAAGCGAAGAAGCTGCTTCTGTCTATTTAAATAATATGAACACTCTTTACAGGAAAGCTTTATGGAATGTTTCATTCTCCTATGGAAGAGCATTACAGCACTCATGCTTAAAGGCCTGGAAAGGAAGCGACGTTGAAGGGGGGCAAAAAGCATTAATAGCAAGAGCCCAGGCAAACTCTGAAGCTTCAAAAGGTGCCTATGTAGCACGATCTCAACCTTCATCTGATGAGCAATTGTTTGTGGCGGGCTACACTTACTAATTAAAAAATCTTAAAAATAAACTCTGGGTCATAAAATTAGTTTCCTTAATTTAGTATTTTGTATATCTAATGACGTGACATTTGATACCTCTTTATACTAAACTCTCGGAAACATATGTTTTATGTAGCATTTAACTTATTTTAATTATGGCCCTCGTTCCACTAAGACTACTTTTAGATCATGCTGCTGAGAATGGTTACGGTATTCCAGCTTTCAATGTTAATAACCTTGAGCAAGTTCAAGCAATTATGGAAGCAGCATATGAAACTGATAGTCCTGTAATCCTCCAAGCTTCAAGAGGGGCAAGAAATTATGCAGGAGAAATTTTCCTACGTCATCTAATCCTTGCTGCTACAGAAACATATCCTAATATTCCAGTGGTAATGCACCAAGACCATGGTAATGAGCCATCAACATGTTATTCAGCAGCAATAAATGGTTTCACATCAGTAATGATGGATGGTTCTCTAGAGGCAGATGCAAAGACACCCGCTAGTTACGAATATAATGTTGCAGTTACTAAAAAAGTGGTAGATTTTGCTCATTCAGTTGGAGTTAGTGTTGAAGGAGAATTAGGTTGCTTAGGTTCATTAGAAACAGGAAAAGGTGAGGCAGAAGATGGTCATGGATTTGAAGGTGAACTTTCTACAGATATGCTTTTGACTGATCCTGAAGAAGCGGCAGATTTTGTTGCCAAAACAAAAGTTGATGCATTAGCAATTGCTATAGGTACAAGTCATGGTGCATATAAATTCACAAGGAAGCCAACAGGAGAAGTTCTTGCAATAAGCAGAATTGCTGAGATCCATAAAGCACTTCCAAATACACATCTTGTAATGCACGGATCTAGTTCAGTACCTCAGGAATGGTTGGATATCATTAACAAATATGGAGGTGAAATCCCTCAAACATATGGTGTTCCCGTTGAAGAGATTCAAGAGGGAATAAGAAATGGAGTTAGGAAAGTCAACATTGATACTGATAACAGACTTGCTTTCACTGCCGCGGTTAGAGAGGCAGCATTTGCTGACAAGGCAAACTTTGACCCAAGACATTTCAACAAACCTGCTAGAAAATACATGAAGCAAGTTTGTCTTGATAGATACAAGCAGTTCTGGTGCGAAGGTCAAGCAAGTAAGATCAAGCAAAACAGCACCAATTACTTTGCTGACCTTTACGCTAAAGGTGATTTAGATCCAAAAGTAAAAGCTACTGTTTAATTTTCTTCCCAAATTAAATAAAAAAAGGCCTCCAAAATTGGGGGTCTTTTTTTTATTTCAATATTAATGATTTTAATGTAAATAGACCATCAGTCCCACCAATTGTCTCGTCACATGCACGCTCTGGATGAGGCATTAAACCTAGAACATTTCCCTTTTCATTAGTTATGCCTGCGATATCGAATGAGGATCCATTAGGATTATTTTTATATCTCAAAGCGATCAATTCATTATCTACAAGTTTTTTTAAAGTATCAGAATCACAATGATATCTTCCTTCTCCATGCGCTATTGGCAACTTAATAGTTTGTTTTTCACCTCCATTATTAAACCAACCTCCTTTTGAAGAAATGATATCAAGTTCAACATCATCACAAATGAAATTAAGATTTTTATTTGCAGTAAGGGCACCAGGCAAAAAACCTGATTCTGTTAAAATTTGAAACCCATTACAAATTCCTAAAACTCTTTTTCCGCTTTTAACAAACTCATCCAAGGCATTTATTAATGGAGAGAATCTTGCAATTGCGCCGCATCTTAAATAATCACCATAGCTAAATCCTCCAGGTAAAACTATTGCATCTACATCGCTTAAATCTGAAGACTCATGCCATAAGTATTTTGTTCTTATGTCTAAACAACCTTCCAATGCCCATGAAACATCACGATCACAATTAGAACCAGGAAAGACAACAACTCCTACAGTAAAATTATCCATCTTATAATTTTTCTAGTGAATACTCATAATCTTCAATAACAGTATTTGCGAATAACCTATCACACAATAAATTAATTTTTTCTCTTACCTCGTTTTCACCATTACCTTCTATTTTTACCTCAATCATTTTTCCTATGCGTAATGATTTTATTCCCTCGGCTCCAAGTTTTATAGAGGCAGATTTGGTAGCTTCCCCTGCTGGATCTAAAACTGAGGGTCTTAGTCTTACAAAAACTTTTACAGCAAATTGGTCCAATTAAAAATTAATTTCTACTAGAAGATTAGTTTAAATTTTAATAAAAAGTACTATTGATTAATAAACAAATATTTTTACCTTAAGGTTCTCTGAGTTATTAGATGTTTATGTAGCCTCTACCAAAACAAACTAAGCAAGTTCTTCTTGAATTTTCATGAGTTTTAAAATTTCCTGCCCCACCACATTTTGAACATTTTATTTTATCAATTGGTGTAACTTCGTCAGAGAATATTTGTTTTAATACAATTTTTGGATTTTCCATCTTGGGCTGTCTACAGCTTTAGTATCTCGGCTGTATACTATAATGTCAAATTGCTATTTTTGGTTCACTTAGAATGTTAAATTTCTCTTTAATTTTTCTATTGAAAGTTTTTATAGATTTTTCATCAAAGGAAATTATTACTAATTCAAGCCCAGCATTATCATTTGGTCTCCAACAATAGTCTGGAGCTTCTTCAAACCAAGTATTAATTTTCTTTCCAACAATTTGTATTTGTAAAGGCAATGATTTATTTGGTATCCAAATACGTCCTTTTATTCGAAGAATATTTAATTCATCCAAGATTTTTGACATCTCTTTTTCAAAGTCATTTTTTTCAAGGAAATAATTTGATTTAATTGAATCTGATACAAGCTCTACATGATTATGGTCATGTTCTTCAGTTAAAAATTCTTTATAAGTTTCTTTTTTTAAATTAAAATCAAATATATAATTTAAATCAATTTTACCATTCTTGGATTTAAGAACTGGTGTAGATGAGCTTAGACTTCCCTGGATTTTATTTTTTACAACATCAAACTGATGATCATTTAAGATATCTGATCTAGAGACTAAAACGATATCAGAGACTTCAAGTTGTTCCTCAAAAAGTTCTTCAATCGAGGTGTTGTGATCAATTCTATCTGTATCATTATATTGTTTTATTATTCTATTTAAATCATTAATTGGTGAACCATTAAGCATTGATTCTCCATTAACAATACCAACAACTAAATAAAGATAGATGGAAGACCTAATCTCAGGCCAGTTAAGTGCTTGAATTAAGGGAATTGGTAGTGCCAAGCCACTTGTTTCGATAATTATTGATTCGATAGGAGGATTAAATTCTAGAAGAGCCTTTATTGATGGAACAAAATCATCTTGCACAGTACAACATAAACATCCATTATTTAATTCGATAACGCAGTCGTCTTCTGATTCATCACATTTATCACAACTTTTAATCAAATCACCGTCTATTCCAACATCCCCAAATTCATTAATTATTAGACCAAACTTTTTATTACTCTCTTTCAATAGATATCTTAGAAAAGTTGTTTTACCTGAACCAAGAAATCCCGAAACAACAATAACTGGAATTTTTTTTTTCATCTTTGATGATTAACAACCTAAGCTATATTCTGTACTCTCTCCTGTAGAACTATTTGTGCCATTAGCAATCGCACATAATTGTTTTTGTTGTGTACGACTAAGAACAGCATCAGTAAAATCTGCTCCATCTATTTTTGCACCTTCAAAATTACTCTCCATTAATAAGGCATTAGTAAAATTAACATCCGAAAGATCAGCATCTGTAAAGTCTGTTGCATAAGCTAGTGCATCTCTTAAATTTGCTCCAGTAAACTTTGAGTTTTGCAATTTACTATTATTAAACACCGCCCCTTCTAAATTACTTTCACTGAAATTAAACCCATTCAAATCAAACTTAACGTATTCGTTACCGCTTAAGTCTTGACCATGCATATCTGGCTCTAAATTAAGGTCCTGCTGGTTTCTAATCTCAGGAGGTCTTTTAGCCCATGCAGAATTTACAGAATTAAAAAATAAAATACCAACGAATAACAAAGTAATTAATGCATTCTTTAGTGAGGGGAAAACAATTGATTTAATCATAATAAGACTGTATTTTAGAACTTAAGTATTTAAAGTTTGTAAGAGTATCTTAAAGGAAAATATATGGCAATGTCACTAAAGGTTATTGTTCCTCCTCATCCATTAATAAAACATTGGCTTTCAATATTGCGAGAAAAAAATACTCCAAATATTTTGTACTCAACAGGATATGAGCAATTAGGGAAATGGCTTACATATGAAGCATTACGTAATTGGCTGCCATATAAAAAAGAAATAGTAACTACTAATAATGGAGACGCAGATGGATTCTTTATTAATAATGATTATCCAATAAAAGTGGTCGCAATGTTGCCCGAAGGGTTATCTCTTTGGTTTGGATCTAAAGAAGTAATTCCTAATTCAACCCTCTCATTAGGAGAACTTCCTAAAACTATTGAATCAAATGAAGGAGTTATATTTTATTCAGAACAAATAACAACAAAATCAGCAACACTAGAAACTTTAATTAAATTAAAGGAATTAGGTGTTGATTCAAATAGGATTCTTTTAATAACTGCTATTTGCTCTAATAAAGGGTTAAATAAAATTGCGAAATTACTTCCTAATCAAGTAATTTACACTTCTTGCATAGATGAGGAAGACGAAAAAACACAATTATTAGTACCGGGTATTGGGAATCCTCTATCGCGTTTAAGTACTATATTTCAAGATAAGAACTAATATAGAATATAGGAATAAATATTTTACCAATGTCTGAATACAGAGATTCGTCTTCAAATAATCTTTTATCATTAATAAGCGGTGCTTTTATTGGGGCAGCAGGTCTAGCTTGGTGGTTAATATCCGAAGCAGACAAAAGAAAGGAGGAAAAAAAACAAAAAGCAATGATGTATTCCTCCAGAATTCAAGACGGCTCAGAAGCGATTGATTCAAATGAAAATATAAATGAAGTTGAAGGAGAGAATCTGGAGAAGAAAGTTGAGCAACTTAATTCTGCAATTGCTGATGTGAGGAAGCAACTTGAAGAGTTGGGGCAATAGAATAAAAAAGAAGGTTCTCAAATAATATGAATAAACTCAGATCATCTGCAATAACCCAAGGTGTGCAAAGATCTCCTAACAGATCGATGTTAAGAGCTGTTGGATTTAATGATGAAGATTTTAATAAACCTATTATTGGAGTTGCAAATGGATACAGCACCATAACTCCATGCAATATGGGTTTAAATAAATTAGCTCTAAAAGCTGAAGAGTCAATTAAAAGATCAGGTGGGATGCCTCAGATGTTTGGGACTATAACAGTAAGTGATGGTATTTCTATGGGGACAGAGGGCATGAAATATTCCCTAGTTTCAAGAGAAGTTATTGCTGATTCAATTGAAACAGCATGCAATGCTCAGAGTATGGATGGAGTACTCGCTATAGGTGGATGTGATAAAAATATGCCGGGTGCCATGATTGCGATTGCAAGAATGAATATTCCCTCAATTTTCATTTATGGAGGGACAATAAAGCCTGGGAAATTACATGGAGAAGATCTTACTGTTGTTAGTGCATTTGAAGCTGTTGGACAATTAACATCAGGCAAAATTAATGAAGAAAGGCTAATCCAAGTTGAGAAAAATTGTATTCCTGGTGCTGGTAGCTGTGGAGGAATGTTTACAGCTAATACAATGTCTGCGGTTATTGAAGTATTAGGGTTAAGTCTTCCTCACAGTTCCACTATGGCTGCTGAAGATCTTGAAAAAGAACTAAGTGCAGATAAAAGTGCTGAGATATTAGTCTCTGCAATAGAAAAAGATATAAGACCTCTAGACCTAATGACAAAGAAAGCATTTGAAAATGCAATATCAGTAATTATGGCAATTGGCGGATCAACAAATGCGGTATTGCACATCTTAGCTATTGCGAATACTGCAGGAATAGATATCAACATTAATGATTTTGAGAGAATCAGACAAAAAGTACCCGTTATTTGTGACCTTAAACCGAGTGGTAAATTTGTTACGGTGGATCTTCATAAGGCAGGTGGGATTCCACAAGTAATGAAAATACTTTTGAATGCAGGATTAATTCATGGCGATTGCAAAAACATTGAAGGTAAAACCATCTCAGAATACTTACAGAATATTCCAGATAATCCTCCAACAAATCAAAATGTCATAAGAGACATGGATGACCCTCTTTATAAAAAAGGACATCTAGCGATATTAAAAGGTAACTTAGCGAGCGAAGGTTCTGTAGCCAAAATTAGCGGAGTAAAAAACCCTGTATTAACTGGCCCCGCAAAGATTTTTGAAAGTGAAGAGGATTGTTTAAAATCGATATTAAATAACGATATCAAAGCAGGTGATGTTGTTGTTATTAGAAACGAAGGTCCTGTAGGAGGTCCAGGCATGAGAGAAATGTTAGCTCCAACATCTGCGATTGTTGGTCAAGGGCTAGGAGAGAAGGTAGCTTTAATTACCGATGGCAGATTTAGCGGGGGTACATATGGTCTTGTTGTGGGTCACATAGCTCCAGAGGCTGCTGTGGGAGGAAATATTGCTCTAATAAAACAAGGTGATTTAATTACAGTAGATGCTGTAAGACAACTAATTGAAGTTGATTTATCTGACGAAGAATTAGAAAAAAGAAAAAAAGATTGGGTAAAACCTATTCAAAAATACAAAAGAGGAATTCTTTCAAAATATTCGAGAATCGTAAGTACCTCAAGTTTAGGGGCTGTAACTGATTTATAAATCAGCTCAAATTTTATTTTCTTAATCAATAAAACTTTTTATCCTATTTGCTAAATTTTCCAATCTAGCGCAGTATTTTGGCGAGTTGCATTTTTTCCCATTGTTGCTATCCATCCATAATGTTTTAACTCCACACCATAATATTGGTTCATCAGGGAAGTTAAGCTTAGAGATTACTAAAACCAACTCTTTATTTGATTTAAAAAGTTCTAATTCAAGATCATAAATTTCTAATCTTTTACCTTCTTTATCTCGACATAAGATATTAACTGTTAAATCAATATCTTCATCTTCAAATTCGTATTCACCATTTATTTTTACTACAGAATGAACAAAAGGTTTATTTGTTAAATCTGCCGACTTAGCGATTAAGCTCTCTATATTTTTGAATGAATTTTCAAATAACACTTATTGATTTGATTAAAACTTTTATTGAACCCTGTTTAAACTCATTATTTAGTAATCCATCATCACCGAACTTAGAGTGTAGTAGTTGCAATCTTTTAATTTTAGATGGCTTGAAATTAAATGGAAAACGTACTTTGTTAGCTCTTACTGAAGGTTTTAACTCACTAAAAGGAATTTGAACATTTGTTGTCCCAAATTTTTTTGTTGGAAATGATTTAATCCATCTAAGTCCACCAGGAATAAACTCGGTTAGTCCTAGTAGATCATCTTCACAAGCGACAGCAAATTTAAAAGTTCTTCCTTGTCCATCAATATTTAATTCAAAGGATGAATACTCAGATAAATTTAAAGAAGGTTTATATACAGAGGATCTACAACTAACAAATCCTCCTGCTTTCTCGACAATATTACCCTTTAATATCAAACCCGAATTTGAAATTTCACAAAAAGCTGAACTTGATCCGCCCATAACAGTATCATTTAATGTTTTCCAACCATCGAACTCCTTTTTCTGGAATAAAAATTTTTTCTTACTCATTAAATAATTTAAATTATTAATAAACTTTAACTAAATTTCCAATTCTTTTGCTGATTCCTGATCACAAAATATTGAAATTTGATTAATAGATTTTATTAATCTTGATGGTGTTCTATCTGGTGGCTCTTTTTCATCTAATAACCTCTCAAGAGCAATTCTTTTAGAAGCTCCACTAACTAAAAATAATATCTTTGAAGAAGCTGAAAGAACCTTTGGAGTTAATGAAATTCTTTTTAAACCTTTACCTTCATTAAAAATAACAAAATCATCTACATTATTATTTTTTTGATAAGGGAATAGTGATGCTGTATGACCATCGTCTCCAAGACCTAATAATGTCAAATCAAAAGTTGGAGGGTTTGATCCACATTTTTCAAATAATTTAGAAATAAATTGATTTTTTGTAGCTTCATCATCAGCGTTTAAATCATTGAAAATTTCATAAAAATAAGCTTTAGATCCAAAATTAGTTAACAATGAATTCTTCAACATTAACGAGTTACTCAATTCTGAATTTGGATCAACACATCTTTCATCCCCTAAAAAGACATCAACCATATCCCATCTAAGATCACTTTTTGATAAAAGCTTATAGACAGATTTAGGAGTTGAACCTCCACTTACACAAAATTTGAACCTGTCTTTCTTTTTTAAAGTAAGAATAATGTGATTTTCAATAAACTTAAAAACCGCTGTAGATAGCTCTAACTTGTCCTTGTAAATGTTAAGTGTATATCCATTTTTAACCTTTTCAATCATTTCATCCATTCAGTATGAAAATTACCTTCCTTATCAATTCTTTCATATGTATGAGAGCCAAAACAGTCTCTCATTGCCTGAACAAGGTTCTGAGGAAGTCTATTGGTTCTATAACTATTCAAATAATCTAATGTACTGGATAGACATGGAACTGGTATTCCGGCTTTTGTGGATAAAGAAACAACTTTAGCTAAGTTATCTAATCTTGTCGCAATTTCATTATTAAACCAATCATCAAAAATTAAATTTTTTAGATTAGGATCTTTGTTATACGCATCTTGAATTTTACTTAATAATTTTGATCTTATTATGCAACCACCTTTCCATATTTGAGCAATTGATGGCATAATCAAACCATAGTTATATACTGCAGATGCCTCTCTTAAAATATCCATACCTTGGGCATAGCTGGCAATTGTGGCAAGGACTACAGCATCAAATAAAGGTTTCATTCCATCTGATATATTTCCTAAATCAAAATCTTCTATCTCTTTAGATGGAATAGTTTTTTCAATCGCACTTCGTTGTTCTTTTAAAGAACTCATTACTCTTGCATTTAAAGATGCATAAATAGTTGGGACTGATACTCCAAGTTCTAAAGCACTTACAACAGTCCATAACCCAGTACCTTTTTGGCCAGCTTTATCTAATATTTTTTCGACGACATCATCTCCAGTTATCTCATCTTTTGTGTTTAGACAAATCTCTGTTATCTCAACGAGATAAGAAGCTAATTCATCAGTCTTATTCCAAATACCAAATACCTCTGACATCTGCTGTCCATTCATACCTTTGACTCTTTTCATAAGGTCATAAGCTTCTGCCAGTATTTGTTCAATTCCATATTCAATTCCATTATGAACAGTCTTTACAAAATGACCTGAGCCTCCTGGTCCAACATATGCAACACATGGTCCGTCTTCAACTTTAGCAGCCATTTTTGTTAATAAGCTTTCTATTGCATCATATGAAGCCTTAGTACCACCAGGCATCATACTTGGCCCCTCTAGAGCTCCTTTGGCACCACCAGAGACTCCCATTCCGATGTATCCAAAACTTTTACTTTCAAGAGTATTTACTCTTCTTTCTGTATCTTTAAATTGAGAATTTCCCCCATCTATTAATAAATCTCCTTCCTCGAGATATCCAGAAATATTGTCTATAACAGCATCAGTTGCTGGTCCAGCTTTAACCATCATAAGTATTCTTCTAGGTCTCTCAAGTTTATTTACAAATTCTTGAAGAGTTTCAGCTCCTTCTATATTCTTCCCAAGGCCTCTACCCTCTAAGAATTCTTCAGTTTTTGAGTAAGTTCTATTAAAAACTACACTAGAAAATCCATTTCTCTCTGCGTTAAGAACTAAATTTTCGCCCATAACACCAAGACCTATTAAACCAAAATGTGCCTTGGACATAAAAAATTAAAAAACTCAATAAATATAGTGTGCATGCAACTAAACAAAATTGCTCAAAAAAAATACTTATGTCAGCGAAAAATGATCGAAAAAATTTAAATAACAGTTCCGTTTGCAATAGTTGCGTTCTTAACTACTACAACAATTCCATTTCTTATGTAAAACCCTAATTCTGGCTTATCTGCTTCTTCTACTCGATCTTTATTAATTATCACAACATTATCCCCAATCCTTGTGTTCTTATCAAGAATTGCTCTCTTTACAGTAGTTCCTTCACCTACTCCAAGAGGTGTTCCGCCTCCTTTTCTTAATTCAATCCTCTCTTCAGGCGATTCAAAGAAATCGGCCCCCATAACAAGAGTGTCCTCAAGAACCGAATCACTTTCAATCCTGCTTCTTACCCCTAAAACACAATGTAAAATACTGCATGACTTTAAGATTGTACCTTCACAAACTATTGAATCAGTAATTTGAGCATCTACAAGTTTAGAAGGGGGAAGAAATCTTGGTCTTGTATAAATTGGAAATTTTTCATCATAAAAACTAAATGGAGGTTTTGGTTGCTCAGTCAATGCAAGATTGGACTCAAAGAATGCCCCAATGGTTCCAATATCTTCCCAATAATCATCGAATACATAACTTTTAAGAGTATCGCCCCTATCAAGTGCTTCAGGAATTATATCCTTACCAAAATCCGTATAATTAGGAAATTTATTTAAAAGATCGAAAAGGGTATTTCTACTAAAAACGTAAATACCCATAGAGGCTAGATAAGGTTTTTCGGCAGCTGACTCTTTACTTAATCCAAATTTTGAAGTATCTACTGCCATCGCCTTTAACTTCTCACCAGTTGGCTTTTCACTGAATTCTTTTATATTTCCAAGATCGTCTGTTCTCATGAGGCCAAAACCCTCTGCTTGAGCTTCATCAACAGGTAAAGCTGCAACAGTTAAATCAGCACCATTATCTCTATGATGTTGAACAAATAAACTGTAGTCCATTCTGTACAGTTGATCCCCTGATAATATTAAATATTCATCAACGTCCCATTCTTGAAATAACCATTGGTATTTTCTTACAGCATCAGCAGTACCTTCAAACCACTTAGGGCTATCAGGAGTCTGTTGCGCGGCTAAAACCTCTACAAATCCCTGACCGAAAGGGCCATTTAAATTATAGGTTCTTCCTATATGTCTATTTAGAGATGCACTATTGAACTGGGTCAATACGTACATTTTTTCAATGCCTGAATTTATACAATTACTAATAGGAATATCTATCAAACGATACTTACCTGCTAACGGCACCGCAGGTTTAGCCCTCATTTTTGTCAGAGGGTAAAGTCTAGAACCTTTTCCTCCTCCGAGGATTATGGCCAACACACGCTTCATTCAATCTAATGGAGGTAGATATACAACTACTTAAAGTAACTGATTATGGGCATATTTAGAAATACAAATGGTCAATTTACAAAGGTATTTCGATAAATCACTGGAAAAACTTAATATAAATCGAAAAAAGTTAGTTATTTTTATCCTCTTCTACCAAAGAAAACAATTTTTCAACGATTTTCAAAGAAACTTGTCTTTCTTCTCTTGATTGGGGACTTCTCAACTTGGTAACAGGCGTATGAAGTATTTTATTAATTATTCCTTTAGTCAAAGCTTCCACAACTTTTCTTTCTCGAGCCGAAAAATCTGGTCCCATTCTGCTAAGTGCTTTTTGCAATTCCTCTTTTCGAATTAACTCCAAATCTGATCTAAGTTTATTAATTACTGGAACGGCCTCTAAACTTGCCCACCATTCTAGAAAAATGATCCTTTCTTCTTCTACTAAAGATTCCGCTTCCTTTGCTATTTTCTGTCTAAATTCTTGATTTCTTGAAACGACCTCTTGTAAGTCATCAACATCAAATGATTTTACAAATTCATGTTGTTTGACATCATTAGATATATTTCTCGGAACACCAATATCAATAAATTTAAGTCTATTACTCAAATTTATTTTTTCAATTTTTGTGAGATCAATAATTGGCTCTTCAGAAGCAGTACTTGTGAAAACAAGCGAAGATAATGATATGTTTTCTTCTAATTCGTTTAACCCTCTACAAACAATCTCTAAATCAGGGAAGTCTTGAGCAAGATTTAATGCTCTATCAATATTTCTATTTAAAAGGATAAGTTTATGACATCCTTTAGATTTTAAATGAGTTATTAAAAGCCTACTCATTCGTCCGGCGCCAACAACAAGAACGTTCTCTGATTCCAAACTTACAAGATTATCAAAACCTTTTTCCTGTCCAATTTTTAATTGAGCTAGTTCTACCGCTGCTGAACTGATTGAGACAGCTCCAGTTCCTAAATTTGTTTCTGATCTTACTTTTTTACCTGTACTAACTGATTGAGTTAATAATCTATTAAGAATGGGTCCAGTAGATTGATTCTCTTGACCTAATCTCATCATTTTTTTTACCTGCGAAAGGATTTGTCCTTCCCCTAAAACGAGGCTATCGAGTCCAGCTGAGACTTTCATCAAATGCAAAACTGCTTCTTCCTGTCTAAAGCAAAAAAGATGTGGATTTAAATCTTCAAAAATAATTCCAGAATATTCTGATATGAATTCTTTAATAGAAGAAATTCCAGTATTTTTATCCTTTACTAACGCATATATTTCAAGCCTATTACAAGTACTTAAGATTGACACCTCTAATACATCAGAGAAAGCTTTTAATGCTTTCAATGACTCTGTTATAGATTGGTCAGGAATACTTAACTTCTCACGCACTTCGACTGGTGCCGTGCGATGACTCAGTCCGACGACAACAATATGCATAAAATCAAAAGGTAATTTTTAAAGGCTGATACTCTTAGCACCATCTTTTATATGGACAGTATTTGTGAACCTTGCAGTACTATCTAATGTACTAATAACTAGACTACTTGTCCTAACACAATCCCTTTCAAACTTAACTCCGTCAAATAATAATCCATCAGTAATTCCACTTCCAGCGAAAACAACATTTTCTCCCGATGCCAATTCATTCGCTTCATATATTTTATCTATATCGGTTATGCCCATTTCATTAAGACGTTTTATATTTCCTTCTTTTGTGTAATCAGCCCATTCAGAAGTTTGTGCGATTGCTGGATCATAAACTAGTTGTCCTTGAAAGTGTCCGCCCAGAGCTCTCATCGCAGCAGCTGAAATAACACCCTCTGGAGCTGCACCTATACCCATCAAGCAATGTGTTCCAGTACCCACAAAACCACATGCAATCGCAGCTTGAACATCACCATCAGAAATCGGTTGTACTTTTGCACCACACCCTCGAATCTCTTTAATTAAATCTTTATGCCTAGTTCTATCCATCACAACAACAGTAAGCTCCTCAATAGAAAGACCCAAGCAATCACTAAGTATCTTCAAGTTTTCAGTAGCTGAATTTCTAATATCAACTTTACCTTTGGCCGCAGGAGGCGCAGCTAATTTGTTCATATAAAAATCAGGCGCATTGAAAAGACCACCAGTATCAGAGGCAGCTAAAACAGCCATAGAACCTCTTTGATTATTCGCACAAAGATTAGTTCCTTCACAAGGATCTACTGCAAAGTCAACGCCTGGACCACTTCCACTACCAACCTCTTCACCTATATAAAGCATAGGTGCTTCATCTCTTTCACCTTCTCCAATAACAATTTTCCCTTTCATTTCAATTTTGCCCATTCGCAATCTCATAGCTTCTACAGCTGCAGCATCAGCTTCATCTTTTTGACCAAGTCCTGTTAGTTTTGCTGAAGCAATAGCTGCTTGCTCGACAACTTCGAGAATTTCTTGAATTAAAGTTTGATTCACAATTAAATTTTGAGGATTTTCTTAAAGGTTTTGAGTATGATCTCATAAAAAATGTCATTTTTTATAAGAATTATTATGCTAGTAAGCTTTTTTTAACTCTTTACAGCTGATACTTTATCAGGCCGTGACTTTAAATTAGGAATAAACAACTAAATATAGTATCTTTATTAAATATTTTAAAAATTAAATGACTGAGTCAAATCAAGCAAATCTAACTGGTGCAAATAGACCAATTCAAATAATTCCTTCAGTTTTACCAGCAGATTGGGCAAATATGGGGGCATGTGTGAAAGAGCTCGAGGAAGCTGGGGTAGATAGAATTCAATTTGATGTAATGGATGGAAATTTCGTACCAAATCTTACATTTGGTCCTGAAATGATTGCTGCATGCAGGAAATATTGCAATGTTCCCTTTGAAACTCAATTAATGGTTAGCCAGTACAACTGTGAAACAATGCTTGAATCATATGTAAACGCTACAAAAGGGGCAAATGGTGAACCAGGAGTAGTTATAGCTCATGCCGAAGCAAATATTCATTTGCATAGAGTTCTAGGAAGAATAAAAGATTTAGGAGGATCTCCTTCTGTTGCATTGAACCCTCATACTCCTTTTGAAATGATTAAAAACATTATGGATATGGTTGATCATGTGTTGGTTATGACAGTTAATCCAGGCTTTGGAGGACAAGCTTATATACCAACAATGCTTAATAAAATAAGAGAAATAAGAAACTTTATTATCGAAAAAAACTTAGATGTCGATATTGAAGTTGATGGGGGGATAAAAGCAAATTGGACTATTTCACAATGTGCCGATGCTGGTGCTAATTGTTTTATTGCAGGTAGCGGAATGTTTGCTTACCCAACATTAAAAGAAGGATGTGATGTCTTGAGAAAAGTTGCACAAGAAGCACAAAAAGGGAATGTTCTTTCAGAACCTCAATAAATATTCTGGATGATTAAGAAATCATCCAAATATCCATCCATAACTATGCAAACCTATTCCTAAGAAATTAACTCCTAAATAACATACTAAAACAACTAAAAACCCTGTAGATGCTAATAATGCTGGTTTGCGTCCTTGCCAACCCTTGCTTATTCTCATGTGCAGATAAGCGGCATAAAACAACCATGAGATAAATGCCCATGTTTCTTTTGGATCCCAACTCCACCATGTGCCCCAGGCCTCATTAGCCCAAACTGCACCTGAAATTAAACCGAGAGTCAAAAGAACAAAACCTACCAATATAGAACGATAACTTAATGTATCTAATTCTTCCGAATGAGAAAATTCAATAGGTTCAACTAAATCATTTACGGGATAGCTATTTGAAAGTTTAAATCCTCCTATACCTGTAGAACTACTTCTGATTTGAAGTGGCTTATTTTTATTGATAAGCAAAACAGACATTGAAAGCAAAGAACCTATTATTAATGCTGCATAACTAAGCATTACGACGCTAACATGCATTACTAACCAACTAGACCTTAAAGCTGGAACTAAATTGGATGATAATTTCAAATCCTCAGGTAAAACAAAACAAGCAAAAGCCACAGCCAATAACTCAATGGGTATAGCAATTGAGGGAATTATTGGAGCTTGGTATTCTCTTTCAATTAATAGTTGACCTAATGTGAGACCCCAAGTAAGGAAATAAAGAGATTCATACAAATTGCTAATAGGAAAGTGTCCAGAAATTGACCACCTAAAAAGTAATTGTAATGTTATTAATAAGTTCACTAAAATTGTAATAAGTCTTACACCAGCAGAAGATTTTTTTTTAAAAACCGCACCCAAAGATATTGGTAAGTTAATTAATAAAAAATAAAAAACTAAAAGACCTAAAACTGAAACCGGTTCATATATTAAATTTTTAAAAAAATTATCTAGTATCATTTCTAGAAATTTCTCAAGTTTTAATATTCAATGACAATCAAATAATAATTAAAATCATTCTCATATGAGTAAATCTTTAATAATAAAGTTTTAATTTATTTTAAAAAAAACATTTCAAAGTTTGAAATTATCTCCTAGATAATACTTCTTGACTATTGGATTATCAGCTAATTCACTTGATGAACCTTTAGCTAAAATTTTTCCTTCACTTAATACATATGATTTGTTAGTAATTAGAAGAGTTTCCCTCACATTATGGTCTGTAATGAGAATCCCCACCCCATCACTACTTAATTTTAGGATTAGTTTCTTTAGATCATTAACAGCTAGAGGATCTATCCCAGCAAAAGGTTCGTCAAGTAACAAATATTTAGGTCCCTTTCTGCCTACAGTGAGAGCCCTTGCAATTTCACACCTCCTCCTTTCTCCTCCTGAAAGTTGATAACCATAATTATCTACAAAGTTATTCAAATTAAAGTCATTAATTAATTGTTCTCTTCTATTTCTTATAGCTGCTCTACTATAAGATGAATTTTGTAAAGCCAAATCTATATTATCCTTAACAGTAAGGTCTCTAAATATACTCGCTTCCTGAGTTAAGTAACCTAACCCAAGTCTTGATCTAATTGGTAGAGGAAGATTTGTTATATTTTTCCCATTCATTAAGATTTCACCTTTATCTGGTTTTATATTCCCAACTGCAAGATTAAAAGTTGTAGTTTTCCCAGCACCATTAGGACCCATCAAACCTACAACTTCCCCTGGATTAACAGTTATGGAAACATCATCTACGATTAATCTTCCTTTTATTGAAAGGGATACATTATGAATATTTAGGTTCATTTTTCTTGTGATCGATAAGTTTTCCTCTTTTCTTGAAAAAATAATGAAATAGATAATAATAATTTAATTGAAGATAAAGATATATTCATCAAATAGGCTTCAAAAAAGGCTTATCGTTCTCGTTTAATAGTTCCTTATATTGTAATTTTCTCAATAAATCTTCCAAACATTGGCAGAAAGATTCAAGATCAATCCCTAAATCAATCTTGGTTCTAGTTTTTATTCTGCCTAAACCCTCTCCTAGCAAAATAGTAGCTCCATTCAAATTACCTTTACTTAAGTGAAACTGAGAAACAGATACTTGTAAAATTCCTTGGATAACTTGTCTTTCGTCACCATCTACGGAATTCCATATTTCTTCAAAAGCATCATGAGCCTCATACCATTCATGATTATTAAAAAGATTTAAAGCTGTAAAAAGGGAATCTTGAAAACTTTTTGTACTTTCTTCTTTCATTAAACCAATTACTAATTTTTTTTCTTTTTATTTATTTTTCTCATCCTTATTGAATCCGGTGTTACCTCTAGCATTTCATCAGGACCAATATATTCGAGTGCTCTTTCAAGTGTAATATCGACAGGTGACTGCAAAGTATCAAGTTCTTCTGCCCCTGCAGACCTCATATTAGTCAACTGCTTAGTTTTGCAAATATTCAACTCAAGATCTTGAGGTCGATTATTCTCTCCAATTATCATTCCTTTATAAACTTTAACTCCAGGTTTAATGAAATAGACTCCCCTATCTTCAGCATTCTTTAAAGCATAAAATGTGGCCACACCTTCCTCAAAAGCTATAAGAACGCCATTCCTTCTGGTTTCAAAGTCTCCTGTTTTTGGTTTATATTCATAAAACGAATGACTCATGATGCCTTCACCTCTAGTTATTCTTACAAATTCCCCGCGGAATCCAATTAATCCTCTTGATGGAACAAGAAATTCTAATTGTGTTCTACCATCTGAACTTGTCTGCATGTTTTTCATCTCTGCCTTTCTAGATCCAAGTTTTTCGATGCAAGAACCAACAGATACTTCAGGTACATCTAAAACTAAAGTCTCAATAGGCTCACATTCAACATTATCAATTTCTCTGAAAATTACTTGAGGTTGTGAGATTTGGAACTCAAAACCCTCTCTTCTCATGGTTTCAATTAATATCCCTAGATGTAATTCTCCTCTTCCTGAAACTGAGAACCTGTCAGGAGAATCAGTTTCTTCTACTCTCAAGGCAACATTTGTTAAAAGTTCCCTCTCCAATCTATTTTTTAATTGTCTACTAGTAACAAATTTCCCTTCCTTACCGGCAAACGGTGAATCATTTACAACAAAAGTCATATTTAAAGTAGGTTCATCAACTTTGATTAATGGAAGAGGATGAGGAGAATCTGGACATGCTATGGTCTCACCAATATTGACGTCATCGAAACCAGAAACAGCAACAATATCACCTGCAAATGCTTCATTTATATCAATTCTTTGTAATCCTTCAAATCCTAAAAGTTTACTAACCTTACCTTTGATAGTTTTTCCGTTTTCTTTAATTAAACTAGCCTGTTGGCCATTTTTGATAGTCCCATTGTGGATCTTTCCAATTACTATTCTGCCTAAGAAATCAGAATAGTCCAAAGTAGTTATTTGTAGCTGAAGAGGCTTATTAGAGTCACCTACTGGAGGAGGAACATGTCTAATAATAGCTTCAAAAAGAGGCATCATATTTTCACTATTAGATTCCATCTCTTCTTTTGCGAAACCAGATAAGCCACTCCCAAAAAGATAAGGAAAATCACATTGATCATCATCAGCTCCTAACTCCAAAAACAAATCAAGGACCTTATCAATTGCTATTTCTGGTACTACTCGTGGTCTATCAATTTTATTTACAAATACTATAGGCCTAAGTCCTTTTTCTAATGCTTTTTTTAAAACAAATCTTGTTTGAGGCATAGGTCCCTCATTTGCATCAACAATAAGCAGACAACCATCAACCATTCCCAAAACCCTTTCAACTTCTCCCCCAAAATCAGCATGTCCAGGTGTGTCAATAATATTAATTCTGGCGTCTTTATAGTTAACTGCAGTATTTTTTGAGAGAATTGTTATCCCCCTTTCTCTCTCAAGATCATTTGAATCCATTACACATGTAGGGATAACTTCATTGTCTCTAAATATTCCTGATTGAGATAACAATGCATCTACAAGTGTTGTCTTCCCATGATCTACGTGAGCAATAATTGCAACATTTCTAATTTCTTTAATCGAAGATGACATTTATAGAATTTATATAAATAGTGGATTGACTTTATTAAGGCTAACTCAAAGTATGCTTATTATGAGAATTTTTTCTTTAAGACTTTGAAAAATATAATCTATTGAATAATTAAATCAATCAATTAGATTTATGGTTTTCTATTTGCGCTTTCAAAAACTTTTAATGCTTCAATTGACCCCTCATATCTCCAATGCCAGGGTTCGTAATCTATATATTTATTATCTTTGTTGAACGATAACTTAAAGTGAAACTTAGCTGCATTATTTACGAGCCATCTAAAGGCGTCAGTATTTTCGAAGTTAGTTTCAAAGTCTGTCTCTCTTTGAGTAGCATCACCAATATCGATTGCAAAACCAGTACTATGTTCAGAATATCCTGGAGGGGCTGAAACTCTAGCTCTTTCTGCCGCTTCTTGATTTCTAATAGATTTTAAAGAATAAAAGATATCGTTTTGCAAATTTATTGATCTATATCCACTCAAGAAGACCAAATATATCCCATCCTTTTCGGCTTCTTCTCTCATCTTTAGTAGAGAATCGCGCATATCCATATGAACTTCAATATTAGGCTCAATTAAAACTAGTTTCTCTTGCGGAGTTTCCCTATAAGGAAGATGGCCCAAAATTCTGGCACTATGATTTTTTTTAACCTCAAATTTGAGATTATCAAGAGGTATAAATTCTACATTTCTAATAAATCGCAATGCAGCGACGGAAAATATAAGGAAAAGAAATGGAGAAAATATTAATAATTTTTTTAATAATGTTGAATTTGGATTATTTAAGTAAGTTCTTTTGGCAAGTGGTATGTCAAATTGATCGATATCTTTGTTTAGTTCCAATATTTAGAAGTGCATTTGGAAAAGATATTTCGATATTAACTATTATTTTAAGAAATGCACTTTTCTAAGCAAAAAAGATGTAGTTTTTATATACAGTATTATTTTTTTCATATGTTGAGGGTAGCTGTTATTGGTGGAGGTCCAAGTGGTTCATGTGCGGCAGAAATACTTGCTAAAGCTGGAATAAAAACTTGGCTCTTTGAGAGAAAATTAGATAATGCAAAACCATGTGGAGGAGCAATTCCCCTTTGCATGGTCGAAGAATTTGATTTACCTGAGTCAATTATTGATAGAAAAGTAAGGCATATGAGAATGATATCTCCATCAAATAGAGAGGTAGATATAAGCCTAGATAGAGTTTACGGGAAAAGTGATAATGAGTTTATTGGGATGTGTAGAAGAGAAGTTATGGATGCCTTTATGCGCAATAGAGCATCAGATCTTGGTGCTACATTAATAAATGGATTAGTTACTTCTATTGACACTGGCGATAATAATCAAGGGCCATATAAGCTTTCCTACTCAGATTTTACGAATGGAGATAAAAAGGGAGAACTCAAAGAGCTTACTGTCGACCTTTTAATAGGAGCTGATGGAGCCAATAGCAGAGTCGCAAAAGCAATGGATGCAGGAGATTACAAAGTTGCCATAGCATTTCAGGAAAGAATTAAATTACCTAAAGAAGAAATGAGTTACTACGAAGATCTTGCCGAAATGTATGTTGGAACTGATGTTTCTCCTGATTTTTATGGGTGGGTATTTCCTAAATATGATCATGTTGCTGTAGGCACTGGAACCATGCAAAAGAATCAGTCTTTAATTAAAGGACTTCAAGAGGGTGTAAGAAATAGGGCAAAGAAAAGACTTGTTAATGGTGAAGTAATAAAGGTAGAGGCTCACCCTATTCCTGAGCATCCAAGGCCTAGAAGAGTAGTTGGGAGAATGGCATTGGTTGGGGATGCAGCTGGTTATGTTACAAAAAGTTCTGGAGAGGGTATTTATTTTGCTGCAAAAAGCGGAAGAATGTGTGCTGAAGAAATTGTTGAAGCATCAAAAAACGGTCAAGTAATTCCATCAGAAAAAGATTTACAAAACTATCTTAAAAAATGGGATAAAAAATATGGGACAACTTATAAGGTGCTAGAAATCCTTCAAAATATTTTCTACAGAAATGATTCTGCTAGAGAAGCCTTTGTTGAGATGTGTGATGACATGGATGTTCAAAGACTTACATTTGATAGTTACTTATATAAAAGAGTTGTCTCCATGAAACCATTACAGCAACTTAAAATTACAATGCTTACACTTGGTTCGATTTTAAGAGGGAAAGCCCTAGCACCTCTAAAATATAAACCCGTTGATAGTGCTGTTAGGGAAAATAAAGAAGTAGAAAAAATGCTAGAAAATTACTCAATAAAGGGTGGAATTAAAGTTAAGAGTTCAAAAGTGTAAAGTCGGCTATTTTTAGAGAATAATTTCTAATTAAGCTCAGCAAATTGAGTCTATTATTTCTTATTTTCAAATCCTCCGACATTATTAGGACTCCCTTTTCATTATCAAATAAATCCTCGATAGTTTTTATATTAATCTCAAATAAATTTAGAAGTTCAAAATAATTGCAAAAACCTTCCGAAAAACGTTTTTCTAATTCTCCAATAAATTCAAAAACTTTCAATTCACAATCTTTTTCAAAAATTTTTATGTTTACATAATCTCTTGTAGCGAGAACATCTGTTGAAAGACCACCATTATAAGCTAATTTGCTAACCCTAGTAATTACCTTCTGGATTTCAACAAAATTTTTCTTTTCGCTGAAAATCATAATAGATTTAATCCTATTTTTAAGATCAACAATATTCAATAATCTTTTTTTAGATAATTCATCAGAAGAGCAAACGGCCCTTATTAATCCTTTACTGAGTGATATTTCTTCTAGATGACTAATAATTCTTTGAACTAAAAATTCATTTAAATCATTAAAAACTTTTTCTCTTGAGAAGTTTAAATTCGGAAATGCGATTTTCCAAAAATCAATAAGTTCGTTAAATAATTTATCTAAAGGCAAATCAAGTTCATAATCCCAAATTATTTTAATAACTCCATTCAAATTTCTTCTTAAAGCATAAGGATCAGATGACCCACTGGGACGTTTACCAGAAATAAATATACTTATTAAAGTTTCAACCTTATCTGCTATGGAAACTATTGCACCATATTTTGTGGAGGGCAAAGCATCTTTATAAAAAGAAGGTAAATAATGTTCAGCGACAGCCAAGCAAACATCCTCATTAAATCCCTCATATTTAAGATATTTAGCACCCATTATTCCTTGTAGCTCAGGGAATTCGAAAACAATTTCGCTACATAAGTCATTTTTACAGTATTTAGCTGCTTCTATTATTTTTTTTTCTTCTAAAGACTTATCATTTAAAAATTTAAGAATTTTTTTTGTAACTTCCTCTATCCTTTCTACCCTCTGAAATATATTTCCAAGACCTTTTAAATATGAAACAGATTTAAGCTTTTCATTCCTTTCAATTGAAGCAACTTTTTTGTCACTTTCTACGAAAAACTTTGCATCTGAAAACCTTGCCCTTAAGACTTTCTCATTACCTTTAGCAATATTATTATTTGATTCTTCAAGACCATTTGAAATTACGCAGAAAGTTGTACTAATATTTTTTTCAGAGGTTAAATCTAGTTTAGAAAAACTTTTGTTTTTCAATAAAAGGGGAACGTATCTCTGATGAATTTTCATAACTGTTGAGAGAACTTCAACTGGAAGATCAAGAAATTCATTACTAAATTTGCCAATAATTAAGTCTGGCCATTCGACTAAATCAGTAAGTTCATTTAGTAATCCTTCTGAAAGGTCAGGTTTCAGATTTAAAGATTTAGATGCATGATTTATTAAACTTTCAATTTTTTCTTTTCTTTCTTTTCGCATAGCTATTACTCTATTTCGTTTCAATAATTCAAAAAAATTATGAGGATTCTGAACTTCTAAAACTTCATTGATTAGCCTATGACTTTTTGTTTGATTACTTATTTTGATTTTTGGATCACATTCATCAAATTCAAAATCAAGAATTTCATCATTATAAATAGAGGCAATCCACCTAATAGGTCTTGAAAATTTCATATTCCCAGCCCCCCATTTCATAAATCGAGGGCCTTGAAGACTCTTTACTAATTTTGGGATAATCGAAGACAAAGAAATTTTTGTTGATAGTCCTTTCTCAATTTTCTTTCCAAATACAAAATCACCTTTTTCCGTATTTTTTATTTCTAGCTCACTAACATCTATATCTAAGCTATTAGCAAATCCTAAAGCAGCATTAGTAGGACATCCATTTAAATAAGCTGAATTTGCTTTAGGCCCTTTTCTTTCTATTATTTTATCTTCTGCATAATCAACTAAACCTTCTATAAGTAGAATTATCCTCCTTGGTGTGGAGGTTACAACTATATGTTCGAATTTGATTAACTTTTTATCCAATTCAAATTCTATTAGAGATTTAAATTGCTCTAGAACAGAAAAAGAAAATTTTGCGGGCAACTCTTCTGTTCCTATCTCAAGTAAATATTTAGACAAGATAAAATATGACTTTACTTACTATAATTTACTACCAGTTAAATAAGCTTTTCGCTAATGTATAAAAAGAGATATGTTTTGGACCTTTGATCAAGGTTGAGAAAGTAAAAAAGAAAAAAGATTCTGCAAAGGAAGAGACTGTTTGTTTAGCAAATGGACTAGAAGTTTCTAAATTTGAAAATTTTAAAAAAAGTAGCCAATTTCTTAAGGAACCACTTGCTACAGAATTAGTCAATGAAAGTGATCATTTTACTAATGATGCAGTCCAGTTATTAAAATTTCATGGTAGTTATCAACAAGATAACAGGGAAAATAGAAGGCCGGGCAAAAGTAAAGATTGGCAAATGATGCTTAGGTTAAGAAATCCGGGCGGCGAAGTCCCTGGGAAATTATTTTTAGCATTAGATGAATTATCTGACAAACTAGGTAATGGAACACTTAGAGCCACTACAAGACAAGCCTTTCAAATGCATGGGATCAGAAAGGACAACCTAAAGGAAGTAATTCAAACAATAGTAAATTCAATGGGCTCCACATTAGCTGCATGTGGTGACATTAATAGAAACGTTATGGCCCCTGCGGCTCCATTTGATTCGCCAGACTATGTTGTTGCAAGAGCATTGGCAAAAAAAGTTGCAGATCTTCTCACCCCCATGGCTGGCCAAGGAACTTTTTTAGAGCTCTGGGCTGATGGAGATCTAGAGTACACCATAAAGCCTGACAAAGATATTGAAGCAATTAGGAAACTACAATTCAAAGATAATGTTTTTAGTGGGATAAAAGATGAGCCTCTTTATGGTTCAACTTATTTACCGAGAAAATTCAAATGTGCCGTGACAGTTCCTGGGGACAATTCTGTTGATCTTCTTACCAATGACATAGGAATAGTTGCCTTTACTTCTAAAGATGGAAAATTAGAAGGATGTAACTTCTATGTTGGGGGTGGTATGGGTCGCACACATAATAATGAGGAGACCTTTGCCAGAATTGCAGATCCACTTGGATATGTTGAAGAACATGATGTTTATGAATTAATACAAAGTATTGTTGCTATTCAAAGAGATTATGGTGATAGAAAATCAAGAAAAAATTCGAGAATGAAATATCTTCTTCATAGAAAAGGTATTAAATGGTTCAAAAAGATACTTTCTGATAAGTATTTCAAAAAAGAAATTAAAAAAATTAGAAAAGAACCTGATAAGGTACTTATTGATTACCTTGGTTGGCATAAACAAAATAAAACCTCCCATTTCGTAGGTTTACCATTATTATCAGGAAGATTATCTGGAGACAAGAAGACTACCATCACAAGTATTGTTAAAAAATTTGATTTAGATTTAAGACTCACACCTAATCAAGATATTTTACTTTGTAATATCGCCAATAAAAACAAAGGTGAAATTCAAAAATCTCTAACAAAGATTGGATACGAAAATTTAGAAAAAATTAATGAAATACAAAGACACGCTTTAGCATGTCCTGCTTTACCACTTTGTGGTCTTGCAATGACTGAAGCTGAAAGAATATTACCTGATGTGCTACAAAGGATTGAAAATTTACTATTAGATCTGAAAATACAAAAGACAATATTATTCAGAATGACAGGATGTCCGAATGGATGTACAAGGCCTTATATGGCCGAATTAGCACTTGTTGGAAGTGGGCAAAACAAGTACCAATTATGGTTGGGGGGAAGTAAAAATCTACAAAGGCTTGCTAAACCATTTTTACAAAGAATGGAACTTAACGATTTAGAAAAAACTCTTCAACCGTTATTTGAAAATTGGAAGAGTAATTTGGATTTGGATTTCGGAGATTATATAAATACTCAAGATCAAAATTATATATTAAATTTACTAAATGAAAATCAATAGAATTTAAATTTTTCCATAAAGAGCATTTGCTTTTTTATTTTTCCAAGCCCATAATTGATCACCATAACTAAAATGCCACCATTCATTAGGATGTTGAGCAAATCCGAATTTAGTCATAATTTCCCTTAATAAATTTCTTCTACTATTCCAAATAATTGCTCCTTCATTCTTTATGTTTGCATAAAAATATGGATTTGAGGTCTCATCCATTTGATCAACCATACTTCCCATTTCAACAAGATTTCCATCTTTATCTGAAAAGCAAACATCCAATGCGCCCCCAGTTGAATGTGGGGGAGGACACTTAGTGTCATCAGAAGGATAGGCCCAATATTTTTCAACTTTTTTTAAAATAGATGGATAAGATTTTATATTTTCAAAAGAAATATCAATATCGGATTTTTCACACTCTAATAAAAATGCCCTTTTAAACATAAATTCCTGGACTTCTAAAGGTCGCCAACTGTCATAAATTAAAAGATTAAAACTACTCTTTGATATCAAATAATCATTTACTTTTACTAATCTATTTACAACCTCCTCCCTTAATTTCCAAATAGACGTTTTATCTTTATAAGGTGCTCCTAAATTAAAGTAAGGGTGTGGATCTAAAAACTTTAGGCAACTAGGTATAGCTATTAATTTATCTCCATTATCTTTAATTGGTATTCTATTCCAAATTTTCAATTGAAATTTGCAATTGATTTATAGTGGCATAAATATAAAAAATTACAATGATAGTTATCAATTTAAGAAATCATGAATGAATTTATTATCAGAATTATCAATAAGTATATTCCTTAAAACAATATTTTCTTTTAAATCAGGATCATCACTAACAATCTTAATAGCCTCTTCACGAGCCTTATCAATAAGAAATTTATTGTTAGGTAAATTGTCCAGTACAAAATCAGGCAATCCGGATTGTCTATATCCTAATATCTGACCTGGTCCTCTAAGCTCCAAGTCTTTTTCAGCGATATAAAAGCCATCATTAGATTTTTGCAAAACACAAAGTCGTTTATTTTCTAATCCATTTTTATCGGAGGTTACCAGATAACAAAAAGATTTTGTTGATCCTCTACCAACTCTCCCCCTCAATTGATGTAGCTGGGACAAGCCAAATCTGTCCGAATTATAAATAATCATAATTGTGGCGTTGGGCACATCAATGCCAACCTCAATTACAGTCGTAGAGACCAATATATTAATTTCATTCTTTAAAAAAGAATTAATCACTTCATTCTTTTCTTGTGAACTTAATTTGCCATGTAATAATCCAACTTTTTTGTTAAAAAAGACATCTTCTGATAAATATTTGAATGTTTTCTTTGCGGAGCTTAAATTTATTTTTTCTGAATCTTCTATAAGTGGCAAAATCACATATGCTTGCTTTCCATTATTGATCTCATCTTCAACTATTTTGAACAAGTTAGTTAAATCATCTTCTGAAATTATTTTTGTAGTTATAGGAACTCTCCCAGGAGGGAGTTCCGTAATTTGACTCACATCTAAATCACCATAAATGGAAAGCGCAAGAGTTCTTGGAATTGGTGTTGCTGTCATTGATAACAAGTTAGTATTTTCTCCTTTGTTAAGTAATCTATTTCTTTGAGTAACTCCAAATCTATGTTGTTCATCAATTACGACCATCCCTAATGCATTAAAGATGACTTTATCTTCAAATAATGCATGAGTACCTACAAGGATATCAACTAATCCATTGTTCAAATTAGAGAAAATTTCTTTTCTCTTTTTTTGAGGAGTATTCCCAGTAAGTAGTTCAACAGAAACTAAAAGGGGGTTCAAATATTTTAATAAATTTTTATAATGCTGTTCTGCCAATACCTCAGTTGGGACCATAAATGCACCTTGCAGGTTTTTTTCAATGACAAGTAAAAGAGACGCTATTGCAATTATGGTTTTACCGCTTCCCACATCTCCCTGAAGCAATCTAGACATTGGTACGGGATTAGATAAATCTTTCTTAATTTCATTTAAAACATTTTCTTGAGATTTTGTTAATTCAAAAGGAAAAGTATTTAAAAATTCTTTTAGTAAAGATTTCTTTTGAGGTAATTGTTGAGAAGTTACATTTTTGTTCATCTTTCTTTTTCTAAGTAGGAACTTTATTTGAAGTAGGAACAACTCATCAAAAACCAAACGTTTTTTTGACTCAATAAGTGCCTGTTGAGTTGGTGGAAAATGAATATTAATCAACGACTCTCCTTTTGATAATAAAGATAATGAATCAAGTTGCTTTTTATTTAAAATTTCTGGATATTGCTTTGCATAAATTAGTACCTTTTTCATAAGTTTTATAAAACTAATATTTGATAATGCTTCACCTAATGAATACAAGGGTATTATTTTTCCTGAGAAATTAAAATCATCATTGTTATCCTTAAGAATTTCAATCTGCGGATCTACAAAAGTTTTGCCATACTCTGTCAATTTAACCTTACCGGAAATTGCCAATTTTGTACCAGCAGTATACAAAGATTTTTGAGATGTAAAAAAGGAGTAAGATCTAAATCTTCTTCCTAAAAAAAATTTTGTAACCTTTATCGAAGACGTTTCATCAGAAACAACAATATTCATTATTGATAAATTGTTATTTTTTTTACTCTTGTGAATATAAAATCTTTTAACGTTTGCAATGCACGTGTATAAGTTATCTGGTTTTAAATTTATTATCTTGACTCTATTTGTATAGTCTATATATGTTCGTGGGAAATAATTAATTAGATCTTTTATGTGAAAAATCCCTAATTCATTAAGCTTATTTTTATAAACTTTTCCTACATTTTTTATTAATGAAATATCTGAATCATAAGACAAACTTGAATCAGCTTTATTCAGATAAACATTATTAGAAATAATATTAGAACTCTCTATTTCTAGAGATTTACCTAGTTTATAGAGATTTTTTCTTGTATCTATAATTAATCTTTTTCTTTGATTTTCATCTAATTTTTTATATTCATTATATTTTTTAGAAAATTCATAAAATATTCTTAAATATTCGTCTGAGAGATTTAGATTATCTAGTTTTTTTAGTGATTCATGCAAATAATCATTAAAATATTTTTCTCTTCCTAAAGTATTAATAAATTTGTTTTCAGTTTCAATAGTAAGAGACTTTTGAAGAGGTCTTATCCAATCTTTAATTAATTTATTATTATTCCCGCTAATAGTCACATTTGAAAAAGAGTTATTTTTTCAACGTATTTTATTCAAAGTTATTTGTTTTTGCCTCCAGTATGTCTCTTTTTTAATCAAACGCTGAAATTGATTTTTCAGCTCATTTATTTTATTCCTTTGAATAGAAAGATTTAAATTTTTAAATTCTAACTCAACAGTAGATATATTAAAGAAAATAATACTGGGAAAATTATTACCGTTTAATAGCGGACGATTTAAGTTCAATTCGAAATTAATAATAAAAGGATACGGATGTTTTATCATCAAATTTTTGCCTACTAAGTAATCAAAAGAATCTTTAGATATCATCTTTTTTATTAGATTGGCCTTAAATAATTCTTGATTAATCTCATATGAAAGATTCATTAGTAAATTTTCCAGTGACTTATCTATAAAATCAAAATTTTTAGGAATCTGATTTTTGGTTGAAATATCCATTTGATTGATATTATTTTTTTTTGTATGTCTTAGTTTTTCAACCTTTCCTTCGCCTATTAATTCAAGTAGCGAGGAGATAAGTTGTTTTTCAACTCCTAAATTTTCAGTAATATTGCTACTAGATAAATAATTATTATGATCGTAATAATCTAAATCAAGTGATACGAATTTCTCTTTATTATCAGCTTGATAATATTCAGAAGTATTTGAAAAGTCTTCAGTAATCTCAAACTGAATGGGTTCTTTTAATTGAAAACCATCTTCATATTGAAATTTTTCTTTTTGATCATCCTTTTTTTTTGTGGAACCATCAAAAATAGTAAAATTAATTTCCTTATTTATATTTTTTTCAATTTCATTTATCTTTAATTGTTCTACTGTTAAAAAGGGTAAACTCGTAAATATTAATTTACTTATTTTTTTTTCAAAAAGACTATAGAATTTTTTTTCATTTAAGAAATTATCATTAATTGTTGGATAACTATATATTTGATTAAGGCCATTTTCTACAGAGATGAAAAGTAGATCTCTTACTAGATTAAGATAAAGTCTATATTCCCTATGGATATTTCTACTTAATATTCTTTTTTGTTTATCTGCTCTCTCTAATTGAGAATTAATTTTATCTATATGTAGGTAATTATTGAAATTATTCAAATCATTCAAGTGACTATTTTGTTTGCATTGATGCGACCTCTTCAGCAAAGTCCATCTGATTTTTTTCGATACCTTCACCTAATGTATATCTTGTAAAGCGTCGTACTTTGATATTTTCGCCAATTTTTGCTGCTGCTTGTTTAACAAGATCCTCAACTGTTAGAGAACTATCTTTAATGTAGGGTTGTGAAAGCAAAACAAGCTCATTAAGTCTTTTTGCTATTCTCCCTTCAACTATTTTTTCTTTAATTTGTTCTGGTTTCCCAGATAAATCATCTCTACCCATTTCAATCTGCTTTTCTTTTTCCACAACATCTTCTGGTATTTCATCAATTGATACATACTCAACATTTGGGCACGCTGCTACTTGCATTGAGACATCCTTCAACAGAGATTGGAATATATCACCTCTAGCAACGAAATCAGTTTCACAATTTAACTCTAGTAAAACTCCTACTCTTGATCCAGTATGTATATAGCTACCAATTGAACCTTCGGCCGCTACTCTTCCCGATTTCTTTTCAGCACTAGCTATACCTTTCTTTCTTAACCATTCCAAAGCTTTATCTAGATTTCCTTCAGTTTCGTTAAGTGCTTTTTTGCAGTCCATCATTCCTGCGCCAGTTTTATCTCTAAGATCTTTTACAAGTTTTGCTGTAATGTTTCCCATTTGAAGTAATAAAAAATAGTGAATAGTTTGTTTTAAATTGGAATTTAATTTTTTCTTTCGGCATTAGAGCCTTTTCTACCTTCATTTATGGCATCTGCAAGTCTTCCCAAAATAAGTTGCACAGATCTAACGGCATCATCATTACAAGGAATTGGAACTTCACACAAATCCGGATCGCAATTTGTATCCAACATTGATACTAATGAGATATCTAATTTTCTAGCTTCTAATACTGCATTAGATTCTCTTCTCTGATCAACCAATACAACTACATCTGGTAATCTTCTCATACCCTTAAGTCCACCTAAGTATTTTTGTAATCTTTCAAGTTCTCTCCTTAATACTGCAGCTTCTTTTTTAGGCCTCATTGCTATTGAACCACTACTTTCCATTCTTTCTAAATCCTTTAATCTCTCAATCCTAGCTTTCATTGTTGTCCAATTAGTCAACATCCCTCCAAGCCATCTTTGATTTACATATGCAGCTCCGCAGCGTGTAGCTTCCTGAGCTACTACATCTGATGCTTGTTTTTTTGTACCTACAAATAGGAAACGTTTACCGCTTTTTGCAGCGTTTCTCGTCCATTTATATGCATTGTTCATACACAATGCTGTTTTTACAAGGTCAATAATATGAACTCCATTTCTCGCGCAATATATATACTTAGACATCTTGGGATTCCAACGTCTAGTTTGATGCCCAAAATGAGCACCAGCTTCCATCATTTCTGATAGTGATACAACAGCCATAATTTAAAAAGGGTTTCGGGTTAGCCTCCATCTGACGGGGAATTAATAATAATAATTCACCCGAAACTGTCAGATGTGTGAAATTTATTTCAAGTATTCTAACAAGTGATGTGTATTTCTAAAAGTTTTTTATCTTGATTTGGTTAATTGTTTAAAGTAAATCATGTTAAGAGGAATCCTAAGTATCTCAAGTGCAAGTCTATTTCTTCTTATATTTACTAGGAATCTTAATAAAGGAAGGATTCTATCAACACTGATTAGTCCTCCCAAGCAAAGAATTTGCCAAAGTAAATTATGGAGAGGAGTTAATTGAATCATAAATCTAACCCTTAAATTTGGGTGTTTCTTATAAAACAATAAAGCCATTTTTGCTCTCTCTTTTTCTTGAGCTATTAATGAATCTATTTGTTCACAATTAAATGGCGGATGCCAATGAAAACCTACTGCATTTGGGCATTTAATTAATTTTGTCCCAATTTTTTTTAATCTTTCTCCAAGTTCTAAATCCTCCCAACCGTAAAGACTAAAAGAAGTATCGAATAATCCCACACTTAAAATCAATTCTTTTGATATAGCTACATTCCCAGTAGCAAAGTATGCAAAAGAAGTGTCCATTATTTTATATTTTTCACTCTGGGGATTTAGAAAATTAGATGTATTGACTACTGAGCCATAGGTAAAACATTTTTTATCATATTTTCTCCAAGAGGCATGTAATTTTTCTACGTGGCAATTTATAAAATTGTCTAAAACAATAAGATCACTATCAATGAATATAATAATTTCGTATTTTGATTTAATTACTCCCAGATTTCTTCCAAGTGCAGGCCCTCCATGTTCTTGCTGAAATAGAATAACGTGTGGAAGATTAGCTTTGTTTTTATTTATCCATGTGGTTGTACCATCAGTTGATCCATCATCAACTACTATTACTTCATAATTACTGATATTTGTATTTAATTTTTGATTCTCAAGCGCAAATAGACATTTCTCTAATATAGGTAATCTATTGTAAGTCGGTATAACAATACTTACATTCATGATTATGTCTTAAATATGCATAATATGTTGAACTCCAAAAGATAAAAAAAGATATTTCCTAATCAGCTGCACCGCCATTATTTGCTGTACCTGTAACGTTTCCACCATCAGGTCTTCCATCAGTTCTTAATTTCCTTTTTTTGAATTTTCTAGCATAGGCTCTATTACGTTCCTGCTTTTCTTTTTTTAGATTCCTTCTCTTAGACATAAAATTTTAAACTTTTAATCATATTAGCTCACTATGAGCACTATATATTTTACCATCTTCCATATTTAATATCCTGTCAGCCATATCAGAAATTCTTGGATCATGGGTGACCATAAGCACAGAACAATTTTGTTCTTTTGCTAGTTTCCTTAAAAGGGTTACTATTTCTCTTCCTGTTACGCTATCTAAAGCAGAAGTGGGCTCATCAGCTAATAAAAGTTTTGGGTTTGCAGATAAAGCTCGAGCAATTGCGACTCTCTGTTTCTGGCCACCAGATAAGTCATTTGGCAACTTTTTATGATGTTCTTCTAATCCTACTGCTGACAACCAATTCCGCGCTATTTCACGTCTTTGCAAATATGTTAAACCTTTTATTAAATCGGCTCCCATCTGGACATTTTGTTCTGCTGTTAAACATCGCAGAAGATTGTGACCTTGAAAAATCATTCCAATACTTCTTCTAAGAATCTGACGAGTTTTCCTTGATGCTCCATTTAACTGATTATTTAATACAGTTAAATCTCCACTTTGACAGGTTCTCAAGGCTCCAATTAATGTTAAAAGAGTTGTTTTACCACATCCAGAAGGTCCTTTCAAAAGAACCAACTCCCCTTTATCAATATTTAAATTAACGTCATTAAGAACTTGTTTTTTATTCTCATTTTTTCCATAAAAGTGACTCAAATTATTAATTGAGACTGTTTTAAGGTTTTTAACATTATTTTTTGATTTATTAGCTTTAACCATTTATCTTCAATTGTTAAAAAATTTCGGCAGGATCGGCGTCAACTAATTTACGCATCGCAACAGCGGCGGACCCCATACACATCACTAAAACTAATACAAAAATTAAGATGGTTTTATCTGCATCCATTATTATTGGGAGTTTAGTAGAACTTCTTATAACTGAGTAAAGTATTTGACCAGAGAAATAAGCAGGCAAATAACCAAACAATGCCAACAAAAACCCCTCTCTAGCTACGACAAAGAAAAGGGACTTAAGTCTATACCCCATTGCCAATAAAGTTGCGTACTCTGGGAGGTGATCTGTAACGTCACTGTAAAGAATTTGATAAACAACCACACACCCTACAACGAAACCCATCAATGCTCCCAAACTAAATATAAAACCTATTGCAGTACTATTTTTCCAATAATTCTTCTCAAATTCTATAAATTGATTTTTTGTAAGAACCCTAACATCATTTGGGAGTGAGTTATTTAAAATCCTTGAAATCAAATTAGGATCAGACCCTTTTTTTAGCTTTACCAAACCAATTTCTATACTTCCAGGAGGATTAGCAGGAAAAAGTCTTAAGAAGGTTTCTCGACTTGTAATCAAATTACCATCTGCACCAAAAGATGGTCCTAACTCTACAAGACCTTCAACAATAACTCTTTTCCCAGCAACCTCAGTCTCAACTTTTTTTTCTGATAAGATCCATTCTTCAATTGGTCCAAATTCAGGTCTAGATAGTTTGTCAAAAAGAACTCTTGATGGATTTCTCAATTTATAAGCTTTCTTTGAAAATCCCTCATCTAAAAGAAGTGAATCGGAGGGATTAAAACCTAATGCAAGTATTGATCTAGTTTTAAGATTTTCGGGATTTCTCCAAAGTAAATAATTAAGATTGACGGGAGCAGTCTTTTCAACATCTTCTACTGCGAGTGTCTGAATTAACCTTCTTTTTGGGAATCCACTCATGCTTATAGAACTTTTTGATCTGGGACTTATCAAAACAAGATCGGCATCTAGAAGTTTATGAATAGTTACGCTCGTATCAAATAAACCATCTCTAAAACCTAATTGCATAAACATCAAAATCCCTGCAAAACTTATTCCAGCTATGGCAACTGCCAGCCTTAATGGTTGCCTGGTTAATAACAACCAAGCTAATGGTATTTTTCTAAATTTTAAAAAAGAAAAACTCATTAAGGAATAAATTTTGCAATCACTTTCATCCCTGCATAGTTTTGAACGATATCTATAGAATCTTGATCAAGTTTTACTAGTACCTCGATAATTCGCGAATCAGCGTCCCCTGTTGGATCAGTAGATAAAACTTTTCTTTGTTTAACCTGAGGACTAATCCTAATCACCTTTCCCTTAAGATTTTTTTGGAAACCACCATTTTCACTCCTCAATTCAACATTCTGAGAGATAAAGACTCTATCAATGTCAGATTCATAAACCTCTATCAAAGCTTCCATTTTTTGACTAGAACCAATATCCAAGATCCCTTCATTTTTAGGCCTCTCACCAACTCTCGTATTTATTCCAAGGATAAAACCATTTATTGGACTCCTTAGTTTTGAATTAAACAGATCTATCTCGATATTTTTTTGATCTCCGATAAGATTTATTTTCTGTTTTTGTAATTTTAATAATTCATCTTTTCTCTGTGAAAACTCTACAAAAGAATATGCATTTTTGCTCAAAGCTAACTCATACCTCTGAATTTGATCTTTTTTGAGGGAAATTTCATCGTTAATAGTTTTAATTAGATTTTCATTCCTTTCAAGATCAGCAATTAACTTTTCTCCATTTTCAAAGATTGCCAAGATATCACCTTTTTTTACAAAATCTCCTTCATCTACTAAAATCTCGACGATTCTAGGTGAAGTACCAAACTGACTTATTGGAGCTGCCAATTGCCTAATCTCTCCAGAAGGTGCAAGTTGACCAAGTGCGGCAACAGCTGTAATAGGCGGTATGGAATCTGAAATTATTTCCTCTTTTAATTTCGAACTAGATTTATTATTTCCAGAACAGGAAACAACTCCAAAAGATAATGGCGTAAGTAATAATAGATAAAAAAATAAATTTTTAAGTATTTTTAATTTCATTAAAAATCGAAGAGTACCGTTTTTATATAGTTATTGACCCATTTTTCATCAAAATATTTTAGAAGCACCATGCTAGTCTTTTCGTTTTTCATTTGTTGCGCACAATAATTTTTTTGAAAATCTATTCTCTCTTGGATAATATCCTCATTAACTTCTGGTTTAGCTTTCTTACTTAATTTGATCAAAATAGAGAGGTATTGATCCACAACACTGCAAAAATCATTTTTTTCAGATTTACTTCTTAAGGAAGCGAAAAATACATTATTAGAAAAAATACCCCCCCATTTAGGAATCTCTCTCAAAGAGTTAAAAGAACTTTTATCAACTTCAGAAAGTAATTTTTCGTATTTCAAACCTTGGTTTTGTGATGCCGGGGATAAATCAACAATGGCAGCAGAAACAATATCATTTATTTTTACCAAATCCATCCCAAAAATTGGAATATCAAACTTTGGATCAGGAAAAAAAACGCAATGTAATATTTTGAGATTTTTTGAAAATTCTGCTACTTCAATGTGTAACTTTCTAAATCCTTTTGCTTTATGAAATTCATTTTCAATATAGAGTTCTCTTCCTATTTCATTAGATATTATGTTAGTTAGATTTGGATCAATTTTTATACTCTTAAGGTCCTCAAGCATAGATCTATGCTCTCTAATATTTTGTAATAAGCCCAAAATAAGAGGGTCAGTTAATTTTGTTTTAGTTAAAGATTCAGACAACAAGGCTAAAAAGTACCAAAATAGAATTTAAAGAGTGAACCTAAATGAACTTAGGAGATGTAAATTACTACACCCATTCAAGCAAAACTAGATGTGTGTTTGTGGATAATAAAGAATTGCCGCTTGTAAGCATTGATATTTGGTGCAAAGCAGGTTCTTCATTTGAGGATGTTGATAAAAACGGTACTGCTCATTTTCTAGAACATATGATTTTTAAAGGATCTAACAAAATAATGCCAGGTGAGTTTGACCATAAAATTGAATCACTAGGGGGATTAAGTAACGCTTCAACAGGTTATGATGATGTACATTACCATGTCTTAGTTCCACCCAATAACTTTAAAGAATCACTAGCTCTTTTGACAAATATTGTTGTTGCTCCTGATTTTAATCCTGATGAATTTATAAAAGAAAAAGGGGTAGTTATTGATGAAATAAAACAACAAAATGATCAGCCAGAAGAGAAATTATTTAATTATTTTTTGAAAAGGGTTTGGCTTAGTCCGAATTATGGCAATTCGATTCTCGGAACTGAACATAGTATTAAGAACATGGAGATAAATGACCTTATGAAATTTCATAAAAAACATTACACTACCGAAAAAATTTGTATTGCAATTGCTGGGAACCTCTCAGAAGAAATTTATAAAATTTTTGAAAAAAGTGATTTATCTGGTATAAATAAAAAACCAAATTTAATAAATATACCAAATTTAATAAATATAAAGAATAAACCTTCTTTAAAAATTAGGAAAGGTAGAGAGTCAGTTAAGTTTGATAATTTAGAGTTTTCAAGAATTTTTATGGCTTGGTTTATACCAAACCTTAATAATCAAAAAAATATTATTGGACTAGAGATATTAGCATCAATACTCTCTGTTGGAAGAAACAGCAGATTAGTAAAAATTTTAAAAGAAGATAGTAATCTTGTTGAATCGGTATATGTAGATGTAAATGCTGGAGAATTAGGGGGATTACTTATAATAGAAGCAAGTTGCGAGTCTAAAGATATTGAGTTAGTAGAAAAGCAAATTAATAAAACAATAGATGAGATCTCAAATTGTAAAATCTTGACTTTGGATGAAATAAAAAAAGCAATAAATATTGTAAAGAGTAATTATATCTTTAATTTAGAGACATCTACACAACTTTCTGCGTTCTTTGGAAATGAACTTCTTTGGGGGAGAAATTCTTCAATGAGTAATTTAGAAAGTCATTTAAATTATTGGAATGATTTGGATAATTTCAAGGAGATCACTGATTATATCCTTGAAGAAAAATTCACTTTAGTTGCATCCCCTGGTAAATGTTAAAAAGATATTTTTTAAATAATAAAAAAAGGAATTTTTCAACCGCTTCAATTTGGATTAAAGGAGGGAGTGGTTTGGATAGTGTTGGCAAAAAAGGTATCAACAAGATCCTTAGTTCATTACTTACCAGAGGATGTGAGGGTTTTAATAATTTCACTCTTTCGGAGTATATTGAGTCCTATGGAGCAGAATTAAGTCAAGAAGTATTTGAAGATGGTATTTCAATAAGCATTAAATCCTTAAATGAACATTTCAGCAAATTATTCCCCTTATTAGATTTAATAATTAATAAACCAACTCTCTTAGAAGTTGAATTTCAAAAAGTAAAAAAATCCTCTGTTAATTTTTTAAAAAAGGATAAAGAGAATCCATTTAATATCTGTTTTGAAAAATGGAGAAGAATTGTTTACTCAAATCATCCTTATGCCTTTAGTACAAATGGTAATTCAAATAATGTCTCAAAGATTACATATGAAGATGTTTTGCTTGAGTTTAAAAATTTCAAAAATCGAGATAAGTATTTAATTTCAAATAATTTAGAAATAAATGGAGTAAGTATAGAAAAATTAGAAAAAAAACCCTCTGAAGAAAAATCAAGCCCAATAAATTGCGATTTAAGTCCCAACAATAGATTTGATTTCAATAATAATAATTCAAATCAAACCATAATAATGGTTGGTAACCAAACTTGCTCTCGAAAAAGTAGTGAGTATTTGCCTCTTAAGGTTTTGGAATCATATTTATCTTATGGAATGAGCGCTGCTTTATTTAAACTTTTTAGGGAAAAAAATGGAATCACCTATGATTTAGGTGTTTACTATCCAGTAAGGAGTGGGAATGCTCCATTTTTAGTTTATCTATCAGTAGCAAATAAAAAAGCCCTTTTTGCTTTTGAACTTTTATCAACTTTATGGAAAGATTTACTTTTAAATCCTTTGATTGATACTGAAATATTATTGGCTAAAGAAAAACTAAAAGGTTCTTTTCTATTGGGAAATCAATCACTTGATGAAATTTTACAGCGAAAGATACAATTAATTAGTTATGGTATTTACTCAATTTCTGAGCATGATTTAAATTCTAAAATAGACGAAATATCTTCATTAGATATTCTTAAAATAACTAATAAGTATTTTTCAAAACCTTTTCTGAGTATTTCTGGGAATAGAGATATATGTTTAGAAATTTCTAAAAGGTGGAAGCAGAAATTTTAAATTAGTTTTTCTCTAACTTATTAATATCGATCAAAAACGAACCTCTTCTAAACTTTACTTCAACAGTATCTGGAGATTTGATTGATAGAATTTCTCCTATTTCATCAATTGCCACTAGATCAGGCGGTCTTAACATCGGCATATTATCTGAAGTCTTCAAGTAAGAGACAGGAGCGATCAATTTAACCTTATCCTTGATCTCAAATTTCATTTATACGTCGGATACATTAAAAATAGTATAAGCATAAAGTTAGTGAAAATATCAACGAAATGCAATGTTTCATTCTAGAATCTTGGAATCAGATTTATACAAATTAATGAATCAGAAATTTAAAACATTAATTTTATGGGCTTTACCTATACTTTTAGTAATTGCACTTTCTTACCAATTTTTATCCTCTAGCAATGTTGATTCACTTAAATCGAATGGAACTACTGTTGCACCAAGAAATTCTGCGGTAGCAAGAGTTAGTTACGGCAGATTTTTAGATTACATTAATTCAGGAAGAGTTACTTCTGTTGATATTTTTGAAGGAGGCAGAAATGCAGTTATAGAAACAATAGATTCGGATTTAGATAATAAAGTTCAAAGGTTGCGTGTAGATCTTCCCGGATTAACACCAGAACTTATAAACATTTTAAAAAATGAAGGAATCAGTTTCGATGTGCATCCAGTTAAAACAGCCCCTCCTGCATTAGGTATTTTGGGTAATTTACTTTTCCCAGCTATTTTAATTGGAGGATTAATTTTGTTAGCTAGAAGGTCGAATGGTATGCCTGGAGGTCCTGGGCAAGCAATGCAATTTGGGAAAACAAAGGCAAGATTTGCAATGGAAGCTGAAACAGGAGTCGTTTTCGATGATGTTGCAGGTGTTAATGAAGCTAAACAAGATTTACAAGAAGTTGTCACTTTTCTGAAAAAACCAGAAAAATTTACTTCTGTAGGTGCAAGGATACCGAAAGGAGTTCTATTGGTTGGACCTCCTGGCACTGGTAAAACCCTTTTAGCAAAAGCCATCGCAGGCGAAGCAGGAGTACCATTTTTCTCATTATCAGGTTCTGAATTTGTTGAAATGTTTGTTGGTGTTGGTGCTAGTAGAGTTAGAGACCTTTTCAAAAAAGCTAAAGAGAATAGTCCTTGTTTAATTTTTATTGATGAAATCGATGCTGTTGGAAGGCAAAGAGGTGCCGGTATTGGTGGAGGTAATGATGAGAGAGAACAAACTCTCAATCAATTACTTACTGAAATGGATGGTTTCGAAGGTAATAGTGGAATAATAATAATTGCTGCCACAAACAGGCCGGATGTTTTAGACTCGGCTCTAATGAGGCCTGGCAGATTTGATAGACAGGTAACTGTAGATGCTCCTGATATCAAAGGAAGACTATCAATATTGGAAGTTCATGCTAGGAATAAGAAACTTCAAGAAGATTTAACACTTGAAAGCATTGCGAGAAGAACACCGGGGTTTACTGGAGCAGATTTAGCAAATTTATTAAATGAGGCTGCTATATTAACTGCAAGGAGAAGAAAAGACTCTATCAGTATTTCAGAAATTGACGACTCTGTAGATAGGATTGTCGCAGGAATGGAAGGTTCTCCATTAACAGACGGTAGAAGCAAGAGATTAATTGCTTATCATGAAGTGGGCCATGCTCTCATAGGTTCACTTGTAAAAGCTCACGATCCTGTTCAAAAAGTGACAGTTATTCCAAGAGGTCAAGCTAAGGGATTAACTTGGTTTACCCCAGACGATGAACAAACCCTTGTTAGCAGAGCTCAACTAAAGGCAAGGATAATGGGTGCTTTAGGAGGAAGAGCTGCTGAAGATGTGGTTTTTGGGAAAGGTGAGATTACGACAGGAGCGGGAGGTGATTTCCAACAAGTCGCTTCAATGGCCCGCCAAATGGTTACCAGATTTGGAATGAGTAATTTAGGTCCGATAGCTCTAGAAAGTGGTAATCAAGAAGTATTTGTTGGTAGAGATTTAATGACTAGAAGTGAAGTTTCGGATTCAATCTCTAAACAAATAGACGAAAGTGTAAGAGTAATGGTCAAGGAATGTTATAAAGAAACCTACGATATAGTAAGTAAAAATAGAGAGGCTATGGATAAGATTGTTGACTTATTAATCGAAAAAGAAACGTTAGATGGTGAAGAATTTGTAAATATTCTTTCCAAATTCACCAAAATTCCTGAGAAAGAGAGAACACCTCAATTATTAAGCTAAACCTTAACAGGCTTCTTATCCAATACCATATCAATTAAACCGTAATCAACAGCTTCGTTTGGGGACATATAAAAATCTCTATCGGTATCTTCTTTGATAGTGTCATAATCCTTTCCAGTTCTCTCTGACAATTCAGTATTAAGACGCTCTTTTAAAAACAGAATTTCATCAGCTTGAATTCTTATGTCACTAGCCTGTCCTCTAGCACCTCCAAGTGGCTGATGAATCATTATTCTTGAATGTCTAAGACTGCTTCTTTTACCTTTAGTACCTGCCGCAAGCAAAAATGCACCCATACTAGCTGCTAAGCCTACACAAACTGTATGTATATCAGGCTTAACATGTTGCATTGTGTCAAAGATACCCAACCCATCATAGACGGATCCACCTGGAGAATTTATGTACATATAAATGTCCTTTTCTGGATCCTCTGCTTCAAGAAACAATAATTGAGCAACAATTCTATTGGCAGTTTCACTAGTAACTTGTTCTCCCAAAAAGATTATTCTCTCTCTTAATAGTCTCGAATAAATATCAAAGACTCTTTCACTACCGCCAGATTCTTCTAGTACTAAAGGGATCATAATAATATTTACTTGTTTATTAGATATTAACGATAATGAGTCAACATACGCTAACCTTATTAAGGTTTACATATAAAAAATTGAAAGAAAAATTGACTGTTTCAGATAGCAAAAGGTTATTCCATGACAAATTTCCGTACGTCATTCCAGGTTTATATAAAAGAATAGTTGATGAAATACTTGTCGAACTTAATCTTCTAAACCATCAAAATGAATTTACCCAAGAGTATCTCTTTTGTATCGGTCTCACCGAAACATTCAAAGAATTAATGAAAGGCTATCAACCTAAAAAACACTTAGATCTACTTTTTGAATCATTATGCAGTTCTACAAATTTTGAAGCGAAGGAAATTAATGAAATATCTCAAAAATCTCAAAAGGAATTCAAAAATAAAACATCTAATGATATTTTGAAATTATTAATAGAAAAAAGCAATTCTAAACTTTATCCCTCAAGGATTTTGAACTTAGCGATATATATATTAATTTCAGGCGCCCAAGATGTTCAAGAGAAAGAAGAATCAGGGATTAATAAGATGATTTCTAATATTTTTGAAAAATTAAACTTATCTGCCAATAAAGCGGAGAAAGATATTGGAATTTATAAAAGCAGCATATCAAAAATGGAACAAGCAAAAGAATTAATTGAAGAACTCAGGACTAAAGATAAGAAAAAAGAACAAAAACAATAATATCTATTTTTTTAATCTTTTTTTATCTTTCCAAGAGACATAGGATATATAAATTACTGCGAATGTTATAAATATGAGTAAAACGAACGATGTTAGTATAAGAAATTTACTTAGATAGACCTCATTTGTTAAAAATGAAATCATATATCAATGGAACCATCACCATTTCTTCCCCAAACAACCATGGCTATTGAAAAAGTAAAAATTGCAGCCAATGCTGCCCAACCTAGTTGAAAGATCATTAAATTTAAATCGCTAACACAAATATAACAGAACTTCAAAATTTTTTATTCATTTTTAAGCCAAAGTTAATTTCTCAGAAACAAAATTTTCTCAATAGAATAAATAAAAATTTAAATTGGGAAGATTAGTTTTAAATCATAGTTCAAATATAGATGGTTTAATTCCCATACTCCAAAAGTTAGCACTGGATATTAATATCAAAACAATTACTCCAGCTGTTATTTCAAGAGCCAGGGGAAGATCTTCTAAATTGATAATTAGATTATCAGTGAAAACGATAAACGGATATAAAGCAATAGCAAGAAAAGGTAAAACAGCCCAAGAAGTTTTTATTTCAACAGACTTGAGTAAAGATGAATTAAAACAAATTTTAGATTTTTATATTAGAAAGTAATTAAACTGAAGATAATTAGAAGATAAACAGGGAGAATAAATGAAATTGTTATTAAATTTTTCTCTATTTTTATTAACCTTTTTTTCATTTAGTAATGAAGCATTCTCACTTTCTGACTTACAAATAAAAAGATTTTGCGCAAAGGAGAAAAAGGTATCTTTATGTATAAAGAATTTACAAGAGAAAAGATCTGAGCTCCAAAAAGGAAAATTAATTGAAATACCTGTAAAACCTTATAAAGAGTAATTAAAAATTGAATTTAAATTTCATATTCTGATTCGAAAAGATTTAAAGCATTTTGATAGTTTATAAGAAGTTCTTCGGAATTATCAGTAAATCCTTGCCGTTCATAATCATCTTTTAATTCATCATATAAATAGACCACTTTATTAAAAGCGCTCATATATTCTTTTTGTATGTCTTCATCATCGATATCATAGATTTTAGCCAATACTAATTCGACATTTTTTTTTGATGAATATATTTTTCTCTCAAAATCTTTATTTAACTTCCTTCTTTTTTTTGTCATTTAAAGTTTTTAAATACAAATTAACATTACTCAAATTCATAGATAAATTAAATTAAAACTTATAAAATAAAAATATAGTTTTCAAATCAAAATAAAACCTCTACATTCCAAATAAATCATTCGATCATATGAGTAAAAAAGAAACAACTAATTCTAAAGATGTTAGAAAGCAAAATTATGAGGCCCAAAAAATGAATAATTCCAAAAACTTAAAGAAAAAGTCAGATAAGAATCTTCCATGGTGGGTAGAGTTATTATTTGTTCAAATAGGATTGCCAGATAAATTACTAATAAAAATATTAAAAGCCAAAAAAACTTATAAAGAATTTATTATAAATGATAAAAAATCATTAATAAAATTTTTGTTTGTAATTACTATATTTGCATATTTTTATCCGGTTATTAAACATGCAAATAACAAATTAGATTGTGAAGCTATTGCCAAAAACTATATTATTAAAAATAAAAATACAATTGGAATTAATAAAAGGGAAATAAAAATGTTATCTACAAATTTTTGTTATGGTGGCGAAGAAATTTATGAAATAGAAAATTTAAAAAATTAATTCTTAAATTATTTTCTATTAATAAACATCCAAATATTATGATAGTAACTTTAAGTTAATAAAGATTAAATTTTAATCCTATGACTGACACAAAACAAAAGAAGGAAAACGTAAAAATGCATTTAAAAGATTTGAGGCAAAAATTAAAGAAAATGCATTTAGAAGTTACAGAGGAATTAATATTACCAAATCCAGAGGATGTAAAATATTTGATGAATAAAATGGATAAACTATTAAAATTAATAGAATCAAAATAAACTATAATTTGAATAATCTGGAGTTATCAAAAGTTAGAGAAATGAACTTAATTAAACAATTCTTACAAATAATTCTAATTGTAATTTTCTTAAGTTCTTGTAGGACATCAATAAATAAAGAGAATCAAAGAAAAATTTTGGAAAAAAATATTAATGAGATTTCAAGTTCAGAAAAGAGAAGAATGGAAATAAGGTTTTCCTGTGAAGAGGATGGTATTTCTGAATACTTAGATGATGGATGGAATATTTTAAAAGAAGATTCCCAAGAAAAAATTTGCACTTGGAAATCTGTTCCTGCCACAAAAGATTGTAATATGGAAAAAGATAAAGGATGTAAAATAACAAAGCCAGATAGAATAGGTAAAGAAAAAATTTATTTATTAGAAAAATAAATTTAATATATGAAACCAAAATCAGAACATTTAGTTAATACAATATTTAACAAATTTAAAAACTATAAGAGAAAAAAAATATTTTTAGAAAGAGAAAATTTTCATAAATTTATTCTTTCTCTTCTCAAAGAGGAATAAACTAAGATCTACTTAAATATGCTGCTATAGTTAAATTAATTTTTTAATTAATAAATGTATGGATAATTTTTCCTCGTTAACAATAATTTTAGCAATAATTTTTATTTTTAGTCTTTATTTTTTATTTAAGGTTACCTCTAGTACAAAGAATTAGAAAATATTTTTACATCATTTTTACATAATCGGATCATCTCTCAATAGTAAAACCGTATGTTTATTTAAACCATCATTAAGCCATTCCCTATATTCTTCCATAACGCACTTTTTATTGGAATCTTCTAATAAATTAATTCTTTTTTTTGCATTATCTAAAGTCAACCTAATACAAAATTCATAATCATTGGAGTTTTCTTGCATGAGTTTTTCTTAAATATTAGTAAAATTAATCACTTGTTCTGTATTGAGAATTACAATAATAAGCGTTGATTTAATAAGAGTATCAAGCAATACGGAAGAATTAGTAATATATTTGAGATAATTTATTTTTTTATATTAATCCTATGTCTTACGAAGCAGGAAGTAAAGAATGTAGACATTTAATTGAAGCCAAGGAAAGCCTCCTTTCTGCTTTAGATGCCTTAAGCAATATAAATTCAACTGATCTAATACAAATCCAAATCAAAGAAATTTACAATAAATTAGAAAAAATGCATGACAATCGTAAAAAAATAGAATCAGCTACAAATTATCTTTAAACTTATTCAATAAACAATAATTTCAAAATTGGCTATTTATCTTCTTTACTCTTTTTTCTGATAATAAATTTAATAAAGCATCAAGTTGTGCATGTACTTCCTTTGCTTCATTAAGATCTGGCATTAAATCTTCTTTGATAAGCATTTGATGCATCTCTCTAAGCTCTAACCTTATATATCGTAGGTGAGAACATACCTCTTCTCTCTTAGTTGCACTCATATTTGCGTAACAGTCTTTCTATTATACAACACGGTCTTTTTTTTGATTCCAGTATAAATTTTATTAAACTGAAAATTATTTTGAACTCTACAACAAATCAGAATCTTTTAAAATGGCTCCATAGTAGTAAACCATTCATGAAAAAGAAAAAATCAAAAAAAAATCAAACTAATTCAAATTTTAAAGATCAAAAATTAGGTCAAACAAAAAATTCTGCAAAATTAATTCTTTTTGTTTTTGGGATAGGTCCAATTATTGGCATAATAATATTTCTATACAGTAAGGGATTTTTTAATTCACCAACTATTTGATTCTTTTATAATTAATTTCAATTTTAATAAAATTTAAAAATAATTATTGAAATTTTTTTAATGAAAATATCCTAAATTCAGCCATCTTTCTAGCATTTTCTGGATTAGATATTAAAAAAGGGTGGTCTGATAAGAGTGCAAATACCTTATCTATCTTCAATCGCATATCATTGCAATCAATATTTTCCCATTCCTCATCAAATGACATTGCGAAGCTGTCAGCATTATCATACAGTTTATCTTTCATAATATTTGAAATTAAATAAAGAAAATTTCAGAAATCCGACACAATCTGAAAGAGTATTTAGAAAAAGCATTTAAAGCTATCCTCATGACTATTTAAAAAAATAACTTTGTATGAGTATTCTTTAAAATTATACTTTAATCTCATTATTAAAATTTATAATTAAGTGCTATTAATCAAAACCTGATTTGATTTGACAAAAGTGTTACAATATTGACATATGTATAGGCTCATGGAAAATAAAGTTAAAAGAATAGGATATCTACCTAGAAAAAGAGTACTTGAAATTATTGATGAAATATCCAAGAGCGAATCTATAAGTAGATCTAAAGTAGTTGGAATATTAGTTGAAGAAGCATTAGATGCCAGAGGAATTGCGAATTTTGGATATAGTAATATTAGTAAGTCAAATATATACAAGTCAGATAATTTTAAAGATCTCCATAATGAGAATGCCCACTTAAAAGATAATGAAGACGAATTTGTTGATGACAGTGGATACACAGTTTCAACTCACAAAACTTTAGACCGATCAATATCTTCTGCAGATATTGAATTAGCAAATAAAATAAATATTCTTAAGGAATCAGGATTAATATGACTTTTATTGAGTAATTATTTTATTTTTTAATGCATAACATTGAATCATTGCTTATTCTTAGTCAAGAATAATATTCTTTTTACATAATTCGAATATTAAATCCCTTCTAATATTAATTTTGAAAATAAAAAATGAAAGATATTAAATGTCCTTCATGCGGCAAAACTTTCCGAATTGATCCCAGTAGTTTTGAAGAAATACTTCTTCAGATAAAAGACGAGGAATTTAACAAACAAATAAAAGAAAGACTTATACTGGCTGAAGAAGATAATAAAAAAGCTTTAGAAATTTTAAAACGAGAGCTAAAAATACAATTAATAGAGCAAAATCGTATTAAAGAGTCAGAGATCCAAACTCTTGAATCTAAATTAAAAATAGCTGAAGAAAAGAAAACAAATGCACTTAATGATTTAAAAAATCAAGCAACAAATAAAATTAATTTACTGAATAATGAATTAATCAAGTTAAAAGATGAAATCAAAAGCCAGTCTTTAATTTCAGAATTATCATTAAAAAACAAAGTAAGTGAAGCTGTTACTAATTTAGAAAAAGAGAACTCATCATTAACAAATTCCATTGAAAAGATGAGGCTTGAACATTCAATTAATGAAAAATTAATTGAAGAAAAGTATAAAAGCAAAATTAGTGAAAGGGACCTGACTATTCAGGAGCTAAGAGAAATGAAATCTAAATTATCTACAAAGATGGTAGGAGAAACATTAGAAATCCATTGCGAAACCCAATTTAATCTTAATCGTGCTTCTGCTTTTAAAAACTCATATTTCGAAAAGGATAATGATGCCACTTCTGGAAGTAAAGGCGACTATATATTTAGAGAATTTGATGAAAATAAAACTGAAGTCGTATCTATAATGTTTGAGATGAAGAATGAAAGTTCAAATGGCATTAATAAAAGAAAAAACGAAGATTTTTTAAAAGAATTAGATAAAGATAGAAGACAAAAATCTTGTGAATATGCAGTACTCGTATCGCTTCTAGAACCAGATAGTGAACTTTATAATGCAGGGATAGTAGATGTTTCTCATAGATTCCCAAAAATGTATGTCATAAGACCGCAATTTTTCTTGCCTATTATTTCTCTGCTAAGAAATGCATCTATGGAAACCTTAAAATACAAATCACAAATTGATTTAATGAAACGTGAGAATTTTGACATAACTAATTTTGAAAGTACTCTTGAACAATTCAAAAATGCAGTTGGTAAAAATGTTTCACTTGCCCAGGATAGATTTAATGATGCAATTTCAGAAATCGATAAATCAATAACCCATTTACAAAAAACTAAAGAGGCTTTAGTTCTCTCAAAAAAACATCTTTTATCTGCTGACAGCAAATCTCAAGATTTGACAGTAAAGAAATTAACTAGAAATAATCCAACCATGAAGAAGAAGTTTAATGATTTAAATAATTTTGAAGATGAAGTGGCCTAATTAAAAAAATTTTTAAAATTAATAATAATTAAAAATATATATAATTTCTAACTTATAAATATACTATAAATAATAAATTCAAAGTAAAGAAAATAATGTCTATCAACACTCCTATTTTCAGTATTGCCAAAGATCTTAATGTCGATAGTAATAGAATATTATTAGCCTGCAAGAAACTTGGAATCAATGCAAAAGGTGCAACAAAAAGATTAAATAAAGAAGAATTGGAAAAAATCAAAAGTTATTTTGAAACGGGCAAAAATGTGTCAGATGAAGTGATCAATATAAATAAAGTTAAAACTAAAAGTAGTTCAAAAAAAATAGTAGAAAAGGTAAAGGTAAAATATTTTGCTAACAGACTTATTCGTAAATCTTAAATAAAAATAATTTTTTTAATTACCTAAAGGAATATGCCACAGAAGAAAAAAATAATAATTTATCATAAGTAAAAATACTTAAAATGAGCATAAGCAAAATTTTAAATTCTCTTGAAAAATCCTGGGAAAGAGATGAGATTCTTTTAAATATAAAGAAGGGGTTGGGTACAGATGAGATAGTTAATGAATTTCTTATGAAAAACGAAAGACAAATTAAAGAATTAAATTCTTTATTAAGGCCAGAAGATATTGAATTATTAAATCAATTAGAAAAACTTTCCACTTGCGAATCTAAATTAATAAATGAGATTAAAAATTTAAATTATATAGAAAATAATGAAAATCATTACATTATGAATAAAAAAAAGATTATGCCATCTAATAGAGTTTCTTTCAATAAAATTAGTTCATTCATGATTAATTGGAGTAATAAATTTGTAGTTATTGCTTTACTAACAATTTCAGCCATAGCTTTATCAAAACAAGCGTGGGCATAATTAGCTAAATTAACTTCATTGTAAGAGATGTAGTTTTGAGAACTAAACAAGAATATTTAATTAGATATAAAGATGGAAATCTTTATTGTGAACTTGCTGATATTTGGATTGATCCAAGCAAGCCAGTAAAAAAGGCATTAATAACTCATGCTCATTTTGATCACTTTACATTTGGCTGTGAAGAATACATTTCTACTAAGGAAACTGCGATACTTCTTAAAGAAAGAGTTGGAGATAATATCAAAATTAATACATTTGAATATGGAGAAGAATTTAAGATAAATGGCATTAATATTTCTTTTCATCCATCCGGTCATATTCTTGGATCTAGTCAAATAAGATTTATTTTTGCTGAAGAAAAATGGCTAATTTCAGGTGACTTTAAGCTTCAAAAAGATCAGACTTGCAAACAATATGAAACAGTAAAAACTGATTATTTAATAAGCGAATGTACTTTTGGTTTGCCAATATTTAAGTGGGATGAATCAAATAAAGTAGCAAATGATATTTCAAAATGGATAACTAATTCACCAGAAAAATCTTCTTTACTTTTCTGTTATTCACTTGGAAAAGCTCAAAGATTGTTAAACGAAATTAGTCAAACAAATTTTAAAGGCAATATTTATTCCCATGGCAGTATTCATAAAATGAACAATATTTATAGGAAACTTGGAATTGATATTAAAGATACTATAAAAATTGAAAATAAAAAAAAGATAGATGAACTTAAAGGAAGTCTAATATTATTACCGCCATCTTTAAGTAAGGGTTCTTATTTAAAAAATTTCAAAAACATTCAAACAGCTTTCGCAAGTGGATGGATGTCAATAAGAGCTTTAAGAAAAAGATCAGGATATGATAAAGGATTCGCTATCTCTGATCATGCGGATTGGGATGGAATTCTGGAAATAGTAAAAAAGTCTGAAGCAAAAAATGTATTTTTTCATCATGGAGATAGTGAAGCCTTAAGTAAATATTTAGTTGAGAAGGAATCAATAAATGTCCTTTTATTCGGTAAATAAATATGAGCTTAAATAAGTTTTCAGAATTATTTGGCGATCTAGATTCAATTAATAGTACAAATAATAAAATTGAAGTTTTAAAGAATTATTTTTCATCTAATGCTCCAATCGATAATTCATGGGCAATATATTTACTAGCTGGAAAAAGTAATAAGAGGTTTATTAGTGGAAGATATTTAAAAAATCTTTTTTCTCAAATATATGAATATCCTCAATGGTTAATTGATACATGTTATTTAAAAGTTGGTGATTCCGCTGAGTTAATAACGTTATTACTTAAAAATAAAACTAATCCTAGAAAAAAGAAATTATCAAATATAAGTCTCAATGAATTACTAAGCGAAACAATACCTGCAATATCAAAACTTAATGAGGAGGAGAAAAATTTAGAAATTAAAAATCTTTGGGAATCATTACCTGAAGATAACCATCTAATTTTTAATAAAATTCTTACAGGAACTTTTAGAGTAGGAGTCTCTATCGGATTAATCACAAAATCAATATCAAAACTAATTAATATTGATGAAGAGATTATTTCTCATAGGTTGATGGGTGATTTCAAACCTTCAATTGATTCATATGAATTTTTAATTAACAAGAATATCAATCTTCAAGAGTTAAATTCCAAGCCATTTCCATTTCTTCTAGCAAATACTATTGAGGATAAAATCTTCAAAAATTCAATAAATGATTTTCAATTTGAATGGAAATACGACGGTATAAGGATTCAATTAATTAAAAGATCAGGCAATGTTTCGTTATGGACAAGAGGGCAAGAACTAGTAAATGAATCTTTCCCAGAATTAGTAGAGAAAATGTCACATATAAAAGATGATTTTGTTCTTGATGGGGAATTATTAGTTTGGAATTTTAAAGAACAAATTGCCTTTGATTTTTCTTTACTTCAAAAAAGAATAAATAGAAAGTCTCCTAATAGATCAATCCAAATAAAATATCCAATTATTTTTATTGCTTATGATCTTTTAGAGATTAATGGGAGAGATATAAGAGAAATTAAATTAGAAAATAGAAGAATTGAGTTAGAAAAATATTTTTCAAAATGGCAGATTAAAACTGAGAATAATATCTCTGATATTTTCAAAATATGTGATTTAATCTTTCCTAAAGATTGGCCTGATGCTTTAACTTATAAAGAAAAATCTCGAGAAAATAATACTGAAGGATTAATAATAAAGAAAAAGACTTCTATATACTCCTCTGGTAGAAAGAAAGGTATTTGGTGGAAATATAAAGTTGATCCTATGCAACTGGATGCTGTTCTAATTTACGCTAAGGGCGGTAGCGGTAGAAGAGCTGGTCTGTATACAGATTACAGTTTTGCATTATGGAAAGACAAAGAGTTAATTAAATTTGCAAGTGCTTATTCTGGTTTAACGAATTTTGAGATTAAAGAGCTAGATAAATGGATAAGAAAAAATACTATAGAAAAATTTGGTCCTGTTCGATCGTTAAAACCAGAAATGGTATTCGAAATATCTTTTGAGAAAATACAAATTTCTAAACGTCATAAGTCAGGAATAGCAGTACGATTTCCAAGAATAACAAAATGGAGAAAAGATAAAAAAATTAATGATGCAGATAGCCTAGATAATGCTTATGAACTAATGAAAAAAATATCATGAAAAATATTACGAAAAATAATAAGCAAAATAATTTAATTTCTAAAATTAAACAGTTTTTCTCCACAAATGGATGGGAGCCACTACCCTATCAGATCGAATCTTGGAAAGCATTTTTAAATGGAGAGAGTGGAATAATACAAGTTCCTACTGGATGCGGCAAAACTTATGCTGCATTAATGGGACCTCTATCAAAGATAGAAGATCCCAAAAATAATAAAAGTGTGAATATATTATTAATAACCCCTTTAAAAGCACTAACTAGAGATCTAAAAAATTCCATACAATTAGCAGCTTTGCATTTTAATAAAGAGATCACTGTTGAAATTAGGAACGGGGATACAACCCCATATGAAAAGAAAAAGCAACTAGCTAAACCACCTAATATTCTTATTACTACTCCAGAGTCTTTATCTCTTTTACTTTCTAATAAAGAATCTAATAATCTATTTAAGGAGTTGTCATCAATAATTATTGATGAATGGCATGAATTGATGGGTAGTAAAAGAGGAAACCAGTGCGAGTTATCTTTAAGTTGGCTAAGAGGTAATATAAAAAATTTACAAATTTGGGCAATGTCTGCAACTATTGGAAATATTGAAGAAGCAGCAAGAGCAATAGTTGGGATGAGCGCTATTAAACCCAAAATTATAAGTACAAATATTCAAAAAGAGATCGAAATTTTAAGTGTTTTACCAGAAGAGGAAACTACCTTTCCATGGAGTGGGCATCTTGGGATTAGAAGTCATTCTTCACTATTAAAAATCCTAGATAAAAATAAAAGTACCTTATTATTCACCAATACGAGAAATCAATCTGAAAGATGGTATCAATGTCTTAAATTTTTTCTCCCAGAGATGGAAGACAAAATTGCACTTCATCACGGTTCCCTGGATAAAGAAGATAGAAAAAGAGTTGAAGAAGGGGTTAAAGACGGATTAATAAAATGGGTAGTTTGTACCAGCTCGTTAGATTTGGGAGTTGACTTCCAACCCGTAGATCAAATAGTTCAAATTGGTAGTGCAAAGAATTTAGCAAGACTTATCCAAAGAGCGGGAAGAAGTGCTCATAGACCAGGTGGAAAATCAAAAATAATTTTTATGCCTACTAATTCTCTAGAGTTATTAGAGATTAGTGCAATGAGAAGAATAATAAAAAGTGGTATATCTGAGGAAATTAGACTTCCTGAATTATCTTATGATGTGCTTCTACAACATCTAATAAGTTTGGCATGTGGAAATGGCTTTGATCCGAAAATTGAGAAAGAAAGAATTAAAAATTGCTGGAGTTATAGAAACTTAAAAGATCAAGATTGGAATTGGTGCCTTGACTTTTTAGAATTTGGAGGAAAATGTCTTAAAGCATACCCAAAATATAAAAAGATAGTTAAAGAAGAATCACAAAATAATAATGAAAACTTTAAATATTTTGTAAAAGACAAATCTTTAATAAGAATGCATAAGTTCAACATTGGGACAATTACAAGTGACAAATTTGTGAATGTCAAATATTTGAAAGGTAAATCTTTAGGTAATTTAGAGGAGAATTTTGCTTCAAAATTAAATCCTGGAGATACATTTTACTTCGCTGGCAAAATGCTTCAATTTGTAAGAATAAGAGATATGATTTTATATGTTAAAAAATCAACAAAAAGAAGTTCTCTAATTCCTGCATGGGTTGGAGGTCAAATGGCAATTTCTGATCTACTTTGTGAGAGTTTGAGAAAAGAAATACATATATGCAACGAACTAGAAAATTATGATTGCTTAAATCCTGAACTAAATTCATTACGACCAATATTGAAGAAACAAAAAGTTCTTTCAAATATTCCAAAGAAAGATGAATTTCTTATAGAGATATATAAAACAAAGGAGTTATCAAATCTTTTTGTTTTTACACTTGATGGCAAATTTGTAAATGAAGGAATTGCATTTTTATGGGCTTTGAGATTGGCAAAATTAAAACAATCTACATTTAGTATTACTGCTAATGATTTTGGATTCAGCTTAACTACTGCAGAAGATTATGATTTTTCCATAATAAAAAAAGAAACTAATTACTTTTTGAATAACAAAAAATTAGAAGAAGATCTTGAAAATGCAATTAATTTTTCAGAATTAACCAAACGTAGATTTAAAAATATTGCCCAAATAAGTGGACTGGTAAATCAAAATAATCCAACTAAAACAAAAACTTCTTCCCAACTTCAAATAAGTTCAAGTCTTTTCTACGATGTCTTTACTAAATATGAAAAAGGTCATCTTTTGATAAAACAATCGCATCAAGAAGTTAAAGAATATCAATTAGAAAATAAAAGAATATCTAGATCATTAGAAAGATTAAAAAATTTAAAAATGCTACTAAACGAGATAAAAACTCCAACTCCTTTTGCTTTCCCTTTACTAGTTGAAAGACTTAAAAATACTTTAAGCAATGAACCAATAGAAAAAAGAGTAGAAAAACTTATAAAAAAATATAGTGATTAAATGAAAAAAAGTTCTTTTAAATTTTGTTGGGAAGATACATTATTAGAGATGCTTCCTTCAAGAGCGTTATTTCTCCCGGATACAAAAGAATTGTTAATATGCGATATTCATCTTGGGAAAGCTGAGTATTTTCAACAAAATGGTATACCTCTTACTAATAATTCAGATAAAAACAATTTCGCAAGAATAAAAAAAATAGTAAAAAAATATAGTCCTGAAAAGTTAATAATATTAGGAGATTTATTCCACAGCAAATATTCAATAGATAAAACTCTTCAAAAAAAAGTTGAGGATCTTCCTGAACTACTAAAAACTAACGTTGAACTAGTCCTAGGGAATCACGATTTAGGTTGCAATATTAAAAATATTAAAATTTTTGATATTAGAAAAACTAAAAATATTACTTTTAGTCATGAACCAGTTGATTTAGGCGATAATAAAACATTGAATATTTGTGGACATTATCATCCAAAAATCTATATAAAAAACAATGGAGATAAATTATCATTTAGGTGCTTTGCAATGGATAAGAATAAAAATATTTTATTTTTACCTGCATTTGGAGACTTAACAGGAGGATATCCCTGCAAAAAGTCATTTAAAAAATGGGCAATTGTTTCTGAAGAAGAAATTATCGAAATAAAATCTTGAAAAAAAGTCCTATTGAAGTGACTTAAATTTTTCATTTAGATATAGCAATTTATACTTAAAAGTCTCGTTTATTTTATTTATCTATTATTTTGTGTCTATTAATCAATTTCTACTAGTAGATATAGATAATAAAAAATTTATAAAGCTAATGACCCTTTCTTTAGCAGACAATCCACGTTATAAAAAAAATAAACATATTTTATAGAAATGAAAAAAGTAATATCCTTGATTTTATTTCCATTTCTTTTCATGCCATTTGGGGCAAAAGCAAATGATAATTTTTCTGTTGAAATAGAAGCACTTACACTAGTAATGGAGCAATATAAAGAAGAAACTGAATCAAGTGTTGAATTAGATATTGAAGAGATAAAGCCAAGTTATATGGCTCTTAAACAAGACGAATGTAATGCAACTGTTGAAGTTACAGAAAAAACAGGATTAGAGGTTGTAAATACTGAATATTTCGATGTAAATGTCTGCTTGAAAGAAATCTACAAAGTTATCAACTAATTAAGCAGATTATAAAAATATAATAAAAACAAAAAATTAAAGAGGTCTTTTACTTAAAGAAGGTAAGACCTCGAGACCTAACAGAAAACTTTGGAACGGGTTCTGCATACCCAATTAATAACTACATTGGCATTGTAGAGGTGTGATTAAAAGTACAAAAACTAAAATTATCTTTTAAATAATTATTTCTTCTTTGATAATGTTTGTGATTCTTCTCTAGACATTAAAGCTTCGATTTGAGCAAGAACTTTTTGAAGTTCATCCGTTTTTGTAAGAGATGCTTCTGCTACTTCTCTTAGTTTTTCTAACTGTTCTTTAGTTTTATCCATGATAAATAAATTAGAAATTAACCACTTTTAAAAATGGTTTTAATACAGATTTTTCACTCCCACACAGATTCATATTCTCTCTTTTTTTTATAAAGTCAAATAAATTTCCTTTTATTAAGGTTTTATGAGGACTTCCAATTAATTCTTTATTTAATATTGAGACCATAAGATTACTTAAAATAGAAATACTCTTAAATTATGAAGTAAATACAGGCAATCCTATTGTTGCAGTTGTTATGAGAGCCCCTGCAAAAATCAAGAAAGGTAGAAAAGGGTAGTTTTTCAAAGATAAACTTACTAATTCGAAATAACTATATAGGTATTTATACTGTTTGTCTACCCCTTGCCTCTCTTAAAGGTAAAAATTTTCCTTTATAAAGTAAAAATTAAACATTAACCAAATTTACCAGATATGTATTCCTGAGTAGTTTTTTCTTTTGGAGAGTTAAAAATTTTCTTTGTCGAATTAAATTCTGCAAGATAACCAACCTTTCCTCCATCACCATCTTCATGTTCAATAGCATTAAAAAATGCAGTCATATCGCTAACTCTTAATGCCTGTTGCATATTATGAGTAACTATTATTATTGTGTAATTATTCTTAAGTTCATGCATCGTCTCTTCTATTTTTAAGGTAGAGATTGGATCTAATGCTGAGCATGGCTCATCCATTAGAATTATTTCAGGTTCGATTGCAATGGTTCGAGCAATACATAATCTTTGTTGTTGTCCTCCAGATAAAGAGTAACCACTGTCATTTAATTTATCCTTACATTCGTCCCACAAGGCAGCTTTTCTTAGTGAACTTTCGACCAATTCATCCATATCTCCAGTAAAGCCATTAATTCTTGCCCCAAATGCAATATTTTCGTAGATAGATTTTGGGAAAGGATTTGGTTGTTGAAAAACCATTCCAATTCTTCTTCTTACTTCAACTGGATCTACTCTTTTGTCATAAATATTAGTTCCATCAAACAAGACGGTACCTTTTAACGAACAATTAGGAATTAAATCGTTCATCCTATTTAAAGATCTAAGAACAGTAGATTTACCACATCCTGAAGGTCCAATAAGAGAGGTTATATTTCCTTTTTTAAAATCACAAAAAACATTTCTTACTGCTTCAAAAGTTCCATAACTAATAGAGACATTCTCAAGAGATAGAATTATATTCTTTGGTGTTTTTTTATTAGTTTTAATCATTTATACTCTCTTAGTTTTCTCAGTAAAAGCGGCTAATATCCTTGAAAATATATTTACTGATAGTATCGATAAAACAAGAATAAAGGAAGCTGCCCAAGCAAGTTTATTCTGGGCATCGTAGGGTTCAAGAGCAAAGTTATATATCAATACAGCCAAAGAACCCATCTCATAAAATAAGTCTCCAAAGCCTGTTATGTAGTAATAAGAGAATAAAGCCGTAAATATCAAAGGGGCTGTTTCACCTGCAGCTCTTGCGATTCCAAGTACAACGCCAGTAGCAATAGACCTAAAGGCAGAGGGCAAAGTAACTTTCAATATGGTTGTATACATACTTGCTCCAACACCAAGAGAAGCATATCTTAATTCGTTAGGAACTAACTTTAAACCTTCATCAGTCGTCTTTATCACAGTAGGCAACATCAATATTGAAAGTGCAATACCTCCTGCCAAGCCACTGTACATACTTCCAAATAAGATCTTTGTTGAAACGATTAAGGCATAAATAAATACACCGGCAATAATTGAAGGGACTCCAGCTAAAACATTTACCCCAAATCTGATAAATCTTGAAAAAGCACCGCCTTTAGAGTATTCCGCCAGATATATGCCGCCACCTACACCTACAGGTATGGCAATAATTGAAGCAATGGTAGTTATTATTAATGTCCCGATCAATGCAGGATTAATACCGCCTGCATCTAAATCATCTCCAGGAGGATTTGGCTCTAATGTAAATAGTTCTGGTGTAATTTGAGATCCACCTTTGATAAGAATATAAGTCACCAGAAAAATCAAAGGAAGTGTTGCGATCAATGCACAAATTACTGATAAAGAAGTAAAGAATTTATCTCCTATATTTCTTGATAATCTTTTCTGATAATAAAGTGAATTCATAATTATCTAATATTTGAGACTAAATTTCTTAACTAGCCATTGCGCAAAGATATTGACCACTAAAGATAGGATCATAAGTACAAAAGCCGCATAAAACAGTGATGAAACCTGACTTCCATCAGCTTCACCAAACTGGTTTGCAAGCATGGAAGAAATGGTATATCCAGGAGATAATAGAGACCAACTAAATGCATTGGAATTTCCAATAATCATTGTCACAGCCATAGTTTCTCCCATCGCTCTGCCTAAAGCTAATAAAACACCTGCCATAATTCCTGACAATGCTGCCGGCAAAATTACTGAAAATATTGTTTTCCATCTACTTGCTCCAATTCCATATGCTGCATTTCTAAGCTTTTTAGGAACCTGATTGAGTGAATCTCTTGCAATGGAGGTCACAATAGGCAAAAGCATCACTACTAAAATTAATATTGCTAACAAGGAATTCCTACCTGTAGGTTCAGTACTGAATAAAGGTATCCATCCAAAAAAATTATGTAAAAAGACAAAAAATGCTCTAAAAAAAGGTTCCATTACAAATATTGCCCAAAGCCCTAATACAACTGATGGTATAGCAGCAAGTAATTCAACAAAAGAACCTATTATTTCTCTAAAAACTTTCGGCACAAAGTCCTCGGTAATAAATATTGCAGTTCCAACTCCCAAAGGGATAGTTATTAATAACGAAAGAAATGAGGTCACTAATGTGCCATAAATTGCAGTAAAAGCTCCGTATTCATCTTTTACTGGATTCCATTCAGAGGTTACGATAAACTTCAATCCATACCTTGAAAAGGATTCAAATGACTGAAAAAAAACTACTAAAATAATTCCTAAAAGTATTATTGCTACTAAACTAGACAAGACTAGGGCAGTATTCTTGAAGATAATATCTATATTTTTTTCGATACCGAATCTTTTACGATTCTTGAAAAGAGTTAATTTCTCTTCCATTAAAAAAAGAATATCTCTATAAATCTACTACTAAATGTTGTAAAAGACTTTAAGAGGGGTTAAAGGTATATGAAAGTCATGATAATTTGACATCTATTAAAAAAATTCAACTGCCTATTTTTTCAACGGCAGCTCTTGATTTCAAAAGGATATTCCCTTTTAAGGGGATAAATCCAAGGGATGAAGCCTTATCTTGATAATCATCACTTAACATTGCATTAAGGGCTTGTTTGATTGCTTTAGTGTTTCTACCATTACCTTTTTCATAAGCAAGTATCCAAGTTAAGGTTGCTATTGGATAAGCTCCCTTAGCAGTAGGATTCGGATTTTTACCGGCCAAGTTATTATCAAGCTTTATTCCATTTAAAGCTATTGCGCCTGATTCAGTATTGGGGGTTACGAATTCACCAGAAAGATTTTGAAGTGCAGCAGCCTTAACATTACCTTTTACGTATGACTGGTTTAAATAACCAATTGCACCTGGAGTATTTTGAATAACACCTGCAACACCAGAATTTCCTTTTGCTCCAACTCCCGAAGGCCATTTAACAGATTTACCAGTACCTAAATTCCAAGTTTTAGAGAAAGCCTCCATAGAATTTGTAAAAGCTTTAGTCGTGCCTGAACCATCAGAACGATGTGTCCAAGTTAACTTACCTGATTTACAGCCTAATTCTTTCCAGTTTTTAACCATACCCATAGCGACTCGTACTGCTTGCTCTTGAGTAAGTTTTAAATCGCAATCGTAGTTATATCCAAAGGCAATTGTGCCACCTACCATAGGTATTTGAGCAAGTCCTCTTTTAACTTTCTCTATATCAGAATCTTTCATAGGATCATCTGATGCACCAAAATTCACAGTTTCGTCTATGAAAGCTTTTCTTCCAGATCCAGAGCCTACTGCTTGATAATTAACTCTAGGGCCTCCAGATTTAGCTAAGTCAAAAAACCACCTGGTATAAATTTTCGAGGGAAATGTAGCACCTGCTCCGCTCAATCTTTTTGAAGCAATCGCTTCCTGAGAGACAACTAATGAGATAGCAGAAGAAAAAATAAGGACTTTTTTGAAAATGCCCACTTTGTAATGAGAAAAAAGTTTGTTAAATATAAATTACAGCCAAAAGGTAATTTAAAAATTTAAAGATATATAAATCAAATTATTTTGATATAAAAAATAATTATGTATATATCGGTATTAAGAACTCAGCTAGAAATTAAAATTTTCAATTAACAATCAACTTTTTATTTAGAATTTAATTTTTGTTTTTACTCTATTTTTATTTTGAGATTTGAATTCAAAAATTCCTGTATCAGTATATATGGTCAACTCATCTCCAGATGTTTCTTCAATTGCAATACCCTCAGACTCTAAATTTTTTACATAAACATTACCTAGAAGTTTTAGTGATTTATCATCCTTGTTAAAAGAAAGCTTGTCAGAATAAGCCTCAAAATTACCACTATTGCTTTTAACAACTACATTTCCAACAGCCTCTAAATCGCCTTCTAAAGTATTTATTTGAGAATCAGATGTAATTGTGTAATTAATTAATTCTTCAGCAAAAGAATATTCAGCTAATAAAAATAAAAAAAATGCAAACAATAAGCTTTTCATTTACTCCCAACCCTTTTCTGCATTTTGAATAATCCATTGTGCAAGAACCTTATCCTCTGCATCCTTCAATTTATTTTTATAACCTTTCATAAAACCAATCCCATCATTAGCAATTTTTGTTATTGAATTTACATCAGCTATTCCCCTTTTTTCAAGATCGGAAAGTTTTAATGATTTGGATCCTTTAAGAACAACTGATCCACCTCTTACATGGCAGCCTGCACAAACATTTCTAAAAATTGTCTCTCCATCTCTAATATCAGAAGCCATTAGATATCTATTTTGCAAAGAGGTTTGAAAAATAATTATTAAAGTTATTACAGGAATTACAAATAGAAATTTAAATATTTTCATTTGAATTATTTCACCCACAATTAATTTAGAAATTAATTCTGAATCTCGATCTATCTATTTTAATAGCTCTACTGCTACAACAAGATTACCCAACAAACCATTCAAAATATTTAGTTGTTCTTTACTACCAAAAGCTATTAATACCTGACCTGGTTGAAGAATGAAATTACCGCCAGGGTTGGTAAATAATTTTTCGTTCTCTTTTATAGCCAAAATTTTTGCACCACTCTTTTTGCCTATTCCAAGTTCAGATAGTGATCTTTTCTCTGCAGTTTCAAAAAGACTAATATCATTACTTAATTCAAATTCTTCAATTTCACATTCACTTCCTGCTAAAAGATCTAGAAAATCAATGGCTATTGGTCTTAAAGCCATTGATGCCATAGCTCTCCCTGCTGCAATATAAGGACTTACTACTATACTTGCTCCAGCTAATCTCAACTTACTTGCGGCTTCTTCCGTTCCAGCTCTTGCTATTACTCTTATAGAACTTCTTATCCCTTTAGCACTTAAAACCACATATAAATTTGCAGCATCATTAGGTAGGGTAACAACCAAACTTTTGCATTTTTCTAATCCTGCCAGTTTTAAAGTCTCATCAAGAGTTGCATCAGCACAAAGCACTTCTAAACCATTTTCTTCTGCAATCTTTTTTCTATCTTCGTCACTCTCAACAACAATAATTGGAATATTTTGCGTTTTTATCTGGTTAGATATTTCCTGACCAACCCTCCCATATCCACACAAAATTACATGATTTTCCATTTTTCTAAGAATTCTTTTAAAACGTAATTCGTTTACTCTTTGAAAATAGCCGGATTCGAACAATCTAACAGCTTTTTGAAAGGTAAATTGAATAAAGATCAATCCGCCAACGATTACTAAAACAGTTACGATCCTGCCTTCAGGACTTAAAGGTTGAACTTCTCCAAAACCAATAGTGGTTATTGTGATTAGAACCATCCATAAGCAATCACTCCATTCCCATCCTTCTGTTATTCGATAGCCAATTGCACCTAAAAAAAACAGAAAGAATAAAGAATAAATAAGACCAAACCAAGGCCTTAAATAGTCTTTAATAAAATAGAACTCAAATAATCTAAGCTTCATATCCCTTATTATCGTTAACTATTCAAAAATTTCAAAAAAATTTTCTATTATGTTCCTAAAACTATTTATTTGTTTAAGTGAAATACATATTAAGCAGGATAATAATATTTATTTTCGTAGCTGTATGCATTAAACAAATGATTACTGTTTCAGGTCTTATTTAATGCTTTATTAAAAATTAATTCAAGGTTTTACTTGTACTGATTCAATTAGAAAATCAGAAGCTGCTTTTAACCAATCAGCTACTGTAAGACGAAGGTCAGGTTGAGAATATACAAGTGCGACAATAATTCCAACTAAGATTATCTTTACCATGGCAATTCAAATATTCTTATGAATTAAAGCACACCTATTTAGTAAAAAGAACCTTAAATTTATAAAAAATAGATTAATTAAAATTTCTCTAATTGATTAAACAAGTATTCCACTCTTCTAAGATTTACACCTAAATCTGATTGGCCTAATCTTGCTGCGGATCTTATCTGAATAATTCCTTTTGATCTATCTACATAACTTCTTACATCAAGTTTTAAAATTTCAAGATCATCAGGGAATCTAAAAATTAAGCTTCTACAAACACCTCTCCAATAACTTCTACCACTTTCAATAACTTCTGTACGAGGTAATCCTTCTGCTAGAGAAACAAGTTGAATGAACTTTTGATCAACATTAATTAGTTTCTTTTCTATTAAGACACTATTTAATGGATTAGTTATTGGAGCAAGACCTTGAATGGAGGAAACCATATTTTTAAAAAAGATATAGATGTTCTAACCGATTTCACATACAAAGTGAGAGAAAAAAGTAAAGAATTTCCCCATAAATTTGATCTCTTTATAAAGATTCCTTATTTTGTAATCAAAATTCTAAAATTTGAGATTTTTTATTATTTTTTTTGATAAAGATGGTTGCCTACTTTGTTTACTATTTAGTTTCCGAACCCATAAAAAAACTCCCACAAACAAAAAAATTTCAAGAATAATTCCAAGCTGTATAAGGCTCATTTTTTATCCTCTTTTTTCTTGTTGGTGCCTTCTATATATGGCACAAGGATATTTAATAACCATTTTTTAAATGCACTTAAAGGTTTCATAATCTATTTACTTGCCTTTTCTCCACATACTCCTCCCTTTGATGAGATCCTCTATATTTGGCCAAGCTGCTATTAATTCTTTTAGTGCCTTTCTATTAGGAGTATAGAAAACACATGACAATGCACTTATTACATAAAGTATGAACCATAACTTACTCTCTGAATAAGCTAAAAACAAAGAGAAAAGAAAACTTCCAACAAAGAAGAAGAATAATGACCTATTTAATATTTCTAATGGAGTTCTTTTAAGTCTGTAGAATTTAATCTTTTTAATATCTTCTTCAGTATCTTTCTGAAATTTACTTTCGTACGAATTAATTATTTCTTCTTCTAGAACTTTTTCATACTCTAAATTATCAATTGGATCGCTTTGATCCTTTTTATTTATCATCGGTATCTATACAGTACAAATATGGTAACTAATTTAGGGTATTTTAAAAAGTATCAAATTTTATCTGTTAAAGGGAGCTATACGAACAGATCATGGTTTTGAAAATACTTCAAGATTGTCTTATTTATAAAAGATAAATTAGTCAAAATATTCTTTTTAATTTTCCCAAATCTTTCTGTCATTTAAAACAATCACTTCTATAAACTTCATAGCATTAATTAAATTCGGAGGCAATATCTAAATCTAGAGTTAAAATAGTTTAGAGAATTTAATAATAATCTATATGCAAAGGTATTTGATTTCCTACGAATTTACTGATGGCGAGGATCAAGAAGAAGGGGCAGAAATGCTAATTAATTGGTATGAATCAGGTGGCCCCCAAAATAGACCTGAAAACTATGAGGTTCATTCTTGGATTTTTATGGTTCAAAATGGGATTGGACATTCTGTAGTGAGTGCAGATTCTCTTGAGACAATTTGGAAGCAATGGCATCCATGGAGAAGGTTAATGGATATAAGCATTCAGCCTTGTATGGATCTTGATGAGACAGTCGGATTATTCAAAAAACAAAAAATGAATACACGGATAGTCTAAAAGTATTTCTAACTTCTACATATAAATTTCTTTTTAGTAGCACCTAATACTACATACATATTTCACTGCGTTAAAAAGGATAAGATTAATTTTCCATGATGAATGATTCTTATCACATTTACTTCAAAGGAGAAATTCTTTTCAAGAATTTAAGTAAAGATGAATTTGAATTTGTTTGGGGAAAACTTTATACATCTTATATAAATGCCCTAAATAAAGAGCTAACCTACGAATTAATTAGCGAAAGCAATATTATGGAGCCGGCCTTTAACCTTGAGCCATCTTACTAAATCAAGAACTAAATCCTAGATTATGAATAAAACAAGAAAACCTGTCTATCTTTTATTTTGAGGTACTCTTTCTCTTCTTTAGTTATATCTAAAGCAATTTTATTTGCCTCAATTTCGACATTCGAACTATAAGTTTCAAAGTTTTCCTCTCTTTTAAATAGAGCAACGATACCAATATCTGTTATGAACCAAATAAAATGATCAGTTTCTCCAATTGGCTCCTCTTTTAAAGAGTCAATAATCAAATCACAGGTCGAGTCCACTTAATTATTCTGAGAGAAATTTTAATTGCCCCCGTTGCAATACCTTACGGCCTCAGAACTGGTACCACCATCTTCAATAATTTCTGCAACACATTTATTAAAAAGTTTAGACTCTTTTTTTACTGAACAGAATCCAAAAGCGATTGCAGCTAAAGCTATTGCAGATACGAAACTAGAACCAAGTTGTATAAAACCATAAGCAAACATAATGTTTTTCTTTCCAGAACATTTTTTTGAATCCTTTTTTTCTTCTGTCATTTAAAATCTATAAACTTAGCCAACCCTATTTGATAAGTTTTAGGTTTGAGAAATATTTGCATAGAGAAAACCGAATTAAATATTTTTTGACCACTTAAGGCAAAAATTAAAAATTTCAAGTTTAGATTGATTTTTCTTCACTTTAATTTTCAAATTGATACATCATGAAAAAAATTTTTTAAAATTCTTTATCAACATGTGCTCTTGGAATAGATTTTTTTCTTTTTTAAAAAAGTAATGATCCCACAGTTATAACAAGAGATTATGGTACTTTTTAAACTACATTTAATTTTTTTTGATGAAGTATTAATACTTAAATATTTTTCCAGAAAAGCTTGTTTTGATAATGCTCCCGAAGAGTTATCCACTTTTTAAGTGTTTTTCAACAGGGTTTTCCACAATATGTTGATTAAATTTGGATTTCTATGTGCAAAATAAAATATTATCTTCTTTTAAGAAAAAACTATCCACAAATTTGTTTTGGGATCACTATGATAATCACTTAATTTTAAAAACTTCAAGTCCAAATCCTATGAATCCAATTGAGACAAAAAAGGATTTTAATCCCGAAATAAAAAAAGAGTTGGAAAAATCCAAGCTCGAAGTTCTTACTAATGAAAATGATTATTTAGTTAAAAACCTCAAAAAAGCTGGATGATCTACTAGAGCTTTTAAATACTTCTCAAACAATAAATTATTTAAGCTTCTTTTCAAAGACAAAAAAATATTTCTTGAATAATCTCCCACAAATTTTTACTTTATCAAATATAAAATTTCTATTAAATATACAAATTAATACTCTTTATACCAAACATATAAAACAAATCCTAGTTATATTAGCCTAATCTCAGTAAGAGATCAGGTTAGAAATATAAACGGGAAAATCCAAGATTCTTTAATTTATTAAAACATCCAGTTTTCCTGCATTCGCATCTTAGATTTATAAAAGATGAATATTCAAGAACTTAAAGTCAACTACAAAGAGCTTTTAAACAAAGCTGCCAAAGCAAACGGCCGTAAAGAAACTGTTTCTTACTTAAATCGTGCTGCAAAAATTAAATCAAAAATCTATTCAAACACAAAAGTAAATTGCTTTAGATGTAATGGAGCAGGTTTTCTAAGAATTTCACTAGATGAGACTAAAACATGTCTATCTTGCTACGGAAAGGGTTTTTTAACTAAAGAAATTCAGCAGGTTTAAAAAATTTAATTGCTCATGAAAGATCTCATTCAAGCTCACAAAAAATTAATCAAAACAGTAAAAGAACAAATGGGATTTTCCGATTATGGGATGTATTGGTTAGCTTTCCTGGAAGGTGGTCTAACTATATGGCTGCTGGATAGAATATTTTTCCACTGGTTAAAGTTTTAATTTTTATTTAGGTCAAAAAAGATTTCTGCAGGTATTAAATAAATTAATTTATCGAAACCATTTGAAAAGTTGTAGGATGGTAAAAAACTAATATGCAATTACTCGGATTAATTCTTCTTCTAGCTAGTAGCTGGTATTTATGGAAATTAACATCAAACTTTCTTGATGAACCAACAAAAAAAGAACTTAGTAATAGTTTAAATAACCTCAAAAATAAATTCTCTGAGGGAAAACAAAATTTCTCTAAAGCAAAAATAAGCGAAGCTTGGGAAAAATACAAAGAAGAAGGCGGTGCCTTATCTAATAAAGACAAAAGCTAGTGGACTTTTTTATTATCACAAGTCTCACTAAAGATATTTCTAGAATTGATCTGATTGGTATTTTGATTGGTCATTTAATTTTTGGTGTTGCATTGACACAGCTTTTAGATTGGACCTGGTTGAACAACCTTATGAGTGAAGAAGATAAAAAAAGAATGCTTAAAAGTTATACATGGAAAGACTTATTAGTTGATGGAGCAATTGTTGCGGTAGTTCTAGGAATAATCTTTTTGATAATTAGCATTTTTCTATAAATGAACGTAACTTACATCCTTTTAGTTTTTTTAATGATATCAATTGTGATTTTCACTCAAATAATAAATTCGTCCGATAAATCAAAATAAATGACCGAAGTAACTAGCAACTCCTCTACTGGATGGTACTTAATCGCTTTGGTAAGCACTTTATCTTTTTTAGCCTTAATTTACTTCGGCCAAAAAAGATAGAGTAACTTTTGAAAGACTATTTAAATTCACAAAAAAAGCTCTACAACTTCATGAGATGCAGAGCTTTTAATTATTGAGTAACAGATTTATATAAATCTGTTGATTATAAAACCTTTTTTCTTAATCAAAGAAAAAGAGACCGATGAATATGATGAAGATACTGTATTCACGGCCCCTATGATAACCGCATTTTCCGGTAGATACGACAATGAATCACCTCCTTTACTAATGTTTTTTTAAAGATAACTAAAAGAATTAAACAAGGAAAGAAATTCGATAAAAATTTAAAAGTTTTTTAACAAATTAAGGATATAAATCTCTTGAAAATAAATGTATTGATATTACCAAGGCAAAACTTCTCCTTTGGCATGCCAGAACGTACCCGAGTTATTTTTATTTAAAGCATCTATACGTTTTAAAAGGCCATTTGCTGATTCTTCAGGACTAATTCCATTTCTTGTAAAGCCAGTCATTCTTGTACTCACTAACCCAGGATGCAAAATAGCTACATAAATATCTTCTCTTGATAAATCTATGGAAAGTGATTTTGCTGCCATGGACAAAGCGACTTTAGACATCCTGTAACCATAAGAACTTCCTGATGTATTATCTTCAATAGATCCCATTCTACTTGTGATAAAAGCAACTTTAGAAGATCTTTTTAAAAGATGTTTAAGTGATTGAGTCATACATATTGGGCTCAATGCATTGACTACAAATTGACGCAAAATACTTTTCTTTTCTAAGTTTTCGAAAGAATTAAATTCATAAATTCCTGCATTATGAATTAAGCAATCTAAATTAACTCCAGATAGTTTTTTACACAAATTTGTTATCGACTCATCAGAAGAAATTTCTATATTCTCTTCAATTCTCACTCCTAAATCTCTAAGTTCTTTTGAAGCTTTCCTACACGTTGCAATTACATTATCTCCCCTCTTATGAATTTGCCTACATAGTTCTAATCCAATACCCCTATTTGATCCTGTAATTAGATAAGTCGACATCTCTAAACTAAAAAATAAAAAATTAATCTAAATCCAAATATAAAAGAAAACGAACTAGAAAAAGAAAAAATTTATAAAATTCCTTATTAGATTTTTTAAGGTTATGATGAATTATGTAACTTAAAAGATTCTATAAAAGAAAGCAAAGATATTTTTATCATCAAAATTTAATGTATGGAAATTTTCAATCAAGCATTTATAGAAGAGTTTATTAGGTTAACGTGGAGAAATCCCGCTTTCATGGCTATAGCTATCGCGTTAGTTTGGCTTATCCCACAATTATTTATCAGAAAAATAATGGCAAAAAAATATGAAAGAAGAAAAATAGAAATTCAGAAAAATAAAATTCAGAAGCTTTACCCAACTAATACTCCTAAATAAGATTTTTATTTATAAGATGAACTAATGTATCAAAAAAAATACTTTTATCATCTAAGTAAAATATGACCTACAAAATAATCAGAATTGATGGGAAAGATGACGAATTAACAGCTCAAAGTTTTGATAATTATTCAGATGCGTACGATTTGTTAGAGGAAGTATATGGAGATTTATGTTGTTCAGATGCTGATTATGGAGACATAACCTATTACGATATTGTGGAAAATAATTGAAAAAATATTAATGGAGAATAAAAAATGGGCGCCCTCTCAAGAAGAAAATTTAGGGGTAATAACGAGTGTATATGAATTCATTAGAGAAGAACTTGCAGAACTTCAAAAAAAAACTGGATGTCCTGATTCATTTATTTATGATTTTATTGGCAAGATTCAGAATGAATGGCATCCTGAATCTTGCCACTCTATAGTTAGAAATAAAAAAAGGAAAAATTAGAAAATATTAAATTTTCACTCAAATTTATAAAGTTTCTCTAATATAATTTGAATTTAAAATATTAAATCATGATTATTAGAATACTAGGAATCGTACTTATCCTTGGTACGATTGCATATTATGGTTTAGTGTTAACTGGGCAAAGCAACTTTTAGTTTTTTAAATTTTAAAAATTTCTCATGAAATGGCCTCCTACTTTGTGTTGGACAGCACCAAAAACAATTAATGGTAATAGGCATTTTCAAGTTAAAGCATATGGTGGAAAAAATGAAGATAGATGGGTTGATATTTTTCCTACCAAAAATAAAAAAGATATTAAAAGAATTTCGTGGGCAAAACTAAAAACAGAATGGACTACTGGATGGTTAAGGCTCCCAAAAGATAAAGATTAATTTGTCTATGTAAACAAATATTATTAACCAGAAAACTGTAAAAAATAATACCTGACTAAAAAAAAATAACTTCTAAAATTTTCTAAATTGCTGTTCAATATGATGTCAGAACCAAAGAAAAAACTCCCTAATAAAAAAGTTATAAGTTCAGCAAAATTTGAGGCTAAAGAACAATTCACAAAATCTGCATTAGAAAATTTAAAAACAGAAAATAAAAGACTTGTTAATTCTCTAAAAAAATCTGGGGAAATTAAAGAATCAAAAAGAAAATAGACTTACAGTATTTAAAATATTTTATTATTATAGAAATTTATATATTGAGAAATGATTGAAAAAATCTCTCTAGCAAATTCTCATTTACCTCAACTTATAGGTTTCGTTCTGATGTCAATTGGATATACATTAGGCAATAAATTCTACCTTCCGGAAATCAAACAAAAATAATAATTTCTAGTTATTAAAATACTTAAATAAATGTAATTGAAAATATATTCCTTATAAAAATTTTTCAATATTTTATCTGATTTAAAGTAAAAACCTTAAATCTAATTCTGTAATTCAATCAAGACTAGTCTTAGGATGTTAATGACACATAAATGTAACAGTAAAGTACTTAAAAGTGTGAAATCCAAAGAAAAAGTAAGAATTCATACTAATTTTTTTTAAATATGTTACATTCTTTAATAATTCAAGTTAAGGTTTCCTCTGTCAATAAAGCAGAAAATAGGAAATGTTTGATGTTTAAAATGTCATTTATTCTTTGGCTTACTAATTGACCACATATGAAATCTAAAAATGGATGCACTTACTAGTTTTATAGTTGTTATAATCGCAATTACGTTTCAATTCTCTTTATACGCCATCAAAAGGTTGCAGGAACCTTTAGAACCAAATTATTTGATAGATAAAAATTCGAAAAAAAATAAAAACTATATGGGTAAATTTTGGAAAAATGCCGAAATAACAAATGGGAGATTAGCTATGATTGGTTTTTTAGCTTTGATAATAAACTACGGTTTTTTTGGATGGATAATACCTGGTTTTATTTAAACTATCAATACATTAAGGTCTTAAAAAAAAAAATTTCTTGTTCAAAACAAACTCTCCTTTTAAAAAAAAAATTTTTATTATAAGTGAAAAAGCAATTGAGTAATTCTGATTTTGATAAAAATGGATTGGATATCTATGGAATACATTGGCTTCAATATGTTGCTTTTGCTGTCTCTGGTTTTGCTATTTTTACAACCTGGGCATTTTTTTATGATGAAAGATTCCACAACTTTGTAATGAATATTTTCAGGGTTATTAACTGCAGTGGGTTCAACTGTAATGGAGCATTTTAAAATTCTATGGCTAATCCAGATCAAAAAACAATATTAATTGATAATGCTTTTGAGGAAATAAAAAACATTTGTATAAATCTTCAAAAAGATACTGATGCTTCGAATTCAGAACTTAAAAGTTTACTAAAACTAATTATTAATGAATGGGAAGAAAAAGAAGAACAAAAAACTAGTTTTGGATTCAGGTAAGGTTAGCAACTATCTAAAAAGAGACTTAAGCCTAAAATCATTTTAATATGAACAGATTTTTAACTTTTAGAATTTAATACTTGTTATTTACATTTTTTAGAAAGAAATTAAATAAGGAATGAATCTCAAATAAAAGATTCATTCCAGATTTAGCATTAGTTTTATCTAGATTTAAATTTTATAATTTAACTCCTCTGGTGGACTGTCAATCATTAGATCCCTCCTATTCAACAAGTTAAACCTACGCCTTACTTATTAAGAAAGTAAATCAGTAAAAATGCTGATTTATTATTTTCTAAAATGTTTGAATTAATGATGCCAATTCTGGTGCATCTAATAAAAGTGCAAAAAATGTAAGCACAACTAATAAAAATATGGAAAAGTAGAATTGAACCATGCTTTAAAAGTACTTAAAAAGAATTTTTTAAGTTGTATAAAATAATGCTTTGTTTACATAATTAAATATCAATAAATAGAAAGTTTAATTAGAGAATAATTAAGATGCTTCAGGAGAAAATATCGTCCTATTTTTTTGCCAATACTCACAGCCTTTAAGTAAATGATCACCCTGTGGTATGAGTTTTTCGTATTTTGGACAGATCAAGATAGTAGCAAAAGTTTCTGTAGTGCTGTAGCGAAAGTGATTGCAAGAAATACAAATCTTTGTTCGTTTTCGTTTTAAGGTAGATTCTTTTAGATATTCCCATTTTGACGGATTTACCTTGATCATGATTACTGGAATTTATGAGTAACAATTTGCCAACCTCCTGAAATTAATTCATTCCATGTTTCACAAGCACACTCAATAGAATGAAGTCTTGAATTTTTAATTTGGGCTGGTTCACCTAATTCATTTGCATAGAAAAGATGAGTATATACTTTTAAGTTATTAGATACAGATTTCTTATAACTCTCAAAAAAAATTAATAAACCACTTTTTTTGTTAAACAACCAGCCAGTTGGGGGGTCAATAAGGCTGCCACGATAAAAATAAGTCCGAACATTAGCGACTCCTGAAGTCATAAAGATAATACAGTTGTACTATTAATATAAATGTACTACTCGTAGACGTCAAGTATTCCTCTGTTAATTATTTAAATACTAAAATTACTTTCTAGAAATAATCAACCGTAAACTTCTTATTTGGTAATAGTGAATACAAGTAACTCTTTGAAAAGGAAAATATCATTTAAAGAGTATCTCCAAAAGAATGCAATGTATCGAAATCCCTTCTATTTAGGATGGAATAAAGGTTGGTCTTTTTTATTTTTTTTAGAGGGTGGCATTGCAAAAATTGAAGCAAAAGGTTTTGGTATTTCTATTACAACAAAAGTCGAGAAAGGAGAATCACCCCTAGAATCTGCGGATAGATTAGTCTCGAAAGAGCAAAGAATTAGAAAATCAAGATATTATTCTTGGGTTAAATCTATTAATGATAAAACAATAAATTAACCAATCCTAAAATTTCTTAAGTAATTTGTTGACAGTCAATTTACTATAGAAAATAGTCATTTATTTTTCGTGTCCAATAAATTTTATGAATGGTGGAAAAACCACAGAAAAGTTGTAACTTATGGGGCTTTTATCATCTTGTTTGGTTTTTATTTATCTCCTGTTGTCAAAGAAGCAAAATACAAAAACCAATGTATTAAGTACTCTACTAAAGGAGCTTTAACTAAATTCAAAAAGGACGCTATAGGAGAAACTTTACTAGAAGAAACAGGTTTGAATATTGATGAACTAGCAAAGATTGAAGGTTATAAGAATTGCATTAATTAAAAAGTTCGCAAAAATTACGCTGAGTTTTTAAATTATTAAAGGTTTGTTTAAACTTATATTAATATTATTATTTGGATTTATGTCAATAAGCCCAAAAACAAGATATTTGGTTGGCATAACTCTAAAAGAAATTTCTTTATTTCTTTTATGGACTGTTGAATATGAAGATAGAGAAAAATGGATTGTAGATAAACCAAGTTGGATACCTGACCAAACACTTAAGCCATCGTATTAAATGAAGACTTATTTAGAAGAACGAATTGAATGGTATGACGACAATTATAGAAATGGTAATGCTTTAATCTCTGATAAGCAGTTCGACAAACTTGAAAAAAATTTATTAAGAACAAACCCTAATTGTGATTACTTTAAAAAGAAAACTAAACTAGTTTTACCTTCATTAGAAAAGGATTCAATAGATGAATTTTTGAAAGGATTATTAGTAGATACCAGATTATTAATTGAACCAAAAATTGATGGTTGTGCTATTGCTTTGCAATATAGGGATGGAACCTTTGAGAAAGCAATTTCAAGAAAAGGGGCAGACGTTACTAATAAACTTATTAAAGTCCAAGACATTCCCAATAATCTCCCTTTACGAGGAGTTCTTCAAGTTAGAGGTGAATTATATGCACCCAACCAAATTCCAAATATCTCCCAGAGAATCGCCTCTGGATTTCTAAGAGCTAAAGAAGGATTTTCTGAAAGTCTTAGCTTCTGCGCATTTCAAATACTTAATTCAACGCTTAACCAATATGAGTCCAAAAAAAGTCTTTCAAAGCTTGGCTTCACGATCCCTCAGGATATTTCATGCAACTTTACGAGCCAAGTTGAATTATTTAGAAAACAATGGCTAGAAGGGAAGCTTTTTAGTAAATATCCAACAGATGGAATAGTAGTAAAAATAAATTCTAGAAAATTACAATTGATTAGAGAAAAATCAAATTTAGATTATCCTTATTGGCAAGTGGCAATAAAACGTTAATGGAATTAATACACCAGATTTTTCCTACTTGGCATATTTACTTGGATATGTTTTTGGTTGGCTTTGCAACTTACGGTTTTCTGAGAATTAAGAAAAAAATAAAAACTAAATAAAGTTTTTAAATCATCCGTGGTCCTTAAGCATGGATTTAAGTTGTTCGGTATCTAATTGTTCAAGATAATTTCTCATTGCCAACCAAGATCTTCTACTTTCTAACTTTCCACTTTGTTTAAATAAATTTGAGGAAACTTGATCTATCAATTCTTTATGAGTCATATTTATATTCTTCATCAAGTTCAATGACAACACCATTAAAAAATTCTGCTAATAATTTTGATGGGTCTTGCATAGATATTTTTCTATCTACTTTTGATAATTTCTTTTTGATTGGATTTAAGTTAGTCATACAGATTCAGGTAATTCAAGTTCTTCAAAAGTCCAACCTTCTAATTGAAGGTCATGCCATTTATCCCAAGCATTATCCAAATACATTTGAGTGGATGATTTAATTGCCATTGGCTCACCAAGATCATTTGCATAATATGTATGAGCAAAAATTCTCATACTATTTCTTGGAGATTTTTTATTCCTTACAAATAAAATTAATCTGCTGCGGTCTGGGCTAAGCAACCAACCACTTGGGGACTCATTACGATAACCGTAAGAAAAATTAGTCCAAACATTAGCTCCTCCTAAAGTCATTACTTAGTAATACATGTGTACTACTAATATAAATACATAAGAAATGGATCGTCAAGTATTTTGGCAAATAAATTATTTACACTGATAGAGAAAAAAACAGCTCAGTTATTCCAATAAAATAAAATAACTACCAAAAGCGTGTAATAACATGCAGTTTGATAGGTAATACCGGATCCCCGTCAGTTCTCTGCTGCATCGACCTGGAAATGCCAGAAGAGGATTCAAAGTGGGCTTTCGTTTCCGATTACAAGATCGGTTTACTACCGCATCACGACAGTCTCCTCATGTCGAAAGAGAGTCAGATCAGAGCACATAAAGAAGAACTTAACCAAAGATCCAGTAATCTAACTCTAACTTATTTTTTTAAGCATTTGGAGATGGCCAAATGTCTCTTACCATAGTTAATAAAATTTGAGCTTCATCATATCTTTCTGAATGCGTTTTACCATTTAATAAAAATGTAATGTGAGCCATTTTTCTTCCCAGAATTTCTCGAGATTTGCCATAACAATGAATATTAGAACCCTCAATTTCAGATAACATTTTAATTCTTGTTTCCATTGAGAATGGGAAATTCTTTTTCAACCCCAGTAAATTTATCATAATTGCCCCTTCACAGTTCATTTTGATCTCTGGTGGCATTATCCCAGAAGAGATGCAAACATATTGATCAAACTGACTTGAAGTGCAAGCTTCAATAGAGAAATGAGCTGAATTATGTGTTCTAGGAGCTATTTCATTGATTAAAAGACCATTATCTCCATAGAAGAATTCAATAGCTAAAACTCCAACGTAATTAAGTTCATTGACTATTGAAGAGAAAATATTTATTGCAAATAATTTCAAATCATATTCATTTGTTCCAGGTGCAAGAACCCAATCACAAATATGATTTGATTGGAACGTCTCAACTATTGGAAAAAATCTTATCTTACCGGTCCTATCTCTCGAACCAACAAGAGCCAGTTCTTTTTCATACTCTATCCATTCTTCTATTAGCCATTCATTAGAACTATTCTCTGTTAAAAAAGAATCTAAATCTTCTTTTGTCTTTATTTTTCTGTTCCCTTTGCCGTCATATCCACCTTTATTTGATTTTGCCATTAGAGGAAAAGTCCAATTATTGACTTCCTCATCCGAGAGATTTTTAAAATCCTCAATACTTATCCATTTTGGGCAGGGGATATTCATTCTGTCTATTAATTTTTTTTGAGAAAACCTATTTACTAATGGCTTAATTGAATTAAGGCTTGGAACAAAAATATCTTTATTGTCAATTAAATTTAATTTATCAATTTTTATCCATTCATTTTCAAAAATTATTTTTTCACACTCATTAATTAATGATTTATTACCTCTTATCTTTAAAGGATCAGCTTCTATGACATGATCTGCTTTTAAACCAGCAGGATCATCACAAGATTTTGTTTGCACACATACTTCTAGATCTCTTTTTTTTGCTGCCTCGGTTAACATCAAAGCCAGTTGACCACCTCCAATTATTCCTAGGGAATAATTTTTCTTAATATCTTTTATACTTTTTTTAAAACTCATAGCATGATTTTATTACCATTTCTAATTCTTAACAACTGAATTTTTAAGGATCTAGAGCTTAGATTTTGCTAATATATAAAGTATTTAATACCAAATATTTATAAATTTTAACTAGGTAATCAATTGTGAATAAGAGAAAAATATTAGTCCCATTAGGTGATAAGTCATACGAAGTAACTCTAGAAGCAGGGATACTGAATAATATCAGCGAAGAACTTTTAAAAATTGGAATAACAAAGAATAGAAAAATACTTGTGATTTCAAATGAAGAAATATCAAATTTGTATGGAGAAAAATTTTTAAATAATTTAAAAGATAATAAATTTCAGGCCAAAATGTTCCTTATCAAGGCTGGAGAATCATATAAAAACTTAAAAACCTTAAGTGAAATATATGATGTAGCATTTGAATTTGGCTTAGATAGAAATTCAATAATTATTGCCCTTGGAGGAGGAATTGTTGGAGATGTAAGTGGTTTTGCAGCTGCGACTTGGCTGAGAGGTATCGAATATATTCAGATTCCAACAACATTATTATCAATGGTTGATTCATCTGTGGGAGGGAAAACAGGAGTAAATCATCCAAAAGGTAAGAATTTAATTGGAGCTTTTAATCAACCTAAAGCAGTTTTTATTGATCCAGAAACTTTAAAAAGTTTGCCCAAAAGAGAATTTAGTGCAGGCATGGCCGAAGTAATAAAATACGGAGTAATAAGAGATAAAGAGCTTTTCGAATACTTAGAAATTGAAAAAAACAAAAATGAACTTATAAATCTCAAAAATGAATATCTAATTAAAATAATTAATAGTTCAATTAAAACAAAGTCTCAAGTTGTTTCTCAAGACGAACATGAAAATGGTGTTAGAGCAATATTGAATTATGGTCATTCTTTTGGTCACGTTATTGAAAATTTATGTGGATACGGCAAATTTCTGCATGGTGAGGCAATATCAATTGGTATGAATATTGCTGGGAAAATAGCAATTGAAAAAGGGTTATGGTCTAAAGAAGAATTAGAGAGACAGCGAATTCTCTTAGAGAGTTATGATCTTCCTACCGAGATCCCCAAAATAAATAAAGAAGAAGTTCTAACAATACTTATGGGCGATAAAAAAGTTCGTGATGGCAAAATGAGATTTGTATTACCGAAAGAAATTGGTGCTGTTGATATATATGATGACGTAGAAGATTCATTATTTTTAAAGTTATTTTCTTAACGTAAACAGGTTGAATTTATATTCATTTTCTTCTCATTAAACTTTTTAAAAACAAACCACTTAAAATCACCTAAACAAACAGGATCTACGAGTCTAAGTAATGCCTCTCTTCTTAAAAGAGCATTTGATAAATTCTCCTTAAATTCTTTCTGAATCCCATAAAGTCTCTCTGCTAATCCAAGCGCCAACAAAGCCTCGCCTTGTTTAGTTATTCCAACAGTATCAAATCCAAGAGTCTCAGCATCATTAATTAAAGTTTCTATGCACACATGAGATGTTAAATCGCAATTTCCAGGAGAATCTAGGACATTATTCTTCATTTTTTGATTTTCATATGAAACTATCGTCCCATCAGAATTTTTAGAGGAGTAGTATTTTTTAGCTTCCTTAGCGTAATCAATTATCAATAAAATACCATTGTTAATTTTTCCATAAATAGCTTCTAACCATTTTGAGTTATCTACATGCCATTCTGTCGTCCATCCTTCAAGAGCATCTTCAGGCGGAATAGTTATTCCCAAGTCACTTTTAGCAAGTTCAAAACTTTTTTCCAATTCACGAATAATTGGCATTTTATCAAAAAATAATTTATGAGATTTTTTGTCTATAGAAACTGCTTGTCGAATTAGTTTTCCCTTTGAGAAGGTTATTCTTTCTACTGGCAAAGCATCCAAAACTTCATTGGCTAGAACTATTCCATTTATATTATTTTCCTCTACTTCATCCAAACCTTTCCATAAAATATCAATACCTAAGTTCAAAAATTCCTCCAATTTATTTTTTTGTTTTTCTACCATCCCTTCATTAGGTTCAATAATTACAAAAGAAATACCTTCTAAAAGATTCTTGCTGTTTTCTAAAAAGTATTTAATTAATCCACTCATAAAGCTTCCATCTCCAGCTCCAAATTCAGTTACAGATAATGTCTCATTAGATAAAAAACTACTTTTGAACTGAATCAACCAATCTTCTATTTGTTTACCAACTAAAAAAGCAAAATCATCAGATAAAGATGGTGATGTGACAAAATCTCCTCGAACGCCTAACTCAGCTTTACCGCTGCCGTAATAACCATTAATAGGATCATTTAATGCAAAATTCATAAAGTCATAAAAACTTATAGTCCCACCCATTTTTATTATTTTTTTTACTAACCAATCTGGATTATTCGCGGGTAAGCTATTCATCGGCGAAAATATAAAGAGACAAAACTTATTTATGCCTTCAAAGATTAACTATTTATTAGGAATATTTCTATCTATATTAGTTTTAATTTCACATAAACCCGTTTTCGCTATAAATAATCCAAATCTCTTACCAGAAGAAAAAACACCAGTAATTGATTTAGCTAAAACATTAAGCCCTAATCAGAAAAAATCTTTAGAGGAAAAGCTCAACAATCTAGAAATTGAAAGTGGGTGGAAAATTAAATATTTATCTCAGTTTGAAAGTTCTCCTGGTAGTGCAATAAAGGACTATTGGGATTTAGATGAGACAAGTTTGTTGATAGTTGCGGATCCTAGAGGGGGAAATTTGCTGAACTTTAACGTAGGAGAGGCTTATTTTAATTTTATGCCAAGGTTATTTTGGGTTGAACTTCAAACAAGATTTGGCAACCAATACTATGTTAAAGATCATGGTGAGGATGGTGCAGTATTAGATGCAATTGATTCAGTAAAGATTTGCCTCGAAAGAGGAGGATGCCAAGTTGTCCCTGGCCTACCCAAAGAGCAATATATATGGACTTTATGTACATCGATTCTTGGAGGTTTAGTAGCAGGTTTCGCATCTGCCCCAAGAAAAGAAGGTCAAGTCATATCAATTGGATTTTTAGCTCTTCTTTCTCCTTTATGGGGAATGTTATTTGGAATTTTTGGTTTGGCACCGATAATATCCAGAACAAATGATTTATTACCTTTATTTAAAAATGGTTTAGCTTTTACAGCCGCAGGAATTGCGGGTTATATCTTATCTCAAACATTATTTTCAAGATATGAAAAGCCCAAAAATACTTAAAATATGATCAGAGATATTTAATCCTAAAAAAATTTATCTTCTTCACGAATTACACCAGACTCTGAATACCATCGATGAGAAACATGCCTTAATTCCTTATTTTCAAACTCAATCCATGAAAAGTTAATTAGCAATTTTCCATCTTCATCAGTTTTATATCTTGGTACCACAGCAGTGTTGAAATAAATCGTTCCTTTGCTATCAATTTTAAACATCTCTCTTAAACCAAGATTTCTTTTAAGCCGGTTGTGCATATGACCAAAAATTACAAGATCAACTTTTCTTCTCTTTTGTATTTGAGAAATAGCAGCAGACAAATCTCTATCTCCCCAATCTAAAGAGGGTAATTTCCAGTCTTTCCCACAAATGCTTTTAGGTTCTGAACCTAAACCAGAAGGACCAGCATGAGACATAATTATTAGAGGTATTTCTTCAACAGTCTCTTCTGAACATTTGATAATTTTATTTATTGAATCTTGTTCGGTTATAGGTCCATAAACACCTTTAACTTCTTTTGAAAGATAATAGCCTCCGCCAGAACTACATGGTCTAGCAGACAATAAATTTATTTGATTATTAAAAACTTTCAAATCCCATGCACAATATTTTTCACCAAGAACACGTATCTGCTTTGAGAGAGTTTCGCCTGTAGAATCTTTTCCTCTATCATGATTTCCTAAAATCACAAAAGTAGGAATTTTGATCTCATTGATTTTTTTAATTATTTTGACACTTCCATCAGAAATATCACCAACAAATAAAACAATATTTGGTTTGATAATCGACAAAACTTTCAAGTCTAATTCAGACCATTGACCATGACAGTCACCAACAATAGCAATTTTTAAATTTGTCAGAATTTTTTCTGTTTAAAGGCATATAATCTATTTAGAGATATTCTAAATCCTGACCAGTATAACTTCTACTGCAAAACAGAAATCAGTTCAAAACGAAGAGGATTTGATTTCTGAAATCAAGGAGCGTTGCAAAAAAGCTAATGCAATTATTCTTGCGCACTATTATCAAGCACCAGAGATTCAGGAAATTGCAGATTTTATTGGAGATTCATTAGATCTTTCTAGGAAAGCTGCAAATAATGACGCAGATATAATAATTTTTTGCGGTGTGCACTTTATGGCTGAAACCGCAAAAATACTTAGCCCTAATAAAACAGTCCTATTACCAGATATTGACGCAGGATGCTCATTAGCAGACGATTGTCCTTCAGATAAATTTCAAAAATTCAGGGAAGAAAATCCAGATCATTATGTCGTAAGTTATATAAATTGCACTGCAGAAGTAAAAGCTCAAAGTGATTTGATATGTACAAGCAGTAATGCAGTCTCATTAATTAAAAAGATACCTGAAGATAAAAAGATAATATTTGCGCCAGATCAGAACCTTGGGAGATGGGTACAGAAAAATTCAGGAAGAGATCTTAAATTATGGCCTGGCAGCTGCATTGTTCATGAATCATTTAGTGAAGAAGCCCTTCTAAAATTAAAATATCAAAATCCAGATTCAAAAGTAATTGCTCATCCTGAATGTAGTCAAAATTTACTAATTCTTTCAGACTTTATTGGATCAACAAGTAAGCTGCTTGATTTCGTAAGTAAAGATCCATCTAAAACTTACATGGTACTAACTGAACCTGGAATAATCCATCAAATGAAAAAGAAAGAACCAAATAAAATTTTTATTGAAGTCCCAGATGTAGAAGGTTGTAAATGTAACGAGTGTCCATATATGAAATTAAATACTTTAGAAAAAATTCTTGATTGTTTGAAAAATTATTCTCCGTCTATCGAACTAGACCCAGAAATAATAAGAAGAGCCTATGTGCCAATAAAGAGAATGCTGGATATGAGTAATTAATTTAATGAAAATACTTTATCTTCCTTATTAATTTTTAGGAATGCATTAAGATTTGTGGTGTCGGGCTTAAATTCGCTTATCTGATTCTTTCTATTAATTATATTTATTAGCTCTTTTTCACCAGCTCTATATTGTTTATCTTTTCTAGTTCCTATCTCTCTTTGAAGTATAGGTTTTATATTCATTCTTACTTCTATGTCTGGAATAATTCCAGATTTGTTTATGTCAGTGCCGTTCGGAGTTAAATACTTAGCGACTGTAACAGTTAGACCTGAACCATCAACTAGTGTTCTCATAGATTGAACTAAACCTTTCCCAAACGTTTTCTTCCCGACTAATTTTCCTCTTTTGTTGTCCTTTATTGCACCAGAGACTATTTCACTAGCACTAGCAGAACCCTCATTAACTAATACAACTAAGGGCTTTTTTGTTAAAGCTTGACCATTTCCTTTTTTTGTTTCTTTTAAACCATCTTTACTTACAGTACTTACTATTACTCCTTTGTTAATGAAGTGCCTTGAGATATCAATGCTTGATTCTAATAAACCTCCAGGATTACTTCTCAAGTCAAGAACATATCCTGCGACTTTTTTTGTTTCTAAATCCTTGATAACATCTCTAGTTTCTTTGGATGCATTTGCATTAAATTGTTTAATTCTTACATAGCCAATTGATAAGCCATTTTTGGTTTGATTGACTTTACTTGATACAGATTTTATTTCAATTTTTTCTCTTGATAAAGTCTTAAAAAAGGATTGAGAACCTCTAAGAATTTCAAGCTTTACTTTTGTACCTCTTTGTCCTCTTATTAATTTCACGGCATCCTCAATATTCATACCTTCAGTAGAAATATCATCTATGGATAATATTTTATCTTTAGCTTTAATTCCAGCATCAAATGCAGGGGTGCCCTCTATGGGAGAAATAATTATTAAATCATCAGATTCTTTATCCTTAACTATTTGGATACCAACTCCAGTTAATTCGCCAGAGGTATCAATTCTCATTTGATTAAATTCTTTAGGTTCTAAAAATCTTGTATAAGAATCATCTAAATTAGAAAGCATATCTCTAATCGCATCATATGCTTCATTGCTGTCTGAATATGTTTTTGACAAAACTTCTTTTCTTAGATTAATCCAATTGGACTTTTGAAATTTGCCGTTTGAATCAAGAAAATCTCTATATACAATTTGCCAAACATGATCAATTACTTCTTTATAACTATTATTTAAAACTGTTGCCTCTGCAAAATTATTTAAAAATAACCCAGAAAAGGATGTCGCAAACAGAAATATATATTTTTTTTTAAGCAATTTTCTTATCTTCAAATAATTCGATATTTTCTATTATAAAAAGAATTTATTTATAATTCAAAAATTTGACAAATACTTAAGGATCAATCCACTTGCCATCATCCTTAATAAGTTGGATTAAAGCATTAACACCCTCATCTTCAGGTACTCTTTTTATCTCTTCTTTCCTTCTATATAAGGCAATAGTTCCTTTACCTTTCCCAACATAACCATAATCAGCATCTGCCATTTCTCCTGGCCCATTAACAATACATCCCATTATTGCTATATCTAGACCCGTTAAATGTGAAGTGGCGTTCCTAACTTTATCTACAACTTCTTCTAGATTGAAAAGTGTTCTACCACAACTAGGGCAACTGATGTATTCAACCATTGTTTTTCTTAATCCTAAAGATTGCAAAATTGAATAGCATACCGGTATTTCCTTTTCTGGAGCTTCTGTTAAGGAAACCCTGATGGTATCTCCTAATCCCTCTGCTAAAAGCGTTCCAATTCCAGCAGTACTTTTAATCCTTCCATAATCACCATCACCAGCTTCGGTCACTCCCAAATGTAAGGGATAGTTATATCCTTCTGAGTCAAGCCTATCAGCAATCATTCTGTAAGCTGCCATCATGACAGGAGCCCTAGAAGCTTTCATAGAAATAATTATGTTGTGAAAATCAAGCTCATCACAAATTTTGACGAACTCCATCGCAGATTCTGTCATTCCTAATGGCGTATCGCCATAAGTAAAAAGCATCCTCTCAGATAGAGACCCATGATTAACTCCAATCCTTAGAGCTTTGTTTTTAGCTTTTAAAACTTCAACTAAAGGGGTAAATCTTTTAAGTATTGTTTGCTTAATAGTTTCAAATTCCTCATCTGTATATTCAGTTCTTGTAGGATCTGATTTTTCAAAAACAAACAATCCAGGATTAATTCTTACTTTATCAACATGTTTTGCAACTTCCATTGCAATTTTCATACCATTATGGTGAACATCAGCCACCAAGGGGGTGTTTATATTATTTTCTAATAATTTCGCCTTTATATCTCCTACTGCTTTGGCATGTGCTAAGGAAGGAACAGTTAATCTTACTATTTCACAACCCACTTCATGAAGTCTTTTAATAGCTAAGTAAGCATTTTCGACATCCATCGTATCTTCATTTATCATCGACTGAACTCTTACTGGATAATCACTTCCAATAGCTACATCACCCACCATTACTGTTCTAGTTATCCTTCTCTCAATATGAGTTGAATATCTTTTGGAGAGACTATTAACCTCTTTTGATTGAGTTAATGACATTAAAATTCTTGATATTCAAAAAGGATTTCACTAAATTATACGGCATATAGTTTACCACTTACATTCTCTAGGTCTTTCAAAGTTAGATGGTAAGGTTTATTGATTTCTTTTGAAGGAAATCTCAACAAATAAGATGGATGAAAAATTACCATAATTTCTCTCCCATCTTTTTTAATCCATTGACCTCTTAAATTACTTATAGGATCTTTAACTTCTAAAATAGCTCTCATAGCAGTAGAACCAGTAAGTAATATAAATTTTGGATCAACTAGCTTTATTTGCTGTAATAACCAAGGTTTATGAATATTAATTTCTCTAGCAGTGGGTTTTCTATTATTTGGTGGACGACATTTAATTACATTACAAAAATAAACATCCCGCTTATAGTCAATACCAGCTTGTATTAATAATTCGTTTAATAACTTACCAGATTTGCCTACATAAGGTTTTCCTTCTAAATCTTCCTGTGCTCCAGGTGCCTCTCCAATTATTAACAAATCTGCAAATACACTTCCTCTCCCAATTACTAACCTTTTCACCGAAAATAAAACTTTAAATATTTTTATCTTAAGAACTCAAAACATGAAAATAAAATAGATTAAGAAAATGAACCAAATTAAACCATAGTGTGATAATTTTATTTATTCTTAATTTATGCATTTGTCATTATTAAAAAGTTATATTTGAAAAGTCATAAGTCAATGAGTCAAGTTAATTTATCTGATCGGGCACTTTCAATTGAGCCTTCTCTTACATTGCAGATAAGTGCTAAAGCAAATCAATTATCTGCAGAAGGTGTAGATATTTGCAATTTAAGTGCAGGAGAACCTGATTTTGATGCCCCAAAAGAAGTTATAGAGGCTACAAGTAAAGCTATATTTGATGGATTTACAAAGTACGGGCCCGCAGCGGGGAATTTAGATCTCCGAAAAGCAATTGCGAATAAACTTCGAATTCAAAACGATTTAGATTATGAATTTGAAAATGTAATGGTAACAAATGGTGCTAAGCAAGCAATATATAATCTTTTCCAAGTCTTTTTAAATACTGGAGATGAAGTTATTATTCCTTCTCCATATTGGTTAAGTTATCCCCAGATGGTTAGATTGGCGGGTGGGAAGCCGATTTTTACAAATTCTTCTGCAGAAGATGGATTCAAAATAAATATAAAAGATTTGAAGTCTAAAGTCTCTTCAAAAACTAAATTTATAATTATCAATTCTCCTAATAACCCTACTGGAAGAGTTATGTCAAAGGAAGAATTATTACAAATTGCCGATTTAGCTAGAGAAAATCCAAATATCAATATTCTATCTGATGAGATTTACGAACTAATTCTTAAAAAAGAATTTAAACACTACAGTTTATCTTCATTAGCAAATGACTTAAAAGATAGGATTTTTATAATAAATGGATTTGCGAAAGGTTGGGCTATGACTGGCTGGAGGATAGGTTATTTAGTAGGTCCAAAAGATGTAATCAAAGCATCCTCAGCATTACAAAGTCAAAGTACAAGTAATGTTTGCTCTTTTGTTCAAAAAGGTGCTTTAGAGGCTTTAACAATTAATAATGAATTTTTCTCAATGATAAATAGACATTATGATCAAAGAAGAAGTCTTCTCTATGAGGGCCTTAAGGATATAAATGGAATACATATTGAAGAACCCAATGGAGCATTTTACGCATTTCCAAAATTACCTAACTCTTCAATTACTTCCGTTGATTTCTGCAATAAAGCTCTTCAAGATTATGGATTAGTTGTTGTACCTGGAAAAGCTTTTGGAGCTGACGAATGTATAAGAATATCTTGTGCCGCTTCAGAAGTGAAAATAAAAGATGGGCTAAAAAGACTCAAAAAAACAATTTGTAAATATTATTGATTATTCAATTATGTTTAATTTAAAAAATCTCCTACTAAGTTCATCTCTATTATTTTCTATTTTTTCATCACCTGTATTTTCAAATCCCAAAGTTTTAAAAGTTGGAGCAATACCTGATCAAAACCAAGATGTTTTAGACAAAAGATTTAATTTATTTTCAAAAGAATTATCCAAACAACTTGATGTAGAAGTTAAATACATTCCTGTTATTAATTATGTTGCAGCAGTAACTGGATTTAGAACTAATGATTTAGATTTAGTTTGGTTTGGCGGTTTATCAGGAGTTCAAGCAAGATTACAAAATCCTAATTCAATTGTTATTGCTCAAAGAGATATCGATAAGGAATTTAAAAGTGTTTTTATAGTAAACAAAAATTTAGAACTTAACTCAATTTCAAATATTAAAGGACTTAAAAAACTAAAGAATTTAAGATTTACTTTTGGCTCTGAAAACTCAACTTCTGGAAGATTGATGCCAGAATATTTTTTAAATCAAGCAGGGGTAGAAATTAAACATTTTAAAGGAAAAAAAGCAGGCTTTAGTGGGAGTCATGATACCACTATAGCTTTAGTAAATAGTGGGGCATTTGATGCTGGAGCTTTAAATAAACAAGTTTGGGAAAAAAATCTTAAAAATAATCCCAAAAGAACAAGTAATTTAGAGTTATTCTGGATCACCCCAGAATATGTTGACTATCATTGGTTAGCTCAAGGGGATCTTGAAAATAGATTCGGTGAAGGTTTTACAAAAAAACTTAAATCAGTAATTCTAAATTTAGATATAAATCAAAATGCACATAAACAGATTTTAGATATGTTCAATGCAAAAAGATTTATAAATGCAGAAGCAAAACAGTATAAAAATATAGAGTCAATAGGGAGGAAATTAAATAAAATTAGATGAATAATACTCTCTTAGAATTAAAAAATATATCTTATGAATACAAAAATAATCTGATTCTAAATAATGTAAATTTAAAAATAAATTCAGGGGAGAAAATTGCACTATTAGGTAAAAGCGGTTCAGGAAAAACCACACTTATATCAGTACTTAATGGCACTATCAAGCCAACTCAAGGTGAGGTAAAATTATTTAATAAAAGTTTTGAGGAATTGGATAGAAAGCAGAAAAGTAAGATAACAACTATTTGGCAAGATTTAAGATTAATAGATGATCTCTCTGCAGAACAAAATGTCAATTGTGGACTACTAGCGGAAAACAATTTTTATTTCGCTTTTAAAAATTTACTAAATATAAGTTCTTTTAATAAGGCGCATAAATATATGCAACTATGTAGACTTCATAACTCTATTTACGACAAAAAAATCAGAAAACTATCGGGGGGACAAAAACAAAGGGTAGCTATAGCAAGATCATTAATTCAAGGATCAAATATATTACTTGCAGATGAGCCTTTTAATAATCTAGATCCCAAATTGATAACAACAATTAAAAACCTAATTCTAGAAAGTGTCGATAAAAATAATACAAAAAAATCCCCAAAGACGGCATTAGTTGCATTACATCGATTAGATTTACTGAAGGATTTCGATAAAGTTGTTGGAATCAGGGATGGTAAAATTTTTTTCAATATCAAAAGAAATAACTTAAAGAAGATTCATTTAGACAAAATATATTAAATAGTTGAACAAATTAAAATTAAACTATACCTCATTATCTTTTATTCCAATTTTGGTATCCATACCTCTAGGGTATCAATTAATAAACAATATTCATTTTGGAGGATTTAAATTATTCCAAGAATTCTTAATTTCTGCATTTAATCCAAAGATTGATAATGAAATTATTATTTCCGTTATTAAGCGATTAAATGAAACTATCTTAATTGGTTTTTTTAGTTGGTTAGTAAGTATTATTTTTGGAGCAATTTTTGGAATAATATCCTCAAATATTTTTTATAAAATCTTTAATATTCCAAATTTTTTCTACCGCATAATAAGGTTTTTTCTAACAATAATTAGATCTATTCATGAAGTGGTTTGGGGAATACTATTAATGCAAATATATGGAATAAATTTTTCGATAGGAATAATAGCTATATGTATTCCTTATATTGCTGTAAATTCAAAAGTTTTTGCTGAACAATTAGAAACTATTGACTACAAAAGATTTGAATCTATAAATCAAATAAATGCACCTAAATTTTCTTCTTTACTAACTTTAATATGGAATCCAATAATAAATACATTTAAAAACTTTGGTTTATATCGATTAGAGTGTTCAATAAGAAGTACAGTGATTTTAGGACTTTTTGGTATTGGAGGAATAGGTACCAGTATTTTTTTATCTTTCCAAACTTTGAATTTTAAAGAGTTATGGACTTATTTATGGTCCTTAGCAATTTTGATAATTCTTTCTGGATTAATATTAAAAAAAATAAAATTTAAAACTACAAATAAAATTCTATCTATTTTTTTTATTTCAGTTTTTTTGATAACAATTTTATTTTCTTTTTCATATTTTCTTTATTTTATTTTTAATAATAATTTTGAAAATTTTAATTCCGTTAGTTCTCTATTTAAATCAAGCTCAGATTTAGGATTATTTGATTTCTTAAAACTTATATTAGAAACAATAATTTTAAGTCTTTTATCAACAGGAATTGCAATTAGTTTACCTCCATTAGTAATAGGAATTTTTAACAACAATACTTCTAAAATTTTTATAAAAATTTTTGGATTTTTATTACGTTTAATACCTACACCTTTAATACTTCTAACTCTATTAACTTTTAATAATCCTTCTGTATCTTTAGCAGCTTTAACATTAGGTCTCCACAACGCCGGTATTACTAGCAAATTACTTTTTACAAATCTAGATAGCCAAGACAAGAGAAATTATATTGCGATGAAATCTCTAGGAATCTCAAAAAAGACTAGTTGGCTTTTAGGTTTATTTTCTCAACAAGCAAAAAGTTACTTAGCATATTGCGCTTATAGATCTGACATTATTTTTAGAGAAACTGCAATTGTTGGGGTTATTGGAAGTGTTGGTCTAGGTTGGCAATTGCAAGAATCACTAAGTTCCTTCGCATGGCAAGAAGTTACAATAGTTTTGATAGCTTATAGCTCCATCGCAATAGTTGGCGAATTAATAAATGGTAAAATCAAAAATAGTTTAACTTGATTTGTAAGAATAATTTGTTAAATCAAGTAATTATTTTTTCCGGTTATAGTGATTAGTTTACCAAAACAGCTGGTTGTAATTGGAGATAGCTCAGTTTATGGATGGGGAGATAATGAGTGTGGTGGATGGTGTGAGAGGCTTAGAAAAGATTGGTGCAATATCCAGAATGGGCCAGTTATTTATCAACTTGGCGTTAGGGGAGATGGGATAGAAAAAGTTTCATCTAGATGGGAAAAAGAATGGTCATCTAGAGGAGAAACGAGAAGAAATAAACCTAGAGGAATCCTACTAAATGTAGGTCTTAACGACACTGCAGCAATTGGTCAGATAAATGGAAGACATCAATTAGATATAGATGGATTTGAATATGGATTAGAGAGGCTAATTAATGAAATGAACTCTCAAACAAATGTATTTGTTATTGGTCTGACACCAGTTGACGAAAGCAAAATGCCGTTCGCAGGATGTCTATGGTACTCAAATGATTTTTGTAATTCTTATGAAAGGAGGATGGAGGAAGTATGCCTCAATCAGAATGTCCCATTTCTTCCTACTTTTAGAGAAATGTACTCTGATAAAAGGAGTAAAAATTGGATTACGCATGATGGAATTCATCTAAATTCCGAAGGTCATTTCTGGCTTTTCCAAAGACTTAAAAGCTGGGAGATTCTTACAAAATGGAAGGAATCCTAGGTCTTTCAAATATTATTAATTTAAAAAATATGAATATAAAGCAATAGCAAAGATAGCAAAAACAGAAGCAATACTTGTCTGAATAGCATTTACCAATTCATTACTTAATTTATATTTGTTTTGAAATTTAGCACCAATAATACTTTCAGAAAGTGTTGCAAAGAATCCAGAAACTACAACTACTATAAAATGATATTTTGTAGAAACAATTGATAGACGAAGCATTATAAAAGCCATAAATATTGATCCCAAAACACTAGCTAATGTTCCTTCTATACTTATTCCTCCTTCAGTTCCTCTATCCACCTTTTTAAGTGAAGTAATTAAGTATGTGTCTTTACCAAATCTTTTCCCAATTTCGCTACCAAAAGTATCCGCCAACTTTGCAGCAAAACTTGCAGCAAAACCTACTTTATACACCACTAAGTTGGCAGCATTAAATTTGGTCATAATGGCAAGAAATAATCCTGTAGCGGCAGAGCCCCATACATTCTCAGGACCTCTTCTCCCGCCTCTTTTTTCAGCAATTCCTTGTGCTTTTTTAAATTTAAAACCTATTTTTGTAACGAGAGATCCAAATAATAAATAAATTACAACTGACATCCATCCCTGCCAAGACAGACATCCCCACAAAATTGTGCCTAAGATGCCTGCACTTACCCAACCACTTTTCGTCATCAAAGGAATCTTACAAAATATATAAATCAAAATAAAATTAATACAAAAACCTATTAAAAATTGATTTCTAATTAAATCCATATTTATTTAATTCGTTAATTTCAAATCAATTCTCCACTGATTTAGAATTGATGATGCATTAATACTAGCCGTTGAAGTTCTCAAGATAGTGTCGGAAAGCTTAACAAAGGTAATATTATTTTTTTTAAAAAAGTCAATTTCTTTAGCGGACCAACCTCCTTCAGGACCAATTACATTCCAAAAAATACCTCCTTTTTTATTTCCAAATTCTTGTTGTTTTCTTAACCATTGATTTAAGTCATATATTGTTTCTTCTCTTGTTATTGAAATTGAAACTCTTTCTTGATTATCTCTACTTTTTAGCCATTCAATAATATCCATTCCATTTAAAATAGATGGTTTCCATAATCTCTCACTTTGCTCAACAGCTTCATTGATAATTAAATTCCATCTCAAAAGTTTTCTAGAAAAATTTAAATTTTTGTTTACCTGTCTTTCTGAAAATAATGGCTGTATATAATCAATTCCTATTTCAGTACACATTTTTAAAATATCCTCAAAACCACTTTTTGGTATGACAACAGCTATTCCTAATAAGTGAATTTCTTGTTCTTGAAATAAGTAAGGTTTTTTTGATTTAATTATTTCTAAGCAATCATTTTTAACTTTTATAGCTTTCCATAATGAACCCTCTCCGTTAGCAATAAATATTTTTTTACCATTTTTTATCCTCATTACTTTATTTAAATAATGAGCCTCTTGTTTAGAAAGTTCTAAATTATTGTTCTTAATATTTTCAATTCTTTCATGGGAAATAATTAATCTTGTTAAGTCTTCCATCTAAAACACTTAATCTTTGAAAACTAAATCTTCATGTTCTTCAACTGACCAATCATTATTTTCACCCCCAATAATTAACTCTTCAATTTTTACATAATTATTTGATATCTCATTCAAAGAATTAATTAATATATCTATTGAAATGGAGTCTGAAGTTCCAAAATCAACCCAACATCTTCCCCAAAGATTTTGATATTCCATAATTCCTAAATTATGCATTAAGGCTGGAAGAGATGCATTTTTTTGGTCATTATCATAGGACATCCAACTTAGATCGGAACCCTCTTCATGAGTTTGCAAATTTTCAGAATTAAATCCACCTAACCTTCCTAAAACGTACCAACTATCAAAAACACCATCTAAATAATTTTTTTCGTCTTGAGTTGGTGATTCTGAAAACCTGATCCATATCCAACAATTAAAAGGATCAACTTCCCTAAAAATAATATTCATATTGACTAATATCTTTTTTGATCTAAAGCTATTATAAGTAAGTTATTACTAGATTCAAATTCATACCTATAAATTTAATTAATAATGCTTGATTTAAAAGAAATATCTTATCAACCCCAAACTGGTGAAAGAAAAATAATAGACAATTTAAATTTAAAAGTTCATGAAAATGAAATCATTTTGATTTGCGGCAGTAGTGGTTCTGGGAAAACAACACTACTCGAAATAATAAGCGGATTAACAAATCCGCAAAAGGGAAAAATTACTTGGAAGAATAAAATTTTGTCTTCTAGACAAAGAAGATGGTTTTGTGGAGTTGTATTCCAATTCCCTGAAAGATACTTCATAGGTACAACCATCGGTAAAGAATTAAAAATAGGCCATAAATCTTTAAGAGAAAAAAATTTAGAGATAGTTTTAAATAAAGTTGGTTTGAAAAAAATTAATCTGACTCAACCACCAGAACAGCTAAGTGGCGGACAACAAAGGCGGTTAGCTGTAGCAGTTCAACTACTTAGAAACCCCTCAATTCTTTTACTTGATGAACCAACTGCTGGATTAGACTATTCAATGAGAAATGATGTAAAGAATTTAATTCTTGATTTAAAAAATAAAAATACAATTATTATTGTTACTCATGAACCTGCCTTATTTGAGGGAATTCCTTCTAGGATATTATTCTTGGAAAAAGGGAAAATCAAAAATTTCATGAAAGAAAATCATGCAGGATAGGATAGTTCGGGCTACTGCAGCCAATGGAGGAATAAGATTAGTTGCTGTCTTAACAACAGAATCTTCTTTAGAAGCAAAAAAAAGACACGGCCTTTCTTACTTAACCACCTGTATCTTAGGCAGAGCATTTAGTGCTTCACTGCTTTTAGCAAGCTCGATGAAAATAATGCATGGCAGAGTCACTTTTAGAGTTAGATCTGACGGACCTTTAAAGGGATTACTAGTTGATGCAGGTAGAGACGGGAAAGTTAGGGGTTATGTAGGTAATCCTAATTTAGAATTGGACCTAGTCAAAATAGATAATAATAAATATTCTTTTGATTTCACAAAAGCATTAGGTACAGGGTATTTAAATGTAATTAGAGATAGTGGATTTGGAGAACCCTTTACAAGCACTGTTGAATTAGTAAATGGGAATATTGCTGAAGACTTAGCTTCATATTTATATCATTCAGAGCAAACTCCCTCTGCTGTATTTATTGGAGAAAAAATTCAAAATAAAAGTGTTATTTGTAGTGGTGGCTTATTAGCTCAAGTTTTACCTAAAAAAGATACTGACCCTCTGCTAGTCTCACTACTTGAAGAAAGATGCAAAGAAATTAATTCTTTCAGCGAAGATCTATTTAAGTCAAAAGATAATCTTCTTGAGTTAATTAGAAATATATTTCCCGATATTGACGATAAATCAATCTCTGAAAAAGCTCGTTCTCAAGAAGTGAGTTTTAAATGCAAGTGTTCCAAACAAAGAAGTTTAAATGCGATGAAAATGCTTGATAAGAGCGAGTTAGAGGACATCCTCAAGAAAGATGGCAAAGCAGAGTTGGTTTGTGAATTTTGTAAAAATAAATATCTTATAAATTTTGAAGAAATTAAATCTATGATAGAAAATCAATCATAAAAAAATTACGCCTAGCCATAAAATAACCATTGCCGGAATACTTTGAATTTTTTGTATTGATAAAGAGTTGTTTGATAATTCCTGAATGAAAGAATTATTTTCAAGCAATCCACCAAATATTAATCCTATCGAGAGAAAGGTAACACTCCAACCCAGAGAACCTATAAATCTTTTCCCTGATTTAATTTGAGTATAAGTAAGTATTAAAGTTGAGATAGAGAGAAAAAGTCTATTATTAGAGTCTGGACTGATAAATAACAAAATTAAAAATAATAGCCCAACAGATATTTTTATTGAAAGATTATCAAATGAAGGGGTAGTTATTTTTGGCAGACTATACTGACTTGAATTGTTAGAGTTATTATTTAAATTTTTTATCTTAGAAAGAAGAGGGAAGTTATTATTGGTAAATTGATTAATTTGTTTTTCTTTTTTTGAGGCACTCACAGCTTCATAGCTTACATTTCCTGATTGCCTGGCTTTCAAACTACCCATGAGTAATTGATCAAAGGAAGATTCTATTTTCGCTTTTAAAATTAAGTCTTCACCAGCCTCTTTAACTTTAAAATCTCTAGCCTTCTGAATATCCTCAAAAGCAGCACCTTCTTTTACACCTAAAATTTCATAAGGTGATTTTTCGTTATTACTTTTATTACTGTTTGAATCCAAAATTTTTTTCCAATACTAACAGATTAACTAATTTTATAATCCATTAAGACTTTATAAAACAATTGGTTCGACTCCACTAACAACGGGCGCAACTTTGTTTAAATTTAATTGATTATTGTCTTCAACAAACTGATTTAGATTCCACTCATTTTTGAAAAGAATAACTGGCCTATTCCAACAATCTTTTACTATTTTACAGTTGAATATTCTGCCTAGTTTTTCAATGACCGGCCATCCACCAGAAATCCATCTAGCCAATTGATATGGCATTGCTTCAAGATTTGCATCTACACCATATTCACTTTTTAATCTGTGAGTTACTACCTCCAGCTGCAATTGACCAACGGCTGCGAGTATGGGGTCTCTTTTACTCTCATCAAAGTCATAAAGAATCTGAACAGCTCCTTCTTCTCTAAGTTCATTAACACCCTTTCTAAAATTTTTAAATGCTGAAGGATTTGGATTTCTTAACCAGCTGAATATTTCAGGGCTAAAGGATGGTATGCCCTCATATTCCAGATGCGCACCCGTATAAAGAGTATCTCCAATAGAAAACATCCCTGGATTATTTAAACCAATAACATCTCCAGGATAGGCATCATCAACTACTTCTCTATCTTGCCCAAATATTTTTTGTGGTCTTGATAATCTAATTGTTTTCCCAGTTCTGGAATGTTTAACTGACATATCCTTCTCAAATTTGCCACTACAAACTCTTATAAAAGCAACCCTATCTCTGTGCTTTGGATCCATATTTGCCTGAAGCTTAAAAACAAACCCACTAAATTCATCGCTTGCAGGTTCAATATCCCCTTTATTACTATTTCTTGAAGTTGGTTTTTGTGCCATTTTTAAAAAACTATCTAAAAATGGCCTTACGCCAAAATTAGTCATGGCAGATCCAAAGAAAACTGGGGTTAAAGAGCCATTAAAAACTTTTTCTTTTTCAAATTTAGATCCTGCCTCATCAAGAACCTCCAATTCTTCAAGTGAGTTTTCAAGTAAATCTCTCTCTACATATTTTGATAGCTCTTTATCTTCAAGACTTAATCTTTTCTCATTCGATTGTTTCCCTCTCACTGCTTTATCAAATAAAATCACCTCTCTCGAAAATCTATCAATAACCCCTCTAAATTCCTCGCCACTCCCAATTGGCCAGTTTATAGGTAGGGTATTTAATCCAAGTTCTGATTCAATTTCATCAAGTAAAGAAAATGGCTCTCTTCCTGGTCTATCCATTTTATTTATGAAAGTAAATATTGGTATTTTTCGCATCTTACAAACTTCAAACAATTTTCTAGTTTGAGGTTCTAGTCCTTTAGCAGCATCTTCCAACATAACTGCATTATCAGCAGCAGCTAATGTTCTATAAGTATCTTCGGAGAAATCTTGGTGTCCTGGGGTATCTAATAGATTAATTACAGATCTTTCATATTCAAATTGCAATACAGTTGATGTAATAGAAATACCTCTTTGTTTCTCAAGTTCCATCCAGTCTGAGGTAGCTTTTCTCTGATTACCCCTAGCTTTTACTGCTCCTGCCTGTTGAATGGCACCTCCATACAAAAGAAGCTTCTCGGTAAGAGTCGTTTTCCCAGCATCTGGATGTGAAATAATAGCAAAATTTCTTCTTTTATTTACCGCATCCAGTATTTCTTTATTATTTAGAATTTTAGTACCTAAGCTCATTTATATAATATAAGGGCCTTTCACTTAATTCTTAAACATTACCATAGACTATTAAATAATTTGCACCTTCCTCAAACACATCTAAAGAGGATAGATCATTCTCTAAGATGAAATTTTTTAACTCTTTAAAAGTATAAGAAGCTCTTAAAGAGGCATAATAATCATTAGTTAAAATCTCATTATATTTAGTTGAGCATTGTGCTTTGAGTTCTAAAGCAGACTTTTCATCTAATGGCCTTTTTAAGTCCTTGTGAAAATTTACTGTAGTATTACTAGATAAAATTCTTATTGAGTTGAAGAAATCTTCAAGATTGGTAATGTGATGAATCAAACTGTTGCTTACAAGTAAACTAATTCTTTTTTTAAATAAAAAATTATTTGATTTAATGTCTTTGATGTCAGAACAAATGTAGCGTAAATTTTTTAATTTTTTTTGATTATTAGAAATACTCTTATTATATTCTGCTCTCAAAATCATCTCTTTAGAACCATCTATTCCTACGACTGCAGTATTAGGCCATTTTATTGCTAACTTCTCAGAAATATTTCCTGGGCCACATCCTAAATCAACTATTAAATCTTTTTCACCTAAAGAAATATTTTTTTTCAAAAGATATTGATTTATTTGATTAATTAGATTAACTTCCCCTTCTGAAAAATCAGCTTCGTCATAAGAAATGACCTGCTCTTTTCCTTCCATTAATTCAGGTTCGGGGACTCTTTCCATATCCTTTCTTGAAACAAAGATTTCATAATAAACATAATTCTACACAAACCGTTAAATAGTGGTAAGAATAGTTGCAGACGCCACAGGTAGAGTTATTCTTCCAGTACGGGTTATTTACAAACGTTTTTTTATCGTGACTGTTGCACCAAATAAAGCTTCTTCAGAGAGCAATTCCAATAATCTTAAAAAAGATGATTTTCCAAAGACTGCGCCAGCTGCTTACCCAGTTTTTTTCAGATCTTATAGTAGAAAAACTTCATCTGGCAAAAGGGAGAACTGGAGCGAAGTAGGCGAAAGGAATTTATCGGGATTAAAAGAATTAGGAAAACTTTCTGAAGAAGAATTAATCCTAATGAGAGAGATGCAAAGTAACCAAAAAGCTCAACCTTCAGGAAGATGGTTATGGATAGGCGGAACCCCTTGGATTAATAAGAACCAAAATTTCTCGGGAGCATACAACTGTACCTCAACAAACTTAATTGATTGGGAAGCCTTCGCATTAATGATGGACTTAGCAATGATGGGATGTGGAACAGGTGCAATAATTGAGCCTCATTTTATAAATAATCTACCTACGGTAATTAACAAAATAAACATTAAATCAGTCAGTGAAGTTGGAATAACTCCTAAAGATCAAAGAGAAGAAAAGTCATCATTAGAAATTAAAGGAAAAGATCTTCATATCAAAGTTGGAGATAGCAGAAGAGGATGGGTAGATAGCTATAAATATCTTCTTGAGGCATCAAGTAACGAGAGTCTTGAAAGAGAAATTGATGTTTATATTGATTTGGAAGATATTAGGCCTGCAGGAGAATCATTAAAAGGTTTTGGTGGTATGGCAAATCCTATCAAATTGAAAGATCTTTACTCTAGAGTCGCATCACTTCTTGGAAAGGCAATTGGCAGGAAATTAAGTACAGTAGAGTGTTGTTTATTAATTGATGAAGCTGCAGTAACCATAGTTGCTGGGAATATAAGAAGAAGTGCTGGAATGAGACAATTTGCTTCAGATGATAAAGAAGCCGCATCAGCAAAAGAAAATTTATGGAGTCAAGATGAGAATGGTAATTGGAGAATAGATCCTGAAAAAGATGCCCTCAGAATGGCCAATCATACAAGGGTTTACCATACAAAACCCACTTACCAAACTGTTTTGGATGCAGTAACAAAACAATTCCATTCAGGTGAGGGGGCCATTCAATTTGCACCAGAAGCAATCGCAAGGTCAAATGCAGATATTCTCAAAGATGATGAATTGAGAAAGGAATTTATTGAAATCTACTCAGAACAAGGCAAGGATGAAGCGAGAAATTGGATAAATAGTAGTTATGGTCCTTTTTCAGAAGAAGAGTTAGACCACAGGATGAGCCGATATGGACTTAACCCTTGTGGGGAGATCTTGGGAAATGATTTCCATTGCAATTTGGCTGAAGTTCATTTAAATCAGATTGATCCAGGAAATTTTGAAGAGCAAAAAAAAGCTTTTAAAGCAGCCGCTCTTTCTGTAGCATGCTTACTTAATCATGAATTTGAAGTTGAGCGTTACAGAAAAAGTAGGGAATATGATCCTATCGTAGGAGTAAGTTTCACTGGATTATTTGATTTTTGTGTCCATGCCTTTGGGACGCCATGGTTGAAATGGTGGGAAGCAGGAAGGCCAAATAGCGAAGAAGGGAAGGCCTTCAAAGAAAAGGAAGCTAAATTCTTAGATTCTTGGAGAAAAATAGTAAAAGAAACTGTATGGGAATATTGTGATAAGCATAATCTAAGGAGACCAAATAGATGCACAACAGTCCAGCCAGCTGGAACTAAAAGTCTTCTTACAGGAGCAGCTCCAGGTTGGCATCCTCCAAAGGCTCAAAGATTCATAAGAAGAATAACTTTCAGGAAAAATGACCCAATCGCTTTAGCTTGCATGGATTATGGTTACTCAGTTGTTCCATCTCAATCTGATAAAGATGAAAATGGTTGCTTGCTCGATAATCCATTTGATCCAAGATGTACAGAATGGTTAGTTGAAATCCCTACAGAAGTTAGTTGGGCAAATATAGACGGCGCAGACCAAATAGACATCAATAATTTCTCAGCATTAGCTCAATTTGATTTTTACATGCAAGTGCAGAAATTTTACACAGAGCATAATACCTCTGCAACCGTAGAATTTAGAGAAAATGAAATCGAGGATTTAGCTAAGGCTATTCATAATGCTATAGAAAATAATGAGGGATATATTTCAGCAGCATTGCTGGCTAGATTTAGTGCTAATGCTACTTTCCCGAGATTGCCCTTTGAACCAATAAGTAAAGAGGAATATATATCATTGCAGAATAAAGTAATAGAAAGGAAAGTAAATAATGATTTCTTTGACGCTCTTAATAAATATGATGTTGGAGAACTATCTGAAGCAGGACCAGCAGGTTGTGATTCAGATAAGTGCTTGCTTCCTCTTGCTAAACCAAAAGATTAAATTTTGAATAATTTGTAAATAAAAAATATAAATTAGTTTTTAAAAATTTAATTTATGGCTACCTCTTAAATAGGGACATAAATTATTTATGACATTAAGCTTAGATATTGGGAACTTGTTTAATGATTCCTCCAGTCATGCATTGGTGGATGAGCTAAGAAAAAGAACATCAGAAGAGGATATCTTAGATTTTGAGGAAAAATTTAACTCCAAAAACGAAAAAAATCTACACGTATATATATGTAGATTTCTAAAAAATAGATCAATATCCAGAGGGCTAGCATCTAGATGGTTAATAACCATAATTGAAAACAAAGAATCAAAAATTGATGCTTTGCAAAAATAAAATATTTAGGTCAGCCCTGATAGTTTCCATAGAGCAATTCCAAAAATTGAGAATCCCATAATAAAAGTAAACGCCAAAGCATTTACCAATTGGACCTTATCATTCATTCTGTTTGCGAATGGTAATAATTGAGCAAATAATGGAGTCTCTTCAACTATTGCAGATTTTTTTACTGTAGGTTTTTTGCTTCTAGAAAACATAAAACAAATTTTATAATCTTAAGAATTTTACATTTAAAAGTTCATTAAATAAAAAATACTTCTCAAAAACGAACAAAATGTAACCTGTGAGAAATTAAGCCGGGATTATGATAAATATTTATATCAGAAACCTAATCTATCATTAATGTATTAAGTTTATTTATTAAAAACCTAGACAAATAATTTTAATGGATGTTAATATAAATTTGTAGCAACCGCTACCAAAACGTTCAACTTGCGTGTAGCAAGCCGCAAATCGACTTAAGCCATGGAACGGGGACTTAAGCGAAACCGGAGCTAAAAAAATGACTCTAATTTACAGAGGACAAAAGTACGTCCAGAACAAAGAAGCAGCTAAAAAGCAGCACAATGAACTAACTTATAGAGGAAAAACTTACACAAGCTAGTTTATTTAACCATTTATAAAAAAGCCACTTTCAGTGGCTTTTTTATTATCCATTTTTAGACTAAACAATAACTTAATACTTCTCACAAGCATTAAAATAATATGATTCAATTGCATTTATATATTAGATAACAATGGCAGACCAAAAACCTTTATTTAAAGCACCATATGACATAAAAGATGTTAGTGCTCTTTTCGCCATAGTTGCCTTCGTTTTAATAATCGCTGCCATAGTTGGGAATAACTTATTTGGTTTATTTCAACAAAATGTCAACTTTGGGTGATTTTTTTGTAGCGTAAATTTTTGGACTAAACGTGACCAATAATTAACTGTTATAACGACTTAACCCGTCATTTTTAAATAAAATTCCTCTCTCAGACAAGTTTCTTGAAATAAATTTTTAATCTTTGAATTTATAGACTATGACTAATTTCTTATGTTATAGTTTTGAAGTTAAACAAAAGTGAATAGCCTCTGGAGGGGTGGTCGAGTGGTTTAAGGCTCTAGTCTTGAAAACTAGCGTGTCTGCAAGGGCACCGTGGGTTCGAATCCCACCCCCTCCGTTCAAATAAAAAAGAACCGAATAATATAAATCGCCCTTTTAAAACGTTCTTGTTAAGATAAACATTATTTAGATTATGAGTAAAGGTTTTGCTGCAGAAAATTTAATATCTAAAAAATCGAAAAAAAAAGTTATTTCAAATGAACCGCAAGGAAGATTAATATCTTGGTCTCCTTGGCCACCTGCTAATTTTCAGAAACGATATCCTGCTTTCCCTTTTGTTCTTACAATATTGATTATAGTAACCGGGCAATGGTACCTTTCTCTACTGAAGTGACCCGAAACTGTTTTTTTTATTTAAATTAGGATGAATTAAGTTTGAGAATTTATTTTGTTTTTTTCAATTTTATTAATAGCTCATTTTCAGGCGGCAATCATCCCAATATTATTAGGTATTAGATCGATCAAAAAATTCAATCACCTTCGCAAAAACAAATTGATACCTTTCGGTTTTATTTTTTTAGGATTGGCATCGATTTCTGAAATGATAGATCATACCCAAACATCTTGGATTTATGTGGATCACTCCTCTTTATTTAATTGGTTATTTTATTCTTTCCTATCTTTAGGTCTAACATGTTTATCAACATCAGTTATAAAAAATAAATTTATTCAAAAAGCTAATTTTTGCATTTCTTTATGTTCAATAATCTCATATTTTTTATTTGATAAAACTATTGCTCTCCTTTTTCAAGTAGTAATAAGTATCCTTCTAATTGTAAATTGGCAAAGAGTTTTTAAAGATTGGCTTTTTATACTTTACCCAATATTTGGTATTTTATTTACGACTTTCTTTGGAACAAGGCTCTCAATTAGTGGCAATCAATTTTGGCATGTTTTAATAGGCCCATCTGGAACAATTAGCGTTCTTACCTTTTATTTAGTATTGAAGAGATCGGAAAAAAAATTTACTTAAGGTTTTTATGAAAATATTTGTATTTGTAAGTTTTATAGTGTGTTTAGTCGCGATAATCTCTCCAGTTGAAATCTTTGCTGATACGGCACTTGATGTTTACATGAATGATTTTTATTCTAAATCAAATGAAGCTAGCCAGATTCTTAAAGAAATCGAAAATAGTTTAAAAGAGGGATCAAGAAAAAAAGTATGCTCTAGGCAAAGAGAGGCTGCAAGATTAGGACTATTAGCTAATAAATCATTAATTAAAGCCTTTGAAATAGAGGGGGCTAATCCGCCAATGCAAGCAATAAAGGCAAGTCAACAAAGATGGGAATCTATTCTGAATGAGTGCTAAAGAAAGTCAGTAAATCTATAAATCTTTTTAAATTTGCATTCTTACAGATTTACTAATTAAGGGAATTTCAGGTTCAACTCCATAAATACATTGAGAAATCGAATAAATAAAAATACATAGTGTAAGTATAAAAATTATTGAGCCTAATTCAACTATGGGAAATATTCTCAAGAAATATGAAATTATTATCAACGCAATATCAATAAGTAATGCTTGGCATGCGTTATATCTAACGAAATAGGGAACATTTGGATTTCTTGCTAATCCAGCAAACAAAATTATAAATAATAAAAAACTACCAAAAGGCAAAGATTTTTCAATTATTGCTATCGGATAAGTAAGTAATAAAAGTATTTTTAAAAATGAATATTTATAGAACAAATAATATCCAAAAGGTAATGAAGCCTTTAATGGCAAAGTATACAGAAATACTGATGAGAGTCTCTGGAATATCAGATTCAATATATTATTGAAATTTCTTATTCGTATTTTACCCTAATTTTTCTAAACTTAATAAAAGACTTAGCCTCGAAAAAATCAACTTTGGCAGATGGTTATTAAATATTAGATAATTAATTAAGGTTCATAATTCAAAATGCGTATCCTACATACAATGTTGAGGGTTGGAGATTTAGATAAATCCATTGATTTCTACGTCAATAGATTAGGGATGAATTTATTAAGAAAAAAGGATTACCCTCATGGAAAATTCACTTTGGCATTTGTTGGTTATGGCTCAGAAAAAGAAAACACAGTAATTGAATTAACTTATAACTGGGACAAAAAGTCTGAAGACTATGAGCTTGGAGATAAATATGGTCATATAGCCATTGGAGTAAAAGATATTAATCTAATTTGCCAAGGATTAGAAAATAATGGTTGTAAAATAACAACCAAACCTAAAACAATGAAAAACAGTACTACTGTCTTGGCTTTTGTTGAGGATCCTGATGGTTATAAAATTGAACTTATTGAGAGAGATTAAAAGATCAGAAGTCTGTAATTAAATAAACAATTAACTAAAATTTTATAAAGATTGAATTATCTAATATATCGTTTTCAATTAACGAAAAAATATCTATAAATGTATGTTGGATAGATTCTGCAGTTTCAATTGCTATAAAAGATTATTTCTAAGATGAGAAATTATTAAAAATTAAATAATATTTTTATACAATCTGTTTCAAATCAATTTAGATTATATAGACAATCTGTTTAGATTTCTCTATCATAGAATTAACGCATAAATCTAATGCCTAGTAATTGGTCAAAAATAAGAGATGAGTGGCTTGATAGAACCGCTGTTAAGAAAGATGATGCTAAATGGGCATTAGAAGCTTTAATTAATTCTGAAGAAGATTTATTTGAAATAGAACAAAAAATAAAGAATAAAGAGGATGTTATAAGCCAAGTAAAATTTTTAAAAAAAAAGGTTAAAGAAACTATTTCTTCTAAAGAAATTAGTCTCGATGATATTGCATTAAATACTTCAAATTCAAACAAAGTTCAGATCTCAGTACCATCAAATCTTACTTATCTTTTGAAAGTTTGGGCAGCAGCAGAAGGAAGAGATCTATCAAGTGTTGCTTTTCAATGTTTAGAAACTGGTATAAGGGAAATGAAAAGCAAAGGTTCAATACCTTCAATAGCAGTAAATAGATATGACTCGGCCTGTCAAAAGAGGATTGCATTAGCAGAAGTAAACAATCTATTGGAGAAATATGAAATAGCTCAGAGAGAGATCAAATAATTATGAATAACAGAAAAATCATAAAAGGATACAAAACATTAATATCATCAAGGTTTAATGTAGGTACTTTAAGGGGTAAATTCAAAGATGGAATAATTTATACTCTTTATTCTGATGAATTTAATTCACTTAAAGTTGGTTTTGCTGAGAATAATAGGGTTCTAGAAAAAAAATTATCAAGTGAATCGTTGATATTATTAGATATGAAAAAAGGCAACAAGAAAGATGTATTTTTATTAATTACTACTCTAAAAGAACTTGGTATCAAATATTCAGACAATTTTTATTTCAAATACTCAAGTACTTTAATGAAACATTTATCTACTTTAGGTTGGCCTGTTGGAAGATCACTTTATAAACAAAGAAAGATTAAAAAAGAACTTGTATGTGCTTAAAATTAAATGTAATCGCACTCTAAAGTTTCTCTGGTTTCTCTATTAGTAATTGGATTAGTTCCTGTAGCACTTTCACAAAATTTCCTAATAATATCTTTTGGCAAAAAAACATTTGTGAAGTCTGCACCTTGTATTTTTACATTTTCAAACTGGGTACTATAAGCAAAAGAATCCTCCAAATTAGTATTTGATAAATCAGTTCCATCTAAAACAGCTGAGTCTAAAGTTACTTCTCTTAAGTTGGAGTTACTTAAATTAGTATCTTTCAATTTTGCTCCATATAGAGTCGCATTTTGAAGCTCACAACCTGATAAATTTGCGTCTTGTAAATCAGTCAAATAGAAAGTTGCTCCTTTTAAATCAGATCCAGAAAAATCAGCTCCTACCAAAGATTGTTTACCATAATCCAACGCAGCAAAGCTTATAGAAGGAAGGGTTAAAACAATTATTAAAAAAGTTAAAAATATAAATCTCATTTGTTTGAGTAGTATTTCAATAAATTCTAACTTCTTAAGTTGAAATCTAAAAATTTATTATTTACTGAATGCTATATTTATTGAAATAGTAAATCACAAACTAAGTTTTGGATTTAAGTCCTTATGATGCAATTGTTGTAGGTTCTGGAGCTACAGGAGGAATAGCAGCACTTACATTGGCAGAAAAGGGGATAAAAGTTTTAGTAATAGAAGCAGGGCCTCAAGTTAAAAGGTATGAAGCTAGCAATCATGAGCCTAAAAGTACATTAAAAAGACTATCAGGAGTTTTAACAAAAAAACATGCCAATCAATGCCAACATCCTGGTTATTGGAAAAATAATCCTGACTTATATTCAAATGAATTGAAGCATCCTTATGACTTCCCAAAAAAAAAGCCATTTCTTTGGACTCAAGCAAAACAATATGGGGGGAGGTCATTAACGTGGGGAGGTATCACATTAAGACTTTCCTCAGAAGACTTTCATCCTGCTAAAAAAGACGGATTCGGACCAAACTGGCCTATTTCATACGATGACCTATCCCCTCACTATGATTTCATTGAAAATTTCTGCGGCATCTATGGACGAAAAGATGATATTAAAGAAGTTCCGAACGGTAAATATATTGGCGAAATACCTCTTACAGAAAACGAAAATGTTTTTGGCAGCAAAGTAAAATCAAAATTAAACTATCCATTTATCCAATCAAGAGGATTTGACCGTAATTCATCAGTAAAAGAAAAAAAATGGCCCAAGTCCTCTAGCTTAGGAAGCTCTTTAAAAAAAGCTTTAGATACTGGAAATGTACAAATAATCTCTAATTACCTAGTGGAGTCTTTTGTGATCAACAAGGCAACAGAGCTTGCCTCAAAACTAACGATCGTAAACCTAGAAAATAGACAAAAAGAAGTATTGAATTGTGATTTAATTCTTCTCTGCGCATCAACAATTTCAACGCTGAGAATACTCCTTAACTCAGAATACAAATCAAATTCCTCAGGGTTTAAAGATATTTCTGGGAAATTAGGCAAATACCTCATGGACCACATATCTATCTGTAGATTTTTTTCAGTCCCAAAAACTAAAAACTCAGATAAACCAACAAGTTATCCTCCCGATCTTTCTGGAGCAGGCAGCTTCTTTATTCCATTTGGTTCAAATTTACCAGAAATTGACGACTTGAATTTCCTAAGAGGTTATGGAATCTGGGGGGCAATTGATAGATTGGGAATCCCTGAATTTTTGCAAAAAGACAAAAACAAATCCATTGGCTTTCTTATTGCTCATGGCGAAGTCCTTCCTAGAGAGAAAAACTCAGTTTCTCTATCAAAAAAAACAGATGAATGGGGTATCCCAATTCCCTACATTGAATTCGAATGGAGCGAGAATGAGTTAAATATGTCAAAACATATGGAAAACACAATAAGAAAATCAATAAAAGCTGCAAATGGAGAAATTAAAAATATTGATGAACTAATTAATATCCCATTTGGGAGTTTATTTACAAAAAATTTGATTGCACTTTCAGATAGTCCTCCACCTCCTGGATATTACATTCATGAAGTAGGGGGAGCACCAATGGGGTTAAATGAAGAAAATAGCGTAGTTGATAAATTTAATAGATTGTGGAGATGTAAGAATGTACTGGTTCTAGATGGAGCATGCTGGCCCACATCATCTTGGCAAAGCCCCACATTAACAATGATGGCCTTAAGTAGAAGAGCCTGTTTAAATATTAAAAAGACTTAGAGGGTGTAAATAATTGATTTAAATAAATTTCTGAGACAGAATTATCTGTACAACCGTTTTGAACGAGAAAAGTAGCTAATGCTGAATTTATAAGCTTATATTGATCCCAAGTTGGATTACTTAATACGAAATCTTTCATAGTGTTGTAAAGAGTTTCTGAAAGTTCTGTTTCTAAAGAGACATTATTTGAAGAGCACTCGACAAATTTCTTATCAATTAAATTTGATTGGCTGATTTGATCCATAAATTTATATTTTCTGCATATCCATAATGATATTTTTTTCTAAAAAAATCAAAAAATATCTGTTTGAAAACTTTTCAAATTATCAAATGAGACTCATGTTATAAGTTAGTTTTTAAAAAACTTCTTTTTCAAATAAGGAAATTGAATAGATCTTAAAAAAAAGTCAACAATAATGTTGAAGTCCTGTTTTTTTTGAAAAATACTGCCATTTCTAATCCAGTGTGGATTTGGACGTGGAAAACAACCCGCAAATTGTGGAAAATCTAGCTCAAAATACTTTCAAGATTTTATATTAAGAATACTTATATATACTGAGTCTATTAAGACTAGTTCGAGAAAGAGACAGTTGATTCATTAAATTTCAACGGATTTTCTTAAGATTTAGTCTTTATTAGGCAAGCGAAGCGTGACAGGTCCTAAAGGGTGCTTTGAATTTGGATAAATACTATTGTGATGGTGATGGTGATGGTGGTTATGTTCTTGTTGATGAGCCTCTACATGTTTGTGTTCTAAGTAATCACCACTTCCTGAGTATGATTTTTCTTGATTATTAGTTAGGATTTGATTTTCTATTTCACAATCACCATTACATTCAGGATCACATAAATCACAGCTGATACCCAAGCCCTCTACATGATCATGATGACTTTCTTGTACCATTCCAACTTCTTTTTCAAATCCAAATAAATTTGATCTATATTTACAAGTTGAGCAATTCATAAAATTATTACCTTCGTTATTAAGAATCTCTTCAATCCTTTCTACAAAAGTGTCGACCACATAAGACTGTGACGAAAGATATTTTGCATGTATAAATGAAATATTTGGATTATTAATCGCAACTAAATCACTTTGCCTCTTTATTCTTGTAACAAGGACACCTGAGAAAAGGAAGTAAGGGAAAATAATTATATTTTTATAACCAAGTCTCACAACATTTTTCAAGCCAGGTTCAACGAGAGGGAAAGTCACTCCAGAAAAGACTGTTTCCCCCCACCCTAAACCAATACCCTCTACGATCATTCTCGTTATTTTTGAAACATTGGAATTCGCATCTGGGTCAGAAGAGCCTCTACCAACAACAACTAATAATGATTCTTCAGGTTTGAGAGTATTATTATGCTTAAAGACATCTTTTACTCTTTCACAAGCTGCACTAATCATTAAATTATTAATACCTAATTCCCTTCCATAAATTATTTCAATACCTGTTTTACTTGAATAATTCATAAGCAAGCTAGGTATATCATTTTTTACATGGCCCGCAGCGAAAAGCATTGCGGGAATTGCAATTATTTTTTTTATAGAAAGATCTTTTAACTTTTCTAAAGCATCAACAATCGAAGGTTTAGCGAATTCCAAGAAACCATATTCAACTAAAAATTTTGGATATCTTTTTTGAATGCACTTAGTTAATTCTTGGAATTCAGTAATGGCTAATTTATTTCTACTCCCATGTCCACAGATAAGTATCGCGACTTGATTATTTAACTTCGAATCTAAATTATCCAATTTCAAGTTATTACTTATACCATAATAGTAAAGAACAATATCACGTAGTGAAAAATAATAATAACTTGCTTGAAGTTCCAAATATTAATTCGAGGGATGCAAAATTAAAGAAATTAATTTACGACGTGAATGATTCCTTATTTTGTGGGGATAATTATTCTAGGGAAAAATTCGAACACCTATGCGTATGTAGTGGAGGTACAACCTCAAGTTGTGCAAAAAATGGTTTTACAACTCTTGATCTAAGAAAAAATCACAGCAAAATTCACCTAGATAGAAAAACCAATTTAGTAACAGTTGGAGGGGGAGTAATAATGGGGGATCTAGTAAATTATTTACAAAAACATAATCGTAGTTTTCCAATCGGACTTTCTAAACTTCCTGGAGCAGGCTATATACTTACTGGTGGAGTAAGCCCGCTCAGTAGAGCCTACGGATTAGCCATTGATAATATTGAATCAATAAAAGGTTTCTTGGGTAATGGCACATTTATCTCTTTAAAAAAAAATCAAATAAATCCAGAAGAACAATTGATTTGGGAAGCAATTAAAGGCGCAGCACCGTTTTTCTCAATTATTACCCAAATAGAACTTAAAACTATCCAATCCAATCCAATTAAGGTTATTGAAGGATTTGTAGATTTAAATGAACTTTCAGAAATAATAAAACTATCAGAGGAATTTCCAGAAAATATTAGTCTTCAATGGATTTATGCCCAAAAAATTTATATATATATTTTTGTTGAACTTAAAAAAAATTTAAAGGATAAAAGAACAGAAGAATACTTAATTCTTCTAGACAAATTTTCTTCTCTAAAAAAACAAATTTATGAGAACTTTAACAAAATAAATTTCTTCCCAAAGGAATTAAATTTATATGAGCTTAATGCAAATAACCATTCTGAAGTAATAAGTCTTCTTGGAGAAGATTTAAAAAATTATATCCCAAGTTTCATAAAATGTTTGAATGAAATAATGGACAATAAACCTAATAATTCCTGTTATGTTGCTTCTCAACAACTAGGTTGCAAAACAAAAAAGTTAAATCATGGCTCAAGCTTTTTTGTTCATAGAAAAAGTACTTGGAAACCATGGATATATGCATCATGGAAAAAAAATGATCTTCAAGAAAAAGAAGTCGCTTTGGAATGGATTTATAAATCGTGGAGAAAGTTAAAAAAGTTTTATCCAAATATTCACTTAGCCCAATTGCATAATCATTTGAATTCTCATGATGAAGAAATTACATTAGCCTTTGGAGATAGAATAAATGAATTAAAAACTTTAAAGAATATTCTTGACCCACAAGGTATTTTGCCTCCTTTATGAGGTAACTTCTTAATTATAAAGAAACTTAAAATGTCAAATTTCTCAAGATATTTATCTAAAAATTGGTTAGATGATCCAAAGTCAAATATTCTCTCAGGCTTAGTTGTTGCTTTTGCAATGATCCCAGAAGCAATTGCTTTTTCAGGTATAGCTGGTGTAGATCCTAAAGTTGGCCTTTTTGGTGCATTTTGCTTATCAATAACAATTGCGATTGTTGGAGGAAGAAGGGGGATGATCACTTCAGCTACAGGTTCAACAGCTCTTTTGATGACTGGACTTGTTGCTTATGGAGAATCACAAACTCCTGGATTAGGAGTCCCATATCTTATTGCAGCTGGAATATTAACTGGAATTTTCCAAATTCTTTGGGGATATTTAAGACTTGCCTACCAGATGCGATTCGTGCCAACGGGAGTTTTAAGTGGATTTGTAAATGCACTGGCGCTTTTAATATTTCAGGCACAACTACCTCAGTTAGGAATAGGTATTAAAGAATCAAAAGGATTAATTGAACAAACTTTGAGTCAGTATCCAGTTAACTCTCAGATCCCAGTAGTTTGGATTCTTGTAATCCTAGGATTAATAATTATCTATGGGCTTCCAAAAATCACAAAAGTAGTCCCATCTCAACTTATCGCGATAGTAGTAATTACTCTCATAAGCATATTCTTGAATCTAGATGTCCCAACAGTTAGCGATTTGGGTAAATTACCTGATGGATTACCAAGTATTTCTCTTCCTTTTGGATCAATAGAAAATGGAAAAGTACCTTTTAGTCTTGAAACATTAGGAATTATTTTACCGACTTCACTTGCAATATCTCTCGTGGGTTTAATGGAAACCTTTTTAACTCAAGACATTTTAGACGATGTAACTGATACAAGCTCTAATAAAAATAAAGAAGCAAGAGGACAGGGAATCGCAAATATTGTGGCATCCTTATTTGGTGGAATGGCAGGATGTGCCTTAGTTGGGCAATCTGTTATGAATACTGAAAATGGTGGTAAATCTAGATTATCAACTCTCTCCTCAGGTATATCTCTATTAATTATGATTATCCTCTTAAAGTCTTGGATTGGAGCAATACCAATGGCTGCTTTAGTAGCAATCATGATAACAATCGCGATAAGTACAGCAGATATAAATGGATTAAAAAATATTAGAAAGATACCTAAAAGTGATACTGCAGTAATGCTTATGACTTTTGCGGTTACAATGCTGACAAAACCTCATAATCTTGCACTTGGAGTTATTGCTGGAGTTGCATTAGCAGCAATCCTTTTCAGCAGAAAAGTCGCAAAAGTTATTACGGTCTCAAGAGCTAAAGAAAATAATTTGACTACCTACCAAGTAAAAGGACAATTATTTTTTGTAAGTAAAATTTATTTCTTACAAGGATTTGATATTCATGAACATCCAGAAAATATTGTAATTGATATGTCTTTAGCTCATATTTGGGATCAAAGTGGCGTTGTTGCTCTTGAGCAAATTATTAGAAAGTTCCAGAATGGTGGTTCTAAAGTTGAAATTGTAGGATTAAATAAAGAAAGTCTTAACTTATTTGAAAGACTAGGTGGTATGGAAAGCGCTCATTAAAAAAGTTAATTAAGACTAACTTGTTGATAGCAGAACCAAAGCCATTGTTGAAAAAGCAAATTCCTATGAGACCTCCAAGCGGTTTTTGAACTATTTGGATCAAAATTTTTAGGAGGAGGAACATCTCCCTTTTCTTTATCTCTTTCAATTTCACTAATAATTCTATGCACCGTATATTCAGGATGACCTAAATGCATAAGTTGTTTTTGATCATTAGATTCAAATATTGTATATCCAACGTTTTCTCCATAAGCCAACAAATTCAATTTCCCTTCTTTTTGGGCTTTCTCCATTTCCAAATCTGGTAATCCAGCAAATCTACTTTGAGGACAAATAAATTCATCATCTTGTGTACCCATCAAAGGGTGTCCAGGAACAAGACTTTTTAAAGGGAATAACCCAAATAATTTCCTATCAAAAACTTTCTTATCGACCCCTGCCAAATAAGCCAGCGCAAAGCCAGCCCAACATAATCCAAGAGTACTCGCACAAGAATTTCTGGCTTCATTTACAATTTTTACAAATTCATCCCAATACTTAACCTCCTCAAAGGCTAGGTGCTCAATAGGTGCTCCAGTAATAATGATTCCATCTAACGGTTCTGGATTATTTGCTTCTTCCCAAGTAATGTATAGATTATTCAGATGATTAAGATCCCATGTTTTATATGAGTGAGTTTTAAGCTTTATCCAAACTGGCTCAATTTGCAGAGGAGATAAACCAAGTGGATGTAGTAAGTTAAATTCATACTGCTTGCCAAGAGGCATGATGTTTAAAATACCAATCCTAAGAGGCCGTATATCCTGTCTTTTTGCCAATTCTGGTTCGATCCAAGATATATGATTTTTCTCAACATCACTAATCTTGTGATAGTTACTAGGAATTATTAAAGCCAATAAATCTCCTTTCCTATGTGATTTGTGAAAGTGCTTGTTCGAAATCTGCTTTTATATCATCAATATGCTCAATTCCTATAGAAACTCTTACCATAGTGGGAGTAACACCTGCAGATAGTTGTTCTTCTTCAGATAATTGCTGATGAGTTGTTGAAGCAGGATGAATTACTAATGTTTTTGAATCCCCTACGTTAGCAAGGTGGCTCGCTAATTTTAAGGAATCAATAAATTTTACTGCATTTTCATAACCCCCATTGAGAGAGAACATAAGCATGCAACCCATTCCCCTTCCAGTAGTATATTTTTTGGCACTAGAGTAATATGGATCAGATTCTAGGCCAGGATAATTAACACTACTTACATTAGAATTAGAATCTAGCCATTTTGCTAATTCAAGAGCATTAGAAGTTTGTCTTTCTATTCTTAAGCTGAGAGTTTCCAAACCCTGCAATAGCAAGAAAGAATTAAAAGGACTTTGAGCTGATCCCCAGTCTCTGAGGCATTCAAGTCTTGCTCTTAACGCAAAAGCTATATTTCTATTATCAGCTACTCCCAAAGATTTGCAGATATCACTACCGAAACCAAAAGCATCCCAATGAACGAGCCCATGATAAGCAGCGCTTGGCTCACTCATTAATGGAAATTTACCATTTCCCCAATCAAAGGTTCCGGCATCAACAATAACCCCTCCGATACTTGTTCCATGTCCACCGATCCATTTTGTTGCACTTTCCACAACAACATCGGCTCCAAAATCAATTGGTCTTATTAAAGCACCACCAGCACCAAGGGTATTATCCACTATTAAGGGGATTCCATTTTCCTTCGCCAAAGCAGAGAGTCCCTCAAAATCTGGGATGTTGAATCGAGGATTACCCATTGATTCGACATATATTGCTTTGGTTTTATCATCAATTTTATTTCTAAAACTATCGATACTATCGCCATCTGCAAATTTAACTTCTATTCCTAATCTTGGAAATTGTACTTTAAATTGATTGTAGGTCCCACCATATAGAAAAGAAGTAGAGACAAAATTATCCCCTGCAGTCATACAGTTCACTATTGCCAAGAATTGAGCAGCTTGACCTGAGGATGTTGCAAGTGCTGCCATACCTCCTTCCAAAGCTGCCATCCTTTTTTCGAAGACATCTGTGGTGGGGTTCATAAGTCGAGTATAAATATTTCCAAATTCTTTTAATCCAAAAAGATTCGCTCCATGCTCTGCATTGTCAAAGACATAGGAACTAGTTTGATAGATGGGTACTGCTCTGGAATTTGTAGTTGGATCAGGAACTTGGCCTGCATGTAACTGAAGTGTCTCGAACTTTTGGTTGCTCAAAATTTTTAAATAATCCTATTATCTATTTAACTTAGAAAAGCTCAAAAAAAAAACAAAAAAAAGATAAATATTTATAAATCCTTTTTTAGTGAGGGATAATTATCTTTCATATATGTACTCAAATCCTCTTTTATCGCAGATCTGAGTTTCTCAATATTTGCAGATTCAATTATTGGAAAAGTTTTATTAGCCTCAGGATCTTTTTCAGTAATTGATTTCCAATTCTTACCAACATCTTTTTCAGAGTTGTTTAAAACTTCATCAAAGTTGAAAACCTTATCGTTGTTTTTAGCTTCAAATTCGCTAAAAGCTTTATTTATAAGCTCTTTTCTATTTTCGAATAGATTCTTAGCTTTTAAAGTATCTGGAAGACCCATAACTGGTTGTAATTCCTTAAGAAGTTTTATTTCTTCTTCAATTAAGAGTGTCCAAACACCATATTTATTTTTTGGAAGATTAGAATTATTAAAAATATTAATTTCATCGAGGTAAAAATTTAACCATAGATAATAAGATTTTTCTTCAATAGTTTTTTTAACGGATATCTTTTTATTTTGGATCTTTGGGAGTAACTTTTCTGCCTTCTTTAAAAACTGTCTGTCTTCTCTTTCTAAATTTATTAATCCCCATCTTTGACTGTAGTCCCATAAATCTTCGTATCTTGTTAAGTCTTCTTGATTCCAACCAAGAGCTTTAAGTTCATGAGAACGATGAGTTAATTCCTTTTTCAAAAAAAACCTTTTAAACCATCATAATTCTAACCTTGCAATCAAGATTAGTAAATAAATTAAGAACTTTGCTTTCTAGCAAATTAGAAAAATAATCAATTATTAAAATATTTATTAATAATTTTCAATACATTGATATAACAAGTATTTTTTTTAGAAATTTGATTACTATATTTACTTGTTTTAGGGGCGTTTTGCCCTTTGTCAATAAATAATTTATTGTAAAAGTTTTCAATATCATCAAAAAGATAATCTCCTTTTAATTTTTCATTTAGTTCGAAAGATAATTCAGATTTCACAGATTCTTGGCAAAAATTAGTGATTTCTTCTGAACTAATTAAAACCTTATAAATTTCTTTTTTTTCTTCTGAATTAGCATTAAAGCATAAATAAATCAGATTAATCATTGAACAATTGTTATTTTTAATTTTGAATTCTTTATAAATGTCTGGCCAAAATTTTAAAGATTTTAGACCTTCTAAACCTCCTTGACTGAGAGAGTATTTATTACACCAAGTTACAAATTCTGAGACATCTTTTGGACATCTGTTGAGTTGCAAAAGCATATCTGATAAAACTTGTCCTGCTTGAAAATTCCGTGTTGGTTTTCCTTCAGTTGGTAGAGTCATACTCCCTAAGACATCAGCCTTAACAGCATTTAATTGAGAAAAAGTATAATCTCCTTTTTCACAAAATTTATCATTAATTATTTCCCTTGCACTAATTATTTCTTCACCATAACCAAGTTCTTTTAATGAAAGATATTTATTCTCTAATTTATTTTCTTTTCTAACTTTTATTGATACTGATGCGGCCTGATCTAAACATTGAGTTAACAAAATTGTATTAATGGTAGGCAGCATACCTGGCTTATCGGAATGAAAGTTATTTACAAAACCTGCAAATATTGATGAGATATTTTTTATTGATTTTATATATTGACATTCAATATTGTGAACTCCAGGAGAAACTTGAATTTTCGGTGATAATTGATTCAAAATGCGTGCTCCTATTAATGCTGTTAGCGCATCAGGATGGCAGAAATTTGCAGTAAAACTATCATTAGGATTTCGTAAAGCTCCGTGACGATGAAATCCTGTAAAAAAAGCTAAATTTGGATATTTATTACAAAGAATAAAAGGGTTTTTATTTTTATTATCAATACAAAAAGAACCGACTAGACAGCCAAGAACCACATTTTCTCTTTTTAAATTTTTTCTTAGTTCTAAAGCATTTTTAACATCATCTTGTATGTGATTACTATTTGAAGCAAGAATAACCATCTCACATTTCAAGAGAAGATCTTTTAGATCAAAAGACTTTATTTTTCCCTCTGAAGAATAATTTCCCATTCTCTTAATCTTTTCAATAATCTCATTATCCATATCAGAAATAACATCATTTGAGAAAGCACCTAACAAATCTCTATCTTCTCTAGGAGCCAAGAGAATATTATTTGATTTTCCATGCATAGCACAGTTGTATGCTAATGATGCAGGATATAAACCAACACTGTAAAATCCAACTTTGCTATTCTCTATATCTTCAATCAATGAATAAAAATATTTTTCATCTTTGATGTTTTCTACGAAATTATTCTTCATTTTTGGAAACTCTTGATAATTTTTTTTAATTTCTTACCCATACCAACATTTTTCTACATTAAAGCAATTTTTGACCATAGCAAATTATTTATTGAAAATATTGAGTTTTTTAATTTATAATTGCTGAGAAAGTGGAAATTAAAAGAAATATAATTATAAATATGGAATATATGGCAAGTAATTTAAATGAACAAAAACAATTAATTTCTTCTAAAAATATCTTATTTATTCAAGACATTGACGGAGTTTGTATCCCTTTAGTTAAAGATCCAATGACTAGAGAATTAGAATCAAAATATATCTATGCAGTAAAAGAATTTGCAGAGGAATTCTTTGTATTAACTTGCGGGGAACATGAAGGTCCAAGAGGAGTTAACAGAATAATAGAGAGGAGTTTAAGGAGCACTATTGAGCCTAAAAACAAAGAGCTATATTTAAGAGGTTTAGCTGCCTGTGGAGTAGAGTATCAAGACAACAATGGTGAAATAAGTTTTGAAGGAGTCTCAGAAAAAGAACTAAATTTTTTATCAAAAGTACCTAGTTTAATAAGACCAAAATTTAATTTCATAGTTAAGAATATTTTTCCTGAACTTAGCCAAGAAGATATCAATTTTCACGCGGTAAAATCAATTTGTGAAACACGCTTCTCGCCAACGATTAATTTCAACAGTCTATTTGATTTAGTTCATGAAGATTCTGATAAAAGAAAGCTTATTCAAATTAGTTTTGAAAAAATGATGAATGAAATCATTTTAAAAGCTGAATACGAAGGCCTCAAAAACTCATTTTTCCTTCATATTTCACCAAATTTAGGTAATAAAAATGGTAGAGAAACAATTAAACTTTCTTCTCAAGATGATATTGGATCAACAGACATACAATTACTTATTAAAGGAGCAGTTAAAGATTCTGGAGTTTTATTTCTTTTAAATAAATTTATTGCGGATAAAACTGGTAAAGCTCCTTTTGGAAGAAATTTTAATTTTAGAAACTCTCCAAATTCTGTTATGGAAAAAATTGATTTATGCAAAAGAACTATTCAAAAAGAAGATATGCCTTTGATTGTAGGAGTTGGTGACACAGTCACATCAAAAAAAAATGATGATGAAAAAAGTTATGCAAGAGGAGGAAGTGACAGGTCTTTTCTAGAATTAATACAAATATTAGGTAATGAATATGGGATTAAGAATAAAATAATTTTTGTAGATAGTAGTTCTGGTGAAGTTGAAAGACCCTCTACAAAAAAAACTGGTTTAATAGGGATCAGTGATGTTCATGACAATTTAAAATTTGACATAGTTTTTAAAAATGGTCCCAAAGAATACATAAATTGGTTTATTGAGCTTGCTAGTAAGAGATCAAACTTTAAAAAAAATAGTTGACTTTTAAATTTTCGAATTACAATTTATAAATAATAGATTTATGAAAGAAAAATTCCCCCCAATATATAAAGAACATATAGAAACATTGCAAATTAACATAGGTTATAAATGCAATCAGGCTTGCAAGCATTGTCATGTCAATTCGAGTCCCCTAAGGACTGAAAAGATGTCCAATGAAATGATATCTCTTATTCCAAAGATAATTGAAAAATACAAAATCAAGACTTTAGATATTACAGGTGGTGCGCCGGAACTTCACCCAGAATTTAAAAACCTAATAACAAGTTTGAGAACAAAACAAATTGATATTATTGACAGATGCAATTTGACAATTTTCTTTGAAGAAGGTTATGAAGATCTTCCTCAATTTCTTGCGAAGAATAAAGTGATAGTTACTGCTTCGCTACCGTGTTATGAAAAAAATAATGTTGATTTTCAAAGGGGTTTTGGGGTTTTTGAAAAAAGTATAAATGCCATAAAAATTCTTAATGATTTAGGCTATGGGAAAAAAGAAAATGGATTACAATTAAACCTTGTTTACAATCCTGTAAGCCCAATTCTTCCTCCTTCTCAGGAAATATTGGAGAAGGATTATAAAAAAATACTATTCGAAAAATACAAAATCGTTTTTAATAATTTATACACAATAACTAATATGCCGATAAATAGATATGAAGAATCTCTAAGAAGAGAAGGAAAACTAGAGACTTATTACAAATTACTAAAAGAAAATTTTAATGAAAAGAATTTAGAAAATCTTATGTGTAAAAAGACAATTAGCGTAAATTGGTTAGGAGAAATTTATGATTGTGACTTTAACCAACAGATAAATTTCCGAGAGGATAAAGGACCAAAGACACTTTTTGATCTATTGGATGAATCATTTACTTTTAACTACGGGGTAGCTGTAAAAGAACATTGTTTTGCTTGCACTGCAGGTGCAGGGTCAAGTTGTGGAGGGACTTTAAGTTAAAACCTACTAAATGCAATTAGGACAAATAGCTCTTACATTTAAAGAGGATTCAATTAGTTTAAAACCATTAACTTTTGCTGCAACTTTGCCTGCTTCTAAAACTTCTTCATTTTCGAATTCTTCTGTTCTTCCACACCTAATACAAATCAAATGATGATGGTCCGGTTTGTCGTTACTAAGCAATTCATATCTGTGTCCACCCTCACTGAGTTCTAATTCATGAAGCAAACCCATTTGTACTAAAAGTCTTAAAGTTCTATAAATTGTTGCTAGTGAAACTTTAGAGCTTGTTTTAACTAACTTTTCATGAACCTCTTCAGCACTAAGATGGTTTCCAGAGCCAATATTTTCAAATAAATTAAGAACCTTTAACCTTTGGGGAGTTAACCTCTTTCCATCTTTATGTAAACCATCACCAAGAGGAGATGTAATGACATTGTATTGCGAGGATAATGACAAAATTAACCCTTGGCTATTCTCAATAATAACTCTTGATGAGAGTAAAACAACTTATTGATTTAAAATGTTTACTAAAGTTCTTCAAAATATTATGTTAAAAGTATCTTTATATGTAAATGATGAATGATCAAGAAATCTCTTTTGATAAATTATCATCGAAAGTAAACGCCTTGCTAATTATTGATATTCAGGAAAAGATAATAAGACCAATTTTCAATAAGGATTCAATAATCAAAAACATCAAAAAGCTAATAAATGCTTACCAAATTTTAGAAGAAAACATATTTATATCTGAACAGAACCCACTAAAATTGGGTGTAACGATACCTGAATTATCACCCATAGTAGGATTTAGAAAATTTGAAAAAATGGAATTCAGCCTAGCTAAATTAGAAGAATTTTTAAAAGAACTTAAAGATAAGAAAATTAGTAATTTGATAGTTTGTGGGATCGAAACGCACATTTGTATTCAACAAACAGTCTTAGATTGTTTACAAACAGGATTTGAAGTTATTCTTATATCAGATGCCATGGGAAGCCGAAATAGAGTAGATCATGAAATAGCATTAAAAAGAATGACTAAGAGTGGGGCGATCTTAACAACAACTGAATCAATAATTTTTGAATTATGCAAAACTGCGGATAGAGAAGAATTTAAAGAAATTAGGAACATAATAATGAGTTAAATAAAAATAAAGACTGGTTTGTTGTTTTGAGATAATTTAAAATTTTATTAGAGATAAATTTTGAGGGTTTATTTGAATATGAAATTATTTACTGAAAACTTCCTTCTGTCAATATCTATTTTTTTTATTGGAACTTTATTGTCGATAATAATTTCCAAAGTTTCAAAAATATTTTTTAAAAAGATTTCCAAAAGAACAAAAACAAATTTCGATGATTTTATTTTTGAAGTGATCTCTGGAATTATAAAGCCAATAGGTTTCCTCCTATCATTTTATTTTTCAATTGACTATTTTTTTACTGATGAAATAACTTTCATCTCTGTATTATTGAATATTTTGAAATTATTTATATTGATAATCATCATAAAAGCTCTCAACAAAGTTTTAATAAGATCTTTAACAGAATCGACCTCGAAAATTAATGATTCCTCAGTTAGTTCGATGGTATCTTCACTAACTCCATTGATAAAAGCATTAACATGGACTATTGGCTCAATTTTTTTCTTACAAAATATAGGGGTTCAAATGACTGCTATTTGGGCTTTACTAAGTGCAGGAGGTATTGGAGCGGGATTAGCTTTGAAAGATCCTGTCCAGGAATTCTTTGAATATATAACAATTTTGCTTGATAAACCTTTTCAAAAAGGTGAGTTTATAAAATCAGATGGAGTCCTTGGAATGGTTGAGAGAGTGGGAGTACGATCATCAAGGATAAGAAGTATTAATGGAGAAGTAATAGTAATGAGCAATAGCGCCCTAACAAATGGAATAATTTCAAATTACGCACAAATGAAAAAAAGAAGGTTAGTGCATAAATTGGGAGTTGTTTATGAAACCTCTCCAAAACTTATGAAATTGATTCCAATAATAATTAAAAAAATAGTTGAAGAGACAAAAGATGCTTCTTTTGATAGATGTCATTTCACAGATTTCGGCGACTTCAGTCTTAATTTCGAACTTGTTTATTACATACCAACAAATAATTATCTCGCCGCAATGGAAGCACAACAATCTATAAATTTAAGAATTATTGAGGAATTTGCGATAAATAATATAGAGTTTGCATTCCCAACACAAACCTTAAATATTGAAAGTAACAAAGCCAAATGATCTACAAATCTCTTCACTTAAAATCCAGAGTTTTGAAGACAACTCAGAATTATTTGCCTCATCACTAACCTTACTTTCAACTAATTTATGTTTTTTAAAAGATATAAGTTTATTACTTAAATGAATGTAACCAATATTATTTAAATTTGAATCCAAAACAATTTCAGAAAGTATCCTACCAGCATTTTCTATACTTTCAGAAATTCCTAAAATATTTTTTGCAGCTTTAGAAAAAATTAAATATCCAAAGAGATTAAAACGCTTACTGTATCTAAAAAAACCAAGATCATCATTTGGTATTACTAGACCAGGAGCCCAAGTAATTACAGAAATTTTACTGGAGGAAATTTTTAATTTTTTTTCAAGTTCTTTAGCAAACAAAATATTACATAACTTACTATTTTTATAAGCTTCATCAGCATTAAAATTTAAAAATTGCCCAGTTACTTTTTTTCTTAAATTAACTAGGTTATTAAGTCCCGCTTTCTTTCCTATATTGCCACCTGAACTTTTGGGGTCATGTACATCTGATGATGTAATAATGATTCTAGATTCTTCTTTATTTCTAATAAAATCTTTTAGGACATTTACCAAGTAAAAATGTGCAAGATGATTTACTGCAAAAGTTAGTTCTATGCCTTGTTTTGATACTTTAGGGTAAAAAGAGCCTGTATATTGCAATCCTGCATTTAAAACAACTACATCTAAAAAAATCTTTTTAATAATAAAGAAATCTTTAATTTTTTTAATATTCTCTAGATCTGAAAGATCACAATTTTCAATAATATTTAAAAATTTACTAAGGTAATTTTTATCAAAATGTTTCTCGATTTTTCTGAGAAATTCATTCTTTCTTAATTCGTTTTTTATTACAACATATAAAATATTTTTCGTCTTCAGTAAATTAATAATGGCAAAAAACCCTATCCCTGAATTACCTCCAGTAATTAAAATATTTTTATTTTTAATCATTTAAATTCCTATATTTTTTTATGATAAAAAAATAAATTAAGTTTTTTTTATTTTGTAATCTTATAAATTATTGTTAAAACACTGAAAACTTAGTCACTAGTATTTGAGTAATTTGATTATTATTAATCTACTCTCGTTATAAGTATTGGATGAAAAATATAATTTTAGGCTCAGAAGTAATAATTTGTTCCATAAATTTCTTTAATCATAAGATTTATATTTAATGTCAAAAGAAAATATGCCAGATGTTCTTGTTTTGGGTGCAGGGCCTGCAGGAATGGCTATTGCCTCAGCTTTAGGGAAGGAAAAATTAGATGTTGAAGTGCTTTCTCCAAATGGACCAGATGAACCTTGGCCAAATACATATGGCATTTGGGGGAAAGAAGTTGATCAACTTGGGCTTCAGGATTTACTTGAATATAGATGGAAAAATACCGTAAGTTTTTTTGGGCATGGCGCTTTAGAAGAGCAGGACGACGAGAATAAAGCCACGGAACACTCACTAGATTATGGACTATTTGATAAGAAGAAACTCCACAATTATTGGTTTAACGAATGCAATAAGTCTTTTATTAAATGGCATCAAGGATTTGCAAACAAAATACATTTTGAAAAATACAAAAGTACAGTAACTACAAAAGATGGCAAAACCTACTCTGCAAGATTAGTAGTAGATGCAACAGGGTATGATCCTGTTTTTCTTAAATTAAAATCCTGTGGTCCCTTAGCAGTCCAAACTTGTTATGGGATAGTAGGTAATTTTAGTAAACCTCCACTTAAGAGAGGGCAGTTTGTATTAATGGACTATAGAAATGATCATCTTAACGATGAACAAAAAAAAGAACCCCCAACTTTTCTTTATGCCATGGATATGGGGGATGGGAAATATTTTCTTGAAGAGACATCTCTTGGTTTGGTAAATCCTCTAACAATGGAAAATTTAAAAGAGAGACTAGAGAAGAGGCTTTCTTATCGAAATATATCAATCACAAGCATGCAGCACGAAGAGCTTGGCTTATTTCTTCCTATGAATATGCCAATCCCAGATTTCAAGCAACAAATACTTGGATATGGTGGTGCTGCTTCAATGGTACATCCTGCATCTGGATATTTAATTGGTAATGTTTTAAGAAGAGCTCCACTTGTCGCAAAGGCAGTCTCAGAAGCAATTAAAAACAAAAATCTAAGTACCTATCATATTGCTAGAAAAGGTTGGGAAACTTTATGGTCAAAAGAATTAATTAGGAAGAAATCACTTTACCAATTTGGATTAGAAAAACTCATGAGGTTTGATGAGAAACTATTGAGAGAATTTTTTGGCAGTTTTTTCCAACTACCTAAAAATCAATGGTATGGATTTCTAACTGATACTCTTTCTTTAAAAGAGATTGTATATGCTATGTGCGTCATGTTTATAAAGGCTCCATGGAGTGTAAAGAAAGGTCTTATGATTATGCATGGAAGAGAATTTAAAATGTTACTTAGGATAATATTTCCAAAGATATAGTTAAAAAATGAGAACCATATTAATAAGTGGAGCCAGTAGAGGTATTGGACTAAATATTGCACATAAAGAATTAAAAGAAGGCAATAGAATTAGTGTTGGCATAAGAGATTTAGAATCATTAAAAGGAAGCGCTATTGATCCAAAAAAATGGCCAGAAGGGAAAATTATAATCAACCACTATGATGCTTTAAAAAAAATTACAGCCGAAAATTGGATAAAGAATACCGTAGATGAATTTGGAGGATTTGATTCAGTAATAAATTGTTCTGGAGTATTATCGAAAGTTCCTTTCTTATACAAAGATGGTGATGAAGAGGAAATTTTAAATACATTGAATATCAATTTTTTGGCAATTTGGCATTTATGTAGACTTTCTTGGGATCATTTATGTACCTCTGGAAGAGGAAGAATTATTGTTTTAGTTTCAATGAGTGGGAAAAGATCCAAAGGTGATTTAGCCGCTTATTCTTCTTCGAAGTTTGCTTTAATGGGATTATGCCAAACGATGAAAAATAAAGGTTGGGATAAAAATATAAGGGTTTCAGCAATTTGCCCAAGCTGGGTTAATACAAAAATGGCCCAAAATATCTCTTCCTTAGACAAATTAAGCATGACACAACCTGAAGATATTGCTGAAATATGCTCTACTATTCTTAAGTTACCTACCCAATCAGTTCCATTTGAAATTGCCTTAAATTGTAATTATGAAATTTAACCTAAATTGAAAATTAAGTATGCTATTGAAAGCATCGCGATTGCAATAAATAAACCTTTTATTCGATTAGTTAACAATGAAAAAAGAGATAAATCTTCAGAAAAGTACCCGCCAAAACTACCTGTGATAAATAATATAACCATTGGTAAAGATGCCATTCCGAAAGAATAAGATATAGATTTTACAAATCCAAAATTTAAATAATTAAAAATAAGGGAACTTAATGAAAACAACAGAAAAGATGCAAATAGAGTTATGGAAACTTCAGCATCTAAAGTATGAGGTAAGCTACCCTTTAATTCAAATTGCTTTTTACATTCTCTAATTTGTCTCTTAGAAAGCTTTAAATAACCAGTTTCAGGTATTCTTTGCGACTTATATTTTCTTAGTAATCTTGCCTCAAGGGTTTCTGGCTCCTTCGTCATAATTGATGTTAATAATTCATCTGGCTTTAATTTCTTAATTTTCTTTTCAAGATTATCCGTTTTCCCAATTCTATAAAGGTCTCCAACTCTAATAAGGTAAACATATCCCGACATTTGCGTTGTAAGATTGATACTATTCCTATTTAAATAATACTAAAAGAATTAGGGAATTTAAAAGTTTTTACAATATGAAAAACGATATCTTATATTCATTTCGAAGATGCCCATATGCAATGCGTGCAAGATGGGCCATGTTAATTTGTGAAATAAAAGTAGAGATAAGAGAAATTGATTTAAAAAATAAACCTCTAGATTTTTTAAATAATTCAAAAACGAAAACGGTTCCAATACTTATAAAAAAAAATAGTGAAGTTATTGAAGAAAGTCTTGAAATTATCCTTTGGGCTCTCTCAGAGTCAAAAAAGGAAAACATCAAATTAATTTATTGTCCTGACAACAAAAAGGAAGATATTTTTGAAATAATTAATGAAAACGATAACGAATTCAAATATCATTTAGATCGATTTAAATATGCCACAAGATATAAGAATAGTGATGTAGATTTTCATTTCACAAATGCGATTAAATTTATAAAGAGATGGAACGAACTTCTTGCGGAAAACAAATACTTTTTTGGAGATAACCCCACAATCGCTGATTGGTCTATTTGGCCTTTTGTAAGACAATTTAGAATCGCTTGTGAAAGTCAAAAAAGAACAAATTATTTTGAATCCTCAATAAAAAACTGGTTAGATTCATTTGAGAAAAATAGAGAATTTAAATCCTTAATGCATAAATACGAATTATGGGAACCATATTCTAGGAAGAATTATTTCCCATCTAATTAACTTTCCAATAACTTCCTTTTCTCAATTATTCTGGCTAACTCCAAAAAATATCCTGCAGTCCTAAATTTGCCTATATTTTTTTCCTTAAAATCAAGATCACTTCTAATTTCTGCAGTCTCTGCCATAAGCAAATCTAAATCATTTGACCCAAGACTATACAATTCACAAAGTTCGATTTCCCTTCCAAGTAAATGACTCCTAAACCACTTCCCTTTATTTTCTTGAGGTGGAATATCGTAGGGTGTAAATGACATTAAAATAAAAATTTAGGCTTTTTACTATTCTAGGGTTCTTATTGAAACTTTTTCATCTCTAATTTATTAAAAATCAATGCTATAGAAAGAATTGCGAATGTAATTAGGGCACAAATTTCTGTCCAATAATCTAACCCAATTTTAGAAATCATTAATGGTGCAAGAACTGTGAATAATCCCCCAGAAAGAATTAACTGAGCGAATAGCTGTTTTGACGTAAAAATTGGTAGAGTCTTAGAAATATTTTTAGGATCTGCAAGCCTTAAAAGAAGTAACCCAGAAGCTACTACACCTGTAGAATTTCCAAACTCTATCAAACTTTTTTCAAACCAATAATCATCAAAAATAAAGAATGCGAAATAAGCAATGCAGATTAAATTCCAAAATAAACCGAAAAAAGTAAACACTAAAATAAGTATCCAATTATCAAAAACAACCGCAATATCTAAACTCGCCATAGCTGTAAAAATCAATAAGTCTGTGGATAAAATACCAATCTCCCTTTGCAGAATATTTGAAATAAATTCTGTATTTTTGGTTTTTTCTAAAATATATCTAATAAGGAGCGAACCTATAAGGATAAAAGGAAATACTGGTAGTGAAAAAATAATTTCCTTCGAAAAATCACCAAAAGAACTTGAAATATACCTTAAAAATTTAAGTAGCAAAACACCAAAAGAAATTGCCATACCTGAGAATCCTAGATTTATGATAAAAATTCTTAAATCTGCAAAAATTCCTGTCTTATTCTTTTCCTTAAGATTATCTTTTTGCTCAAGAATTTCCTCAGTATCTGAAAGACCTAAAGTTCTACCAAGAAAGATAAATATACTACCCAATATTGAAGAGGATAGTAAACCCATTGTTGCCATAGCCAAACCGAGGTCTAAACCATTTGGGAAACCTAGTTTATTAAAACTTTCACCGATTATTGATGCAGCTCCATGACCACCCTCAAAACCAACCTCTATTAGACATCCCATTAGAGGGTTTGCTTCCATAGATGGCGGCAGAAAATATTTAACAACTAGACCGCCAACAAAAAATTGTCCGAAACCTAAGGAAAGAGCTAATAGAAATTGATTAAAAATTGGTTTAACTAAACCATTTATATTTGGAATAGGTCTTCCCATCATTAAAGTTGCGAAGACTAAAGATAAAAGAGGGGTAGGAAAATTACTCCAAACATTGATTGTTTCTTTTGGCAAAAAATGTATTGCTCCAAATGGACCTATAGATATACCTAAAATTCCTGATATGACTGCTATTGGCAATCCAAATCTCTCAAGTTGAACAGCTAGCTTTAATTTCCTCCCAAAAATCAACAAAAAAAATATAATTAATAATCCCAAAAAACTTATCAATAGAGAATTTGAAAAAATATCTTTATTCTGTATCGAAAAAATATTCAATGATTTCAAAGACATATAATTATCAATTTAAATTAATAAACAAAATTTTTCAAATAAAAAAGGCCCTTAAAAAGGGCCTTTAATATAAAAGATTAACTTGAGAATTTAATCCTTAAGAGTAATTGTGGCACTATCAATATTACTAATAGCATTTGTAACTCTCTTGAAATCAAAGCCTAATGCTCTTAGAGCATGCCAAAGGTGGCCTTGAATAAAGAAGAAACCAAAGTAGTAGTGAACATTTGCTAACCATGCCCTTGATGTAAACTCACCATCAGGAAGATCAACAGTATCAACCCAATATGGAGAAATACTGAACTTCAACTCTAGTGGTTCACCAAAATATTCAACAGGATAAACAGTTGTATTTGATGCACTCCAGAAAGCTGCGATAATAGCCATCCAGCCTATACCTGCTAATGACCAAGATAAAACAGCTTCTGCTGATAGAAGACCTTTACCTTTGAACTTAGTAAATTCTCCTACTTGCTTAGTAGCAATATGCCATGCACCACCTGTAATCTCTACAAAAGCTAAGAATGCATGACCACCCATAACCTCTTCCAGACTATCGATAGTCAAAAAGTCTGTTTGATGATTCCAAATTTTTGCTAAGTTTAATTCGTATTCAACTTGCCTTACAGCACCAATAGCTGGATCATAAATTCCATGGACTCTGGCCCATTCAACGAAAGCAATGACTGCAAATCCTAAGAAGAGGAGATGATGACCAAGAATAAATGTCAATTTGTCAGGATTATCCCATTCAATATTGAATTTTCTTGCTCTAGCAATATCTGAATCTTCTAAATTTCCTGGAAGAAGTAGAGAATGTAAAAGTCCACCAGCAGCTAAAACCATAGAAGAAACTAGGTGTACGATTGCTATTGCAAGTACAGGTTTAGTATCTCCCATCGCAACGCCATTAGCGTCAAACCCTATCCCTAGAGTTGCTAAGTGTGGAAGAACAATTAAAGGTTGATGACCCATAGGAACACTAGGATCAAATCGTGAAAGTTCAAAAAGGGTGAAAGCACCAGCCCAGAAAACAATTAATCCTGCATGAGCTACATGAGCAGCGATAAATTTTCCTGAGCGATTAGCTACACCTGAATTTCCAGCCCACCACCCGTAAGTGGTATCTGGATTACCGTAGGTTTGCATTTAGGAAATGATTAGCTTAAACGTTTTGAGAATACTTTAATTTTCATCAAACGGTTGAATTCACAACAAAATTGTAAAAATTAGTAATCCTAAGCAAAAAAAATCAATCAACTTACTAAAACGATTTACTAAAAAAGAAGTTAGATTCCAACAGTAAAGTTATTGCTAGAGAATAGATTACATATCAATTAAAAAGAGTTTTAAGTTTAATTTATTTTTATTAAATTTCTTTTTGCTGACATTAAACGATGTTTTGTTTCATTAAACCATCCTATTTATTGCCTCATTCTCAAAGAATTATTAAATATGGGATAAGACAACAAATATTATGACTACTTCTCAAGAGTCTTCTAGAAAATTTTCACTAGAAATGAAATCTGAAGTTCATTACAAAAAGGCTGCAAAATCTTACAGAAAATCGAAACAATATATAGATATGATTAACTTATATCCAACTTTGCAAAACACTCTTATTGATTGTAAGGACGAGAATCTAATCGAATAAACATTTTATATCTTTTCCAAAATTAATCAGGGTAATATTTCATTTTTCAGGCTGCAATATTAACGTTTTCTTCAGAATAAAATTTATTAATTATTTCTCTGCACATTTTTATATTGTATAGCGCTTTGGGTTTCCAAGGTTTTTTCTGACCGAATGGAGAGCTTTTCCAATGAATCCCAGGCTTGAGTATTCCATTTTCACGTAAAAGAGAAAGTTTAATTTCAGTTATTCCCAGTTTTTCCGAGGTCAACTCAGATGAGCTCCATATATCCCCTAACATTGAATTAAGTAAATATTATTAATCCTTGATAACGTTAATTTTATTTTTTTGAAAGGGGTAAAACTTTTAAATAATTATTAAGTCACAAAAAACCCAGTATTTACAGAGAAAAGAGATTCTAAAGATTTATATTAAATTAAGAAATATTAAATAAAGAATCTTCATTAATATATATCTCATCGATACCCTTTCCTTTATTGATGGATTTATAGTTAACGTATTCTTCTGTAATCGATTGATGCTTTGAAAGATTGATCCAACCCTTGTGCCAATTTCCACTATTTATTAATTCTTCATAAGTAGTTTTTAAGTTAATTTCAGAATCAAGGACAGAAACCATTAAAAAACTAATATTTTCTTTTTCTTTAGTCTCATTTACTAAAACAAAATGTCTTAATCCTTTTATGGTTTTATTAGAAGTCCAATAATTTTCCATAATTATTTTTTCTTAGTGTTCCCCTCAGAATTTTTTTTAGATATTTTCTTATATTCATTTCTAATTTCGTCTAATAAAAGTTTTCTTTTATCCATGTAGTTAACAGAATCTTGTCTTGTTAAGTTATATCTTTCTTTTTTAGTTAAATTCATCCAATTATTAAGATTCTTTTTATTGAAAGTTGCAATTTTTTTAGAATTAAAAACTTTTTGTTTTCTTTTTAATTTAAGAAAATTCCTAAAATTAAAAAAAATAAATATAAATAGAAAAATTATCACTATCTTCAAGAACATCACTTTACGATTAAGTTATTGTTTATCCAATTTTCTAATTTAATATCATTCTCAAAAGAAATAACCTCCTCTTCATCCCCATTACCTGATTGATCAAAGAGCCTTATAATAAATTCCCCATTAACTGCCTCATCATCACCAATAACAATAATACTTTTAGATTTAAGTTTATTTGCCTTTTTGAATTGCTTAGAGAAAGAGGCTCCGCTTAAATCTAACTCAACTAATAAATCGTAATTTCTTAATTTTCTAGATAAATCCATTGCTAATGATTCAGCAATTAAGCCTTGATTAATGATATAAATATCAGTATTTCTTGGAATTTCAAGCTCTTTTCCTGCGAGTAAAATTAATCTTTCTAAACCTATAGCGAAACCAATTGCAGGAGTGTTTGGACCTCCCATTTGTTTTATTAAATCGTCGTATCTCCCTCCTCCGCAAACTGTAGCTTGGGAGCCCAGAGCCCCACTAGTAATTTCAAAAGCTGTATGAGTATAGTAATCTAAACCTCTTACAAGATTAAAATTTTCTACATAAGGTATTTTTAAAACCTCTAATTGTCTTTTTAAGTCTACATATCGGTTATAACTTTTTTCAGATAAAAAATTAAATAATCTTGGTGCATTTTCAAGAACTTTTTTAGTTTGAATATTCTTTGAGTCCAAAATCCTCAAAGGGTTTTTATAAATCCTATTCTGAGAATCTAAATCTAGAGAATCTTTATTTGTTTCTAACCATTTTAAAAAAGATTTTTGAAAATTTGATCTGTCATTAGTATCACCTAACGTATTTATTTCAAGATTGAGTTCTTTAATTCCTAATTTACCTAAGATATCCCAAGCTAAGGCAATAATTTCAACATCACTTCTAACTGAATCATGTCCTATAAATTCAACACCTAATTGATGAAACTGTCTTTGCCTACCTGCTTGAGGTCTTTCGTATCGAAACATAGGACCCATGTACCAAAGTTTTTGAAGAGGATTAGAAGATATTCCATTTTGTATTAACGCTCGTGCAACTGAGGCTGTTCCTTCAGGTCTTAGAGTGCAAGATCTCTCTCCCCTATCAAGAAATGTATACATTTCCTTACTGACCACATCTGTTCCTTCACCAATTCCTCTTATAAATAATTCGGTCATTTCCAATATTGGTGTTCTTATTTCTTTGATGGATGCTCTAGAAAGCTGTTCTAATAAAATTTTTTCAACGTTTTGCCACTTAATTAATTGATCAGGAAATAGATCTACTGTTCCTCTTAGGTTTTTTAAGTTATTCAAAGTTCTAAAAAATAATTCAAAATTTTTAATTCATCTAGAAATTAATCTTTGATTGGTTATTTTGTGAGACAATTTTAATTTAACATTTAGAAAAACTATTGGGAATTAATAAAAGTAAAGAGAATCAACATTGCGGTACAAAACCAAAAAAAATTGCTTTTGGAATAGCACCTCTTGGTATAGTTTCAATAGGAATAGTGCCAATGGGAGTAATCAGTATAGGGGTAGTCCCAATGGGTGTATTTTCTTTTGGTGCAGTCGCAATGGGAATAGTCAATTTATCAGTAGTCGGGATGGGAATTATTTCTGCCGGTGTTACTACTATGGGGATATGGGAGTATTCACCTAATTCTCATAAAAATCATCATAATCATTCCAAACAAATTTCAAATTCAAATAAAAGAAATATGATGTCAGATCTATTTAACTCTAAACAAGAGGCTGAAAAGGCTGCTTCAAAATACGGATGTATTGGAGCACATAAAATGGGTAATAAATGGATGCCTTGTAAGATGCACTAAATATTTTCTTAGTTAAAAATTTATTAAATATTAATTCAAAATCTCAACTCTAAAATCAAGATTTTTTGCCTCATCCGTAGTTAATTTTCTAGACCAAGCTCCTTGCACAGGATTATTCCATCTGAACCCAGCATTTTTAGCTAAAGACCTATCTTCATAACTAACCAAAGCCTTGTATAAAAACCTCGGTTCAGTAGCTTTAAGTAAAAGTTTTTCTAAGTTGTCGCATTTTTTGAAGACCTCAGATATGTAAAAGCAATCTGATAAAGCTCTATGTAAATTCCAAACTGGTATTGAAAAAGATAAGGCTAGATCAGTTACTGAAGGTCTTGTTTTTAGTGATTTTTGAAAAGACCAATTAATATCCTCTAAACTACATATCCATTTCTTATTAAGCTTAGGCAATCTTCCTTTGCCAAACCATTTCTTATCAAACTCCACATTATGAGCAACAATGAAATCTGAAGAATCAACAAGTCTTAGAAAGAAATTCAATCCATCTTCCCATGGTTGAGAGATATTAGTTACTTCTGAAGATATACCATTTACATGTTCGGCTTCATTATTTTTAACAGGAAATAAAAAAGAAACTTGTGAAAGTACACATTTAAAAGATACATCAAATAAGATGCAACCTATTTCTATCACTTCATCTTTATTTTCGTCTAACCCTGTTGTTTCAGTATCAAGAATTAAAATTTTTTCAATTTTTTTATTTTTATTCGTTACTCTCTCTTCAGAGGGATTGGTGTTAATTTGATCATGAAGAAAATCCAATTGATTTAATTCTTTTTTGTTAAATAGTTCCAATTAACTTAAAATACTTTCATTTATCTTGACGCATTTAATAAATATTTCTTTTAAATTAATATAAATTAAGAAACAGGCTAGAAAATATTTTTTGAAACATTTTTAGATTTATAAAAGATGACTTTTACAAAATTTCAATTTAACAATTTCTGTTATTGGCCTTCAAATCCAAAGAAAATTGTTGAATTTATTGGTGGAAGTTATTTAGCTTCTAAACCAGATTTAACTTATAAAAGATTCATAGAGAGTTTAATTAATAAAAATTATGCAGTACATGCATATAAATACACACCGCAATTTGATCATCAACAACTTGCTATCAAAGCATGGAAAGATTTTAAGAATTGCCGAATATCTTTATTTAAAAGAATAGGGGCATCAATTCCTTCAATAAGAATTGGTCATAGCCTAGGCTGTAAAATTCATTTAATTTCTCCTGATGGCGGAAGAAATTGCGAAAAATTCATATCTATTAGTTTTAATAATTTTAGTGCTAACAAATCAATTCCATTATTAAAACAAATTTCTCAAAAATTAGAATTTAATAGTGAATTTAGCCCAAGTCCCGAAAGAACTTTGCGATTAATTCAAAAAACATATAATCAAAAAAATAACTTTCTAATAAAATTCAACTCAGACAAATTAGATCAAACAGATAAATTATTTTCTTGTCTAAAAGCAAGAAAAGAAGATAATTCTAAGGGGATAATGCTAAAAGGTACACATACCATAATTGCAAGCGCAGGGCTAAGAGAGAATTTTTTGGGAGACTGGGCCGATGATGAATTCAAAAGAAATACTATAAAAAAAATTTCTAATTTAATTGATGAATCTTAATTAGGATAATTCTTTCAATTTTTCCAAAACAGAACTATCTTCGAGAGTGCTTATATCCCCACTAATTTTTTCTCCAGCAGCTAAAGATCTCAAAATTCTCCTCATAATTTTTCCACTACGAGTTTTCGGAAGAGAGTCAGAAATTATAATTTTTTCAGGCTTTGCGATAATTCCAATTTCATTAACAACATGTTTCTTTAAATTCTCTACTAATTCTGAAGAACCGTTCACGTCTTTCTCTAGAGATACAAAAGCAACTATAACTTCACCTTTTAAATCATCTTTTTTGCCAACTACTGCAGACTCTGCAACTGATTTATGACTTACCAAAGCAGATTCTATTTCCATTGTTCCTAACCGATGTCCTGAAACACTTATGACATCATCAACTCTTCCCATAATCCATATATATCCATCTTCATCAATGCGTGCTCCATCTCCAGCAAAATAAACATTCTTTTCCCCTTTAAATGAAATATATTCCCAATAACTCTCCAAATATCTCTCTGAGTTTCCGTGAATTGTTCTCATCATTCCTGGCCAAGGTTTCTTAATAATTAAATAGCCACCCTCGTTCTCCTTAACCTTATCTCCATTCTTATCGACAATTTCAACTTCGATTCCTGGCAGAGGGAAAGTTGCTGAACCTGGCTTTGTCGCAACGACTCCAGGTAAGGGACTTATCATCACGCCACCAGTCTCAGTTTGCCACCAAGTATCAACAATAGGGCATTTATTTTTACCAATAACATCCTTGTACCATATCCATGCTTCAGGATTAATTGGTTCTCCAACTGTGCCCAAAAGTCTAAGACTCTCCAAATTATATTTATCAGGTATTTCACGCCCAGACTTCATAAATGCTCTTATTGCAGTTGGTGCAGTATAAAAAATAGAAACCTTATATTTTTGAACAATTTCCCAAAAAGCACCTAAATTTGAAGGTCTTGGCACTCCCTCATACATTAAGGTTGTAGCACCATTAGATAAAGGGCCATAAACTATGTAACTATGACCCGTAATCCAACCAACATCAGCAGTACACCAGTAAATATCATCATCTTTTAAATCAAAAATCCATTTAAATGTCAAATGGGACCAAAGATTGTAACCACCTGTAGTGTGAACTACACCTTTGGGCTTTCCAGTAGAGCCTGATGTGTAAAGAATAAAAAGTCTATCTTCGCTACTCATTGTTTCAGGTTCACAATGATCTTTTTGATCTTTTAATAATTCGTGCCACCAAAAATCTCTATCATCAACCATCGAAATATTTTTTTGGGATCGTTTAACAACAACTACTTTTTCAACAACTTTATCTGCCCCATTTTCAATAGCCGCATCAACTGCTTTCTTAAGTTCAATCACCTTATCTTTTCTAAAGCCACCATCAGCAGTAATAACAAATCTGGCATTTCCATCAATTAACCTATCTTTTAAAGCTTCTGAAGAAAATCCTCCAAAGACAACTGAATGAGGTGCGCCAATTCTTGCGCAAGCTAACATCGCAAACATCGCTTCAGGAATCATCGGCATATAAATGCATACCAAATCTCCTTTTTTTACACCAATTGCTTTTAATGCATTAGCTGCTTTACATACCTCTTTTAGAAGTTCTTCGTAAGTATATTTTTTGCTATCTCCAGGTTCGCCTTCCCATATAAGTGCAGTCTTTCTTCCAAGCCCTCTATTAATGTGTCTATCAAGGCAGTTATATGTAATATTGAGTTTCCCTTCTTTGAACCATTTAAAAAAGGGCGCATTTTGATTATCTAATACAGTTTTAAATGGCTCAAACCAATCTAATTCAGATTTTGCAAAAGATTCCCAAAATTGAATAGGATTATCTGATGCTTGTTTTTTTAGACTTTGTAATTCTTCCTGAGTACTAATATTTGAGTTTTCTGAAAATTTTTTTGATGGAGGGAAAATTCTCTTTTCTTCAAGTATGTTATTGATTGAATTTTTTTTATCTAATGACATTAAACAAATATATGCTTAATAAATTTAGTCGAAAAATTTAAGGTTTTCAAAAATTTTAATATTAATTTAGCTCAAAGATTTATTTCTAATAGATCTAATAAATACGGCTTAGAACAAATTCTGGAAGAGCCATTAAAGCTCTTTTATATTCTGAATCAGGAAGCCAGACTATGGCTTCTTTAGAAAGTATTGCAAAATCCTCAGCTAGTTTCCTGGAACTTTCAATAGCTTTAGAGTTCATGATGATATTAAGAGCATCATCTAAATCATCTTTTTCAGCAAGTTCTCTGTTTATAAGAACTGACAATTGTTTATTTTCTTCTAAGGCATATAAAACTGGGGCGGTAAGATAGCCACTTGCAAGATCGCTTACAGCAGGTTTTCCAAGTTGTTTATCATTTCCAGTGAAGTCAAGAATGTCATCTACAACTTGGAATGCTAAACCAATATTTTTGCCAAAATCGTACAACGAGTTTAAGTTTTTGTCATTAATCTCACTCAAAACTCCGGCAGCTTTGCAACTATTAGCTATTAGTGATGCTGTTTTACAATAACTTTTGTTGATGTATTTGGAAAAGGATTGAGCTGAATCAAATCTATTTAAATTTTGTTTGATTTCACCCTCTGCTAAATCCATTATTACTCTACTAAGTAATTTAACCACATTTACATTATCAAGATTTGCCAGATGCCAACTTGCTTGAGCAAATAAAAAGTCTCCCGCCAAAACAGCTACTCTGGTATTAAATCTGCTATGAACTGTGTCAACTCCTCTTCTTGTAGACGCCTCATCAACAACATCATCATGGACTAATGAGGCTGTATGAATCATCTCAGTTATTTCAGCAAGCCTTTTATGTTTGGTTGTCAAGCAAAATTCAGGAGATATAGCTTTTGAAATTAATAAAACTATGCCAGGTCTCAACCTTTTCCCCCCAGCGCTAAAAAGGTGTTCCGCCGCGGCTTGAAGAATTGGATGACCAGCTCCTATTAGATTTTTCAGTTCTAAAATAAGATCATCAAGATCATTTTCAACTGGTTGTAGTAGCTCTGTTACTGTATTCATGATTGACCTCTTCTATATCTTAAGGAATCAAACATTACTTCGGAGGTTAACCAACCTAATTTCTTTATTAATTCCAAGCCAAAATTTTACTTTATTGAAAAACTCATCTCTTTCTGAAGTAACAAAAAATTTTACATTTTCGAGAGAAATACTCTCATAGCGGTCAGTTTTTGGAATGGCAAAAGATTCATTAAATTTTTTTATTAATCCTACTGATGGATCAATAATTTTTATATTTGAATCTAATTTTTTTCTTAAAAAGTCATAAATTAAAGGATAGTGACTACATCCAAGTATTAATTCTTCAATATTTTTGTTTATTAGTGGTGTTAAGTATAAGTATGAGAGACTATTTAACTTATCAATATTTAATTTTTCTTTTTCAATTTCTGATACAAATTCTGGACATTCTTGCTGAAATATTATCGTATTCTCTTTTTTAGCATTTATAACTTTCTTATAATACGATGATCGAACAGTTGTTTGTGTTGCTAGGACTCCAATTATTTGTTTATCAACTATTTCCGATACTGAGTTTATAAGGTCAAAACAAGGGACCTTTAAATTATCTTCTAGAATATCAAGGGCACACGCATTTGTAGTATTACAAGCAACTAAAAGTGCATCCAAATTCTTATCAACAAAAAAAGTACAAATCTCCTTCGCAATTAATCTTATCTCTTTAGAGTTTTTGTTCCCATAAGGTATTCTTTTTGTATCCGCCAAATAAAAAACTTCTACATCTTTACGTGTTTTGAGTAAAGAATTAAGGATAGTAAAACCTCCTATTCCACTATCAAATATACCTATTTTAAGTTTCACCCTGCTTTATCTAGATATTCAAGGATGCCTTTTGCAATTGCATAGGCTAATCTTTTTCGATGGGTTGTTTTTTCTAACCTTCTTGCATCTAATCTTCCCGTTAAAAATCCAATTTCTACAAGGACTGCTGGCATCCTTGTATTTTTAATTACATAAAATCGACCTTGTTTAACTCCTCGATCAGGACTCCCAGGGGAAACTATTAAAATTTGTTTTTGAATTCTTTTCGCGAGTAACCTTCCTCTCCACCCTCTGTAATAAAAGGTTTCCAATCCATTTATATCCCTTCTTTTACCTCTTGAGGCATTTGCATGAATACTTACAAAGATATCTGCATCCGTATTATTAGCAATAGAAGTTCTTGGAGGCAAATCCAAATCAACTTCATTTGTTCTAGTCAACCTTACCTTGACACCTTTCTCAGAAAGTAAATTTTTAACTATTTTTGAAACCTCTAGTACAACATCTGTTTCTCTTATACCACCAATACCAATTGCTCCTGGATCAGGTCCTCCATGCCCTGGATCGATAACAACCTTAAACTTGTTTCGTTTTACCTCTGGTAGTTTCAAGTAACCATAGTTGATTTTTCCCTTATGAATAAATTTTTGATTTGCTCTGATATTTACTCTTTTCTTTTCAACTAAACCTTCACCAATCTTTTTAAATGAATATTTTGGATTAAATAGTTTGATTCTCCATCTATTTTGATCTAAGCCAACCATTTGCCAAGTCAAAGGTTTCAAATAAGTTTCTTCTTTAAATTCAATTACTAATCTTGTTTTACCCTTATTTGGTTTACCTAATCTAATTTCTTTTATTGGTCCATTACCTTTTATAGTTCTGGGATTTTTTAATTCTCCTGGAAAATCTACCCAGAATCTATCGCCAGATATTTGGTTAGCCCTCTGAAAGTATGCTTTTAAATTTGTATTTGATTTAGTTCTTAATTCTAAAAACCCATTAGAGTTTAGAGCCCACGCTGCCAAAGCACTTGACGATTTAACCGGAAGAATTAAAGAATTTAAAAATAAAAAAACGGATAAATAACGAAAAAGTTTATTATCTAAAAACTTTATCATTATTTTGAAAACAATTTATTTTTCCTATGTTTAAGGCTTGGCATCTGCTCCCTAATTTTCTTTACTCTTTCTTTATCAGCAGGAGCTATTGCAGCTCCCTGAGTTTTTCCGGCATCAGATAAAACTGTACCCCAAGGATCAATTACCATTGCATGGCCATGGCTTTGCCTTCTCCCATAATGAATCCCAGTTTGGGCTGGAGCGACTACATATGCTGTATTCTCAATTGCTCTTGCTTGTAATAGAATTTGCCAATGATCTTTTCCAGTAAATGCTGTAAAAGCTGCGGGAATCATAATTAGCTCTGCACCATTCGAAGACAAATATCTATAGAGTTCAGGAAATCTAACGTCATAACAAATTGACAATCCTATTTTGCATAAGCCTGGAACATCTACAACAGGTGGATACTCTTCCCCAGATAAAATAGTGGATGATTCTTTATATAAATTTCCATCTGGCAAATCAACATCAAACAGATGAATTTTGTCATATTTTGCCAAAACCTGTCCATCTTTGCCAAATAAAGCTGATCTATTAAAAGTATGACTGTCATCACCAGCAGGGACGGGGTACCCACCTCCCAAAAGAAATACTTGATATCTTTGTGACATAGTTTTTAGAAAATTTGCACACTTCTCTGACAATTCAGAAGATAATCTAAGTTTTTCATCATCTCCTCCTAAAAAAGCAAAATTCTCAGGCAATCCTATTAACTCAGCACCTCTTCTAGCAGCTAATTCAATCTGTTCTTCTGCTTCAATGAAATTCGCTTCAACATTTGAAGTACTTGTAATTTGCAATGCAGCTACCAAAAAATCAGTCAAGACTTTACTCCTAGTGAACCAATTCGTAAATCATGAGGCACGAATCACACCCCTTTCAACTTGAGCTGGAACAATATCTAAGCAATCAAGTTCAGAGCAACAATTAAAATCATCCTCATAATCTCCAAGACTTGTCAATCTTTTGCCATGGGTTGCTGTTTTTAAACATTTCAAAATATCATTTTTCCAGACATCCCACAGTGCCAAAGCAGCTTGTAATTCGTCATTCAGAATATTAATTTCGAAATTACAGTTCTGTTTTAGATATGAGGCCAAAGCACCCGCAGCTAAAGAATCCTCAAGTGAATAAGAGCCTTCCCAACCACTACCAAGAATTAAAACGTTTTCACTTTTTAATGAAATGATTTTTTCAGCGACTGCTTTCCTATTTGGAAGACCCATAGCAAATAAATGCTTAGCATTTTGAACTTTTTGCAATGATTTAGTCCCATTAGTCGTACTCATAAATAGTCTTTTACCATTAACAATCTTTTTAGTAACTGATAAAGGAGAATTTCCTAAATCAAAACCCTCAATCTTCTTTCCGCCTCTCTCTCCAAGCATTAGTCTCTTTTCAGCTTGCCACTTAATTGCAGATTCTTTTAATAAATCTAAATCTGCAAAAACTTGTATTGAATCAGCTCCATTTTTTAAAGCCCAAGAAATTGTGGTTGTAGCTCTTAAAACATCAATGACCACTGCTATATCTGGACTATTTTCAGGAACATCTTTAGCAACGTGATAATAAGTAAGATTAATAATCAAACCCCCCTCCTACGCCATTATTATAGAAAACAGTTACTTAATTTGATTATTTTTTTTTAAAAAACAAACTTATTGATAATATAAAACTAATTTGTTTTTACAGAAATCTTATCAAGTAATTAATTTGAAAATGAATAATATCCGCACAATAAAAGGTGGAGTTAATTTAAGAGGAAAAGTAAAAGTACCCGGAGATAAATCTATTTCTCATAGAGCTCTAATAATAGGAAGTATTGCTAAGGGTGAGACGACTATTGAGGGTTTCTTACATTCTGAAGATCCACTTTCAACAGCTGATTGTCTAAGAAAATTAGGTGTTAATATACCAGAAATAAAAAAAAATGAGCCTTTTACGATTTCAGGATTGGGTCTTGATGGATTAAAAGAGCCAAAAGAAATTCTCAATTGTGGAAATTCAGGAACCACCATGAGGCTATTAATGGGTTTATTAGCCGCACAAGAAGGTAAGAATTTCATCTTAACCGGGGACGCTTCTCTTAACGAAAGGCCAATGGGGAGAGTTGGTAAACCGTTATCTTTGATGGGTGGCAAAATTTATGGAAGGGAAGGCGGTAACAAAGCTCCAATCTCAATTGATGGGAAAAAACTTAAGGGATGTGTCATTGGAACTCCAGTGGCAAGTGCTCAAGTGAAATCGTCTATATTATTGGCAGGCCTAAATGCTTCTGGAACTACATCTGTAATTGAACCAGCATCTTCAAGAGATCATACTGAAAGGATGCTAAAAGCATTTGGAGCAGACATCAGCATCAGAGGAGAATTAGGAAGAAATGTAGTTATCAAGTCAGGGAGCAACTTAATTGGTCAGAGAATATTGATTCCAGGAGACATAAGCTCTGCTTCTTTTTGGATGATTGCTGCATCTATTGTTCCAAATTCAGAAGTTTTAATTCAGAATGTCGGATTAAATCCCACTAGAACAGGGATTTTAAATGTAATGGATTCAATGGGGTGCAATTATGAGATTTTAGATAAATCCACTATTGCAGGTGAACCTATTGGATCTATTAAAGTAAAGACTTCAAATAATTTAAGATCATTCACTATTGAAGGAGATATTCTCCCAAAACTTATAGATGAAATTCCTATCCTTACGGTGGCTGCCTGTTTTTGTGATGGGGTTTCTGAAATTAGAGATGCACAAGAATTAAGAGTTAAGGAGACAGATCGATTAAAAGTCATGGCACGACAGTTACAAAATTTTGGTGCTGAAATAATAGAAAAAGAGGATGGGTTAATTATTAATGGGCAATCAAAATTTCATTCTGCAGAAGTAGATAGTGAGACAGATCATCGAGTAGCAATGAGTCTTGCTATTGCTTCACTTCTTGCTAAAGGCACCTCAAAAATAATGAGATCTGATGCTGCTAGCGTCTCCTATCCCACTTTTTGGGAAGAGCTGGCTAAACTAACTAATTAGCCTAAAAAGTTTTTGTCTGAATTAATAGAAGTTTTAACTAAAGATGGTAGTTACTCTTTAAGAAGTGTGTTTTTTCAAGAGAACTTCCATAGTGTATTGGGTGCATTGGAGGAAACAAAATCAAAGTTTACAGCTACTTCTAATTTGCAAAGATTTAAGGGCAAATCTCTTAATGTTTTGGATATATGTTTTGGTTTAGGATACAATTCCGCTTCTTTATTAGATGAATTAATTAAACAAAAATCATATTTAAATTTGTATGCATTGGAGATTGATAAAAAGCCTCTTGAATATTCGCTTAGCAATGAATCCTTCCTTAAATTATGGGATCCAAAAATCAAAAAAATATTTGAATCACTTTATCGAAATGATTACTTTGAGGATCAATTTTTTAAATGCAGTATTTTATGGGGTGATGCTAGAGAAAAAATCAACATTATTCCTTCCTCTATTAATTTCGATCTGATTTATTTAGATGGTTTTTCTCCTCAAAAATGCCCACAATTATGGACAATTGAATTTTTATCAAAAGTTACAGAAAACCTTAATCCTCATGGTTATTTAATAACTTATTCTTCATCAGCAGCATTAAGAAAAACCCTAAGAAATCTAGGATTAGAAATTTTTTCTATTAAGCCAAGTTTAAAAAACAGAACTTTTTGGAGTCAGGGAACTGTCGCAATATCAAAATTTGATAAGAATAAATTGAAACCTAATTCCAATTTTGAAAAGTTATCTTTAATGGAAGAAGAACATCTCTTAACTAAAGCTAGTATTCCATATAGAGATCAAGATTTGAACTCAAGTAAGAACGATATAATCAGGAGAAGATTAGATGAGCAATTATTCTCAAATCTATTATCTACAAATAAATGGAGAGAGAAGTGGGGTATGTGACGAAGTTATCCGTTAAGAGTTAGATTTAAACTAGGATTTCAAATAAACATGTTAAGTGTTGCAATATTAGCAGCAGGCAAGGGCACTAGGATGGAAAGCTCATTGCCAAAAGTTTTACATAAACTTTCTGGCAAAAGTCTTCTACAAAGAGTAATTGATTCATGTGTCGAATTAAAACCTGATAAGATTTTCGTTATCGCTGGACACAAATCAAAAGAAGTACAAAACTCAATCCCAAACGATAAAAAAATCCATGTTGTTGTTCAAGAACCTCAATCAGGAACAGGTCATGCTATCCAGGTTCTTTGTAGTGAAGTAAAAAAACATGAAGGAAAACTTTTGGTACTTAACGGTGATGTGCCACTCATTAGGCCTACGACTCTAAAGAGACTTTTGTATTTACACGACTCAAAAAATGCTGATGTTTCTTTAATTACCACAAAGAAAACAAATCCTCATGGTTATGGCAGAGTTTTTTTGAAGGGGGATTTTATAGAGAGAATTGTTGAAGAAAAAGATTGTAATGAACTAGAAAGAGAAAATCCATTAATAAATGCAGGTGTTTACTGTTTTAACTGGGGTAACTTGTCAGAAATAATTAATACCTTGCAAAGCAATAATAATCAAAAAGAGATTTACTTAACAGATACAATTTCTTTGCTAAAAAATTCTTTAAGTCTCGAGGTGGAGGATAATGGAGAGCTTCAAGGAATTAATAACAGAATTCATCTATCAGAGTGCGAGGAATGTATTCAGAATTCAATTAAAGAAAAGCATATGCTTAATGGTGTAACTTTTATAAATAAAGCAAGTTGTTCAATTAGTGAAGAAGCTGAAATTGGTAAGGATGTAATCATAGAGGCTAATACACATATAAGAGGAAATACAAAAATAAATAGTCATTGCATTATCGGTCCAAATACTTTTATTGAGGATTCCAATGTGGGATTACAATGTGAAATTTCAAACTCTACTGTTTATGATTCTCAGATAATGGATCATATAAAAATTGGCCCTTATAGTCATATAAGACCTAATTCCAAAATATCTTCCTACAGCAAAATTGGTAATTTTGTTGAGATTAAAAATAGTCAAATAGAGGAAGAATCTAAAGTAAACCATCTGAGTTATATTGGTGATTCCATTATTGGAAAATCTACAAATATTGGAGCAGGCACTATTACTGCAAATTTTGATGGACAGAAAAAATATCAAACAAAAATTGGTAAAAATTCCAGTATTGGAGCAAACACAGTTTTTGTAGCACCAATAAATCTAGGGGAATCAGTAACAACAGGTGCTGGTTCAGTGATCACAAAGGACTCTAAAGATAATTCATTAGCGATCTCAAGAACTAAGCAAGTAAATATAGAGAATTGGAAAAAGAAGAAATCCTGATCTAGTTAATTAATTCAATAATTTTTTCCAGTTGCCAAAATCTGCTTCCTTTTATAAGAATAGAATCGCCTTTTTTTGTAGATTTGTTTATTTCTTGAGGTACATCTTTGATATTATTTAAAACTAAGAATTTTTTCTTATCTTTTAAAAAATTGGTGTAATTTTTTTCATTATCTTTATCGCAAATAAATAAACACTTTTCTATATCTGAATTATTTATTAAGTTGAATATTTCTTTGTGATATTTTTCAGATTCTTTACCCAATTCCTGCATGCTTCCAAATATGAAAAATTTATTTCTCGGTTTTTCAAGGAGGGTTTTAATACATGCTTTTACTGACTCTGGGGAAGCATTATATGATTCATCATATATTGTTGTTTTTACTGATTTAAGAACTTTATTCCTTCCATCTAAACTGACAAAATCAAATTTATTAGAACTTGCAAAATCAATGCCTAGCTCTTTAGCAACTGCATAAGCAAATAAGAAATTAGAAGCATTGTGAAATCCCTCTAATGAAATTTCAAAAGTATTTTCTTCAATTAAAATAGATTTATTTGAAGGATTATAAAATCCTCGCAAATTATCATCCTTCTTGATACTCTCCTTTTGATTTGCTATATTTAATAGCTTTACTTTTATCACTCTACCTTTCCAAAATTCTTTTAAAGTTTTTTCTAGGAATGGATCATTTGCTGGAATTATTACAACTCCTTCTGGATTTAAGTACTTACTAATTTCACACTTTGCATGAGTAATATTTTCTTTTGAACCTAACAATCCAATATGAGCTGTGCCAATGTTAGTAATAACTGCAATATCTGGTTCACTATATTTGGATAAATTCTCGATCTGTCCAAGACTTCTCATCCCCATCTCAAGAACTAAAACTTTATCTTGCAAATCTGTAGCAAGAATAGTAAGACCTACACCAATCTCATTATTGAAATTTGCATGAGATAATTTAATTCTTCCAAGTTTATTTAAAACTCCACCAATCATTTCTTTTGTAGTTGTTTTACCTACTGAGCCAGTTATTGCAACAATAGGAATATTTAATTTTTTTCTTTTTAGCAATGCTAATTTTTGAAATGCCTCTGTTGTGTCATTTACAACCCAATAAGGAAAATTACTAGGAAGTAATTTCTGCATCCCTTTTTTAATAACGACAGATTTAACTCCTTTATTTAAAACCTCTGAAAGAAAACTATGTCCATCAAAATTTTTACCCTTGATGGCTATAAAAAGATCATTTTTTAATAAAGTTCTACTATCAATGCTTATATTCTTAAAATTTAAAAAATCTCTTTTCCCCTTGCTCAGATTTTTAATATCCCCCAAAACATTGTTTATTTCTGATAAAGAGAATTCCATTAAAAAATTAAGTCATACTTTTTTTTAAAGATGGATCAGCTGATTGTCCGTAAGAAAATTTTTCAACTTCAGCAACATCTGGTGATGGTTCTTTTATTCCGCAAACATCCTTATACATAACTTCGTATTCACGAGCTGATCTTTGCCAACTAAACTCTTGGCTCATGGCTCTTTTTTGCAGTAATTCCCAACTATCTTTATGCCTAAAGGCTTCCCATGACCTTACTAAAGATGTATAGAAATCTATAGGTTCAAAGCGATCGAAGCAAAAACCTGTGCCACTATTATTTTCTGGGTCATGAGGTAAAACTGTATCAACTAAACCCCCCACTCGCCTTACTATTGGAATAGAGCCATATCTCATAGCGAGGAGTTGACTAATCCCACAAGGTTCAAATCTACTTGGCATTAAGAATGCATCTGAGCCACCATATATAAGCCTTGATAAAGAATCATCATAGGTAAGAAATACTGAGAATCTTCCTGGGTAATCTAATGCCAGTTGCCATAATCCTGACTCTAAAAATCTATCTCCAGTACCTAAAACAGCAATTTGAGAATCTGTATAGGCCAATAGTCTTCTTGTAACTTGTAAAAGTAAGTCAACTCCTTTCTGATCAACTAACCTACTGACCATTCCTAAAAGATATTTTTTTGAATTAACTTCAAGACCCATTTCTCTCTGTAGAATTTTTTTATTTTCTAGCCTATTTTCTAAATTCTTAATATTAAATTTTGCTGGTAAAACTGGATCTTTGGCTGGATTCCATTCATCAAGATCTATGCCATTAAGAATTCCCCTTAATTTACCTGAAATGTAATTAAGTAATCCTTCGAGGCTTTCCCCGTATTCATGGGTTTTAATCTCATCTGCATAAGTCGGCGAAACAGCATTGACCCTATCTGCGTACAACATTGCCGCAGCCATTGTGTGGTCTCCATGCATATACCAAGGACACCAAGTCATTTTTTCAAGTTTCCACCTCCAAGGGCCTTGGTATTTTAAGTTATGAATTGTGAAGACAGTACTAATTTCGGGATCCTGATGCATCCAAACAGGAATCATTCCAGTGTGCCAATCATGGCAGTGGAGAACTTGAGGTTTCCAACAATTCCAGGCAAATTCTGCAGTGGCACTAGCAAAAAATGTAAAGCGCCAGTCCTCATTTTCGCCTCCGTATATTTGGTCAGAGTCAAATATTGGATGACCCACTAGGTAAATCACATAATTATGAATAGGATGTTTTGCTTCATATACGGCGAAATCAGTTCCCATTGTATTTGTTCTAAAGACTGGTTCATTCGAAACCTCTAAAAGACTCCACAATTTCCCATAGCCTGGAATTATTACCCTCACATCGTGACCAAGTTTTATCAAAGATGGAGGTAAAGAACCAACCACATCTCCCATACCCCCAACTTTGATCATTGGAGCACATTCGGCAGCGGCAAGAAGAATTCTCATTGATAATTATTTAATAAAGTTCTTTTGAAAAATAAATTAGGGTGTCCACTTGTAGTCAGAGAAGTCTGGGGGACGCTTTTCAAGAAAGGCATCTCTACCTTCTTGGGCTTCTTCAGTGGAATAAAATAATTGAGTTGTGTATCCAGATAATTCTTGAATACCTGCAATCCCATCATTCTCAGCATTGAATGAAGCTTTAAGAATACGAATAGCAGTTGGACTATTTCGTAATATCTCTCTTGCCCAGATTACACCCTCAGCTTCTAATTCTTCAATCTTTGTAATTGCATTTATCAAGCCCATCTCTAGTGCTTCCTCAGAATTATATTTTCTACATAAAAACCAAATTTCTTTTGCTTTTCTTTGACCAACAAGTCGTGCCAAATAGCTAGATCCAAATCCGGCATCAAAGCTACCAACTCTTGGACCTGTTTGACCAAATATTGCATTTTCAGAGGCGATACTTAGATCACAAATTAAATGAAGTACCTGGCCTCCTCCAATTGCGAAACCAGGAACTAAGGCAATAACCACTTTGGGCAAACTTCTTATTAATCTTTGAAGTTCAAGCACATTTAATCTCTGCTTCCCTTCATCATTTTTATATCCATTTTCACCTCTTACGCTCTGATCACCTCCAGAACAAAAAGAATAAATACCTTTCTTGTCAGGTCCCGCACCTGTAAAGAGAACTACGCCAATAGTTTCATCATTTCTTACGATATTAAATGCGTTGATAAGTTCATCTACAGTTTGTGGCCTAAATGCATTTCTTTTTTCAGGCCGATTAATTGCAATTCTCGCAATTCCCTCATCAGATTTATGAAACAATATATCCTCATAAGATTTGCATTCTGACCAATTTAAATTTGTTTTACCAGGTAATACTTTCATGAATCCTAATTATTCAAAGATAGAAAATAATAAATTTAACTGCCAATTATTTTTTCTAGCAGGGAATTTTTTTCACAAATTTCATTTTGTGGATCAATATCAACTTTAATTATTACAGATTTCTCGATAGAAATGCTCCAATCGAATGCCTCTCGTAATTTTTTAAAATTTGCCACACTTCTAAAGTTTACTTGATAGCCCTCGGCAAGTTTCGGCCAGTTTATTTCTTTAGGCATAAGAAATAGTTTTTTTAATTCATCTTCTTTAAAATTTTTTTTATAAATACGATTAAATATGTTTCCGCCATTATTATTTATTAGAAGAATTGTTAAATTCATGTCGATTGAGTTTTCAATAAGCCAACCGTTTATATCATGAAGAAAAGCCAAATCTCCTGTTACGAGAAGTAGAGGATTTTTAATTCTAGAAATTCCTAATGCAAGAGATAAAGTACCGTCTATGCCAGAGGCTCCTCTAAAGCTGAAACAATTTCTTGTTAAAGTACCATTCTCAGAAAATGTAAGCCAATCTCTGATAGGGCTACTCGCTGAGAGCATTATTGGATTGTTAGCTGGCCAAAGTTTTGGAACAAGATTTGCGAGCTGATACTCAGTAATTTGATTCTCATAAGTAATATTCTCCTTTAAAATTTCTTTAACTTGGTTACCTTTCTCTATTAGATCTAGGGCTAACGGAGTAAGAGACTTTTTATTTTTTTCGTTAATTGATAACTCTTCTTTTAATAGAGAAGTAAAATTTGATAACCCAAAATCATATTCAAATGATTTTTTTATAGGATCCAGTTTTCTTTTGTTTTTTTCTTTTATAAGAATTTGTACCCCTTGGAAGTTCATTAAAAACTTCTCCAAATCATTTGAGGATGACATAGGACCAAGCCTCAAAAGTTGATAACAATTTATTAAATTCTTATTTTTCCTTAAGACTAATTCCCAATTTACAACTAACCCTCTCAAATCAGAATAAACGCCTGAAACAGGATCAGCAAATACTGGCCAACCAGTAATTTCTTGTAATTGTCCTAAAGAATTGTTAAAAGAAGGCAAGTCATTTATGGAACCTTGATAGGGACCTACCAAAATAATTCCAGATTCATCTAAATTTAAACTTTTTGAAATTTCTAAGAATTTCTTTTTATCAGACTTTATGTCAACTTTCTGAAAGACATATTTTTTCTTTAAATAAATTCTTTCAAAAACCTCTAAAACATTTTTTTTATTCAAAAGTGAAATATCTAAAGGCTTATCAATAGGAATATTTAAATGAATAGGACCAGGGAAAGTTGATATCTGTTTCTCAGTAATTCGCACTAAATCTAAGATTTCATTTTCTTGTGTTTCATGAAGTCCATCTAGATTTGTACTTAAAACCCTTCTACAGACTGAGCTCAAAAAATCTTCTTGATTTACTGTTTGATTAGCGCCACAATCTTTTAATCTTAAGGGTCTATCGGCAGTAAGAAATATAATACCTTTACAAGATCGGTCTGCTTCGACTGCTGCTGGCAATAAGTTACTTACGGCAGTCCCAGAAGTTGTAATAACTAAAGAAAGATTACCTGATGCAGTAGAAATCCCAAGAGAGTGAAATCCCGCTGATCTCTCATCTATTGAATTAAAAATATTTACTAGTCCTAATTTATTTAATTCTCCAGCAGCTGTTGCTAAAGGTGCTGATCTACTACCAGGACATAGTATTAAATTTTGAACTCCTATTTTTATAAGAAGATTCAAAAGTTGTAAACTTCTAAGAAAATTTTTGCATTCAATAGATGATGTCATAATTTATATAAATGCTTTGGGATTTTCCTTAGAACTGAATTAAATAAAACATGTCTACAACTCAAGAAAAAATAAATTCAATACTAAAGGATTTAAAAAATCTTTTAATTTGGATATCTATAGCTCTAATTATACGATGGCAGGTTATAGAACCAAGATGGATTCCGTCCGGTTCAATGCTACCAACACTTCAAATACAAGATAAAATTCTTGTTGAGAAAGTAACCCCCAAAATCACATCCAAATCAAATTTCTCAAAATTAAAAAATAAAATAGTTGTTTTTAAAGTTCCGGAACAATTAATTAATGCTGGTTATGAAGCAGATACTGCACTAATAAAAAGAGTAATTGGAATACCTGGAGACAAGGTAGAAGTAAGAGATGGTAACCTTTACTTAAATGATATCGCTCAAAAAAATTTCGTTTTTGACAAAAATATTAATTATTCTATAGGACCTATTATTGTCCCAGAAGATTCATTATGGGTGATGGGAGATAATAGAAATAACAGTATGGACTCTCATATTTGGGGATTTTTACCCTATGAAAAGGTTATTGGTAAAGCTATTTTTAGATATTGGCCATTTAATAAAATTGGACCTATTCGGTTCCCTGCCCTTAATAATTTAGATTAATGGGTACGCGATGTTGTAGGGTTTTTATATCTTGAAGTTGTAGAAATGTTTAATCCAGAATTTCTTGCTACTGAAAATAATGATCCAAACGATGAAAATGATTTAATACAATATTTACAAAAACAATCTCCTGAAGTTTTGCAAAGAGTTGCAAAATCAGCTAGTGAAGATATTCAAGAAATTATTAGACATAACGTTCAAGGCCTTCTTGGAATGCTTCCTTCAGATCAATTCGATGTAAAAATAACATCTTCAAAAGACAACATCGCTAATTTATTATCTTCTGCAATGATGACAGGATATTTCTTAAGACAAATGGAGCAAAGAAAAGAGCTGGAACAAACTCTTAAAAATGATGAAAACATGTCTATTGAAGAATAAAAGTTTTTAAATATTCACTTCTTCGGGAATTATTCCTAATTCAAACAATTTTTTATATAAACTAATCAAAAATTTATTATCCTCAGGAAGTTTGTCCCACTTTTGGGAATTAATTTCATCAATTAATTTTTGACAATCTTCTATTGTAAATTTTATTGGTGCCGTAAAATGAGCTGGAATTAAATATTCCATATCTTCAAAAGATTTGATATTTTCTAGCCATTTAAGTAAAACTTCTTTTGAACGTGGAAAAATTAATTTTTGTAAAACTGGTGCAATTTGAATCTTAGGAGTATCTTTACCCATTATTTCAAAAAGAGAGGTTTCCCAATCTTCGTCCCATAAAAAGGGATAAATTCCGAAATGAGATCTCCAATTTCTAAGATCTTTTTTGAATGAATAATTAAATATTTCTTTTAAAGGTGGAATATTTAACTTACCTGGTTTCAAAAAAGATGAAAATAAGACTAACCTTTTCCATCCTTTTTTTCTTTGTTCGATGGAGTCAATCAAAGGTTCATCTCCTCTCTCTCTGGAATGAAAAAGAAGTGGAGTTGGATCAAAATTAAATATCTCAGGTGGTGTGGAGTCTATTCCAACTATTGCGTCTGTTACATGAAGAGTTTTCGTAGGATAATGGAAACAGCTTATCTCCTGATATCTTCCAAGTCCTAAATTTAGTGGTCCTAATGAAGACCATTTAAAGGAGTTTGTGTGTGGAGTACCTTCCTCAAACAGTATTCTTGATCTTTTTGATGGAATTCCTAAAAAATCTAGTGGCAGATTTATTGGGAAACTCCATTGTCCAGGACAAAGCCAAATTTCTGCATCATTAAAAATTCTTGAAAGAGATGGCAGTCCGATTTTATGTTCTAGTCCAGAGGCACTTGGTAGAATTATTGTTTTTACGTTGCCGTGAGTCGTAATTAATTTTTCTAACTCATTTATTAATTCTTTTGTTGGAGGCAGGGGATTTATTAGCATTAATCCATTATCAACCTTTATTACGGTCATTCTTATTGGAACCGCTACATAATAAAGTCCCTGTATTTGTTCCAAGGACCATATTTGATCAGGAATTAATTCTCTTAAAATTGTTTTCTTTTTTCCATAAGGATATAAGGGAAATAATGGCCACCAATTCCACCTTTTTAAATTTTCTTCAACCACTATCATTTATACCCAGCAAATAATTTCTTTAACTTAAATATTCCATATCTTGGAGCGAATAAAAAAGCAAATAAAAATATAAAAGTTTGGGCCAAGACAATTGATCCACCTGTTTCAAGATCAAACCAAAAACTAATGTATATTCCTATAAGGCTTGAGATAATTGCACTTAAAACTGAAATTATTGTCATATTATCAAACTTATCCGTAAGTAAATATGCTGTAGCCCCTGGTGTAATCAACATTGCAACTACCAAAATAATTCCAACAGACTGCAAGCCCACAACAGCTGCCAAAGATAAGCATGTGAGGAGTAAATAATGAAGAAAAAATACATTAATCCCAACTGTTTTTGCATGCCTAGGATCAAAACAATAAAGCATTAAATCTTTTCTAAAAATTGATAAAAGGATCACTACCAATAAAGAAATGAATATGGTTTGTTTTACATCTGAAAGTGATATTCCTAATGGACTGCCAAAAAGAATAGAGTGCAGATCAATATTACTTTTAATTTTAGAAACCAATACTATTCCAAGAGCGAAAAATCCAGTAAATACCAACCCAATAACAGTATCTTCCTTAACTCTAGATTTCTGCTTAATAAACCCTATCAATGCCACGGAACCAACTCCGAAAATAAATGCCCCTAATGAGAAAGGAAGACCCAATGCATAAGCAACCACAACACCAGGCATTACTGAATGTGACACTGCATCTCCCATTAAAGCCCATCCTTTAAGAGTCAAATAACTTGATAGGAAACCACAAACAGCTGCAACTAATGAACTCATAAGAAGTGCTTTCCTCATAAATTCATGGGTTAAAGGATCTCTTATGAATGAATCTAAAGTTAAAAAAGGAAAGAGCTCCATAATTTAAGATTTAGGATTCTGGTCCAAACAAGAAATCAGGAGAAATCCCTCCAAAAGTGGTTGTAATATTTTCAGGAGTAAACACTTCAGAGGTCTCGCCATAAGCTACAACAGTTTTATTTATTAAAAGAACCAAATCACAAAATTCACGGACATGAATCATATCGTGCGTTGATAATAATATAGTTTTCCCCTCATTTTTAAATTGAATAAATAATTCCGAGATAAGTTTCTCAGTTCTTATATCAACACCTGAAAAAGGCTCATCAAGAAGTAATATTGACGCTCTTTGCGCAATTGCTCTAGCTAAAAAAGTTCGTTTTCTCTGACCTCCAGATAAGTTTGCAATAGGCGTAGATAAATGATCAGTAAGATCAACTCTCTCAATAGCATCTTTAACCGCCTGAACATCAGACTCTCTAGGACATCTAAAAATATTCATCGAACCATATCTTCCCATCATCACTACATCCCAAACACTTACTGGAAATTGACTATCAATTCCTTCATTTTGAGGAACATAAGCAATTGTCTGATCTTTTTGAGCAGATCTTACAGACTCTCCATTTATTCTAATTTTTCCCTTTGAAATATTTACAAAGCCAGTTAAAGCATTAAAAAAAGTTGTTTTACCAGCCCCGTTCATACCTACTAACCCACAAATCTGGCCAGGTTTCAATCTTAAATTTGCATCATACAAAGCCACCTTACCGTTGTAATCTACGCAAATATTCTCTGCATCAATTCTAAAGTTTTGATAATTGATTGATTCCATAATTCAAAAAAGACCTTTTTTAATTAAATCCAAATTATGCTCAAGCATTTTTATATATGTACTGGCAGGCCCTCTATCATCGGATAATGAATCAACAAAAAGATTTCCTCCAAAATTAGCCCCAGTTTCGTTTGCAACAACCATTTGAGATTCGTTACTTACAGTACTTTCGCAAAATACAGATGGAACATTTTTTTCTTTAACTAGTGAGATTGTTCTTGTCATTCTTTTGGGAGTAAGTTGACTCTCAGCATTAACTGGCCATAAATAAACCTCCTCTAATCCATAATCATTTGTTAGATATGAAAAAGCACCTTCACAACTTACTAGATACCTTCTGTCTTTATTTAAGTTATTAATAAAAAGTGAGAATTCTTTATCTATTTTAGAGAGTTTATCTTTATAAATTTTTCCATTTTCTTCAAATAATATCCTCTTGGTTGGTCTCAATTTTGATAAAGAATCTACCAGAATATCCACGTATAGGATCCCTCTTTTTGGAGAAATCCAGGCATGAGGATTGGGTTTCCCTTTATAAAAATCTTCACTGATAAAGATAGGATCTAAATCATCTGCGACAGTAATTCTATTAACTCTTAAATTAGAAACAAATTTTTCAGCCCATAATTCAAATCCAAATCCATTATCAATAAAAACAAAAGCACTAGAGGCATTTACCAAATCGCTTGGAGTTGGTTGGTAGCCATGAACTTCAACTCCAGGTTTTGTTATTGATCTAACAATAAACTCATCTTTAGCAACATTACTAATTATGTCAGCCAAAACAGTGAAACTTGCCAGTATTACTTCTTTACTCTCATTTTTATTTGCTACTCTCCTACACGAGCCTGAAGCAAGAGAAAGCAGAAGTATCAAACTTAAAAAAAGAAATTTTTTTTTCATATTTAAAATTCATCCTTGGATTATGAACTAAAAGATAGTTTCATAAGTGGTTTTCTAAGATCAGAAATAAATCCTTTCCAATTTATTTTTTCTTTTTCAAAAGCTTCTTCTACAATTTTCTCAGAATTTTTCTTTATGAAATCCAAATCAGGTTCTTCTACTCCTTTGGTTATTGCCATAAAATCAGCTAAAGAACTGGATACTACTCTTGTTAAATAAGCAGCGCTGACAGCCTGAAATGTTCCAGAGACAAGCCAATTTGGGCCATGTAATTTTGTTATTCCAATTAAAGTCTGTCCACTCCATTCAATAACTCCCTGAGCTATTGCAGTCTTTAAAATCTCTTTGGATACTTTATCTAAAATTTCAGGAGACCAATTACATCCCCATATAGACTTAATTTCTTTAATCATTAAAGAATTTAATACTGTCATTGCCATAACATCAATTGATGGGATAGGAGATAAGAAAACAGTTGTTGCGACAAGAATTTGATTTTTTCTTTGTATACCTTTTAACTGCATTCTTCTTATACCTTCAATTTCAGATTGCCAGGCCGCATGAAGTTCTTTCAAGAGCCTTTTTTTTGTATTTTCAATATTTTTAGATGAACTTATGAAAAACCTCCTTAAAGAAAAAGGTATATTTGTTATTTCACTCTTATTCACATCAAAAGTAATAATTTTGTTTATAAAGTCACTCGAAATTTGAGACTTTAGGTCTTCTATCTGATTTTTGGCTTCTATTTGGTTGGAAGTTAAAGCCACCAACCAGATTGGCATATTTTTAGGAACCTTTTCCAGCCACAAAAAATCATTTGCCGACAAAGGCAAGTTTATAAAATACAAGATTGCATCACTCTTCAAAACTTCTTCTGGAATAACTTGAGAAGAATTGTATTTAGGCAGTTTTTCGTATAAATCAAAGTCAAACTTATCTGTTTTGAAATTACTTTTCAAAACAGATTGAAAACTTTGATTATCTTTTTTCCCAATGCAACTTATTTTTTCTTTTTCGCATCTATTAAGAATAGATTCAAGTGTTTTTTGTCTTTTTGAATTCTGTTTTTCTAATTCATTTGTTACTTCAAGTTCTTCAAAAAAAGTTAAATCTTCATTACATAGATTTATCCAACCATCTAAATTATTTGGCTCATTAAATTTAGGCTTATCATTCTTCAAGTAAAAATATCCCCCCAAACACAACGCAAAAAATCCTATTGAGCCTCCTGCAAAATGAATTAAGTCACTGACAAACCATTCCCCAAAACCTAACAATAATAAAATAATAAGAAGATTTTTTTTTGGAAACTTTATGAAATCCTTTAAAAGGTTGTCTTTACTAATATCAAACACAATTCTTTATTTTTCTAATTTTATTTTAATGCAAGTTGTGAATGAGAAAAGCAAAATTTCATAAGTCGTTAATCAAAAGATAAAATTTTAAGCCTTTTAAAAAGACTTATTGCATAACAAGATGCTAAGTTAATAGACTATTTAAATAACTTAAGAAACATTAAGATGTCTAATTCAAATTTCAGCAATAATCCTGGACAAGAAAATTACAGAGGTCGTTCTAACAATGAAAGATCTAATTTCAGAGAGAGATCGGGCGGCAGAAGAGATGGGGGTGGATTCCGCATAAGATTGAGTGATAACGAAATGAAAGCTGTTAAATCAATACAAGAGTCCTTTCAATTAAGGTCTACCGTTGCAGTTCTTGGTTTCTCTGTTAGAACACTTAGCGAAATGATCAAAGACGAAAAATTGATTAAATCAATCAAAGAATATGCAAAAAATAATAAAAACTCTTCTCCCAGTAGACAATCACAAAATTCCTATGAAGAAAAGACAAAAACATCACCTGACCCTTTTGCAAGACCTGTAAAAAGTTCATCAACTGAAGAGATCCAATCTAGCGAAGTAGAAGAGGATGGCAAATAAAAAAAGAATTCTTTCGGGAGTTCAACCAACTGGTGATTTACATATTGGGAATTGGCTTGGGGCCATAAATAATTGGGTTACGCTTCAAGAGCAATATGAAACTTTTCTATGTGTAGTTGATTTGCACGCAATAACAGCCTCATATAATCCCAAAGAATTATCTAAAAACACTATCTCTACAGCGGCTTTGTACGTCGCTTGTGGGATAGATCCCAATAAATGCTCAATTTTTGTCCAAAGTCAGATTTCAGCGCATTCAGAACTTTGTTGGATATTAAATTGCATGACCCCAATAAATTGGATGGAAAGAATGATTCAATTTAAAGAAAAATCCATACAACAAGGTAATAATGTATCTATTGGATTATTTGACTATCCAATACTTATGGCTGCAGACATCCTTCTTTATGATGCTGACTTCGTACCAGTAGGTGAGGATCAAAAACAACATCTTGAACTTGCCAGAGATATTGCACAACAGAGAATTAATGCCAGATTTAGTAAGGATAAAAATATTTTAAAGATCCCTCAACCAATCATCATGAAGAATGGTTCAAAAATAATGAGTTTAATTGATGGTTCAAAAAAGATGAGCAAAAGTGATCCCAATGAGGGCAGTCGCATTAACTTATTAGATCCTCCTGAAATAATCACAAAAAAAATTAAAAAAGCAAAAAGTGACAGTTCTATTGGAATTGAATTTAACAACCCTGAGAGACCAGAATCTAAAAATCTTTTGATGATTTATTCAATATTATCTGGCAAAGAAATTTCTCAATGTGAAAATGAATTCTTAGAGACTGGATGGGGGACATTTAAAAAATTAATTACCGAACAACTTATTGAATCGCTAGAACCTATTCAGAAAAAATATAATTTATTAATAAATGATCCCTATCAACTAAATAAAATCCTCAATGAAGGGAAGGAAAAAGCTGAAGATTTAGCGAATCAGACGTTAAAAAGAATTAAATCAAAACTAGGATTTTTTGAAATGGAGAAATAAATTATGCCAATAATTACCTTGCCTGATGGTTCAAAAAAGGTTTTCGAAAAATCTGTAACTATTCTTGAAATTGCCCAGAGTATAGGTGCTGGATTAGCAAAAGCAACAATTGCTGGGAAAGTAAATGATGTTCTTCTTGATGCAACAATTCCTATAAATAAAGATTCCAAAGTTGTAATCATCACATCAAAAGATAAAGAAGGAATTGAAATAATAAGACATTCTTTCGCTCACCTTATTGGTCATGCAGTTAAACAAATTTACTCTGATACTAAAATGGCTATTGGGCCTGTAATTGAAGATGGTTTTTATTACGATATTTTCTCTGAACACAGATTTACTCCTGAAGATTTAATGAAAATCGAAAATAGAATTAATAAATTAATAAAAACAAACTATGACGTTGAAATTTTACAAGTTTCTAAAGAAGAGGCAATTAAAACTTTTAAAGAAAGAGATGAGACTTTTAAATTAAGAATTATTGAAGAAATTCCTGAAGAAGGTCTCATCAATTTATACAAGCATGAAGAATATATCGATATGTGCAGAGGGCCTCACGTTCCTAACACTAGACATTTGAGACACTTTAAATTAATTAAATTATCAGGTTCATATTGGAGAGGTAGTAGTGAGAATGAATCATTACAAAGAATATATGGAACTGCATGGGCAAAAGAAAAAGAACTCAAAGATTATTTAACAAGAATTGAAGAAGCGGAAAAAAGAGATCATAGAAAACTTGGTAAAAAACATTCACTATTTCATATACAAGAAGAATCTCCAGGAATGATTTTTTGGCATCCAAATGGATGGACAATCTACCAAGTTCTGGAAAAGTATATAAGAGAAATACTCAAAAAAAATGATTATTTAGAAATCAAAACCCCACAAGCTGTTGATAAATCTCTCTGGGAAAAATCCGGTCATTGGGAAAAATTTAGAGACGATATGTTCACTACTGCATCAGAAAATAGAACTTATGCAATTAAACCAATGAATTGTCCATGTCATATTCAAGTATTTAATCAAGGTTTAAAAAGTTATAAGGATTTACCTATTCGTCTTGCTGAATTTGGTTCTTGTCACAGAAATGAGCCCTCCGGTGCACTACATGGCTTAATGAGAGTGAGAAACTTTACTCAAGATGATGCACACATATTCTGCACAGAAGAGCAAATTCAAGAAGAGGTATCAACTTTTATAGATCTTGTTTTCGAAGTTTATAAAACTTTTGGTTTTGATGAAATCATTATCAAATTATCAACCCGTCCTGAAAAAAGGGTAGGTAGTGAAGAGATTTGGAATAAATCAGAGGAGGCTCTTACCAAAGCTCTCGATAATAAGAACCTAAAATGGGAACTCCAACCAGGAGAGGGGGCTTTTTATGGTCCCAAAATAGAATTCTCCTTAAAAGATTGTCTTAATAGAGTTTGGCAATGCGGTACTATTCAGGTTGATTTCTCAATGCCTATTAGATTAGATGCAACTTATGTAGATATTGATAATGAGAAAAGAAATCCAGTTATGCTTCATAGAGCAATTTTGGGTTCCTTTGAAAGATTTATTGGAATCTTAATTGAACAATATGAGGCAAAATTCCCAATTTGGCTTGCGCCTTATCAAATAATTTTATTAAGCATTACTGATAGAAATATTGAAAAGTGTTTAAAGTTAAATGAATTAATAAATAATAATGGTTACCGATCAAAAGTTGATATTAGGAATGAAAAAATAGGATATAAAATAAGAGAGGCAACTCTCGGAAGAGTTCCCTTAATTGCAGTTATTGGCGATAAAGAAGAGGAAATTGATTCAGTCGCTTTAAGAGCTTTGGATGGAACAAATTTAGGAATTTTTGGCCTACCTAATCTATACAAATTAATGGATGAATTAATAGAAAAAAAAGGGAGAACAAAATAATTTTTAATAGATGAATTTTCTGGCTTGTGATTTAGGAGGTACCAAGGTTCTATTGGGAATATTTGAAAGAGTAATAAATGATGATTCGCCTAAATTGTTATTCAAGAAGAAATATATATCATCTGATTGGGATTCTTTTGAACTGATCCTAGAAGATTTTCTCAAAAATGAATGCAAAAATATTACTCATCCTTCTTCTGCATGTTTTGCTGTAGCTGGTCCTTTATCTAAAAACAACGCAAAAATCATTAACTTATCATGGAATATTTCTGGAAATGATTTACAGAACAAATTTAATTTTAAAAGCTGTGAGCTAATAAATGATTTTGCTGTACAAATTTATGGAATACCTTTTTTAAAAAAAAATCAATATTCTACTATCCAAAATGGATCCAATTCTGAAGGTGCTAATAATGATTTGCATGCCATTGTTGGAGCGGGGACTGGTTTGGGCATTGCAAGAGGAATAATATCAGGGAAAAAGGTAAAAGTTCTTGCTAGTGAAGGTGGTCATGTTGAGTACGCCCCAAAGTCAAAATTAGAATGGGAATTAAAAATTTGGCTTAAGAATTACCTTCAAGTTGAAAGGATATCTTGTGAAAGAATTATTAGCGGCACTGGTTTATCAAGAATTGCCGAATGGAGACTAAGCAAACCCGATGCCCAAAACCATCCTCTACAACAATATTTAAAAAAAATGGAAATTTTTGATACTGCGAGAAAAGAACTCCCTGAAAAAATTTGTAATCTTTCTAAAGAAGGGGATCAAATAATGATTGAAGTTGAGAGGATATGGTTAGGCGCTTATGCCTCACTATTGGGAGATGTTGCTCTTCAAGAATTGTGCTTTGGTGGATTATGGATTTCTGGAGGAACAGCGTCAAAACATTTCAAAAACTTTAAATCAGACTTATTTTTAAAACAATTTTTCGATAAGGGAAGATTAAAAGATATTCTTAAAACAATACCTATAAAAGTAATTTTAGATGAAGAGTTTGGACTTTTTAGTGCAGCCTGCAGAGCAAAAATGCTTTTAAAAACTTAAAAACAAAAAATGTCTATTCCTGAAGTAGGTAAAAAAATAAGGGTGACAGTCCCTTCCACAACTGCCAATTTAGGGCCGGGATTCGATTGTCTTGGAGCAGCATTAGATTTATATAATGAGTTTATTTTTACGAGAATTGAAGGTGGTGGAGATAGATTTGATTTAATAATGGAAAGTACAGATGGTAATCATTTAAGAGGAGGACCTGAAAACTTAGTTTTTAGAGCAGCTCAGAAAGTATGGGAGAGCGCAAATATGGATCCTTTTGCACTTGAAGCAAGAGTTAAGTTGGCAGTGCCGCCTGCACGCGGGCTGGGAAGTAGTGCTACAGCAATAGTTGCCGGACTAATCGGAGCAAATGCAATAATGAACTCTCCATTGCCCAAAGAAAAACTCCTTGAACTTGCCATCGCTATAGAAGGTCATCCTGATAATGTAGTTCCCTCTCTTCTAGGTGGGCTTTGTTTGACAGCCAGGTCTTCTTCTCAGAGATGGAGAATCATTAGATGTGATTGGCACGATTCAATTAAAGCTGTTGTAGCAATACCTGCAATTCGTCTAAGCACAAGTGAAGCAAGAAAAGTTATGCCCAAGAATGTACCTATAGCTGATGCAGTGACAAATATGGGGGCACTTACTTTGTTACTAAACGGCTTGAAAGCAGGAAATGCGGAACTCATAAAAGAGGGAATGTTTGATAAGCTACATGAACCCTACAGATGGAAACTTATTAAGGGTGGATTAGAAGTTAAGGATGCAGCACTAAATGCAGGTGCTTTAGGATGTGCAATTAGTGGGGCTGGGCCGAGTATCTTAGCTTTGTGTAAAAAAGAAAATGGTAAAAACGTCAGTCAAGCTATGGTGAAAGCATGGGAGAAGTCAGGTGTAGCTAGCAGAGCGCCTTTCTTAAACGTTCAAACAACGGGCAGCGAATTTTGCACTGTCTCTGGTAAGTAGTTTTACTTAGGCATTTTTAATGTTATAGTCTCAAGCTAGTACAACTTCAACTAGAATAAAAAAATTATTCATTCCATAAATGAATTTAGAATCTTTTCCTTGGCTATCATCTATTGTTTTACTGCCTCTAGTTGGGGCATTAATAATGCCTTTCTTGAGTTCAAAAGAAGGAGAAGATAATACACTCCCTAGAAATATCTCATTAAGTTTTTTATTTATAGATTTTTTACTAATAATCGGCGTCCTTCTTCAAAAATTCAATACTTCAGATAGCTCTTTACAACTGGTAGAAAGAGCTTCCTGGTTACCATCTATTGGCTTGGAATGGTCTCTTGGCGTGGATGGGTTATCTGCTCCTTTAGTAGCATTAAGTGGGTTAATTACATTTTTATCAGCTGCGGCTAGTTGGAAAATTAAGAAAAAATCTAATCTATATTTTGCTCTTTTATTAGTCCAAGCATCAGCACAGGCACTGGTTTTCCTTTCTCAAGATTTCCTATTATTTTTCTTGGCATGGGAACTTGAATTAGTTCCGGTATATCTTCTAATTGCGATTTGGGGAGGGAAGAAGAAATTATATGCGGCAACTAAATTCATTCTTTATACAGCTTTAGCTTCTCTATTAATACTCATAAGTGGATTAGCGCTTGCCTTGAGTGGTGATACATTTACTTTAAATATTACCGATTTAACCAATAAACATGTAACGGGCAGCTTAGCTTTATTATCTTATTTAGGATTTTTAATTGGTTTTGGAGTAAAACTTCCTATCTTTCCCTTACATACTTGGTTACCTGATGCACATGGAGAGGCTAATGCTCCAGTTTCAATGTTACTAGCGGGAATACTCTTAAAAATGGGAGGTTATGCTCTTTTAAGATTCAATGTTCAAATATTACCTGAAGTACATCTTCAAATTGCGCCTGCGCTAATTATTCTTGGAATAATTAATATAATTTATGGAGCTCTTAATGCATTTGCTCAAGACAATGTTAAAAGGAGAATTGCATGTAGCTCTGTGAGTCACATGGGTTTTGTTCTGTTAGGGATTGGAGCTGTAGATGCATTGGGTATAAGTGGGGCAATGCTCCAAATGATAAGTCACGGACTTATCGCTGCAGCTATGTTTTTTGTTACGGGCTCATTTTATGAAAGAACAAATACTCTTTCGATACCAAATATGGGTGGTTTAGCAAAAGTCCTACCAATAACTTTTGCTTTTTTCTTGGCAAGTTCTTTGGCCTCTCTAGCATTACCTGGGATGAGCGGATTTATAAGTGAAATTACTGTATTTTTAGGGATTACTAGTCAAGAAGGGTTCAGCTCTATCTTTAGATCGATCACTATTCTTATTGCAGCTATAGGTTTAGTACTGACACCAATATATCTACTATCAATGTGTAGAAGAGTATTCTTTGGCCCTAGAATTCCTGCACTAGCTACAGTCAAAGAGATGAATGGTCGAGAATTGACCATTGGGTTCAGCTTATTGTTGCCTACTTTAGTGATAGGTTTTTGGCCAAAAATTGCGATAAATTTATACGAATCTTCAACGAATGCTCTCAGTCAGCAGCTGACTCTAGCTAAATTAATAGGATCAATACCAACTTTAGTTAATTAGATTATTTAAATAAATGGATACCACAATTTTTAAATATGGAGAATTACCAGAATTTAAAAAATTTACTCCTGAAAGAATAAGTAATCAATTCCCAGTAGTACTAGAAAAAATAGCTGAAGATTTTAAAAACATTGAGAAAAATTTATCTAATTATTTGATTGAAAACGATTTAACTTGGGAAAAGGTAATAAATCCCCTAGATGAAGTCAATGAAATTCTTAGATGGAGTTGGGGAGTAATAAGTCATCTAAATGCAGTAAATAATTCTGAAGGTCTTAGAGACATTTATTCAAAATTTCTTCCAGAGATTATTAGCTTGAGTAATAAATTCGGACAAAGTAAAATAATTTATAATTCTTTAGTCAAGCTTAAAGAGACAAATAACTTCGATCAAATCAAAAATAGAATTTTGGATAAAGAAATTATTGAAATGCAACATAGAGGAATTTCACTACAAAAGAATGATCAAGAAGAATTCAATATCATTTCAGAAAAGCTTGGAAAGCTATCAACAGACTTCAGCAATAATGTTCTTGATGCAACTAATAAATGGGTTTTAATATTAAATAAAAAATCTGAAATCGATGGTCTTCCTGAACGAGTGCGTGAATTGATGGCAATTTCTGCACATAATCACTTAAAAAAGGATGACGAAGTTGATATTAAAAATGGTCCCTGGAAATTAAGTCTAGATATTCCAACTTATACTTCATTCATGACATATGCCACCGATCGTAACCTTAGAGAAAAACTATATAAGGCATTCGTTGGTAGAGCATCTCAAGGAGAAAAAAATAATACTCAAATTATTGAAGAAATTTTATCTCTTAGAACTAGACAGGCTAATCTTCTCGGTTACAAAAGTTGGGCAGAACTAAGTTTGTCAACGAAAATGGCCAAAGAAATTAAAAATGTTGAGAACCTTTTAGAAGAATTGAGAGAACCAGCATTCAAAACCGCAAAAATCGAATTAGAAGCGCTCGAAAAGTTTTCTAAAGCTAATGGGTTTCCAAAATCGCAGAATATCCAACCTTGGGATATTAGTTATTGGGCAGAACTTCTTAGAAAGGAAAAGCTCAATTTGGATCAAGAATCTTTGAGACCTTGGTTCCCACTAAATGATGTTTTGCAGGGTTTATTTAGATTAAGCGAAAAGCTTTTTGAAATTAAAGTAGTAGAGGCAACTGGTGAAGTACCTCTTTGGAATGATGACGTTTTATTTTTTAATATCCTTAATGAAGAGGGTAATAAAATAGCATCTTTCTACCTCGATCCATATTCTCGACCTGAATCAAAGAGAGGAGGGGCCTGGATGGATGAATGTTTGAATAAAAAAAATATCGGCAAAAAGTCTCTCCCTGTAGCTTATCTTGTCTGTAATCAAACTCCACCATCAAAAGATAAACCAAGTTTGATGAGTTTTGAAGAGGTTCAGACATTGTTCCATGAATTTGGTCATGGTCTTCAACACATGCTTACTACTGTAAATCTTCCTCAAGCAGCTGGGATCAATAATGTTGAATGGGATGCAGTCGAACTTCCAAGTCAATTTATGGAAAACTGGTGTTTCCACAAAAACACACTTTTGAATATTGCTAAGCACTATAAAACAGGTGAAAAATTATCCGACGAAAATTTCGAAAAGCTCTTAAAGAATAGAACTTTTAATTGTGGTATGGCTACTCTTAGACAACTACATTTCGCGATAACAGACCTCAAATTACACAGTAGTATTAAAAAAAACGAAGGTAAAACAGCTGATAAAATTAGAAGAGAAATTGCACAACAAACTACTGTTATTGAACCAATTCAAGAAGATCAATTTCTTTGTTGTTTTAGTCATATATTTGCGGGCGGATATTCTGCAGGATATTACTCATATAAGTGGGCTGAGGTTCTGAGTGCTGATGCATTTTCAATGTTTGAAGAAGCTGATCTAGAAAACTCTGAAGATTTAAAGTTAATAGGAAAGAAATTTAAAGATACAATACTTAGTCTAGGTGGAAGCTTACCTCCATTAGAAATATTTAAACTTTTCAGGGGAAGAGAGCCACAAACAGATCCTTTAATAAGACACTTGGGTCTATCTGGAACTATATAATAATTTCATCAATTATTTTTTTAACCACAGATTTATTTCTTACAAGATTTCTATGTTTATATACTTTTACTGATATTTTTTTCCCAAAATTTAAATTTGTCCACCAGCTAGGGAAAACCATTAGATCCCAGTAAGTAAAAAAATTTATACACTCGATATTATCAAGAAAAAAATCATTATCAGCAAGTTCTCTCAAAAATTTACTATTTATTTTCATTTCTGAGATTCCTTTAAAAGGGTATTCAGGTATTAATTGAGCCATCAAAGTTCCTTTGTGAGGGGAACCTACAGATATTAATCTTCTTGTTCTTTTATATCCATTAAATTTTTGAAGCCAGTACCTACCAATTATTCCTCCCATAGAAAATCCCAAAATATCTATTTCTTTTTCTAAACCATATTTCTCTAAAATTAATTCGTTTAATTTATTAGTCAAATCCAGAATTGAAGTCATTCCATATGAATGCTTAAGAGTTGGGGCAAAATATTCAATGCCAATATGATCAAGTTTTGAGGTAATAGAAGAAAAAATACTTGAAGTATTCCAAAGTCCATGAATCAATAAAATAGGATTTCTTTTTTCCAATACTTCAATTATTTTCAAGAACTCTTACTATTGACACCTTCCCATCAAAACCAATAATTGGGGGATTACATTTTGTCAAAATAATTTTAATTTTAGAAGGCTTAAATTTCTGATCAATGATTTCTAAAATAGCATTTGAGTATTTTTCGATTGTAAAACAATATATTTTTTTTGAGTGATCTTTTAAAATTTCAACTAATTTTGAATAGTCAACTGTTTTTTTAATATCATCATTTGAAGTACATTTTTCAAAGTCCGTCCACAAAAATATATCCAAACTAAATAGTTGTCCTAATTCCCTTTCTTCATCAAGAACGCCAACTCTAGCCCAAAGTTTAATATTCTCAATTTTTAAAAAAGTTTCCATCTTTAAAAGTTTTAAAGATCTTTATGTGTATAGATAGCCTTTCCTGATGAAAAATCATCAACGATATTCCCATCACCTTTTAGGAAATATTTATAAGTTACCAAACCTTCTAGACCTACAGGTCCCCTCGGTGGGAGAGTTTGAGTAGATATACCAACTTCAGCTCCGAATCCATATCTAAACCCATCTGCAAACCTTGTAGAGCAATTATGAAAAACACCTGAACTATCAACTTCATTCATGAATTTGTTAGCCGTACTTAAATTTTCAGTAATTATTCCATCTGTATGTTTTGAACTATATTTTTGAATATGTGTGATTGCCTCTTCCAGATCATCAACAATTTTTATCGATAAAATCAAATCTAAATATTCAGTTTGCCAATCTTCTAGACTAGCCTCATACTTTAACCCTAAGTCAACTGATCTTTTATCTCCAATTAATTTAACATCATTAGAGTTAAACAAAGGGATAGCCTTTTCTAAAAAAGCTGGCGCAATATCTTTATGGATTAATAAAGTTTCAATAGCATTACATGCTGCAGGATATTGAATTTTACTGTCCAAAGCAACTGATAAAGCCATCTCGAGATTTGCCTCAATATCTATATATAAATGACAAATTCCATCAGCATGGCCTAGCACAGGAATTCTTGTATTCTCCTGAATAAATTTAACTAATTCATTACTTCCTCTAGGAATTATTAAATTAATATATTTCTCAAGATTTAACATAGCCATGCTATCTTTTCTACTTGTTAATAAACATATCGCATTTTTATCAAAACCTGATGCTTTTAAACCTTCTTGCAATGCTTTAACTATTGCAGTATTTGTTAAATTGGCTTCATTACCACCTTTTAGCATTAATCCATTACCTGATCTTATTGCTAAAGAACTAATCTGCATCACGGCATCTGGCCTTGATTCAAAAATAACCCCTAAGACTCCAATTGGCACAGTTTTTCTTTCTAAGATCAATCCATTTGAAAGCTCTCTTTTTATTTGAACTTGATTTACAGGATCAGCCAATTCTCCAACTTTTCTTACTCCTTCAATTCCTAAATTTAATTTTGCTTTCGATAACTTTAATCTAGAAAGTAAAGCACTAGAAATACCCTTTTTTTCTGCACTTAAATAATCAGCACTATTGGCCTCTAATATTTCTTTAGAATTTTTTTCTAGATAATCAGCCATAAAATTTAAGGCTTTAATTCGATTTTGATTTTCAGTTTGACTTATTTTTATTGATGCCAAACGAACTTTATCAGCTTTTTCTAGTAGATCATTACCTGGTTGAGGAACTTCAAAGATATTAGCCATAATATTTTTTGGTTAATTTAATAGTAATTCAAATTAACGATTCTTTAAAGTAAATTTATTTCTGAGTTAATATCTAAAAAATAATTGAACTTGACTTTTCCATTCCCCATTGGAATCATAAGAACCTAATAATTCTAAGTTTGGATTTGCTTGTAAAGTCAAAATTCCTAAAGGTGAAATATCATCTCTACCTGGAACGGTTTGGAAGGCAAAATTTATCGAATCAGTAATATCAAGACCTATTTCCGCCACCCAAGCTTGTGAAGAAAATTCTTCATTAGAAGATGATTGATCATCATCCTCTATATCTAAATTTTCATTGGAAAAAATATTATTTAATGAATCATTATTTTCTATTAAAGCTGGATATAGAGATAATTGAAATCTTTCACTAAATGCATCAGCATTATTAAGTTGAGAAATAAATGCTCTATTTATTAAATTTGCAGAATTGCCTCCAATTAAACCAATTATTTGTGATCTGTTATAACTTGGCGTGCTTCTTAATTTGATTCTTTTATTTTCATCAGCAAAAGATAATTGATCTAAAAACCCTTCATAAGATGCCTCAATTTTGATAAGCCTTGAATTGCCAATCCCAAATGACCCAAAACCACTAGAAGTCGCATTTACATCAAGATCACCTGAGATATTTAAATCTTTATCATTCTCACTTATAGGAATTATAGAATCTGGAACTTTACTAACTAAAGAAAAAATAATATATGGAACAACACCACTTCTTGATGCAAATGTAATATAGTTTTCTTTATTTTTATCAAGTTTAAATGGCGTAGTATAAAGATTCGCTCTACCTTTTTCTAGCTTAATAAGACCACTAACATTTAAATCTTTTCCTACTCCACCATTTATTTTAAGGTCCACAATACTATTTAAATAAGCTTGAACCATTTCTGAATATTGAACTTTGAATTCTGGTCCAAGTTTCAAAACAAGATTATCAAAAAACAAATTATCCAAATAATTAGGCAAAGTTTCTCCCAAAAGAACTGAATTCAAAATTGTTTCATTTGAAATTATTTCAATATTTTCATTATTATTCCAAAAGAGTTCTGGCCATTCTTTTTTATCCTCTTTTAATTTACTATTATTATCTTTTTTATTAGATTGATTGGTACTGTTAAAATTAAAAAATCCATTATTAAAAGATATAGAACCGCCCAAAACAGGACTTTCAAATGATCCAGTTAAATCCAAATCTGAATCTAATAAAAAATTTAAATTATCTGTTTTTATATTAAATTTATTCGTCTTAAAATTAATCCTTCCTTTTCTAGGATCATTTTGATAAAAAGGCATAAAACCTTTTACTAAAAATTTTCCGGAATCTTCAGAGATTGCTTCAAGATTCTCAATTTGTGCCGAGTCAAAATCAAAAATTATCGAACTATTAATATCTTTGATTATATTATTGTATAGATCAACTTCAGAATCTTTAATCGCAATAAATCCGTTCAATATAGGCTTATTTAGAGTTCCTTTTATTATCATTCTAAGGTTCAAGTCACCTTTCTTAAAAGTAAAGAATTCATCAGTAAAATTTTCTATTAATTCAAAAAGTTTTCCATTCCCAAACAACCTTAGATCTAAGTTATCAGATCTATCAATAGGTATTTCACCTTTGATATTAAGAGGTGTTTTGGAATCATTTACAAGCAAGGAAAAATCAATATCAAAAATAGAATCAGTAAATTCAATAAATCCTTTATCAAATAGTATTTCATTATTTTTTATTGATGAATTATTAGAAGAAATTTCACTAGAGAAAGATTTTTTATCCAAATCATAAAATAAATTGATATCCAAACCTCCCATAAAATCTCTTGGCTGATTTAAAAAGATATTTGCAGAGCTCAACGGAAGATTTTTAATTTTTAAAGAACCTTTGCCCCTTAATAATCCTCCTTCCAAATCAATGGCAAATTCCTCTTGGATATTTTTGTTTTCATCTTTAGGAACATCAAGATAACCATTTAATCTTGCATTTAATTTATAGTTAAGTGGTCTATCGCCCTCGATAGTTAATTTTCCATTATATCTACTTTTGAATTTACTTATATATTTTTTTAAGTTAAATTTATCCTCAAAGTCATTATTACTTTCTTTAAGTTTTTTTATAAAATTGATCCTCTCTTTAAATGATTTATTTTCTTTATTTATTTCCAAATCATCCAAAATATTAAATTTACTTATGGGAATATCTTTTTTATTGTCAAAATTAAAAATATCAAACGCAGTCAGGATAGTCCAACTAGTGCTTATATTGGTGAGTTTTGTATTAATTAAATTATTTTTACTTGAATCATATTCGACTTCAATTATTCCTCCATCAATTGGATACAATGAAGAGTTTATATAAAAAGAATTATCTTTAACGCGGAAATCAAATAATGAATTGGATAAATTAATATTCCCATATTTGCCTAAACTCCAAGCAATTCGCCCATCAAGGTATGACAGGTTTGACGAAATTGATCCATCACCATTAATAATTCCATTAATTCTATCGAATTGATTTTTGTCTATAGATAATTCAAGTTCATCAAGAGGAAAATTATTAGCTTTCCAAACATAACTATTATTCTCTTTCAATACTTCAATGCTTCCTTTATTAGAATTAAAAATTCTACTAAAAGATAAATTATCTAACTTAAGATCAGAATCAAATTTAATAGTTAAAAATGACGGTATTGGAGTCTTTTTGGCCTTCATATTCAATAAAAATAAATTTTTATCATTTTTAATATCTCCCTCCCATGTTTCTCGAATGCGGATACCTTTAAAGTGAGGGTAATCAAGATTAAAGTTTATTGAAATATCAGGATCGGTAATTTTTCCTTTTAATTCTCCTTTAGCAGTAATGAACCCTCTTATATCATTTTTTCGGAAAATATTTAAATTAGATAATTGAGTTCTATTTATTTTAAAACTAGTATTTATATCACCAAAATTAATGCCTCTTCTATCATACCAATATGGAATATTACCCAACAGTTGGATATCTGGATTAAGGCTATTAATATATCCAATACTACCTTTTAGATCAATACTATTGGAACTTTTATTAAGTGGGACATTTAGATTAAAATTTGAAGTCAAAGTTCCATAATTTAATTTTTCTGAATTACCAATTAAATTATTATCTTTACAAAAAAAACTAGTTGAATCTGAATTTATATTTTCTGAGAAAGCCTCCGATTTTATTTTTAAATTAGTAAAAGAAAATCTTCCTTTGCAAAATGTTTCATTTGGTAATTTATTAAATTTAAAGTTAGATTTGAAATTTCCTTTTTTAAAACTAATTTTTCTATTTCCAATAATATATTCAGAATTCTCAAGATCTAAACCTCTAGAAAATAAATCCAGTTTTAAAAAGTCTTGATTTAATTTTGTATTAAATTTTAATTTTAAAAAACCTTTTTCATCAAAATTTGATTTTACATTTGCAATGATTTCTCTATTACTTGACTTGTAGATGAAATTACCTTTTACTTTTGTTTTTAATCCTGTTTTTTTAAACTTAAGGATTGAATATTTATTTAAGTTAAAGTTCAATTCATATTTTAATGTTGATTTTTTTGTACTTCTAACTTTTTCATAAGGTTTATCCCTTTTAAAAAAATCTCTATCAATATTAATTGCAGCTTGATCAGGACTTATTTTTACTATCCATTTTTGCTTTAAAAAAGATCTAAAAGGCATAATGCCCACATATACATTTTTAGCTTTGATTTCAGAACCTATATCTTTTTTATCATTAATTTTTGAATTACCTAAAGAAAAACCTAGAAATCTAATCCCGTCATAATCACCCAAATCAACATTTTTATCTAAAGATTTCTCAATAATTTCTTCTAATTCTAATTTCCTTGAACTATATGTTTCTCTTAAAAAATTATTTAATAAAAAAGTGCCTAAAAAGCCTAAGGGGAAAAGCATCCCCACTAATAGAATCTTAGCATTTAAATTTAGAGATCTAATTTTTTTCAAGTTAGAGCCCAAAAATAGAGTAGGCTTACAAAATATAAGAAATTAATCAGGTCAAAGCCACTAAATGTCTTTTTTTGAACTATTGGAGAACACACCCAAAATTTTTGGATTCTTTGGAATATTTCTTTTCATTTGCACCATAGCAGCTTTTTTATTTAATTTTGGTTTTAAATTTCGAATAATTGGAGCAACTATTTTTTCATTATTGCTTTCTTTGAGTAGTTGGGCATTCATACAAAGTTATACCGAAAAGGTTGTAATAGAAAGTGCAAAATATGTTCCAATTGTTTATGACAATGGGTTCGATTTAATTATTGCAAAAGCAGATGATGACTTTCCAGAAGAATCTATTGAACCAACTTTAAAACAATTATCAGAAAACTTAAGGAAAGGTAGCAGATCAGGTGCAAATGTAAAAATAAAGATAAGAAAACTTGAAAAGATTTCAGATGGTGTAAGTAAACCAGTGGTTATAGGAGAAGTTCAAAAAAATGTCAAAATGAATTAATCTGTTAAACAATGGAAAGCAAAACCTTTTTAAATTTTTTGCCAACTAATTTTAGACATGAGAAATCTTTTTTTATTCAAAATAATCTAACTGACTTTGAAAAATTAAGTAATCTTTCTGACCAAGATATAAATGAGATTCAAAGGAAGTCTTCACTATGTACATTGAATAATCTAAAAAAAATTAGAGCTATAGCTATTTTTAAAAAAGAAATTGGAATTTCTCCACCGCAAGCATATCTACTTTTACATTGCGGTATATCTTCTATTAAATCATTATCAGTATCTACTCCTTATGAATTAGAACGTAAAATTGGTAGATTAGAAAGAACTCTCAGAGTAAAAAATGAGACAGATACAACTTTTAGTCTCTTAAAAAAATGGATTAAAAAAGCTTGTCAAATCGAGAAATCTATTTGAAATCTTGGTTAAAAAATTTTTTTAATGTAGAATTTAGAAAAAGTTAGTGATAATGAAACCTTTATTATTTTTGTTATTTTTGTTTTCCAACTCTTTATACCCTGTTTTTAGTCAATCTAACTTATTGGAAAGTGTAAAAAAGAATCCAAACGAAGCAAAGAATTTATGTAATAAGTTTAGAGAGTTTAATTCAAAGGGTATTTCAGCTAGTTCAGATAAAGTTATAAAGTACGTTTCAAACAAAAAAAAGTTAACTCCTGTTAACGCAGAGATCTTTTCTATTTACGTCATTGGGCTGCACTGTCCAGACATTATCTAAAGCCTAGATGTCTGTTTCAAGATGGTTTGACAAGTCTCTAGTACTTAGAGATGGAGTAAGACTTATATCAAGGATTTGGTTACCTAATAATAATGGGCCATGGCCTGCATTATTGATGAGACAACCATATGGCAGGGAAATAGCTTCAACTATTACCTATTCTCACCCAGAATGGTGGGCTTCCAAAGGGTATATGGTAATAATTCAAGACGTTAGAGGTATGGGTTCTTCTGAAGGAATTTTCAATGGTTTTTCTCAAGAAGCTAGTGATACTTCAGAAACACATGAATGGGTAAGGTCTCTAAAAGAATGTAATGGGAAACTTGGCTTATATGGTTTTTCATATCAAGGATTTACTCAACTAACTGGTGAATTAAATTCAAAGCCGCCCGATTGTTTATCTCCAGCAATGACTGGAATGAATATTAAGGATCATTGGTGCTCAGATGGAGGAGCATATTGGTGGCATAACAATATTGCATGGGGACTACAAATCGCAGCACTTAAAATGAAAAGAGAAAATAATTTGATTGTGTGGGAAAAGATAAGATTAGCTTTAGAAAATAAAAGTTATTTGAGGGAAGGAATTGATACTTTAAAAAAATATGATCCGAATAGCTTTGTTTTGGAATGGCTTAAAAATTTAAATAATGCTCGCCCATTTGAAGAATTCAAACCAATTTCAACGTGGATTAAACAACCTATGTTAATTATTGGAGGACTTTGGGATCCACACTTAAAAGGTGCCTTTGATCTTTATAAAAAATCTAAAGAAGCTGGTGGAAGCCCTGAGATTATTATTGGGAATGCGACACATCTAAATTGGTGGGAGGGATCACAAGAATCTTTATTAAAATTTTTTGATAAATATTTAAAATCAGATGAAAAATTAAATTCTAAGAACTATAAAGACGAGAAAAAAATATGGAATATTTCATTAAATAAATGGGAAGAATTAGATAATAAATTTCATCCTGAATTTATTTTTGGACTCAAAAGCGATGGCACAGCAAATATAGAGGTTGAAGATGGAAGTCTGACCATAAATTCAAAAGGATCAGGATGTTTCACAATTGTCAATGACCCATGGAGACCTACTCCATCTGACGGTGGTCATTTAGGTCCAAATCCAGGAAAGTTTGATAGAAATATTATTGATAAACGCCTGGATGTAGGTGTTTTTCAAACCAATTCTTTCGAAGAAGATCAATATTTAAGAGGAGTTCCCACTTTAGAAATCCAAGTAAAAAGTGATCAACCCAATTTTGATATCTGCCTTGCTTTATCTCTAGTTGAAGAAGGCAATGAAAAGGTGAATCAATTTTCAACTGGATTTTTAAGGGTTAAAAACTCCAAAATAAATGAGGAATGCATTTATCAAATTACAATGCAGCCAACAAATATTTGTTTGATTAAAGATAGCAAGCTTCGCTTATCTATATCTGCAGCAGCTTATCCCGCTATTGGTGTTAATCCTGGATTTGAGGAAGGAAATATTGGAGCCCCATCAGCAAATCATAGAGTTATTACTCTAAGTTTTAGTCTTAAAAGAACATTTATGAAAATGACCCCTTTTTTTTCTTAAATAATTATTTTTTTGGTTAATCATTTGATATTATAAACCCTTAATATCTACCAGTCATGATCGAGACAATTCAAGCAGACTGGATTAAATCAGAAGCTATCAACCTAGAAAATTGTTGCAATGATAATCCATTTAAAATATTGGGTCCTCATTTTTATGAAGAACAATGGGTTGTAAGGGTATGGATGCCTGAAGCAGACGAAGTTAAAATAAATTTTAAAAACAATACCTATAAGGCTGAAAGCATAAACCATAAATGGCTCTTTGAAGCTATACTGCCTGAAAATCCAAAATATAATTACGAAATAAATATTTCACGAGGAGGGATCACACATACACAATATGACCCTTGGTCATATAGAGAAGAATGGATGGGAGAAGTTGATAGACATCTTTTTGCAGAAGGTAATCATCATCATATTTGGGAAAAAATGGGAGCACATCTCATTGAAGAAAAGAATCAAAAAGGAGTCATGTTTTGCATTTGGGCTCCAAATGCAAAATCAATCTCGATAATTGGAGATATAAATTCTTGGGATGGTAGACATCATCCAATGCAAAAAAGATTGGGGGGAATTTGGGAACTATTCATGCCAACAATGAAAGAAGGGGACACATATAAATACGAAATAAGAACACAACAAGGTCATATTTATGAGAAAGCTGATCCATATGGTTTCCTTCATGAAATCAGACCTCAAAATGGTTCAATAGTTTCAAAATTGAAAAATTTTAATTGGAATGATAGTTCTTGGATTTCAAATAGAGATTCTTCTAGTCAAATTAACAAGCCAATTTCAGTTTATGAAATGCATTTAGGAAGTTGGCTCCATGAATCAACAGATAATAAATATCTGGAGGACAATGGTAAACCAAGAGACCCAGTGCCTGCAGCAGATTTAAAACCTGGAACCAGATTATTAACTTATCCAGAATTAACCAAGAAACTCATCCCTTACGTAAAAGAGAGAGGATTCACTCATATTGAACTAATGCCAATATCTGAACATCCTTTCGATGGTTCATGGGGATACCAAGTTACAGGCTGGTATGCACCAACAAGTAGATTTGGCACCCCAAATGAATTTAGAGAGTTTGTAAATAAATGTCATGAAGAGGGTATTGGCGTAATTCTTGATTGGGTGCCTGGTCATTTTCCAAAAGATAAGCATGGTTTAGCATTTTTTGATGGTTGTCATCTTTATGAACATGGAGATTCACGCATAGGTGAACACAAAGAGTGGGGAACCCTAATTTTTAATTACAGCAGAAACGAAGTAAGAAATTTCTTAGTAGCGAACCTCGTTTATTGGTTTGAAGAGTTTCATATTGATGGCATAAGAGTAGATGCTGTAGCTTCAATGCTATACAGAGATTATCTACGTCCAGATGGAGAATGGATCCCCAATGAAAATGGTGGGAATGAAAATATAGAAGCCGTTAAATTTCTTCAACAGGCTAATCATGTACTCTTCCAACATTTCCCAGGTGCACTTTCTATTGCTGAAGAATCAACAACTTGGCCAATGGTAACCCAACCAACTGACATGGGAGGGTTAGGGTTTAACTTGAAATGGAATATGGGATGGATGCACGACATGCTTGATTATTTTGAAATAGATCCTTGGTTTAGGCAATTCCATCAAAATAGTGTAACTTTCTCAATTACATATAACTATACAGAGAACTTTATGCTTGCACTTAGTCATGATGAGGTTGTCCATGGGAAGAGTCATCTTTTGCATAAAATGCCTGGCGATGACTGGAAGAAATATGCAAATACTCGAGCATTACTAACTTATATGTGGACCCACCCTGGTAAAAAAACGATATTTATGGGAATGGAATTTGGGCAAAGACAAGAATGGAATGTTTGGGATGATCTGCAATGGGAATTACTAGAATTTGAGCCTCATAAAGGTATCAGAAACTTGATTGATGACCTAAACGTTCTTTATAAAAATGAACCTGCATTATGGAAAAATGACTTTGATCCTTATGGATTCCAATGGATTGATTGTAATGACAAATCTAATTCGGTTATAAGTTTCATGAGGAGAGAAAACGAGACCAATGAATGGCTCGTTGTTGTTGCTAACTTTACACCTAATACTCATGGGTCATACAAAGTAGGTGTCCCTGTGGAAGGATTCTATAAAGAAATATTTAATTCAGATGGCTCTAGATACGGGGGCAGTAACAAGGGAAATATGGGGGGGAAAGAAACTTTAAAATACAATATTCATGATTATCAAAATGCTCTTGAACTTGCTTTGCCGCCATTAAGCGTAAGTATCTTCAAACATCAATCAAAAAAGTAAGAAGGCTCATTTAATTTAGTGCTTCATATAAATGTTCATATAACGTTTTTGCTCTGCTTTACATTGTAAGATTTTTAAGTTGGATTTTAATTTTTTTTAAAAATATCGAGTTGAAAAATGGGTCAAGATTTACCACTACTACTTTCTGCCGCATTAGGTAAAAAAGTGAATAGGCCTCCAGTATGGATGATGAGGCAAGCAGGAAGATATATGAAAATCTATAGAGATTTAAGGGAGCGTTACCCAAGCTTTAGGGAGAGGTCTGAAAATCCAGAACTATCATATGAGATTTCAATGCAGCCTTTTCATGCTTTCAAACCGGATGGTGTGATACTTTTTTCAGATATTCTCACCCCTCTTCCAGGGATGGGAATAAATTTTGAAATAATAGAAAGTAAAGGTCCAATTATTGAGGATCCAATAAGAACTCTTAACCAGGTAAAAAATTTAAAAGAATTAAATCCAAGTGAAAGTTTAAGTTTTGTTGGGCGAGTTCTTACTTCACTAAGAAAAGATGTGAATAATGAGGCAACAGTTCTAGGTTTTGTTGGCGCACCTTGGACTCTTGCTGCGTATGTAGTTGAAGGTAAAAGCAGTAAAAATTATTCTTTAATAAAGTCAATGGCTTTTAATGAACCAGATTTACTTCATAAACTTCTTGATCATTTTGCAAAATGCATTGGTGAATATCTTAAATATCAAATAAAATCTGGAGCGCAAGTAGTACAAATTTTTGATTCATGGGCAGGTCAACTAAGCCCACAAGATTATGATATCTTTGCTGGGCCGTATCAAAAAAAGGTTGTTGACATCGTAAAAGCGGAATACCCTGAAACACCAATAATTCTTTACATTTCAGGAAGTGCTGGTGTCATTGAAAGAATGGCAAAAACTGGAGTCGATATAATCTCATTAGACTGGACAGTAGATATTGAAGAGGCTTGTGAGAGAATCCCTCACGGGATAGGAATTCAAGGTAATGTTGACCCAGGCATTTTATTCGGGAACAAAGAATCAATAAAAGAAAGGATAGATAATACTTTCAATAAAATTAAAGACAGAAAATATATTCTTAATTTGGGTCATGGGATTTTACCTGGGACTCCAGAAGAAAATGCTCAAACATTTTTTGAACATGGGAAACAACTCACTTACTAGTCAAAGTCTTGGCATATAAAAACTTATTGATCACAGGTGCGAATGGATGTGTTGGCCAATATTTAGTAGATTGGTTTTTAAAAAACACAAAATTCAGGCTTTATCTAATGGTAAGAGACAAAAGTAAGTTGCCAATTTCTGTTCAAGACAATAAAAAAGTCAAGTTAATGGTGTGTGATATTAGAGAATCATATAGGTATAAAAATGAAATTAGTCAAATTAATTACCTAATACATACTGCTACAGCATGGGGAGATCCAAGAAGAGCCTATGAAGTAAACGTTAAAGCCTTTGAAGAATTACTTGAAATGCTTGATATTGAAAAGTTAGAAAAGATTATTTATTTTTCAACAGCTAGCATTCTTGATACTCAAACAGAATTAATGAGGGAATCATTGATTTATGGAACAGAGTATATTCAAACAAAATATGAATGTTTCCAGAAACTTAGAGAAAGCTCATTTGCAGAAAAAACTTTCGCTGTTTTCCCTACCTTGGTTTTTGGAGGAAATCTTGGAAAAAAAAGTAAATATCCCGTAAGTTATTTAACTAGTGGATTGAAAGAAATCGGGAAATGGCTGTGGTTAGCAAGATTCTTAAAACTCGATTCTAAATTTCACTTTATACACGCAAATGATATCGCCCAGATTTGCGGGTTTCTAATTAAAAATCATAAAGATAAGGAATACAAAGGCTTTAGAAAATTTGTCCTAGGTCAAAAATTCATTTCAATTGATCATGCCATAATTACACTTTTAAAAAGAAACAATATGAGGAGATATTTTGCAATACCCCTTACACAAAAAATTCTAAAAATATTATTAAGAATTCTTCCCATCCAAACCACCCCTTGGGATAGCTTCAGTATCAAGAAATATGACTTTAATCATGTCCCCATCACTAATCCTGAGACTTTCAAACTTAAAAGTTATGCCAAATCACTAAATGATATTTTAAGGTTATCAAAGTTACCAAGCTGTAATAACAATTAAAATTCTCACAGTTAGGCTCCCAAAGCCTTGTAATATATATATAAGTAAATTTTAATTATGTTACGTTCAATCTTTGCAGGGTTATTAGCAATAGTTTTAACTCTAGGTCTAGGAATTTCATCAGTTTCAGCTAAAACTGTTGAAGTAAAACTTGGAACGGATGCTGGAATGCTTGCATTTGAACCAAGTACAGTAACCATTAGTGCTGGTGATACAGTTAAATTCGTCAATAATAAACTTGCCCCTCATAATGCTGTTTTTGATGGGCATGAGGAATTAAGTCATGCGGACCTAGCTTTTGCTCCAGGAGAGTCTTGGGAAGAAACATTTGATACTGCTGGAACTTATGATTACTATTGCGAGCCACACAGAGGCGCTGGAATGGTAGGTAAAGTTGTTGTTGAATAAATCATTTAATACTTAAGTACTTTTTACTTAATACTTACTACAGTCATAATTATATTTTGATTGATGAAAATAGTTCCAAGCGAATTTTCTAATTCTGCTTGGAGCTGTTTTAATTTGGCCAAAGAAATTGCTTATAAAAATTATCAACAAAATGTAGACTCTGATAATTTATTATTAGCTCTTATAAAAGACGACAATATTACAAAAAAGATTTTAAAAAAAAATAATGTAAATCTAAAAGATCTTGAGAGGGAAATAATTTCTACCTTAAATGCGAAGGCAAAAATGAAAAATAAACAAGATAATTTATATATTGGTGATACTCTTCACAAAATATTTTTGAAGGCAAATGATATTAAAAATACTTTAAATGATGTAGTGATATCAACAGAACACTTAGTTTACGGTTTCACTTATGATGATAATTATGGATTTCAAATTTTAAATCAAAAAGGTATTCCAGAATTTCTTGAAATTATAAAGAAAATGAAGTCAGATCCTGCAGTAAAAAATGAATTTAACAGTTCTAATGAGTCTTTGGAAAAATATGGTATTGATCTAACTCAATCTGCTCGAGATGGGATTTTAGACCCTGTTATTGGTAGGGATGAAGAGATTAGAAGAACAATTCAAATATTGAGTAGAAGAACAAAAAATAATCCAGTTCTTATTGGAGAACCTGGGGTTGGGAAAACAGCCATTGTAGAAGGGTTAGCTCAAAGAATTATTAATGGCGATGTACCTTCTGCGCTACAAGATAGGAAACTAATTTCATTAGATATGGGTTTACTTTTAGCTGGAGCAAAATATCGTGGAGAATTTGAAGAAAGAATAAAAAATATTCTAAAGAAAGTGAAAGATTCAGACGGTAAGATTATTCTTTTTATTGATGAAATTCATACAGTAGTTGGTGCAGGCGCTAGTGGAGGTTCTTTAGATGCAAGTAACCTATTAAAACCAATGCTTGCGAGAGGAGAACTTAGATGTATTGGTGCTACAACTATTAATGAGCATAAACAAAATATAGAAAAAGATCCTGCTTTAGAACGAAGATTTCAAAAGATAAAAGTTGATGCTCCTTCAATAGATGATACTGTATCAATTTTAAGAGGATTGAGAGAAAGATACGAAGTTCATCATAGTGTGAGAATTTCTGATAATGCTTTAGTTGCTGCTGCAACCCTTAGCGAAAGATATATTAACGATAGATTTCTTCCTGACAAAGCAATTGATCTAATCGATGAAGCAGCCTCAAGATTAAATATGGTCATAACTTCCAAACCTGAACAAATTGATGAAATTGATCGAAAAGTTCTACAGTTTGAGATGGAAAAATTATCTTTAAAAAGAGAAACGGATGATTTTTCTATTGAAAGATTAAAAAAAATCAATAATGAACTTATATCCCTTAAAGATAAACAGGCAGAATTAGGAGCTAAATGGAAAAAAGAAAAAGATGAAATTGATGAGATTAGCACCATAAAAGAAGAAATTGAATCTGTTCAATTGCAAATAGATCAAGCCAAAAGGAGTTTTGACCTCAACAAAGCAGCAGAATTAGAATTTGGAACTTTAAATTCTTTGCAAAAAAAATTGAAAGAAAAAAGTGAGTCCCTAGTAAATTCTCAAAAAAATGGAGATACAAGTCTTTTAAGACAAGAGGTAACTTTTGATGATATTGCAGAAGTTGTCTCAAAGTGGACATCTATTCCAGTACAGAACTTAAACCAGTCAGAAAAAGATAAACTCTTGAGCCTCGAGTCAATCCTTAAAGAAAAAATTATTGGTCAAGATAGTGCAATTAGGGCAGTTGCAGATTCCATTAAGAGATCAAGGACTGGTCTAAATGATCCAAGCAAGCCATTAGCCAGTTTTCTCTTTTTAGGTCCAACGGGTGTTGGAAAAACAGAGCTAAGTAAAGTAACAGCCAAAATAATATTCGATTCAAATTCTTCAATTACAAGACTGGATATGTCTGAATATATGGAAAAGCATTCAGTGAGCAAAATTATAGGTGCGCCTCCTGGATATTTAGGTTTCGAATCAGGCGGTCAACTAACTGAAGCTGTACGCAAAAATCCTTATTCATTAATACTCCTAGATGAAATAGAGAAAGCTCACAAAGATATTTTAGATATTCTCTTACAGGTTCTTGATGATGGAATCATTACTGATGGTCAAGGTCGTACAATCAATTTCAAAAATTCAATCATTGTTCTCACAAGTAATTTAGGAAGTCAATCAATAAATGATTTATCAGTTAGAAAAGAAGATACAAATGAAATTAAAAAAGTTGTTGATAATGAAATTAAAAATTTTTTCAAGCCTGAGTTTTTAAATCGACTTGATGAAATAGTTATTTTTAATAATTTAGAATTAAATGACATAAAAGAAATTGCAAAAATCCAACTTCAACATTTAGAAAAAAGACTTAACAAAAAAAAATTAAAATTCAAAATTACGGATGAAGCCATTAACCAACTTGTCGAAAATAGTTTCGATCATGCCTATGGCGCAAGGCCTTTAAAAAGAATTATTCAAAAACAAATTGAGACAAAAATTTCAAATAATATATTGAATAATCATTACCTTAATAAAGACGAGATTAATATTTATCTGATTAATGGAGAGATAAATGTTGATTAAATATCTAATTAAAGAATTCTATATGACTTTAAAATTAACAACTTTAATCTAAGATTTAAACCAATCAGGAATTTCCTCATAACTTGCTTTATTCGATTTATTTTCTTTTGATTCTGTTTTCCAACAACATGTTCTGCCCTTATCCTTATCCTGTAAGTATTCATTAGCCCATCTCCAAATTAATTCAGAGGTGAATTCCATTCCCACATTATCCATAATTCTCAGATCTAAAGCATCTAAGTCATGTAATTTTTCCCAGTAATTCAGCAAAGGGTCATCTTTATTTATTAAAAAAGTATGGTCAAATTGCTCCTTTAGTCTATTTTCTAGGGGCTTTAGACTTGAAAAATCGACAACAAAACCATTTAGGTCTAATTTTTTTGCAGTGAACCAAAAAGTGAATGATCTTGAATATCCATGCACAAATCTGCAGTGGCCTTCATGGCGCCATTGCCTATGTGAACAAGGAAAATCCTCGTAACTTTTGCTGCATGAAAATTTCAGAGAATGAATATACATCAATTAACTGTTAGGATAATTTTTAATAAAACACATTGAGTAGGATTTAACATTACGAACATAATGACTTATTCAACTAATTTTTCGATAGAGGATCTACGCTTTGATAATTATGGATTAATCCCTGCAATAGCACAAGATTGGCTTGACGGATCAATTCTTATGCTTGCTTGGATGAACAAAGAATCTTTGACAATGACACTTGAAACCAAAAACGTTCATTATTGGAGTAGATCAAGATCCGAAATTTGGAGAAAAGGAGCTACAAGTGGAAGTACCCAAATACTTAAGGAGATAAGATTCGACTGCGATAATGATGCACTAATCCTTTTGATTGAACAAAATGGTTCAGGAGCATGTCACACTGGGGAAAAAAGTTGTTTTTTCAACGAAATCAAGATTAATCAAAGTGATAAAAAAGAGAAAAAAACAACTCCCTTCTCAAATATTTGCTCTGAATTGTTCAATACAATTAACGAAAGATCAATAAATCCATCAGAAAAAAGTTACACAAATCATTTATTAACAAAAGGTAGTAATACTATTTTGAAAAAAATAGGAGAGGAATCTGCAGAATTTATAATGGCTTGCAAAGATAATGATAAAAATTCAATCTCAAATGAAGCTGCTGATTTAATTTATCATCTCCAAGTAGCCCTTATGCATAAAGGGGTTGAGTGGAGAGATGTACTTGCTGTTCTAGAATCAAGAAGAAAAAATTAAATAATTAAAATTTATAATTTTTAATTTTTTACCTAAAAATTTTAAAAAATAATGTTAATTAATTAATAATTATTAATTAATTATTAATTAATTATTACATGTATGGCTTCTTACTGGATTAACTATAAGTTAAATATATCAACGAAGAGGTAAATCGTGAGTTCATTAAGCGATTTTCTTGGTGAAATAGGTCGGCATCAACTTTTGACGCCAGAGAGAGAACTCACTATGGGCAGAAAAGTCCAAGAGATGGTTTTGCTCGTTAATAGATGTCAAGAAGCAGGTGGCAAAGGGCCCGCTTGTGAATATTCCGAAGCAGAAAGGAAAAAGATCAAAATTGGTGAAAAGGCCAAAAATGAGATGATAACCGCCAACTTAAGACTAGTAGTTAACCTTGCTAAGAGATATCAAGGCAAGGGACTAGAACTACTGGACTTAATTCAGGAAGGAACATTAGGCCTTACAAGGGCTGTCGAAAAATATGATCCCTCTAGGGGGCACAGATTTTCCACTTATGCTTATTGGTGGATCAGGCAAGGATTAAATAGAGCATTATCAACTCAAAGTAGAACTATAAGGATACCTGTAAATATTAATGAAAAGCTCACAAAATTAAGATCAGCAAAATCAAAACTTATGCAACTTAAGGGCATTCCTCCCTCGACTGATGAGCTAGCTGAAGAGATGAAAATAACCAAGGAGGAAATTGATGAACTCCTTTCCTGTGAATTGAGAAGCATTACTGTTAGTCTCCAAGGTACTGTCAAATCAAAATCAGATCCCTCTGAGCTAGTTGATATTCTTCCAAGTGATCAAACTCCACCAATGGAATTAGCCGAATTAGCCGAAAGGACGGCCTCGGCTTGGAAGTTATTAGATAAAGCAAATTTAACTGAAAAGGAAAGAAAAATAGTAAGTCTAAGATTTGGTTTAGATGGTTCTAACGAATGGAGAACTTTAGCTGAAGTTGCAAGACATATGAGTTGCAGCAGGGAATATTGCCGACAAGTCGTTCAACGTGCTTTAAGAAAACTTAGAAAAGCAGGAATACAGAATGGGCTAGTTGATAGTATTAGCTAAAAATTCAATCAAAAAATCTAAATTCCATAGATAAGGATGACAGAAAATTACAAAAACAAAGAAAAAATTTATGATGCTGAAGTTTTAGAAAGCTCAACATTTGATGAGAATGTCATTATCAAGATTCTTATTAAAGCAGGAAGAACAATTGCAAAGCCTGCATTAGAGGTTTTAGAGATGGCTATAGATCCTTTTACTCCAACACAAGTAAGAGTTTCCTTAATGGCTGCCTTAGCTTATTTAATTATGCCATTTGACCTTTTCCCTGACTTTATGCCATTAGTTGGTTTTAGTGATGATTTTGTTGCCCTCACAGCCGTACTTAGTATATGGAGCAAATATATGACTCCTTCAATTAGAGCAAGAGCAGAGACCAAGCTTAATAAGTTATTCCCTTTTTATTAAATGGGTAAATTATCTCAACAGGAAGAAAAAGAACTTATCTCCTTTATTAAGGATTGGTTGAAATCTCATGGATTTAACCAAAAAGATTTAGCAAATGAATTAAATATTAAATCGAGCAGAACCTCTGAGATTATTCTTAAGATTAAAGAATTACATAAAAAAGGTGGTATGTTCAATATTGCAAAAAATCTCATCAGGATTGAACAAAATTGGTTAAACAATTTCAAAAATGATTATCCAGAGAAAAAACAAACATCACCATATAGTCAATTAGATATTGACTCATTAGTAAACCAGATAACTCATGATACTTGTGAATAAATATTATTTAAAATATTATTTTTTAGCTAAAAATAATAAAACTCATTTAAAAACTATTCTTTAAATAAATAACGTTTTAAATCCTAAATTTGATAAATAATCGAATTATTAAAGCGAAAATATTATATATTTTTATTTAAATTAATTTTTTTAAATTAATAATGAATAATTGCTAAAAATATTTTCTTAAATAATATTTAAAAATATTAAAATGCCTGAATCCAAGGATAAATATCATAATTAATCCATATACCTTTTTCCCAATATATATCATCCTCAATAAGATCTTTCAATTCATTTGCATCATTTGCATTAAATATTCCAAACAAATATTTGGTACATTTAGTTGGCCCTAATGTAACAAGAATATCTCGATCTTTTAAGTTTTTAAGTCTATTAAGATGTTGTTCACGAAACGGTCCCCTTTTAATAAGGGCATCCTCACAGTACTCTCCAAAAACTACAAACTTTTCCATTTTTAAAGATAAATAATAGAGTAAGTACATAATAAATAATTGCATATATTACATACAAATTGCTATGTTATTTAATACAACTTTCTTTTAATTAATTATGCTAACTGGAAGCGATCTCCTTGCAAAAGTTAAAGAACTTGGTGATGTTAGCAAATCTGACCTAGTTCGCGGTTGTGGATATGTTACCACTAAGAAAAATGGAGGTGAACGTCTAAATTTTACAGCATTTTATGAAGCACTTCTAGAAGCAAAAGGAGTTAATCTTGGTGACTCTGGAGTTGCAGGTATTGGCAAAGGAGGAAGAAAGCTAAGTTATATTGCAACAGTTCAAGGAAACGGAAATCTTTTGATTGGGAAAGCATATACAGCACTTTTAGATTTGAAAGCTGGTGATGAATTTGAAATTAAGCTAGGGAAAAAACAAATCAGATTATTACCTACAGAATAATCTTAAAGACAGCAAAAATAATTTGGATATATCATTTTTAATTAATTGTCTATATTTAAGTTTTTTAATTAATGAACTATTTTTGTATGTATTTTTTTTGATCTGCAGCTAAACGCATTTCCTTACAAAATTCACCAACATGATCGACCACATCTTTTTCACTTGAACTTGAAATTCGTTTTACAAATGCACTCCCGATAATTACTCCATCTGCTCCCCACTCACGAACTTTATTAACATGTTCTGGAGTGGATATCCCAAAACCAACAGCAATTGGATTGCTATTTACATCTTTTAATTTAGCAATAAGATTTTCTACCCTATTTTCCATCTTGTTTCTCTCACCAGTGACACCTGTAACACTTACTAAATAAGTAAAGCCTTTTGTATGATTAGATATTTGTTTCATTCTTTCAAAAGGAGTAGTTGGAGCTACCAATAAAATCAAGTCCATGGAATGATTGCTAACTATTTTAGAAAATTTATAAGCTTCCTCTAGAGGGAGATCAGGAACTATTAGTCCTGAAACTCCAGCATTAGATGCCATCTCACAAAACTTTTCAAAGTCAAAACATAGTAATGGATTTAGGTAAGAAAAAAGGATGATGGGAATATTTAATTTACCTTTTAAAGACTCCAAAAGCTTAATAACTTTTCTTAGGCTAGTACCTGACTTTAAGGCGCGAGAGGCCGACACTTGAATAACAGGTCCATCTGCAAGTGGGTCACTGTAAGGTATACCTAACTCGATAAGGTCAGCACCGTTTTCTTGTAACCTTAATAAAATTTCAGAAGTTATTTCAATATTGGGATCACCAGCCATTATAAAAGGCATCAAAGCTAATTTTTTATTATTTTTTAAGTCAAAAAACTTCTCATCTACCTTAGATAAAGATTCATTTTTAGTAATTTGCATTTTGTTGTCTTTCATAATTTTTATATATTTATCAATAAAAAATTTATGGATTTTTCTCTAGATCTTCCATTAGTTTTTGCTGCTCTTGCTTTGGCAATGCGTTGAATTTTGTTTCTAGTTTATCATTAACAACTTTTTCATACTCTTTTCTATAACGCTTCCTTTGTTCCATAAAAGTCATTTTTCCATTTACAACTCTATAAACATAAGATGTTACCCAAGTAATAACAATCAAAATCAAGATACAACTTGAGAGAGTAGTGGCCGTAAAATTATCGATACCAACTTGCGGTGCAAATTTATAACTAATTAATCCTATTAATGAAATAAATAAACCTATTTGTATAACTTTACCTTTAGTCAATTATTTACCCTTTACCGCTTCCTTTTAGTCGGAGATTTAAAAATGGAGAAAATAAAATTAAACCTGGAAAGAAAAGAAATACAAGGCCATAAATTCCTAATCTTTCAAATTTGCCCATAATATTCCATCTATTATTCATCCAGTAAAATAGTAATAATGGAATAATCAATAAATAGGTAGAAATAATTCCAATATATGCAATTAAAGTAGCAAATGAATTATTGAAAAAACTTTCCATTTTGATTTATGGTTGCTTAGTTAAAACATAACAACTATTGGAAGTCATCGTCAGAACTAAAAATAAATAATTAAATAATGGGAGTGGGGGGACTTGAACCCCCACGAGCTAAATCGCTCGACGGATTTTAAGTCCGGCGCGTCTACCAATTCCGCCACACTCCCAAAAGGAATTTGCGCTTTTTTATCGTAGCCGAAAGTATCTCAATTAACCAAGAAAAATTGGAAAATTTACACTTTTTATTCTCAGATTAAATCTAATTATTTAATTTAATATCCCTTCTACTTGCCATTGTAAAGTTTCACCTGCATGAAATGGTTTTATTTGTCCTACAACATTTTTTTCTTCAACAACATCAATAGATTCTTTAATTTTATTAGGTCTAGACACTAATTTTAATTTTTCTTTATTTGGAGGCACATTATAAAAATTAGGACCATTCAAACTTGCAAACTTTTCAAAATTCTCCAGAGCATCCTCCTCTTCAAATACCGTTAAATAGCTTTCTATTGCTACTGGTGAATTAAAAATACCTGCACATCCACAAAAAGCTTTCCACTTCCTAAGATGTGGAGCGGAGTCAGTTCCCAAGAAAAAACATTTCCCCCCACTTGTTGCAGCTTTCCTTAAAGCAAGTCTATTATTTTCCCTCTTAGCAACTGGCAAGCAGTAAAAATCACTATTTAAACCCCCAAAAAACATTGCATTTCTATTTATATGCAAATGATGCGGAGTAATAGTAGCTCCAATATTATTTTCTTGAACAAAGTTCACTGCATAAGAGGTGGTTATATGTTCTAAAACGATTTTTAATTTTGGAAATCTTTTAGTGATTTGAGAGAGTTCTTTATCTATAAAAACTTCTTCTCTATCGAATACATCTACATCAGAATCAGTAACCTCCCCGTGAATTAGAAGAGGCATCCCATTATCTTGCATTGATTCGAAAATCTTATATAAATTTTCAATTTTCTTTACTCCATGAATGGAATTTGTTGTCGCATTAGCAGGGTATAATTTCGCTGCGAAAAAAATATTATTTTTAAAACCATTTATTAGTTCCTCTTTATCAGTTTCATCTGTAAGATAGATTGTCATTAGTGGTTCAAACTTAGAACTTTCTGGCAAAGCTTCAACAATTGATTTCTTATAAGAAATAGCTCTATTAATTGTTGTTATTGGACTTTTAGTATTTGGCATGACAATGGCTCTTCCAAAATATTCTGAAGTAAAATGAATAATATTTTTTAATACAAGACCTTCTCTTAAATGTAAATGCCAATCATCAGGTTTTATTATGGTTAAAGTCTTCAAAATTTTTTCTATTTAATTAATTTTAACAGCAAATTAAAATTGACAATCAATTATAGATATTCGAGGATAGTTATTAGCCAATTATGAAAATTTTATTATCTAAATAAAATACTAAATATGAGTGATTTTTTATTTCCAATAATAGAAATAGTTTTAGGGATAGTTCTACTTTTTGCTGGAGGAGAGTTCTTTATTCAAGGTGCCATATCTTTATCTTTAATTTTAGGAATACCTCAAATTGTAATTGGTTTAACCGTTGTTTCTCTTGGAACAAGCTCACCTGAGTTGTTGGTAAGTTTAAGCTCAATTTTAAAAGGCAGTGATTCGCTTGCGGCAAGCAACGTAATTGGGAGCAATATTTTTAATGTTCTCGTTGTTTTGGGTATAAGCTCATTGATAACACCTCTCAAGGTGAAAAGCAGAATAGTCAGAAGAGATGTGCCTCTTTTAATGGCAATTTCTTGTGCAGTTTGGGCTATGTCATCAACAGGCTTATTAACATTGCAAGCAGGGGTATTTCTAATATTTTGTTTAATCTTAAATACAATATGGGAAATCAATACCATCAATGAGAAAGGAGATGAGGCAAAAGATGCTGAACCAGAGATAAAAGAATCAAAAGATAACTATAAAGGGAAGATTAAAATTTTACTAAAGTTAATATTGGGAATATTTCTTTTAAGCTTTGGTTCGAATATTTTAGTAAATGGTTCTCAAACGCTCGCTACTCTTTTGGGTGTAAATGAAATTGTCATTGGTTTAACTATCGTCGCAACTGGGACATCTTTACCAGAATTAGTAACTTCAATAATTGCTGCATTTAAAGGCAAAACAGATCTTGCGATTGGGAATGTAATAGGGAGTAATTTACTCAATCAACTTTTAATCCTTGGAAGTTGCAGCATTTTTTCAGGATTTAAAGGTTTAGTTATTGAACAGAGTCTAATAAAAGTTGACTTACCTGTTATGGTTTTAACTACCTTTGCATGCTTACCAATTTTCTGGAGCAAAGGGAAAATCACAAGAATTGAAGGATTTATTTTGCTTAATCTTTATATTTTCTACATTCTCGATAAGATACTTTTCCTTAATGGATTTAACTTCCTCTCTGAATTAAGGATAGGTTTATTTATTTACTTTGCATTACTTATAGTATTTCTTATTGTTCAAGAAAAATTAAAATTTTCTAATTCATAATTTTATCCATACATAGTCACAAATTCTTCGGAGATAGTTGGGTGCAAAGCCATAGTAATATCAAAGTCTTTTTTTGTTATCCCTGCATTTAATGAAATTGATACCATTTGAATAATCTCGGACGATGTTTCTCCAAACATATGACATCCTAGGATTTTGTCAGTTAGCTTATTAACTACAATCTTCAACATACATTTTGATTTATTCTTTTTAAAGGTATTAGACATAGGGGTAAATTTGCATTTGAAAATTTTTATATTTTTTTCAGAGTAAATCTCTTTAGCTCTTTTCTCACTTAAGCCAACTGTTGAAATTTCTGGAATAGTAAAAACTGCCTTAGGGATATATTCATAATTTACTTTTCTTTTTTGGTCATTAAAAAAATTATCCGAAAAAACTCTTCCTTGTTCTATTGCTACTGGAGTTAAGTTTGGCTTATTTATGATATCGCCAACTGCAAAAATATTTGCGTTGCTTGTTTGATTAAGTTCATCGACATCTAAATATTGGCCATCCATCTTAAGATTTAAAAAATCTAACTTTAAAGGCGAAAGATTTGGTTCTCTTCCTATAGCAATAAGGATATTATTAGTTAGGAGTTTGTCTCCCGAGTCTAGGGTAGATTCCAGATTTCCATTTACTTTCTTGATAGACTTTAATTTAGTATTGGAGATTATATTGATTTCTGTAAAAGTAGGTGATTCCTCTAGGCATGACGAAAGATCCTCATCAAAACCATTAAGTAAATATTGACCTCTAATTAATTGAGTTACTTCAGTACCTAAATTTCTGAAAATAGAAGCAAATTCACAAGCAATATATCCACCTCCTACTATTAAAATTGATTTGGGAAACTTTTCTAATTCAAAAATATCATCACTAGTCCATGCCAAATCTACCCCAGGAATATTTAATTTCTTTGGTTTACCTCCAACTGAAATAAGAACTTTTTTTGCACTTATTTTTTTTTTAATTTTCTTTGTGTTTGAACAAATAATTTCTAATTCATTTTGAGTAATAAATCTCCCTAAGCCTTCAAAAATAGTTATATTCAACTTTTTTAAAGAATTTCTATGTAAATTACTTAATCTAGAAACCTCCTCTCTAACATTCTTCAACAAAATATTTGATTCAAAATTAATACCTTCATTTTTTAATCCATAACCTTCAGAAGAATCCATATTTTTTTTACTTTTAGCTGCATAAACCATTAATTTCTTAGGCACACATCCCCTTATCACACAAGTTCCTCCTATTTGATTTGCTTCTATGATTGCGACTTTTGCTCCATAACTGGCCGCACGTTTAGCCGCCGCGAGTCCTCCAGATCCAGCGCCAACAACAATTAAATCAAATTCAAATTCCAAGACTTTTTTTAATCATTTATTATAACGTTAGTTTATAGCTTTAATTCAAATAATGAATGAGATTTTGACATGGGATGATTTAAATAAATTTGAAGTTGAAGATCTTGATAGAGTCCATGGTATAAATAATTCCTATGCAAATTTAAGATTATTTGGACATAGTGAAAATGATGTATTAGTTACCCTCTTTAGAGATAGGCATTCTTGGTGTCCTTACTGTCAGAAGATATGGTTATGGCTTGAATTTAAGAAAATTCCATACAGAGTAAAGAAAATAAATATGTTTTGCTACGGCCAAAAAGAAAGTTGGTTCCTTGAAAAAGTCAGATCTGGGAAATTACCTGCAATTGAATATAAAGGGCAAGTTATAACTGAAAGCGACGATATCATAGTTTTTTTAGAAAATGAATTTGGAGCACTTGGATCTTCTATAACATCTAGTCACCTTATCAAAATTCGAGAGTTAGAAAGAGAAATTTTCAGATCCTGGTGTAATTGGCTATGCCGAGAAAGCTTTAATTTTATAGATAACTCTTTTAGAAAAAAAAGATTTAAAGAGTCCATTTCTAAACTCGATGAAATCTTAAGTAGATCAAAATCAGGGTTTATTGATCCATCATTATCCAATACGGGTGATATAGAGCCTGGTGTTGGAGATATAATTTTTATTCCCTATATGGAGAGAATGAATGCATCACTAAACTATTATAAAGGGTTTAATTTAAGATCTAATTACCGTCATGTAGATAACTGGCTTACCCTTTTTGAAGGTACAAGTGCTTATAGAGGCACTCAAGGAGATTTTCATACTCACTCTCATGATTTACCCCCACAAATGGGAGGATGTTATAAAGAAAGTAATGAAGAACAGATTACTTTCTCTAAGCTAATAGATATTGGGGAGGGTCTTGGTAATTATGAATTTAATAAAAATTATGATTCAAAGCATTTCGCAAAAATTGCTCTTAAAAGAGTAATAAAGCATAAAGACAATTTACTAAAAGTAAACCCATACAATAAAGAATCCTTTGAGGAATCATTGAGATCAGCTTTGACTCATATGATTACAGGTGAAGTATTAATCCCTAAAAAACTTTCAGGAATCTCCTTAAAATACTTAAAAAATAGAATCTCAGTTCCAAGAGATATGCCAATTATTTCAGCAAGGTTATTAAGACAATCACTAAATAAAATTGAATCAATCAGCGATATCAATGAAATAGATAAAATACCTTTCCGGGATCGATATGATCAAGATCCTAGAAATTTTAATTAATTAAATACAAACCTATAAATTTTTTCTGGAATCTATTTGAAGTAAATCCCTTATTTTTTGAACTTGACTTGCAATATTAGGATCAATAGATAATTTTTTTTCAACTTGTTCAATAGCATACATAACTGTTGTATGGTCTTTGCCTCCAAATTCATCTCCAATTCTTGGTAAACTTAGATCCGTTCCATGTCGCATAAGATACATACCTATTTGTCTAGCTTGACTTACTGGTTTTCTCCTACTTGAACTAATCAATTCATCAGTAGAAACTTTAAAGAAATCTGACACTTTATTAATAACTTGTTTTGGACTAACAACTACTCCAACACTATTTGGATCAAGCATTGGAGCAATTGATTGGACCGTCATTGGCAAGCCTGTTATTGATGCAAATGCAACAGCTCTAGTAAATGCTCCTTCCAATTCTCTAATATTCGAAGTGAATCTTCCTGCTATAAATTGAATTAAATCTCTTGGCAGATTCATACTCTCTTGTTCTGCCTTTTTTTGAAGGATGGCTGTCCTCGTCTCAATGTCAGGTGGTTGAATATCTGCAGTCATACCCATCGAGAACCTAGAAATTAATCTCTCCTGAATTCCGGACAATTGATTTGGGGGTCTATCACTTGCGATAACTATTTGACTTCCAGATTCGTGAAGAGCGTTAAAAGTATGAAAGAATTCTTCCTGTGTATATTCTTTGCCTTCTAAGAACTGTATATCGTCTATTAAAATCAAATCTACATTTCTATATTTATCTCGGATAGCTGTCATTCCATCTCGCCTAATACCACTAATAACATCGTTAGTAAAAGTCTCTGTAGAAACATATTTTACTTTTGCCTCTGGATCTATTTCTACTCGATAATGACCTATTGCTTGCATTAAATGAGTCTTACCAAGACCCACTCCACCACAAATAAATAATGGATTAAATTCTCTACCAGGAGATTCGGCAACGGCTAAAGCTGCGGCATGAGCCAACCTACTATTTGGACCTACAACAAATCTTTTAAATACGTAGCGTAAATTTAAACCATTAGGATTTTTGAATTGAATTTTTGAAGAATTATTTTGGTTATTACTAGAAAAAGGCCTTGTTTTATGATTAAAGTTTTGTTCTTTAGTTTTCTCTTCATTTGTTAAATCGCTGCAGGGATTCGTTTCAGATTTAAAAACAACTTTTACATCCTGACCGCAGATTTCTTTTGCAGCTTTTTCAATAGTTTCACAATAATTCTTTCTTAACCAATCACTGGAAAATGTATTCGGAGCGATTAAAGTCAACAGGCCATCTTCAAAACAGTTAAATTTAGCTGGCCTTATCCATGTCTCAAATGAAGGCTTACTTAAAGTTTTTTGGAGTAATTGTTGAACTTCCGCCCAAATAGGATTAATTGCTTGCAAAATTTTATTCTATAGATTATTAATCTAGTTGGAATTTTTTAATTGGCCATTATCAAATCATAAGATCACGACAAATTTAAAATTACTTAACAAAGCATAATCAAAAGTTATAAAGTTAAATCTAAATTTTTTTTATATATATAATTATTCCAAATCTCTATAAAATTTTTGGATAAAGCATTACTTATTATCATGGCTAAATGGCATGGTTTTGGGAGATGCAAAACAAGGTTATCAAAAGATATAGGTAAAAGTAATTCTGCAAAAATACAAAGTGTGATAACAAAACACACTATTTCAGTCGCCAAATCTCTCCAAAAAACAAAGCTAATTGATATTTCTATAGCTATATCTGGTTTGGGGAAAAAAAATTGCAGAAGATGGTCTAAACAATTAGGTATCAAAAGATTTAATTTACAGGGGAAAGGCTGTCTGGGAGAAAAAATGAAAAGGCAAATTATTATAAACAAAAAATTTTGTAAACAAAATAAGATCAAAAATATTATTTTTATTGGTACTGACCTTCCAGATTTATGCCATCAAGATTTATTAATTACTCAAAGAAAGCTACAACATAATGATCTTATTTTAGGACCATCTAATGATGGAGGATATTGGCTTATTGGTTTATCAGAAAAAATAATGTCATCGCATTTATATTTACCTTTTATTGACATTAAGTGGGGTACAGAAATTGTTCTTCAAAAAACAATTGATAATTTTGCTTCTATTAGATTGAAATATGAGTTTTTAAATAAAAAAATAGATATAGATACAATATTTGATATCGAGAATAGAAAGTAATCAATTTGTTTAAAATCTCAATTATTATCCCAACTTTCAATGAAGCTAATAATTTACCATTATTGCTTTCAGACTTGTTGACTTCGTATAAAGAGGGAGAAATTATAATTGTTGACTGTGGTAGTGAAGATAGAACAATTGATGTTGCAAACATATATGGGGCTAAAGTATATCGATCAAAAGAAAAAAATCGAGGTTTACAATTAGATATTGGTGCTAAAAATTCCAAAGGAGAGTGGCTCATATTTTTACATGCCGATACAAGATTAACTCATGATTGGTTTAGAAAAATAAATTCAATTTTAAAGGGAGATAAGAATTATATTTACTATTTTAAATTTAAAATTTATCATAAAAAGATGATTTATAGAGTCCTAGAAATTCTTGTAAATCTTAGAAGTAGATTTTTTAAACAACCTTATGGCGATCAAGGTTTAATTATTCATAAAACTAATTATTTTAAGAATAATGGTTTTAGAAAGATACCCTTAATGGAAGACGTAGATTTTTTAAGGAGATTAAAAAATAAAAAAAATTTAAAACAACTAAATTTACCGATCTTTATAAGTTCAAGAAAATGGGAAAGAACTAATATTTTTCTCCAAGCACTTAAGAACTGGAACTTAAGAAGAAGATGGTTAAGAGGGGAATCGATAAAATCTATATATTCTGACTACTACAAAAAATAATTAATTTGCATACCAGAAAGCACATTTGGTACCTCTTGGTTCTAATATCCAACCCTGTCTTTTGTAAAATGTGACCACTTCCGCATCAGCAAAAAGGGTAACTTTTGAAATACCAATATTTTTTAATTCTTTCAGAATATATTTCATTAATTCTTTCCCCAGTCCAAGTCCTTGATAGACAGGATTAATAGCTACATCCCATACTGTTGCTTCTAGAATTCCATCGCCAGTACATCTTGCAAATCCCACTAGCCTAGGAAATTTATTATCATGACGCCACAACCCAACTACTAAAATACTAAAATCCAAAGCTCTTTTAACTCTCCTTATAGGCCTTCTGCTCCAGCCAACAGTTTGTAAAAGTTGATCTAGTTCTATGAGATCTAAATCTTTACTTTTACTGCATATAAATATTTCTTCTTTATTTTTTTGAGTAAATTCATAAGAATTTAAACCATATATATCTATCAGCTGTTCTTCAGATAAACTGTTTGATTTTTTTATTGATGATCCTTGGTTTCTAAAAATCATTAAAAATTCGCAAATCCTTTTTCTTGAAGCTCAGAAAGCTGAAAATATAAACCCTTTTTCATTCTCAATTCAATATGAGTTCCCTCTTCAATTAATGCTCCCCCTTTTAAGACTAAAATCTTATCAGAATTTTCAATAGTCGCGAGTCTGTGAGCAATTACTAGCGCTGTTCTTTTTGAAAGAATCCTTTCAAGATCTTTTTGCAAAGTGGCTTCTGTAGATGGATCCATAAACGCTGTAGCTTCATCCATTATTAAAACCACAGGATTTCTAATCGCTACTCGAGCTACTGAGAGAAGTTGTCTTTCTCCTGAGGAGAGATTTCCTCCTCTTTCTCTAAGAAAAGTGTTCAAACCCTCTGGCAATTTTTTTAATAAACCGCTTAATCCTAATTCTTTACAAAGATTTTCTAATTCAAGATTATCTATATTGGCATTTAGTTTCAAATTATCAGCAACATTTCCACTAAAGATGAAAGTATCTTGTAGAACTACTCCCAACATATCTCTAAGGGTTGCGATAGGAATATCCTTTATATCTATATCATCGATTAAAATTTGACCCGATTGAGGTTCATACAATCTACACAACAATCTAATTATGGTTGTTTTACCAGAACCAGTTGGGCCTACGAAAGCTACATGCTCTCCAGGATTGATTAAAAAAGATAAATTCTTTAGTATGTGCTCTCCCTCTTTGTAGGAGAAATTAACATTCTTGAATTCAATCTTACCCTTAAATTTATTATTTGCAGTTTGAGCATCTTTTGCAAAATTTCTTGCATTAATAGAGTCTTGAATCTGAATTTCTTCATCCAATAACTCATTTATTCTTTCAACAGCTGTAAGGCCTCCTTGAATCTGAGTAAATCTCTCTGCAAGCTGTCTTAAAGGTTCAAAGAGCCTTTGAGAATATAAAATGAATGTTGTTAATGTCCCTAAACCAATATTTCCAGAAGTAACAAGATACCCTCCAACTGCTAAAACCAAGGAAACTGCCGCAAGAGAAATCCACTCTATAAATGCTGAAATGCTACTGTCATAAAATATTGTTCCATTTACTGCTTTCTTGTAAGCAATTCCGGTATTAGAAAATTTCTTACTATTAAAAGCCTCTCTCCTAAACATCTGAACGACTTCTAGACCTTGAAGATTCTCTTGAAAATCAGAGTTGAGTTGAGATAACTCTTCTCTTACTTGATAATTGGCCTTTCTATAGCGTTTTTGAAGCCAAATAATAAAATATGAAACAGGAATCTGAGTTAATAATAGTAAAATGGCAAGCCCTCTATCAATTGAAAGCATTGTCAAAGAAATTACTATGAGACTTACAAAGTCAGCAATTACTCCAACTGCCCCACTACCAAAAACCTCTGCTAAAGCATCAACATCATTTGTTAATCTCGTTAATAATTTCCCAACAGGCATTTTATCGTGATAATTAAGGGATAAAGATATTGAATGATCAAAAAGTTCTCTTCTTATCCTTGCCGTTAAGCGTTGACCCACCGCTTGAATATTGTAGGTTTGGTATCCTTGCAAAACCAACCTAAAAATAACAGTTATAAATAAAGTTAGGATTATGGCATTAATTGACTGCCCAAAGAAAGTTTTACTTAGCCATACATCTGTAGTTTCGTTTTTGAGAATGGTAATTGCTTGACCAACTAATAACGGTTGGATAGCTCCAGAGAAAGAAACAGGTAACAAAACTATCAAGATTAGATAGATTGTTTTTTTATCTTTAGTTAAATATTTACCTAACTTTTTAATCCTTCTTAAATCACTAAACATTTAGCTTGTTTTTTAAACAACGTTAGTAGATTCTATTGATAAAATCGTATCTCTGAGATGATTATCATCTAACCTCATTGATAAAGGATTTCCAATTAATCTCGCAGTCGAGTAGAAAAGATCATCTATCTTAATTAAACCATTCTCTTTAAGAGTCTTTCCAGTTGCTACCAAATCAACTATTGCCTCTGCCATACCTGTAATAGGACCAAGCTCCACTGATCCTGTCAAATGAACAATTTCTACAGGAATATTTAATTCTTCAAAATAAGATCTTGCTGTTTTTATAAATTTACTTGCTACTTTACAATTTGCTGGGAGATCAGTTGGTTTTGAATAATTGCTATTTTTCTTAACAGCCAACGACATATGACAGCCCCCAAATCCTAAATCTAATAACTTTGCAACTTTTAATTCAGATTCTCGTAAAACGTCATATCCAACAATACCCAAATCAGCCTGGCCATAACTTACATAAACAGGAACATCTCCATTCCTTACCAATAAAGCTTTAGCCCGTTTGCAATTTGATTCAAAAGTTAATGATCTATTATTTTTCTCCAATGCATCAGAGAAATCTAACCCAGCTCTTTTAAAAGTTGAAATTGAATCTTTTAACAGAGCTCCTTTTGGTAAAGCTATAGTAAACATAGATCAATTTCTTCCAAGGATTCTTCATTCTAAGTTAACAATGGAATTTAATAAAGCTCAAAATATAATAGGACTAAGAGTTTTAAATGATAACGTAATTTGGTTATGGGTAAAAGATAAATCAGTTGTAGTTATAGATCCATCTGTAAATGAACCAGTAATTAGATACATAGATGAAAACAATTTACACTTAAAAGCTATTTTGCAAACTCATCATCATTCAGACCATATTGGAGGGACGAAGCCTCTTATTGAAAGATGGCCAAATGTAAAGGTGATTGCTTCCTCAAAAGAAAAAAAGCGAATCCCTTTTCAAAATGTATCTGTAGAAGATGGAGAAACTTTAAACATTTTAGGGGAAGAAGTAAAAATAATTGAAGTATTAGGACATACAAGCTCACATATTGCCTTCTTTTTGAATGGGAAAAATCCTGTTCTTTTTATTGGTGACACATTATTTTCTGGCGGCTGTGGAAGAATTTTTGAGGGAACTTATCAACAAATGTATTCTTCACTAGAAAGAATCAAATCTTTACCAAAAAACACTCTCATATATTGTGCACATGAATATACAAAGGCAAATATATTGTGGGCATTGAATCTCAAGCCAGAAGATCAAGATATAAAAAATAAACTAGCGGAAGTTGAAAAAAAACTTTCTGTTAATGAATTGACAATTCCATTTTTACTTGATGAAGAGATGAAAATAAACCTTTTCTTAAGAGCAAAAAATTTAGAAGAGTTTACTTTTTTAAGAGCAAATAAAGATTTATGGGTTTAAATAGATAGGTATCTCCTAAAACAAATGTCCTCCAAACAAGTAATTAAAACATCAAATGCTCCAGACCCCGTCGGACCTTATAATCAAGCGATAAAAGCTGGGGATTTTATCTATTGTTCTGGTCAAATTGCTATTGACCCAGCTTTAAATGAAATAACATGTTTAGGTGATATAGAGAAGGAAACTATTCAAGTTTTAAAAAATCTCGCAGCAGTTCTTGAAGCTGGTGGAGCAAAAAAAGAGGATGTAATAAAAACAACTATTTTCTTAACTGACTTAAATAATTTTCAAATTGTAAATAAAATATATAGTGATTTTTTTAATATTGAAAATCCTCCAGCAAGGGCCTGTGTGGAAGTTTCATCTTTACCAAAAGGAGTTTTAGTTGAGATAGATTGCGTCGCATTTCTAGATTAATTTCTAATTATTGAGAAATTTGAAATATGAACCAATTGTGCACCATATTTGTATAGATTATTAGTTGACAATTCATCATTGATTTATGTCAGCAGCAAAGCTTAATATAGATGAACTGGAAGCAGGTTATCCTTTATTTTGCAAAGCTCTTAGACTATTAATTTTAAAAGGTAACTCAGTTAAAGATATAGAAAAGACAGTTTGTTGGGGTCATCTTGAAACTTTAAATAGATGTCTGCCAGGTAGATATAAAGCCCCCACATATTTAATGGCCCTAATCAAAAGAGATATTGCGAAGCCAAATAGTTATTAAAAAGGACTAACCTTCTAAATAAAATTTATCAATATCCTTTGAAAAGTCTTTTTCTCTCTCTGATATTTTTTTATTATCTAAAAATATTGAAAGACTTACAAAATTCTTACCGAAGCTGATATTAGGATAGATATCCTTTTCTTTGCATAATTTCTCAATTTTCTCCATAAATTTACTAATTTTTGAGTATTGCTCAAATTCAAATCTTTTTTCAATCCTCAAAGGTGATTCTCTTTCATTCCACATTACATTCTTTATTAAAGTCTTATTACACTATACCTTCAACAAAGTTTCTAAAATTTTTGAAGTTAAAATTTTTAGTCACTCTCCCAATAGTCAATAATACCTCCAATAGTTAAATCGGTTTGAATTTCTGGATTAGGGCAAGCAAATCTAGCGGCAGAGCCACTAGAAGTAAAAACCCAGTTACCTTCTCTGGCACCAACAGGATCAACAGCAACTAATTTCTTTCCTTTATTATTTTCTAAAATTCGTAAATTCATATAACCTAAGCCAGCGACTCTTTGAGTACAAACCATCCTTCCTAATACCTTCATAATTTCCACAATTTCTATCCTCCTTTTTTATGAATTATCAGGATCCCAATGATCAATTATCCCAACAATCGTCAAATCACTTGGATAAGATTTGCTTCCCGCTGCTTCCCTAGCAGCAGAACTTCCAACACAAATAACCCAATCTCCTGGCTTACAACCAACAGCATCTACCGCAACCTTACTTGAAGAACCATCCAAAACAACCTGTAGATGTTTATGTTCAAAACCAGGAATCCTATTGGTAGAAACAAGTGGTTTTACAACCTTGCAAATTAACATAATTAGTGAGCCTCCTCTGTTTTTTTATCTAAAGACATTCCAATAATTTGGGCGGAATGAATGTTGTCTCTATCTCTAATAGTAGAGCAAGTATGTAACAAACCTTGATCAACTAAATTTTTATACCTAATTGATATCGCATTATTAACCCTTTCACAATCTTTTATTGCCCTCTCTTTTGCGCCGGGTACTTTGCCAGAGTAATCAAATCTTATTACTACTGGAATAGGTAGATCTTGAGACACATTTAGTCCAGTAAAAATCTTCACTCCTACATCTAAATCTGGAGCCCCTTCTTCGACTGTATCTAAATGAGCAAAATAAGTTAAATTTCTGAGATGTACTTCTTTAAAACCTATACCTACTCCAATAAACCTCTCTGCATGTCCAATATCTTCATAAGAACCATTATGAAAACTCTTTACATAATCAATTTGAGAAATATTATTGACAATTAATTTATACATAAATTTTTCCAGTCCACTGAGTTTATCTTTTGAAGATTGTTTAGAGATTATTTGACAAATTTCTCTCTCTGCATCCTCTTGTGAAAAGTTTATTGTTGAATTATAAATTTCTAAAGTAGAAATAGTTTTTTCTAAATCAATCCCTCCATCACTAGTTGGTATATGTATTTTTAATGAATCAGTGTCTGTATCAAGTCCAATTAACATTAAATCCACAGAAGCACCACAGCAAAAGCTATTCTCCACAGCCTCTTTAAAAGCATATAGTTTACTTCTCCCTTCTTCTGCAGCTAACTCGTCATTACTCCCATGAGCTGCACATCCCTGATGCAAAGGATCTACAGAACTAAAATGATAAGTTACAACTTTTAAGTACCTAGTATCTTTATGGGCTTCATTAGGGATATTCTCTCTATATCTTTTATGTTCAGTTTTTACCCATCTATTTACTGTATTTTCAATATCAAAAAGTGCACCAGCGTGAGATCTTCTTCTTACTGAACTAAAAGGTATTCTCATTACATATGCTACTGAATGAGCTAATCGACCATCCGAACAAGGAGTTATATCAAGTAAATGTATTCCACAATCTAAAAGAAATTTTTCAAAATCTTCCGCACCTCTACTTCCTGAAGCCCCTTCAAGAGGATCATTTTTAAAAAAATTGTCACTAAGTTTCTCATGTTGTTTAAAAGCACACCATGCATATAGAGCTCTCATATCGAGAGGTTTAACCCAAGATTTATCTAATACATGAAGAGGTAGATCTATTCTCAAATTTTTTCTTGATATTAACTGAGCTTTACTTATGAAATCTTCATGATGTTGTATTCGAGCAATTTCCTTTAAAGTAGGAACAATTTCATCAAAATCACTTTTTATTTTGCTTTCATACCTATATAAATTTTCATTCTGGATACTGTTAGTTAATTTGTGAGATTTTCCAGAATTACCTAAATCGTTTGATTTTTTAGTTTGTGTATGAATATTTTCCGTAAAAGTTTTCAATGGAGCTGTAGGCCCCAATGTGAAGTTCTTGGCTTTTGCCAGTCCTCTTAAAGGCATTATTTAATTACCCTCGTGCACCACCTGAAAAGGTAACAAGTTGTCCTTCACGAGTATTACCACTTGATCCAGTTATCAAGAAATCTGGCTCTTTCATTTCATCATTCCTTTTTATATCCATCACTGGCATTGCACTCGTCATGCCTGGTCTTGTAGGATTTCTTTTTCTTGCTGAAGCTCCTTCAGTACCTGTTACCCTGTTTCCTCTTGCCCAATCATCCCCTGTTATCTTCAACCCAGCAGATTGGCCCTCGCCAGTGATTCTGGATTGTGCTCTCTCTTTTGAAGAATCAAATTCCTGTAAATCTTTTTTTGGGGTAAGAAGGGAATTTTTGTTTTTATCAAACCTAAATTGTTCTGTCCCTGTTACTGTGTCCTTAGCCATATCGAATGGGCCTGTAATTTTTGAGCCATTTTCATACTCATTGCCTGTTACACCGTCTCTTTTTTTATCAGAGTATTTATCTCTTGAGGGAGAATTTACAGAAAATTCTTCCCAAGAGCTTGAATTTTTTCTTTCACTATTGGCATAATTTTTTTCGGATGAATGATTGGAACAATTATTACCTAACTGATCTCCGCCAACATAAGGGGTGCCTGTTGGATTTAGACAAGCACCTTTGCCTGCTCCAGTCATACTTCCTCCGATACCCGGTTGTATACCAGTAAGACGTGCATTTGAGCTGCCTCCTAAATAAATCTTTCCTTTATCTTTTAATTCAGTTATTAAGTCAGAATTACAATTTTCCTCAACTTGATCTAATCCAGCATATGGTGTCCCAGTTACATTTTTGCAAGTTCCAGGTTCATCGCCAGTAACTTTCTCAGATCTTCCAGTTAAGGTGCCACTAATCTCATTAGCGTTATTTGAGAGACTAACTCCAACCTTCATTGCTTCAGGTTTTGGTTTGGATTTACAGAATGACTCGTATTGTTGGGAACCAATATATTCATCACCAGTTACATTTTTACAACTTCCTGGTTCATTACCAGTAACGAATTCAGACCTCCCTACTCCTGTACCAGTTAATGCATTGCCATTTAATGTATTGTATTTCCCGACTTTTTCATGAGATCTCCCTTTAGGATTAGTTTCTGAACCAAGATATTGATCGCCTGTTAATTGATGACCAGATCCTGACTCATCTCCAGTTACAAGTGCAGATCTCCCAGGTAAAGAACCAGATACTTTTAATCCGTCAGCTGTATTACTATGTTTAACCTTTGAGGGATTTTTGGGAACTTCCCCACAATATTCCTTTGACTGATTTGCAGAACTATATTCAGTACCAGTTACATTTTTGCAAGTTCCAGGTTCATCGCCAGTAACATTCTCAGATCTTCCGACCTCATTACCTGTGACTTTATTTCCAGCTGATGTTGAAGTTACTGAGGATCTAGTTGGCTGTTTATATTCAGGTTGATTTTGGCAAAATTGATTAAGTACTTCGGATCCCAAATATTGTGTACCTGTGACGCTTCTACATGTACTAGCTTCATTACCAGTAGTTTTTAAAGATCTATTAGCCTGTGTTCCAGTTACTGTTTGTCCAGAATTAGTTTCACTTTTACCAACTTTCCAACTTGCATCAGCAATATTCATTTTTGATCCATTTTTATTTGGACCACACGGTCTACATTTACCATTTCCTTTTTTTGAGGTTGCTCCAGTTTTACTTCTTAATTCCCTAACTCTTTGAGATATTTCTCTGCTTGATAAATCTGGATCTCCTCTTCTAGCTAAAGATGCTGCACTACTATTTTGTTTGGAAGCTGATTTGCCATGTTTAGATTGAGCTTCTCTTCTTGCCAAAACAATATCTCTACTTGTATTGGTGATAGGTTTTCTTTTTTGAGTTACCCTTCTTTTAATTTTAGTATTTAGAACTTTATTCTCAGAATTACCAGAATTTGATAAGTCAGGGCTTTTATCTGGAGTTATTTTAATTTCATTTACTTGGATCTTTTTATTAGCTTCTGTACGAGTTCTATCAGATGAACTTATAGCTGATTTGCCATGAGTTGACATTGCTTTCCTTCTTTCAATTACAAGTTCTTTGCTGGATAAATTTTTAGAAAAGGATTTTTTATTCATTTTTGCTGTTGGAATATGTTTTTTCGCAGTATTTGTACTATTTGTATTAATGGAAGATTTTATCCCAGAAATTTGCATATCATCAGATGTGCGAACCCTGTCTTTAGTAGTAGAAGAATTGGCAACAGCTTTTTTTCCGCTATCACTCATAGCTTTTCTTCTCTCTAGTGCAATTTCTCTACTAGTTTTCATTGACATAACCTTCAATTGTGAAACTTTTTAAAAAGACTTTCTCCAAAAATTAAGTTCTTATGGAGAAAGTTATTTACTACGAAAAGTAGCTTTAACGTCCTTGGAAAACTACAAAAGCTGTTCCTTGACTTTGAGTGTAAGCATCGTATCCGATGATTCTTACATGATGATCAGGGTATGCTCTATGGCATGCCTCTAATTCGCTCACGATCAAGTTAAGATCTTTTTCCCCAAAGAATGGGAGTTTCCAATAAGACCAATAAGTTTGCATACATCCACTTGGATGAACATGCTCAATAACTGGACTCCAACCTTGAGCAATTATGTACGCAATTTGGTCATATATTTCTTCCTGGGTCATCGGTGGTAAAAAACCGAATGTTTCCAGGGTTGCAACTGTTTGATAGTCGCTTACTGTGCTCTGGAAAGGCATAATTAATCAAAATGTGAATGTAATTACTCGTAAAAACGAGATTTTAATAAGTTTGAGGAGAATTAATCTCCTCAATTTCGGAACTTGAGTTAACCCTGAACATCAAGCTTGTCGACAGTGTCAAACTCGAACTTAATTTCCTTCCAAGTTTCTAGAGCAATAGCTAGTTCAGGACTATGCTTAGCAGCTTCCATAAGAATGTCTCTACTCTCTTTTTCGATTTCGCGACCAGCATTACGGGCTTTTACACAAGCTTCTAAAGCAACTCTGTTAGCTGCGGCTCCAGCAGCTGAACCCCATGGATGACCATGTGTCCCTCCACCGAACTGAAGACAGGAATCATCCCCAAAGATCGCTAGAAGTGCAGGCATATGCCAAACATGGATACCACCTGATGCGACTGCAAATACTCCAGGCATTGAACCCCAATCTTGATCAAAGAAGTTACCTCTTGATCTATCTTCAGGAACAAATGACTCTCTTAAGTTGTCAATATAACCAAGAGTTGTTTGACGATCACCTTCTAGTTTTCCAACAACGGTTCCAGTATGTAATTGGTCTCCTCCAGAAAGTCTCAAACATTTTGCAAGAACTCTGAAGTGAATACCATGCTTTGGATGTCTATCAATAACAGCATGCATAGCTCTGTGAATATGCAGAAGCATGCCATTTTTACGACACCAATTAGCTAATCCAGTATTTGCAGTAAAACCACCAGTTATATAATCATGCATGATGATTGGCATATCTAGCTCTTTTGCAAATTCAGCTCTTTCATAGAGCTCTTCAGGAGTGTTAGCAGTACAATTTAGATAGTGACCTTTAACTTCACCAGTTTCTCGCTGAGCAAGCTTAACTGCTTCTGCAACAAACTCAAATCTTTCTCTCCAACGTTGGAATGGTTGAGAATTAATATTCTCATCATCCTTCGTTAAATCAAGACCGCCTCTAAGACATTCATATACAACTCGACCATAGTTTTTACCAGATAATCCTAATTTAGGTTTGATGGTACAACCAAGTAGAGGTCTTCCATATTTGTTAAGTCGATCTCTTTCAACTACGATTCCGTTTGGTGGACCACCGCAAGTTTTAATGAAAGCAATTGGGAATCTAATATCTTCTAGACGTAGATGTCTTAGAGCTTTAAATCCAAAAACGTTTCCTACAAGAGATGTTAATACGTTTGTAATTGAGCCTTCTTCAAAAAGATCTAAAGGATATGCAATAAAAGCATAGAAAGCTTCAGGATCTCCAGGAACGTCTTCGATTCGATAACAACGTCCTTTATAAAATTCTAAGTCTGTAAGTAACTCGGACCAAACTGTTGACCAAGTACCTGTTGAAGATTCAGCGGCAACAGCAGCTGCAACTTCCTCTCTTGGAACACCTTCCTGACCTGTACATTTGAAACAGGCTAGTAAATCGGTGTCTAGGGGTACATATTCTGGAGTCCAGTAGGTATCTCTGTACTCCTTTACCCCTGCATCATACTTCTTACTCATAAGGATAAATTTAGGTCTGTATAGGGAAAATAATTATTGTGCAAAATTTATAAATTTTGCTTTAATTAATTAGTCCTTTTGACCAAGAAATTCACCGTTACCTAAAGCAGGTTCAACTTCTCTATGAGGACGAGCAATAATGTGAGCTGCAACTAAACCGTCACCAACTCTTTCACAAGCATCAGCACCAGCTCTTACAGCTGCGTTAACTGCTCCTGTTTCGCCTCTAACTAATACTGTGACATAACCGCCACCAACGAATTCACGACCAATAAGGCGAACTTCTGCTGCCTTTGTCATTGCGTCTGCTGCTTCGATTGCAGGTACAAGTCCGCGTGTCTCGATCATGCCGAGAGCGATACCCATTGTTTCTGTAGCCATTGTCTACTAAATACTAAATGTGGAATGTTCAATTCGAAGAATGCTTCATTAAGTACTTATAAGTCAAGCGTTTTCGACAAAATCTCCATTAATGTTTTTTCTATCATTCATAAGTTAAACTTATCACCCTTGGTACTATTGATATGTCAATACTTATGCAAATTAGTTAGTGCATCAAAACATACTGTTGTATTAAGAAAAAATTTACATTATGTTATTTTCGTACGAGACAGGCCCTGTCTACACAGGTGTGGAATGTTCAACCTTTCCTGTCTCCGTATCAAGCTTTGAAGTAAGATAAAATTCACAATAAATTTATTTGTTATTTTGAACCTTCCAGTTCTAACTATTGCTAGTAGCAATCAAAGAAAAGTATCTGAAATTTCAGAGATGCTGGATGTTTTGTCTTTAAAGGTTCAGAAGCAACCAGAATATTTAAATGTCGAAGAGACTGGAAACACATATTTTGAGAATGCACTTCTAAAAGCAAAAGCAGCAGCTTTAGAGACTAAAACTTGGGCATTAGCTGATGACTCGGGTCTTGAAGTAGATGTTTTAGATGGTCGGCCAGGAATTTATTCTGCTCGATATGCCAAAACTAATGATGAGAAAATTAAAAAATTAATTAATGAACTTTCTGATAGTCCTTATAGGAGTGCAAGATTTATAAGTTGTATGGTTTTGTGCGATCCCTCAGGAAACTTAGTTAAAGATACAACAGGAATATGCTGGGGAGAAATTCTTAAGAACCCCAAATATCCAAACGGGGAATTCGAATCTATTTTTTGGGTAAAAGAGTCTAACTGTGTTTACGGTGAGCTCTCACAATCACAATTAAATAAATTAGGTAGTAGAGGTAAAGCTGCAAAAATTATGTCACCTTTTTTAAAAAAAGAGATAGGTTTAAGTTAAAAAAAAAAGTTTAAATTAAAAAAGTCTCAATAATTTGAAATTTCTTCAATTGCTCTTTTAGCAGCAGCTGCAGCCTCTTCTACATCCCCTTCTTTCCCAGCGAGAGTTAATCTACCAAAAGCTCCAACTGCCTTAACATCAACAACAGTTATATTAGATGCCTTTTCAGCTTCATTAGCTGCTTTTAAAACATAACCAGCTGGTTCAGTTTCTAATATAAACATGCTCATTCCAGATTGAATCATTGATCCACTTCTGTTTTGTCTATTTATTAAAACTGCATGATCTGGAGTAATTGCTCGAATAACTTCAGTCCAACTCGTAGCAGGTTTTGTTCTTTTTCTAACTTCGCTCCCAATAGCATCTAGAACAACATCTCCAGAATGTAAAACCGTACTTTGATCTTTATGGTAAAGAGCAAGAGATCCAAATGCTCTTTCAACAATCATCTGACCAAGTCTTACATTACTTGCTTTTAGGGCAATATCAGTGACTCTATGAACAGCCATCCCGGGTGAAACTTCCATCCAAAGACATGAATCACCAGGAATAGGTAAAAAACCTCTACTAACAGTTCCCATATATGCGGCTAATTGAGGTTGCAGAGAATCTAAAAAAACATATGTTCTTAACTCAATTTGCTCAACTTGACTTGCTTGTCTGGATACCAAAGACTTTTCTGAATCAGTTGTAATAAAACAGCTAGCACCATTGGCCTGAGATTGCACCTCAGATCCTGTGACAAGAGAACTCCCTTTTTTTCGGTTCCCTCTGTTTAAACTAGAAGTTGGTTCCATTCACGCGACTATAACTGATAAGGGTTCATTTTTCTATTAAATTTACTTGCATGCTTCTCACAAAACGATAACTTCAAGTAAAAGATATGCATTTTTATGGGAACTTCTCAAAAAAAAGAACCAAATGTTTCTGGGACTGAAAAAGAATTAACTCCTGATCAAACTCTTGGATTAGTTAGCCTAAGTTTGATGCAAAAACTATCTCAGAAAGACCCATCTTTTGGTTGGTTAGAAGAAGATAAAATTGAAAAAGTAAATCTCAAAAACCTTAGAGATAGATTGGAGTTAACACAATTAGCTATCAATACCGGGGCACCTTTAACTACCTCAGAAGTGACAGCTTTAATTGGAGCAAAACCAGGGAAATCTAAGTTAGAAAGAGCAGGATTATTAGCTACCAAAATAGCTAGAAATGTATGGAAGATTTCAAAAACAAGTCAAGGAAATTCCTTCTACAGAAATTAAAATACGCCCCAAAAATTTTTTTTTATAATTCCCATTTAAGTATTTTAACATTCATATAAGTTTTTTAAATGTGTACGTTTTGTAAGAGAACTTATTAATTACTTTCTTAAATTTAAAAGTTTATGCAAGCTTGAAATATAAGCTCTTGAAAATTATTAATGAGTAAAGTTGAATTTAATAAGGAAACTGGGCCCAGGGAAGTTTTTTGTGGCTTAACTTCAATAGTTTGGCTCCACAGAAGAATGCCTGATGCGTTTTTTCTGGTAGTAGGCTCGAGGACATGTGCTCATTTAATTCAAAGTGCTGCTGGAGTTATGATTTTTGCTGAACCAAGATTTGGGACGGCTATTCTTGAAGAAAAAGATCTTGCTGGTCTTGCTGACGCTCATGAAGAATTAGATCGAGTGATTAATGATCTTATTGCGAGAAGACCAGAAATAAAAACTCTTTTTCTAGTTGGATCTTGTCCAAGTGAAGTAATCAAACTAGATCTTGCAACAGTCGCAGAGAAATTAAATAAAAGATTTTTGGGTCAAGTAAGATTCGTTAATTACTCTGGCAGTGGGATAGAAACAACTTTTACCCAAGGAGAGGATGGCGCCTTAAAAGCTTTAATTCCATTAATGGAGTCCTCAAATGATGAGAAATTATTACTAGTTGGGACTGTTGCAAATAATGTAGAGGATAGGTTTAAAAAGATTTTTAGAAATTTAGGAATTTCAAATATTGAGAGCTTTCCACCACGGCAATCTACAGAATTACCAAAAATTGGCAAAAATACCAAAGTATTATTAACTCAGCCCTATCTAAGTGACACGGTTCGAGACCTTAAACATCGCGGTTGTGAAATAATTTCGGCTCCATTTCCTTTAGGTATTGAAGGAAGTACTAAATGGTTTTTAGCTGCTGCAAAGGCTTTCAAAATTAGTGAACTTAAAGTTCATGAAATCATTTCGCCTTTAATAAATAGAGCAAAACTTGCTCTTGAATCTCACAAAGAAATACTTAAGGGAAAAAGATTATTTCTTCTTCCTGAATCACAACTGGAGATATCTTTGGCAAGATTTTTGCATAATGAATGCGAAATGGATCTTATAGAGGTAGGCACTCCTTATCTAAATAAAGATTTAATGAAAGAGGAGATTAATTTATTACCTGATAATACAAAAATTGTCGAAGGGCAACATGTAGAAAAACAATTAGATCGAGTGAGAGAATCTAATCCAGACTTAGTAGTATGTGGAATGGGTTTAGCTAACCCTCTTGAGGCGGAGGGGATTAGTACTAAGTGGTCAATAGAAATGGTATTCAGTCCAATTCATGGAATTGATCAAGCCGCAGATTTGGCTGGTCTCTTCTCCAAGCCTTTAAAAAGAAATCAAATACTAACTTCAAAAACTTTAGTAACTCATTAAAAACTATGGAATTAACTCTTTGGACTTATGAAGGACCACCACATGTTGGTGCCATGAGAATTGCCTCGTCAATGAAAGACATTCATTATGTGCTTCATGCCCCTCAAGGAGATACATATGCAGATCTTCTATTTACAATGATTGAGAGGAGGGGGCAAAGGCCTCCAGTCACTTATACAACTTTCCAGGCTAGAGACCTTGGAGGCGATACAGCTGAATTAGTGAAGAAAAATATTAAAGAAGCGGTTGAACGATTCAAACCCAAAACTCTTTTAGTCGGAGAAAGTTGTACAGCAGAACTTATCCAAGACCAACCTGGAGCTCTTGCTAAAGGGATGGGGTTTGAAATGCCGATTGTGAATCTTGAATTACCTGCTTATAGCAAGAAAGAAAATTGGGGGGCCTCAGAAACCTTTTATCAATTAACAAGAACCCTTTTAAAAGAAAAAGTAAGCAATTCAGAGAAAATAAGTCCTCTAAGGTGGAAGGAATTTGGGCGTAGACCAAAAGTCAATATCCTGGGCCCTTCATTACTAGGATTTAGATGCAGAGATGATGTGATCGAAATCCAACGGATACTTTCAGAGCAAGGAATAGATACAAACGTTGTTGCTCCATTAGGTGCTAGTCCAGATGATGTTGTAAGACTAATTGATGCTGAAATAAATATTTGTCTTTATCCAGAAATTGCGGAAGCATCCTGCGAATGGCTCAAACGGAACTTTGGAATGGAATATACAAACACTATTCCAATTGGAATAAAAAATACAATTGAATTTATAAATGAAGTTTATAAGAAATTAGATCTTCCTTATACGAATAAAAAAGAATTAGAAAATAAATCAAAACTTCCTTGGTACTCAAAATCAGTTGACTCAAATTATCTAACTGGCAAAAGAGTTTTTATTTTTGGTGATGGAACACATGCAATTGCAGCAGCCAAAATTGCTAAGGAAGAATTGGGTTTTGAAGTAGTGGGTCTTGGAACATACAGCAGGGAGATGGCCAGGCAAGTAAGAGCAACTGCGAAAGATCTAAATGTAGAAGCTCTGATAACTAACAATTATCTAGAAGTGGAAGATGCCATGAAAAAAGCCGCCCCTGAATTAGTTTTAGGTACCCAAATGGAAAGGCATAGTGCAAAAAGACTCGGCATTCCATGCTCAGTAATAAGTACACCAATACATGTCCAAGATGTTCCTGCAAGATATAGCCCACAAATGGGATGGGAAGGAGCAAATGTAATTTTTGATGATTGGGTACATCCCTTAATGATGGGATTAGAAGAGCATCTAATTGATATGTTTAAACATGACTTTGAGTTTGTCGACGGACATCAGAGCCATCTAGGGCATACAGCTACAAAAACAAAGGATTTAATAAATTCTGAGGATAAAGAAAATAAAAATAGAAAGGAAGGAATTATCTGGACTGAATCTGGTAAAGCTGAATTAACAAAAGTTCCATTTTTTGTGAGAGGTAAAGTCAAAACAAATACCGAAAAATATGCAATCTTAAGGGGAATCCCAGAGATAAGTGACGAAACCCTTTACGACGCTAAAGCATATTTCAGCTAAATTTTTTACTAACAAACTATAATAAAGTCATGAGTATTTTCACTCATAATTTAATAGATTGAATCCTAAAAATTCAGTTATAAGAACATATTCCCCACTTTTAATACAATTAAATACATATTTGTTTAGAAACATATTTCATGTGTATTTACACTGCAAGAATATAAATAATAATGTGTTTTAAGCTTTAAATGACAAGTACTATAAATAGACCTCTTGATGGAGAAGGAAGTGTTCAAGTAAAGCAAGATCCAAAAATAAATATTGAAGAAGGGGCTTTAGTTATTGCCGTATATGGGAAGGGTGGCATCGGAAAATCAACTACATCATCAAACCTTTCTGCGGCATTCTCAAAATTAGGTAAAAAGGTTCTACAAATTGGATGTGATCCGAAACACGATAGCACTTTCACTTTGACGCACAAAATGGTTCCTACAGTTATCGATATTCTCGAAGAAGTAGATTTTCATAGCGAAGAATTGAGGCCAACCGATTTCATGTTTGAAGGATTTAATGGCGTAATGTGCGTCGAAAGTGGAGGTCCTCCTGCAGGAACAGGGTGCGGGGGATATGTAACCGGTCAGACAGTAAAACTATTAAAAGAACATCACTTATTAGAAGATACTGACGTTGTAATTTTTGATGTCCTTGGAGACGTCGTTTGCGGGGGATTTGCAGCTCCATTGCAACATGCAAATTACTGTCTAATTGTTACTGCTAATGACTTCGATTCAATATTCGCTATGAATAGAATAGTCTCTGCAATTAAAGCAAAAGCAAAAAATTATAAGGTCAGATTAGGTGGGGTAGTCGCAAATAGATCAAAAGATACTGACCAAATTGATAAGTTCAATGAAAGAACAGGTTTAAAAACTATGGCCCACTTCAAAGATGTTGACGCCATCAGAAGATCAAGACTAAAAAAATGCACCATTTTTGAAATGGAACCAACTGAAGATGTTATTGAAGTTCAAAATGAATATTTATCTCTTGCTAAAAATATGCTTGAAAATGTAGAACCTTTAGAAGGCAATCCACTCAAAGATAGAGAAATTTTTGATTTACTAGGATTTGATTAGTCTAAATTAATCTAATCCAACCAACTTTTTTGATAAATCATAAGTTTTTTTAGAGGTCTTTGAATCAATTATTCTTTTTGACAACTTTTGAGAAAAAGCTTTTCTGCCAGACTTTTGACGATTACCCCAGCTCCAATGGACTGATGGTTTTGCAAATTCTTTATAAGTTGCTACTTTAGCGACTCTCTCTCCTGCCAACCTTTGTGACACATATCCCCTTGTTATGAATTTTTGAAATATAGGGAAAAGAAACCTAAATAACCAAGGTGTATCTCTAAAAAGTTTTGTATCAGCAACACATCCAGGATATAAAGAATTTACAATAATTTTCTCTGCAGGATACCTTTTTGATAATTCCTGAACGGTTACCATATTGCAAAGTTTACTATCTTTATAAGCCTTACCAGGCTTGAATTTCTTTCCATTCGCCATACTTATTGGAGATAAAAAACCATTTTTAAATCCAGATAAATCTCCCAAATCAGCTGGTGCAGGGATGGGGATTCTTCCTCCTAGTTCTGAATAATTAGCTGTAACAGTCCCTAATACTGTAATTCTTGGCTTGAATAAAGTAGATTTTCCATTTAAAACAATTTCTCTTTCTGAAGATAAAATATTTTCCATAAGAAGATTTATCATAAGAAAATGGCCAAAATGATTTACTGCCATAGAGTTCTCAAACCCCTGAGGAGATCTTTCGGGTCTCTTTAGTCTCGGCTTATAAACTGCTGCATTACAAATGAGAGAATTTATTGGGTTTTTAAATCTTTCTAATATTTCAGCGCAACCTTCATTCACATCATCCAAATTAGAAAGATCTATTTCTATAAAGTGAACATTTTTAACTTCCTCTTTTGTCAAGGATCCCTCCGCTATTTTCATAGCCCTTTTATTTGATCGATTAACAGCTATAACCTCCCATCCAAATCTTAAAAGAGGTTTTAGAGTATTTAATCCAACCCCTGAAGTTGTTCCTGTTATTAGGACTAAACCCTTAATGTTTTTACTCACTAGCAAAAAAGTTTATAGAAAAATGAAAAGAAGAATGATTAAAGATCATCCTTATCAACGCCATATTACTCTGATAATGTCCCGAGAAATTATTTGATCCTGATCCTTCATAAATCTTTGCTCACCTTTAGAAGAGAATAAATCATCAAACTTATCTGTTAAAACATTAAATCTATATTTTTCGTATAAAAATGATTCTTCAATTTCCCTGAATCTAGTCAACCTTACTTTTGAACTATAGCCAAGTTTAATCAGGCTTATAATTGCTAAAAGGGAAAAGCTAATTTTTATAATTAAAAAAATCAATAATACAAAATAATCCTGTTTCTGTTGTCTTTTTATGGATACAGGCCCAAAATATTTTTTGTGAAAAATACTATTTTTATAAAAAGATTTTGACAAATTAAGTACTTGATATTTTACTGAATAAATCAATTCAGTCTTACTATATTATTACCTTATAAATTTTAAATTTTCTAACAGACTTTAGCTCCTACCTAAACTAATTCCTAATCTTAGTGCTAAAACACCTGCATGCATAACAACTATGAGGCTTAATGCAATAAGATTTATTGTTTGAGTTGGCTCCATGGTAAATAAATTATTTTCTATATTCTCCACCGAAAAGAGGAGATTTGAAACACTATTACAAAATGATGTTACGTAATTAACAAATTGAAAGAAAAAAATTATTAAAAATTATCATAAATAAATCTACAAAGTTAATTTTGGGAATTGAAAATCAGGCTTTAATTTTTTCAACAAATAATTTACCTGGATTTGATCAAATGGCTTTAGATTTAAATTCTTTAGATCAGACAATTTCGAATCCTGAAATAATTCTCACATTAAGGTTCTACTATTGGACTGGAGATTGGATTTCAATTGGCTATCACCAAAAAGAAATTCCTCTTCATTGGAAAAATTTATTATCAGATGGAGAAATTAATATTGTTAGACGTCCCTCTGGAGGAGGTGCTGTTCTACATTCAGGAGGCATAACATATGCATTAACATTTAAAAAAAATTACTATAAAGTCTTTAGTTATGAAATGGTTAATAATTGGTTAATTAAAAGCTTTAGAGAATTAGGTTTAAACTTAAAACATGGTAATTTACGAAAATCAAGCATTAAAACAAATTGTTTTGGGACTTCATTAGTTTCCGATTTGGTTGATAATGATGGGTTTAAGAGAATAGGAAGTGCTCAATTTCGTAAAAAAGGTGCATTCCTTCAACATGGAGAAATTCAAACAAATCCTTCAAGAGTTTTGTGGTTCAAATTATTCAAAGAAGAAGCTCCACCAAAATTAAATTTAGAACTAACAAATGATGAAATAGTACAACATTTAAGAACTTCATTCCTAAAGAATAATCCAAATATAAATTTCAAAAATATTGCCATAGATGATAAAAATATTAAAAATTTTCATGCCCCGAGTTATTAAAGATCTCCTTTCTTTTTCATTGATTTAATTATTCTTGGCAATTCAATTCCTAAGGGATAATGATTTTTAGAGTTTAATTTATTAACAATCTCTGAAGGTAAATTAAAACCTAATTTATTCAACACAAAGTTGCCAATTTTTGACCTATCAAGTATCCCCAATGGGATATCTGCCGCATTGAGAACCAATAAAAAACCCTCACTTGTTTCTTCAAGTCTTTCTATAGTTTTCCATAATTTATAGTTACAAGATACATTTACCAAACTATCGATTGGTTTCTTAAAATCTCCAACAAAGTTTCTTTCCCATTTTTTTAAGGAAACAGCTTTTAAAATATTCTCATCAACAAAACCAGTCCATCTACCATTTTTCGTAACAAAAAAATATTTGTCTGATGCATCCTTATTATTTTTTATTAATGCATTAAATTCTAAGAAATTTGAATCATATTCAATTTTTCTCAAAGGCTTTAATTTAAGCTCAGAAACTTCACTAAATTTAAGTATTTTTTCGATTTTAAAAAATTGACTTTCAGATTTTGAAGAATTAACTCCAAACAATCCCAAAAAGGAGAGAATAAAACCAAAATAAAAGTTAAATCTAAATAAACAAACTATCCCAAAAAATAGTGCCACAAGAGATAAGAATAAATTAACTTTATTTAGGAAATCTCTTCCTTTGTTTTTACTTCCTGAGAAGTGCCAAATAATACTTTTTAATAAATTTCCTCCATCTAAAGAACCAATTGGAATCAAATTTAAGAAACCTAAGAATAAATTAAATATACCTACTCTAGAAATTACATTAACTGCTATTTGTTCTTGAGACGCACTGTTATTACTTATATTAATGAGAATAAATGCTGTAGCGAAGCATAAAAAAGGTCTAACAATTGCAATTTTTATATTACCTAATGCAGTTTGGCAATACTTATCTATTTGTAAAATTGCACCTAGAAAATAAAAAGTAATTTTTTTTATTTTTACACCTTGATTAAGAGAAACAAAAGTATGAAAAACCTCATGAAAAATAATCGAAGATAATAAGAAAAAAGAAGTTAAAAACCCTATAATCCAAGCTTCTTTAGTATTATAAATATTATCTGAGGTTAAATTAACCTGATTACTTATACTCCATGCGAATAAAAAAAGAATCGCAAACCAATAAGGATGAACTTTAAAGGGAATTCCCCATATTTTAAAAATTTGCCAACTTCTCAAAAATAATCTCCGCTATATTTAGCAATAATATCAATTTTACATATAGGGTAATTAATATGCCCAAGACTAATACTTTAATTAAGATTTGCGGCCTAACTTCAAAAGAACAAGCTCTTCAAGTCGCAAAACTAGGAGCGAATGCTATCGGCATTATTTCAGTGGAAGAGTCACCAAGATATATATCAGCTGAAGTTAAGAAAAATATTTTTACAACATTAGAAAGGTTGTATCCAAAAATCGAGAGGGTATCGGTTGTACAAAATTGTCCGATAGACTTAATCATTCAAAATTTCTTAGGAAAACCTAGCGAAACTATCATTCAATTACATGGAGATGAAGATATTGATTATTGCAAAGAAATAAGAAAAAAAATTCCCAATATTGGCATATGGAAAGCTTTCAGAATAAAAACGGAAAAGGACATAGATAAAATAAAACCTTTTGAGGATTTTGTAGATGCGATACTACTTGATTCTTGGAACAAAGATACTTATGGAGGTTCAGGGAAAAAAATAAATTCTATTTATTTAAAGAATTTGCAATTTAGCAAACCATGGTGGTTGGCAGGTGGAATATCAATTGAATGGATTGATGAAATCCTAACTGACTTCAACCCAGATGGATTAGATATTTCAAGTAGTATTGAAATATCTCCAGGTTTAAAAAATATTAAAAAAACAGAGGATCTTTTTAAGTTTTTAAAAAGAAATTAGTAATTATTTGTAGCGGCCTGCTGCTTTACAAGCTCAAAAAATTCTTGTTTTAAACTTAAATCGTGTCTAAAATCGCCTCTCACCACAGAATTAATCATACTTGTATTGGGTTCTTTGACCCCCCTCCACTTCATACAATAATGTTGGGCCTTTACAATAATACCTAAACCTTTAGGTTCACAAAGTTTTTCAATTTCATCTGCAAGAATCATTACAGCTTCTTCTTGAATATGAGGTCTTGAAAAAACCCAATCCGCAACTCTAGCAAATTTTGAAAGTCCTATGACTTTATTGCCAGGTTTAATACCTATCCAACATTCTCCTAGAATTGGAACTAGGTGATGTGAGCATGCAGATCTGACCGAAATTGGACCAACTGTATAAATTTCATCAAGATTCTTGTCATTAGGGAAACTTGTAACTTTAGGTTGTTCATGATATCTGCCTTTAAAAACTTCATTTAGATACATTTTTGAAACTCTTTCAGCAGTTTCTTGGGTATTATGATCATTCTCAACATCAATTACGAGGGATTTTAGTAAGTCTTTAACTCTTGAGGCAACTTCTTTTTCTAAAGTTTCTAATTCACCAGGATTTATAAAATCAGAAATATTATCGTTGGCGCTAAATCTTGTGCCAGAACTCTTAATTCTGTCTCTTATAATTTCAGAAATTAGTTTATTAGTAATCTGGTCGTCAAAGTTTCTAATATTATCGTTGGGTAATGTAGAGGTCATAAAATTTTAAACAGAAAATTGTATGCAACTTAATTAACTGTATCTTCAAAAGCTTAATTGCAAATATACTATATCACATTCTCTTGTTTAATCGGGTTCAAATAGCACTAAAAAAAATCACTGTTTTAAGATTAATCAGATAAACAGAATGTTTAAAAGGCTCCGCTAGAAGGCATCAAAGTCAAGTCTTCGATCAATTGTGATTCAGGTTTTTGAGCCATGTAGAGAATAGTTTCTGATACCTCTTTTGAGGAGAGCATAGAGGTTCTATCAAAATCAGAATTGATTGATTCGGAGTCCCAAAGAGGAGTATTTACTGAACCAAGAGTTATTGTGCATGCTCTTATTGAATTAGATCTCTCCTCCTCCCTCAAGCATTTAGTAAACATAGCTAGTGCAGATTTTGAAACACAATAAGCTCCCCATTGGGGGAATGCATTATAAGAGGCATGACTACTAACATTAATAACCAAACCACCATTTTTTCTCATCTTAGGAATTATTGAATTACAAATTTGAAAAACACTTGTGAGGTTTATTTGAATAGTTTGTTCCCATTGACCTAATTCCATTTCAACTAAAGGGCCATTAAATGCGCAGCCGGCATTATTTATCAATACTGAAGGGCACCCATACTTCTCAATTGCCTCTTTAACACAATGATCTATTTCTAGAGGACTAGATAAATCACACTTTACTAGGTTAATTTTTGATTTAGTGGTCAACAGTTCGCTCTTTAGTTTCTCCATTAAATCCATATTCCTGGAGAGTAAAATTAAATCCCAGCCAGCATTGGCAAAAGTAATTGCGGTAGATCTACCAATACCTTTCGTAGCACCCGTTATAAAAGCTAGTTTCAAGTTATTCAGTTTTTTGGGGGATTTCACTATAAATCTCTTCAATATTATTTGCTTCGATAAATTTACCTAAAACCCTAAACTTTTTGTATCTTTCCTCAATTAATTCGTCTTCAGGCATTTTCAGTAAAGCATTAAGGTGTTTCTCAATAGCCTCTTTTAGTGTATTACCAGCATCTAAAGGAGCCCAATTATTCCCACCAGAAGGTTCTGGTAATACTTCATCTATTATACCTAATTTAAGTAAATCTTTACCGGTGATTTTTAGTGCGGATGCGGCTTCTGGTGCCTTCGCAGCATCTCTCCACAAAATTGATGCACATGCTTCCGGACTAGCAACTGTATAAACACTGTGTTCAAACATTAGTAACCTATCGGCAACACCTATTCCAAGTGCTCCTCCAGAACCTCCTTCTCCAATGACAGTAGCCACAATTGGAACTTTCAATCCAAACATCTCTCTAAGATTTCTTGCAATCGCTTCACCTTGTCCTTGTTCTTCAGCTTTTAAACCAGCATAAGCTCCAGGAGTATCAATAAATGTAAGAATTGGCAAAGAAAATCTATTTGCATGCTGCATTAATCTAAGAGCTTTTCTGTAACCTCCTGGTTTTGCCATCCCAAAGTTTCTTACTACATTTTCTTTTGTGTCCCTTCCTTTCTGATGCCCTAACATCAACACTGGTCTATTATTTATAGAACCTATCCCACCAATTAGTGCCATATCATCGCCACCATTTCTGTCTCCATGTAATTCGATCCAGTCATCACAAAACATTTGAACAAAATCCAACGTACTTGGTCTTTGAGGATGTCTAGCTACCTGAATCTTTTGAGCAGGAGTGAGAGATTTAAATATTTCTTCTCTTCTCCTGGCAGCTAAGGTTTCAAGCTGCAGAAGCTGTTGACTAACATCTACTTCTGAATCTCGAGCTAATTCTTTAATTTGCTCTATTTGCTTCTCAAGTTCAACAAGAGGCTTTTCGAAATCAAGGAGGTAACGCTTAGCCATAATTTAAACAGTTAATACTTTAGGCTGCTTATCAAGTCCAATCGCAGAAAAACCATGCTTTAAAGATGCTGCTCCAATAAACTCCATCTTTTCAAGGGAAATGTTATTTCTTCCCCAACTAAAGTTTGTATGACACTTTTCAAATTCTAAAATCATAGCTTCTGCAAAGCAAGCAAACATCTCTCGTTGAGGGTTTTTCATTTCCGCAAGTTCCATCATATTCCAACCAATATCATTGAAAAATTCAACTATACCTCCTTTTAGAACATGAATATTTTCACCCTGAAATTTCTCATCAAGATTTTTGGGGTATCCTCCATCAATCATTAAACATGGTTTTTTTAAGTTATCTGTATCAATTTCAATAGTTTTAGGCATACTTGCAACCCATACAACAATATCCGCCTGAGGCAATGCCTCATTTAAGCTTGTTACGGTACCACCATCTAATTCTTTCTGTAACATCGCTAGTGGTTCTTGTTGTCTTGCTACCATAAGAAGTTCTGAAATCCCAGTTTTATTGATAAGCCATCTACAAACAGCACTACCAATATCACCTGTAGCACCAATTACGGCAACAGTTGCTTTTTTAAGGTCTATCCCAATGCGAGGCGCATTTATTTCTAGTTGCTTACAAATAACCCAGGCAGTATGAGTATTGCCAGTGGTAAACCTTTCCCACTCCAGTGAAGTATTTCTAATTTGTTTATGCTGTAGAAGGTTAAAATTCTCAAAAATAATAGAAGTAAATCCTCCTAAAGCGGTGATGTTAATCCCTTTTTTCTGAGCTAGTTCCATAGCATTTAGTACTTTTCTTCTAGCCGTTTTAAACCTAGAAAGCATTTCAGGAACAAAGCACGAATCTATATAGGAACCTTCAATAGATATTCCAGTAGCACTCTTAACTTCTACATTTTCAACAAGCTGAGGAGGAGCAGTACACCAAACATCCAAGTCGCCATCAGCAATATGATCAAAGCCTAGCATCGAAGCTTTTCTTTTTGCATCTTCAAAACTGGTTGAGTGGCCTATTAACCCAAACATTTAAAATTTATGAATGGTTTCTATACGTTGTTATGAACAATAGCACAGAGGTAACTACTTAAATAGGATTAATTAATTATTAAATTGCTTAATTAATTAGAAATGTAATTAGACGATGGCGGCCATGGCCATTCTTGCGATTTCTCTATTATCTAGACCTATTTCTAACAATGTATCTTGATAAGCAATCATGAATTCTTCCATTAATTCTTCTCTGTCCATAGCTAAAGCTGATGCGTCATCTGCTACTTCATCTAACATCTTTTTAATTAACGGAAGATTAACTTTATTAGCTTCCATTAATTCCTCTTTACAAGTTGCTAGATTCTCTTTAAGCCACTCTTGACCATAATTTAAATGAAGATATTCGTCTTTAACCACTCCCTCTGTTATTTTTTTTGCAAAAGGATCCGCAACTCTTATGTAGACGTTATAAGCAGAGATTGCAAAAGCTTCAATTAAGATAGCTTGAATTAAAAGACATGTTGTTAAATTTCCTTTTTCAAGAGCAACTTGAAAATTACCATGTAATTTAGAAAAGAATTTTTTAGCAAATTCCATATCAGCTACTACACCTAAATTTCTTCCACATGCAGTAAATCCTTTTTTATGCTTCATTTCCATTCTCGCCAATTTAGTTAACTCTTCTAACTCATTTGGAATTAAAGTTGCTATTGAAATGTAATTATCATGAGCCTCTTGCTCACCCTCTATAACAATTGCATTTATTCTGCTGTATGCATCCTTATAAGAATCTGTAGTGAAGTCGGGCAAATCTAAAGAAATCGGGTTAGTCGATTCTTCAATAGTTTTTTTATTTGATTCTAGAGTTTGCATGTCAGTAATCTTTAGCTTATTATGCATGAATATTACATTATTATAGAGAGTTTATTTAAATATCATGAAAATAGTTTCAATTGTTAAGTCACATTTCTTACTTAAACTTATTTAAGAATTGTTTGGCCAATCTGATTGCATCAGATTCATAATCAATCTGAACCAATGATTAATCAATAATTCCTTTAAATTTTTCCCTAAAGACTCATTTGCTCCTCTACTATCTCCAATAACACCTGATTTACTGAAGTCGTCAGTAAGCCAAGCAGTAGGCGCATTGCCCTCTAAACTCCAACCTTCAGGGATCTCTACTTTATTACCCTCATTTGGGCGTTCATCACCTACTAATTCGGGTTTCAAAGCCAGCATCAAACTCGTTTCAGCTAAAGAAGCATGAAGCCCATCCTCAATCTCAGTTTTTGTTAACAATTCACTCAATCCATTCACACCGCTCCATAAGAAACAAGGGAAAACTGCCATGCTTGGTGCGACACTTCTTAGCTCTCTTGCAGCTGTATTTAGTAGTGAAATTTGACCTCCATGTCCATTCATTAATATCAATCTTTTAAAACCCATTTCAGATAATTGACCTCCGACTTCCTTTATCATTGAGGTTATTAAATTTGAGGAAAGTGAAATCGTCCCGGGGAAACCCTTATGTTCCGGAGAAAAACCAATGTATTGGGTTGGAAGTTTTTTTAATGGAATATCTGCAGAGAATAATTTAAAAACTTCGCTAATAATTTCATCAACAAAAATACTGTCCGTAGCAAGAGGCAAATGCGGTCCATGTTGCTCAACAGCACCGAATGGCCAGATCACTGTTGATCTTTTGTTTTTAGCAACACATTCAATTTCTTGCCAATTTAAATATTCAAATTTATCAGGTATTGGTTTAAAGTTCATTAATTTTAATTTTGAGTATTAACATTTAGAGTATGTTAATAATTAATTATCCTTATTTTACCAACGATGGGAGTCAGTAATAAAAATGCCCAAGAGAATATCCAACCAAAGGGCAATAAAAAACCTCTTCAGGTACTTCACATAAGCAAGAAAGAGACTCAAAAAATAGATTATGAGCAAACCAATTCGCAAGAAGAGATTAAAAAAGAAGATATCGTAATAAAACCGCAAATTATTAACACTGATTCAGTAAAAAAGATTGAGGATAATAATAAGAACACCAAAGATTTTGATATTTCTCAACAAAATTTAACTCAACAAGACTTAAATAGACCCCTTAATTTTTCTGAGCAAAACACAGATTTTCAATTAGAAAGAACAGTTGATGAATTCGATTTTGATGAAAGTGCTTTTTTGGAGGCTTTAAATGCAAATGAGCCAATTGGCGCTACAGGAGAAACAATTTCAGGTAAGGTTATAGCCATCGAAAGTGATGGACTATATGTTGACATTGGCGGAAAAGCACCTGGTTATATGCCCAAAAAAGAATGTGGTTTGGGTGTTATCACTAACTTTAAAGAAAAGTTTTCTATAGGCCTTGAAATGGAAGTTTTGGTTATTAAAGAACAAAATGCTGATGGGATGGTAACAGTGAGCGCTCGGGCATTAATTCTCAGGCAAAGTTGGGAGAAAGTATCGAGTTTGGCAAAAAATGGAGAATTAATTAACGTTTTAATTAATGGATTTAATAGAGGTGGGCTTACGTGTGATGTAGATGGATTAAGAGGATTCATCCCAAGATCCCAACTTGAAGATGGTCAAGATTATCAATCTTTTGTTGGCAAAACTCTAAAAGTAGCGTTTCTTGAGGTGAATCCAGAATCCAGAAAATTAGTTCTCTCTGAAAAGAAAGCATCATTAGTCTCTAAACTTACAAGTTTAGAGTTAGGTCAATTAATTGAAGGAGAAGTTTTAGCAGTAAAACCATATGGCTTCTTTATAGATTTAGGAGGAGCTAGTGGACTTCTTCATCAATCCTCACTAACAAATGGATCGATTCGTTCTTTAAGAGAAGTTTTTAGAGAAGGAGAAATGATAAAAGCTTTAATATCTGAAATAGACCTCGAAAAAGGTCGTATTGGTCTCAATACTGCACTCCTAGAAAACACTGCGGGAGAATTAATTATTGATAAGCAAAAAGTTATGCAAGAAGCCACTGAGAGAGCACTAAAAACAAAAGCACTCTTCGATAAAAAAGATCAAGATAAATGAACATTAATAAAAAAATGGAGTCAAGTCTTAAATTAAAAATTTCAGATTGGGAATTAGACTTTTATTCAAGACCAATTATTGAATCAAATGGAAAAAAAAGGTGGGAATTAATTATCTGCTCTACTAGAAGTTATAAGACACAAGATGTTTTTCTTTGGAATAAAAACTGCCCTGCTAATGAAGTTAATTCAGTGTGGCTTGTAAAGGCGCTAAATGAAGCAATAAGTGAAGCAAAAAATCAAGGGTGGGAGAAACCTTCCATAGTTCGATTCTGGAGGTCGTCAATGAAATCGATCATTACGAAATCTCTTGAGGCCGTAAGTATTGAGGCTGTTGTAAGTAGGAGAACTTACAATTTATTAGATAGAATCGAATTTCTTGAAAAAGAGATTTATCCAAAGGAAAAAGGTTATGTAAGAGGTGTACTAGCTCCTACTTTTACTTCTAAAATGGAAAACTCTCCTACACCTCTACCAGAAGCAGTAAGAGGTGATGCATTAACTATCTCTGAAATATCAATTGGCGAATTAAAATCAGCAGAAAATTGGCCTATAGAATTTGGAGATATTTTCCCAATTCAGAAAGATTTAGATGATAATTACTTAGTTCCAGGATTAAGACTTTTTAGCAAAAATAGATCTTTAGCACTTTCTGCATGGTTTAGTTGTTTAGAACCTATTAAATTAGTCGTAAATAAGAACCAACTCATACTTGAAGCTTCAGAAGATGATAAGTGGCTGGTAACTGATTTACCAGAAAAAGATGCAAGTATTTTGCATACAAAGTTTTTAGAGAATAAAAAAAATTCTTTTGGTTATCAATTTATTTCCATACAGTCAACGCCGTATATCGAAAAATTTGCAGGATTCTGGATCTTAAGAGATATTGAATTAATTTCATAAATTCAGTTTAGGAGCAGGCACTATTCCTTACAAAGAAATATATTTCTCAAAAGATGAAATTTATATTCAAAACAAAAAAATTGACTATTATTCATCACCTATTCTTAGTCAAAATAATTTCAAACATGCATACTTCACGAAGTCTTGCTCTGAGAAATTTCTTCAATTATTAGGGAATCACTTTAATGAAAATTCCATAAATTGTGTTTCCAATCAAATTCACAGTAATTTCATAGTATTTGGATCTTATTCGCAAAAAGGAACTAAGACTGATGCAGATGGTCTTGTTGGCGATAAATGCGGTCAAAACTTATGGGTTTACACAGCTGATTGTATGCCAATATTTTTTGCCGATAAAAGGACAAGAAATGTGGCAACCTTGCATTGCGGAAGAAAAGGTTTAGAAAAAAAAATAATAAAAAATCTGGTGAAAATTTTCGATACTTTTGGGACATCTAGAGATGACTTACTTGTTGCAATAGGACCAGCGATTTCTAAGGAACATTATCTAGTTGATAGAATGACACTCAAAGAATTTTTTAGAAAGGCCGAAAACAAAAACATAACTGTCAAATTGACTAAAACTATAAAAGATCTTTGTTTTAGCGATTCAAATCACTTAAAAGAGCAAAACTTGAATCAACTTGATCTAAAAAGATCTGCCTACAGACAACTTTTAAATGAGAACATCCCTCATACAAATATAGACATCTCAAATTTATGCACATACAAATTCAATAATGAATTTTATTCCTGGAGAAGGAGCAAAACAATCTCGAGACAATGGAATCTTATTTGCTCATAAAGATATTTAACTTGGACAAATTTCACTACTTAAGTTTTTAGCGACCAATAATTCCGTCATCTCCTTAGTACCCTTAATATTAAAAACTTTGGCTAACAAAACATTCTCTTTGAAACCAAAAGGCTTTATTTTCACTTTGCTCCCTCTTGGGAATTCACTCTTAAGTAAATTAGTTGCTTCAATCTCATCATTTTCATTTACATCTACACAAAATAATCCAATAGTTAAATTTCTATTTTGATCTCCTACCAAAATAGTATTTGAACTTTTAATTTGAAGAATTTCGGCGGAGTTTACTATTACAGGATTAAGAACAATCAAACAGACTATAATTAGAATTTTTGATAATTTTTTCAATTCAGAAATATCTTTTTTTTAATTATCCTAAAGTTAATTTTTTAAAATGACAAATTTTTAAAAAAATTAGTCTTCACAATTAACATATCCAACCATTTGAGCATTACTTTTACCAGGAGGAACCATTGGATAACAATTTTCACCTCTTCTGACAAGGATATTAATCAAGGCAGGGCCGTCATGATCAAGTGCATTTTTTATTTCATTCTGTAATTGTTTTCTATCAGAAATTAAGTATCCTTTAACTCCAAAAGACTCTGCAAGTTTTACAAAATCAGGTTCACCACAACTCATATCAGATGAGGAATATCTTTCATCATAGAAACTTTCCTGCCATTGTCTTACCATCCCTTGCCAACGGTTATTGATAATAATCAATTTCACCTTTAGACCATATTGAGATAAGGTTCCTAATTCTTGAATATTCATTAAGACACTTGCATCTCCTGCAATACAAATTACATCTGAATTAGGTAAGGCTGCTTTTACTCCAATTGCCGCTGGTAATCCAAAACCCATAGTTCCTAAGCCTGCACTACTAATCCATTTTCTTGGAGAATTCCTAAGATATTGAGCAGCCCACATCTGATGTTGTCCTACATCTGTAGTTATATAAGCTTCTGGTGAAAGTTCCCTCACTTTTAAAAGAACTTCCTGAGGATAAATTTCTCCTTCTTTAGGCGGTTCATATAAAGGGTGTTTATGTTTCCAAAAATCAATTTTTTCTAACCAGTTTTTTGTCTGACATATAAATTTGTTTTTTAGAGATTGTTCATTAATTTTCAAAAGAGCTTTTGAAACATCAGAAACAATTGCAACATCTACACGTCTATTTTTATTAACTTCTGCTGGGTCGATATCTATATGAATTACCTTTGCATTAGGTGCAAAAGTATCTAATTTCCCTGTTACCCTATCATCGAATCTAGCTCCAATAGCAATTAAAAGATCGCATTCTGTAACAGCAAAATTTGCATAAGCAGTTCCATGCATTCCTAACATCCCTACTGATAAATTGTCTTTTTCATCAAAAGCACCCTTCCCCATTAAGGTTGTGGTAACTGGTATTTGATAATTCTTTGCCAAAGTTTTAATTTCATCATGAGCTCCTGAAGATATTGCCCCACCTCCTACATATAGAAGAGGTCTTTCAGAATCTTCTATTAATTTAATTGCCTTGTTAATATCGCAATCATTAATTTCTCCGTTCCTTTTAAATCCTTTAGGAATAATCTCACCAGGCAAAACTCTTTGATAATTAAAGAACTCCTGACCTACATCTTTAGGTATATCAATTAAAACAGGGCCAGGCCTCCCAGATGAGGCTATAAAAAAAGCTTCAGAAACTACTTTCGCAATATCTGAAGGATCCCTTATTACCCATGAATGTTTGACTATTGGAAGAGTTATGCCAAAAATATCAGTTTCTTGAAAAGCGTCTGTCCCTATAGCAGGTCTTGGGACTTGACCTGTGACTACAACTAGAGGAACTGAATCCATTTGCGCAGTGGCAATTCCAGTTACCAAATTTGTTGCACCTGGGCCTGAGGTTCCAAAACATACTCCTACTTCACCAGTAGATCTTGCATATCCATCAGCCGCATGTGAACCACCCTGTTCATGCCTAACCATATAATGCTTTAACCAACCATCTTGTTCTGCCTTATGAACAGCGTCATATATTGGTAGTATGGCCCCACCAGGATATCCAAATATAACTTTTACTCCATGAATTTTTAAAGAATCCATTAGTGCATCTGCACCAGTTATCCAAACTGGATTCTCATTTTTTGAACTACCCTTTGAAAAGGATCTCGAAGTAAGGGTCACTAAAGAAATTCAATATTTACTATAAATATTAAACTCAATTAAATACTTTTGCCTCATTTAGAAATGTAATGTCAGAAATGACTTCAAAAAAATCTTTTAAAAAATTTAAAAATTTTCAAAATAATATCAATTTTTTTTTATAAAATGCCTAATTTATGTAGAGGTCCAGAGCCTGAAATAAGTTCAATAAAAAGCACAAGAAAAATAATCATTGCAACTCTCCCGTTCCATACCTCTGAACTATTATTCCAACCCCATTGCCACTTCTCCTGAGGATAAAGTTTAACTTTTTCAGGCAATTGAGAAGCCTCCTCTATATTAATAAGAGGCCCTTCCAAGCAGGAAATCACTAGATCACTAAGACCTTCAATAAAAGTAGGATGAGTATTTAGAGCCTTAACTCTCCGAAAATTTTTTATACCAGCTTTTTCAGCAATTTCTTTATATTCAATATCAATTTCCTGCAATGTTTCGATATGCTCTCCAACGAAACTTATAGGGACCACAATCAGATCATTAACATTTGACCTTCCAAGATCAGCTAACATTTCTTCTGTATAAGGCTTCAACCATTCAACAGGACCAACTCTACTTTGATAAGAAAGTGTATGAGGGTTACTATGACCTAAACATTTTTCCAGCTCGTCTATAATTAATAAAGAACAATCTTCAATTTGTTGTTTGTAAGGGTCTCCAGCTTCCTCTACGTAACTCTTAGGAACTCCATGAGCAGTGAAAAATATATGGGCTTTTGAAGGTGATTCACAAAGTGAAATCTGTTCAGAAATTAATTCGACCATGGACTTTAAATAACCTGCTTGACTGAACCAGCTCCTTACACATCTCATTGGAACCTTCTTAAATTCATCATCAGAATCTCGCAATTTTTTTAATTCTCTAAAGCTCGAACCACTTGTACTTATCGAAAAATGGGGATACAAGGGTATTACAACAATTTGATCTATGCCATCTGCTTTCATATCAGCAATTGCTGATTCGGTAAAAGGATGCCAATACCTCATAGCGATGTAAGTAGTGGCATTAAACCCCTTGTCCCTTAATTTAGATTGTAATTCTCTTGCTTGTTGTTCAGTTATCCTTCTGATAGGTGAACCTCCACCTATTGAAAGGTAGGCCTGTTGTGAAGTAGTACTCCTAAGAGTACTAATTAACCAAGCTAAGGGCTTTTGAAAAACAGGGAAAGGGGTCCTGATTATCTCTGGATCAGAAAAAAGATTATATAAGAATGGGCCTACATCGTTAATGCGTTCAGGCCCTCCTAAATTCATTAGTAAGACGCCTATTTTATCCATCTAAAATTTATGGAGATTGAAAATAAACATTAAAAACGTCATTATATGGACAATTATATAAGTAAATGAACGTAATTCAGGAAATTAATAGTGTCAATGATAAATTTGCTACTCAAGGAAGCAAGCTTAAAATTGAGAAAAGAGGAGAGAAATTAAATATTCGTGGATCATTACCCTCCAAAGAAGATAAAAATAACTTTAAAATTCAAAGAATATCTCTTGGTTTAGAGGCTAATATTTCTGGATTAGAGGAAGCCAAAAAAAAATTACAATTAATAAATTTGCAATTGGAATTGAATCAATTTGATTGGATTAATTGGTTAGGCAATCCCTATAAAAAGCAAATAAAAGATGGTGTTGAATTCCCAAATAGATTAAATCAATTTGAGGAATTTTTTTTTAAAGAAAAAAAAGGTGATTTTAGAACCAGCACTAGAAAAACTACTTGGAGAAGTTCTTACAAACCATATATGAAAAGAATCCTAGATGTTTATAGTGATCAAGAAAATGAAGCTCTAGAGAAAATATTTCAAAAGACACTTGAAAGTTACAAGGAAGGAAGCAGAAGTAGAAAACAATGCGCTACTTCTCTAAGTGTTTTGGCTAAGTTTTTAGACATTAAACTACCAGAAGATTGGAAATTAAATTCTAGAGGATATGGTCTAAACAAAGCAGGATTTAGGGAGCTCCCGACAGACGATTTAATAGAAAAACTTTGGGAAAAGATACCAAACAAATCTTGGAAATTTGTTTTTGGTTTGATGGCTACATATGGATTAAGAAATCATGAAGTATTTTTTTGTGATTTAAGTTCTCTTACTAATTTTGGAGACAAAATTATTAGAGTTTTACCTACAACTAAAACTGGGGAGCATCAAGTTTGGCCATTTCATCCTGAATGGGTGGAAAAGTTCGAATTATCAAAACTTGGTAAAAATCCAGAACTACTACCAAATATTAAAAGAGACCTTAAAATAACAACCTTACAGAATATTGGAAAAAAAATTACAGATCAGTTTAAGCGTTACTCTTTACAAATAAAACCTTATGATCTAAGGCATGCTTGGGCAGTGAGAACTATTTTTTATGATTTACCTGATACTGTAGCAGCTAGAATGATGGGACACTCGGTTAGTTTACACACGCAAACTTATCACCACTGGATTACTAAAAGAGATCAACAACAAGCAGTAAATAATGCACTATTAAAAGTTAAAAAAGTTAAAAATATTTAAAGATTTATAATCATCTAAATACAAAATTAGGTTCATATGCAAGAAAAACCTTCATCTTCCGAGAAAATATCTAATCTTGATAATCAAGCAAAAAAACTTGGAATGGGAGGAAAACTATCCCCAGATAGCGATGAGAGCTCATATAAAAAAAGAATGCAACAAAGAAAAGATATTCAAGCCGAAAGACTACAAATTAGAAACACAAAAAAAGGATTATTGATTGTTTTTACGGGAAATGGCAAGGGCAAGACAACTGCATCTTTAGGTATGGCTTTAAGGACAATAGGGCATGGCTATAAAGTGGCAATAATTCAATTTATCAAAGGAGGCTGGACCACTGGAGAAGAAAAAGCACTTAAAAATTTGTCTTCAAACATATCTTGGCATTCATTAGGAGAAGGATTTACTTGGGAAACACAAGACAGAATAAGAGATGAAAAATTAGTTCAAGAAGCATGGCAACTAGCCAAAGAATATATAAAAAATAAATCTTATAAACTTATCATTCTTGATGAAATTAATATCGCAACAAAACTTGGTTATCTTGCACCAGAAGAAATTATCACTTTTTTAAATAGCTTAAATAATAGAAAAAATCATATTGTTTTAACTGGAAGGGGAGCATCTGATAAAATTATCAATTACGCTGATCTAGTTACAGAAATGAAACTAATAAGACATCCTTTTAAAGAACAAGGCATAAAAGCACAAAAGTGTGTTGAATTTTAGTTACGGCAAATTATTAATTAAATTTTCTTTAAGCTGGTTTAGAAATGTTTAAAGACGCAAGCAATATCTGAACAAAAAATAAATTTGGTGCATTTACTTGCTAAGGTCTTAAAAGTACAATTATTGAATGACTTACAAAAGAATTCTCTTAAAACTTAGTGGTGAAGCACTAATGGGTGAAAAGCCATATGGTATTGATCCTGCTATAGTTCAGTCAATTGCGGAGGATGTTTCAAAAGTTGTCGAAAATAATGTTCAACTTGCAATAGTCGTTGGGGGTGGAAATATTTTTAGAGGGCTTAAAGGCTCTGCAGATGGCATGGATAGAGCTACAGCGGATTATGTTGGGATGCTCGCAACAGTAATGAATGCGATTTCACTTCAAGATGGTTTAGAAAGAGTAGGAGTTGCCACCCGAGTGCAAACAGCAATCGAAATGCAGGAAATTGCAGAACCCTATATAAGAAGAAGAGCTATGAGACACCTTGAGAAAGGTAGAGTTGTAGTTTTCGGAGGTGGATGCGGAAATCCATTTTTTACAACTGACACTACAGCAGCTCTTAGGGCAGCAGAGATAAATGCTGAAGTTGTTATGAAGGCTACCAAAGTTGATGGAGTATATAATTGTGATCCTAATAAATTTAAAGATGCAAAAAAATATTCTACTCTTAGTTATCAACAAGTTCTTAGTGATGAAATCGCAGTAATGGATAGTACTGCAATTGCACTATGCAAAGATAACAATATCCCTATTATGGTTTTTGATATATTCAAGAAAGGGAACATCTCCAAAGCTGTTGCTGGGGATCCTATAGGTTCATTAATTAGTTAAATCTTTTTAAAATTTTTTTATTATGAAAGAAAAAGAAATTCAAGAAAATATGAATAAAAGTATTGAAGCAACCCAAAGAAACTTTAATACAATTAGAACAGGTAGAGCTAATGCTTCATTGTTAGACAGAGTAAGTGTTGAGTACTACGGAGCAGAAACACCAATCAAATCACTTGCCACAATAAGCACTGTTGATTCGCAAACAATTTCAATACAACCCTTTGATATTTCATGTTTACAAGCGATAGAGAAATCTATTTCTATGAGTGATTTAGGTATTACTCCAAATAATGATGGCAAAGTTATAAGAATAAATGTTCCTCCTTTAACAGAGGAAAGAAGAAAAGAATTTTGTAAATTAGCCTCTAAATATGCTGAGGAAGGAAAAGTAGCTTTGAGAAATATTAGAAGAGATGCTGTTGATAAAGAAAAAAAAGACGAAAAAGATGGCCTCATTTCTATTGACGAATCGAGAGACAATCAATCTGAAATTCAGAAAATTACTGATAAATTTATTGCTTTAATAGAAAATAAATTGTCTGAGAAAGAGAAGGAAATTCTAAAAGTTTGATAGGATTTGACGTTGTAATAATAGGTGGAGGTTTATCAGGATCTTCCACCGCTCTTAACCTATCAAAGAAAGGGTATTCAGTTTTAATTATTGAAAAAGAAAAATCCCAAGATTACAAACCATGTGCAGGTGGGATGGCATCTTCAATGCAAAAATTTCTTCCTTTAAATATTGAAGATTGCATAGAATCAAAAATTAAGAATGTTGAATTCAGATGGAAAGCTGCAGATAATGTAACTGCTGATCTGACTGGTGAATCCCCATTTTGGATTGTTAAAAGAGAAAAACTAGATCAATTATTACTTGATGAATCCTTGAGTAATGGAGTTCAGTTAATGAGACAATTATTAATACAAAAAATCATAAAAAAAAATGATAAATGGGAAATTACATGCAATAACAAAATAAAATACATAACAGAATTTCTTGTAATTGCAGATGGGTCCCAATCGAAATGGGCGAGTTATTTTAATTTAGGGCCAAAAAAACCGAAATTTGCTAACACAATCTCATTAAGATTGAAAGGGTTAGGTGAAATACCTAGAGATGCAGTTAGATTTGAGTTTGGATTTATAAAATTTGGTTTTGCATGGGCATTCCCCTTAAGAGAAAGCTTAAATATTGGTTTAGGTACTTTTATAAATAATGGTCTCTTAGAAAATCATGCTATAAATAAACAGGTTATCAGAAGCTTCGGTTTTGATGATTTTCCTTATAAAACAATTACTAAGAAACTGAGAATCTGGAATGGCTTCCACTCAATTAATGGTGACAAAGTTTTAGCGGTTGGAGATGCAGCATCTCTATGTGATCCTTTTTTAGCTGAAGGAATTAGACCTTCTTTAATTAGCAGTTTTTATGCTGCAGAATACATAGATCAGTGCTTAACAGTAAATGGAGATGATTTAAATCTTTATACGAAAAAAATTAACGACATTTGGGGGAAATCAATGGCTTGGGGAAGGAGAATAGCCCAAGTATTTTATAGATTTCCTAGAACTGGATACCAATTAGGTGTAAAAAGAAAAACAGCACCTAAACGTATTGCTCAAATACTTTCAGGAGAAATGAGTTATGAAGATATTGCAAAAAGAGTAATTAGAAGACTTTTAACAAAAAGTGGAACTTAATTCTTTTTTAATTCAAACTTAAATTTAGTTAGCGGAAATCAATTTATGATTTTTAATTTCTGAATATCTCTTAAGTAACAGCTCTTCCAATTCTTCTATAGCCTTACTGAATCCAGTTATCCCTTCACTAAGCTTTTCACTAGCCATTTGATCGTCTAACATACTTAATCTGAAATCTTTTTCTTCAAATTCGTAATCAATAGAATTATTTATTTGAGTACTTACATCTAATTTTCTAACTAACTCTCCTTTTTCTTTTTTAAGTTCTTCAAGAAATTTTGGTGCAATTGTTAAAAGATCGCAACCTGCTAATTCTTTTATTTCATCAAGATTTCTAAAACTCGCTCCCATTACTTCTGTCTTGAATCCCTTTTCTTTAAAGTAATTATATATCTGTGTAACCGAAATAACACCAGGGTCTTCAGCGCCAACAAAACTAGTTTTACCAGTTTTTGCTTTATGCCAATCCAATATGCGGCCAACGAACGGTGAAATTAGAGTTATCTTTGCATTTGCACAAGTTACCGCTTGGCAGAAGTTAAAAAGTAAAGTTAAGTTGCACTTAATACCCTCTTTTTCCAAAATTTCAGCTGCCTTAATTCCCTCCCAAGTTGCAGCAATCTTAATCAAAATTCTTTCCTTTTCAATTCCAAAATTTTTGTAAAGATTGATCAATTTTCTCGCTTTTTCTACTGTAGCTTCGGTATCAAAGCTCAGTCTTGCATCAACTTCTGTAGATACGCGACCTGAAATAATTTTCAATATTTCTTTTCCAAAAAATACTGAAACTTGATCAACAGTTTCTTTGATTAATTCAGTTTCGGAGAATCCCTGGGGAAATGCATTTTCTGAACTTTCTAAAGCTTTATCAATTAATTTCACATAATCAGGGTTCTTAGCAGCAGCAAGTATTAGCGATGGATTGGTGGTGGCGTCCCTTGGTTGAAATTTTTTTATCGAATCTAAATCTCCAGTATCAGCAACAACAACGGTCATTGAGGACAATTGTTCTAAAATTGATTTCATATCTAAATAATCATATATATATACACAAACTAGCTTTTATTCCAGATGAAATCATCAGATAATGAACTAATTACTTATAAAATTGGAAAAATTTTAGGGTTTTTTAACAATCATTCCGTGATCTTCAATCTCAGGAGGTATTTTTTCAACCACTATCAAAGTCTCGATAATTTCTTTCGCAACTGGTACGGCAACAGTTGAACCATATGCATATGATTTAGATGGCTCATCAACGACTATAAGGACAACATATTTTGGATCATTAACTGGTAAGGTCGCGACAAAACTACAAACTTTTTTGCTTGTATAGGAACCATTTAACGCTTTTTGAGAAGTGCCCGTTTTACCTGCTATCCTATAACCTTCGATTTTCACTCCCGATCCACTACCTTTATCAACCACGCTCTCCATCCATTCAAGAACAGTTTTAGAAACCTCGTATGAAAAAAATTGTTTTTTTTGATTTTTATTAAATCTTTCTTTGAAAGTTGAAGTTACATGAGGAATCACTTCAAAACCCCCATTTGCTAAAGCCGCATGAAGTTGAACCAATTTAAGTGGAGAAATAGAGAAACCTTTACCAAAAGAAGTTACGGCAGGCTCAATTGATTGATTTACAAATAAATCTTTTCTCTTTAGTTGGCCAGCAGTTGATTCAAATAAGTCAGTCTCTAAATTTTTATTTATACCTAAATTACTTAGCCAATCCCAATAAATTTTGGGGTCTAAATTTTGCATTATTTTTACCATCCCAACATTACTTGAAACCTGCAAAACTTTTGGATAGTCAATGTATCCATTACCTTTTTTATCCCAATTAGAGAGTGTCCATCCTCCAACATTAATCTTTCCAATATCTTCAACAAATCCATCTTTCTGGATCACTTTTTCTTCTAAAGCCAAGGCAAGATTAATAGGTTTAAAAGTTGAACCAGGCTCAAATAAATCTTGAGAATACCAACCCCTAAAGAGTTCAGAGTCATACTCCCAAAATTTATTTGGATCATACGACGGGACTGTAACCAAGGAGAGAATCCTACCATTATTAACATCCATAACTATGGCAAATCCCTTCTTTGCTTTCCATTTGCTTACTTGCTTTGATAATGCATTAAATGACGCTTTCTGTAATTTTGAATCTATAGTTAGGCCTAAACTTTTGTAATCAGAAATAAAATCGCCAGGGGCTGAATTATCCGGTAGAGGAGTTCCATCTCCTCCTCTTTTTATTAAATTACTTTTATTAAAAACTTTAATTTGATTATCTAAATGAAGCTCTAAACCTGCTGAAGCTATATTCTCATCATTAACAAAACCTACAAGGTTAGAGTAAAGCTCCCCTTGTGGATAAAATCTCTGTGAATATTTAAACAAATCAATTCCGCTTATTTTAAGGTTCTTAATCTTTTCTGCCTTTTCTTGGGAAATTTTATCCAAAAGCTTGATACCACTAATTTTATTATCAAATTTTCTCAAAAGTATTTCATCATTAATATCCAATATATCTGACAATTTTTCTGTGACTTCTTCAATACTACGAACTTTGTTAATTGAATCGCCAGGAAAATTAAAATATTTTGGATGGGCCCATAATTTATAAAGCGGTTTATCGTAAGCAATTAGTCTATTGTTTCTATCAACAATCGATCGCCTTTTTTTTAAGGAGTTAGTTTTAGAAGACTGTATTAATCTAGCTTTTCTTTGCAATTCAGAAGCGTTAAAGACTTGCAATTTTACTAACCTCCCAAACAAACAAAATATTAATATTAAGCTAAAAATATAGAGAAATTTAAATCTTGTTTGATCAAGTGGTAATAGACGAACAATTTTTTTGTATTTTTTCATCAATATCCCCTTTCATTTTTGCTATCTCTAACACCTTCAATGAAGCTACTTAAATTTTTCTTAAATAAACTTTCTTTTTTTTCTGCAAGTTTCTCTAAATAGATTAAATCTTCAGGTTTAGTCTTCCTATAAATATTGAGAGACTCAAGTTCACTAATATAAAATTCCTCAATTTTAGATATATAATCAATGAGATTATTATTGATAGTTCTTGTTTTAGATAAGGTTTTAAATGTATTTGACCATTTTCTTTGACTATCAAAAGATAAGAAAAATAAGGTGAAAATTAATACCAAAAGAGAAATATTAATGGTGTCAAAAATTTGATGTAGTAATTTGATATTAAGTATGGATATTTTTTCAGAGTTATTTTTTCTTTCACATAAAACTTGTTTTTTAAAATTATGTTGATTCCCATAAGGTTTCATCTATTAATTATTTTAATAAAGAAGTATTATTAATTAAATAAACATCTATTTGTTTGATTCGCAAGTTAAAAATTAAATTCTTTATGTCCTCAATAAGAACAAATTAAAGAAAGTCAATCCATTCCATAGAGAATGCATAATTACTGACGAGAATAAACTCCCTGAAGCAATCCTTGTAATGCCTAATCCAATTCCTAGAATAAATAATGGCGGCATTTCTCCCAAACTTAAATGAGCTAAGGCAAAGATAAAAGCTGAAACTATAATGCCCGAAATTACTCCAAAATTTCGAGAGAGAGTTGGTAGTAAAATACCGCGAAATATAATCTCCTCAAATAGAGGAGCTAGTAGAGTTGTTGTTACAAATAATAGAAAAAATGAAAAGTAATTATTATTATTAAGAACAATTTCCAGCAAAGGGTTACTACCATTTTGATTATCGATCAGACTATTCATAATTAGAGAGATCAATAAAACAAAAGGAACAATTGTTAACCAACCTTTAATACCCTGAATAAGTGCATATTTTATGGGCAAGAAATTGAACTGTAAATAATCCTTTTTAAAAGTAAATTCACCATTCAAAGATTTTATTTGATAATAAACTATCCCTAATGGAGGAATAGCCATAAAAAGATATCCAAAGAAAATTTTTAAAGATTGAGACAATTCATTTGAGATATTTTTAGAGAAAAGTTCAACCAAACTGATTGAAAACAAAGGTGATACTACTTCTCCTAAAACAACAAATCCACCTGCAATTAATAAAACCATATCTATTAATTCTAAATCTAAGTATTTAATTTCTTTCCAACCAAACTTTTTCAAAGATATGGTTGTCCATAATATTTTTAAAGCCAGAATAGAGCCAATAAGTATTGTTAAAAGTGGTATTAGTCTTATGGCTAATATCTTTAAAAACATTTTGCTTGAAAATGATTTTGTTATTAATGCACTATCGTCAAAATCAAATTTTCGGCTTAAAAGGTGATATAAAAATCTATCACCTTTAAATAAATCAAATTTATCAGAACTCGGTTTATATGAATTATTATTAGATTTTTTTTCTATCTCATCAATCAGAAATTTAAAGTTTTTATTTTCAAAATCTTTGGATATATTTTTATATATTATAGGATCATTTGATTCTGAATTAATTATTCGAATTAATTTATTTCTTTCTGTTAGCTCTTCAAATGAGACATCAGATAGTAATTTATTTATTTGATCAACAGGATCATTATTGATAATAAATTTTTTAAGATTTACAGGTATTGATTTGAGAGATAATTCAGCAATTTCTTGCTCTTTTTGACTAATATCAAATGTGACAGATGGTCTATTTAAACTATCTCTTAAGCCTTGTTGCCATACAAAAAAAGTTATGACTATAGAAATAAAAGCTAAAATAAGTTTTGACTTAGAAATATTTTTAAAGATCATAAATAAATTATATTATTGAAAACTATACTTAGTTATCATTGAAGTTCCTTATATTTTGTATATATTTTAATCACGCCATGAGATGATTAAATTATCTTAATATTCAAAATTTATATAATGGCTATACGATTAGTTTTAGTTAGGCATGGACTAAGCAGTTTCAATGCAAAAGGATTAATTCAAGGAAGAACAGACGATTCATTATTAACTGATGAAGGATACGAACAAGCCCGAAAAGCAGGAAAAGCATTATCAAAAATAAACTTCGATAAAATCTATTCCTCACCACTTGTGAGAGCGGCAGAGACTGCAAAAACAATTAAAAAGACCTTCAATAAAGAACAAGATATTGTATTCGATGATAATTTGCTAGAAGTAGATCTTAGTGAATGGTCTGGTCTAAAAATTGATGAAATAAAAAAGAAATTTCCAGAAATTTACCCTATATGGAAAAGTGATCCAGAAAATCTAATCTTAAAAAGAAAAGACAATAAAACTTATAAACCAATTCAAGAGTTATTTTTTCAAGCAACAAATTTTCTAGAAGATATTTTAAAAATTTTTCTAGACAAAGATGATGCAAATATTTTAGTTGTAGGACATAATGCGATTCTCAGATGTTTAATCCTCTCTTTATTAGGTAAGCCTAAGCAAGGTTTTAGGAAAATAAGATTAGAAAATGCCTCTTTATCTATACTCAATATTTCAAGGGAAGATAACTCTTTTAAGACCCAAATTGAATGCTTAAATCAAACTTCCCATCTTAATAAAAATATTCCGAATCAAATTGGAGATTCCAGAATATTTCTAATAAGGCATGGTGAAACCAACTGGAACAGAGAAGGTAGATTTCAAGGCCAAATTGATATTCCTTTAAATGAAAACGGGAAAGGTCAAGCTAGAAAGACTTTTGAATATTTGAGAAATGTTTCTTTCAATAAGGCATTTTCAAGTTCCATGGATAGGCCTTATGAGACTGCACAAATAATCCTTCATAATAGAAAAGATTTAAAAATAGAAAGAATAGATTCACTTATAGAAATTAGTCATGGATTATGGGAGGGTAAACTGGAAGCAGAAATCAGAGAACAGTGGCCCGTTTTATTAAAAAATTGGCATGATAAACCTGAAGAAGTAATAATGCCTGAAGGTGAATCTATAAAAGATGTATCAGAAAGGTCCGTAGAAGCTTTTGACAAGATTTGTTTATCTCAAAAGGATAATGATCTTAGCCTTCTGGTTGCTCATGATGCAGTCAATAAAACTCTAATTTGCAAAATCCTTGGGATTAATTATTCAAATATTTGGATGATAAAACAGGGCAATGGCGGTATAACCATAATTGACCTTTTTAATGATCCCAATAAACCCCCTGTGATTAGCGCTCTTAACATTACAACGCACCTAGGGGGAATACTTGATTCAACTGCTTCAGGAGCACTTTAAAATTAGCCTTGTTAAAAATTTATTTTGATGAAGTCAGAGGCAGAAAAAAGGCTTTATTTACTGAAAAAGCCAACTTGACTAAGAGGCCAAAATCTGAAATATGCTTTGCCAATTATCTCTTTTTTATGAAGAAATTTGCTTCCAGGCCAATATCTTCCATCCCAGCTATTTGACCTATTATCACCTAAAACTAAAAAATGATCTTCTGGCACTTTTATATTTTCAAATTCACCGCATTTATTAAAGAGTGATAATGAGCACTTATAAGATACATAGGGTTCAGGAATTAATTTATTATTTATTATTAATTCACCATTAGAGTTTACACTTACAATTTCTCCTGGAATTGCTACCACTCTTTTAATATAAGCATCGCAAGCTTGATCCCTCAAACCAGGAATAAACGACATTGGAGGAAAACTCATAAAAAAACAATATCTTTTTTTTGGTAAAGGCTTAGATCTTGATGAAATTAATTTTTTGTCAAACGAGTAAGGTGAGTTAAAAACAACAATATCTCCTTTTTTGGGTAAAGAGTTTCTTAGCGAAAATTTTTCAATAATTAACCTATCATTTATTTGTAATTCTGGGAGCATTGAACCAGAAGGGATATAACGTGGTTCTGCTAAAAATGATCTACAAGAAGAAACAAAAAAAGTTAATAGAATTAGTAGACCCCATTCTTTTAAAAAACTTTTTATGGAACCAGTCATAGGATTAATAAAATCTTGATTTTCTAAACTTATATAAAATCTTTTGCATATTCAATTTCGTTAAAACCTAATATTACTTTTTTTCCTTCGTAAATCAAAAATGGTCTTTTTATTAATTTGCCATCACTTAAAAGGAGTTGAATAATTTCTTCCTTTGACAAACGATCAATATCAAGATTAAGAGTTTTAAAGGCTTTACCTCTTGTATTAAAAATACTTTTCTTATCATCAGAGTATTGTTCTAAGGCTAGATTTAAATAATTAACAAGTGGAGGTTCTTTTACAATATCAATTAACTGAAATTCAAAATCTTTGCTTTCAAGCCACTTTGCAGCTTTTCGGCATGTAGAGCATTTTAAATAACTATAAAAAATTATTTTTTTCAATTTAATTTACTAATATTTGATTTCTTAAGTACTTTAAATTTTTTCTTTTTTAGAGGCATACAACTTTTCAATAAATTTTCAACTACATCAAAATCCCTCCAACCATCAATTTGAACTGTTCTTCCATCGAGTCCTTTACTTGTTCTAAAAAATTCTGCAACATCCTCAAGCTGATTAGGAGCAATTTGATTAATACTCACTATATTAGCCTGCCTAGGATTAGCCATAGGCACACATAAAAGTTTTCCATCATATGCACCACAATCATGCATATCCAAAACTCCAATAGGTCTAGCTTTTATTAGACAACCTGCAAAAGTAGGTTCGTCCATTATCACCATTGCATCAAGGGGAGCTCCATCATCAGCAAGGGTATTTGGGATAAAACCATAATCGAAAGGATACCTCACCGAAGAATGTAATACTCTGTCTAGGGCCATTATTCCTGCTTCTGAGCAATATTCATATTTATTCCTACTACCTGCAGGTATTTCAACAACAATATTCACTATTCCCTTCATTGGAGATGGAGGTATTGAACTAAGGTCCATCTTTTTTAAAATCGTGATTATGAATTATCTCGTTACCTTGAGATAAAGGTCTGCCAATTAAAATGCTTATTGAAGGTAAAAAAATTGTCAAAAAGGCAAAAATAATACCTAAAGATGTTATTGATAAACTCCTTATACTTAAGGGGTCATCATCATCTCTTTCAAAATCATTTCGAGCAGAACTATGAGAAGATTCTTCGCTTGATTTACTTTGAATAAACTGCTTTGATTTCGTGTAACTCAAGAACTCTTAATTGGTAAAGATTAAGGAGATAATTAAACATCATTATCCTACATTCAAAATGTCAATAAATCAAAACATTGACTGGCGACTTTTTAATTACTCTTTTTCTAGCAAAGACCTAATAGATTTTAGTTCGTCTAATATTTGCGCCAGTATATTTTGAGCAGCAGAAGAAGGTGTGTTAAAGACCTCTACAGTAACTTCCTTTATTCTTAAAATATCTTTTGCAAATCTTGCTACTTCATTAGGATGGAATTTTAAAGGGTCTTTTTGATCAGTCCTAAATTCGGGATTTAATTTTCTTGGATTAAAACTAGGGTTTAGATTTCTTAAATCTGTATTTGTATACCTATAGACAGAAGCTCTTGATCTATTTAGGAATTTTTGAACTTCATCAATACCTACTAATTCCTCTTCACTAGAAATATTGGAATCTATATTTTCCATAAACTTAAGAAAATGATTTAGTAGTAATGAAGTTTTTAAAGAGTTTGAACTACATTACTGAAGAAGTTAGCAGAAAGAATATTCCTAGACTAGCCGTGTTGAGGGACTCAAGACACATTAAATTATTTTTTCACCTTAATTGATAAAATTAAATATTATTAAGGATTTTTCTGTATGCGCGTGACAACCTCATTTCCTCTGGGGACACTTCGTGACACACCTTCTGAAGCTGAGATTATTTCACATCAATTACTCTTAAAAGCTGGTTATATTCGCAGAGTTAACAGCGGTATTTATGCATACATGCCACTAATGCTTAGAGTAATTGAAAAAATATCCGCAATAATAGAGAAAGAACTTAATATTATTGGTTGTACAAAATTACTATTACCTCAACTTCATCCTGCAGATTTGTGGAAAAAAAGTGAAAGGTGGGAAGGATATACCGCAGGAGAAGGAATAATGTTTAATCTCAAAGATAGACAAGGTAAAGAATTTGGTTTAGCACCGACTCACGAAGAGGTGATCACGAGTATTGCATCAGAGACCATTAACTCCTATAAGCAATTACCTCAATGTTTTTACCAAATTCAGACAAAATTTAGGGATGAAATAAGGCCAAGGTTTGGATTGATGAGAAGTAGAGAATTCATAATGAAAGATGGTTATTCTTTTCATTCTTCAGAAAACGATCTAGCTTCTTTCTATAAAAAGGTGGGCAATGCTTATGAAAATATTTTTGAATCTTGTGGACTGCAGACAGTAGGGGTTGAAGCTGATAGTGGAGCAATTGGCGGTGCTTCATCTAAAGAATTTATGGTCACTGCTGATGCTGGGGAAGATTCCATTTTATTCACTCAAAGTGGTTCTTATGCTGCCAATATCGAAAAAGCTGTTTCTCTCCCCTCTCAACCTATTCCACTAAAAGATAATATTTCAGAGTGGTTGGAAACGCCTCATCAAAAAACGATCATAGAAGTTTGCGAAAATAACAATTTAGACCCAAGTCAAATTATTAAAGTAGTAATATTCCTTGCACAGTTCGAAAATGAATTTAATGCCCCAATTCTTGCATGCATAAGAGGCGATCAACATATTAATGAAGTAAAGCTTTTTAACTTAATCAATAAACTTCATCACTTCAATCTACTTAATCTTAAAAAGATTGAAGACAAAAATACTATCGAAAAAAATCTAGTTGATTTACCCTTAGGTTTTATCGGGCCAGATTTAGATAATAAAGCTATTAAAGCTAGTTCTAATTGGGAAAAAAAATGGACAAGAATAATTGACCATTCTGCAAGTGACCTTTCAAAGTTTATAAGTGGTGGGAATAAAGTTAATTTCCATAAAGTTTTTCAAGAATTTTCTTTTAATTCAAAAGACTATCTAATTGGGGATATAAGGAATGCCAAAAAAGGAGATAAAATAAGTATTCATGATGATGAAGAACTTAAAGAAAAAAAAGGTATAGAGATTGGACATATTTTCCAACTAGGTCAGAAATATAGTGAAAAATTAAATGCAAAGTTTTCTGATAAGGACGGTCAGTTAAAAAATTTATGGATGGGTTGTTACGGAATAGGAGTGACAAGAATAGCTCAAGCTGCTATCGAACAGAATCACGATCAAAAAGGAATTTGTTGGCCTATCCAGATTTCTCCTTTTGAAGTGATTATTATCCCAACAAACCTAAAAGATCCTATTCAAAGTAATCTTACTGAGCAAATCTACAACAACTTTTTAATTAATAAAATTGATGTCCTTCTTGATGATAGAAATGATAGAGCTGGAGTGAAATTTAAAGATGCGGAATTAATTGGTATTCCTTTTCAGATAATTATAGGCAGAGATTCTATTAATAAAGAAGTAGAACTTTTATGCAGAACAAATAATACTAAGATTAAAATTAGTACTGATAAATTGTTAGAAACATTTATTTCGGAATCTGAAATAATGTACAATAAAAAGTCTTGAGGCTTATTTTTTTTGGAGTAAAGTTATGTTACTGAAATGGACATCAAAATTATTTTTTAAGAATCTTACCAAAGCTATATCTTTTGCAATATCCTTAATTGTTGTTTTTACACTATTTAGCTCCCCTTCCATAGCTGCAAAAACCGCTATGACAGGTGACTACATAAAAGATACAATTTCAGTTGTTAAAACATTACAATCAGCTGTTGATACTCCAAAAGATTCTCCAAACAAAGATGAAATAAGGAGTGAGGCTCTTACACTCATAACTGACTATATTTCCAGATATAGAAATAGAGGGATGGTGAATAAAACACAATCATTTACTACAATGCAAACAGCATTAAATGCTATGGCAGGTCATTACAAAAACTTTGCAAGTAGACCTTTACCGGATAAACTTAAAGAGCGTTTAACCAAAGAATTTTCTCTTGCTGAAAAAATGGTTCTAAGAGAAAGTTGATACAATTCATTTACTTTTTAAAAGTAAAACAAGATTTTTGAATATATTAGATATTCGCACAAAAATAATGCTCTTCTAAAATTGGCCAATGTTGTTGTAATCGGAGCCCAATGGGGTGACGAAGGAAAAGGTAAAATAACGGATTTACTTAGTCGTTCGGCTGATGTCGTCGTTCGCTATCAAGGTGGAGTAAATGCAGGTCATACTATAGTCGTAGATGATAAAGTCTTAAAATTACATTTAATTCCCTCAGGGATACTTTATAAAAATACTTCTTGTCTAATTGGTTCGGGAACTGTTGTAGATCCAAAAATATTGCTTAAAGAAATTGACATGTTAATTGATAATGGAATTGATATCTCAGGTTTAAAAATTTCATCAACATCACATGTAACAATGCCCTACCACCGAATATTAGATGAAGCGATGGAGGCTGATAGAGGTTCAAACAAAATAGGGACTACAGGTCGTGGGATTGGCCCAACTTATGCGGATAAATCACAAAGAAATGGTATTAGGATTAGAGACTTACTCAATAAGGAAAGGCTAAGTGATGTGATCCAAATTCCATTAAGAGAAAAAAACGGTCTACTAGAAAAAATCTATGGCATTAAACCACTTAAATTAGAAGATATCGTAGAAGAATATCTTGACTATGGGGAAAGATTATCAAAGCATGTTGTTGACTGTACGAGGACTATCCATGCAGCCTCAAAAAACAAGAAGAATATTCTTTTCGAAGGTGCTCAAGGGACTCTACTTGACTTAGATCATGGGACTTATCCTTTTGTTACCTCATCAAATCCTATATCAGGAGGGGCATGTATTGGAGCTGGAGTAGGTCCAACTTTAATTGATAGAGTCATAGGTGTCGCAAAAGCTTATACCACAAGAGTAGGTGAAGGGCCATTCCCAACTGAATTACAAGGAAGTATTAATGATCAACTCTGTGATAGAGGAAGTGAATTTGGAACCACTACTGGGAGAAGGAGAAGATGTGGGTGGTTTGATGGAGTTATTGGTAAATATGCTGTATCTGTGAATGGTCTTGATTGTTTAGCCGTTACGAAACTTGATGTGTTAGATGAATTAGATGAGATTCAAGTTTGCATTGCATATGATCTCGATGGAGAGGAAATAGACTACTTCCCTACTAATTCAGATGACTTAAAAAAATGTAAGCCAATCTTCAAAAAATTAAAAGGTTGGCAATGTTCAACTGCAGATTGCAGAAAACTATCTGATCTCCCAGAGAATGCCATGAATTATCTAAGATTTTTAGCTGAATTAATGGAGGTTCCAATTGCCATTGTCTCGTTGGGGGCGAATAGAGATCAAACTATAGTAATTGAAGACCCAATACATGGTCCTAAAAGAGCACTACTAAGGTAATTTAGTTCCAAATTAATGAAGGAATCCTTTAGACATTCTGAACATAAAAAAGTTGATCTCATTGGTTTGGGCAACGCAATAGTAGATATTATTGTAAATATTGAAGATAAGTTTCTTGAGATAAATAATCTGGATAAAGGATCAATGAATCTAATTAATTCTGATGAATCTCAGAGATTGTTAGAAAGTTGCAAAGTGATTAAACAAATTTCAGGTGGGTCCTCAGCAAATACCGTTGTTTCTTTAGCAGAATTAGGCAATCATGTGCAATTTATAGGGAGAGTGAAAAATGATCAATTTGGGAACTTCTTTTCTGACGATATAAAAAAAAGTAAAACTTTATTTAATACTCCACAAACTATTGAAGGTCCTCCAACAGCTCATTCAATCATTTTGGTTACACCTGATGCACAAAGAACTATGTGCACTTACTTAGGAGCATCTGTAGAGTTTGAACCAAAAGATATTGATTTTACTGTAATTAAGGAAAGTAAATACTTATATTTAGAAGGATATTTATGGGACAGCGAATTAGCTAAAAAAGCTTTTATTAAAGCCGCCCAAATTGCAAAACAATCTAATACAAAAATAATCCTTTCTTTATCTGATTCATTTTGTGTAGATAGACATCGTGAGAGTTTCTTGGAATTAATTTATGAATATATAGATATTGTTTTTTGTAACGAATCCGAGGTGTTAAGTCTATTTAAAAACGATAAATTAGCAAGCTGCCAAGAAGACCTTTCTTCCTTATGTGAATTAGTCATAGTAACTCTTGGAAGCAATGGTTCACTCATAGTAAATAAAAATAATGTTGAAATAATTGAGTCAATAACGAAAGGCAAGATTATTGATACTACAGGAGCGGGAGATATCTATGCGGGAGGATTTATCCATGGATTAATAAACAATTTTTCCCTCAAAAAATGCGGAGAGATAGCTTCAATTTGTGCGGGGCAAATAATTACACAATTAGGATCTAGATCGGATATTGATCTTAAAGAGTTAATAAAATAGTTTTAATCAAATAGTCTTATTCAACCAATCATAATATTTCATCTCAGCTTGGTATTTTTTGTAAATAATTTGAGGGACATCATATGTGGAGTTTTTATTTACGAAATCAATTAAACGATCTTTAAATTCTAGTTTACTTTTTATTGTGATTTCAAACTCTTTAGTTTCTTCAATATCATCATTCCACATATAAATTGAAAAAATTTGCTTTATCGAAACACAAGCTGCAAGTTTATTTTGTATTAGTAATTTAGCCATTCGCAAAGCATTTCCGTTACTTGATTCAGTTGTGATCATAACTAATGATTCCATAATGAATTAAACATCAATATTTTTTAATTATGTGATTTATCAAATTGTGATATTGATCAAAAGAGTAAGAATAATCATTTTTAACATTGGGCCTTTTAACCAAAAATAACTTCATTTTACTTCCAGAAACTATACTCTCCCAGTTTTTCTGAGAATAACTTCCGGATTCTCTGCATAAAACATAATCTATCTCCCAAAAATCACAAAGTTTTTTTTCTAAAATGCTTTTATTATTTTTACTCGGTTCAAGTATGGCTATGTTTGATTTTTTTATACATGATCCAAAAGCTTTAGTTATACTCTCATAAGTTGGAAGTACCCTTGTAAATACATTTGCTTTACAATTCATATAATAATTAGCTGTATCATTAAGAAATCTTGATCCTATTGCAAGAAGAATATTCTTATTATCAACGTTTTTTATATCCTTTAAATCATTAATATAAAAAAAATTATTAGTATTATTTATTAGAGATTTCCTCTCAAATAGTAAAAGAGGTGTATTAATCTCTTTACATGCATTATTAAGATTTTTAGAAATTATTACGGCAAACGGATGAGTAGCATCGACAACGCATGTGATTTTATTTTTATTTATGAAATTAATTATTTGATCTTTATTATTTAATTTCCCCGTAATGATATGTAACTTTGGATTCTCAATATAAGCTTGCCCTGCTTTATAGGTTAAAACACTTGCAAAGACAGAATAATTAAGTTCAAGAAGCCTATTAGCTATTACAGGTCCATCCGAAGTTCCTGATAGGATCCAAACATTTTTATAGCAATTTCCTTGATTCTGCATCAGTATGTCTTTAATTAAATAGTAAGTAATGAATCATTGTTTAATTCAGGCGGTCATTAATAGTGCTCCCCAAATGAGGTATACCAAAGAAAACCAAACTCCAATTGCAGAAATGATTGTTAATTTTAAAGGATTACGTAGTGAAGATCCAACAAGAGATCTCAAGATCATAGGATGGGGAAATATTGCCCAAGAAATGGTAGATGAACTAAAGGAGGGGCAAAATATTGTTATTGAGGGACGTCTAAAGATGAATTCTGTCACTAGAAAAGACGGAACGAAAGAAAAGCAGCCAGAATTAACAGCTTCAAAGATTCATCAAATATCGCCAGTTAATGTTTCTAAGTCTGATAAAAAAGAAAATAATGAGTCATTTGAAAATAAAGAAAGCACAAAAAACTCCAGTTGGGATAGTTCACCTTTAGTACCCGAAGTTGACGAAATACCTTTTTAAATCAAACATCAACATTATTTTCTTGAACACTTATAATTAATTTGCTTATTTTTCTTTCAAGCGCGGCAAGTTCGCTCCTGATTTCTGGCCATTTACCCTTATCAAGATTTTCTAATAGCCATGCTCTATCTTGATCAAGTTTAAAAATTAAATCTCCTTGATTTGCAGTGTTAGGATCTTGCATAATACTTGTTAGACCTTTCAAAACTCATTCTACTAATTCAAAATGAAGAAATACCTATCGCCTGGAAACTTAATCGTAACAGTTGGGGGTATATTAGCTTTTGTTGGAATGACTGCTTATTTTACAGACTCAGTGAATTTAAGTGTACCTACTTTTTTTTATGGAGTACCTATTTTTCTAATTGGACTAGGTTTAAAGACTTCCGAAATACCTCCTGTAGAGTTGTTTGACAAGACAAATTTTGCGACAAATAAGTTTAATAGACCAAAAGAACTAACATCACTAGTTAAAGATGTTACAAGATGGAGATATGGGATAAAAGCTCATCTTGAATCGTCATTAGAATCGTTAAATTTGTGGGACGAGGATAATCCCCCCCAACTAAAAGAAATAGAAGAAATTACAAAAGAAGAAAAAAATGGTCTCAGAATGCGTTTCGAATTAAACGCTGTCCCTCTAGAAAAATGGATTGAAAAACAAGAAAGACTAAACAGGTTTTTCGTCAAAGGTCTTGAATCAGAATTTATTATCGACGATAATAAAAAAGAATTTGATTTTATTCTCTTTTATTGAATATAGGGATATATTTGTAAAAACCTAACTTCTCAATTCAATCAAATTTTAATGATTTTTAATAATGAATGATTCTCAAAGAGTATCAATATTAAGCGAAGCACTTCCATATATACAAAGTTTCTCAGGCAGAAAAATTGTTATCAAGTATGGCGGTTCTGTTATGGAGGATGATGATTTAAAAAATGCTTTTTTTAGAGATATAGCACTTTTATCAACTGTGGGGGTTTGTCCGATAGTAATTCATGGAGGTGGACCCGAGATTAATAATTGGTTAAAGAAATTAGAAATATCTCCTAAATTTGAAAATGGATTAAGAATTACTGATCAAAAAACAATGGAAATTGTCGAGATGGTTCTAATGGGTAGAGTTAACAAACAAATTGTAAAAGGCATTAATAAAACTGGATCCTTAGCTGTGGGAATATCAGGTCTTGATGGCAACTTAATTCAATCAAGAGAACTAGGAGATGGAAGCCATGGGTTAGTGGGAGAGGTCACAAAAATCAATCCTGAAATATTAGATCCTCTTATTTCTAAAGGATATGTCCCTATTATTTCTAGTATTGGATCAACAGTGGAGGGTATTTCACATAACATTAATGCAGATTTTGTTGCTGGAGAAATTGCTGCTGCAATAAATGCAGAAAAACTTATTCTTCTTACTGATACTGTAGGGATTCTAAAAGAAAAAGATAACAAACATAGTCTTGTCGAAAAAACGAATCTCAAAGAGGCAAGAGATTTAATTGATAAAAAAATTGTGACTGAAGGTATGATTCCAAAGACAGAATGCTGCATAAGGGCTTTAGCTCAAGGAGTTAAAGCAGCTCACATAATTGATGGAAGAGTACAACATTCGTTACTTCTTGAGATTTTTACAAATTCCGGAATAGGGACAATGATAGTCGCTTAAACTATGAAAACTTATAAGCAAGTTTTAGAAACAGTAGAACTTGCTTTAGCTAAAGGTGAGTATCATTATTGTATTGAATTTCTTTTACCAATAATCGAATCGTTTCCTTTGTCAAGTAAAGAGGGAGTGAATTTAAGAACAATCTTAATTACTGCTCTTTGTGGTATCAATAAAAAGGAGGAAGCTAAAAAACTTTGTAAAGAACTTCTAAAATCTTACGATAATAAGACGAGAGAAAATGCAAAATATTTGATGGAAGTTATAGACTCTCCTGACATTAAAAAGCCAGAGAATTGGAACGTTCAATTTGAAAGTAACCCATCACTTAATAAAAAATCTCTTAACTCACTGCACCAAAAAAGAGAAGTATTCAAGAAAAAGAAATTTATTAATGTAACTGAGACTCCTACAGGTGAAACAAAACCCTTTCAAAAAGGTTTTTCACTGATCATTTTTTTAATACTATTATTATTAATTCCTCTTTTAAGTGGCTGCGTTAAAATTGAGGATACCCTTGATCTTAGCGAACTCGATTCAATAACCAATAATTTAGTGATAGAAAGTAAATACATAAAGAAATTTCCTTGGCAATTAAAATTTGAAGAGAAGATGAAAGATATTTTTCCTGACGGGGAAATTGAACAAAACGAATCAGCCTTTTCTTTGAAACATAAAAATCTCAATCTAGAAGATACAAAGCAAGTTCTTAAAATAACCCAAAACACTGCTGGAGAGTTAGCAGGAGGATCAACAAATATAGAGATTAATACTAATCAAAAAAACTTCATTTTTTTTAAAAAATACTTTTACAAGTTAGATTTGGATCTAACTTCTATTCAAGGTGTTGAAAATTTAGAACTCATTTTCAAAATTATTCACCCTAATAAAATTACCCTTACTAATAAAAATAATTCAAATTTAGAAATTACCAAAAATCTAATAATTTGGAATTTAAATCAAGGGCAGATAAATAGTCTTGAATTTTCTTTCTGGAGCATCAACAAACTCTTGATTGGGATATCTACTATTTTAATGATTACAATATTGGCTTATTTATTAAGATTCTATAGATTTAAATTAGGTACAGATTTGCCTCAACTTCCATCAAAGTAATTACAACTCTGCTGGATTAACATCAATTGTTAAAAAAACATTTTTTGGAATAAGTTTCCATAATATTGATCTATCAGGTAAAGGTATCTTTGTTCCTTCCGGACCATGTATTAATATCTGCCATCTAAATTTTTTACCGACTTTAGCAATTAAACTAGGAGCGGGACCAATTAATTTCCAATTCTTTTTTTCACAAAAATTGAGTAGATATTTCGCTAATTTTATTGCAATTGATTCAGTTAATTCATAATTATCACCTGATAATTTAAGAAGGCAAATCGTGCAAAATGGAAATAAATTAGCATTCTTTCTCAATCTCGAGTTTTCAATTAAGAATCTTTCATAATCTCTTTTCTGAAGATACGAAATCACCGGGTGGTTAGGTTTATATGTTTGAAAAATTACTTTTCCTTTTTTTTGAGCCCTGCCTGCCCTTCCAGCTACTTGCAAAAACAATTGTAATGATTTTTCTTCTGCCGAAATATCTGGGCGATGAAGCAACCCATCTGCTGCGATAACTACTGAAAGAGTAATATTGGGGATGTCAATACCTTTTGCCAACATCTGAGTTCCTACAAGAATATCAGCATCACCTTTAGAAAACTTTGAAAGAATATCTCTATGTCCATCCTTTCCTGAGGTTGTATCTCTATCAAAGCGAAGTACTCTTAAGTCAGGAAATTCTTCATTTAAAAACTCTATTACCCTTTGTGTCCCAATTCCAAAAGGTTTAAATGCAGTTGAATGACAATCTGGGCAACGATTGATCAATCTCGATTTATGATCACACCAATGACAGCGTAACCATTTTTTTCCTTGTGATCCGAGATGAACTGATAAAGGAACGTCACAGTTGGGACAATTTATTAAATATCCGCAATTTCTACAACTTAAAAATCCACTATGCCCCCTCCTAGGGATCAAAATTATTGCTTGCTCTTTTTTTAAGCGTAATTGAGGAAGCAATTGTAATAATTCATTTGAAAATATTTTTATATTTCCCTTCTTAAACTCATCCCGCATATCAATAATTTTTATTTCAGGACTCTCATTACTGGATATCCTTTTAATCATTCTTACCAATTTAAAATTCCTTTCAAAAATACACTTTTTCCAAGTCTTCATTGATGGAGTCGCACTCCCAAAAATTAACTTTGCAGAATTCCTTTTTACTATTTCAATAGCAATTTCTCTTGCGTCATAACAAGGCATAGGACTATCTTGTTTATAAGAAATATCATGTTCTTCATCCATTATTATTATTCCTAGATTTTTGATTGGAAGAAAAACTGCCGACCTTGTTCCTATTACTATTAAAGGTTCATTAGCATTAATAATTTTCTTCCAAACTAAAGTTCTATGATTTGGAGAACAATAACTATGATATTCGTAAACGACATTATTAAATCGCCGACTAAACCTATCAATAAGTTGAGGAATTAGTCCAATTTCGGGGGCTAGTAACAAACAACTTTTTTTCTTAAGAAATTGATCTTCAGCAATTCTCATATATACTTCTGTTTTACCTGAACCTGTTTCGCCCCATAGAAGTAATACATCTCCTGGTTTCATCGCTTGAAATTCTTGAAATGCTATTTTTTGCTCATTTGTAAGATTTGGTTTTTTCGATGCAATATGATCATTTAAAAAGGAATTTAATTTACTGTTTATATTTTTATTTCTTTTAGATTTAACAAGATAATTTTTACTGACCATTGAATTAATTAGCGTGTAATTAAAACCAGACTTTATTAGTTCACTTTGCCAATTACCTTTTTCAGACAACGTATTAATTAAAAAAAATTCTTTTTTGGTTAATCCATTTTTCTTAATATCAAATTCTTTTTTAGTTTCAATCCATATTTGATCTTTTAACCCTTTAGAAAAATTCTTATATTTACCAATCCAGCCAGGAGGAAATGCGGTTTTAAACATTTTTAAATTACTAACCATATAAAAAGTGGCTAGGGAATCTATCCATTCTCTCCAAGATTCATCAATTATTTTTTTATGCAAAATACTTTCAACAAACAAATAATTTATGCTTTTTCCTCCAGTAATATTTGCTTCATCATTATTGATTGTCGAAAAGTCTTTTTTGGAGATCACCAACCCATTCAATAATCTCCCTCTTAGTCTCACACTTACAATATCTCCAACTTCTGCTCCAAGATTATTTCCATCTAAATAGTAAAAGCTTTCATTACTACTACCTATATCAAGCAAAATTTCCAATTTGTAGGAGATATTTAAAAACTGATTACTTGCCGGCTTCAAAACTTTTTCTTAGTATTGGATTGTTGAACATTCCACAAAGTGTTTTTTGCACATTGTAAGTATCCTGCTCTTAAGGGAGACATGAAGCTTTGATCATTGACTGAAAATTCAAAAAATGATCTGCCTGTCTGAGAAATCCCAAGACTTTTTACTTTAGGTAATCTATAGCACTATTTAAATTTTTCAACAATTTAAAAAACTTTTCTTATTCTCATTTTGTGAAAATGTTTTTTAAAGACTAAGGGGAACTTTACTACTAAATGTTCAAATTAGCCCTAAATAAAATTTTATCTAGTTAAATTCACCGTAGAAAGGAGTCTATTATGTGTCCAGTCGCAGCAGAATCAAAGAATTCCAAGCCCAGTTCCAAAAAAAAGATTAATAAAAAAATTAATACTAATTTTGAAACAGTAGTTGAAGAAGATAGTAATAAAAATAGTCAAACTTTACAAACATCCGCAGAGTTAAACGAAAGCAGTATTGAAAATAACAATAATGAATTTAGTGATTCTGAAGAAGAAAAAGGGCTCGGGAATATAAAACTTGGGCCAAAAGGTATCTATACTGAAGATTCAATAAGAGTTTATCTCCAAGAAATCGGAAGAATTAGACTTTTAAGACCAGATGAAGAAATTGAGCTTGCAAGAAAAATTGCTGACTTACTCCAATTAGAAGAGCTAGCAACTCAATATGAGTCAGAAAAAGGACATTTCCCATCTGTAAGAGAATGGGCCGAGTTAATAGATATGCCTCTCCCCAAATTTAGAAGAAGACTGCTCTTAGGGCGGAGAGCTAAAGAAAAAATGGTTCAATCAAATTTAAGATTAGTTGTTTCCATTGCTAAAAAATATATGAACAGAGGTTTATCATTTCAAGATTTAATCCAAGAAGGAAGTTTGGGTCTAATTAGGGCAGCGGAAAAATTCGACCATGAAAAAGGTTATAAATTCTCTACATATGCAACCTGGTGGATTCGCCAAGCCATTACAAGAGCAATTGCGGATCAAAGTAGAACTATTAGATTGCCAGTTCACTTATACGAGACAATATCCAGAATTAAAAAAACCACAAAAGTTCTAAGCCAAGAATTTGGCAGGAAACCTAGTGAAGAAGAAATCGCAGAGAGTATGGAAATGACAATCGAAAAATTAAGATTTATAGCTAAAAGTGCGCAACTTCCTATTTCTCTAGAAACTCCAATAGGGAAAGAAGAAGACTCAAGACTAGGAGACTTTATAGAGGCTGATATAGAAAATCCAGAGCAAGATGTTTCTAAAACTTTACTAAGAGAAGATTTGGAAGGAGTATTAGCCACTCTTAGTCCAAGAGAAAGAGATGTGCTCAGATTGAGATATGGAATTGATGATGGAAGAATGAAAACTCTTGAAGAAATTGGCCAAATTTTTGATGTGACGAGAGAAAGAATTAGACAAATAGAGGCAAAAGCCCTAAGAAAACTTAGACATCCAAATCGAAATGGGGTTTTAAAAGAATATATAAAATAAAAAAAGTTAAGTATAGTATTCAGCTTTAAAAACTGGCAAAATAATAGCTTAAAATACATTCGACTTAATTTTTAATTCAAACTCAAAATAATATTTAATGACTAATTTTAAGCTAAAAATAGCTAGTAGAAGAAGTAAGCTAGCTATGGTTCAAACTTTGTGGGTTAAAGATCAACTAGAAAGGAATATTCCCGATTTAGAGGTATCTATAGAAGCTATGGCAACTCAAGGTGACAAAATACTTGATGTAGCCTTAGCAAAAATAGGAGACAAAGGCTTATTTACAAAAGAACTTGAAGCACAAATGCTCGTGGGTCATGCAGATATAGCAGTACATTCTCTGAAAGATTTACCAACCAATTTACCTAATGGCCTTAAATTAGGATGCATTACAAAAAGGGAGGATCCTGCAGATGCTTTAGTAGTAAACAAAAAAAATAACTGTTATAAATTAGAGACCTTACCTGAAGGTTCGATTGTTGGAACAAGCTCTCTAAGAAGACTTGCACAATTAAGAAATAAGTACCCACATCTTATTTTCAAAGATATCAGGGGAAATGTTATTACAAGAATTGAAAAATTAGATGCTGGAGAATTTGATTGTATAATTCTTGCGGCCGCTGGTTTAAAGAGATTAGGCTTTGAATCAAGAATTCACCAGATTATCCCAAGTGAAATTTCCCTTCATGCCGTTGGCCAAGGAGCACTAGGCATTGAATGTAAATCTAATGATAAAAAAGTTTTAGAAATTATAAATACCTTAGAAGATAAACCCACCAGTCAAAGATGTCTAGCAGAAAGGGCTTTTTTAAGAGAGCTTGAAGGTGGATGCCAAGTACCAATAGGTGTGAATAGTAAAATTCAGAATGAACAACTTTGCCTTACTGGTATGGTTGCATCTCTTGATGGAGAAAGGCTTATTAAAGATCAATATATTGGCAATATTAATGCTCCCGAAGAAGTAGGCAAAGAACTAGCTAAAAAATTAAAGCAGCAAGGTGCCGAAGAAATACTAAGCGAAATATTTGAAAAATTTAGAGAAAAATAAAATTAGTTAATTCACTAATTTAGGATCAATTTCTTTTTTGTATCTCTCTTCACAATCTTTAATCACTTTAACAGCTTCTTCTATCCCAAAAAAACCATTGACATTACATGTTCCTGGTTTTTTTAGATCTTTGTAGTGCTCCCAATAATACTTTGTTTCTTTTAACCAATGATCTCCAAGGTCTTCATAACTTGAGATATGATCCATTCTTTTATCATCTGCGAGAACCGCTATTACCTTATCATCGACCTCCCCACCATCATCAAATTTCATCACCCCAATAATCCTTGCTTCCACAATAGATCCGGGTATCAATGGCTCAGTTACTCCAACAATTTCTACATCAAGTGGATCTCCATCTTCATCCCATGTCCTTGGGATACATCCATAAGCAAAAGGATACGCAAGTGATGAATAACCTACCCTATCAAGTTTAAGATGGCCCGTTTCTGTAATTAATTCATATTTATTTATGGTATTAGAGTTCAATTCAACAATAGTGTTTATTATTGTATTTGAGCTATCAGTGAAAGCATTTAGTATGTGCAATAAATTTGGGGTAACCCTGCTTGGGGGCTGATTTAGATTTGCCATCAAGAAATTATTTTTGTTTATCCTACATCCTCGCACCTAAACAAATTCTTTAAAAGTAATGTTTCAGCAAAAATCATTTATTTTAGACCTTAAATGATTAATAAAATAGTTTGGCGATAGTTCTTCATTAGTTACAGCTCTTACCAACTCCATACAATTAACTGATCTGCCATATTTATGTATATTATTTTTTAACCAAAAGATGATCCTTTGATATTCACCATTTTCAATTAAGTTGTCAATCAAACCTATGTCTCTTTCCATTTGAGAAGATATTTGCGCACTTATAACATGTCCTAACAAATATGAGGGGAAATATCCAAACGCCCCTTCACTCCAATGAACATCTTGAAGACAACCTTCTGAATCATTAGATGGTTTAATTCCTAGAAGTTCATCATATCTTTTATTCCATTCTGTTGGAATATCTTCAGCAGGTAACCCTCTTTCAATTAAATCTATTTCAAGTTCGGTTCTTATTAATATGTGTAAGCCATAAGTCAATTCATCCGCTTCAACCCTATTTAATCCTGCTTCCAAATGATTAATAGATTTCCATAGTTCTAAATAATTATTAAGAGAACATCCAGCCGAAACAAATTTTTTAAAAAATCTTTTTGAAAAAGATTTGGATTTAACTATTCTATTTTCCCAAAATAAAGATTGACTTTCATGAATACCCATAGAGGTTGCTTGACCTAGAGGCCAAGCAAACCATTGATGACTTTGCGATGGCAAACCCTGCTCATAAATAGAATGACCCCACTCATGCGCAGTTGCTAAAAAACTTGATAATGGTTCACCTTCAACAATTCTTGTAGTGATCCTAAAATCATTAGGCCCTAATGTAATCGAGAAAGGGTGGGGAGATTGTCCAACAACAACAAGATCTCTATCTCTTCCAAACTCGTCAAGTAATTTAGAACATAAATTTTTTTGAGATTCTGGGCTTAAATCCCAATGATTTTTTTGGGACTTGTTAATTGCTCTAATCAATCCTGGGATGGTTTCTTTCAAAGGTTGAAAAATTTTATTCAACCATTTCAAATTTAATTCAGGCTCAAAGGGTTGGGCTAATGTCTCCCAAGGTGAACATTGAATAGATATTTGCTTTGCCTCTTCAATCCGCAATTTAACTAATTCTTCAAAGAAAGGAAGAAAAATTTTAAAATCTGATTTTTCCTTAGCTTCTTGCCAGCTTTCATACCCTTTAGATTTTGCCTTTGCTAGAGACTCAACTAATTTAGGATCTAAATTTCTTTCTCTATTAAATTCCTTCAATAAAAGACTAATATTTCTTTCTTTATCTTTTATGAAAAGTTGATTATCTGAATTTCGTTCAATATCTGCTAGTTCATTTTTGGCAGATTGTATTAAACTAGAAAATTCCTCGGAAGAATTTCTTTCATGCAATACTTTTGCAATATAAGTAAGTTGTTCAGACCTCCAAGAAGCACCTTTCTTTGGCATTCCAGTATTCTGATCCCAATAAAGTGTATTTTGGATTGAACCTAATATTTGTGTTTCTTTAAGGTAAGCACCCAGCTTATTCCAATGAGTTTCAGCCAAAGATTTAAATGGAAAATAAATTTATCATAAGATAAAAACTTTAATGTCTGCAGTAAAACATGCATCTTTATCCATAATAGGATATTGATTAATTAAGTTTTAATTTATATGGAACAAATATTTTCAAAATTAAAATTCATAACCCATGGCGAGGGTTTTATTGATATTACATATGATTTAAATTTATGTGTTGAAAAAAATAATTTTCATTCCGGAATTTTAAATTTAACTTCACTTCATACAAGTTGCAGTTTAACTATTAATGAGAACGCAGATCCAAATGTACTGAAGGACCTAAAAAAGTATATGCAATCGATAGTTCCCTATGATTCCTACTTAACCTTATCAAAAAATAGAGAGGAAATATCCTATAAACATTATCAAGAAGGGGCTGACGATATGCCAGCACATATTAAAACATCCCTGACTAACACTTGTTTATCTTTGAGTTTTCAAGACGGAAAAATTATACTTGGCACATGGCAAGCAGTTTATTTATGGGAACATCGATTTGATCAAAAGGAAAGAATCATAAATGTACATATTATTGGTGAGAAAAAGTAAGATATTTATAATGTGATAAGTTAGATTTCTTAATTTAATGGAACCCTACATTTTGCAAGATGAAGAATTGAATGAATTAGTTGTCAAAATACCTGGCTGGGAAATTAAATCTAAACAAATCCAAAGAGAATTTAACTTCGCTAATTTTATTGAAGCCTTTGCTTTTATGACTAAGGTTGCTTTAATCTGTGAAAAATATAATCATCATCCTAACTGGGAGAATGTTTATGCAAAAGTAATAATTAAATTAAATACACATGATCTAGGAGGCATTACGAATCTGGATCAAACATTAGCTTCGGAAATCAACAAAATTTTCGATCAATAAAAATAAACTTGTTTTTAAACAATTAAAAATGTCTAAAAATTTATTGCCAGTCACTATTATTAGCGGATTTTTAGGTTCTGGCAAAACTACACTTCTGAATCATATTTTAAAAAATCAAGTTGGTATTAAAACAGCTGTTTTAGTCAACGAATTTGGAGAGATCGGAATAGATAATGACTTAATAATAGAAGGCTCAGAAGATATGATCGAATTAAACAATGGATGTATATGTTGCTCTATCAATGGCGAATTATTAAATACCGTATCAAAAGTTTTAGAAAGAGCCGAAAAATTTGACTATTTGATTGTTGAAACAACTGGATTAGCAGATCCATTACCAGTAGCCATGACTTTTGCGGCTGGTGATCTTAGAGAAAAAGTAAGATTAGATTCGATAATCACTGTAATTGACGGCGAAAATTTTGATTTTGAAATTAATAATACAAGTGTCGCCTATTCTCAGATTTTATACGGAGATATCCTTCTCCTAAATAAATGTGATTTAGTTAATGAAGAAAAATTAAAAAAAATCGAAAAATTTATAAATAAAATAAAAAAAGAACCAAGGATATTGAGATCAACCAATAGTGAAGTTGGACTACAAACAATAATGAGTGTAGGTCTATTTGAAACAGATAATTTTCAATCAGATAAGGATAAAGAAGATTTAGAAGAAAACTCACACGACCACTCTTCTCATTCTCACGATCATTCTTCTCATTCTCACGATCATTCTTCTCATTCTCACGATCATTCTTCTCATTCTCACGATCATTCTTCTCATTCTCACGAATTGATTAACAATATAGAGGGGTTTACATCAGTTTCTTATGAAACATTTGAACCATTTTCCTTAAGGAAGTTTCAATATTTCTTAGATAATCAAATCTCACAAAATGTATTTAGGGCAAAAGGAATATTATGGTTTATGGAAAGTGAAAGAAAACATATTTTTCACCTATCTGGAAAAAGATTTTCTCTAGATGATGAAGAATGGACAAAAGAAAAATCTAATAAGATAGTATTAATTGGGAGAAACTTAGATCATCAAACTATTAAGAATCAACTTTCATCATGTAGATTTAGCTCAGATTAAATTTTACATATCAGGATTTATTAATTTTTGAAAGTACTTATTAAAGAATTAAAAAAAACATTAACTGAATTAAAACTATTTTATTTTACTTCGTTTTTTGTTGCACTCTTAGTAATAATTCCAATCTCGAATTTTCTTCTTGAAGGATTTCTAAATGTTATAAGTGGAAATTTTTCATTAGGTATTGCTGGAGGAGAAGAGGTATTAGAAACTTTAAAAGTTTTAGTCCTCACAAGTTTTTTTGGAGGAGGATTAGGTACTTTGAATGGATGGTTGCTTTCAAATTGTGATTTTAAGTTCAGAAAAGTTCTCCGTATTTGTCAACTGATTCCACTCGCTGCACCAGCCTACCTAATTACAGCTGTTTTGCAGGATTTAGGAAGTATCTTTGGGTATCAAGTAACAGGTTTATGGTGGGGAGTATTAATACTTTCAATTTCTACTTATCCATATGTATTTATTCTTGCCAACGAAAGTTTTAATAAATTTGGAGTCAATCAAATCAATGCTAGTAGAGGATTAGGAGTTGGGCCCTGGAGGAGCTTCTTTAAAATCGCTTTTCCAATGGCGTTACCAGCGCTAATAACAGGTATTAGTTTAATGTGTATGGAAGTAATGAATGAGTTAGGTACATTTGCATTATTAAACATTCCAAGTATTTCAACAGGTATAGCTGAAAATTGGATAATTGAGGGAAATCCAAAAAGTGCTATTGGACTATCTTTGGTAGCCTTATTTATAATTTTCACATTAATTATTTTTGAAAAATTCTCTAGAAGAAAATCAAAGAGGTGGAGTGAGAATCCTGCATCAAGAGATTCTCAAGGGTGGGAATTAAAAAAAGCTAGAGCTCTTCTAGCAATAACCTTATCTTTATTTCCTCCAATTTTCTCTTTTGGAATTCCATGTTTTTGGGTTCTGCTAAATATCGATCAAATTCAAAAAGGTTTGTCTATAGAATTGCTTACCCTATCATTCAGGACAATAAGTCTAGGATTTTTTACTGCATTAATAACGATGCTATTCTCCTTAATGATTTCATTAGCCAGGCGCCCAAATAAAAGCTTTTTACTAGGACTAATAACAAATCTTGCAGGAATAGGTTACGCAATTCCAGGAACTGTAATAGCTTTATCCTTAATAAGCATTTCTTCTTCAAAATTTAATTTCATTGCTATTTGCTTATTAATGTGGGGTTATCTTGTCAGATTTCTAACTATTTCTAAGGGTTCTATTGATTCAAGTCTTGAGAGAATCTCCCCTAGTCTTGATGAAGCAGCACTTGGATTAGGAGAGGATTGGCTGGGAGTTATCAAAAGGATTCATCTCCCACTTCTCCAGGGACCAATATTCGTAGGCTCACTTTTAGTTTTTGTAGACACTATAAAAGAATTACCCATAACCTTTATTTTGAGACCATTCGATTTTGATACATTATCTGTGAGAATATATCAATATGCTGGAGATGAAAGAATGGTAGAGGCAATATTACCAGCGATTCTTATCATGACTTTAGGCCTTATTGCATCAATTACATTAGTACCAAGTTTAGAGGGAAAAAACTAAATTTTTTTGGAAATTTTTCTTATTAAAAAAGGGAAGCTTAACAACAAATCTGCAGAAGTTGATATGATTCTAAAGTAAATTAGGCTAATAAGAATTATATTTTGTGGAATACTTTTGCCAACAAGAAAAAGAAGGCAAGCCTCAAAAACTCCAACTCCTCCTGGAGCTGTTGGAACTACCAAGCCTAAAGACCATGACAAAGAAAAAATTACTAATAAAAATATGCTGTTCAGATTATTAGTTGTATAAAAAGTATTTAAGCAAATATAAAAACCAACAAATTTAGATAAAACAAAACCGATTTCAAGTAATAAAGCTCTAGTAGGGAAAAAAGAAATTATATTTATTCTATTTGCAAAATAGTCCTTTGAATTTGGAAGTTTCAAAACCTCAAATACTTTTCCCTTAAGAAATCCTATTCTTTTTAAAATAAGATAAATTAAATTCCTATTTAAGAATACTAGAGGAAAAATTAAAAAAAAATAAAATGGTGAAAAAATCAATCCAAGCGATGCCAAGAGAAAAGATCCACTCAACATAAAGTAAGGTTCTATAAGCGTCGAATATAAAGCAATCTGGGGATTACTTATTTTTTTTATAAAATTAAATCTTTCAACAAAATGCCAAACCCCTCCTGGAACATATTTAAGAATATTAGTTAAAACATAAAAAGAGATAGGGTTATTACTTTTAAATTCTTTCCCAAACCATCTAACAATATATTTCCATGCATAAGCGTTCAGGTAAATACTTAAAACACAAAATAAAAATGATAAGAATAGATTAATTCCATTTCTTTCTAAATTGATATCAAAAGAAATTTGATCAATATTATCAAAAAAATAGATGCAAAAATATAATAAGCTTGAAATAAAGAAAATACTTTTTAAATTTCCAAAATTAATTTTTTTAATGAATTTAGAATTTGTTTGATTACTTATATTAAATCTCATTTCCAGTTTTCAAATGCTCTAAATTTTTTACTTGATTCATTTATTATTTTTCTTATTTCGTAAGTTGATATTTTATGCTTTAAATTTAATCTTAAAACCTCATCATTTTCTGGTTTCATAATAATTGATCCGTCCGGTTTCAAAGTTTGTTTAACTTTTATATTTCCAAAAATCGTTGGACATTCTCCTCTGCGTCTAAGTAATATCCATCTGTATTGGGTCCTTTCACGAACCCCAATAGTATTGGAATAATCAAACCATAATCGCCTAAAAAATTCTTTTTTCTCTATTGGCAAGATTGCTTGAATAGAAAATCCAATTCTATTTTTTTTCATATTGATAGCTTGATAAGAAACGTCATAAGCTCCCTCAGTTCTAAGTTTCTCGACAAAATTAGATATATCTTCTGGTGTTTGGTCATCAATCCATGCTTCTTGAATAATTATCTCTTCACGCTTTGGACTAATTAGTTCATTATCGTTAATAGAAGAATTATTAAATGAAATAATTTTATAAACTCTTACCAAATTAGGGAATGGAAATTTTAGGTTCCCAATGCCTACTCCATAAGAATTAATAGAATATTTTGAAGGAGGTTCTGGGTAGTCGACTAGATTAGCAAGTAAAGCAATGCCAGTTGGAGTTGAGAGTTCGCCCTCTATTGAGTTCCAGTCTGATAAGACCTTGATATTTTTTTGTCTTACTAGCTCTATTACAGCAGGAGCTGGTACGGATAATTTACCATGTTCAGTCTGAACAAAACCTTTCCCCAAAATTGGTTCATTACAATAAACCCTCTTAGGATTTAAGTAATTCAATGCAGCACATACTCCAATAATATCCACCAATGAATCTATAGCTCCAATTTCATGAAAATGAACATCATCAGATTTAATCCCATGAACTTTTCCTTCGGCAATTGCTAAAGATTCAAATACTCCATAAATTATTTTTTTTAATTTACCTTCTAAGTGGCCATTTAAAATAAGTTCCTTAATACTCTTCCAAGTTCTTTTGATAGGACTACAATCAATATTCTCAACCTTTGTCTTTATGCCTCGGATTGAACAACTTTTTGATTCCTTAAAGTCTATTTGAAATAAATCCCTCAATCCAAGATCGATAAGTGGTTGTTCAATGACTTTTTTAGGCACCCCTAAATCATAAAAAGCTCCTAACAACATATCTCCAGAGATACCAGGAGAACATTCAATTAAAACATCTTCCATAAATCAAAGATTTCTTGACTAGTAAAATTACGTTGAATATCAATCTTTCATTCTAGTTTTTTTCAGAAAGATTTTTTTCAATCACTTCGTAATTTATTAATTTCAAAGAATTTCCATCTCTGTTGATATCTAAACTTACAAAGCTATGAAGAAGTTCAAGAGAAAGTTCTCCTTTTATGACTAATTTAAAATTTTTGGTTTTTAATTTGTTTGACTTTAGATCAGGACATATCTTAATAACAATTTCTTTCTTCTGAGTGTTGACAAAAACTAATTCTCCACGAACAGAAAAATAATTATCTTTTAGATCTAATTCTTCTAGTAATTTAGAGAAATTAGTTTTTGAAGAATCATTTGGGAAATTATTCAATTGATAGGGATCCCAGATGCCTGCAACTTGTAAATGTAAGTTTTGCGTATTTTTATTTTTTGGATAAACAATCCAATAATAGCTTTTCTTTAAATTAATATGCTTTTTTAAAAGTGATAATGCTTTACCTAGTACTACTGTTTCAATTTTTTCGCCCTTATTGTCTATTAAAAAGCCTCTATTTAGTTGCTCACTACCATGAGGTATAAATTTACCATTAATAATGCCGATTGCTCTGTGCTGTAATTGGTTAGTAACTTTTGGTATAGGGTTTTTTAACATATTAAAATTTTGAAAGTAACAATTTATCCTATTAAAATTTTTATCTTTCCTCCAAACTATTAAAAGACTTTAACGCCTGGTCAATAGCATCAGAAGGATTAGTCGCATCATTCATACTATTTTGTCTTCGAATCATTTCTACAATCTCAAAAGGATTTGTTGGAAGAGCTGAACTATCCTGATCTGTTTTAGTTGAATTATCAATTTCTAATTTTCCAAATAAATCTTCTGCATTTAGGTAATCACCTTTTGAGGAAGTTAACAAAATAAAAGAAATTACGAAAGTTATTGTTATTTGTAGGCTTTTGCAAAAATTATTTTTCATTTTATTTAATTTCAAAATTCTTTAATGCCAAAATTTTCTGCTAACTTAATTTTACATAATTTGTAGAAATTTGTTAATAGCAACTTGGAATGTTAACTCAATAAGAACCAGACTTTCACAAATAATAGATTGGATTAATCAAGTAAATCCAGATATTCTATGTTTGCAAGAAACAAAAGTGATGGATGATAATTTCCCTGTTGAACCTTTTGAACAATTAGGTTATTCACTAGAGTTCTACGGGCAAAAATCATACAACGGTGTGGCTATTATTTCAAAAATAAAGCCAGAAAATGTCAAAAAAGGATTCAACGGTTGTACAGACCCTAATCAAAATTCCGAAATTTTTCTAGATCAAAAAAGATTAATTTCTGCTGACATTAATGGGATAAAAATCATAAATGTCTATGTGCCAAATGGATCCTCTCTAGAATCTAGTAAGTTCGCATACAAAATTAATTGGTTAAATTGTTTATCTTCATTTTTAGATGAGCAAGAAAAGAAAGGAGAATTAATTTGTCTAGTGGGTGATTTTAATGTTGCTCCATCTAACTTGGATATTCATGATCCAAAGAAATATGAAGGAGGAATAATGGCATCTGAGCTAGAGAGAAAAGCACTAAATAATGTTTTGAAAAAAAGATTAATAGATTCTTTCAGGATTTTTGAGCAAAATACAGGCCATTGGAGTTGGTGGGATTACCGTAATAACGCATATGAATTAAATAAAGGTTGGAGAATAGACCATATTTACATCAGCAAAGAACTGACATCAAAACTTAAAAGTTGTGTTATAGACTGCTCACCAAGAGGTAATTTACGCCCTAGTGATCATGCCCCAGTAATAATAGAACTTAACTTAAACGACATAAATGAAGATTTTTTTGAGGATGATGATAATTTCTTCGAAATATAAAAAAATAAATTGAATCTCTTCTTGAATGCATGGAAACGCTTATAAACAAAGAGTTATCTAATATGGGATTGTAATTTTATAATGATTTTTTTAAAATTAATAATTTACAATCCAAACTATCGCATTAAAAATATCATAATGTAGAATTTCAGTCTGATTGACAAAATTTTTACTTATTTCTAATTTAGAACATGACAAGATTTTTCTCAAAACATCATTTAGCTAAATCGTGACTGACATATTAAATTACACCAAATCAGAAGAAATCTTCTCTGCTGCCCAACAACTTATGCCTGGAGGAGTAAGCTCTCCCGTAAGAGCCTTTAAGTCTGTTGGAGGCCAGCCAATTGTTTTTGATAGAGTCAAAGGTCCCTACGCTTGGGATATTGATGGAAATAGATATATTGACTATATAGGTAGTTGGGGGCCTGCTATATGTGGACATGCCCACCCCGAAGTTATAACAGCATTACAGGAAGCAATTGAGAAAGGTACGAGCTTTGGTGCTCCATGCGTTCTAGAGAACAAACTTGCTGAAATGGTTATAGATGCAGTACCTTCCGTAGAAATGGTTAGATTTGTTAATAGTGGAACTGAAGCATGCATGGCAGTTTTAAGACTTATGAGAGCATTTACTGGAAGAGATAAAGTTATTAAATTTGATGGTTGCTATCACGGCCACGCAGATATGTTTTTAGTGAAGGCAGGATCAGGTGTAGCCACTCTAGGTTTACCAGACTCTCCAGGTGTTCCAAGGACGACAACTGCCAACACACTTACTGCTCCCTACAATGACCTTGAAGCAGTAAAAAAATTATTTTCTGAAAATCCTGATGCCATTTCGGGCGTTATTCTTGAGCCTATCGTTGGTAATGCTGGATTTATTACTCCAGAACCTGGATTCTTGGAAGGATTAAGGGAATTAACCTCTGAGAATGGATCCCTGTTAGTTTTTGACGAAGTAATGACTGGATTCAGAATAAGTTATGGAGGAGCGCAAGAAAAGTTTGGGGTTACTCCTGATTTAACAACCCTTGGTAAAGTTATTGGTGGAGGCCTGCCTGTTGGAGCATATGGTGGTAAGAAAGAAATAATGTCAATGGTAGCCCCTTCAGGACCGGTATACCAAGCAGGTACCTTGAGCGGCAATCCACTTGCAATGACTGCTGGAATAAAAACCCTAGAACTGCTCAAACAAGATGGTACCTACGATAAACTTGAATCAACAACTTCTAGATTAATTGAAGGAATAATTCAGTCTGCGGAAAATAACGGTATTGCTATTAACGGTGGGAATGTAAGCGCTATGTTTGGATTTTTCTTATGCGATGGGCCAGTTAGGAACTTTGATGAAGCAAAAACAAATGATGCTGAACTTTTTGGTAAATTGCATAGAGAAATGCTTCTAAGAGGGATTTACCTAGCACCAAGCCCCTTCGAAGCAGGTTTTACATCACTAGCTCACAGCGAAGAAGAAATTGATAAAACTATTGAAGCTTTTGACGAATCATTTAATGCAATTAAAAAATAATTTTTATTAGTCTTTCCTAAAGAATAAAAGTAAATGATTAAAAAATATTTATAGATATTTTCTAAATATTTTATCTTCTACCACCAACTATCACTGGGGGACTACCTCCTTCTGAACCTGGTAATCCAGGAACTACTTGTGTACTGCCATCCCATTTGTCGAGAAATAATTTGAAAAGAACCTGATCGTCGAGACTTCTATTTAATGTCTCATATCTAAGTGCTTCTTGTTCAGCAATTTCAACTTCAGTCTTTGCTCTTAGTAATTGCTGACCAGCTATTTGCTTTTGTTCAATCGCAGCTCTATATTCTTCAGCAATCTCTAATCCAGTAAGATCTAAACTCTTAACATCTACATAATCGAATGAATTTAATTCTTGTGCAACTGTGTCGCCAACTTTTTCAGAAATTACTGCGAATTCAGTAGCAATTGTTTCCAGCTCATATTGAGAAAAGACTGATTTTAGCGCTTTTAGCAAAGATGGCTGAACAATTTTCTGATAAACATCGCTATTTCTGCTTGCAATTGTTGCGAAGATCCTGCCTGCCTCATTAGGTTTTACTGAATACTTAACAGTAGCTGTAGCTCTAATAACTTGAAGATCTTTAGTTAGCGTTTCAAATTTTTCTGGTTGAACTTGAGTTTTTATATCAAATGGATATACAGACTGAATAAATGGAAGTTTAAAGTTTAAACCAGCTCTCCTAGATGGGCCACTTACTTTCCCTAGTGTTGTAACAACTGCAACTTGTCCAGAAGGTACAACAAATAGTGATTGGGTGAGCAAAAGAAAGCCAGTAAAAGAAAGTACAATCAGTAATGTTGCTGTCCCACCAGGACCTGTTGGTGTAACATTTTTAAAGGATGTTGACATTAAATTTTATTCTTTAAATCAATCATATTTAAATAGACTAATTAGTGCATTAGTAAGGCATTTAATTAAAATATTTTTTTAATAATTGTAAATTTAAATATAGATTTTAATTAATGGATATTTGATTTAAATTCTTGCAAAAGTTCCAAATAAAGATCCTCATCTATTTCCCTGATATCATATTCGGATGGTAATACACCATGCTTATGCTCATGGACCGCCATCCAACAAAATTTCTCTATTTCTTCTTTTGAAAAACGAGGATACTCCTTTACATTCTTAATCAATGAGTTAATGAGAGATTCTGAATAATCTGCCATATTTTTAAAATATTCTTACTTTAGATCTTATCTAAAGTTATTAGCTTTTAGAGGAATATTCAAAGTCTCCTCCAGCTCACTAACAATCTTAATTGCCGATTGAAGATCATTTTTGCTCTTACTAGCAACTCTGAGTGTTTCTCCATTGATGCTGACATTAATTTTTTTAATTTGATCTCTAATATTTTTACTGATTTTTTTTGCAATTTCTTGTTTAATTCCTTGTTTTAATAAAATTGTCTGTTTAATTCTATTACCACTAACTATTTCAATGTCACCATAGTCAAATATTTTTAAGGATAAGTTTCTTTTTATCGCCTTTTGTCTAATTATGTCATTAACAGCATTTAACGTTAGCTCACTATTGGTGATTATAAAAATATTTTCCTTATCTAAATCAACCGAAGTGTCTGTGTCCTTCAGATCATAACGCTGAGAAATTTCCCTTTTAACTTGATCCAAAGTATTGACTAATTCTTGCCTATCAAAATCAGAAACTACATCAAATGAAAAACTTTCTGCCATAGTAAATTTTTAAACGCTAAATATTATTAGCATAAATCATCTTTTTATAAGGGGAAATTGGTTAATTTAATCAAAAAATAACAAACTAACCACTTTGCCCATTTCTTCCGCGCTTCTACAACTATTTAGCAAAGTTTCACTATCGTGAAAGGCAAAGCATATTAATTGATCGCACCTAGAAATAATTTCTTGATTACAAAGACTACTTGCTAGTGGCAAAGGTAATTCATCATTTTCACTTTTTTCAACCAAATGCATAACCTTCTCAAGTTGATCCTTTATTTCAGGTATTTGTCTATCAAGACTTTGGGGTAATAAAACAGTTAATAATGATGGATTAATATCTAAGACAGCTCGAATAACAGCTGCATTGACACCTTGAGATCCAGAAGTAAGGATATTATGACCTTCTTCTGCTAACGACCTTGCTATCAACTCAATTAAGTGAATATCGACAACCGGTACGTGCCTACTACCCAAAAAAGCAATTTTCCTTTTCCCATTATCTTGGAGTTTTGCGAGTTCTTGAGCTAAGGCATCAACGCCTTCAGTTGCTGGGAGATCTAAAGAGCGACTCAAAATAATAAAGTTCCTATATTTGAAATTAGCATTTATCTGAAAAATTGCAGGGAAAATCTATCTTTTCGAGAATTCTTTTTAGATTTACATTATCTTGAACTAATTGAATAGCATAAGAAGCTTTAATTGATTCATGTATTCTGACATGACCAAAAGCTTGTTCAATAATTTCTACTGTGGCAAGAGTATCTAATTCCACTTTTAAAATTGGCACCTCCAATTCCTCCGCTCTATGAATTAATTGTGACAAAGGATCTCCTAAACCAGTTAAAATAAGGCATTGAGTCGAGGCCTCCAAAGCAGCAAGTTGGATATCAGTTCTATCAGCTCCAGTAACTACAGCCATATTTCGTCTTCTCCTGAAAAATTCCATTGCAGAATTTACCCCCATTGCACCAATGCTTAATGTTTCAACAAGCAATTGATCTTTTTCAGGGCAACAAATTACTTGGGCATCTAGTCTTCTTACAAGCTCACCTACGGTGACACTTCTAAGAAGTGGTGATTTAGGCATCACTCCAAACACTTCAATATCCAGATCTTTAAGAGAGGGTATTATTTCATTTTTTACTTTTTCGAGTTCTTGCGGCAAAACTCCATTTAATACAACACCAGTCAATTTCTCACCTAATTGTTTTTTCGCATCAAGTAATGCATCCACACTTTTACAATCTTCCCATAAATTCACAATTAAAACTTTCGCATCTAGATCCTTAGCTAGTTGTGGGAGACTTAAGCCATAAATCATTCCCTCATAAAGACTTCCGGCCGCCTCTAAAATATTAAGACCTTCAAAATCATCATTGACCAATCCTTCAATCTGATCAAAACCTTTTCCTGGGAGTAAGTCTTTATTGAAGATTCTTTTTTCAGCTGAGATATTATCCAATAACCCTACTGAAGAAATTAAATTCTCCTCTTCGATATTTAACGTTGATCCAATAAACTTAACGTCATCATCTATTAATCCTTCATAAGACATTGAGGGGAGATTTGTTAGTTCAATGCACGTTGCTAAAGGTTTTCCAATGCGTACTTTTTTTTTCTTCTGTAAAAGTTTTTTTGCTATCCCAAGAACCATTGCAGACTTACCACTAAATGGCTCACATGAGCCAATTAATAATATATCGCTCATAATTTAGTAAATTATTTATTAATAGGTTTAAGATAATATTTTTTTCAGAACTAAACAAATATTTATTTATGAGTTTTAATCAAATAAAAAAATAAATAATCTTTTTTTGGTAAATTTATTTTAATTCTTTGGTATTTCATAAAAATTAAGCAAAATGATAAATCCAACCAAAAACGAAAAAACCATAGGGATTACTGGGGCCTCGGGTGCGCTAGGGAAAGAATTAACAAAGTTGTTTCGTCAAAAAGGATATAAAGTGATCGGATTTACTCATAGTAAAACTAATTATGAAATAAATCTTGAATCTCCAAATGAATGGATTAAATGGGAATGTGGGAAGGAGTCGTCATTAAAAAAACAATTAGAGAATATAGATATTTTAATTTTGAACCATGGTATCTATGATTTGAGTAGAGAAAATTCTAATTATGAAAACTCAATTGAGATAAATGCATTAAGCAAATTCAAATTTTTAAATTTATTTGAAGATATTGCTCTAAGCAATGATTCACAAATAAAAAAAGAAATTTGGATAAATACATCTGAAGCAGAAATATTACCCGCCCTAAATCCCTCATATGAGATTAGTAAATCCCTTATTGGTCAATTAGTTTCTTTCAAAAAAAATCTACTGGACAAAAATACAAAGAAAAAATTAATAATTAAAAAAATCATTTTAGGGCCTTTTAAATCAGAATTAAATCCTCTCGGAATAATGAGTCCCAAATTTGTTTCTAAAAAAATTTATGATTTAGCCAATTCAAAAAATTATTTGGTAATAATTAGTCCAAACCCTCTAACATATGTACTTTTCCCATTGAAAGAATTATTTAATTTTTTATATTGCAAAATTATCTATAAATATAAATCTTAGTGCTTAAAAATCTCGATCTGTCAAAATTTCAATACCATCTTTTAAAACAACTATTGTATGCTCCCATTGGGCAGATAGTTTTCCATCTTTTGTTATTACGGTCCATCTATCATTTAGTGTTTTGCAAAATTTAGTCCCTTCATTAACAATAGGTTCCACCGCTAATGTCATTCCTTCGCGAAGGACGACGTTAGGCAATTCTTTGGTCCGAAAATTAAATACCGATGGTTCTTCATGAAGATTTCGTCCAACTCCATGACCTGTATAGTCTTCTACAACACTAAAGCCATTTTTTACAACAACGTCTTCGATTTCCCCAGCCACATCAAGAAGTGTATTCCCTGCCTTAATTTTCGAAAGCCCTGCATACAATGCTTTAAAAGCTATATCACTAAGTTTTTGAGCCTTTGGACTAACTTCTCCTACACAAATTGATATACAACTATCTCCATGGAAACCATCTAAATATGCCCCTGTATCAATTTTAACCAAGTCACCATTTTTAATTATTTTATTTTTACTTGGAATACCATGGACAACCTCATTGTTAATGCTAGAACAAATACTAGAAGGGAATCCATGGTAGCCCTTAAAACTTGGCACAGCTCCAAAACTTTTTATCCTCTTTTCCGCGAAATCATCTAAATCTTTTGTACTCATTCCAGGTTTAATTAAGTCATTAATTTCTCTCAAGACAGTAGCTACAATCCTGCTAGATTTTTTCATCAAATTTATTTCCCGTGAAGACTTTATTTCGATTCCTCTTCTCCTCTGAATAAAAGGAACTTGATCATTAGCTCTGGAATTATTTTTTTTTAACAAAAGATCTGCAAAATGTCTCATTGGAATAAATAATAGTAATAGGTAAATATCTTCAAAATAGCCTTTATGATCTTGGCTACTTTAAATCTATCAATAACAATGGGAAAGAAACAAAAATGAAAAGTTTATTTAATTCTAGGCAATTTCATAAGGCTTTGGCGCCCTGGATTTTTCTTCCATTATTTATTTCTTCAATTACTGGTCTTCTTTATAGGGTTTCAAAAGATTTACTGGGTTACTCTAGAGAACAAGTTCATTGGTTAATGTCCCTCCATGAGGGCGAATGGCTTGGAGATAATGGAGAACTTATATACGTAATATTTAATTCCCTTGGAGTTTTATGGATGCTCGTCACAGGATTCCAAATGTTTTCAAAAACAATTTCATTTACCAAAAAGGTTACTAAAGGCGAGTCAAAAGGTTAAGATATAGAACTTGTAGGACAATAATGACCAAAATGGCCAAAGAGAAACAAGAGAAGAATTTAGAAACCGTTATTAAAGCTGACTCATCAGTTGATGTAGCAGTGGAACAAAAAGAAAAAAATACGGTTTCTGAGACTACGCAAACATTAAGCGCATCCAATCTTATTAAGGAATTTGAGAACGAACAATTAAAAAAAGAATTACCTGAAATATATGTTGGGGACACTGTTAAAGTTGGAGTGAAGATTACAGAAGGTAATAAAGAAAGAGTTCAACCTTATGAAGGCGTTGTCATAGCAAAAAGACATGGAGGAATTAACCAGACTATTACAGTTAGAAGAATTTTTCAGGGTATAGGTGTTGAAAGAGTATTTATGCTACATAGTCCACAGGTTGCCTCTCTAAAAGTTGAACGTAGAGGTAAAGTAAGAAGAGCTAAGTTATTCTATCTGAGAGATAGAGTAGGAAAAGCTACTCGCGTAAAACAACGCTTTGATCGATAAAGTTGTAAATTAATCAACTTATTGGTCACAAAGACGCCTATAATCATTTAAATGCGTCGTTAGTTCAGTTGGTAGAACGCAGGTCTCCAAAACCTGATGTCGGGGGTTCAAGTCCTCCACGACGCGTTTGATCAACATTATGTAAATCATTTTTTCATAAGATGGAGTTAGATCTTCAACCTGGGGACGTAGTTAAAGTCCTCGAATCAGCAGCTTTAGGGTGGGTTCGTGCAAGAGTTATCAGAGTTAAGTCTGGTGGGAGAGTTGTCGTACAAAGTGACCAAGGCAGAGAATTTACTGCTAGAGGCAATCAAGTAAGGTTGATAGAACCTGCTGGTTTTAGACCTCAAAAATAAATAGTTGTTTACACTAAGGCAGTTAAAAAAACTAATTATTTCTGTAAATCCTCAAATTAATAAATTTTTTTTATTACAACCCCATAAATTAAGTATTATGATCTGATAATTTTAAGAATGAAGTTCTAAATAAATTTAGAACAAAACTATGGGACCGTAGTTCAACTGGTTAGAGCACCGCCCTGTCACGGCGGAAGTTGCGGGTTCGAATCCCGTCGGTCCCGTTTTTTCTAAAAGTAATTTGGAAAAACGTTTAAGACTAGCCCCGAGTCCAACGGGTTTATTTCATATTGGGACAGCGCGAACAGCACTATTCAATTGGTTGTATGCACAAAAAATAGATGGAAAATTTCTTATCAGAATAGAAGATACAGATTTTCTTCGATCTAAATCTGAATATACAAGAAATATACTAGAGGGGTTGAAATGGCTTGGACTGAAATGGGATGAAGAACCTATAAAGCAAAGTGACCGAATTTCGATTCACAAAAGTTATATCAAAAAACTATTGGAATGTGGAGCTGCATATAGGTGCTTTACATCAGAAGTTGAAATATCTGAATTAAGAGAAGAACAAAAAAAGAAAGGATTACCTCCAAAGCATGATAATAGGCACAGAAGTCTTTCAAAAGAAGAAATAGAAACATTCATATCCCAAGGGCGGACTTCAGTAATAAGATTTAAGATTGATGAAAAAATTGAAATTAAATGGGTAGATCAGATAAGAGGCGAAATCAAATGGCAAGGGAAGGATTTGGGCGGTGATTTAGTTTTATCAAGAAGGGCTAAGGGATATGAGATTGGTGATCCTTTATATAATCTTGCAGTTGTAGTTGATGATAATTTCATGAATATTACTCACGTTGTAAGGGGTGAAGACCATATCTCGAACACTGCAAAACAAATCTTGATTTATAAAGCATTAAATTTTAATTTGCCAACTTTTTCGCATACACCCTTAATACTAAATAGCGAAGGGAAAAAATTATCTAAGAGAGATTGCGTTACTTCAATCGACGAATTTAGAGAAATGGGATATTTACCTGAGGCCCTATCGAACTATATGGCATTTTTAGGTTGGTCTCCAAAATCTGCCGACAGAGAAATACTTTCACTTGAAGAGATATCTGAAATTTTTGACTTATCAGAAATAAATAAAGCTGGAGCCAAATTTAGTTGGGAAAAACTTAACTGGATTAATTCTCAATATATAAAAAAAATGGAATCAATAAAGTTAATTGAGATCATAAGAAAATACTGGGATGAAAATGGTTGGGAGCCGCCATCTCAAGAATGGGCTAATAAATTAGCAATTTTGATTAGAGACTCTATGACTCTTTTAAAAGATTCAATTGATCAATCAAAACCATTTTTCTTAATACCTACAATTCAAAAAGAAGGTCAAGATTTTCTGGAAAACCAGGAAAACAAATTATCTTTAAAACTAATCTTAAATTATTTAATTGAGCAAAATACTTTAAAACTAAATAAAGAGAAAGCCAAAGAAATAATAAACGAAATCTCAAAAAAGCATAATATTAAAAAGGGGATATTAATGAAATCATTAAGAGTAGCCTTTTTTGGATCTCTCAGTGGGCCAGATTTAACTCAAAGTTGGGAGCTTTTCGCAGAGAGTAAAACTGATAGAACTAGAATTGAGAGATGTCTTTAATCAATCAAAATTATTTTTTTGGCTTAATTTAAGTCTATTTACCAAAGGTTTAGCTGAAAGTCCTTGTATTCCTACTGTCATCAAAATAGTAAGAAAAACTAAACCTTGTAGACGGCCAGCCCCAAGGATACCAGCCTGCTCTAATCTGATAGAAAAAAGAGAAGCTACAGCCGCAGTAACAATACCTCTTGGGGCTAACCATGCTAAAAATATTTTTTCTTTTAAATTCAATTCTCTCCCAATTGTTGCTATCCAGATAGAGATAGGGCGAACAATTACCATCAACATAAAAACGCAAACAACCCCTCCCCAGCCTAGCGGACTTAATTCACCCCAAGAAACGTCAGCCGCCAAAAGCGGGAAAAGAACTGTAATTGCTAATTGAGCTAATTCACCTATTAGATTATCCAACCTCTCCTTATCTATAATTTCTCTTTTGCCTACAATAAAACCTGCCGCGACTGAAGCCGGCAAGCCTGATTCTGGTAAAAAATATTCGCAAATTCCATACACAAGGAAAATAAATCCAAGAGTAACTTGAAGCTCTATACCAAATGAGGCTTCATTTTTTATTTTTTTTAAAATTTCTGATAGTAACCATCCTGCACTTAATCCGATTAAAACCCCCCCTCCTAATCTTTGCATTAATGCTATAAATACATCGTTAATCCCACGAAGGTCCCCTAAAGTCAATTCTAAAAGCAGTAATGCTAGTACTGCACCAATTGGTTCAAGCAGCAACCCCTCAGCTTTTAAAACTTCCGAGAGTGGGGAAGCTAATTTTATTTGTTCCACTAATGGAGAGACAACTGTTGGTCCAGTAGCTAGAACTATGGCACTATATATTCCTGCGATTTGCCATGAGAGGCCAGCCAACCAATGAGCAATGAAAATTCCAGCTGATAATGAAATAAAAAGTCTTACCAATGAAATTTTTAAAACAGTATTTCTTATATTCCCCTCAGGCAGTTTTAAATTTAATCCCCCTTCAAAAAGAACCAAACAGACCAAAAGCCCCACAATAGTTTCAAGCCCTTGCCCGAGATCTAAAGGCTCAACAAGTCCCAATCCTGATCTTCCAATTAATAATCCAGAAAGTAATAAAATAACAACACTTGGAAATCCTGTAAAAGAAGAAAATAATCGAGCGCAAGCTCCTGCAAATACAGTTATCCCCCAAAGTAATCCAAGCCTTTCAGGCGTCATATAAGATTATAAATAATAAAAACATTCATTATCTTGATTAAATCAATAATCTTATCTCTAGTCCAATAAAAACAATAGTTTTTAATTTAATTCATCGGCTGAACAATAGAATTTTAAAAATTTTTTTCAAAAATACTTTTAAGAAAATTAATTTTATTTCTATTAAGAAAACTGGCTTATTAAAGCAATAATTATAAAAATAATTCCTATACCAACAGTTGCCATCCTTCCATTCCATATTTCAGCTTGAGGGGTAAAACCTCTTTTCCACAAATTCAATTCTTTTTTATCCACGAAGTTTTTTGTCTCTTTAATCTCGATTTTGGGTTGTTTGTTCATTGAAATTAGAAAGGAGGGTTTTCTTCATAAAGGGTATTTGCTTGTTCAATTGATAGTCTTCCCGCGACACCTAATTTAAGGGAACTTAAATGATCCTTAAATTTGATTCTGAACAAAGCCGCCGCTCCAATCATTGCCGCATTATCTGTACAAAGATCAAGAGGCGCTAAATGAACTTTAATAGATTTTTTACTAGCTTCACTAATCATCATTTTTCTTAATGTATTGTTAGCAGCCACTCCCCCAACCACAACTACATTATCCAAGTTATGATCTTCTGCGCATTTTATTGTTCTCTCTACCAAGACCTCTGCCACTACTCTCTCAAAACTTGCAGCAATATCTGGAATAGGAACGGTCTTCCCAGCAAAATTTATTCTCTCAACCAATCTTAATACGGCAGTTTTTAAACCACTAAAAGAGAAATCATATTTAAGAAATCCACCTTTTTTATCAGAGATCTTACATTTTGGTAAATTAAATTTCATTGGGTCCCCATTTTTAGCAATCTTTTCAATTGCCGGTCCTCCTGGATAACTAAGACCTAATAGTCTGCCAACTTTATCAAAGGCTTCTCCAGCAGCATCATCAAAACTTTTCCCAAGTCTTTGCATACCCCTAATATCATCTACCCTTATCAATTCAGTATGCCCGCCGCTAACAAGTAATGTAAGAAAAGATTTCTTTGGATAGTTTTCTGAAAATAAGATTGAAGATAAATGCCCCTCCAAATGATGAATTCCCAAAAATGGTTTTGAATGTAACATGCAAAGTGATCTTGCAGTTATAGAGCCAACTCGTAAACAACCAACTAATCCAGGAGCTACAGTTGAAGCAATATAATCGACTTCCTCAATTTTAATTTTTGCTTCTTCTAGAGCCTTATCTAAAACAAAAGGTAGTAATTCTAAATGCTTTCTAGCTGCAAGTTCAGGCACAACTCCTCCCCATTTTGAATGATCTTCAATTTGAGAGGCAATTATATTTGAATGTATTCTGAAAGTATCGCCAATATTAGAAACTATTGAGACAGATGTCTCATCACAACTTGTTTCAATAGCTAAAACTTTATGCATTTTTGATTCAACTTGTTCTATTTTAATATTAATTTCCTACTTAACACACTATAAGGAATTAAAGATTGCAACTTATGAAATTCTTTTTTTCAATCATAACCTCAGTTTTTCTGTTCCTCGGAATTACTCCAATTGCTCTAGCTGCAAATGGGCCTGCCTTAAACGCAGATAGAGCTAGCACAGAATATACCGCTTCAGCCCTCACAAAATGCTCTGAAAATCCTAAATTCATTGAAAGAGCAAATTCTGCAACTACTCAAAAAGACATAGCAAGATTTGAAAGATATGGAAAAGCATCATGTGGAGATGATGGTCTTCCTCATTTAATAATTGGACCTCCTCTTGAGCCATGGGGGGCCCTTCTAAATAGAGGACATGAAGGAGATTTACTTATTCCCGGAGTATTGTTCATTTACATCGCTGGAATTATAGGTTGGTCAGGAAGAGAGTATCTCATTGAATCAAAAAAGACTAAGAATCCAGCAGATCTTGAGATCATTATTGACCTAGACTTAGCCAGAAAATGCCTTGTGAAAGGAGCCCAATGGCCTCTTCTTGCCAATAAACAAGGTAGAAATGGAGATTTAAGAGAGAAAGATAACAATATTACACTTAATGGTCCTCGCTAAACATCCTTAAAAACTTTCATAAAACAAATGTTCAAAATTCTAAACACAAAATTCGTCAGATCTGCTCCAGTTGTAGCAGCAATTTGGCTAAGCCTTACAGCTGGAATAATTATTGAATTTAATAGATTTTTCCCAGATTTATTATTCCATCCAATGAGTTGATAAATAAAAAATAATCAAGTTTTTATTAACTTGATTATTTTTTTTGCTGTTTCATCAACATTATGATTTGTTAAAGCAAAATCAAATTCATTTGATACTGAAATCTCATAATTAGCCCTTGAGAGTCTTTTTTTAATTGCCTCTTCTTTCTCTGTACCTCTATTTCTTATTCTTCTCTCTAACTCTTCTTTATCCGGAGGAAGTAAAAATATTGACTGTGAATTAGGAAACTTATTTTTTATTTGCCTTGCACCCTCTACTTCAATTTCAAGTAGTACGGTAAATCCCTTTTTTATTTTCTCATTAACAGAAGACAAAGGCGTTCCATAGTAGTTTCCAGCAAATTGAGCCCATTCAAGGAAAAGATTTTGTTCAATCATTTCTTTAAACTTTTCTTGGTTTAAGAAATAATAATTTTCTCCGTCCTTCTCTCCCTCTCTAGGTTCTCTTGTAGTTGCAGATATTGAAAGCCAAAAATTTTTTTCTTTACATAATATTTCTTTAACAACTGTTCCTTTACCTACCCCGCTGGGACCCGTAAGAATAATAAGTTTTTTTTGATTTTTCATATTAAATTTTTTACAGTAAAATGGACATCCTGTGAATTAAAAAGGAATAATGCAAAAAGGTGTTCCACAGATAATGGATATTACATCTATTAAATCTGTCTTGCATTATTTGACAAAGAATATCTTACCTACAAAGTTTGAGACTGCCCAACAACCAGAGCCTAATACAATTCAATTATGTTTCAGAGGAGTTGATTCTCAAACATGGTTAGAAGTTTCATGGAATGGAGACTCTCCAAGAATACTAAAGATAAATAAGCCAGAAAAGATTGGAAGAGAAAGCACACTTTCTAAACAAATAAGATACGGATTAAAGTATATGGCTTTAATTTCGATTGATCAAGATGATTTCGAGAGAGTTATAAAATTAAGTTTTGCGAAAAAACCTGGAGATGAAATTAATAGGTATTTAATTTTTGAATTAATGGGAAAACATAGTAATATTTTTTATCTTGATAATAAACATAAAATAATTGCCGTTGGTAAACAAATTAAATCAAGTCAATCTAGTTTTAGAAAAATTTCAACAGGATCAATTTATTCTGGCCCTCCAATTAATCTCAAAAAACAACCTAGAGAAGATGAGTCTTTTCAATCATGGAAAGACTCAATTTCCATAGTACCTGAGTCTTTGAAATACTGTTTAATAAATACCTATCAAGGAGTAAGCCCTATCCTCACAAAACAATTAGAGGTTGTTAGCGCAACTGTAAGTGCAGAAATAATGGAAAAAAATATTGATTTCATTAGCAACTCAGACTTAAAGAAGATATTTAAAAATTGGAAGATTTGGATAAACAGGTTTAAAAACAATAACTTTAATTTTTCTACATTCAACAAAGATTTTTATTGCGTTTGGTTTTTTGATAAGGCAAATAATTGCGAAAATAAAATAGATTTGTGCACAAGCTTAGAGAATTATTATGATTATCATCTGAAACAAAAAAAACTTGCATTATTGGAAAAGAAAATTGAAGGGATAATTTTTAAACAGACCAATACTGAGAAAAAGAATTTAAATATTCAATGTGATCTTCTGACAAAATCAGAAAACTACGAGATATATAAAAAAAAAGCTGATAATATATTCGCTTCACATGAAATTAAAAAACAAGACATTATAAAGGGACAAAAACTATATAAAAAATCAAAAAAACTAAAGAGATCTAGAGAATTAATTAAAGAAAGATTAAGTATTTACAAAACAAATATAGAGAGATTAGACGAATTCACTACACTTCTAGAAAATTTAAATTCTTTAAATCATGAAAAACTTTCTATGAGAATCAAACTACTAGAAGAAATTATGGAAGAAATTTGTAACGAGTTTAATATCAATATCAAGAAGCAAAGGGAAGATCAGAAAAGTACATATGAAATAGAGTCTTCACCAATTCAAGTTGAGACTCCCACAGGATTAAAGCTTCAGGTAGGGCGAAATATGAGACAAAATGATTTAATAAGCTTTAAGTTCTCAAAAAAAGGCGATTTATGGTTTCATGCACAGGAATCACCAGGCAGTCATGTAGTTTTGAAGTCTTCATCTCAAGTAGCATCTGAACAAGATCTTCAAATAGCTGCAGATTTAGCTGCTTTATTTAGTAAGGCAAAAAGAAACATTAAAGTTCCAATTAATTTAGTAAAGATTAAAGATTTGCAAAAAATCAAAAACGGAGGACCGGGTTGCGTTTCCTTTAAAAATGGAGAAATTATTTGGGGAAATCCTACAAGAGGAGAAGATTACATTAAAAAAAATCTTAAAACAGTAATTTAGTTTATAATGAAAAAAACTTTTAAATCTAAATGTTTGATTTTCTTTTAGGAACTCATGAATTTTTAGGAAATCATAGTTTTCCAGAATTTATTGTCGGATATCTATTTGGTGCTGCATTAATAATTGGAGCTCCTACTGTTTTCTTACTACTTGCCTTCGTAAGCGCCTTAATGAAAACAAATGGGAAAATGGGTGGATATAGAGAATATGAAACTTATGGTGAATCATCTTTAAATGATGCCCCTCCTTTCTTATTACCAGATCCAACAAATCCTAAATTAAGCAAATAATAAAGTTTATCGAAAAATATATTGGACTTTGACAATAGTAGTTTTAAACCTTTTTCTTACACAATTTTTATCAAATAATAATGAAAGGTACAGGTCAAAGTGAAAAAAAATTATCAGATTCGATGTCTTTTAGTGATCATTTAGAGGAGCTTCGTCAAAGGATACTCAACTCAATTTACTCAATACTTATTTCAATATTCTTTAGTTTTCTCATCATAAAGCCATTAATATCTTTTTTAGAAATTCCAGCTGGTGATATTCATTTACTACAACTTGCTCCAGGAGAGTTTTTATTTGTCGCTATTAAAGTTGCAGGTTACAGCGGATTAATAGTTTCAATGCCTTATATTTTTTATCAAATAATATTATTCATTTCTCCTGGTTTAACAAAACAAGAAAAAAGCCTTATTTTGCCTGCAGTTTTTGGTTCAGGTCTTCTATTTTTTTTAGGATTAATTTTTTCATGGTGGATATTAGTCCCTGCAGCAATAAATTTCTTCATTAGTTTCGGTGCTGATATTGTTGAACCAACTTGGTCTATAGAAAGATATTTTGATTTTGTTCTCTTATTAATGTCTAGCACTGCAATAGCTTTTCAATTGCCAATACTACAATTTATTCTTGGTTCTCTTGGAATAATCACAACAGAAAAAATGATTTCGAATTGGAAGATAGTTGTAATCTCCTCCGCAATCTTATCAGCAGTGATTACCCCTTCAACAGACCCATTGACAATGTCATTGCTTTCTATATCGATTGTGTTTTTATTTTTTGTGGGTACTGGATTAACTTACTTATCAGAAAATCTTAAGTCAAAAACTCTTTCATCTTCTCATTAAGATTTAATTGCAAGCTGACAGCTCTACCTAACCTTGGCTTAGCATTGACTTTCTTTAGCCATTCCCTTACTTCTTCTGAATAACCACATCTATTTAAAATCTCAATTTTATCAGCTATCGATTTTTTATATTCATCTTCACTTAAAGGAAATGACTCCTGCCCAAGAAATCCCCACATCATTTGAAAATAAACAAATTTTCCTCTTCTAAAGAGTCTAAAATCATATTTTTTTCCCCAACGATGAATCAAATAATGGATAACTTCGTCTACTAGTAATGGGTTCATATTAATCAATTAATTAAGACTTCCTAAACTTTTACTTTAAATTATTAAAAGTCCTATCTATTTACAACAGAAATTGAACAATTTGCTCCATAATAATTAATAAATAACAGAACCAAGTAGCGAATGACTCAATTAAGTTCCAATGATGTCCCTTCAATGGGTCGAAGGCAATTTATGAATCTTCTTACATTTGGTACTGCAACTGGTGTAGCGTTAGGAGCTCTTTACCCCGTAGCAAATTATTTCATGCCTTTAAGAGCAGGCGGTGGTGGTGGTGGAACTTCTGCTAAAGATGAATTAGGGAATCCGATAACTAAGACAGGCTGGTTAGCAACCCATCAAGCAGGAGACAGAAGTTTAGTGCAGGGTCTCAAGGGAGATCCAACTTACTTAATAGTTAATGATGGTGGTGAAATAGGAGAATTTGGGTTAAATGCAATTTGTACTCATTTAGGTTGCGTCGTCCCATGGGATAGTGGTGCTAATAAATTTATATGCCCTTGCCATGGCAGTCAGTACGATACTAATGGGAAGGTAGTAAGAGGGCCTGCTCCTTTATCTTTAGCTCTAGCGCATGTCGATATTGAAGATGATGCTGTACTAGTCAAACAATGGTCAGAAACTGACTTTAGAACTAATGAAAATCCATGGTGGGCATAAAAAAAATGAAAGGTTTTAAAAATCAAATCATGAAAAAAACAAGTTTATTAATCTGTACTTTGCTTTTCATTTCGAGCATTGTCTTTTATCCAAAGATCACTTTTGCTTATCCATTTTGGGCTCAGCAAAACTACGAATCCCCAAGAGAAGCAACAGGTAAGATAGTCTGTGCAAATTGTCATCTAGCTCAGATGCCTACAATTGCAGAAGTTCCACAATCTGTTGGAGCAGACAGTGTTTTCAAAGCTGTAGTCAAAATACCCTACAAAAATGATTTAAAAGAGATCGGTGCTGATGGTTCTGAAGTCCCATTACAAGTTGGTGCTGTTGTAATGCTGCCTGATGGGTTTAAACTTGCTCCACAAGAAAGATGGACTGAAGAAATCAAAGAGGAGACAGAAGGGGTCTATTTCACTAACTATAGCGAAAAGAAAGATAATATTATTGTTGTGGGACCTTTACCTGGCGATACTAATAAAGAAATAGTTTTCCCTGTACTTTCCCCTGATCCATCCACCAATAAAGAATATCACTATGGGAAATACTCATTACATATCGGAGGTAATAGAGGTAGAGGTCAGGTATACCCTACTGGAGACAAAAGCAATAATGTAGTTTTCACTTCTTCCACCTCAGGAACTATAAATTCAATAGAAACAATTGAAGATGGTAGCTATAAAGTCAATATAGAAAATGATAATGGTGAGATAACTACTGAAGCAGTGCCTGTTGGTCCTCAACTTATTGTAAAAGCACAAGACAAAATTAATGCAGGTGACCCTCTTACTAATGATCCCAACGTTGGCGGCTTCGGACAATTAGATGCTGAGGTTGTACTTCAAAGCCCTTATAGAGTGATTGGATTAATTGCATTCTTTATTGGTGTAGGCCTAACACAAATACTTTTAGTATTAAAGAAAAAACAAGTAGAAAAAGTGCAAGCAGCAGAGGGTATCTAACTTTCCTTAGATGCTTACATTTCAAGCTTTTATACAATCTCCGGGAGAAACTTTTTTAAATTTAGGATTTATAACTATTAGATGGTACGGATTACTTATTTCAGTTTCAGTCTTAATAGGTCTATTTATTTCTAAAACACTAGCAAGGGCAAGGAATATTAACCCAGAATACATTAGTGAAATACTTCCATCATTAATAATCTTTTCAATAATTGGAGCAAGAGCTTATTACGTAATTTTTGAGTGGAGGCAATATAGTGGAGAGAACTTTTTTACTTCTTTTGAACTATTCAATAACGTCATAAAAATACCTTCTTTTCTTGCAGTTTGGGAAGGAGGCATAGCAATCCATGGAGGTCTAATTGGAGGTTTAATATCCATTATCTTTTTTTGCAAGTCAAAAAAAATTAATTTAAAAACTTTTATAGATATTTTAATACCTTCAATTATTCTTGGACAATCCATAGGAAGGTGGGGCAATTTTTTCAATAATGAAGCCTTTGGGGTCCCGACAAATTTGCCTTGGAAATTATTTATTCCTATCCAAAATAGGCCTTTAGAATTTATTAATTACGAATTTTTTCATCCTACTTTTCTCTATGAGTCGTTGTGGAATCTCTTAATTTTCATCCTCCTTATTTTTATTTTTAATAAACAAAATAAAACAGATTTTTTTAGGCCTGGCTTTATTAGCTGTCTTTATTTGATAAGTTATAGCTTTGGAAGATTCTGGATTGAAGGTTTAAGAACTGACCCACTATGCATTGGTGGACTTCCGCCTTTCTGTGATGGCGGTATTAGAATGGCTCAATTTATAAGTATTTTTCTATTTTCTTCTGGATTAATTGGAATATTTTTTTTAAGATTGAGAACATATATTGGGAAAAATAGAAAGAATGGATAATAAAATTTCCTTTATTGGAGTTGGTCCAGGCGATCCAGAATTATTAACTTTAAAAGCATTAAAAAAGATAAAAATTGCAGATGTCATTATTTGGACTGATTCTCTAATCCCTGAAAAGATTTTAGATTTTTCGAAAGAAGGTTCTGAAAAAATAAAAACGAGTTCGCTCAACTTAGAGCAGATCACCTCAATTATGATCGAAAAATTTCAGGCAGGGAAAACTGTTGTAAGGTTGCATGATGGAGATCCTTGCCTTTTTGGAGCAATTAGAGAGCAAATAGAAATTTTAAAAAACGAAAAAATTGAAATCGAGGTTGTTCCTGGAGTAAGTGCTTTTCAAGTTGCTGCAGCATATCATGAGGCTGAGTTAACAATCCCTGACGTGACGCAAACAATAATTTTAACTAGAGCAGGAGGGCGAACAGGGATGCCCGAAAAAGAATCTCTGAAAGATCTTGCGAAACACAATTCCTCTATATGTCTTTATCTAAGTGCTAGGCATGTGAAAAGGTCTCAAGAAACTCTACTAGAGTTTTACCCTCCAGAGACTAAAGTGATTGTTGGATTTAGAGTATCTTGGGATGATGGTTGGACATCATTAATAGAATTAAAAGATATGGAAAAATTTTCTATTGAGAAAAAACTAATTAGAACAACCATTTACATAATTAGCCCAGCAATTAGTAATTCTCAAAAAAGATCTAATCTTTATAATCCGACTTATAAGCATCTCTTTAGGAATAAATAATCTTAAAGTTGATAGAAAAAAATTAATTACTATAATTAGTAAAAATTTATTAGCTTTGAAAGAAATAAAATCTAACCCAGAAGAAAATACCAAAAGAAAAAAATCCTCTTTAAAGAGAATTGGAAATTTTATTAAAGAGGCAAGGTTAAGTAGAGAGCAATCTGTTGAAGAATTAGCTTCTGATTTAAAAATTGGATCTCATCAACTTAAAGCCATTGAAGAAGGTAATGAAGAAGAACTACCTGAAAAAGTATTTGTCAAAGCAATGGTTCGTAGAATTTCACAGAAACTGAAACTTGATACAGAATTTATAATGAATGAATTCAAGACAGAAAAGCAAGAGATAAAAATTGAAGAAATAGTTGAAGAAGTTGCTAAAAAAACTAATAAAACTAGACAATCTAAGGATCTAAGTCCAGTAGGGTTTTGGATATTTATTTTAATTTCAGGTCTTCTCGGACTTATCGCCTCGTCCTTAATTTTCAATTTATTTTCAGACTCTCCACAGAATCAAACTCCAAAACAAGAAATTATTAAAAAAACTAAATAACTTTTAAATCCAAATTCTTTAGTTCTTTTATTACATTACGGCATAATCCTAAGTTCCATTTTTCAAGAAGAAGATCATGGTCTCTATTTAAAGGTAAAAGTTCAAATGTAAGAATATTTCCCTGCAATTTTATTTGAACTGAGGAGATCGCCTTGTCAGGTCTTTGATCAAGAGATGCTGCTAGTCTCAAAATCAATGACATTTCGAGAACTAATGTTTTATCTTCTTTGGATATTAAATTTTGCCAAGACTCATGTCTTTTCTTAGGTAGAGTCTTTCTATGGTATCTAGCAATTGAAGCAATAATATTTGTTTCTGCTTCAGAATATCCCAACAACTCACAATTTTTTATTAAGTACCAAGAGTGTTTGTGATATGAACCAACATTCACGTATTTTCCACAACTATAAAGATTAGAGGCTGCCCAAAGAAGTTCTCTAGCTTTTGGATCATTATCACTATGAAAGATATTTTTAGTCTGATCGTAGATTTGAAAGGCAATATCGATAACTTTCTCAGCTCTTGTACTATCTACTCCAAACTTTCTGGCCTGATGAACTATGGTTGTTTTTCTAATATTGCTTTGAATATTTAACTCGTTTTTTATTATCCCTTTACGAAGCATCCAATCAACAACCAAACCCTCTCTAAGCGCCCTCTCACTTATGGTTAATTCATTAAAGTTCAACATCTCCATTGCAGTGTTTAATATCAATGCTCCTGGAACAATTATTTCTGCTCTTCTCTCACTTAATGAAGGTATTTTCTTGATTTCCGAAACTGGTAATTTAATTAGTTTTTCCAATATATTTTGTAAATTTTCCCTTTTAAATTTATAACCATGCAACTTTTGTTTAGATTCTCCCAAATCATCTGAAATCAAATTTCCTAATGAGGTTGCAGTGCCACTGGTTGCAATCATAGATAAAGTCTTATCGCCCTTTGATCTACTCTTTATTTTTCGAACAGATGGTTCTAAAGATCCTTTAATAAAAGTTTTTAGGAAACTCGATCTTTCTGAATTTATAGACTCTTTATTTAAAAAATCATTTTTAAGTCTGACCGCACCAATTCTTGAACTGGTAAGAGCTATAGCATCTTTTTTATCAGCAAGTATTAATTCTGTAGAACCTCCTCCAATATCTATAATTACAAAAGACTGATCTTCAAAAGCCATACCAGAAAGAACACCAAGGTAAATTAATCTGGCTTCCTCAGAACCACTTATCATTTCTATTTGAATATCAGTTTCATCAAGAACTCTTCTAATAAAATCTTGCCCGTTTGGAGCTTCCCTAACTGCACTTGTCGCTGCTGTTACTATTTGTTTTACTCCATTACTTTTACAATATTCCTTAAATCGCTTAAGAGTAACTAATGCTCTTTGGATTGATTCTTTAGTAAGATTACCCTCCTCATCTCTTTCTCCAAGACGAGTAGTTGATTTATCAGTGAATTTTATTGAAAATGATTTTAATTCTAGATTAATTTCTGCTACCAAGAGATGTGTAGAGTTGGTTCCAATATCTATAGAAGCTACTAAAATTTGCTTTTCTTGAAAATATCTTAAATCTTGTTTCTGTATCATTTCTTTTTATAAGATGCAGATATCTTTAATCCATTAATAAATATACCCAAGATTGATTATTAATTAATAGAAATCATTTAATCCTAGTAAGATTATTTAAAGTTATGAAATATACAATAAGTCATATGCAAAATAAAAATCGACAAAATAAATTAAGTACCTTTTTTGAATTATTAAGGTGGAATAAGCCTACTGGAAGAATGATCTTGCTTATTCCTGCTGGATGGAGTTTATATTTAACCCCAGATGCTAATCCATCATTTTTAATGTTGCTAAGAATAATATTGGGAGGACTACTAGTAAGTGGATTAGGCTGCGTTGTTAATGATATTTGGGACAAAAAAATTGATCAAAGAGTTTTTAGGACAAAAAATAGACCTTTAGCTGCAAATAAAATTAGTCTTAAAACAGCTTATTTAATTCTTTTCTTTTTAATTTTATTAAGCTTCTTTTTAACTTTGTCACTACCTCAACCTGGAAGAATCCTTTCCATTTCACTTGCTTTTTTAGCTTTACCTATTATTTTAATTTATCCTTCTGCCAAAAGATGGTTTAAATATCCTCAATTAATCTTATCCATATGCTGGGGTTTTGCTGTCTTAATTCCCTGGGCCGCAAATGAAGGTAATTTAAATAGTATTGTTTTATTATTTTGCTGGCTAGCCACCATTTTTTGGACTTTTGGCTTTGACACGATTTATGCTTTAGCAGATAAAAAATATGATATTAAAATTGGAATAAATAGTTCCGCTGTTAACCTCCAGAACAATACAAGAATAACTATTCAAATTTGTTATTTTTTAACTTCTTGTTTTCTCGCATTATGCGGATTTATAAATCAAATGGATTTTGTTTTTTGGCCAATTTGGCTTACATCGTCAATCTTAATGCAGAGAGATATACTAAAAGTATTTCCTGAGGAAAAGCAGTCAATAAAAAATATTGGGAATCACTTCAAAAATCAATCAATTTATGGAGGAGTTCTTTTATTAGGAATTATTATTGCCTCATAAATCTTAAATATGGTTTTTAGATTAAAAAAAGGGGATCTAATAGATATTTTAGCTCCAGGCTCCTTTATTGATGAAGACGAAAATTTTCAAAAAGGCATAGAAATCTTAAAAAACTGGGGCTTGAAAATTAATAAAAATAATTCTCTATCAAAAAAATTTGGTTATTTTGCAGGTGATGATCTAACTAGATTTGAAGAACTGGAAAGAGCACAAAATAGTAAGCTAATCATTTTTGCAAAAGGAGGCTGGGGCTCAGCAAGGCTTTTAGAAAAAGAACCTTCTTGGCAGCATGGTTTAATGCTTGGATTCTCAGATACATGTTCTTTATTACTATCTAAATATTCTCAAGGATTTACAGGTTCTATTCATGGCCCAATGGTTACTGGCCTTTTCAAAGAGCCAGAGTGGAGTCTTGAGAGATTAAGAAATTTACTTTTTGAGGGATATGTTGAAGACATAAGAGGAATTCCTTTAAGAGCTGGGAAAGCTAAAGGAGAAATTATTGTTTCTAACTTAACTATTGCTACTTTTTTAATTGGTACTAATCACTTTCCAGATTGCAAAGGGAAAATAATAATTTTTGAAGATATTAATGAAGATATTTATAAAATTGATCGCATGTTGACTTACCTCAGAATGACTAAAACACTTTCTGAAATTGCTGGTATTGGATTCGGAAGTTTTTCTAATGATTCCTGCGACCTTGAATGGAAAGATTTACTAAAAAACTGCATTATTGAAAGACTCCAAGAGTTTGATTTTCCTATTCTTTTTGAACTCCCAATAGGCCACATATCGGGAAATGCTTGCATTCCTTTAGGATACGAAGCCACCTTAAATGGTGATGATGGCATTCTTAGTATCGATACACCTTTTTAACTAAGGGTTCTTCACAAAAAGTTTTGCTATTTTCAAATCTATAGGGGATGTGATTTTTATATTTGAATAAGTTCCTTCAATAATCTTCACTTTCCAATTAAGCATTTCGAATAGAGAAGCATCATCTGTGACTTTCCAGTTTTTATCAATTGCCATCTTATGAGCTTTTTTTAATCTATCTACTAAAAAGCCCTGAGGAGTTTGCGCTGCCCACAAATAATTTCTGTCTGGTGTTTCTTTAATAAAACCTTCATTATCAACAATTTTTATAGTATCGGTTACCTTAGTAGCCAAAATTACAGCTTCATTTTCATCTAATTGCATGGTACAAAGGTCTATCAATTCAGGATTAATTAGACATCTAGCACCATCATGTATTAAAACTTTTTCAGCATCTTTTGGTAACGCTTTTAAACCATTAAAAACTGACTGTTGTCTGGTGTCACCACCATTAATCCAATGAACTTTATGGGCAAAATCCTTTGCTGAATTTAATAATAAATTTTTATCTTTCGGTTGCCCAATTATTCCAACCCAATTTGTTGAGCTTGCAGAAAATACAGATTTAAGTGTCCAATAAATCAAAGACTCTCCCTCTAAATCAATAAGTAATTTATTTTTTCCAGCTTTCATTCTGCTACCGCTCCCAGCAGCTGGTATTAAAAAGTGCACAATAGAAGGTCTTAATATTTTCTAGACAATTATAAATAAAAGCAATATCTTTACACAAATAGTACTACGATTGAAAATTATAAAATTTCATAATGTCCAATAAAGATTCATTATCAGGCAAAATTGCTTTAATCACTGGAGCTAGCAGAGGAATTGGTAAAGAAATTGCTTTAGAACTAAGCCGATTGGGAGCAGAAGTTTTTATTAATTACTCTTCTTCTGATGAAAAAGCTGAAGAAGTTGTAAATTTAATAAAAAATTCAGGAGGTAAAGCTCATAAATTAAAATTTGATGTTTCAAAAGAGGATTCTGTCAGTTCAGCTTTTGAAGAAATAATTAAAATTAATGGCACCATTGATATCCTCATTAACAATGCTGGAATTACTAGAGATGGACTATTGATGAGAATGAAATCGGAACAATGGGATGATGTACTAAATACAAACTTAAAAGGAGTTTTTCTTTGTACAAAATATGCTTCAAAATTTATGATGAAAAAAAGAAGTGGTAGCATCGTAAATATTTCATCTGTTGTTGGAATAATTGGTAATCCAGGGCAAGCAAATTATTCTGCCGCCAAAGCTGGAGTTATTGGATTTACCAAAACTTGCGCTAAAGAATTTGCTTCAAGAGGTATAAACGTAAATGCAATAGCTCCAGGTTTCATAGAAACAGAGATGACTGAAAAACTTAATACTGAAGAGATTCTTAAAATTATTCCTTTAGGGAAATTAGGAAGTTGTACTCAAATTGCAGACTTAGTATCATACTTAGTTTCAAGTGATGCAGGAGGTTATATTACAGGGCAAACAATCAGTATTGATGGTGGTATGAGTATTTAATTATGTATTTTGATAAGGCTGACCTAATTCATCTCTCAACCTTCTAATTTTTTGTAAAAGTTTTAGTCTTCTACTTCTAGCAGTTAATGTCAAGAAAAATCTCAGCGGAAAGTATATCAAAGTCATAGCAATCGCTAGGATTGCTGTAAGAGTAAAAATAAGATTATTTGTTTCTTCCATAACCTAAAGATACTCTTATTTGAGTTAATTTGTATGGTAAATTAAAAGAAATTCGGCTTTCCCCACTTAATTAAATATCCCTTAAAAATGATTCTATGGGAGATTAGAATAAGACTTAAGATCGAGTAAACATGGCAAAACAGTTAAGTTTTTCTAATGAATCAAGAGAAGCGCTAGAAAAAGGTGTAAATTTCGTAGCTAATGCGGTAAAAGTTACTATCGGGCCAAAAGCAAAAAACGTAGTAATAGAGAGAAAATTTGGTTCACCAGATATAGTTAGAGATGGGTCCACAGTTGCTAAAGAGATTGAGATTGAGAACCCTATTTCTAATTTGGGTGCGAAATTAATAGAACAAGTTGCGTCCAAGACAAAAGAGAGTGCAGGAGATGGAACAACAACAGCAACCATTTTGGCTCAGAAGATGGTTCAAGAGGGATTAAAAAATATTGCTTCTGGTGCCAGCCCTATGGAGTTAAAAAAAGGTATGGAAGTAGGCCTGGCTTTTGTTCTAGAAAAATTAAGTTCCAAAAGTATTTCATTAAGTGGTTCTGATATCCAAAAAGTTGCAACAGTTAGTGCTGGAGGTGATGAAGAAATTGGATCTATAATTTCGAAGGCAATGGATATTGTCACTTCAGATGGTGTAATAACTGTCGAAGAATCTCAATCACTAGATACAGAATTAGATATAACTGAAGGAATGTCTTTTGATAGAGGCTATAGTTCTCCATATTTCGTAACAGACCAAGAAAGACAAGTTTGTGAACTTGAAAACCCTAAAATATTAATAACTGATCAAAAAATTTCAACTTTAGTTGATCTGGTTCCAATACTTGAAGAAATTCAGAAATCAGGCTCACCTTTTCTAATTCTTGCTGAAGATATCGAAGGAGAGGCTTTAACCACCTTGGTTTTGAATAAGAATAGTGGAGTGTTAAATGTAGCTTCCGTAAGAGCTCCGTTATTTGGCGAGAGAAGAAAAGCTTCCCTTGAAGATATTGCTATTCTTACTGGAGCTAAGTTAATTAGTGAAGATAAATCAATGACACTTGATAAAGTATCGATTAATGATTTAGGCAAAGCAAAAAAAATAACTATCACCAAGGACAAAACTACAATTGTTGCCTTCGAAGACACTAAAGATTTGGTTAAAGCGCGAGTAGAAAAATTAAAGAGAGAAGTTGAAATAACAGACTCAGAGTATGATCAGGACAAAATCAATGAAAGGATAGCAAAACTAGCTGGAGGTGTAGCACTTATCAAAGTTGGAGCTGCAACAGAAACAGAGATGAAGTTCAAAAAGTTAAGAATCGAAGATTCCCTTAATGCTACGAAAGCTGCTATTGAAGAGGGTGTAGTTTCTGGAGGAGGACAAACTTTAATTGAAATATCAGATGCCCTTTTAAATTTAAGTCAAAAATCTTCCGATGATTTAAGAACAGGGATAAATATCGTAAAAGAAGCCCTTTTGGAACCCACTAAACAAATAGCAAAAAATGCTGGTTTTAATGGTGATGTAGTTGTCGCTGAAATTAAAAGACTTAACAAAGGCTTTAATGCTAATTCAGGAAAATATGAGGATTTAAAAGATTCAGGAATATTAGATCCAACCAAAGTATTGAGATTAGCTCTTCAAGATTCAGTATCTATTGCAGCTATGCTCCTCACAACAGAAGTTGCGATGGCTGACATTCCAGAGCCTGAAGCCGCAGCCCCAGGAGGACCAGGTGGAGATCCAATGGGAGGCATGGGTATGCCAGGTATGGGCGGCATGGGTATGCCAGGTATGGGCGGCATGGGTATGCCAGGTATGATGTAAAAAGCTAACTAGCTTTTTTATCTTTATTAATCCATTTTCTTAAATTTTTAATATTAGGTAGTGGTAATTTTGGGGTTTTAATATATTTATTTATTTGATTAGAATCTTGTTTAGTATTTAAGAGTTGATTATTGTTAGAAATTTTTAAGTAATTTGATTCATAATTTGTTT